>NZ_JAMKMS010000014.1 GCF_023634655.1 Vibrio methylphosphonaticus | reverse complement strand
CTTATGTTTAACGAAACAGTGGAAGAAGTATAGATATGGGGTGGTGTACAGCATTACACTAACTTATGATTTAACATAATATACATAATGCGCATTGGAGAATCCAAATTTAACATTTAGGCACACACGTTCAAAACTGTCTCATTCATTACAGTAAGTTATTGATATTTAGACCTAACTCTCTACAAGCATTTCTTTTCTCAGCGTTAATCCCTCATAAAATCCGAATGGCTTGCTTCCACCACTGCTGCGCATTATGCAGCGTTCGGCAAATTACACCTCTAACAGCCGCAAATTGGGCGAAAAAAATAATTTCGTCTCCCTTCAAATTTGCGAGGCACTTCATGTTTTATGAGTCATTCAAAACGCTTTACTGGCGTGAGTTTTCATCCATTCATCAAGGCGTTGAGTTTTTTCACGTTAATGTCGCCACCGTTCGTCGCTGGCTTGATGGCACTGTTGCGATCAAGCCCATGGCTGAAAAGCTGCTTATCGTGAAATCGTTTGGCTACTTGCCCAATGACATGCGTTGGCGTGGTTTTCGGGTTGATGAATCTCGGGCTGTGTTGATTACGCCCACCGGACGCGAATTTAGTCCAAAGGAATTGGAGTCTTTTGGGCAGTATCAGCAATTGATTGAGCTGGTTATGGACCAATTGTTGACAATGGTTATGGCATCCGATATTTCATTCGCGAGGATTCAATTAGCTTTAATATGACAAGCCGCACAGCGATGAAAAGTAATTTGGAATCAATGAAATTCCATATAGAGCAATCACTTGTCGACATGGCAGAATTAATGAGCCACTAGTAGTATCGCTCAAGGCACAGTGTTTTATAAATCGAGCCTAATCCCTAACCGCGATTAGTAGTCACCCGGACAACAATAAAACAACGAACGTTAGCTCGATGTACTGTACGTTTTATTAATCAGATCACGCAAGGCGCCCACTAATGTGTTGATAGTGGGCGCCTTGCGTGATCTGACAAACCGAACGATTATGGTAACCGCCCCTCTTTTCCCAATGTTTTTGAACCATATAGAGCGGACAGCCGACATCGAGATTACGATGGAGACGCTCGATTCTTAAAGGCGTAGGTTACCGGAATGACATGGATGGTATTGCACGTTTATACCAACAACCCTACTGCCAGTGAAAACAGTATGCCAGTAGAACTCGTAGTGCTTTATTGAGCTCGAAATTACATTTACCCGAACAATATAATCCTGTTCCAAACCGCTAAAATAACGTGTCAATAATTACCAAAACTACGAGTTAATCGCCCTCACCTACGTCAAAGTACGTTCCATGAAGATTCAATCTTCATTATTAGAAGGACGCCAACTAAATCCTGCAGTTAAAGCGCCTATCGCCGCTACATCTTTGTCAAACTCAGGCAAATTGGATTGTAGTGTTATCGCCATGGCGCCATTTGTATTGATTGCAGCGATGGTTCTGGCGTTGTCTTTAATAATAAATCCAACTGGCTTTTCTGAGTCAATCATCGAACCATCAATCCGATTAACACTTTCAATGTTGAAACGTTTGTCATTAATACTTATGTAACCTGTGTCTTTCTCAACCATGCTAAAAGATACAAGCGAAGTGTTTTCTTGGGGGTTGAGACTAAATGTGCCAATTTGTTTGTTGCTTTGACTTATCACACAAGAATATGGCTTTCCCGATTCAAAGACCCCTAAAGTCAACGATGTGCTTCCTTTACATTCCAGTAACCAAGGTTCCGTCGCTCCTTTTTTATTAATAGTGAGCGTAAGCCCTCCTGTTTTGCTTTTATATGTGTCGTCAAATACACTTGTCCCCTCCGCACTTCTATGAAAGCTCCCTGTATACAGATCTGCGATGTTGAAGTTGCCTTTATAAAAACCCGAAGCTAAAACACCGCCTTCCGTGGTTACTGGGATTGAAGGCTGAGATGCCAAGTCCTGAGGCATTTCCATAGTTGAATTACAACCTGTCACAAAAGTAGCAACCAAACCCAAAAATATAATCTTATTCATAATGCTAATCCTTACCTATGAGAAAGTGTATTAATGGCAGAGGCTCTGAAAAAGACGCCATCACTTGGCCCATCCACTAGAGTAACTCTAAAGTAGTACTCGCAATCATAATACAGCATGCGGTCACAAAATAACCAACCGTTCGTTTTTCATTCAGAATAATTTAAATGTTTTAGTGCTCACCGATTTTTAAAAGGTGTTTAATTTAACTAACACGACTATTTTTCCCTTAATTATGAAAAAGGCACCGAACGGAATTTTGCTATTAAGGCTTTAGATAAATGTAATGTTTGCTTGTGATACTTTCATCGGACTTTTTAATTTCTATGTCATAGCTATCGGCGTTTTTCAAGTTAGGGAGCATAATGTTGAAATTCCAGAAAGCAGCAAAAATTGTTAACTAGGTATTTCGGACACTACTTATGGCTCTAAACAATTTAAGTAGCTTAGTTGTTGTTCTAATTTCAAGCTCCGAGCTTTATTTCAATAAGCGCGATACCAGTTAAGATTTGTTGTGCACTTACCATCTGTCCCGTTGGTAAGTGCAACTTTTCCCCGACCATTTCAAAACCTTCCCACGAGTCACCTATTCCAAATTCTCGATGCGCATACATCCTAATTAGCCGTCTGCATTCAGCGGGTTTCGGTTCTCCTTTGTCCCATTCTCTTACATCCCTTAAGGTTTTAAAGCATAGCTTCGCAGTCATTTCAGGAGAGATTCCGCATTTTATTTGTCTAAAAATGTAGGTGTCTGTAACGCTTAAGTATTTCATCTTTATACCTTTCTTGATTGAAAAGTACATTCATACGCGACACTGTCACTTTAGATACCTGTCAGTTTATGCAACGATCAATATTAGCAATTAGCAATGATAGCTGCACTCACCACCCACTATTTCGATTATGTCTTTAAGGTATAGAACGCAGTTCGTTCAACTTCCTCGCAATCCTCCCTATCTTGCTGTTAACTTGAACATCAGGATGTGCGCCTAACTCCAGCAACGCCATAGCCAATATGATTTGCTGAGGTTGCACTAATTGGCCTGTAGGCAAGCAAAGACGGTCACCTACCATGTAGAAGCCATCCCACTTTGCTTCATCTGAAAGTTCTCTCTTGGCGCTCAAGATACTACTCATAGCTTTTTGCTTAAGACCCATTAAACAGCTTATCGTTAACTAGAATGTACTTTTAGTAGGTTTTTATTTCCGCCTGCGGCTAAGTCAAAGATCACTGGATATGATTCACCTACTCAAGTGTCGTCTATCGCGCGATAAAGTCACCCTGTAACATCAGATAAGTTGTTCATACTATCGTCCTAATTGAAGTTCTATTCCTATACGAACTAAAATCAACGCTGTGTTACCGTGTCACGCTAACCGAATTTTACCTACCACTATTCGTAAATATCATCAGGAATACGATGCTCAATATAACACTAGGTTTATATGGATTATTACCCACCACCATGCACTGTATATTTAAATAGTACTCAGCGGTGAGTGTCACTACTTTTTAAAGCGACTGTATATGTCATCAATCGAGCCAGTTACATCAAGTGGATTTGCTATCCCTTGCACTAACATCATTGCCGAGCTAATTTCGGCTAACGTACTGTTTCTCGAACTGGCAACTCGCTCTGGAGTCGACATATAAGTATGTGGCCAACCAGCATAGCCCCCTTCTCGCCAGTTATCATTCGCTCCTCCTTCACTATCACTTGGTAGCCGAAACTCATCTTCTTCGGCGTTATCGATGACTACCATAACTAAGTCCTGATCTCGTGGGTAGTAACCTGGGTTCATACCCAAAATGCGCTCTATTTTTAGGTGTGTCAGACTTTTTCCAAAACTATCGAATGTACTACGGTCTGTAACCCAGAAAACACCGTCTTTGCTACCGAGTGTCTTGTTGGATTTCACGTGCTCTTCAAAGATAGCCCTTGGAAATACACAGACTGGAATATCAAGTTTATAGTTCGTCACCGGTACGATAGCCGTAGAGGTTTTGTCGATAACGGCCAAAGCAGAACACAGTTGAGTTGGTGTGACTAGGTTTTTAGACTGCTGCAATAACTGTCGAGCTAATAAGGACGGTAATGGAAACTTAATAGGACCTCTGTAAATGCCTAGTAGTAAAAACGACAACTCGTACTTCGATAGCGTGCCCTGATATTAGTATGGCACAACGCTCATATAGCGTTACGTCTGTTTGAAATACCACCGATATCTATTAGTTATAGTGCGCTAATGTTCGTATCCCGATCTTGTTTAGAGTAAACACTTACTGTTGTTATATTACCCAACCACCAGGGCAGCATAATACACTACTCTCATTTTAACTGGCTGCGCAACCTGTAATTAAATTACAAAACCGCAATTCTCAACAACTTCCTTCAGCATATTACTCTGCAGTAAGCTGTTGTTCTTTATCTTTATTTGAATCAGTTCTATGTAATACAAACGCGGAGTTGTATGTATAGAGGCAAAAAAAAGGCCCCCTATTGGGAGCCTTTAATGTAATTCTGTTTGATGTTGACTATTTTGGTAACTCTGCTTTTTCTTTTCGTATCTGTTCAGCGACCATCTTTATCGCTTGAGCTGTACTAACGCCTTGCTGCATGAGTTCTTGTATTTTCTCGACGGCAGCTTGCTGCTCTTGATGAGATAAGGTGGGTAAATCGTCAAACATAAAGTCCTCCTGACGAAGTGGGTCTTAAAGGAGGACTATAAACGATAATCTCATTCAGGCAAGCGTTAATAAGTTGTCATGAAGTTTATTGTTGCACCCATTGCTTGTGGGGATGTATAACTGGCTGCGATATCGATCTCAAAGATGTTCAAAGGACTCAATCCAATACCCGCGGTGATGGTCCCTTCTGAATCTCGAGCCAAGTTTTTCATGTACCCTCCCCTTAGTTGAATTTGTCGAACTAAATCAACTTCAATACCCGCACGTAACATTTTCACATTGTCGTCGAATTGAGTGAATTTCTTTTCTTCATTTAAGTCGTAGTCAACAGATAACTGAAAGTAGTCAGCGACGAACCCGGCACCAACAGTATAAAGCGGCGTTAATTGGTATTCGTATCCATAACTAACATTTCGTCCACCAATATCAACCACTCCTGATTCTGTTTTAATATTTCTCGACAACATGTTTTTTGCAGAGAAACCCGCTCGAAAAGGACCATGAAACCACAACGCGCCAGCATCTAAGTTTAATGCCGTTTCACCTTGTGAGTTTTCACGAATGTTGTTGAGATTAAAATCCTTTAGGGAGCTCACTGACGTGTAGGTATAAATGCGCTGTAATTTTGGCGTCACGCCAAAAGAGAAGTGCTCTCCAAATAGAGTCTGATACTTAGCTAACGAGATACCCACTTCGGTGACCGCAACAGAAGCAGTTTTAACTGCAGATTTGTTTGCGTTATCTATATCAGATCCGCCTGTCGCAATATCGGGAGTAGCAACATTTTCGACATACGCTTTACCAAATATATTTGCAGCTAGATAACGGTTTGGAATACCGAACGCAACGGCCGCACCAAAATCAACTTTTGCCTGGGTGCCATGTAACGCATTTAGGGTTTCTGCTGAAGGCGAGTTTATCGCACTATCGACCTTATCTAACATTTGATCTTGATCGTTGTAACTCACGCCTAAACTTGGAACTAGCATACCGGCGTCATCGTTACGTCGATAAATGGCAACTAACGCTGGATTGTAGAATGGTGCGGTAAGATAAGAAGCTGAAACAACACCGACTCCTCCCATTGCGTCGCCTCTAGCGTCAATCGATAATGTTGAAGCATGAGTTGTGGCCATCGGCAGCATTGAAGCAGTCGAGACAATTGAAACCACGGTAAGCGTTTTTATTCTAGTGTTCATTACGAAAAATGCCGTTAATCCTCTATCTAGGTATTAACGGCATCAATTGAATTTACTTTAGTGATTAAAACGTTGTTTTTCTGATGTTAATCATCAACTGAGACATCAAACGTCTTACTTATAATCTGAGAACGCTCGAATAGGATTGGACCTTGCCATCTTGTTTGCTTCATTGAAACAGCTAACACATACCTGTCTGGTGGAATATTCTTTGCTTCCAATTCTGACGGGTAGTCAGACTCATATTCCTGTCCCCATATTTGGGTATATTTTCCGTCAACATAATCATAAAGCCCAACCTCGAGTTTAGGTAAAGGACAGTATGGATTGAGCAATGCGTTTTTCTCTATTTGCCATTTGTCTTTCGCGGACCATCGGACAGTCTGTTTTAAAGCTTGATCCGTGAAAATAAGCCATTGGCTCCATACCTCACCGTCAATTCTCTTAACCTCTAGCCTATATAGCCCCACATCAATTGGTGAGGTTAAATTATAACGAATTCCATAAAGCGTTGATTTGGTGACAGTGTCACTAGTGGCGTTGGAAAAAAATTCGCGATCATTTGAAATCTTCCGATCTACCCACTTCTTTAACGTTATTGAAGATATCGCGATCTCTGACTCGAGTTCAATTGCTGCCTGGAACGTATCTCGGCCTGGGCTTTGAATCGACTGTTGTTTGACATACACCGAACTAAGCCAATTCGGTAGTGGTTGTGAGGAGTACCCTTTACCACAATCGGCTTCGAGTGACTGAAGAAATAAACGATTGACGTGAGTTTTTATCGTTTTCGACGGTTGTTGTTGCCAAATTTCCACTAAAGACTGAAACATCGACTCTTGATCTTTAGTCAATAGATGTCGATGTGCTTGCGAAATTGAAGTATTGTTCTCAAACCACTCGGCACCAACCTGAGTTGATGCCATGAGTAGTGAACAAACCAAAAGCAATGAGTTTTTTGACATTAGCCTTTCATTTTGTAGCCAACACCACGTAGAGTTTCAATTTCTAACCCTGGTAGTTTTTGGCGTAATTGTAATACGTGAGTATCCACCGTACGTGTCGTCGGAAAGTGGTTGTAACCCCATACATGATCAAGCAATTCATCACGAGTAAATACGCGACCAAGATTGCTGGCTAAGAATAGAAGCAAATCAAATTCTGTTCGAGTCAGTGTAATCATCTCGCCCTTGTAATCAACTTCACGTGTAGATTTATCGATTACTAAACTGTCAGTGACCACTTTATTTGTTTCTTCGATATCTGACTCTGGAGCGCGAAGCTGCGCACGCACACGAGCAAATAATTCAGCTTCAGCAAATGGTTTTGTTAAATAGTCATTAGCACCAGCGTCTAAGCCAGTTACCTTATCTTTGACCGTGACCAGTGCAGTCAGAAGGATAACGGGCACATCTTTAATTTGTTTCCAGCCAGGTAAATGTTGTACTGAATCACCATCGGGTAACTGACGGTCTAGGATAACTAGATCAGCTTCTTCCCAATATTGTTCAACTTGAGAGATAAGTTCTGCATGTAGGCAGTTATACCCGGCTAACTCTAAGCTTACTAAAAGGCCGTCAGCTAGATTCTTGTCATCTTCAACAAGTAGCAGTGTCTGTTTCACAGGGTATCTCCAAAATAAATGTTGTAGGCGGTCCGGCAAGTGACATTTTGCCACCCATTCGACCCACCATAGATTCTACAATCGTAAGGCCCAACCCAAGGCCAGCCTTACTTACAAATGGTTTTCTCAGTTCGCGCCAATCGCTTGCTGACAATGGACCATTATCAATGACTTCAATTCTAAGCGAATTAGAAGAAGTAATGACATTCAACGTAACCGGACCAACACCGTACTTTATCGCATTGCGTAACAGGTTATCGATACATGTACCTAGCCAATATATATTGATTTTAGCTGCGATGTCCTGATTAATAGTCAGTTTCACGTCAACTTCAAACTCCTCCTCCGCTTTGAAGCTTAACCAATCTTGAACCGATGGAAGCCATTCTGTCGCAAGTGGTTTGTTATCGGACTGCAAATAATCTTTACTCGCCTCCGCTAATTGCCGTAATCGCCGTGTATCTTCACACAGTCTTCTGAATTCATCATAAACAGATTCAGGTAGTCTCTCAAACTCACGACGAAACCCTTCAACTGTCAAAGACAAACTTGCAATCGGGGTTCTTAGTTCATGAGTTAGGATCTGTAATACAAGCATACGACTTCTTAATTCTTCGCGCTTGCTATTCCAGCGGTAAATCGCCCACCCGATAACCAATAGTATGTTTGCGATGATCAACACAATCATGCTTATTCGAAGAACATCGGAATGATCTTCCACTTCCCAACACAAGTTACCACGTTGTACAAAACACGTTGTTGTTTGTGAGGCTAATTTGTAGTTGAGACCTGCTTCTTTAATATTTTTTTTCCAAACATTCGGCTCAAAAAGATAGTACATATCTCCTCGCCTCAACCACAACTCTTCATTTTCTACAAACATCGACGAGCCACGGATTAGTGAGATAACGGTTTGCTCATCCATTACCTGTAGTCTTCCAAGTAAAGATTCGGGAGGTGAAAGTTCTCGCTCATTAATATGCATGAACTTTTTTAGCTCTTCCGCTTTCTCAGGGTACTCGGCAATATACCTCGCTGCGTAGGTTCCCCCACCAGGGTGAATCAATCCGCTTCGAGCAAACCATTTCGTTGATATTTTTCTTCCACTACACATCGCCCGAGTAAAAACCAGCGGTTCTGTAATCAATGGGCTTAACGGCAATTTACCACTACACTGTTCTGCCAAGCGGTACAGCTGTTGGATTGACTTCAATGGGTACTTTGTTGTTTGTGGCAACATAGACACTGGCGTCAACAACTGTGTTGGAAAGTCCGCTTGGATAACGCGAATGTCATATGACGCTTTTGCATGCTCATAATCAAAAAAGCTGACAAAATTATCAATGCGTTCCGGCAAAGACTCAGCGCTCGCAGTACTAGCAAGCGGTAAAATGATCGCAAGCAACAATGTTTGAGTTAATTTCTTCAAAGGGCTGATCTTGTCTCTACATGGTGAGATTGCAACAGAGTTTTACATATTATCGGCAAGATTCACGCCAAGTGCACGCAAATATTCTGTTAATAATGTGTTTATCGTGTAAATAGGCGAAAAAAAAGCCAGCTTTCGCTGGCTTTCTCGATAATCACTCTTTATCAAAGTGCTTTTGAAATCGCGTCAACACTTTCTTTAGCATCACCAAATAGCATTGATGTGTTTTCTTTAAAGAAAAGTGGGTTTTGAACACCAGCATAACCAGTATTCATTGAGCGTTTGAACACAATTACGTTCTTCGCATTCCAAACTTCAAGTACTGGCATTCCAGCAATTGGGCTATTTGGATCTTCTAGCGCCGCAGGGTTTACCGTGTCATTCGCTCCAATAACCAATACCGTGTCAGTTTCAGGGAAGTCGTCGTTTAGCTCGTCCATTTCGAGAACAATATCGTACGGAACTTTCGCTTCAGCAAGTAGAACATTCATGTGTCCAGGAAGACGGCCCGCTACAGGGTGAATGCCAAAACGCACATCGATCCCTTGAGCACGAAGCTTCTCAGTAATTTCATGAACAGGATACTGAGCTTGAGCCACTGCCATACCATACCCTGGAGTGATGATGACTGATTTGCTGTCTTTAAGCATTTCAGCAACGTCTTCTGCCGTTGTTTCGCGGTGTTCACCTTGCTCTTGATCATCAGAAATAACCACCGTTTGACCAAAGCCACCGGCAATAACACTAATAAACGAACGGTTCATCGCTTTACACATAATGTAAGACAGAATCGCACCAGAAGAACCCACTAAGGCACCAGTAACAATCAGTAGATCATTAGCAAGCATGAAACCTGCCGCTGCTGCTGCCCAACCAGAATATGAATTCAGCATTGAAACGACTACGGGCATATCGGCACCACCGATGGAAGCCACTAGGTGATAACCAAATGCAAACGCTATCAACGTCATAACAAGAAGTGCAAACATACTGCCGTCTGCTTTTACGAAATAGACCAAAAGCAGCGTTGAGACGACAATCGCTGCCAAGTTCCATTTATGCTTGTGAGGAATATTTAGCGGGGACGAAGAAATCACTCCACGTAACTTACAAAAAGCAACAATAGAGCCGGTAAACGTTACGGCACCAATAAACACGCCTAAGAAGACTTCAACTAAGTGAATCACATGTTCAGCGTGCATTTCAGCCAAATCGGTTGAAATCGCTACCGGGGGCTCTAAATAGCTGTTGTAGCCAACTAAAACCGCCGCAAGGCCAACAAAGCTATGAAGAATCGCCACCAATTCTGGCATTTCCGTCATTTCTACTTTCTTAGCGTAGAAAATACCAATTGCGCCACCAATTGCCATTGCGATGATCACCCAAGCAAACCCTTGAGCGTCAGGGCTAAAGATCGTCGCAATCAGTGCGATAGTCATCCCCGTTATGCCGTAGTAGTTACCTGAGCGAGCAGATTCTTGCTTCGAAAGACCGGCTAAACTCATGATAAAAAATAATGCCGCGACAATATAAGCGGCCTGTACTAATCCTGCAGACATGTCGCCTCCTATTTGTCTTTACGGAACATTTCAAGCATACGTTTGGTAACAGTGAAGCCACCAAATATGTTAATGCTTGCAATGAGAACAGCGATAAACGCGAGCACAGTTACGGCTCCATTACCTTGTCCAATCTGTAACAATGCACCCACTACAATGATGCCGGAAATAGCATTGGTTACAGACATTAACGGTGTATGTAATGCATGTGAAACGTTCCAAACCACGTAATACCCAACGACACACGCGAGAATAAATACCGTAAAGTGAGACAAAAACGCAGCGGGAGCAACCGATGCAACCCAAGCAAACGCGCCAAGGCCAACCGCTAGACCGGCGAACTTTTTAACTGGGGACGTCGGTTCTTCGACTTTTTCTGCTGGTTTAACTGGCGCCGCTTTAGGTGCTGCTGGCTGAGCAGAAACCTGGATTGGTGGCGCAGGCCAAGTGACTTCGCCCTCTTTAACAACTGTTACACCACGCAACACAACATCGTCAAAATCAATATCGATGTTGCCATCTTTTTCCTTGCTCAGCAATTTGGTTAGGTTGACTATGTTTGTCGCATAAAGTTGAGAAGACTGTGTAGGTAGACGGCCAACCATGTCAGTATAACCAATGACTTTCACGCCATTTGGTGTTGTCACCACTTGATCTGCGACACTGTATTCACAGTTACCGCCATTAGCCGCAGCTAGATCAACAATGACACTTCCTGCTTTCATTGAATCAACCATTTCTTTAGTTATCAATGTTGGCGCAGGACGGCCGGGAATGAGGGCGGTAGTAATGATAATGTCAACATCTTTAGCTTGCTCAGCATAAAGCTCAGCCGCTTTCTTGTTGAACTCATCCGACATTTCTTTGGCATAGCCGTCACCAGAACCAGAGTTTTCTTTGAAATCGACTTCAAGAAACTCAGCACCCATCGATTCAACTTGCTCTTTTACTTCAGGTCGAACATCGAAAGATCGAACAATGGCGCCCAAGCTACCAGCAGCACCGATCGCAGCAAGTCCGGCAACACCAGCACCAGCAACAAGTACTTTTGCCGGTGGAACTTTACCTGCAGCAGTGATTTGGCCCGTAAAGAATCGACCAAATTCATGAGCAGCTTCAACAACAGCACGATAACCAGCAATATTTGCCATTGAGCTTAATGCATCAAGTGCTTGTGCGCGGGAAATTCGAGGAACCGCGTCCATAGCCATAACATTGATGTTCTTACTCGATAGTTTTTCCATCAACTCAGGGTTTTGTGCAGGCCACACAAAACTGATTAGACTTGCCCCATCGTTGAGTAATGCAATTTCTTCATCTGTTGGCGCATTAACTTTAAAGATAAGCTCTGAGTTCCAAACCTCTTCGGTTGTGACTATATTTGCGCCTGCGGCGACATAAGCGGTATCGTCAAAGCTCGCGAGCGAACCTGCTTGTGATTCTATTGAGACGTCAAATCCCAACTTTAAAAGCTGCTCGACCGATTTAGGTGTTGCAGCAACTCGCGTTTCACCTGCGAGGGTTTCTTTTGGCACACCAATTTGCATAGCTGTTCCTTAACTATTGGCACAATGATTATTCTTTTTTAACCAACCAACTGCATAACATCAAGTGTTTTGTAAGAAAAAGACTATATTTCATTACATATAACTGAAAGTAAGGAAAATTAAACAATCTTTTTCAGTAAAAAAACTACATTTGTTATGAGCTTTAGAGGTCATACCTGTTTGATTTTAAGCTTTTACAGGAAAAGATCAGGTAGATAGGTCATGTTATGACAATTTTACCTGTAAGCAGATGACCAACATCAATTAATTAAAGAAACTCAAACTGGTCTTTCCAGAAGAACAAATGACAACCATTGCATGTTAAAAGATGTTGTCACCCATTTGGTCAATGAACATTTGTGCTTTTTTTAGCATCAATTCATTAGCATCCCCTTCGTTACCTAATACGTCAGAACGGATGAATCGGTGGGTCTTTTCTTCATCGCCGAATTGCTTGGTTATTCTACCCGCAACTCGATATTGCCCACCCTCTGCGAGCGCTTCTTGGTAAACCAAAAAACCCTTGTACTCAACCGGCTCAACGGTTTTAACTTCGTCTTGGCTTTTGCCACCAAATAGCTTTGAAAAAAATCCCATTTTATTCCCTTCTTCTTTGTCCAAACTACGTTCAGTTCGAATACAAAACTGACGCTGCGTTGGAACTATGTAAACAAAACCTAATAAAGTAGTATTAATGATACTGAAACCCGATGCCTTAACCTAGTCACAGTCTCAAAAGTCTCGCGACGTTAGCCTAATGGTGTCTAGTATTAATGGGTTGGTCAACCACGTTACTGTTATAAGATGCGATTACTCGTCATATTAATGCCAGCTAGCTAAGTAATATGCATGTGTTATCATCAATCCACGTTAAACGCCATACTTTCGGAACTATCATTAACAAAACGCTTGGCAAAACATCAAATTACCGTATGCTACTTATCATAACTATATTTATTAATAAGTCTTTGAGCCGTACCGTTAATGTCGACATCCTTTGCTAGTTCAAACTTGTTCAGACTGTTTATTCCTGTCGTATTGATTATCGGCGTACTGTTTGGAATGAACCACATAATTGAAGCTACGCAAGCTAACTCTGGGTTCACGATCAATCTTCCATATATTCTTTTTGGTACAGCCCTCGCTTTAAGCCACAGCTTCAAACAATCTCGCATTGCTATGGTTTCAATCGCCATGCTTATTGCGTACTTAGTCATTCAACACCGTTTACAAACTTCAATTTCTAGTGGCACCACCTTACTCGAGCTATCGCTTCTGGCGCTGCTGCTACCCGTATCATGTTGCCTTGCGTTTCTTTTCCCTGATACCGGCGTTTTTAACCGTGGAATGTATATTTTCACTGGCATAATGGTCAGCTTCTTAGGTTGGACGTACCTTATTTTGGCTCACTTTTACACAGGTGGGTTTAGTGGCTTCGAAGAGGACCTTCTTTTTTCGGTACCCTCTATATCGCGACTGCCCATTCTCTTAATTCTGTATTGCATCGCAATGACAGGCGCGACAGGCATTTTTGTTCTTAACTATAATCGCCCCGTTGACGCTGTTGTTTATACCTGCATTTTACTTAGCAGTACTACATTCATTTTTTTCCATCTGCCTTACGTCTCAAGTACCTTATTTTCACTTGCAGGTATTTTGGTCATCATCTACGTAATTTCAGCAAGCCACCAAATGGCATTTAACGATAGATTAACCAATATTCCAGGTCGTCGAGCGCTCGAAATGGATATGAAGCACTTAGGGCGAAAATTCACTATTGCGATGCTTGATGTCGATCATTTTAAAAAGTTCAACGACACTTATGGACATGAAACTGGCGATGACGTCCTTAAGCTGGTCGCCTCAAGAATGGCGAATACTGGCGGAAACGCCAAAGTCTACCGCTACGGTGGAGAAGAGTTCACGATTCTTTTCAAAGGAAAGACCGCCAAAGAAAGTAAGTCTTTCTTAGAAGAGCTTAGAAACGAAATTGAGCACTATAAAATGGTTATTCGAGACAATGATCAGCGTCCAAAAAACAATAAAGCGGGGGCTCAGCGTCGCAGTAAAGAAAATGACAGTTCAACGGTAAGCATTACCGTTAGTATTGGTGTTTCAGATAGCAAAAACACCAATAAACCGGAGCAAGTGCTTAAAACAGCAGACAAAGCTTTGTACAAAGCAAAAGAGCTTGGAAGAAACCGCGTTCATACCATGATATAGCCATACCAAAACATTTTTACAACCAACCCCATGAGAACAACTGAGAGAAAGTGATTGAGTATGAACGGTCAACCACGCTCACAAGCTAATCTCTCATTCCTGGGGTCACTGGGATCTACCATCAAGAATCAAGTTAGTCTTGATTAAAGAACAACACCAAACTTCCACCTTTTAGCGCACTACCATAATTGATACTCAACCCTATTCCGATGTTATCGACGAATTGAATATCAAAAGGCGGCGTCATTAGCCATCCAACCGTACCTTCATAATAATACTGTGCACCTATTGGACCCACGGTATCACCACCTACATCAACACGTCTAACGCTTGAATAGAGGGTTTGAACAGAACGCCCCCAATCGGTTACGTCATAGAAAAACTTCGCTTCATTAGACCAATACCAACCTTCTGGAGTACCAACATCTCCGTTATTTGCATTTCCCCAACCTACGCCAGAAAAATAGTTAAAGGTCGAGTTATACTTAACGTGCCCCCAAGTTCTTGGCGCTGAATACACAAACCCAACTTTAGGTTGTATTGTAGCCGCCCAAGCGTCGGTATTAACTAATTGTCCATCGATGAGTGGCTGAAGGTTTTCTTGAGACACGCTAGAGTTAAAATCGTAATCACTAACGTAATATTGCAAATGCATGCCTATCCCGGTTTCAAAACTCCAATGTTTCGCAAAGTGGATATTTTGTTCGTAGCCAGTAAACACCCCATATATTGTTTCTTTATGCAGATCAGTCGGTTGGTTTGGGATATCAACAACATCCCCTTCCGCACGAAGGGCTGAAAACCTTAGGACTGCTCGCTGCTTCATTATATCGTTACCTTCGAGTTCGAAGGTAAACGGCAATGCGGAGACACCAATATTCTTTCTTAGATCAAGGGCATCCTGAGAACCAATATTGTCGTTATTGATATTAAGCCAGTCATTGGGGTCAAAAGCTTTAACACCGAGCGTTAACGCATCACTATCTGTAAGAATAATCGCTCCCGCAAAGCTGTCTTCAAATATGCTCGCATAACGTGGGTCGGCGTGAGTCTGAGTGCAGGCAAAACATAAGGCTAACCATGGTAAAAATGAAGGGAAATTGCGCACTCAAACCTCTTAGAGTGTAAATAAGTTGCTGACTATCGAAGTCAGCGATAACGTATGGTCAGATAATTAAATCTGTACTCAATTCAATATTATAACCATCACAAGCTGAACTATTACAACAATCAAAACCTTAAACAGTGAGATATTGCGGTAAAAAACGCACGCGATGGCGCTCCTTATTCTGGAGCAAAGATTTTAAGTGATAGAAGGCGTTAAGTCTCGCTCGATAGGCAAAGCATACCTATTCCTACCACTACGTTTCGCTTCATACAAGAGCTTGTCAGCGCTTTCATACAAGTAAGTTATTGATTCGGTACCTTGAGGAACCAAGCTAATGACACCAAGTGACAATGTCACATGTTCAGCGGTAGAAGAATAAGCATGACGAATATTCAAAGCACTAACGCCCTCTTTTACTCTCAACGCATGCGCTTCTGCTTCCAAAAGATCACAGTTACTCATGAAGATGACAAACTCTTCTCCACCGTAGCGTCCAACGTATTCACCACTTCGAATAAACATAACATCGAGAAATTGAGCGAGGTCAATTAGGCACTGATCACCTTGTGTATGACCATAATTGTCGTTGTACGCTTTAAAGTGATCGACATCCATCAAAATAACAGATAACGGCACCTGGTGGCGCCCATGCCACTGTACCAAATCAAGTAGCTTTTGGTCCATGTACCGACGGTTAAAGAGCTTCGTCAAACCATCTTCGTTTGCTTGATGTTGGAGTGCCTTGTTGGCTTCCTCAAGCTGAGCACTTGCCTGTTTAAGCTCGCGACGCATATGGGCAATTCTTTGCATCGCAATCAGCTTAGATTGCAACACGATTTTGTCTACAGGTTTGACGAGGTAGTCATCACCACCCGCCTGAATCGCTTTTGCAATCATCTCAGGCTCATCGTGACTACTTAAGAAAATGATAGGAATCCAGTCTTCTAGGTAACTTTCCCGTATCTTGGCTGCAACTTCAAACCCATCCATTTCTGGCATGGAGATATCCAACAGCACAAGTTCAGGGTCAAAATTGGGATATAACGCGAGTGCTTCTTTGCCACTTGCTGCTGTTTCGACTTCATGCCCTAACTGTTTTAACCTAATCTGCAGCTGCATACGCTCCAATTGCGCATCGTCAACCAAGAGAATTCTCATTGAAGAGTCTATCGAGATCATAGTTATCCCTGTAAAAAACTAAACTTTCTAACTATACATAAGATATAACACATAATAGAACAATATTCATTTAAGCCCATACTTTCCATATGATTTAGCTGGCGAGTTTGGAAATTCGCATTAAAACGAGGATTTTTTTTGCGACACAGTTTATTATTGACTTTTATCCTGCCTTTTTTAGGATAGGCGAACATTTTTCAGAAGAGATAGCCGTATGTCTGATACTCAAAACACCGAAACAACAACCGTAGATCTAACCACCATCTCACCTGAATTGCGCAAAGTCATCGAGTTTGATGAAGTACCAGAAGCGCTGCACAACATGATTGTATCAATCCATGAAGTGACAGAAGAAGCGGTTCGTGAGGCATGGGACTCGCTACCAGGAAGTGCTCAGAACATTCTTGATAACTTCGAACAGTTCCATGGTCTAATCTCTGTGAGCCAAGGGTTTGCAGGTGTAAACACTATGGAAGAGTTCGCATCAATGGATCTTCCAAAGGACATGAGCGACGAAGAAAAAGAAGACTACCGTGCTAACCTAATTGATAAAGTTCTGCATAACTGTATCAAAGATATGGTTAAACAAATCAAAAAAGCACGTCGTGACCCTATTTTGAAGCGTGAATTCAAAGAAGTCTTCGAAAAATAAGTGTTACTTGAAGAAAGAGTATTGAACTCTTAGTCAACGAACAACAACGTGATCAGGCACTAGCAATTAGTGCCTTTTTTATCCCTAATTTAAATTAAAGATGTGGGTCTAGTGCCACGTCACGCTGAGCGACACTCACTCCCTTTATTTGAGCGTATACGCGCTGTCCAACCATTAACTCTAACTCTTCAGCCGCCCAGTGAGTCACTACAGCTACAAGTTCGGAATCCTCTCCTAAGCCCAATACAACTTCAACACTTTGTGTCGAACTGCCATGCGCCCCCATACTAATAGATTTAATATCACAGGCGAGGATATTACGTATCGATGTCTTGGTAGGCCGCTCAAGTGCAATGGATACATCACTGGCTCTCACGCGTAGCCGAACCAACTCACCTATTTCACCATCAGTATGTTGCACCCACAAATAGCTGTGTGAATTAAGCGCTATCTTAGTCAACGCATAACATTGGCTTTGTTCAATAATCTTGCCTTTAAATAAAGCACTTTTATCAGAAAAAGATTGCCATGCCTGCATTGACGGTGAACGCCATACTTTTTCAATTGACCCAGACTCAACAATTTCGCCTTGCTCAATCACGATGAGATGCTGAGCCAGTCGAAGTATTTCATTCAAACTATGGGTAACATAAATGATCGGAATATCAATGCTGTTCGATAGCCGTTCAAGATAAGGCATCACTTCGCGCTTGCGTGGTAAATCCAATGACGCTAAGGGTTCATCCATCAACAATAAGTCCGGTTTACTCAATAAAGCCCTACCAATAGCCACACGTTGCTTTTCCCCTCCAGATAATTCTGATGGATACCGCTCTAGCAATTCACCGATAGATAACAGCGAGAGCACCTCATCAAAATGTGCTTGCTCAAAGTTAGTGACACCGTAACATAAGTTGCGTCTTACTTTCATATGAGGAAAGAGGCGAGCATCTTGAAATACGTAACCGATCTTTCGTTTTTCAATTGGAATATCCACCTGTTGTTTAGAACAAAATAGGACCGTGTTCTGAACGGTGATATTGCCGCTGTCAGGGGGAGTTAATCCGCAAAGCAGATTAATAAACGTGGTCTTCCCCGCTCCAGATCGCCCAAAAACAGCGGAAATACCTTTTGCAGGAAGCTCAGTTTGGAAATGAAACTGATGTGCTGAAAGTTGCTTGCGAACATCAATCTGAATTGTCTTCAACGCTCTACCCCTAGTCGTCTTTGAGTCCAACGGTTAAGCCCTTCAGCAAACCATAATGATGCAAGAGAAATTACAATAGAAATAACGCATAACCTCATTGCCGCAGATTCCGCGCCGGGGGTTTCCAAGAAATTATACATAGCTAAAGGGATGGTTTGTGTTTCGCCAGGGATGTTCGACACAAAACTGATCGTCGCTCCAAACTCACCTAAACTGCGGGCAAAAGCGAGCATAGTGCCACTGATGACTCCTGGAATAATCAGAGGCAAAGTGATGGTATAAAACACTCGAAATGGCGATGCCCCCAGAGTACGAGCGGCCTGTTCTAACTTATGATCAATACTATCCATAGATAACCGAATCGAACGCACCATTAATGGCAACGCCACAACTATGCAGGCTAATACTGCGCCCTTCCAGCTAAAGCTAAAGCTAATACCAAACCATTGGAATAAAAGCTGCCCCAAAAATCCTTGGCGTCCCATGGAGATAAGCAATAAATATCCTACGACAACGGGAGGTAACACAAGTGGCAGGTGAATTAAACTATCAAGCAAGCTTTTGCCAACAAACGTTTTTTTACTCAATATCCAAGCCAAAAAGATACCAATAGGAATTAACCATATGATGGCAACACTCGCGACTTTCAGACTCAACCAAAGCGCTTGAAGTTCATATTCACTTAACATCGTTTATTCACTATTACCATCTACGAGCTTACCCATATCAATCGTCCTATTTGTTCGCAATATCTTGACCTCTTCGATGCTTCTTATTGCTTACTCTTCGTATCTATCGCCTCAAAACCATAAGTCTGTAGTAACCGCTGCCCTTCATTTGACAAGACGAATTCAACAAATTGTTGTGAAGATTTAGATTGGCTCAGTTTCACTAAAGGATAGACGATAGCATCGTGAGAACCGCTATCAAATGTGGCTAATACCTCGATCTCAGGGCTGAGTAAAGCATCTGTTTTATACACAACCCCAAGTGGCGTTTCACCACGTTCAACCATTGCCAACACCTGCCTGACATTACTCAAGGGTGCCAGTCGGGTTTTCAAATACTCCCAGACCCCCACTGATTCTAGAGACTGCTTTGCATAAATCCCGGCTGGTACTGAAGTCGGCATGCCAATGGCTAAACGACCACCGCCCAACGCATGTATCCATGATTGAGCCTCGGACACAGAAAAAGTATGATCGGGTTGTGAACGATGTTTTGACACCACCACCAGTTGATTTTTAGCGATAACAGATATCGCATCATTCGAGGTAATGTCCTGTTCTATTAGGTACTCAACCCAGCGTTCATTGGCTGAAATAAACACATCGGCGGGTGCTCCCTGATAGACCTGTCGAGCCAATGACGCGGAGCCACCAAAAACGGTAGTAACGTCGACACCACTTTGCTGAGTATAACTTTGCGCTAAGGCGTTAATGGCATTCGTCATCGATGATGCAGCATAAACGGTGAGTTTATCAGCCCATACAAAAGGTGACAACGTCACTATAAATAGTACGGTTAAATGCCTGGCTATTACGCGTCTCATTTGGAACCTAACGGAATGTCGGGCCACAATAGGTCAAGGCTCATATGCTCCTCTATCGCATCGGCAATTAAATCGATCGCTTTTTCTTTTTCATCGGCAATTGAGAATGATTGCATCTGTGACCCATTAACCCATTCCGCTAATAGTTCTACCATATCCGCAGAATCAAAAAGACCGTGCCAATAAGTCCCGAGAACTGTTGAATCTTCGTTTAACGCCCCATCAGTGACGCCGTCACTATCGATAATAGGTTGTTTTTCATTAACTTGTGATACACCTGCGTGAATTTCGTAACCCTGAACAGGTAAGCATTGCTCTAAAAGCTGAATCTCTCCAGTCACGTTTTTCAATTGCTTGTGCTCGGCTAATTCCGTATCTAGTTTCAATAATCCTAACCCTTGGGTTGTACCAGAAACGCCTTCGATTCCGAGTGGGTCTGAAATAGTATTACCGAGCATTTGGTAGCCGCCACAAATCCCCATCACTTTTCCACCATAACGCAAATGACGGTAAATTTCTTTATCCCAACCTTGCTCTCTTAGATACGCAAGGTCATCTCTTACCGACTTGGAGCCAGGTAAAATGATGAGGTCAGCGCTGCCTAACGGCTCGCCTTTTCCGACATACCTGAAATCAATATCAGGATGCAGTCGTAGTGCGTCGAAATCGGTATGGTTACTGATTCGAGTTAATACTGGAACCACAACACTCAGCTTAGTCTGGTCATTTTTAATTTGCTCACCCACAATGGCATCTTCAGCTTCAATGTTTAGACCATGCAAGTAAGGAATGACACCCAAAACAGGTTTCCCCGTTTTTTCTTCTAACCAATCCAACCCCGGTTCGAGAAGAGATATATCACCTCGAAAACGATTAATAACGAAACCTATGACCCGACGTTGCTCAGATTCAGATAATAGCGCCAGTGTGCCGTATAGATGAGCAAATACACCGCCTCTATCGATATCTGCCACGATAATCACGGGGACGTCTGCGTTCTCTGCAAAACCCATATTTGCAATATCGTTTTCTCTTAAGTTAATTTCTGCAGGGCTGCCCGCTCCCTCTATGATAATAGTGTCAAACTGTTGAGAGAGTTTGCTAAACGAATCCATAACATAGGGCATAGCAATTTTTTTATAGCCATGAAAATCAACTGCATCCATATTGGTAAAAGCTTTACCTTGTATGATGATCTGCGCCCCCGTATCCGAGTTAGGTTTGATTAGCACAGGATTCATGTCTACCGTTGGTATAACCCTAGCCGCTTGGGCCTGGACCACTTGGGCACGTCCAATTTCACCCCCATCTTGAGTGACGCCACTATTTAATGCCATATTTTGCGACTTAAAGGGGGCAACTTTCACCGCTCTTCTTGCCAACACCCGGCATAAACCTGCCACCAACACACTTTTCCCGGCATCTGAAGTGGTGCCTTGCACCATCAGAGCTTGTGAAGTCCGACGCATACGTTCCTAATTATCTTTTCAAAGCCTTTGGTTAGTTTACCTTTTTTACTTAAATATCCCAAACACTGTCACGGGTAAACCTCAGTATTACTAGATAAATACGTAAAGGTGTAGCTAAAACAGGCGTGAATTGAAAATGAATGAGCGCCTCACGCGCGGTTAAGCTTAGGTGCGCTTTAATAGACCACGAACTCACACCACACCCAGTCATATTGAACAGGATATTCACCATGAAAAAAACAGCTTATGCCATCATCGCGGCCCTAACCTTCGCTCCAGCGCTTGTATTCGCAAAAGACGGTGGACATCAAAACAACCCTGCGGTTATCTATAACGGTCCCGTAGATACGGCATCGGTCAGTGAATTACTGGCAGATAACAGCATGTTTAGCGAACAAAACGTCATCATTGATGGTTATCTCGTCCGCCAGATTAAAGACGACAAGTTTATATTTAGCGACGGGGACGCGGAAATACAAGTTGAGCTCGATGACGTTGCCCTCACTACACCGATTGATAATCAAACTAAAGTTCGTATTTTTGGCGAGTATGAGGGCGGATCGACACCAGAAATTGAGGTCGAGCATATTCAAATAATGTAGTGAATTTCTCGACATAAGATAAATTGGTCTGTATTTTGCAGGCCTTTTTTATATATACTTGACGAATTGATCATTTTGACCTTATGTCGACATTCATTACGGAGTTCTCATGCTAGGTAAAGCAAGTCGTACTGCCCTTTTAGCGTTAGCAGTCATCGCCCCCTCATTAGTGCAAGCTAATAATTTCAATTACAACGCTTTCCAAGTTCGCTTGGGTGCAAACCCTGGTACAATAGGAGCAGAGTTTAGTACTTTCTTTACCGAAAACACGCATATTATAGTACGAGGAGATTCTCGTTTCGAAGGTGACTGGGATGTTGCGGGCGGTATTGGGTTTAATGGCCCTGCCGGTCAATTTGCCGATATATACGGCCAACTGCTTATCCATAATGTCAAGACTCGAGATGACGAAAAATTCGATAGCGAATTTATGTCAGAATTTAATATTGGCTCACGTGTCTGGCTACTTGAGAATATAGAAGGGATTGGCCAAATCGGCATGTTAAATCGCCGAGACGACACGGTATTTATTTGGAGTGCGGGAGCTCGTTTCCACTCAACAGATCAGCTGTCTCTTGGAGCCGATATTAAAGACGGCGGTATTTATGGTCCACAAGTTCAAATGGCCGTCAGATTTGAATTCTAAGCCTTATGCAATTCTAAGCCTTATGCTAAGTCTCAAACCATCCCCTATATGTGACTCAATAGTACTCAGAGTTTTGGTTTGAAATAATATCCAAACAACAAAAAAGGCTTTCATTATGAAAGCCTTTTTTAATGGTTTATGCCGTTTCTAATTTTACTTAATTTTTCGCTTATTTAGATTTCGGTTTTGGTTGTACGTATTTTCTACTAACATCAACCAAAGCAACATCCCTAAAGAAACTTCTCCCTAATAGTACTGGGTACTTAAGGTGCGTACGGTCTGCCAACGTAAACTCGGTTTTGCTTGTCATATCGCCAATAGTAATTGCAGAAAGCACGACTGGTCGCTTATCACTCTCTTCTGAACCAGACTGTTTCACTTTGACCCAACGTTCAACTGGCAAACTCATTTCTTTAGACTCAACACCTTTGTGTTTTACCTTGAATTTCACCCAGTCTTTACCATCACGTTCAAATGGAATAATATCGACAGCGCTTAATGATGAAGTCGTCGCACCAGTATCTACTCTTGCTTTTGTTGTAACTTTCACATCAACAAGACGAACGTATTCCTCTTCACCCAAAATCAATTTCCCTTCGCCATTTTTCACAGGCGCCGGTTTAACCGCGGGTTTAGTAGGCTTTTCTGCAGGTTTCGTCTCTTTTTCAACAACAGGTTTTTCCACCTCTGGCTCTGCCTTAACTGGCTCGGCTTTTGTTGCTTCAGATTCGTCTGGAGATTGGGAAGCAGATGAGTCTGTTTTTGGCTCTTCTACTTGTGGTGGAGTCACTGATTCAGTTTGGCTTGTCGTAGAACACGCCACTAGGCCGCCACTTAACATCAGTGGTAAAATCACTTTCCACGCTTTCATTCATTCACCTTTTATTACTTTTTTTATAGGATTATCGTCGTATTTTGCCGACTACCATGCAACGGTATCAACGACTGTACGACGATTTACTTAAACTGCACGCTATCTTTCACGCGCCAAGATTACCATTAACTCACGGATATAAGAGCGTTAGCGACATAAGGTAACTGAGTTTCTGACAAGCCCGCAATGTTAATTCGGCCGTCATCCACGCCATAAATACCAAATTCTGTTCGTAGGCGCTGCATTTGCTCTGCTGTAAATCCTAGCACAGTAAACATGCCTTTGTGAGCCATGATAAAGTCAAATTGGTCAGATGAATGATTGTTTTTTAATTCTTTACACAGACCATCACGTAACGAAACTAGTCTTTGCTGCATTTCTAACAATTCAGTTTGCCACTGACTGGTGAGATGTTCATCTGCCAAAATTGTTTTGACAAGCGCAGCGCCATGATCTGGTGGCATGGTATAAGTCGAGCGTGCCAAAGTAAGCAATTTACCGCGTGCATTCGCCGCTTCTTTTGCATTTTTGCCAATAACAACGGCTGCCCCTGTCCGTTCACGATACAGTCCAAAGTTCTTGGAGCAAGACGTCGTTAACAGCATTTCTTCAACACTTTCAGCCATGTGACGCAGACCTAGTGCATCTGCCTCTAACCCATCGCCAAAGCCTTGATAAGCAACATCAACAAACGGAACAAACCCATTGCGCACGCTCAAATCGGTTATCTGCTTCCACTCTTCTAGTGAAATATCTGCCCCGGTAGGGTTATGGCAGCAACCATGCAGAAGTACGACATCACCAGCGCCTGCTGAACTGATGTCGGTCAACATCGCATCCGTATCAACCTGCTTAGTTTCTGTATTGAAATAGCGATAAAACTTAACGTTTAATCCTGCTGCTTCCATCACTGGTTTATGGTTCACGTAACTTGGATTCGATAACCATACTGTCGTACCCGGAGCGGCAACGTTCAGCAGGTCTCCTAACATTCTTAACCCACCGCTTGCGCCTGGCGTTTGAATGATAGACATTCGGTCGTAAATTGGCGTTTCACCAAACACAACTTTAGCGATACTTTGATTAAACTCTTCACAACCCGCTAAGCCTACATAGGCTTTAGTTTGCTGTTCACTGGTCACAATTCGTTGCGCCTCGGAAACAGCCTTCATGATTGGAGTTTGTCCTTCACTATTGCGGTAAACACCAATACCAAGATCAACTTTATCCTCGCGAGGATCGTTTCGGTAAGCAACGGAAAGAGACAGAATAGGATCGAGCGTAGGCTCGGATAAATGAGAAAACATGAAAGTCACAACCCTTTGAAATTCAAGCAATGGCTTTCACGTTATCACTAGATTCAAATGAATGAAATACTTTTATGCAGTCAGCTAGGAGAGCTGTGGAGAATTACACCATAATCAGCGAAAACGATGGCTTAAATTTTAGTAAAGCGATGAATAATTTGGTTAGCACTGCCACGCCACTCAAGTTCTGGATCAAATAACGGCTGCTCAAATTTACCATCCACCAGCACGTCCACCAGGTCTATAACCTGACGCTGTTTGGCAGATAAACTCGCTAAGGTGTAACCTGACCACAACCAGATATCTTTGCCAACGCACTCGGATTTAACTCTCTTTACTAATTTAAGTACCGCTTCGACATTCGCTGGATGCAGTGGGTCTCCTCCAGATAAAGACAATCCACGCTTGTTAATTCTAGTATCGTTAAGATCGGCAATAATTTGATCTTCGAGAGCTTGTGTAAAAGCATGTCCTGAACGCAATGACCACGTCGATTGATTATAACAACCACGGCATTGGTGCTCACAGCCAGACACAAAAAGCGTACATCTTGTCCCGGGTCCATTTACAACGTCTATCGGGTGATACTGGTGGTAGTTCATCGTTGGTAAGTCTCTAGATATTTACTCGGTGATTCGATCACGACCGAATCAATAAACCGCCTATACACAACATTATGTCCTGCACACAAGTCATGTAAAGACGGCTCTTTTGCTGCTTTTGTTAGCGTCAGTGTGACCTTTCACGTCCTGCCACTATGCACATGTTACATTGAACGCAGTATCACAATAGGCAATGCATTCAACGCTGCTCGCTATTTTTACTATAAGTGTTTAACGCGTCGTTTTACTTCTTCTTGCTTGCCGAAGTTGAAAGGACGAGCATCCGGGCTACCCAAATAACCACAAACACGGCGTGTCACGGATACTTTGGATGAATCGTGGTTGCCACATTTAGGACAAGTAAAGCCTTTACTTGCGCAATCAAACTCCCCCGTATAACCACATTCATAGCATTCATCAATTGGCGTGTTTGTGCCGTAGTAAGGCACTCGGCTGTAGCTGTAATCCCAAACATTTTCTAACGCTTCGATGTTGCGCTGCATGTTCGGGAATTCACCGTAACAAATAAAACCACCAGACGATATTTCCGGGTATGGCATCTCAAAGTCAATTTTGTCGTATGGATTGACCGTCTTTTGTACATCTAAATGGAAACTATTGGTGTAGTAACCCTTGTCAGTGACGCCTTCTATTACACCAAATTCTTTGGTATCAATCTGACAGAAACGGCTGCATAAGTTTTCACTTGGCGTTCCATAAAGGCTAAATGCATAACCTGTTTCTTCTGCCCACGATTTCACGGTTTCTTTCATGTGTTTGATGATATCAAGCGCTTTATCACGGATTTCATTGTCATCAAACATGTGAACATCTGTGCCAAATAACGCGGTCATCGTCTCGTGAATACCGATGTAACCTAGCGAAATAGACGCTCTGCCATTTTTAAAGATTGGCGCTATTGAATCATCTGCTTTTAAGCGAACGCCACATGCCCCTTCCATATATAGGATAGGCGCCACACGAGCTTTTACTTTTTCAAGACGGCTAATACGTGTTTCTAGCGCGCGGCGTGCCAATGTCATTCGATCATTAAGTAGTTCATAGAACTTATCAATAGACCCGTTTGCTTTAATAGCAATACGTGGCAAGTTCAAACTAACGACACCTAGGTTATTACGACCTTCATGCTGCAGTTCACCGTTCTCTTCATAGGTGTTCAAAAAACTACGACAACCCATTGGCGTTTTAAATGAACCCGTCACTTCTACTACTTTGTCGTAATTTAGGATATCTGGGTACATACGCTTTGACGCACATTCTAATGCTAGCTGTTTAACATCGTAGTGAGGGTCTTGCGACTGATGATTCAAACCATCTTTAATCGCAAATACCAATTTAGGGAACACCGCCGTTTTACGGTTCTTACCCAGACCAGCAATACGATTTTTCAAAATTGACTGTTGGATCAGTTTTGACTCCCAGCTTGTGCCAAGACCAAAACCAAACGTAACAAAAGGCGTTTGACCGTTCGCTGTGTGCAGGGTGTTAACCTCATACTCTAAAGATTGAAACGCGTCGTAACACTCTTTTTCAGTTTGTTTGAGAGCAAACTCTTCAGGAGCATGAATATCCCATTCTTTAGCAATCTCAAGGTGCTTGTCATAGCTCGTCTTTACATACGGAGCAAGCACTTCATCAATACGGTTGATCGTGGTTCCGCCATAAATATGACTGGCCACTTGTGCGATGATTTGCGCTGTCACTGCCGTCGCCGTTGAAATCGATTTTGGTGTATCAATCTCAGCGTTACCCATTTTAAACCCATGAGTCAGCATGCCTTTTAAGTCGATGAGCATACAGTTAAACATTGGGAAAAACGGTGCATAATCAAGATCGTGATAATGGATATCACCTTCATCATGCGCCTGAACAATATCACGTGGTAAAATACGTGTTTTCGCGTAATGCTTGGCAACAATGCCCGCTAATAAATCACGTTGCGTCGGAATCACCTTACCGTCTTTATTGGCGTTTTCGTTTAATAAGTCTGCGTTACTTTCTTCAATCAGACCTTCAATTTCTTTAGTCAGCGCACTTTTCTTTTCACGCGCTAAATCACGGTCGTGACGATATTCGATATACGAACGAGCAAGCCCTTTGTATGGACCTTGCATCAATTCGTTCTCGACGAGAGTCTGGATCTCTTGGATGTCTACATTTTCGCAATCTTGCAATTTAAGCTCTACTGCTATCGCGACATTGGCCGCATAAAGTTCAAGCGCTTTGTCTGCATGTTCTGCTGCTCTTACTACGGCAGCTTCTATACGATCCTTTGTAAACGGAGCACGAGAGCCGTCTCTTTTGATTACGATTGTTTTCACCCTTTCTCCTATCCCCTCAATATTCACAGACTTATCCACAAATACACTATATGGGGGTGTTACGATTGATTCTGACACAATATATTGTGGTGTATTTAACGAGAAGCGAGAACTAAAAGTATTGATTTAGATCAACTAAACTGAGGTAGTGAGCAAGAAGATATCAATCTTACTGAACTTGATCCCAGTTAGTTAATTACAGACAATTTTCATTAAATTTTGCCAACTTTATGTTGATCTTTTGGCATCGCTTGCGGCACATTGGCTGGACGATCATTTAGAAATGGCAAGGGCGATGTTTAGAACAATCTGTTATGAAATAACAAAATTTACGTGCGTAGTGGCTATAAGTATTTTTCCTACATTCACGCACGCGTTAACCATCACGAGTTGGAATATAGAATGGCTATCACTTACCCCTTCAAACAGGTTTGAACAGAGCCAACGAACCGAAGCCGATTTTCAAGCACTTTCGCGTCACTTAGAACAAGTTTCACCCGACATTCTTGCGTTCCAAGAAGTAGACTCGATCGCCGCTATCCAAAAAGTGGTGGGAGACGAATACACCATTTACTTTTCTGACCGAGCGCTTTCCCATAACCATAAACACCAGTTTAATGAGATAAACCAATACACTGGTTTTGCTGTACGCGACACATTACAAGTTGAAGACCAGCCTGATTTTCCTCTTACCCAAGGGAATCGACTGCGCTTTGCATCTGCAGTGACGTTAACGTATCAAGGTGAAAAGATTCAGCTGCTGTCGGTACATTTAAAAGCAGGATGCAGCGGGAAATACTCAGCCACATCGTCTTGCAAGCAACTTAAACATCAGGGCAAAGCCGTCAATAGCTGGCTTAAACAGGTAGAGCAGCAAGGAGACAACTATATTTTATTAGGTGATTTCAACCATAATCTGGCTTATCGCGGAGATTGGTTGTGGACTCAAATGACCAATGGTCTCAGTTACAGCCCACGACTCACGAGCCAATCCACTAAAGCGACCTGTAAAGTACAATCTAATAAAAACCCCAATCGTACCCATCAGTTCCGTTCATTGATCGACCATATCATCGTGAGCCCATCGTTGCGTACGTCCCCAGCCATTCAAAATACGATGGACACCAAGGACGTGTTGTCTTTTAACATGAGCGACCACTGCCCTATTAGCGTGACGCTGTATTAGCGGTCACCCCGTCACCTATGGCGAGTCTTTAAAACCCAACTTTAGCAATAGCTTTCTGGGTGGACAGAACCCTGTGAAGCCACTTTGAATTAGGTTTAGTCCTATAAAAACACTCAACCAAACAAAGTGGTGACTCACAAAAGCCGTGAGTAACAAAGACACGAGAACCATTGAACCCGCCAATACTCGAATACCATTTTCAACTTTCATTACGCTCTCCTTTGGAACTTTTTTAGTCATGAACTCGTTTACAACCTTTACTTTGCTGCATAGTGGTATGCCCAATGACTAAGTGTTCTGTTTGTCACTCCACCTGAATCACACCACGCTTTAGCGCAACATAGTAGAGAATTGGAATAATCAATAAGGTTAAAAGTGTTGAAACAAAAATCCCGAAGATCAGGCTGATTGCTAAGCCATTAAAAATGGGGTCATCTAGAATGAAGACCGCACCTATCATCGCAGCTAAAGCCGTCAGCATAATAGGCTTAGCGCGGACTATCGCAGACTCAATCACAGCGTCACCCAAATCCATACCATTACGTAATTGGTGGTTGATGAAATCGACAAGTAAGATCGAGTTTCGCACAATGATCCCAGCAAGTGCTATCATGCCGATCATCGACGTCGCCGTGAATTGCGCGCCTAATAATACATGGCCGGGCATGACCCCGATAATGGTCAGAGGAATCGGCGCCATAATAATAAGCGGCACTAAATACGATTTGAACTGCGCGACAACTAAAAGATAGATCAGTACCATTCCAACCGCATAAGCAATACCCATGTCACGAAATGTCTCGTAAGTAATGGTCCATTCACCATCCCAGAATATTTCTACACCTTGCAACCCCGAGGGTTGATTAATAAAGTACTGTTTCGCTTCTAACCCCTTATCTTCCATAGTGGTGGATATATCCGCCATTCCATACAAAGGGCTATCCAAGTCACCAGTCATATCGCCAACAACCATGATCATCGGGACAAGGTTTTTATGTACGATATAGTTGTCCATTGGTGCTTCACTAATTCGAATCAAATCGGCGAGCAAATACTGCGTACCATTGGCGCTACGTATTTTCATATTCATCACCTGCTCTAAACGAACTTTGGCACTCTCCTTTGCTTGAATCTGAATAGGAATAGGGTATTTACTTTGCTCACTATGCAAGTAACTCACAGGCTTGCCGCCTACAGCCGTCGCCAACGTATCGACAACCGATGAGTAAGAAAGTCCCAAGCGCGATACTTTGCTTCGGTCTATGACTACTTGCCATTTTTGATGTGACTCTGGTAGGTAAAGATCAACATCGACAATGTCTTGGGTATCTTTGAATATCTCACGTAGTGTCAATGCGGCTTGTTCACGTACCTCTTGCGTCGGCCCATAGACTTCCGCCAATATCGGTGACCAAACGGGTGGCCCTGGTGGCACTTCAACGACTTTGACTTTCCCACCAAATCGCTTAGCGATCTCCACCAAAATCGGTCGGATCTGGGCGGCGATTTCATGGCTAGAACGTACTCGTTCAGACTTATCGGTCAAATTAACCTGGATATCACCTTTATCTGGTGCCTGTCGCATAAAATAATGTCGTACTAGGCCGTTAAAATTGATTGGTGCAGCCGTGCCCGCGTAAATTTGGTAATCCTTGACCTCCTCTACCTCATTAAGTGCATCACTCAATTCAAACAACACTCTTTGTGTTCGTTCTAATGAGTTACCCTCCGGCATATCCAAAATCACTTGAAACTCAGATTTGTTGTCAAACGGTAGCATTTTCATGACGACCAACTGTTGTACAGGTAGCCACAATGACACTGCAATCGCCACCAATACCCCAACCCCCAACAAAAGGCGATTACGCTTTTGCATACGACTAGTGACAAACGGAGACATGATCTTATTAAAGAAAACAACATGCTTATTCGCCGTCTTATGATCCGACATATCCCCTTTTTTCAATAAAATGCGTGCAAGCCACGGCGTCAGCACAAAGGCAATGATCAATGAAATTAACATCCCCATCGACGCATTGATGGGAATTGGACTCATGTATGGTCCCATTAATCCGGAAACAAACGCCATAGGAAGTAATGCGGCAATCACAGTCAATGTTGCAAGTATCGTAGGTCCACCCACCTCATCAACGGCGCCAGGAATAAGTTCTGCCAGTTTTCGCTTCCCTTTGAGCATATGTCGATGAATATTCTCTACAACGACAATGGCATCATCAACCAATATGCCAATCGAAAAAATCAGCGCAAATAAAGACACCCTATTCAAGGTAAAACCCCAAGCCCACGATGCAAACAACGTCAGTAACAAGGTTATGATAACAGCGATGCCGACAACTACCGCCTCGCGCACCCCCATGGTAAACAACACTAACAAGACCACTGCGCCCGTGGCGAACGCAAGCTTGCCAATTAAGGTATTAGCTTTGTCGGCAGCTGTTTTTCCGTAATCACGTGTCATGTCGACTTGGATAGTATCTGGGATCAATGTGCTTTCTAGCTGAGTCAATCGCTGCTCAATCTTCTTCGCAACATCGACCGCATTTTCCCCACTTTTTTTGGCTATGGCGATGGTAACTGCCGGCTTTAACTGATTCTTATCGCCAGTCCATACCACTTGTGTTGGTGTATCTGCATCCAATTCAACCTGCGCGATGTCGGAGAGATAAACAGGCTGATCGTCATTTAGCCCTACAACTAACTGTTTAACGTCATCAATATTGGTTAAGAACTCGCCTATCTGCAAAGGAATTGACTGGTTGTCTTGCGTTAGGCTAAGCAGCGTCGATGCAGAGTTAGCGTCCGGCAACATTTTATTTAACGCATCGATCGTAACACCGTAGCCAGACATTTTTGCCGGATCCAGCCTGACATCCACAATCGTAGGTTGGCGCCCTACTGTGTAAATATCTCGCGTGCCTTTAATTCGCTTTAATTCAGTTTCTAAACCCGAGGCTACACTAGTTAGAGCTTGTAGCGACACGTCCTCATGCTTAGCCGACAATGTCACATTAACAATCGGCACATCTTCTATGCCACGAGGTTTAATTAGCGGCTGTCCTACGCCCATATTTGGCGGAATCCAGTCATTATTGGAATAGAGCTTGTTGTAGATTTTAACTACCGCCTCGTTACGAGGAATACCTACCTCAAAAATCGCGACAATCATCGCACCACCAGGCTGCGAGAATGAATAGATTTTGTCTATCCCGTTAATTTCCGAAACGATTTGCTCTGTGGGGTTGGTCACTAAGCTTTCTACTTCACGCGGGGTGGCGCCGGGGAATGGAATATATATATCCGCAAAGGTGACATCGATTTGAGGCTCCTCTTCCTTCGGTGTCACCGCTATCGCCATTAAGCCGAGTAATAGTGCGACTAACGCTAGTAATGGCGTCATTGCTGACGTTTGGAAAGTAGCAGCAATGCGCCCGGAAATCCCCATTTTGTCATCACTCATTTTGTTACTCATTCATGTTCTCCTACTTCTCAGCGAGATACGCGACAGCATCTGAGATAATTTCATCTCCGACTTCAAGACCGCTCAAAACTTGCAGTTGGTCGTTATGTTGCTGCCCAACTCGTATTGGATTCATGGTAACTTTCGCGCCGTCCACCCGATAGACCACGCTGAGCTCCCCACGTTGGATGACTGAACTCTTCGGAACTAACAAAGTTGGTATTTCATCATAATGGAAAGCGATATTGACCCACTCTCCAGGGAGTAGCTTGGCGGGTTGTTCTAACAGTTCGAGTCGCAGACGAAAGGTGCGAGATTGATGGTGAGCATAATTGAACAATTTTGCTTCATAGGGTTCTAGCGTCTCCCCATTTAGCGTGGTTATCGTAAATTGGCTCACACCACTAACATCGTTTCGATAACGTTGTGGAACCTCAGTGACCACTCGTAAGGGAGATAAGGAGAACCCAGTGATTAACTGGCTGCCTGGCGCCACGGTTTCACCAAGCTCAACGTGACGTTTAGTCACAATACCTGTATAGGGCGCTGTAATACTGGTATACCCTAGCGACTCCTTCGCCTGCGTCACCGCTGCGGTCGCTTGTTTTACATCGGCCAACGATGATCGCGCTGCCGCTTCCGCGGTATCGAGTCGCTCTTTGGAAATCGCACCTTTGGGAAATAGCTCTCGATAGCGCTTGACCTGAGCGATAGCTTTATTCTTTTGGGCATTGGCACTATTAAGTTGTGCTAATGCAGCATCAAGTGAAGCCGACTGCTGCTGTGCACTAATTTCAAGTAACACATCCCCTTGCTTAACCATGTCATTGACGTCGGCATTCACCGCAACAATCCGACCCGATGTTTGCGCTGAGAGTGTCCCTCGATTAACCGCTTCAACCGTTCCGTCTAGTTCAACGACAATACCAACATCTTGTAGATCAACAACGGTGGTTTCAAAGGCGTACGACATTGTGCTGACAATAGCACTACTCCATACAACCCAATTAAGAAATCCCACTTTCATGTTCACCTCGCGCTCATAAATTAGTTAACTCTAATATACATGCGTTATTTAGCATTGTCTAATGTTAATATTAGCTAATGCTAAATAAAATTGGTTCCGTACTGCACTATTTCCTTACTAAGCTGATTTCACTCTACTTCCTTAAATGAAAACGGTTTAGAAAATAAAAAAGGCTTGGTGATTAAACCAAGCCTTGCTATCTGTTCCCCGTATCAAGACGGCTCATACAGTGGCGTTATCGTTTTGCTAAAAGCCTATTTTTATTGCTTCGCTAACACGGAATCATTGCGTTTAGACAATAGAATATCGCCAATAAACATTCCGACGATCATCATAACCACAAAGCCAACAATACCAGTACTGCCATTAGCGATTGACGAGATAGCAGGTCCAGGACAAATGCCCGCGATACCCCAACCTAAGCCGAACAAAGCAGAACCGCTTAACAATTGAATATCGATCTTTTTATCGTCTGAAATGCAAAACTGATCGGTGCACACAGGCTGCGCCTTCTTACGAATGATCAACCAATAGCTTGGTGCGAATACTAGCAGTGCGCCCCCCATAACAAAGGCAAGATCAGGAGACCAGTGACCAAATATATCCAGAAAAGCCATCACATTTTGAGGATCGCTCATACCAGAGACAATCATACCGATACCGAACAAAAAACCACTAATGAGTGAGATAACACGTTGCATCATTGCCTCCTATAGTACGTGTAACATAACGCTAGTTGTTGCCATTGCAACAGCCATAAAGGTCATTGTAGCGACAATGGAGCGCTTCGATAAACGCCCCATCCCGCAAATGCCGTGCCCACTGGTGCAGCCATTACCTAGCTTAGTTCCCAAACCGACGAGCAAGCCAGCAACCAAGACGAGTGGTGTAGACACAACCATCTCAGCAGGAGCAACATTCAACAGTTTTGCAGACAGAACGCCCCCAACGACCATACCCAGTACAAACAAAAGACGCCAGCTCGTATCGCCTGATTTGGCTTGGTAGATTCGCCCAAGAATGCCACTTATTCCAGCAATCTTGCCGTTGAAAAACAATAACAATGTGGCGGATAGACCCAGTAACATGCCACCAAGCAGCGATGCCCAAGGGAAGGTAAATTCCATAATGACCTCTTTCAACATTAAAATGATTTAAGTTGCAAAATTCATCAAAAATTCTGCAAGTTAAAACAGCTTTGATGTTATGTAATTAGTGGCAGTATAACGTATGCAATTGTTTAATAAGTCCCGCAACACGCTCATCTTTGAGTGCATAGTAAACATGTTGTGATTCCTTTCTTGAAGAGACTAAGTCCGCCTTCTTTAACACGGTCAAATGTTGTGAAAACGCTGATTGACTAAGGTTTGAGTTGGCTTGTAATTGACCAGCGCCCTGCTCTCCATCCACTAACTGGCACAACACAAACAAACGGTCTGGATGCGATAACGTTTTCAATACCTCTGCGACATCCGTTACGCGCTCTTTCATATGCAATAAATCCACGTTGTTACCTCTGTGTGTCATGATTTTGGTTGATTATCTACGCACCAATTACTTTAGTCAAACCTTAATTAGAATTAATAAATTTAGATTAAAATACATTAGACAATGCTAATTCATGGCGTTATAGTAATCGCAACTGAAATGAATTGACGGCAAGATCGTCTATTTAGCACTATTAGCTTCAAAAAAATAAACAGAGGTATTGTATGACTAAGATATTAATCGTAGGTGGTGTTGCTGGAGGCGCTTCTGCCGCGGCACGAGCAAGACGCTTAAGCGAAGATGCTCAGATCGTAATGTTCGAACGTGGACCTTTTGTTTCTTTTGCGAATTGCGGATTACCTTACCATGTCGGCGGCGACATCCAGGATCGTAGCAAACTGTTGTTACAGACTCCTGAAAGCTTTCTCGCTCGCTTTAATGTTGATGTTCGTGTTATGAGTGAAGTTAAGTCAATTAACCGTAACGATAAAACCGTCACCGTAAAAAACTTAGTCGATGGCACGCAATATACAGAATCGTACGACTTTCTATTACTTAGCCCCGGAGCTGCGCCTTTCGTTCCTCCTATCAGCGGTATCGCTAATCCCCTTACGCATACTCTGCGGAACATCCCTGATATGGATCGGATCCTGCAAACTATCCAGATGAACAAGCCCGAGCATGCTACGGTCGTCGGGGGTGGTTTTATCGGCTTAGAAATGATGGAAGCGTTCCACCAACTTGGTATTAAAACCACCCTAATTGAGATGGCAGATCAAGTCATGACGCCTGTCGATAAGGAAATGGCTGGCTTTGCACACGCGGAAATTAAAGCGCACGATGTGGATCTTAGATTGGGTGTTGCGCTTGAATCTGTCCACTATACCAGTAGTCATCACGTGGCCAGTAAAGACGCAGGCGAACCGACAGAACATCAGCATTTGCAAGGTAGTTTACAGCTCACTCTTAATAACGGTGAACAACTCGACACCGACATGCTGATCATGTCTATCGGTGTGCGTCCTGAATCAAGCCTAGCAAAAGAAGCGGGATTACAATTGGGCGAGTTTGGCGGCATTTACACAAATGATGCCATGCAAACCAGTGATCCTTCTATCTACGCGGTCGGTGACGCAGTTGAAGACAAAGACTTTGTTACTGGAAAACCCGGCTTTGTTCCCCTAGCCGGTCCTGCGAATCGTCAAGGACGTATGGCTGCAGACAACATGCTTGGGCGTAATGAAACCTATCAGGGTACACAAGGCACTGCCATCGTTAAAATCTTCGACTTAGCGGTTGCTTCAGTAGGTAAAAATGAAAAAGTGCTAAAACGTGAAGGCATTCGTTATGAAAAAGTGTACGTTCATACTGCTAGTCACGCCAGTTATTACCCAGGCTCTGAAATTGTGTCGCTTAAACTACTCTTTAGCCCTGAAACCGGTAAAATTCTTGGTGCGCAAGCCGCAGGTAAAGATGGCGTGGACAAGCGAATTGATGTTCTTGCTGTCGCGCAGCGCGCGGGTATGACTGTTGAACAACTCCAGCACCTTGAACTTACTTATGCTCCTCCATATGGCAGTGCAAAAGATGTCATTAATCAAGCTGCGTTTGTTGCCAACAATATACTTAAAGGTGATTCAACACCGATTCACTTTGACGAGATAGATAACCTGACAAGCGATCAAGTGTTATTAGATGTTCGTAACCCTGGTGAGCTCGAAAATGGAGGCTTTATCGACGGAGCAATCAATATCCCTGTCGATCAGCTTCGTCAGCGTATGAATGAGTTGCCGAAAAACAAAGAGATCATCATCTACTGTCAAGTGGGGTTACGCGGTAACGTAGCCTATCGTCAACTGGTTAACAATGGCTTTAACGCTCGCAACCTGATTGGTGGTTACCGTACTTATAAGTTTGCCTCAGCATAATGGGGGAACGTGTTAAGCCGTGAACGTTGATAAAAAGTGTACGTAGATAAACAGGAGCCTTAATAAATAAGGAGACGTAATACACATTCATTGCGTGCAACGGTTTATGATTCGATGACAAAAAATTAAAAAGGAAGCCAAGGCTTCCTTTTTTAAATACTAATTTGAGTACTGCGCTGATTATTTCTCAGGTTTGTTTTGGCAATGCTCGATAGCAGTAGCCATCAGCTCCAAAGCAGACTTTTCACACGCTGGCAGTTGTGCATCGCTGCTATCAATTGGTGTGACACGCTCACCCCATTTAATATGCCCTGCACCCCAAGTCAATCCAGCGCCAAATGCAGCTAACAGCAGATCATCGTTGGGTTTGACTTTCCCTTGTTCTAACGCCTCACATAACGCGATTGGCACTGTCGCCGCGGAGGTGTTGCCATACTTCTGAATGTTCACAAACGCTTTTTCACGTTCGATGCCCGACAGATCACACAACGTTTGAATGATGCGAATATTCGCTTGATGAGGAATAACCACGTCAATGTCTTCTTTGGTCAAGTTTGAGCGAGACAATACGGTATTCGCCGCCGCCCCCATGCCTTTTACTGCACGCTTAAAGATCTCTTTACCAATGAATTCAAATTCAAAGTAACCATTATCCGCCGCGAAGCGCTCCATTGACGTACCAAACTTTGGAACAGCTAAAATGTCACGCCCTTTCGCATCACAGCCAATTTGAGCGTCTTGGAGACCCACTTTGCTTTCTGTGCGGCTCAATACCGCCGCACCTGCGCCATCGCCAAACAATACAGCTGTGTCTCTTTCGCTCCAGTCAAGGAAGAAAGACAAACGCTCAGCGCCTATAACAATTGCGTTACGGTAGTTACCCGACTGAATCAGCTTCGTTGCGGTTTCTAAGCCGTAGACAAAACCCGTACAGGCGGCATTTAGATCAAACGCCGCCGCCGCCGGAACGCCCAAATTTTGCTGAACGCGAGAAGCCGTATTGGGAATCAACGAGTCTGGTGAACAAGTGGCAACAATAATCAGATCAACGTCTTCTGCCGTAATACCAGCACATGCCATTGCATGTTGCGCTGCAACCGTAGCCATCTCTGAGGTGTTAACGTGGCTAATACGACGAGTTTCTATCCCAGTCCTAGAACGAATCCACTCATCAGAAGTTTCCATTACCGTACTTAGATCATGGTTAGTCAGTGTTGCTGGTGGGAGGCACTTACCCCAACCCGTGATTTCGGCATAATAAGCTGTCATTCTGTACCTATCTATATTGAATCGTTAAGCAATTTTTCCATCATATCACAACATTTTGATTGTTAATGCAAATGCAAACAATGCTTGTAAACCATATTCACCCCAGAAGTATTCACCCTATAAATACAACCAACTACAACCCATACCCAAAACAAATTAACCAGGCTTACCGATGACAAAATCGGTTGATAAATAGACGAAAAACCATATCTAGCTAATAATCAAACCTTAAAATAAACAGGTCTTACCAATAAAACGGTGTACTTTAGAGCGCCGTCAATGACGCTGAGTTATGACTTTAGGGCTGGTTCTGTGAGAAATATCGCGCATGCACAAGCACTTGCGGGTAAAGTTCTTTGAACAGACTCAAGAAGTGTTGGTAATTTAGTTCTAAGTCACTGCTACATTCAGCAAGCATTCCCATCCTTAAGCTACGTTGCGACATTCTTTCTAATGCGTATTGGATATTGTCCAGATCTTGGTAAGATTCTAACCATCTATCACGCCACATGTACTCGCTCATACGTAAAAAACGTTCCGGCAATGGCGCGGCGTTTAACACTTGTGGCGCGGTAACATCTCGATGTGCATTATCAACAAAATGGTGCAGCGGCATTGCATGGTAATGCTGCCAATGTTTCGCTAAACAATGATCCCAAAACATATCCAATGCGATAGGAGCAAAACGGCGCTTTTCTGGCGAAAATAGTACTTTGCATTGTTTGATAATGTCATGATTATCAATGTACGAATCAACACTACGGTGCAATCGAATTCCCCGAACTAAATCGGCGCTATAGGTTTTCGCCGGATCCCCTTTAACAAAATCCCCTAAAAGGTTTCCTAGCAAACTACTATGACAGTGGTCGGCAATGTGAAGGTGCGCTAAAAAATTCATCAAATACCTTTTATATAACATTAAGACAGTGTGGCTACTACTGCGCGTAAATTCAATGTATGCCGCAGCAAATATATGCCCTAAACCATTCAGCGCCCTGCTCTTCTCATCAACTAGCTGTAAAGGATTCGTAACACTTGCCTCAATGTGAATTGAGTGCAAAACCTCGACGACATCCGCCCCCCAAGGCTACTATCCAAACCGTCGTGTAAACCTATTATCCGTGCTAGTGGCAAGGAAACCACCAATCGGTACAGACAGGTCATACGCCATAGTGCCCATTATTTACCTCCCAGTAACTTAGGCTAAAGCGAATATCGCTCAAATTAACATACGCTGATATCAACAAAGGAATGCATCAACATGGATAAGGATCATAGTTTAAGAGAGAACCTACTGGCGTTATTACTCGGTAGCGCGTTAGTTTCTCTTGGCGTCATTTTTTTCAATCATGTCGGATTACTCACCGGTGGAACTGCTGGTCTGGCTATTTTCATTACTAAAGTGTCTGCATTTACGTTCGGGCAAGTGTTTTTCGCACTCAATCTACCTTTTTATTTGCTTTCTGCCACACGAATGGGCTGGCCATTTACGATTAACACTTTTATTGCGGTGAGCATCGTATCGTTTGCGGTTGACCATCTGCATCATGTTATCCAAATTAGTCATATTGAACCTCTTTACGCCGCTATTATCGGTGGGGGTTTGATTGGTATCGGTATGCTCGTCATCTTCAGGCACAAAATGAGCTTAGGTGGTTTCAATATTCTTGCGTTGTTCCTACAAGATCGCTTTGGCATTCGCGCGGGTAAAGTTCAAATGGGGCTTGATTGCTCAATCGTGATTTTGTCTTTCTTCATCGTTGACTTGTCATTGATTGCGCTGTCAATCTTAGGGGCCATTACCACTAATCTTATTCTTGCCATGAACCACAAACCTGGGCGCTATCAAGCTGTGGTTACCGCCAAGCCTCAAACGTAGTCCCTATAACACCTAAACTTAAACGCATTAACAGCCAAACTAAAAGAACTCTTAGTTATCGCGACTGTTAAGGGTTAGCGAGTGTAAGGAAATAGTTTCTGTAAGCGGTTTGTGGTCATAATACCCAAGCCACTCAGGCCAACTCATGGTTTAGCGCTTGTTTTAGGCATAAGTGAGTCAGGCATACGTGAGTCAGAGATTGTACAATATGGTCTCAACGCTCCAGATTCTCACACTTACTTGTGACCTTATCACAAATGTATTCCCCGATTGGAATGGCCGACGTGGCGGCTGGAGAGGGTGCATTACAGACATGCAAACTTCTCGTACTTTCTGCAAATAAAAAATCATGTACCAGTGTGCCGTCCGATAAGACGGCTTGCGCACGAATGCCGGCCGGATAAGGTTTAAGATCATCCACATTAATCGTCGGACAATATTTATTAACCGCTTTCAAATACCCTGCTTTCCACCACGAGTTTTTGAATTCAGTCAGTCCAGTCTTAATATGCTTTAGTGTCACTTTCCAAAAACCAGAAAATGTCAGCATTTGCCAAGTATCTTGCAAACTCACGTTTACCGAGCCATAGCCTTCTCGCTTCCAACCTTGTACTGCATTTGGTCCCACCGTGACCGAACCATCAATCATTCTTGTTAAGTGCACGCCCAAGAATGGTAAGTCGGGATCTGGAATTGGATAAATAAGATGATTGACCACCCGATTATGTCGACTATCCAAGCGATAGTATTCACCACGATAAGGGATAATCTGAAAGTCGGTTTTTATTTCAAGCAGCTGTGTCATTCTATCCGCCATCAAGCCGCTGCAGGTAATCAAGAACTGACTGGTCATTGTCAGCTCTTGATCTTTGACCTTATCTCTTTTGACGCAACCGATGATTATTTGGTCATCGCGCTCTATAAGCTCTGTGACTTTAGTTTCGAGTTGAATGATGCCGCCGTTCGCCTCAAACTCCGACGCCATATGCTCCGTCACCAAGCGATAGTCGACGATACTAGTACTGGCAACATAAATAGCACCTAGCCCGATAATATTGGGTTCTGCTAGCTTCAGTTGCGCTTGGTCTAGCAAGGTGACCTCGATGCCATTCACATGACATCGTTCGTATAACACCATCATACGTTGTTGCTCAACAACGTTTGTCGCAACCAATAATTTGCCACAATTTTCTACCGGTATATCGTGCGAACGACAAAACGCCATCGTTCGTTCCACACCGCGCTTACAAAAATCGGCTTTCATACTACCTGGCTCATAGTAAACACCGGCATGAATGACACCACTATTGTGACCCGTTTGATGCTGAGCAACGCCACTTTCTTTTTCTAACAATAAGATTTTACTCTCGGGGTATCGTTGCTGTAATTGCCAAGCGGTCGACACACCTACGATGCCACCGCCCACCACCACATAGTCATATTCCGTGTCCATGTTGCTCCTTATGATGCTGATACGGATTTCGTTTGCTGTGCTTTGCTGTTTTGAGTGTTTGTGTCTTGCGATTTACCACTTTGACCAATAATTTTCTGCGCTTTAAATATTCGATTACTGTGTATAAAGATCAAAGCGAATACACCGCAGGCAATGACTCGAACGAGAATAGGAAGATCGTGCCAAACCAAGCAAACACCGACCACCACAAGTACGACTCTCAACAATACCGTTAATGGGCCTTCAAGGTACCCTTCAATCGCACCGATTAACGCGTAAGTACCAATGATGGCAAAGAACCCAACGCTCACTACCGACATCACATCCCAACTCACCAAACCGGTGTACGCGATAAGCAAGGGAACGAGGTACAAGCCCTTGGCAATTTTCCATGCGGTTAAACCGGTTCGCATGGGTGGTGTCTTCGCGATAGTCGCCGCAGCAAAAGCCGTTAAACACACAGGTGGGGTAACATTACTATCTTGAGAAAGCCAAAATATAATCAAATGTGCCGCGAGTAACGCTAGCCCAACCGCTTCCATTCCAATACTCTGCTCTAATAAGGTTTCCACAAAATCTGCAGGAACTAACGCCACTAGCTCTTTCGCCGTTTCAATAGGCATTGGCGCGTTGAGTAAATGTAAGCGCTCTGGCGCCGCCAACATAAATATGGCCTTCGCTTGCTCAGGAAGTTGGCCCGACACCATTAATTCGAAGAGTTGATTTTCTGCAATAAGTTTGTATAACGCCGGCGCAGACAAGGTACCAAGCACAATATACGCCGCTGTCACTGGCAACCCCATACCAAGCACTAAAGACGCCAGAGCAATCAACACCAGCATGACCAACAAATTACCACTTGCCCAACCGTCTATCATTAAGGAAAAAGTATTGCCAATGCCAGTAGTGCTGATCACATTGATCACTAGCCCAATACCCACCAGCAATATCGCCGTGGTCGCCATATTCTTCGCGCCTTGTGACAACGCCTCGACTATCGCTTTCGGACCCATTTTATGATCTTTAGAAAACCATGACGCCACGACCACAGAGAGAATTGAGATACCCGCGGCATAGGTTGGTGTAAAGCCTTGAACCAGTAGTGTGACCAAAACGGCCAGTGGAATGAGGTTGTGCCAGCCTGATATCAACACTTTCCATAAAGGCACTTCGCTCGTGGTAATTTTTTGAACGCCGCTACGTTTGGCTTCTATCCGCACAAAGAAAGCGACGGATAAAAAGTAGATCAACGCGGGAACAAAAGAGACCGCGATAATATCGACGTAAGGAATTTGAGTGTAAGACGCCATAATAAACGCGCCTGCCCCCATGACCGGTGGCATCAGTTGTCCACCCGTGGAAGCGGCCGCCTCGACTCCCGCCGCAAATCGAGAAGGAAAGCCCGCTTTTTGCATTAAAGGGATACTAATCACTCCCGTCGAAACCGTGTTGGCGACACTTGAACCGGATACCGACCCCATTAACCCTGAGCCAATCACAGCGATAAACCCCGGCCCGCCAATGATTTTTCCCGCTGCCGCACGAGCGACGTTAATAATGTAGTCGCCGACACCAGATCGAACTAAAAATGCACCAAATAGGATAAACATAAATACGAACGTCCAGCTAATACGGGAGATCGCACCAAACATTCCTTCAGACGAATAGAAACTCCGATACAACAGGGTTTCCATACTTAAGCCCGGAAAATGAAAAATACCGCTCGCCCATTGCCCCCAAAGCACCACGTAACTTAAACACACGACAATGAGGATTGGAATAAACCAGCCCATCGTGCGGCGTATTAGTTCAATTACAATAACAATCGCTAGAATGGCGAATACCCAGTCACTGGTGACAAACTTAACACCACGCTCGTAGAGGGCATCTTCTGCGTACGGGATGTACAATAAACACGCAATGGCCGCCAACGCAATGAAGACATCAACCACAAGTGCCACTTTACTCGACTTCAATGACACATGAGCGGGATACCACAGGCTACATATCACAGCGAACCCGGCGAAGTGCGTAGCAGAAATCCAAAGCTCCGGTAAGGTTGATAACGTATTGAACCAAATATGCAGTAAAGACAACACCACACCAAACACCGTGATCGTGGTGGTTACCCATGGAAAATCAGTTCGAGTTGGCAACTCAAACTTCTGCAATTCCTTTTGAACGGTATCGCTCATGACATACTCCAGCCTAGTGGCTTCTGTTGCTATTATTTGCTAATAGGGTCACGTATTTAAGGAATGCCTTCACGGAACGTGAAGGCATGTTCATTCAGTTGAATGAATGTTAGTCAACTGCCTATTTAGCAATCAGGTGAGATGGGATCTCTAAACCCACTTCTTTATAGTAACGAGCAGCACCGGGGTGAAGTGGGACAGGTAGACCTGCAATCGCCTTTTCAAGTGCCATGGCCTTCGTCGCTTTATGAATACCTTGTAAAAATGCTAAGTTTTCATAGATAGCCTTGGTCAGTTCATAGACATCATCATCAGAAATATCGTCTCTTACCGCCAAGAAATTAGGCTGAGCAATCGTCGTAATGGGTTTGTCTAAACCGGGATAGGTATTGGCGGGAATGTCGTATTTAGTCCAAAGATTGAAGCCCCCATTGGCCTCTTTAATTTGCTCATCCGTAAAGGACAAAATAGAAATATCATTACCAAGAGCGGCAAACGCTTGAGTCACCGCGCCAACCGGCACCCCTGCTGGCGTATTCATTCCGTCTATCGTGCCATTTTGTAGAGCGCTCGCGCTTCCACCGTAGCCCATAAACGCAAGATTAAACGAGTCAGGATCGACCTTTAGTCCCTTCATAATTTGTCGACCTGAGTTTTCCGTACCCGAATTCTTTTTACCAATAGAAAACTTCTTATCAACCAGATTATTCAAGTCGGACACCGTACCGGTTTCCGCCAATTCAGTGCGAACGATAAAATGTTCGACGTTTTGCCACAGCATGGACACTGAGCGCAACTGTTCTTGGCGACCACTCTTTGCATATGGGCCTTCACCAGACCACGCCCAAGCGCCATATAGACCCTGCAATATGGCAAATTGGGCTTCATTCTCATTTAAAAGTTTGACGTTTTCGCCTGATCCGGCAGAACTAATTGCCGATAAAGAGAAGTGATATTTAGGTGCAAGCTTAACCTTACTCAACGTCGCCAACGCCACACCTACGGGATAATACGTTCCCCCCGTAGACGCCGTTGACAAAATATAGCTTCGCTCTTGTGCGATAGCGGCATTCGTGACTAATCCAAAAGAAGTCAGGGCGATGACTAACGCTTTCGCTACTCTATTTTTGTTCATTGTTACACTCCATGTTATTTGGCGTTACGTACTTGTTATCTACTCTTACTCTATAGCAAGCTCAATGCCAAAATATAAGTAATTGATAAATAAATATATTATCTAGTAACAATGGTAAAATGAGCAATTTTTTGCTCAAATGTGTCCTGATTAATGAGCAAGTTCTTGCTTATCGAAACCGCCAAAAAGCGACTCGACAGTCCTAATATGTTAACAAATTGTGACTCAAATAGCATTTTCACGACAATTCAACTAAGCAAGTTTTTGCCGATGGCATGGCACCAATAGACTATCCTCATGCACCCCGTTTTCGTTGCTTATACTTAACGTAGCTTCTTTTCTTAAGGACTTAGCTACTTGGTGACTTAGTTGCTTGGCTGCTTGGCTGCTTCGTTGCTTAATTGCTTAATTGCTTAATTGCTTAAGTATAATCTGCTCGATTTAGACCGAGCTTTTGCATTTTTTGATTAAGTGTTCGGCGTGGTATATCTAGCTCAAGCATAACATCGGTAATACAACCATGATGACGAGACAAAGCATCACTCAACACCTTTCTTTCAAAGTTATGCAGCTGAATCGCGAGCGGAACACCACTTTGAGTCAGTTCGGTCGTAGAGCTTGGCCGCATTGTTAATATTTCCATCACAGAGACGCTATCATCTAAGGCATAGCGTACGGCGGCGTTCCTCAGTTCTCGGACATTACCAGGCCATGAGTAACTCAAGATTGCCTGTCGATCAGCATCGCTTAAAGAACGCGCATCTTCACGAGTGTGGCGAATAAAGTGCTCAAACAAAATCAAGGCATCTTCTTCGCGCTCTCGCAGTGGCGGAATGTGAATTTGAGCGACGTTAAGGCGATAATATAAGTCTTGTCGAAATTCACTATTATCACTTAGATCCTCTTTCGCAGCGGCAATCACTCGAAGATCGGTATGGATCGTTTGGTTCCCTCCCACCCGCTCAACGGTATTTTCCTGTATGCATCGTAGGACCTTCACTTGCATGGCAAGTGGCATACTCTCTATTTCATCAAAAAATAACGTCCCTTTATCTGCGTATTCAAGCTTACCAATTCGCCTTTTACTCGCGCCTGTAAACGCGCCAGCCTCGTGGCCGAACAACTCACTTTCAAAGAGATTTTCAGGTACAGCGCCACAGTTAATTGCTACGAGTTCACGTTTACCGCGTGGGCTTTCATTATGTAAGCTGGTGGCCACGAGTTCCTTACCACACCCCGTTTCACCATAGATAATGACATGAGTATCAATGCGAGCCAGCTTAACCACCTGAGCTCTTAGTTGCACCATCGCCGAGCTTTGTCCGATCAACACTTGCTCAAGCCCATTGACACTCGCCAAGTATTCTTGCCGATCTTGAGCCGACGCTTGGGCTCGATACGAAACCACAGCCTCGTTAACACGCTGCGACAACCTTTCTGGTTGAAAGGGTTTCTCAATAAAATCAAACACACCTTGTTGCAAAGCGCTAACCGCCATGTCGACATCGCCATGCCCAGTAATTAGGATCATTGGGGTTTGAATGTTATTTGCCGAAAGGTCAGCGAGTAGTGCCAAACCGTCTATATCGGGTAATCGTACATCACTGACTATCGCATCGTAGTCGCCGTTAAGAATTGCAGACTTACCCGCTAACCCAGTACTAAATGCCTCCACTTCAAAACCTGCAAGTTGTAACCACTGGCTCGTCGCTTGTCGAACAATGTCGTCATCTTCAATTAGTGCTACTCGTGCCGCTTCTACGAAAACCATACCTATCACCCAAATGAATACTCCCTATCTACGTTAGGTAAATTTGCAATTGGATAAAAGGAGCTAAGTCTCACTTTTTGATCACAACTCTTTTACATCAATAAGAAACAGCGCAGTCTTTTAATAAAACAAAATCAGTCTATTGCGGGATGCATGATGAGATATAAGTGGATTATTACTGTCGTTGTCGTCATGTTGATCAGTCTTTGCTATGGGACGAGCCGAGAAGTTTCGCGACAATGGCTAAGCAATAAAACCCAAACTCTCGTCCAAGAACGTTTACTCGACTATATCGGCGAAGTAAGACGGACATTAAAGCGCTTTTATCACCTGCCTTATCTCATCACTAATAACCCTCGAACCATCGCATTGGTGGCAGGCGATGTAGGTCTAAAGCAAAGCGTTGAAGACGAACTGTTCCAACTTGATAAAGCGGCGAATACTGAAGGCTGGCTGATTTTGTCTGCCACGGGTGAAGCGCTTGCATCGAATTTGGTGGGAGAAAGGTTCAGCCGGTCAGATAGACAAGCCATCGCGCAACAAATTCACACTCAAGGCGAAGGTGTGTCGCTCGTAAGTAAAACCAAAGGTTCGACTCCGCTTTACTATTTGACTGCCCCTATTTTTATTGGATTGGACATTGCTGGCATAGCGGTAGTGCAAATTGACCTCAGCCTATTAACCGAACAAATCATTACCAGTAGCGACGTCATAACCTTGCAGAATCAGCAGAATCAGTTCTTTTTATCGAGTAGCGCTCGATACAGTGCAGATTGGCTTAACGACTCATCCCATCACATTATGCAAAATTACGAATTACTGTATGACGACACACGCATTAAAACGTGGCAACTCACTGACTCACAACACAACTCTGCCGATAGTTACCTTGCTCACACCGTTAAGCTTGACGATTTAGATTGGAAAATCAGTTATTTGACCCCCTTGAACCCAATGCAACAGACGATCAATGTTGTTGGTTGGAGCACAGTCACTCTACTGCTATTCATCACTTTGCTGATTATCATCTTCTTTCAACGTCATCAAAAACAACAAAGTAAACAGCAAATCCAATCCATTTTGGAGGAATCACAACAGCGCCTTACCCAAATGATCAACAAGACCCATGTCGGGTTAATGGTCATTGATGAGCAAGGCCTGTTATTCGATGTTAACCCTATGGCAAAACGCCAATTCTGTCTTCCAGATAGGCATAGTAAAGCGATACATGCGTGGGAGTTATTTGACGCAGGAAACCCGAACTCCACCACGCTAAAGCTGCTAAAGAATTTATCGACTCATAAAGAACATACCGAGTTAAGCGCAGTAGATACCATTGCAAAGCGAAGTGATGGCAGCCTTTTCCCTGTCCTTTTTTCATTAACGCTGTTTCCATGGCATGGGCAGCCTTTTTTTCTTGCCACCGTCATTGATATCAGTAAACGAAAGACCGCCGAACAAGCACTACAACAAGCGAATCAAGCGTTGGAGAAACGAGTTGAAGAACGTACTCAAGCACTCGAACAAGCGCAGCACGAGCTCGTTCAAGCGAGTAAAATGGCGGCATTAGGTCGAATGTCGAGCGCAATTACTCATGAACTCAATCAACCTCTTACAGGGCTCCGTACGTTACTCACCACCAACGAGCTTTTAATGGCGCGTAATGAATATGACATGATGCGTGCTAACCACACGTTAATTCAAACGCTCATCGATCGCATGGCAAATATGACTCGCCAATTAAAAAGTTTTGCCTATAGCAAGCCAGAATTGCTCAACCCTGTATCATTATCCGAAGCAATCGAAGAGACACTACGTATCTATCAGTCGAAATTATCCTCAATTGACGTGCGAGTTCGAGCCCCAGAAGTGCTACCAACTGTCACCGGTGAAGAACAACGTCTTAGACAGGTTCTAGGTAACCTTATTTCGAATGCCATCGACGCGCTAAGTGATACTCAGCACCCAACACTCACCATCGCTATTAGCAAGGTCAGCACCATGATAGAAATACGAATCATGGATAATGGATGCGGCGTAAACCCGGCGTGCATAGACGCTATATTTGAACCCTTTCACACCAGTAAAAAGATAGGTGATGGACTTGGCTTGGGATTATCAATTACGGCTAACAACATGAGAGATATGAATGGTTCAATTACTGCGCACATTAATGCGCAACACGGCATGACCTTTACGTTATTACTGCCAGAATCGACAACTTAACGTCCACGTTGCACCATTTTTATCGTCTAATACGCAGGGTTTCTACGCCCTAAGCGCTCATAATGTGAACAGCAGCAAACTTTGAGGCGTAGAGCGCTAGAATGATGTGCGTGATCGCTTTGCTAAGTAAAGTAAGAGTGAAAAATAATAACAATGGAATGACCATGAAACATAAGACTCTGTTCACCTCTTTACTTATTGCAATGCCGTCACTCTTCGCGTCGTCTGCGCTGTTTGCAACGCCTTACCTGACGATATCAACGACCACTACCAGTCGTGATTACCCGCTAGACAATGCTAACGCTGTCGTAGTGCCACTGACTAAAGACAAATATCAATTGTCCGTTTCTGGAATTGAAGGGCAATGTGATAACCAGCTTCCAGGTAAGATAAAATTTAATACGCCAATCCCACTATTATGTGGTGAAACGACTCAATTGCCGCTGACCATTAGATTCACAGGGGACTATTCGTTTTCCTATGATCAAGAAAGCCAAACCCTGTTGTTTAAACGGCAACCTAAGAAAATCGCGAAAACGGAATTTAAACGTCCACTGCCTAACGTACAGTGTGAAACGTTTATTGAAGGCCCGAAAGACATCAATGTCTCCTCTTCTTTTGCTGATGGCACATTACTTCGGGAGGTATTTTCCGGTGATGAATTACGCGTCAATAACGGTAGGGTCACGGTAACGCCTTCTCAAAAAAATGGCGGTCTCATCCTTCTTGAGCCAGTACAAACCCAAGCTAAAGCGTCCGTTACAAAAATCAACAAAACCATTAACTACCGCAATGCCAACATCTATTTTGTCATGGTTGATCGTTTCAATAATTCCGATCGTTCCAAATCGCAACCGTACTCTCGACATAACGACAACAAGCAAGAAATTGGCACTTTTCACGGCGGTGACTTAAATGGCGTCACAGAAAAGCTCGATTACATCAAGAGTCTGGGTACTAACGTAATTTGGTTATCACCAATTGTTGAACAAGTGCACGGCTTTGTTGGCGGAGGTGATAGCGGTTCTTTCCCATTTTACGCTTATCATGGTTATTGGGCACGAGACTTTACCAAAGTAGACGACAGCTTCGGGAACGATGAAGATCTAAAACGTCTCGTTTCGGAAGCCCATAAACGTGGGATTAAAGTTCTACTGGATGCCGTCATCAATCATCCAGGTTATGCGACGTTAGCCGATGCGCAATTTGATTCTCTCGATGTTATTTCCACCCCAAAAAACTTACCGACTCAATGGGCTGACTGGGCGCCAAAAGAAGGAGAAAACTGGCACAGCTTCCACAGCAACATCGACTATCAATCATCAAACTGGAAAGACTGGTGGGGCGCGGATTGGGTTCGAACTGGACTGCCCGGTTATGACCAACCCGGCTCAAGTGACACCACATTATCGCTGGCGGGTCTACCCGATTTTAAAACCGAATCGACCAAGCATGTGCAACCGCCGCAATGGTTGATGGACAACCCCGGTACACGTGTCGAGTCACGAGAGGGTTATACCGTTGCCGACTACCTTATAGAATGGCAGACGGACTGGGTGAAGCGCTTTGGCATAGATGGTTATCGAGTCGATACTGTCAAACACGTAGAACCGGAAGTGTGGAAGCGACTTAAATCCGAAGCGACAGACAGCTTGGAGCAATGGCGTACGTTAAACAATACCTCTGGGCAACCTTTCTGGATGATGGGCGAAGTATGGGGACACAGTGCTTATCGTAGTCCGTATTTTGATGATGGGTTTGATGCGCTGATCAACTTTGATATGCAGAAAAAACTCGATAAGGGCGCCGTTTGTTTTAGTCAAATGGCCGACACTTATCAGCACTACGCAGATTCAATTACCGACTCTGTGGACTTCAATCCCGTAAGTTATATGTCATCGCACGATACCGAACTATTTTTTAGCCGATTTAAGGACTATCAAATGCAAAAAAGTGCCGCAAATGCCCTGCTACTGAGTCCGGGCGCGGTACAAATCTATTATGGGGATGAAATCGCGAGAGACATAGGGCCTTTCGCCGATGATTTCCATCAAGGTACGCGCTCGGACATGGTGTGGTCACTCGATACCAATAAGCAACAGTTACTTGAACATTGGAAAACCGTCGGTCAATTTAGGGACCGTCACCCTGCAATCGGCGCCGGCGTGCATCGTATTGTCGACCATGATGACGCGTTTGTATTTTCCCGAACCCTCGGTGAAGATAAAGTCGTCATTGCATACTTTGGGCGATAACTCGAACTCATAGCGCTCATAATATGAGCGCTTATTTTTAAAACGCTTATTATAAAATATCGATTAGGTAACGAGCAGAGTATAAATAGCTCGGCCTGGATAACTAAGTTTACGCTGCCAGTTAGTTCTACATCAGTAACTAGGTCTATATTAGTATCAGGGTCTATATCAGTAACAAGGCCAAACCTGCGGGCTCTAAAATAGTAAAAGCGCGCACTTTCATCGCCATTACTATTCACATCTTTTCGCTTCCGCTGTAAAGTGCCTGCTTTATTGGTGACATTAATCAACATACAGCGGTAAACCATGAAAACAGATAACAATATTATCGACACCCTTGAAGCACTTGAGCAATTCTTACTGTCGGTCGAAAATGGCGGCCTTGGATTAGAAGGCGTTGCAGGTGTAGGAATGGCGACAAACAATTCTGATGGTCGCCACTTCGTCGCGGTCTTCAATGAGAAGCAAGAGCTCCTTCTCGCTCGCTGGATCAGCGATGAAATTTTCGAAACCGGTAAAGAACTGGTTCGTAACGGACCTAAACGCCACTAAATTTAGCGATGCGCCTGTAAACTCTGCTTCTTTATTTGTGAAACACCGCATTATTGCGTACACGACTGAAAGTAAGCAAAGTAACGTTACAGGCGCCCCCCACAAAACGTCGTCTAACTTGCTCACTCCCTACCGCATCAAACCATTAATAACATTGATTAAAATAAAACAATTAAACTACTTTCACGCGTTTTATCCGTATCATTTATTGGTAGTGTAAAGCAGTGTAAATACGGTTGAGCCCCCTACTTGATTCGCTTACATATTTGATAAGAACGACTACTATTATTACGTTCTTCTCACTTGATCTAACAAGAAAGGGATATCTCTATGAGTAAAAAACTGACCACCGCTTCAGGCTGCCCTGTTGCACACAACCAAAATGTACAAACCGCAGGTAAACGTGGCCCTCAACTTCTACAAGATGTTTGGTTTTTAGAAAAGTTAGCGCATTTTGATAGAGAGGTTATTCCGGAAAGACGTATGCACGCTAAAGGCTCCGGTGCCTATGGTACATTTACCGTCACTCACGACATCACTTAATATACAAAAGCTAAGATTTTTTCCGAAATTGGCAAACAAACAGAATTATTTGCACGCTTTACAACAGTAGCTGGCGAACGTGGTGCGGCAGATGCCGAACGTGATATTCGTGGTTTCGCTGTTAAATTTTACACCGAAGAAGGTAACTGGGATCTGGTTGGTAACAACACACCCGTATTTTTCCTAAGAGATCCTCTCAAGTTCCCAGACCTTAACCACGCAGTAAAGCGTGACCCAAGAACGAATATGCGAAGCGCGACAAACAACTGGGATTTTTGGACTTCACTTCCTGAAGCTCTGCACCAGATCACCATTGTTATGAGCGATCGTGGCATCCCTGCCACGTATAGACATATGCACGGATTCGGCAGTCATACCTTTAGTTTGATCAACAGTGACAACGAACGTTTTTGGGTTAAATTTCACTTCAAATCTCAACAAGGGATTAAAAACCTGTCTGATGCGGAAGCAGAAACCGTTATTGGCAAAGATCGAGAAAGCCACCAGAAGGATCTTTTAGACAGTATCGACAATAAAGACTTCCCTAAATGGACTTTGAAAATTCAAGTCATGCCGGAAGCCGAAGCAGCAACCGTACCATACAACCCATTTGATTTGACGAAGATTTGGCCACATAAAGATTATCCACTCATCGAGGTTGGTGAGTTGGAGCTCAATAGAAATCCTGAGAATTTCTTTGCTGAAGTTGAACAGTCTGCATTTAACCCAGCCGCCGTTGTACCAGGGATCAGTTGCTCACCAGACAAGATGCTTCAAGGGCGCTTATTCTCATATGGTGACGCACAACGCTATCGATTAGGTGTTAACCACCATAGCATTCCCGTGAATGCACCACGTTGTCCTGTACATAGCTATCACCGAGACGGAGCGATGCGCGTTGATGGCAACCATGGAGGAACAATTGGTTATGAACCAAATAATCAAGGGGAGTGGGCAGAGCAACCCGATTTTTCTGAGCCACCATTAAGTCTTGAAGGGGCCGCTGATCACTGGAATCACCGTGAAGATAATGACTACTTCAGTCAACCAGGTGAGCTTTTCCGTTTAATGACTGCAGATAAACAAGCTATTTTGTTCGACAACACGGCAAGAAACCTGGATGGCGTACCGAAAGAAATTCAAATTCGCCATTTAAAACACTGCTATCAAGCCGACCCCAACTATGGAGAAGGCATTGGCAAGCTATTGAACATTGACGTTAGTGAATATAACTCGCTGTAATAAATGAATAATATTTCAAGCAAACAGCTATATTAACGTTAGTAATAACAATAACATTAACAATATGGATGGACTCAGTCTCCAGAGCTGACCATCCATATCTTTTGCTTTACGACTTAACCTGCACGTAATGCGAGTATTTTCGTGAGATCTGAAAGGTCTGAATATTGAGCCATCACCTCTTGCTTCGTGTCGACCGCGACAATAGACATCCGGTCCGCCAACTCGTTACCTTCAATACCCACATGCCCATTGACGTGATGAATAGCAACTTGATTCGCAATTTGCTGGTAAAGTTCGAACATTGGCTTAATCAAATCTAGGTTTTTAATCTCCCCACCCGACTTTTTCCAGCCTTTAGCTTCCCATCCTTTTGCCCAAGTAGTAATACATTGTATGGAATACATAGAATCACAGTAAATCGCAACACTACGCCCAGCCAATAAATGGGCCTTTGCCAACAGCATTGATTGATGCAAACCATTAAGCTCCGCAGTATTATTGGTACCATTAGCTTGATACTTCCCATACCACAACTCAACAAGTGTGTTGTGTTGATACACCGCCAATCCAGTGCCTGCTTGACCGGGATTGGGATCGCACGCGCCATCGGTAAATATCTTAACCTCCACTGGCATCGCGACAATATCTTGTTGTGATAACGGCTTCGCTTTGGCTTTAGTGTTTGTTTTAGCGGCAGTAGCGCGCGCTCTTGTTGTACTGTTACCTGTTGCACCGTTAGAACCAAACGCTTGTTCAGCTTCAGCTAACGTCTGAAATGATTTGAATTTCGCGCCAGTGAACTTATCGACTTGAGCCTTGCAGTCTGCCCATGTTGTAAAAATCCCGGTTTCCCTTCCTTTCCACACTACGTAATACTTTTTAGCCAATGCTTTACCCTTTTCTACGCTTAGAATAACCCGTGATGCTATTAACCCGTGATGTAAGGCTTCATCGCGACAAGAATACATGAGTCATAAAATGGCTCATCAATGACATTACAGTAGCCAAGCTGGCATGAAAATACCATCCAAGCTTGGCTTTTTTAGTGCACCTGCTGCTATTGTCAGCACTTTGCTACTAGATTGACCAGTAGTGAAATAACAAACCTCAAGTTGGTCTGTTTTGTGCGTCGCAAGTGTTATTGCTTCTGTCTCACTGGGCCATATGAAAAAAGCCAGCACTAAGTGCTGGCTTCGAAAATTAACGGCTTAAAAGCGTAATGACTTAAAAGCTAGTGGCTTAAGAACTAAACGAGTTTCATTTCTTGAATGATATCTGATGCAATTTCAGGTTTGGTGCTCGTTGGTTTTTCATGAAGCCCTGACTTGAGTTGCCCTTTTCTGTTTCGTAATCCTGTTTCTAATTTCTTAACCGCGCCCGCGATAGCTGGATACATAACATCGTCAGTCGATTTTGCAGAAACTCTAACACCTTCATAATTAGTAAAGACTTCCACTTGATGCTGGCCATGTTCCTTTGTGATGATAATGTCGCAGCTAATCAGTTGTGGAAAGTGAGCGGAAACCTTCTCAAATTTACTTTCTATTTCTTTACGAGAATCGTCGTTGATTGATACATGATGTGTTTGAACATTTACTTTCATATAATTCTACCTTTCCAATCACTGTGTCATATAAACGTAGCAAACTCCGCGTCATTTGACCAAGTGAATTTGTACACTTGTGTGATTCACTTCTTTGTTCACAAATATTTTTCAAGTTGCCCCTTGAATACGGAGTGATGAGACAGAATATGTTAGGGGCAAGAAAGTAGGAAAATGATGAATAGTTGACCAACAACTCAGTTGGGACGAATTTTAACCTATTGAAAAATTTATAAAATCCCCGCCTCCGCCAAAGTGACATTGTCACTCAATCATTCAGTATTTTACTAAATAGCCACTCATCACCAACTTATTAACATTATTTGCTATTGTTGATATAACATTAACCATTCACCTAAGCGTTCACTCTTCCTCAACGTCATGTTACGTTTCAAATTCATTAAAGGACTCACAATGATCCGCATATCCTATTTGATGTTGACCGCCCTTTTTTCGTCGGCTGTTATTGCAAGTTCTGTACCTTCCACCGACACTATTTTAATCAATGCTAATATATACCAACACCCCAATGCTGATAGTCTTGCGATTAATAATGGCATAATCACCCGTATTGGTAAGACTATCGACCTAGAAGCACTGGCAACCGACGACACCGATATCATCGATTTGAATCAGGCCACGATACTGCCCGGCTTCATTGATAATCATAATCATGTTTTTGAAGCCGCGTCCGAAGTGGGTGGTCAATGTGAACTTCCAGATTACGCATCACTGGCTGATCAAATCCCGTATCTAGAAGCATGCAAAGCATCGTTCAACACTAAAGATTGGCTCATTGGGTATGGTTTTTCATTAACATCAATATTAGAGAATAATACCGATACCCCATTAGAGGTTCTTGATCGTATTTTTCCCAACCAACCCGTCATTATTATGGAGCAAACTTCGCACTCGATGTGGGTTAACTCGGTGGCGTTAACGTTAGCAGGAATTAATCAGCATTCGCCTGATCCCAAAGGTGGAAGAATACTCAAACAAACCGCGACCAACAAACTCAACGGTATTTTGCTAGATAACGCTGGCGATATCGTCATGGATCTCGCTTGGAATAGTTTATCCAACCGTTTTCAGCAGAGTTATGATGGGCTGCTACTTGGGCTAGAACACGTCGCTTCTAACGGTATCACAACCATTGGAGATGGCAGGATGTACTGGAAACGTGGATGGTATGACGTTTGGCAAAAGGCGGAAGACGACCAAACACTTACCGCACGACTCTCTCTACGTCCATGGATCTACCCGAGTTTTCCCATGGCAGAGCAGCTTGCATTTCTAAAGCAAATATTCTCTGATGACCCAACACGGTTACTCTTAGTTGATCAAGTCAAAATGTACAGTGATGGTATCATTATTAACGGTACGTCAAAAACACTCAATCCTTACATCAAAACGTATCTTGCCAATGACCCTTACGGCATCAATTATATCGCACCAAAAGAAATGCAAACCTGGCTCACGTCTTTAAACGACATAGGCTACAGCGCCCACATTCATGCTATTGGCGATGGTGCTGTGCAAGAGTCTTTAAATGCCATTGAGTACGTGAGAAAACAAGGCTCACTTAAGCCTTATACCTTGACGCATGTAGAGCTTGTGGCCAAACAAGATATTCCCCGCTTTGCCCTGCTCAATGTTACGGCTGACTTTCAGGTGGGATCTGAGTATGTGGCATTCAACGACCATAATTGGGCCGTCCCATTTTTAGGTCAACAACGAGCTAACGCGATGATGAATCCACGCGCAATTTTGGACACCGAGGCTAACGTCACACTGAGTAGCGACTGGAATGTCCACGATCTCAACCCCCTTGTCGGGATTTCGAATAGTTTGAAAATGAAGCATTTGGGGTTTGAAACGGTAGAACAGGCTATCGATGCGTATACTATTAATGCGGCGCAAAGCTTAGGAATCGAACATATCACTGGCTCAATAACCATCGGAAAGTCTGCTGATTTGGCCATTATTGATCAGGATATTACTCGCCTGCCAACCCAAAAAATCCCATCTGCAAACGTAATAATGACGTTGTTACAAGGTCAGGTGGTATTTGATATTGAAGATTAAGTGCCTCGAGCATAATTTTGTTTGCGTTTGAGTGACATTACTCGCAGGTTATTGTGCAAGGCGCTAATTTTTCGACATAAAATTAGTGATGCGTATTATGCTTATCTTGATGACAGACTCGTCAATTGAATGAATAAGAAGGTACTTCCAATGAAGAAATACACTATCGAGACACAGAATAGTCACGACTGCCCAGAATGTGATTCCGATGAGTATCTTTTGTCAGAAGATGGCGAAACATTCCTTTGCGCAGGCTGTGGATTCTACACACAAGAATACTCCAAAGATTGGACAGAAATGTATATTAATAAGGTCATGGTTCAAATACAGCCTAACTCACACACTTGCCGCCTTGTTCATTGAGCTGTTTAATTCACTTATGTGTGCAACAACCTGATTCATCGCGAACAGGCATGTCACATTAGGTTGATTGTCTATACAGACTTTAGAGAAATGCACCGTCTTAACGCCCGTCGCGATCCCCATATTGACGCCTTTTTCTGTATCGTCAATGTACACACATTCCTTTGGGAGAAATCCCATAATGGTCACAGCATAACTCAAAAGATCGGGTTCTGGCTTCCAGCTGTTCGCATCAAACGCTGAAATGATTTTTCCTCGAAATCGCTCTGACAGTCCAACAATCGACAACATGTGCAACGCTTTATTTGCGGGGCTATTGGTGACAACGCAGTACTCAATCTTCTCATCATCTAAGTAATCGAGTAATTGTTCCACCCCATTTATTGGAGTGAGTTTTGATTCAAATAGCTCTGTGGTCAAACGTCGATAAATGGGCTCGAGCAGATCCAGAGATGCGTTTGAGTCAGTGAGCCCTTTAGCTGACGTCAACACATCGGCAATTTTTCCTCCCGAAAAGTTCTCCACCGCCATTTCTATTGAAAGCGACACTCCCACTTCTTTGAAGGTCGCAACCAATGCTTCACAACAGAGCATTTCGCTGTCGACTAAGGTTCCATCGCAATCAAATAAGACACACTTCACTACTGACATATTAGTTTACATACCCATAACCACTTAATTCGTCATAAATATTAATAGATATTGGGTACACAAAACGGTATCTACACGATGGTTTACGACATTCCTCTAATCAATAGACGAAAGTTTCGTGCTGATCACCGTTTTTCAATCCATATCTCTACTAAGTTTGTATTCGCATCATTATTGATGTTTAGCGTCTGGTAAATAAGTGATAAGGCAATGTCATCATGACTCATTGTTGCCGTCGCGTCGACAATATCAGAAACAACAACCACATCACTTTGTCGGCACACGCTTGCAGCGCAAACCGCTTCGCCTTCAGTAAACCCAACATACAAGCTGTATTCTGGCTCAAGGATTATTTGTGTCAAAAACTCAACAATGACATTTTGAGCCTCTTCGCTTTCCCATATTTTAGACTGAAGAAGTGAAAACATGACAGTGAGTCTATGAAAATCAACAAGATGCCACTCAATTGTTGCAGAATATCCTTCTGTTACGGGGACAGGTTCAAGATACCTACTGGTTAAAGAATCAAGATATAAAGCTCGTCCTTTAATGCTTTCTGGTGTGGGGAATTCGACATCTACTTGGCTTGCTAACCATTCATTCTTTTTGTTATATAGAGCCATTGCCGCGTCTTTCATTGTAAATCCTATTTGATTTTTTGCTGACCGTGGTTATTGTATACACAAGCTCTTATTTTAAAGGATTGCCCCAATATGTTGAAAAAGCTTATGATTGTTCCAGCTCTTGCCCTTGCCCTAACGGGTTGCGGAGATAAGGAGGTTGGTGATGTTTCACTTGGCATGTTTACATTAAAAGACATTAAACTCAACACATTAACCGATCCAGAAGTACCCGGTGTGACGTGTCATATTGCAAGCATTGAGGCCAACTTAAGCTTTTCAGACCCAAGTGACAGTTCTATATCATGCCGCCAAACAGGTGAAATCACGCCTGAAATGATAGCACAAATCGACACGTCCAAATCAGGCGAGATAGTATTTAGAAAGTCTAAAAGTATACTGTTCAAAACAATGAAAGTTCGCCGTATTTTGGATGCAGAGAATCAAACACTCATGTATCTGTCCTATTCAACCAAAGAAACATCAGGCAGCTTTAAGCACAGCCTATCTACGGTGCCTTTATGGGGGACAAAAGCATTTGTCGAGCCTGTCGCTTCGACTCAACCATAACCCATAGAATGAGCCCTTGATTGGGCTCTTTTTAATACAACTTCGGTGGTACGCTAAAACCATGCGTGATATCCAACCAACTCTTATTGCGGACAAGTTTTAAATATAACGAACTAATTTGAAGGAGACTGCAGTTCATTACCGCAGGCTAAATCACAATCTGTGCACTTGGTAATAATGGTTTGTTTATGACAATAAACGAGTGTCGAGTTTTTACACTTTCTTTTTGCCTGCATTAATGCAGCATCAGCCATATTGGTAAGTCCGTCCTGCTCTTCCTGCTCGGTAAGGTGTGAGGCACCAATACTTACTGTTGTGCTGAACGCTCGACCATCAACACTTGTAAATTTAAACGCCGCGACGGCTTCTCGAAGTCTTTCTCCTAAGAAAAATGCATCACGTAGCTCTGTATTTGGCAATAAAATGGCAAATTCATCACCACCAAATCGGCAGCAGTAGTCTTCAACTCGCAGAGATTCGAGCATAATTTTACCAATTTCATAAAGTACATGATCGCCAGTGCTGTGCCCGAGTAAATCATTAATTGCCTTAAAATTATCCACATCCATCATTAACAGTGAAAATGGCTGTTTGTGACGTTGAAAGGAAGAATATTCACACGCCAATTGGGCATCTAAAAAACGGCGATTATAGAGACCAGTGAGCTCGTCTCGAATAACCATGATCTCCAACTCATGCTTTTTTGCAATGGCGTCACTGACATCAATGGCAATTCCAAATATTCCAATTACCTCACCATCATTATCAAATAATGGTGATTTCATGTTTTGGTAATACCGGACCCGGTTGCCCTTTAATATATTTTTCTCAAGTGTAGACACCGTTTGCCCACTGAGCACTAACTGGTCATTGACGATAATCTCGTTACTTTCGTCGAGATTAAAAAATTCATCGTCTTTTTTACCTAGAATTTGCTCATTCGATAAGTTAAACAACTGACAAATAGCTTCATTGACGAAAACATAGCAGCCCTGTGCATCTTTAATAAAAAAGTAACTATCAAGGCGATTAAAGGCCTGCTTAAAGTCAACCTTATTGATATCAAGTTGATTCAATTTAACACCTCTTACTTTGTTTTAGTTCTAGATTAGCACCCACATTAACCATGCTAGAGGTAAGGTTAAAAATATGAACTCAACCTTATATTAAACTGACATAAATGGAACATAACGGGCAATTTAGGCATTTACAGTGCAATTCATTGCAACAAAATGACACATAATGTGATATCATACGGAAAATTTTGATCCCTTAGCGTTTAGTATGAGATTCCCCGGACAACGTAAATCAAAGCATTACTTTCCAACAAGTAAAAAAAACCTATCTGTGAGCCAAGCTCAAGCTGCACCGAAATATTTTCGACCAACAATCATTGGCGTTGGACAGACTATTGTCGATATTGAAGCTCGTGTAGATAACTCGTTTTTAGAAAAGTATGAGCTGAGTAAGGGACACTCACTTGTTCTTGAAGAAAGCAAAGCCGATGCTTTATACCAAGAGTTGGTTGAGCAAGGTTTAATTACTCACCAATTTCCAGGTGATACAATAGGTAACACCCTGCATAATTACTCAGTCCTTGCGGACAGTAAGTCCGTGTTGCTTGGCGTGATGTCAAAAAACATCGAAGTAGGCTCATACGGCTATCGCTACTTGTGCCGTACCTCTTCACGAATGAACCTTAACCATTTGCAGACTGTCGATGGTCCGATTGGTCGTTGCTATACCTTGATCACAGATGATGGTGAACGTACTTTTGCTATTAACGAAGGTCAAATGAATCAGCTGCTTCCAGAGAGCGTTCCTGAGTCAATTTTTGACAAAGCATCCGCGTTAGTCGTCTCATCTTACCTCATGCGCGGCAAACCCGAAGATCCAATGCCATTAGCCGTTGCTCGAGCGGTAGAGCTCGCCAAGCAAAAGTCTGTGCCCGTCGTCCTCACGCTAGGTACTAAGTGGGTTATCCAAGGCAACGAAAAGTTTTGGCAAGACTACATTAAAGAAAATGTCACGATTGTGGCAATGAACGAAGAAGAAGGCGAAGCCTTAACTGGGTTTAGCGATCCGCTTCTTGCAGCAAACAAAGCACTAGATTGGGTTGATTTGGTACTGTGCACCGCAGGTCCTCATGGTTTATACATGGCTGGCTACTGCGACAATGTTGCACTTAGAGACACCACTCATGAGCTATTAGAAGGGCCGATTGAGAATTTTAACCAGTTTGAATTCAGTCGAGCTATGCGCAAGCAAGATTGTGCTGATCCACAGAAAGTATACTCTCACATTGGTCCTTACTTAGGTGGTCCTCTTGAGATCAAGAATACTAATGGAGCTGGTGACGGTGCCCTTTCCGCCCTGCTGCATGATATGACGGCAAATGCATTCCATCATAATAATGTACCAGGCTCAGACAAACATGTGATGCCATGTCTAACCTACTCTTCTTTATCGCAAGTATGTAAATACGCGAACCGCGTCAGCTATGAGGTGTTAATGCAACACTCACCAAGACTGACTCGTGCGTTGCCTGAACGAGAAGATAGCTTAGAAGAAGCATACTGGGATAGATAGATAAATAAAAAGAGGCTAATAAGCCTCTTTTTTTCATTAAAACATCGCTAACAATTTGATCTGGTCAAGTTTAGTACAGCATACTGAAATTTTGTCTTTACAAAGAATTATTAGCCAGTATTATCTCGACGCAAACGTTTCCCTCATTTATTTTGTGGCTTTATAGGACCGTTAATGCTATCTGACATCGAAATCTGCCGTAGTGCCTCACTTTCTGCTATCACCGACGTTGCCAAAGACGCTGGTTTGCTCGATCACGAAATACTTCCTCAAGGCGTGCATAAAGCAAAAGTGTCGCTTAAAGCTATTGAACGTCTTCAAGATAACCTTGATGGCAAGCTTATTGTCGTTACTGCGATTACCCCAACGCCGTTAGGTGAAGGTAAAACCGTTACCACGGTTGGGCTCTCTCAAGGGCTAAAAAAACTTGGCGAAAGCGTGTTTGCGTGCATCCGCCAACCCTCTATGGGACCGGTTTTTGGTGTAAAAGGCGGCGCTGCCGGTGGTGGTTACGCACAAGTCGCACCAATGGAGGAACTCAACCTACACTTAACGGGTGATATCCATGCCGTAACAGCAGCGCATAATCTTGCTGCTGCAGCGATAGACGCTCGCATCTATCATGAACAACGCTTGGGCTATGACAACTTTGAGTCTCGTACTGGACTATCGGCGCTTAAAATCGACGTAAAGAACGTCGTTTGGAAACGCGTCATTGACCATAACGATCGTTCGCTACGTATGGTCACTGTGGGCAAAAACGAGGTCAATAAAACCATCAATGGGATCGAACGTGAAGATGGATTCGATATTTCTGCCGCTTCAGAGCTCATGGCGATATTAGCGCTATCTGAAAACCTGAAAGATCTGAGAGCTCGAATCGGTAAAATTGTTGTTGCGTACAGCATTGAAGGGCAACCTATTACCACCGAAGACTTACAAGTTGCCGGGGCAATGGCTGTATCTATGAAAGACGCCGTCGAACCGACGTTAATGCAAAGCTTGGAAGGCGTACCGACTCTAATTCACGCAGGTCCGTTTGCCAACATCGCTCACGGCAACTCATCCATCATTGCCGACAAGATCGCCACTAAACTCGCTAGTTACACCGTCACAGAAGGTGGATTTGGTTCCGACATGGGCTTTGAGAAAGCCTGCAACATCAAAGCAGCGGCCACCGATAAAAAGCCGGACTGTGCGGTTATTGTCGCAACACTTCGTGGTCTTAAAGCCAATTCAGGCTTGTATGACTTTAAACCTGGCGCTCCTATTCCTGACTCATTGTTTGAAGACGACGAAGAGGCGCTTAAAGCCGGATTCGAAAACCTAAAATGGCACATTAATAATGTCGCCAAGTATGGCGTCCCTGCTGTGGTTGCTATCAACCGTTTCCCTCAAGATTCTCAGGAAGAATTGGACCTATTAACCCAGTGGATTAAGCAGTTTAATAATCTCTGTCGCGTCGCAACCAGTGAAGGCTTTTCCCTTGGCGGAAACGGTACGATTGAATTAGCAAAAGAAGTCATAGCCGCTTGTCAAACGCCTGTTAACTTCACACCACTGTATACCGCAGAACAAACTGTCAAAGAAAAGCTTATGGCGGTGTGTGAAGCCGGGTATGGGGCAGCAAATGTCTCGCTATCTTACCAAGCACAAAAACAGCTCGATTTATATGAAACTCAAGGCTTTAATCATTTAGCGGTTTGCTTAGCGAAAACACCGTTATCTATCACCACGGATGGCAGTATCAAAGGGGCTCCCGTTGGATTTGAAGTCGTGATAAGAGAGCTAAAGCTCTGCGCCGGTGCGGGCTTTATTTATGCGCTTTGTGGTAATGTAATGACAATGCCTGGCTTACCGGATAAGCCTGCCTTTATGTCTCTTGACCTCGATGATGAAGGTAACATTATTGGGTTGAGCTAGTTCGATTTAAACGAAATTGATTTGGGCTAACGCAGAGATCAATTAACGGTTTAACAAAAAAGCGACGAATCATCGTCGCTTTTTTTTGCTGCGTCTACCATTAGGTTTTAATCATTCTCTATTGCAACATCGAACTGACTCGGTATCTAAATTAATCTGCTATTTAGCAACAATCAAAGTTAACTCTACACGTCGATTACAGGCTTTACCAAAAGAGGTGCTATTGGTACAAGCAGGCACCGCTTCACCATAACCGCGGGTATAAATAATTTGACGAGAGACCTGATTCTTGATCAACGTTTCTTTCACCATTTCAGCGCGCTTGTCTGATAATACATCATTTCTGACTATCGCCCCAGTGTTGTCAGTATGACCACCGATCACGACATCTATCCCCTGTTGCTGGGATAAGAAATTAGCCAATTGGAACAACCATTGAGATGAGTTATCGGAAACACGTGATGAACCGGTACTAAAATGTATTTTTTCTTTTAGCCGAATCATAACGTAGTCGCCCGGGACCAGTTCATAATCAAGGCCATGGTTAACAAGATAGGTTTCTAACGAATCCCATGCTTGAGTTCTATATTGACCATTAGGACCTTCGACGGTGGCTCCTACCTGCCCAGCGTTTCTTATTAGCGGGGCATTGGCCCATTCAGGATGCATGACATCATGTTCAGAACGAGGAGCGGTTTCGAGAATGCCTGCGAACATTTTATCTGTCATTGATGACGTAGAACTGCATCCTGCCAGCAACCCGACCGCAATTAAACACGCAAATTTCTTCATGACATACTCCAAACGCTTGTAACACCATCCAATGTTTCTTTTATCGGCGTTAGTTTCAAAAACTTTACCCACTAGCGAAAATATTATTCATTTAGCTGTTTCAGTTTGTTACTAATTGCTTGTCTGATGTAATTGGTAACAGTTACACTCAAGGTATTATTAATAATATGATGCATTAACATGTTTAAATCACTGAGCAAAATCGTAACGGTACTTTCTTTGGCTGTTCTCATCACAGCTTGTGGCGAGTCCAATACACCAGTTGAAGGTAAACAATACAAAGTACTACCTAATGATCTGAGCCAACATAACCTTCCACAAGTAACCGAGGTTTTTTCACTAGGTTGTGGTCATTGTCGTAACCTAGAACCGCTACTCCCAGAACTAGAAAAACTGACAGATTCGAAACTGGGTAAAATACATGTAATGTTTAACGAGAGCGCGCAAATCGCTGCCATGATTTTTTACAGTGCCGTCATGCAATCTCAAGACCAACGCGTTCCTGAAGACATGAAACTCGAGCTATTTTCATTAGTGCAAAACAGCGAGTTAGATGGGCAACAAAAACAAGTTGAGCTTAATCGTATTTTTGAATCGCGCACTATGGTCACACCATACGACTTTGATGAAGCGCAACAAAAAGAGCTATTCGAGTACATTGAACTTGCTAATTCGGTATCAACAGAGGCGCAAATCAACGCCGTTCCGACTTTCATCGTAAATGGTAAATACGAAGTCGTCCTTGCTGGACACGAAGATATCAAGGAAATTTCAGAAACCATTAACTACCTAAAAAATAAGTAGTCATCATCTTTTATGCCGCTCTAACCTGCGGCAATTTATCTAATTTAGTGTAAGGAATTACTGTGTCAAAGATACTTATCCCGCTTATCGTTTTACTGCTTGCTGCTTTTATGATTTACCGTACATGGACTAACAACAAAGCCGGCGAAGTCAACCTGCAACAAGGACAGGCTTTCCTACAGGAAAATGGACAAAAAGAGGAAGTCACAACAACCGATAGCGGTCTTCAATATCAAGTACTACACAAAGGCGAAAGTACTGTACAGCCTACCGCTAAAAGCAAAGTAAAAGTTCATTACCACGGTACATTGATTGACGGCACGGTATTCGATAGCTCTGTTGACCGCGGTACGCCAATTAGCTTTGGTTTAAACCAAGTCATTAAAGGTTGGACTGAAGGACTTCAGCTGATGTCAGAAGGTGATAAATACCGCTTATTCATTCCAAGTAATCTAGCTTATGGAAAAAGCGGTTCAGGCCCTATCCCACCAGCTTCGGTCTTGATCTTTGATGTTGAACTAATTGAAGTTCAATAAGTCAACTTTTAGCCTCGTGTCACGCTTAAGTGTTAAGCACTAAAAAAAGCTCCGATTTCGGAGCTTTTTTATATGTAAATCATAACAATGCGTTTAAGTAGTCATACTTAAGGTCGAGTAAATCGGTTTACGGTATATACTTGTCGCCCGCAGCAGCGACGAAGGCCATTTCCACCAGTAAATTAGGGTCCGCTAACTCTACCTTTACGCAGGCACGGCTTGGGGCACATTGCTCAGGGAACCAAGAGTCCCAGACCTCATTTAGCGCATCAAAATTTGCAAAATCACTCACGTAAACCGTCACTGATAGGATTCTAGATTTATCACTATCAATAGATTTCAACATAGATTCTGCTTGATCAAAAATCTGCTGGACCTGGCTTTGCATGCCAGCAGAAGTATCAGACTCAGCCACTTCGACAAAGTGTGCGATACCATTAAATACCGTGACATCAGACCAACGCTTACACGGGTTAACTCGATGAATTGTCATTACTTAGACTTACCTTGAAGAATCAAAGCGCTATCATATCAGCTCGATCAATTCTGCCAACATTTTTAGCCAAATATAGCGAGCGCAATTGCTGATTAAGTAATAAAAATCCGACATCAAAGCCGGATTACTACGCATATTAAATAGTGAAACCGTTAACTTCGCTTTAAAGGTTTCACCACGCTATCTAGCCCGTCTATTTTCAAGCAAAGGCATAACTTTAGTAATGAACCTAGCTCCCCTTCTGGGAAGCCCTTCTTATCAAACCACAGCAAGTATTCTTCTGGGAGATCGATAAGCATACGCCCTGCGTATTTACCAAACGGCATTGGCGTTCTCGCCAATTTGACTAAATTTTCTTTGTTCAACATGAATATATTTTCTTTGTTATCGAATAATGTAATATCGGACTTACTGTTCTTTGCATTGTCATATAAATCACTATTACGTGTAAAATACGGCAAGCCAAATCGTTTTCTCGGTATTTGACGTCGAATAGACTCGATGTTTGGTCCGTGCAGGGATATTGACATAGTCACCAACTTTCAACACGCACTGGGTGCCATCAACGTACTCTATAATGCCTTCTCCACGCAGAACTGACACCCACTCATGTTCGTGCTGATCGTACCATTCCCCCACAGGTGTACTATGACCGTCGGAGATTATGCGCTCAACACGAACATTCTGACCTTTCTGGATATCTTCAAATAATTCTTCTTCAATCGTGCTAGGAATGTGACTAAATAAATTGTCTGGTTTCATATTGTTAACCATATGTTTTTTATAACTATATATTTTTTATAACTATATATAGCGTAATACACTAATTTCAGGTAGCCCATAATGGATGACAGGAAGAGATATCAACTTAACCGTATTGAGATATGGATTGCAAATCAAATTACGTTATACCTCTCTATCTACGCATAAATAACCGGCACTAATGCATGCTCAGCATGGTGCATTTACTTTCATATCTCAAATTCCATTCTATAGTTACTAAGTTATTATCAATATCATCATTAAGGCTTGTGAGTTCATGGATGAAAATAGACATTTAGAAAGTGGCATAAGCGAAAACGCTCCTAACAATTCTCCTCTCGCTGATGACAGCAAGAAGCTCATAAACGAATATAGCCAACTGCTGGAGTCTCTCTATTCTTCTAGTTTATCGACTCAAGGGTTTCAATGTTTTTTAGATAAGATGGTTCAGGAATTTCATCTTGCCGACATTGTGATTTACTTGGCGAGTAAATCGACCACACAAATCTATTCAGCATGGATGGCTGGTCCCAAAGTAGCCGCAGTCTTAGAGCATATAGACAAAAATCTTGGCGCCATTGATTATGTAATTGAGTACGTACACAGTAACCCGATAAGCCGATTTTATACGCTTAGTCACGACATAGGTCGTCCCCCAGAGTCTACGCGGCGAGGTGCATTACTCGACGCAGAGAATTGGTTTGATTCACATTTTAGCGATGTGTGCGGTGCCATTATCCATCATGACAAAGAAACGATCGCCTGTATGTTCGCACACCGAGATAAAGACCATGAAACATTTACAGCAAACGAAATTTTAATACTCGACAACTTAATGCCCCACATAAAGCAAGCCTATTTGCTTTACCTGCAAAACAAGCGATTGCCCACAGACAAGGGCTGGGAAAATACACTCGAACACATACCTCAAGCTAGCTTGTTATTTGGGTCTAGGGGCGAATTGATCTATTGCAATCAGCAAGCACAAAAACTCATTGAAAGGCTGCCCGGTGTTTCAATCAAAAATGAACGAGTCGACTTTGATGATATAAACTTTTCTCGTCAGTTTATCATTAGTGTACTTCGTGCGGTTGGCATGGCGTACTCTGAACATAATAGCTTTGATAGCCTGTCTTACTGCGACCAAGATAATAATGAGCAATGCACGATGGTGTTCACCCCAACATTCGCGGCTGAGTCATCCCAAGGTTCCATCGTCTTTTTGATTGATAAAAACCACAACATTCAGCTCAATCCATTGCTACTTAATCAGTTATACCAATTGACTGAAACCGAAATCAAGGTTTGCGAATACACCGTTCGTGGATTTAATCGCCATGAAATTGCCGAACAACTTAGTCGCTCTCCTTACACGATAAAAGATCACTTAAAATCCATTTATAACAAGACTGGCACCAGAAAGCAGTCTGAGCTTATTGTGACAATTATCACAACATCTAATCTCGCCTCCCCCCCCACTTGGGGGTAATTGCTTACTACGAATTGCTTCCATCTTTATTGTTTCATTTACTAATACAAGCTTTTGAATAGCCGGGTCACATACTCGGCTATTCATTTGGAAACAAATAAAACAACGTCAAATGAGCTGGGCATAGACCCTACAATGGAAGTGAGGCTTAATATGAGACAACTTAAATCGGCACTAACACTATCGATAGTGTCAGTACTTGCAGGCTGCGGAGGCAGTGATAACGATGTTGGATCCAGCAATGGTTCTAGCTATAGCGTCAAAGCAATAGATGGCTACCTAAATGGCGCTTTAATATGGCTAGATATCGACAGTGACGGGCAACTGGATGAAGGCGAGCCTAGTGCAGAAACCTCTGGACTGGGCGATGCTACTCTACAGTTAGAAGGTGTCACTGATCTCAATGGCAATGCAATAGCCGATGCGAGCCAATACCCGTTGGTCGTGCGCGCTATTCGAGGTAAAACCATTGATGTCGGTGACGGCAGCGATAATCGCCCCGTACTAGAAGATTACGTCATGTCTGCCCCTGCTGGACAAACGGCTGTAACCCCCTTCTCTACGTTAATCCACATTAAAGTCAATAATGGCAGCTCTCTTGATGAAGCCAAGCAACAAGTCGCCTCAGATTTAGGTGTACAAGAAGAGGAACTTCTAGGGGATTATTACGAAACTGGTTCCAATAACACAAAGAAAATTGCCCAGATTATTGTGAATGCCAAAGTGTTACCGAACAACACAGATCAACTTAAACAAAACTTGTCCGGTGATACATCGAATCACGATGTCGATGGCTTACTCACCCAACTCAGTGATGTGGTTAAAGACGAAAACTTCAATCCAGAAAGCGATATTGTTGTCGCTGGAGACGGTGGGTTACAAAAAGAAACCGGTACCGATAGTGACCTCGACGGGGTTCCGGATGCACTCGATAGCTTTACTGACCCAATTCCGGAGGACTACCCAGCAAACTATGTGTCGTCATGGGATGACATTGATAATGACGGCATCGGTGACCAAATGGATCCAGACATCGATGGTGATGGGGTTGGTAATGACCAAGACTTTATGCCCTTCGATCCTCTAGAAAGTAACGATAACGACAACGATGGTATTGGTGACTATGCCGATACCGATGATGATAACGATGGCGTCCTCGATATATCAGACGCAGCCCCATTTGATCCTACAGTGGGACTCTCCGATATTGCAAAACTTATCACATTCTTTGAATCCTATGACACGGTTTACTCACTTTGGGGCAACAATGACTTTGACTTGCCAGAAGCGGACAGAGAAACATTTAGTTTAGATGTCGTCAACGGCAACCCCATCGCGACTTTCACACAATCCTCTTACTTGAGCTACGATGACTACGGTCAAAGTACATGGGAAATCATATCTGACTTAAGCTCCGAAGTGCTTTTAACCGACACTGGCTGGAATGAAGTTGGCTACGACGCCTCTCTTTCCTATGACGGAAGTGGCTGGACAATCACCGTGGGCTCAACTGAAGGGCTCAATGCTCAATATACCGCCGTGGGTTCTGTCACATCCCTGAGCGGTAACAAAGTCACCACTATCGGTGATTATTGGCCTTATTTAAGTAAAAACACTCTATTATCTGAAGATGCTCAAGCACTCACCTTTTCCCTTGTCACCCAACAAGATAATTATTGGCTTGATGACAGTGCAGTATCCAATTTAGGTGCGATACCCACTGACATATCAACACTTGTCAACGTACAATCTGCCAGTTCGTCGCAAGAGTCTTCACCGAATACCTCCTTATCCGTCACCGCGCTAAATGGCGTATTCATCTCTGATGATATTATTGTCGAGCTTGTAGAAACCGAGACCGAAAAACTGGCGTACTACTATCACTTTGTCGCCCCACTCACTGCTGAGCCTATACGCTATGACAGTTCAGAACTTGTCACGTCAGCATGGACCCGTGCAACCATACACAACGTGGAACTTTTCGAGCTCTCACTACCGACTATTATCCGCAATAAAATCAATATTGAACAAACTACGTTCATCCTTTCCAACTACGACAATGCGGTCTACATTGGCTGGAAAGACGAGCATCTAGTAGGCGGAAGTATTGCGTCCAACTTCACGCTTCTAAATGACACCGCGTTAAATGAGTATCAAGCAAGTCTACGAGACGAATTTACCTGCCGTATCGGTGATAGCGAACAAGGTAACGCAACCTTTGCCGATTACGCACCCGCATTAGAAAATTGTGGCGGCGCATTACCGATCACTGAACATCTTTTATTAACCCATAGTGTTTATCGAACTCGTGGTAGCGGCGGAAGCCGAGAATACTTTTTTAACACCGACGGTACCGCTGTAGTAGTCAAAGACGATGACCTTGGCAATACCTACCAAGTTGATTGGGTATTAGAAGGTGATCTTGTAACCATTACATTTGACGATGGAGGAACATGGGTTTGGGCGATGGTCGATCAGCACGAATCCCGTGGTGCGTTTAAATTTTATGAGACTTGGTCTGAAAATGGCCAGACTTTTCAAGAAATCTGGTCTGATGATGTCACATTCTATAAAGACAAAGTGTTATGTTCATTTGAGTCTGATTCCATCACCTCAGCGGAGGAATTCAGTGCAGCAGCGGAGCGTTACCACACCTGCAGGGCAGAGGATAAGCTGATTGTACAAGATACCGATATCAATCAGCTTGTTTTAGCCGACAGTTGGCAAGAAGGGAATGGTAGCGATGTTTTCGTAATGTCAGACGACGGGACATTAGATTACGCATTTGATGGGGTTTGGGATGGTGTTTATAACTGGGCGCTTCAAGAGCACAATGTCATTGATATCTCCCATCAAAATGGTGATTTTGTCGAACTCCGAATCGCTTTATTAGCGGAAACAACAAATGGCTTCTTAATCGCAGCCTACTGGTTTAACGATGATGAAGCCTCTGTGTACGAACTTCATAGCCTATCATCGAACTTCAATTGTGATACCAGTAACGACGATACTTGGAATGACGATGGACCTACGAGTACTTCTTCATTTACGGACTTTGAAAGCCAAACTGAAGGATGCATTGAAACACAAAACTTCAATAGTCGGATTTACACGCCTCGATTCGCAGATGACTTAATAGAGGACAATCGAGTACTTGTGCTGGAGCGCCGTGACATACATGATGACACCATCGTGTTCAAAATGAATGATGAAACGGGATTATCTGGGGATGCCTTGATTAAATCTGATGATGAATGGTTATCAGGAACTTGGGTGCTTAATGATGATGAGAACCCTAATTATACCGTGACGATAATTAATGGTCTCGACACCTATCAATTGACCTTTTATACCGTCGACGTGATGTCAGAAACGCTTGTCATTAAAACCTTTGAACAATATACCGGCTGGGCGAGTGCCAACGAAATTAACGGAGACACAGGCGCAATAGCGACATGGCAGGTTAGATTCAAAGAAGATAACCTCGACAACTATACCTTTACCAGTGATTAAACCGGACCGTTAGCTAAAATCATAAGCCCCACATGTGTTTACGGCTAAATACGTGCACATGAGGGGTTTATTCATTTCCCTACTCTACCCAGGCCGGTAAGTGCCCTAAACGTTGCTCAAGTTGAGCTTGATACAACGATGAGGGAAAGACTCGACTACCATCTGACTCCAACCAAGCTTGTGGCTGATCTGGCAGCCATTCCTTATAGCTGGCCTCTCCTTGCTTCGTTGCGTGCTTAGAGTATTCTTGCATTGACGCAAAGGTAATCGCGTTACCATGATTACCAACCATCGTTGGCGCAATTAATCGCCCATATTTGGATTTCGTCGACATCATTTCAAAGCCTGTCTGAGGCGCACCTATATTTCTAAAGTTCCAATAGGTTAACCCCGCCAAGTGATTGGGTAAATTGCTAATTGCCGCTCCCCAACGAGAAGGAATCCAGCCACCTTGTAAGTTGTCAAACAAATTGATACGAGGTTGTGCACCATGTAAATCGGATGACGTTGACGCAAGAAAGATGGCTCATCAGGCAACAACTCTATGTCTAACTGGCGATACGTATCTTGTGCGCAAATAGCTGAATAGCCGCACGCAAGTCAAAATGGCTAATAAACCAAAGGGGCTTTACGCCCCTTTCCATATTTTGTGACTGAGAACAAATGAATACGTTCAATCACGCTCTACCCCTTGTTGAAGTCAGCACACCGCAGCAGTTGCTAAAGCAAAGAAGCGAACAGTCCCCCACTTTCTGCTGTCTACCTTCTACAGATCCAACCTCGGCTGAATAAAGTCGATAAAAGCAGAAATCCTTTTAGCAACAGAAGAAGACTTATAGTAAACCGCGTTGATTTGTTCTCTGCCTGAATGATTAATTTTTTCACTTTCGAACAAAGAAATTAGTCTCCCGTCTGCAATGTCTTCTTTGACCATGAATCCAGATAAACAGGCAATCCCATTGCCCTTCAACACAAGCTGCCTCACCGTTTCACCGTTACTTGAAGTCATCGTGGGGACCAGTTTATCAAACCCTTTTAGCGGCCAATCATTGAGCTTTTTCGGTATTGAAAAACCAATCGTGTCATGTTGAACTAATTCGCTGACTTTATTAGGAATTCCTCGCTTGGCTAAATAATCCGGTGAGGCCACAATGTAAAGTAAACTTCTACCGAGTGGGCGTGCATGTAACGTTGAATCATTTAATGCACCGATACGAATAGCGATATCGGTTTTCTTCTCGAGCAAATCGACAAAGCCTTCATTGGAGGTTAATTCCAACTCTATGTCCGGGTAGGCTTGGTTGAATGATTGAACTAATGGGACTAACTGGTGAAAAACAAACGGACTGGCGGCATCAACACGCAATTTCCCTTTGGGCAATTCCCCTCGAGATATGATCTCCTCTTCCGCTTGCTGCAACTGCATTAACCCGACTCTAACAGAATCAACAAATTGCCTTCCCTCATCCGTTAATTCAATTCGTCTTGTCGTACGCGTTAATATTGTCACGCCAAGCTGGCTTTCCACCTTACTCACCGCTCTCGATACTCGAGCGACCTGTATATCTAAACTTTCTGCTGCCGCTGTAAACCCGCCAGTATCGACGACGGAAAGTAGAATTTCTAAATCGTTCGATTTTGTCAGCATGCTTCACTTCCATTTACTCATCAATTTACGCTCAATTATTGCATTTATAACAAATATTATTTGTTAAATAACCTATTTTTCGCAATCTACTTTTCGCTCAGAATCTTTCCTATCAAATCACGGTGCAGCAAAATGTTGAAGAACGTATCTGTTGCTCTGTATTCGAACCTAACTTAAGAGAGTAAATGATATGCCACTAGCCCTTCTCGCACTGACGCTCAGCGCCTTTGCTATTGGAACAACCGAGTTCGTGATAGTAGGACTGCTCCCTACTATGGCGTCTGATTTAAATGTCTCACTACCATCAGCAGGACTACTGGTGAGTCTGTATGCTCTTGGTGTAGCAATTGGCGCACCTGTTTTAACGGCGCTAACCGGAAAATGGAACCGCAAACACGTACTACTTACTATTATGTCACTATTTGTGTTAGGCAACGTATTGGCATGGCAAGCACCTGGTTATAACACCCTTATCGTTGCTCGTATTTTGACAGGTCTTGCCCATGGTGTGTTTTTCTCAATCGGCTCTACGATCGCGACAGGTCTCGTACCCAAAGAGAAAGCAGCGAGCGCAATTGCGATAATGTTTACAGGATTAACCGTCGCGCTAGTCACAGGTGTGCCACTGGGGACTTATATTGGTCAGAGTTTTGGCTGGCAATCGACATTTCTAATTGTTGCGCTGTTAGGCCTTATTGCTCTTATTGGCAGCGCTTTCTTAGTTCCGAACAACCTAAAACAGCCTCCTGCAGCTAAACTGTCCGCACAACTAAACGTGTTGACTCAACCGAGGTTACTCCTCGTTTATGCCATTACGGCACTGGGATACGGGGGAACCTTCACAGCCTTTACATTCTTAGCACCAATCCTTGAAGATGTATCCGGGTTTAGCTCAAATGCTGTCAGCCTAATTATGCTTGTATACGGTGTGTCGGTAGCGATTGGTAATATTTGCGGGGGCAAAATGGCCGATAAGATGGGACCAATTAAAGCGCTAACGATTATTTTTTCAGGACTCGCTACCATCCTAGTTGTCTTTAACTTTACTGCTGTAAACCCAATTGCCGCGGTAGCCACCATTTTAGTATGGGGGGCGTTTGCTTTCGGTAATGTTCCTGGGCTACAAGTTTACGTTGTAAAACTGGCCGAGAAATTCGCCCCTGATGCTGTCGATGTCGCATCTGGTTTAAATATTGCAGCGTTTAACGTAGGTATTGCTCTGGGCTCTTGGGGAGGCGGTGTGATTGTCTCAAAAATGGGTTTGATGCATACCCCGTGGATTGGTGCGCTAATCGTGCTTACCGCACTGGCTCTAACCCGTTTGAGTGGTCACCTTGATAAACGTACAACTCATAATTTGGCACAAACGGCGTAGTTTTATTTTTCTCCGGTAACAACATCAGTGCTCCTCACGAAAGTGAGGAGCACAAAAAGCTCTAGGCGATTGAAAAACCACGATTAGGTTTATAAAGTCGAGTTTACAACGCTAAATAACCATTTCTGAATTACAAAAACCTATCTAGCAAAAGCTGAACAAACTGACCAGTAAATCTTAACTTTCATTATTCAGAAAGAATTTCACTAAACAATTATGTAAAAGTAGGTAAATAGAGAGACTTGAACGTATGATAAGTTTGACTCTACAACGGCTTCCATTTACTTTTTGAAGCAATGTAGCCTTTTAATCATATAAAATACGGTCGATATGGATTCTATTACTCAAGCCGCGCTAGGTGCAACCGTCGCTGGAGCGATTGCGGGAAAACAGTGTAATGCGAAGGTGTTACTCGCCGGCGCTCTCTTGGGCACATTACCTGATTTAGATGTCGTTCTGGATTATGGCGACGCGGTTCAAAATACGATTAAGCACAGAGGGTTTAGTCACTCTTTGCTTATACTTCCACCTATCGCGTTGTTAATTTCATGGCTATATTGTCGTCGTTACTCTGATTCATTCTGGACATTTTCCAGAGTGTTCTTTTTAACTGTCAGTGTGTTAGTCACTCACACTCTGTTGGATGCGATGACCACCTATGGCACGCAGCTTATTTGGCCCTTTGACGGTTACTTTGAGCTTCGCAACGTGTTCATCATCGACCCTTTGTATACACTACCGTTATTGTTTGCCATTGGTGTGGCTCTAGTCTTCAAGCAAAAGGGGGGGAAATGGTGCCAACGTGTTGTGTTGTTATCGACTCTGTATTTAGGCTGGGGTTACCTGTCACAGCAGTTCATTGCTGATCGCGTTGAACAGAACTTAGTCGCCCAGAATCTGCCTAATCAACAAGTACTCATTACACCAACGGCATTCAATACCGTTCTCTGGCGTATTGTTGTCATGGATGATGGACAATATTGGGAAGGCTTGGCATCGGTGCTTGATAAAGACAAACACATCAATTTCATTTCTCGTCCATTAGGTCATTGGCCTTTAGAAGAAAAACCTAGCACATTGACAGGACTTAAAGCCTTTTCTCATGACTATTTGAACTACCGAGTCGAAGACAACAAGCTAATCGTGTCTGATTTGCGTTTAGGGATGGCAAATAACCTGTCGTTTGAGTTTGTATTTGCAGAACTGGATAAGAGCGGAAATTGGGCGTTACTTGAGGCGACTCAACGTTACCCTAGTGAGAAAGATTTTGACTTACTCGCGCCACTTTGGCTTCGCTTAATGGGCAATCAAACCATTGATGCGAACTTGCAGGCCATGAAATTAAGTTCTCGACGTTAACTGTTTCAAGTGGCTAGTGTTGTGAGCGACTAGTGTTATGAACGAATAAGGTAATAGTGACTTACCAAATGTTAAAAAGTGACTCGCTGGATTTTAAGAAGCAACAGCGTTTGGGACTTTTCACGCATCTCAACGACTGGAACTACCTTTAGCAAAACTAGTCTGTTTCTGGTGAGGATTTACTCGCACTCTGCGGCACAAACTGAAAATGGGACGAAGGTGCTTCAAGGTAAAGATAGGTGATTCTAGGCAGAGATAGGTGATTCAGGGTAAAGATAATTCACCCAAAGGTTGATATCACAAATGAATGGCTGTGAATTTGGTCAACAAGTCGTTGACCAAACTACTTTACAACGGTTTACCTACCTAAACACCTTTAGGTACTACTATAACCGTAGATTTCGACTCACTACCGTAGACTATGACTCACAAACGCAAAGCGGCCCCACGGTATCGTTGATCTTAGTTCTTAGGTTGGTGACCAGTCTTAAGAGCAAGTTCTTGCATAGCCTCAGCAAACGTCGTTGTTCCACGTTTTGCTTGAACCTGCACCACTTTATATCCCAATTTTTCCAGCGCTTGTGCCTCTGCCAAAACCGTTTCGTCGTCTTCTTGACTGCCCGCTACTGGCTGATGAATATAACACCCCTCTAGTTGACCATCTTCAACCAACTGGTGGTGTTTAAGTGCATTGATATCTAAATTCATAGTAAGTCTTTTCGTTTAAAATGGGCATCTTATAAGTAGGCCGCGTCGGTTTATAATATACGGCAGGCCTAGAATAAAAAAGCACCCCGTTATGGAGTGCTATTTTTTATTCCCAATCAAGGATAACCTTGCCAGAAAGCCCGCTACGCATAGCGTCGAAGCCTGCTTGGAAGTCATCTACCTTGAAGTGGTGGGTAATGATTGGTGATAAATCTAAGCCAGATTGAATCAAACTTGCCATCTTGTACCAAGTTTCGAACATTTCGCGACCGTAGATACCTTTAATCACTAAGCCTTTAAAAATGACTTGGTTCCAGTCTACCGCCATATCCGATGGTGGAATACCTAGCAGGGAGATCTTACCGCCGTGGTTCATGTTAACAAGCATGCTGTTAAATGCTGATGGGTTACCCGACATCTCTAGGCCCACATCAAAACCTTCCGTCATGCCGAGTTCGCTCATGACATCTTCAAGCTTCTCTTCCACAACGTTAACCGCGCGAGTCACACCCATTTTCTTGGCAAGATCTAGACGGTACTCGTTAACATCAGTAATAACAACATGACGTGCACCAACGTGTTTCGCAACAGCGGCGGCCATGATGCCAATCGGACCTGCACCCGTAATCAGTACATCTTCACCCACAAGGTCAAAAGATAGTGCGGTGTGAACAGCATTACCAAACGGGTCAAAAATAGACGCAAGATCGTCAGAGATGCCTGCTGGAATTTTAAATGCGTTGAACGCTGGAATCACAAGGTATTCTGAAAATGCACCCGTTCGGTTTACACCGACGCCGGTTGTATTGCGACAAAGGTGAGTACGACCACCACGGCAATTACGACAGTGACCACAGGTAATATGACCTTCGCCAGATACACGGTCGCCAATTTCAAAGCCACGAACTTCCTGGCCAATACCAACAACTTCGCCCACGTACTCGTGCCCTACTACCATAGGAACAGGAATCGTGTTTTGAGACCATTCATCCCAATTGTAGATGTGAACATCAGTACCACAAATAGCAGTTTTCTTGATGCGGATAAGAAGATCATTATGACCCATTTCAGGCTTCTCAACCTCGGTCATCCAAATGCCTTCTTCAGGCTTTAGTTTTGAAAGTGCTTTAATTTTCATGTTGTTACCTATAATTCCCACTTGCGATACAGCAAGTGAAAATACAATTCTAATGTTGAACGAGCGCTATAATTAACGCTCGTTCGTTGACTCATTCACTTAATACTTGCTTAGTTGTGAGCAAGAATTAGATGATTGCCATCTCTTTACCAACTTCAATAAACGCATCAATAGCGCGATCAAGTTGCTCACGCGAGTGCGCTGCAGACATTTGAGTACGGATACGAGCTTGCCCTTTCGGTACGACAGGGAAAGAGAAACCAACGACATAAATGCCCTTTTCAAGCGCACGTTCTGCAAATTCTGCCGCCACTTTAGCGTCGCCTAACATAATTGGGATGATAGCGTGGTCTGCTCCACCCATAGTGAAACCAGCGTCTTCCATACGAGTACGGAAATGTGCCGCGTTCTCCCACAGATGGTCACGCAAATCGCCACTTTCTTCTAGTAAGTCTAGAACGCGGATCGATGCATTAACAATTGCTGGTGCTACAGAGTTAGAGAACAAGTACGGACGAGAGCGCTGGCGTAACCAATCAATCACTTCTTTCTTACCAGATGTGTAACCACCTGATGCGCCACCCATCGCTTTACCTAGCGTACCGGTAATGATGTCGATACGGTCAACAACGTCATGGTACTCATGTGTACCTGCGCCAGACTTGCCCATAAAGCCAACGGCGTGAGAGTCATCGACCATCACTAATGCGCCATACTTATCGGCTAAGTCACAAATAGCAGGAAGGTTTGCAACAACACCATCCATAGAGAAAACACCGTCAGTAACGATAAGCGTGTGACGAGCACCTGCTTCTTTTGCAGCAATCAGTTGCGCTTCAAGTTCAGCCATGTTGTTGTTTGCGTAGCGGAAACGCATTGCTTTACACAAACGTACGCCATCGATGATTGAAGCATGATTCAATGCATCTGAAATAATCGCATCTTCTTTACCTAAAATGGTTTCGAACAAACCCGTGTTTGCATCAAAACAAGAGGTATAAAGGATCGTGTCTTCTTTACCTAAGAAAGTCGACAATTTCTGCTCGAGTTCTTTATGGATGTCTTGCGTACCACATATAAAACGAACAGACGCCATACCAAAACCATGTTCATCCATACCAACTTGACCGGCTTTAATAAGCTCAGGGTGATTAGCAAGACCTAAATAGTTGTTGGCACAGAAGTTAAGCACTTCTTCGCCCGAAGCAATTTTCACGGCTGCTTTTTGTTGTGAAGTAATGATGCGTTCAGACTTGTACAGTCCTTCCACTTTTACTTCTTCAATTTGATCTTGGATTTGTTGGTAGAATGCAGAAGACATCTTAGATTCCTTTTTATAATCCTATTTGCATCACTTATATAGCGTGCATAGGTTGCGTAGGGAAAGACACGTACCAGTCTGGTGAGTCTTTAATGAAACCATTCTAGTTCATTGTGAAGAAAACGATTATCCCTTAAGATGGAAAACCATTAGTGAATCTGAGGCAACAATAGTGTTTAACCATAAACTAATCAGTCTACTGCCTGATCTCGCCTCCTACATTATGGTGGTAAACGAAGGTAGCTTTACCGCGGCATCAAAAAACCTTGGCGTGACACCTTCTGCATTGTCAAAAACCATCACTCGATTAGAAAGCGCCCTATCGGTCAAATTATTTGAGCGAACCACACGAAAGCTTGTGATTACCCAAGCAGGACAAAAAGTCTACGACCAAAGTGTCCTTATGGTGAATGCGGCTCAGCAAGCAATAGAGGTTTCCCAATCCGATCATACCGTCCCAAGTGGTAGTTTAACCGTTGGTGCTCCGGAAGCTTTTCTAAACTCAGTATTGCAGCCTTTTATCACACCGTTTTTAAAGCAATACCCCGAAATACAGCTTAAGGTCAGGGCTCTCGATGGAGACATCGACTTGATGCGAATGGGGGTTGATGTGGCGTTTAAGCTAACCGATAAGCCAGACGAAAATTTAGTTATGAAACACGTTGGTCCCACTAACTTGGTATTGTGTGCAAGCCCCGCTTACATTGCTCAGCATGGACAACCAATGACACCCAATGACCTCACTCATCATGATTGCCTTTACTTGGCAGAGACAGGAAGAGATAACATTTGGGACTTCTTAAAAGACGATGAATTCCTAACAGTAAAAGTATCCGGTCGATTTGCGGTCAATCACTCTCAATTGAGATTAAGTGGAGTGAAAGAAGGATTAGGCATTGGGATATTTCATGATTTTGTGATCAAAGAAGCATTAGAGGATGGCAGTGCGGTTCAAGTCTTAGCTGACTGGACGATCAAAAGTAATTACCATGGGGCTATCGCACTTCAATACGCACAAACGAAATATTTGCCCGCCAGAATGCGTGTATTTATTGACTATGTTATGTCTGTGCTTCCAGAACGACTGTCTCTATAACAAGGCATCATATTACTTATATCAGTCGTATTAAGATAACAAGCATGGTAACAACGGTAGTACTCTACCGACTGTTACCCATCCATTGTAGGTAGGGTTTTCATGTTAAAAGGCACACATCATGTTGCTATCATTTGTTCTAATTATACGGTATCGAAGCACTTCTATACTCAAATTTTAGGACTCGCTGTATTGGATGAAAACTACCGTGAAGCGCGCGACTCCCATAAATTGGATCTCGCTTTACCTGACGGAACGCAAATTGAGTTGTTTTCTTTCCCTAATGCTCCGCTTCGCCCCGATACACCAGAAGCTCAAGGGCTAAGACACTTAGCTTTTACTGTCGAGAATATCGCCCATTCCGTGGCATGGTTGACGAATCAGAGTATCGATGTCGAACCTATTCGAGTCGATGAATACACAGGAAAACGCTACACTTTTTTTAAAGACCCAGACGGCCTACCATTAGAGCTATGCGAAGAGCTGTCATTTTAAATATAACGTTACGCGGTAACTAGAATCTAGAGCTTAGAGCTTAGAGCTTAGAGCTTAGAGCTTAGAGCTTAACGAAACAAAGACTGCATTGCGCGGCTAACTGGCAGTTTCGTCCCGGCGATATAAACAAACATTTTTCCGGTGATATCTTTTTTCACTTTGTCTAACCGATTGACATTGATTAACGTTGAACGATGTATTTGCCAAAACAAATCTGAATCAAGCTGGCTGGTTAATTCTTTGATAGAACTACGCAGGATATACTCTTGATAACCCTGATCGCTAGATACAACTAAAGTAATGTATTTATCTTCGGCTTTTGCATAAACGATATCATCCACGGCAAGCACATGAATCTCATCTTGCTTTGTCGCCTTAATCCATTTTGTATATTGCTTCGTTCCCCCAACAGAAAGGTGCTCAATTTTAGCCATCAGAGTTTGCATTACACCATCGCTGTCTGAGGATGATAAGCGCTGCTTAACGCGTTGGCAGGTTTCCAAGAGTCTATCCTCTTGTACAGGCTTAAGAACGTAATCAATAGCGTTCGCCTCAAACGCAGAGATAGCATATTGATCAAACGCGGTAACAAAGACGATCAACGGTGCCGTCAGTTGGTGCTTCTTCTCTAGGGCAACCACTCGATTCGCCACGTCGATGCCCGTCATTCCAGGCATTTGGATATCAAGAAAAGCCACACTAGGTTGATGCACCTTAATGGCTTCGAGTGCTCGTTCTCCATTTTCACAAGTATCGACTATCGTCAATTCGGGCCATGTTTCTGCTAACATCTTGTCCAAATGAAACCTAAGCAGTGGTTCATCATCAGCAATAATTGCGGTCACTGAATTCATTTTATACTTCCTTATTTATCGGCGACGGTAAGATGATGGTCGATACGACGCCCTGTTCCTGCCCGGCGCTAACAGAAAGAGAAGATGCCTTGCCGTATAGTGTCGATAAGCGCTCTCTCACATTGGCCAAACCAATGCCATGACCTGCCCCAATCTCATTTTCAACCGCTCCGAACCCGCCACCGGAATCAATCACCTGTAACGTACACCCTCCCTTTTCTACTCGGCCTTTTATTTGAATATGTCCACCTGCGACACTAGGTTCTATGCCATGTATTACGGCATTCTCAACCAAAGGTTGAAGAAGATATGGAGGAAGATGAAACGTATCGAGTTCAGCTGGAATATCTATATTATAGGTCAGCCTTTCACCCAACCGGACCTGCTGAATACCGAGATATGCTTCAATCAATGCGATTTCAGAAGCAACATCGACTTGGCGCTCTCGATGGCGAGACATAGAGCCTCGCAGCAGCACAGTGAGTTTGTCTAGCACTTCCTTTGCTTGATTTTTATCGTAATCAATTAGGACGTTAATGTTTGCCAAAGTATTGAATAAAAAATGCGGCTCTATTTGACTTTGTAACTGTTTAAGTTCTGATTCAATTAGGGCTTTATCTTGCGTTGCTTTCTCAAATTTTGCCTGCTCGACTTGCTGCTGAAGCAAAAACTGTTTTTCTTGTACATAGAAGAAATAAAATGAAATCGCGGTAAATATTAAGCCGAGTAGTAAAATAGGTTTTAGCCCTTGCCATTCATCAAATCCGGGATATTGCTTTAACCACAGATACGCATTGAGCGTCCCTAAGCACACCGCCCCCACGAGAGATAAACCAACAGCCACCAAGTTAAGCTGGGCAATTTTTGGTAGAAAACGTTTAACGAGCCATGAGCATGTCACTGCGCTATAACCGTAACCTAAACTAATGATGGCATTTTCTAAATAGGATGCAGACCAAATTGATGAGGTCAAAACGGCAATAGCAAGACAAAATAGCGTGGTAAAAACTACCGATGGTATTAAGTTGGAACCTTTACTCCCGCATTGCATAATTAGAACCTTCCTTTTATGTTTATCAACATGTTATATCGATCTGGTAAGTTTGCATATGCAGATTTATTCCCACCCGTCACATAACGAGCCGCCAGCTCTATGTGCAAGTTAGAATCGCCAGTATCCATAATTAAGTAATCCAGCCATTGTGTCGCGATAACCCCACCATCTTCCGGAGAAATCATCAGGTCTATTTTTGGAGTCAGCCTATCTGTTAAGCCTAATTGACGGCTCCAATCCCAGCGACTCCACGCCGCAGGGTCAAGCGACCAATGTAACATGATATTGTGTTGTACAAGATTTTTCTGTGTATAACCCAATCCATAAGAATAGGCAGCTAAGGGGTTAACTTGGGTGGCACTGTCATACGCTGACGTCCATGTTTGCTCGCTCCACGCTCTTTCATCATACCAATATTCAGCAATCACACTATGCCCAGTCTCATTAGCCCATGTCACTCCCATAAGGTATTGCACGGCATTGTGGTTTTCTTTTAGCTCTGCAGGGGCGGCGTCCTCAAACTGATAATTCAAATAACGACGCTGCATCATCGCTGAGGAGTGAAACTCCCATGACTCACCAAATACCGTGACGAAGCTGCCACCAATGAGACCCTGTCGTACATTGTCATAATAACCAACAGCCTGTATTTCCGAGTCTCCGTGCAACGTGTAATATCGAGCGCCTACCCCTTGTTGCTGATTCGCTTCATCAAAGTCAGAACCGGCTAATTGCGTCCAACTTGAGTCTGTGGCAATAAGCGTCCATTCTGAGCTTACCCCATAATGAGACAGTGCCAACGTCCCAGCGCCTTCTTCTATTTGGATGCCTACCGGGTTTCGTCGGTATGGATTAAACACATCGAGCACTCGATATCCGTAACCTACCCCCCAATCTATTCGAGCTTTCCCGAATAATACGTCAAGCTCCGCATCACCGAAGGAAAGTTGAGTTTCATACACCGCTTCTCTAATGATCGCATCAAATTCACGATCTCGGTAACCACTCGATGATGGTTCGGCATCATTAAAAAGATCGCTTCCCTGCAAGGCAAGATTCGCGAAAAAAGCCTTAAACCCAACACCAATATCAACTAATCCATTAACGGTTTGGACTGATTCGTTATTTGTTTCAGGAAAAAACGCTGAGTTTTGGTCACCGACACTTTGTACGTTAAGTTGATAGTCCACGGTTAACATCAACGATTCTGTCCATGTTCCAACCTGGCCGCTGTCATCATTTTCATTTGCCAACCCTGCCAATGGAAGGAGTGCCCCTAACGCGAGGCACAGCAATACAAGTGTGAGTTTAACCTTGCGAGCCCTGAACATTACTCTATCCCTAGCTGCTTATTTTTTGATAAGAACGCAGGGTTATAGTATTTGCTCGGCAGCGAGTAAGGTTCTATCGACTGATATTCGATCACTGTTTTTTTGTTTACCTGTATTTGGTCTTGTAAGATCATAGCAGTCACACGAGGCTGCCCCGATCGGGTCCCTTGTTTAAAGTATGCTTTTTTAGCCATCTTTCCAGAGCGAAGGTACAGATCGGCTTCAATTGGAAACGCATTGTTATCATCAATCCACAAATCTATCTGTTGGTAACTTGCGCCCGATGTTTTTGCTGTCAGCCTTAGCTTTTTAGTCTTTTTTAACGAGCCGTCTAATGCCGTTATTTCTTCCGTTTTCAGAATTTCACCTTGATAGTCCTGACTCCATGTTAATGTTGAAATATCGCCTACCGACGCCTCGCCTAACAGCTTTTGCATGGGTGTAATTCGAATAGGACGGCGACTTTTAGGCATTAACAGCCAATAGTTGTCGCCCAGCATAAGCATCTTTTGCCCCTGTTCCACTTTGGCTTTGAAGACCACTAGTGATTCCCGATTGGGTTTTAAGTAAACATCGTATAAGCGTGTCTTATCTAGTTCATCATCTTGATAAAGTTTGACTTCAGAGACCACTTTAGAAGATTCGCTGTCCAAACGATATTGGTCAGCTTGTTCAATCAACGCACTAGCTTGCATTACATTCGTGTCGACTGAAGACGTCGTTTCTGCCACGCTTGGCAGCGTCACCATCGCCATAATGCTTGCTGCAAGCCATGTTGAACTCGCTCGGCGAGCCCATGACTGCTGGTTACTTTTCTTTTGCGTTTGTAGCACTTGATTATTAAACAGTAGCGCTTGATTATTAAACATAAGCGAGTGCCTCAGTAATGGGTTTTTTCGCTCCTTTACGTGCGGACATAAAAGCAGCAAACATACAGATGATTAAAATGGCGACCGATGAATACATAGCCACTTGTGGCGAGAAAACTATTTCTAATGGATAACCTTCCGATCTTCCCGGAGGCGGCGGCATTTGTACGTTAGCGACTTTTAGCATTAAGGTCGTCACAAGTGCTAGCCCTGCCCCAATTGCGCTACCAATGATCGCGATTAACATTGACTCTCTAACAAACCCACCAACAATTTCACGCGGGTAACTACCCAGAGCTGATAAGGTGCCTATCTCACGAGTACGCTCCGTCACTGTCATGGTCATTGTGTTAAACAAGGCAACGAATACCACAACAGCCATCACCAATCCTAATACCCCAAAAATGCCGTTATACAGCCCGCGCACCTTATGGTAAAAAAATGCTCTGTCTTGCCACGGTGTTGTCTCTAGTGTTTGCGATGAGGCTTCGTCCTGTTTGTGGTAATGCTTAAGCTGTTGGTGGTAATGGTTAAGCCGTTGCTCGACTTCCATCATTCCTTGTTGGGTATATTTAGTATCAGAAAGATAAACTGACAACGTGCTAATGCGCTCTGTACTCAATAAGTCTTGCGCAGCGGGAAGTCCAATATATATCTGACGCTTATCCATCTCTGGCACCCCAGTGGAGTAGATACCGGTTACTTGGAAGTCCATCGCATTAAGTGCGCCATCACTTGTTGTAGCCAGTAACGTCACCCAATCACCCTCTGCTACACGTAAATTACGCGCTAAGTCTTTGGCTATCATGATCCCGCTTTCACCAGCATCGTCGTTGCCTTCAGCGCTAATATGATTAGCACTTTGATGAGTAAGTACCGTACCTGACTGCAAATCAACCACGCCATCACGAACCTCAAACTCACTAGGCTCCACACCGTTACCAATGAAAATTGCTGACTTTCTACCATTGGATATCAACCCAGAAAAGTAGACTCTAGGTTGAATGCTTTTTGCATGCTCAATCCCATTCAACAACGCAATCAGGTCATTGGGTTTGGATAAGCCATTTTCTAAGGGCGTTTCTTCTTCCGAAGTGAAGTATCCCGCTTGAGTCACCGTGATATGGCCGACGTCGTTGGCGGTCGACTTTTCAAGTGATTGATAAGTAAATAGTCCAAAGCCCGCGGCCGCGGTCAATGCGAAAATCGCTATGGCAACAATGGACAAGGACAGCACGGTACGTCTGCGATTTCGTAGCAAATACAACAACGGCATTTTGAATGAATAGACGGTGCGCATAATCATAATCTTTCCCTTCTTTTAATTACTCGCCTTGGCAACTAATCATTTTAAGAATTAACAGCCTTAACCATTAACAGTATTAACAATGTCTATCGCGATTAACTCGCCCACTGATAAGCGCTATGACTTACCTTTCCATCGATTAACTCAATCGCTCTATCGCACCGTGTTGCCATACGGCTGTCATGGGTGGCGACAATAAACGTGGTTTTTAATTCATGACCTAGTGTCTTCATTAGCTCGATCACTTGGCTTGCTGACGCACTATCCAAACTCGCGGTCGGTTCATCGGCGATCACCAAGCTTGGTTTATGAACTAAAGCACGTGCGATGGCCACTCGCTGCTGTTGACCACCAGACATGGCATCTGGTCTGTGATGCGCCCAATCTGCGAGTCCGACCTTTTCCAGCATGGCAAGTGACTGACTATGTTGCTCCTTGGTAGTTAAGCCATTTAACATCAATGGATAACTCACGTTTTCTAATGCACTCATCACTGGAATTAAGTTAAACCGTTGAAAGATAAACCCTAGGTTTTGACGACGAAACGGTATCAATGCTTTAGGGTTTTTGGACAATACCTCACCGCCAAACATGACTTCACCGTCGTAATGGGTGTCGAGCATGCCCAAGATATTAAGCAATGTGCTTTTTCCTGAGCCCGATGGTCCACACAACGCCACCAGTTCACCCTGTGCGATCTCACCAGATACGCCATCTAGTGCCGTAATTTGACTCTGACCTAATGAATATTGTTTTGAGATTCCATCAAACTTCATCATTTTTTAGCTCCCCCTTTTTGATTGGCTTAAGCGTACCGCTCTTTGGAAAGTAAAAAGACACAGTGCGACAGACGGTCTTTAGAGCTACTTAACGGTGTATGAAGAGGATCAACGGTAAGGAGAGGCGTAGGTATAACTTAAGGAGATTCGAAGATAAACTGAGGAAATACGTTAAGAGATAGGGAAATTCGTCATGCGGTAGATAGCATGTGAATACCATGCGTAACTGAACGAGGTAATAACGGTGTTATGCTTCTAATAAAGCAAAGGTTGCCTACCTCAGGAACAGCAACCTTTTATCACTCAAGCATCAATTATTAGGCAAACATCAATAGCTTTTAAACTGCACCTGCCATCGGTTTAACGGTGCGGAAGAATCAATGCCATTTCGCCAGCGATCCACGGGATCAACAATTAACACCTTCACGCCTTTAGGCAATTTAGTTAACGCAGCCTTTGACGGCGGACTCGACATCAGCAGCCAGGTTCCGGGTGCGTCTTGCAAAAGTGACGACAATTGCGTCATATCATCGTCTGTCCAATCTAAAGACGGCTTAGTTAAATAACTTAATGGAAACAGGTAATTAGCAGGGACAAAATCGAGAAGAACATCACTCATCACAACAACACTATCAATACCGAGTTCAAGCAACGTATTCTGTTGATTTCGATTCAACTCTTGAATTTTTGTAGTTAACTCCTGTAAGTTGTTTTCGATTTTAATCGCATGATTGGGCCAGATCTTTTTAAAATCATGTGCAACATTTGCCGCCATCAATGTGAGATTATTTAAGTTCAACCACACATAAGGAGAAGTATCACCACTGCTTTTTTTTACCGCAAAAACGCTTTGCCCTTTTGGCGTGAGCGCCTGCGCCGCATCGACATTAATAACCCGTATATTTCGCTCTCTTAGTTCGAGATATAAAGGGTCTTCCGACCACACGGATCCTATAGTGACCACCGCTGTGGCGTTAGATACTCGATCTAATACCTTTTGGCCTTTAGTCGAAGTCCAATTAGGTAAGCGTTGTAAGCTGTATCTTTTAGGCGCAATGTTTTCCACCTGTAGTCCTGTACCTATCGTCAACTGTTGAGACAAAAGGTAACTCGTTGGCAACAGTGTCACAATGTCTGGATAATCCGCTTTATTTCCTTGAGAATAGGCAGGAGAAACCGCCAAACACGCAATCACTACGCTTAATAGTCGGATAATACTTAGTTTTCGCATTATGATTTCCTTCCTATATCGCTTTAAAAAGCATGCGATAAACCGTTGCGCCAATAAACCCTAACGAACACACCATAATGATTGCTGCGCCAGAGGGAATACTCCAACCTAACTCCATTGGAACATAGGTACCCACAACGCAAGAAATGGTAGAAATAACAGCGGCTCGACGAACAAAACTGCCCATATCATGAGAAATCATTCTTGCTGTTGCTCCCGGTATCAATAATAACGCGCCAACCAATACCGCTCCGACAATTTTTACCGCTGCAATAGTTATCAACGTCACCATAATTACAAACAAATAGTCGTAGACTTCGGTTCTATATTTACGAACTTTTGCTAAATCGGGGCTGATACAAGTCAACAACATTCTATTAAACGTCGGAATAAATAGACCCACAATAATAACTGAAGATAGAAGTAATAAATAAATATCGTGGTCTGTGACCGTGAGTATTGACCCAAATAATACATTTTCGAGCAAATGAACGTTAATCTTTCGAGCTACGTACATGAGCAAGGCAGCACCACCTGCCAATGCCACAGCTAAAAAGACCCCAACAAGAGTATCGTACGGTACTTGAGTTTTATGTCTAACGTAATGCAGCAATAAAGCAAAGCACATAGCAAATACGAACAAACTGATAATTGGGTTTTCTGGTGGTTCACCCAGCAATATGCCAATGGCGATTCCCGTCATGGCGGCATGCCCTACCGCTTCTGAGAAAAACGCTAAACGTTTGGCAATAACTAGCGTCCCAAGCCCGCCAAGCAATGGCCCTATTAATAGAGAAGCAAACAACGCGTTAATGACAAAACCGTATTGAAAGCTTTCGCTTAACCAACCTTGTTCGGCAGCATTGAAAGCCTGTTGTCTTATTAGTTCCATTAAACTCATGCGGCAGACTCCGTGTAATGCTGGAACATATTCACGATATTCTCGGGCGTCAATACCTTATCACGCGGTCCAGAATGAACGATTCGACGATTCACAATATGCACTTCAGGATCGGCCATTCGCTCCACGGCTTTTACATCATGATGCACCGCTAAGATTGTCACACCTTTCGCCGTTAAGTCATGCAGTAAACTCTCAATATAGCGGACACCCTGTTCGTCCATACCGGTCGTGGGTTCATCTAAAACCAAGAGTTGTGGATCGTCTAGCAGCGCTTGGGCAAACAACACTCTTTGCTGCTCACCCCCAGACAGCTGCCCCATTCGTCTATCATGACGTTCCGCCATTCCAACACGAGCAAGCTGCGCCATTGCCCGCTGTTTTTGTTTGCGGTTTTGGCGCCAAAAAAGGGGATGACGCGTCTGATTAAGAAGGATGAAATCCATAACCGTCAACGGTAAGCTAGCTTCAAAATTCGCTTTTTGGGGTACATAGCCGATTGCTGGCTCAGTATCTCCCCAATGAAGTTCAATACTGCCGTCAAACGGTGTCAAACCAAGAACCGAGCGCAATAGAGATGTTTTTCCCCCACCGTTAGGCCCCATTAATACATGACACTTACCCGCAGCAAACGTATGTTCAATATTAGTAAGTATGGTATTTGGCCCATAAATAAGCTGCAAATTCGATATTTTAATTGCCGGCCCCATTACGATTCCTCACCAGAATAGAATTTAATCGCTTCGACTAGCGTGTCTAAATTTTGTTTGGTTTCATTCAGTACTTTGTCTTTTTCAAATGAGCCGTGCGTCATATGAGAAAAATAAAATAACTTAACACCCGTTTCGCGCTCAATGGTCTCGACAAAACGATTCGGCATGTTCAGTTCGTAGAACAAGATATTCACATTGGATGATTTGATTTTTTTAATGGTCTCTTGCAACTGGCTCGCACTGGGCTCTACCCCGTGAGCCGGTTCGATCACAGCATCAACGACAATTCCAAACTCTTGAAGTAAATAGTTGTAGGCGTTGTGCGTTGTCGCGACTTTCATTCCTTGTGTAGAAATGTCTGTTGTCGCCATCATTGCTTGTTGCTTAATTCGCCTAAACTGCATGGCCGCTGTGCGCGCATTTTGACGATACGCTCTAGCATTATCGGGGTCGATTTTTCCTAATTCATCTGCGATGGTATATAACTTCTGGATCGTCGTGGTAATACCGATAAAGGTATGAGGATTCACTGCATCCTCGCCTACACTCGCCCCCATCGCCGGTAAAAGTGGCACTGAATAATTAGCATTGATCACAGTAAGATCGGTGCGATTCGCTGATCGTAATACTTCTAACGCAAAGTCATCGTGACCGATACCGTTGATAACAATCGCGTCCATTTTCGCCAGACGCTTTAAATCTTCCGGCTGAGCCTGATAGTTATGCGCATTAAAGCCGTGGTCAACAAGAGGTAGCACATCAGCATGCTCACCTACGACGGTTTTAACATAGCTGTAGTAAGGATGTAGCGTGGTGCCAACCACCAATTTTTTAGCGGGTACAGTATTCTCTGCGTGTACAAAAGTTGACAATAACATCGACAATGCGAATGTAATAGATAACAAGAATTTCACGAATACTCCTAATGTTAATGCGACTGGCGATCAATTTTAACGAACACAATTTGCTTCCAATCATTGCCGATGAGTGATGGTGTCGAGTAACTTTCGAGCGGCGTGTTCGTTGCATTGATCCATACTTCAGCGTCATCATTTCTCAGATCCAGCAAAATTTTCTTCACATCAAAATCTTGTTGAGCGACGGCTGAATACACACCGTTTTGAGAATCTGTCCAGGTTAACTGACCAAGATTCTCCCAGTTTTTGTCTTTTATAAACGGCGCAAGATAAAGAGTCTCTAATTCAGTAATCGAAGGCCACTTTTGCGCTGTAGCGTTTTTGTCGTCTTCATTGCTGTTTTTATCGTCTTCATTGTTATAGTCGAGCTGAATATCATGTATTTCTTGGTGAGCAAGTTGCAGCTGAGCCAGTAGATTTAGCATCTTACTAGACACTTCGTTACTTCCAACCTGATGTGACGCCAATTCACTACGTTCGGTATGGACTTGATTAAACGGTAAAGCAAAGAACCCAAATAGGAACAATACAACAACACCGACCAGCAAGAACTTACCTTCTTGTGAGCCATTGTCAGGCTTAACCAATTGCACCTTCATCGCACTTCCTTAACATCTTCCACGTCGACTTCAACCGCGTATTCGTGACCCGAATCAAACACAACAAAAAAGTCATCCGTTGGTGTTTGGAATGTCACCAATGACTCACTATTGGTGACTTCACGGGCCAATAAGGTTTCATCGTAGTCGTACAACTCTATGTCATAATTCGGTGCGCCAGTACCATCGGTCCAACCGGCTTGGCATACTAATGCTTCCCCCTCGTTCGAGAGCCAACACTCCATCATTCCATAATGAGCCTGCGCCAATGCAGGCAACATACTGAGTAACAATACCGCGAGTTTCATCTTAGTCTTCTCATCATTCACACCGGTGGCTTAATCGAGTTGAGCTTCAAAAGATAAGCGGTACATTGTGCCTTCTTTGTCAGCCAAAGCATTATTCTCTAGCTCAACTGTATGGAAGGTTGCCAACAAATAGCGACCAGCTTCATTCGGGGTAAACGTGACTTTCCCTTCGCTATCAGACGTCAATTTAATTTCTTGCTGTGATTCTCTGTACAACGTACCATCTTGAGTCACCGTTGCTTCGACACCTGCTTGCGGCTTACCATCGTACAGAAACTGGAACGTGACCGGTGACTGCTCAACAATATCTGCTGGATGCGTGATCGGCTGCATTGCAAAGCCTTTATTGGGTGCCGTCACCTTTGTTGGCGCCATCACTGTGATATACGTTTCGGCGATTTTACTAATTTTTATCGTAGAGATATCTCGCGCTTTCTCCGGTAATTGAGCAATTTCCGCCTTATTAATACGAGCTCGGCGTTCAGCATCACGTTTACCTGATTTATACGTCGTCATATAGAACGGTTTAGGCTGTTGAATGACTTTATGTGTGCCCTGTTCAACGAAGAAAAAATCGAATACAGAACGACGCTTTCCTTTTAATACCGCATCAGGGCGCTCTTTTTTACCACTTGGTGTTAACACATACGCTTCTAGGGCGCCTGCTGGTTTATCGACTGCGAATGTGGTGTGACTGGCGGTCACGTCAAACGCTATCCAGTCACCTTCCTGCTTAGAAACCGTAAAATGAGAAGGCAAAATCCATAGTGGATGTGCATTAGCCGTTAGCGATGGCACGACTAGCGCCGCAGCAAGAAGACAAACTTTTGCTAGTTTCATTATTTTTCCCTATTTGTATGTAATAGTAATTTGCTGAACCTCAGATTTACCTGAGGTTTCAATGACAAAATTTTCTTGGGTTAGATCGATGGGCTGACGAATGAGGTCACGACCACCATGCTCTCGAACCACTTCGATATATAACGTGTACTGGCTCAGGGCTATCGGCTCACCCAGATCCGATGAACCATCCCAAACAATACTGTATGTTCCTGGTGCGCGAGTTGCAGACGTATAACCATCAATGTGGTCGATGTTATAACGCCCAAAGTTACGCCACCATTTACGAATGTCTTTTAGCCATTCGGTTTGACGACCTGTCCAAACGGCAATATTTTTCACGACGGTACGTTCATCATCTTCTAGCCAAACGGCAACATACGGTCTGGCATAAGCCGCCACTTCTAACGAAGGAATCGTGAGCTCAATTTCAAACTTTTTGGATTCAGGAAACGTATTTTCCGAAGCCTGCACAAACGGGCTTAAAATAACGCATAAGAAAATCAAGAGTGTTTTAGACATATAGGGTCCATTTTTAAAAACTAAATAAATAACAGAGGACAGTCACTACCGTTCCTACTGCGGTCCATTTCATTGCCGTTAGTAACGTTTTTTTCTTTGGCAGAAGTAAAATTCCGCCTGTAATTGTAAATAAGATCATTATGACGCTGACAAAATCAATAAACGCATCCCAGCTTGGCCCCGTATTTCTGCCTTTATGTAAATCATTTAGCCAAGCGACCAAACCATAATCTGTTGTGGATACTTCAGCCTGTTTGGTAAGTACATCGACGAACACCACAGCGTTGTAACCGGGGGACTTAAAATCCAGTTCAACCTCGCCTTCTAGTAATTGACCGTCCTCAATATCAACATAGATAGACAGCTCGGAAGGTATCCCTTTTATTGCGGAGTGCTGCTTTAACACCTCCACAAGTTCATCACGATTAGGTCGATAGCCGTTTTCTGCTGAGAACAGCGTCTCAGGTAATGAAATGACATACTCAACCACTTCAGATTTCGCAACATATAGGTGAGGCCGATTAAGCGTTAGACCGGTGAACGCAAAAAAAAGCAAGGCTAACAACAGCATCATTGAACTATAAATATGAATTTTTCTGGACCAATTTTGAACGATTTTACCTTTTAACACATTGCCGCCAACACTAATGATAATAATTTGTATCTTCATTTGAAAGCGAAGACTATCAAAGGATTTTTGTAAAAACAACTAAAAGCGAACAACCAAGTTACAAATAAGTTCTTATCTTACATAGCTTTACAATTTAACTTTATTCCACCCCCCTCAACGCCCTACCCGCAGTAGAAAAAAACATCAGTAACTCAAAAATAACGTGATACAGCTCACACAAACATACAGATGACATTGTTAATGATAAGTATTATCAATATCGTCCGCATCAAATGGTGTTTATAGTATGTAAATAAACAACAAAAATAATAAATTCATGTTACGAAAAGGATAAGTCATGAACTTCTCTCTCACGGCAGTTAGCAGTGCTGTATTAATCGCATTAGTTTCAGCGCAAGCTCAGGCAAACACTCAAACTGAGTCTGAAAAACAAGTAGATGAAACCCTGACGGTTCACGCTCAAAGTTTTGATGATTACAAAGTTGATAGTGCAACGGGTGCGATGCGCTCTGACGCAACCATGCTTGACACCCCTCAGTCTGTAAGCGTCATTCCTGAAATTATTCTCGATGAACAACTTGCTACAACGTTAGGGGAAGCGTTACAAAATGACGCCAGTATTAATGCGGGATCAAAAAAGTGGAACCGTGAAGTATTCTATTCACGAGGGTTTGAGCTAAATACCGGAACCAGCTACTTGCGTAACGGACAAACACAGTGGTCCCACTACATGCTACCTATTGAGACGATGGAGCGTATTGAAATAATCAAAGGCCCTTCTAGCCTCCTATACGGTCAAACGACTCCAGGTGGTTTGATCAACATGGTTTCAAAGCGACCGACGCACAAACCGATGGTAAATATCGGTACTGATTTCGATGATTTGGGCAGCAGCCGCATCCATATTGATGCATCTGGAGCGCTTAACGAATCTGGTAGTATCCGTGGCCGCACAGTGTTGGTTAAACAAGATACGATTGAATCACGTAAGTACGCTAACGGCGACAACCGTGAACGCGATCGCTTCTTAGGTTATGGCATCATCGAAGCAGACCTATCCGACTGGGGCTTAGCTTCATTCCATTATGAGCGAACTCAAGATAAGGCCAATATCGATTCAGGCGCTTGGCTTGATAGTGAAGGGAACCCTGTCGGTGGAAAAGATGCGATCCACGACATGTCTTGGGCCTATACCGATATTACCGTTGATAATATCGGTGGTGACGTTGAGGTTTATTTAGGAACTGATTGGACGGTTAAAGCGGCTTACAACCACCAACTCTATAAACGCCAACGTCATGATTCATCACCGAGACCAACCTCTGATACCATTAACGACGGTAGCTACGAAATCAAACCCTTTGACCGACTCGACGATTGGCAACTGCGTACATTCAGCCTAGACCTCAACGGTGACGTTAAACTCGGTAATATTGAACACAAACTATTATTTGGGACAAACGGTCGCTTGTACGACTATGAACAATATCGTGAATCAGGAACAACGACGCCTGTTGTTCCTGGTACTGAAGAGCGAGATCCTGGTCTGGATTATCGTAGAGATAGCACCGCTTACAATTCGGACAACCAATTCTACGGATTCTATGCGCAAGACCTAATGACAATTAACGACCATTGGCAAGTGCTTATTGGTGGTCGTTATGATCTATATTATGCAGACAATGGTGACGTAAGTGGTGGTAACGATAGCCAAGCGTTTTCACCAAAAGTTGGGGTGATTTTCCATCCTGCCTACAACGGTAGTATTTACGCGAATTATTCGGAGAGTTTTGAACCGACTAGCAGCCAAGATGACGGCAATGGCAACATGTTAAGTTTTGACCCTGCAACAGCGAAACAATATGAAGTTGGGACGAAATGGGAGTTACTCGATAATAGCTTATTATTGACCGGTGCCGTATTTGACATCACTAAAAACAACATTTTGCTTAACCTTGGCAGCAGCGCAACTCCGGTATGGGATCAAGGAGCAAGCCAACATCACAAAGGTGCGGAAGCAACCGCGCAAGGTCAAGTGTCACAAAACTGGTTTGTTATGGCTTCAGGTATGTACCTAGATGCGGAATACGAAAATCACGCGACGCTCAACGGAAAGACGCCAGCAAACGTACCAGAATGGACGGGGTCTGCGTGGACACGATATGCCGTGACAGAAGCAACCGCACTAAACATTGGTTTATTCTATCAGGGTGAACGTTGGGCTGATAACAACAACACCTTGAAACTTGATGGCTATACTCGTATTGATACAGGTGCATCACATAAAGTGAAAAGCGGTGCTACAACATGGGACTTCCGATTCAATATCGAGAACCTATTTGATACAGAATATATTGCCGGAACGGGCGGTTCTTCAAGCGAAGGGCTGTACACCGATGTTCACTACGGTAATGAACGTCGTCTAAAGTTATCTGTTAACGCAACGTTCTAATCTACAAACTCTATATTGAGTAAATTCATCGCCCTGTCTTCCTGATAGGGCGATTTTCGTCGTTATCAATATAAGAAAATCATCAAGGCGTGGGTGATCCCGTACTACGATTTAAAAATGAAAAGCTTGTCATTATGAAGCATTCATTATTTATTCTTAGTGATACGGTATTTGTTATGAGTTATTTATTATGAACTATTTTTTATGATCAACGTTTTATAAGCGGTTGCTTATAAGCCACTATTTATGACGTGTTCCTTCAAATGTGTGTTATTGGGGGTTAACTATGATTAGTGAAGCGCTTGCTGTATAGTCTGTCGTTTTTTCAAGGAAGTCTTTCATGGAAATGCTCATTGTTTCATCTGAACAACAAAAGCGCTTGATTATGATCTTTAGTCGTACGACGGCAAAAATGTCCGATAAAGCCGTGCTCAACGATCTCGACGCTCACAAGATTAACTCTTCGGTTTATGCCGCATTTAAAACTGCACGAGATTTGCGTGTCGAGCGCATTCAATTTATCACGGGTAATGATAAAGCCAACTCCCTCGATGGCGGGGACTTTCTCTATCGATATTTGTCAAAAGGCTATATTTGTTTGGGTAATTACACGGGGCAACCTAAGCCTGATCTGACACCCTGGGGTGTTCGCTCAGTACGCATGCAACCAAAAATTGGTTTTGGACTTTAACCTAATCCTTGATGGTAGGCGAGTTGCCTAACGATCACGTGCTATACGATAAGTGCGATCAATTACGACTTATCAATTACCATCCTAGATTACGCGTTATACGTAGCACGTACTAAGTAACCAGACCCTTGTATCTTGATTGTTATACCCCTACTCGCTATTGAAGCCTTCATGGTATAACTAATCAAGAAACAGGTAACATTTAAGAAACCGCGACCATTAACCGAATAAACGCTGCCAAATACTTGGGTTACGTCGGTCATGGTACTCTACACGTAAGCTGTCCACTTCACGTAATGTCTGCTTAGCCGCCTCTAAGTCACCTTGTTGTAAATCTTTGTCCACCTGCTCCAACGCCGATGACAGTTTATTGAAACCTTCTTGGTAAAGTTCCGTTTTTTCAGGTGGATAATCACCTTGCTTGCTGTCTGCAATGAGCGTATCTAGTGTCTCGACTGGTGTTTTCATTTCGTCAATAGACTGCGCTTCAGCGGCTTGTTTGAATGCTAGCTTCATTGCTTGCATGTTTTTCTTAAGGTCAACGCCTTCTGTAGCAAAAGCGGTCGAGCTAACCGCAAGCATGAGTGCAAAGGCACCTGCTTTTATTGTTGTGTTCATATGAGATTCCTTTTGAAAAGAAGTGACGTTATATGTCGCAATCGACTCTTGATACGACAAAAAAAGATCACTTACGAGCGACATTGTACTGAACTCTATAGGCAATCTACGACAATAATTGTTTCTAAACGTAATATTTTTATTCACAACAATATCACTAATCTATCCTGAGCTAACTCAATGCTAACGACACTAAATAACCCATTTGTGTGCGTTGTGATATTACTCAAGCGCTGCGAACGCTTCTATTGGTGCTCTACCGCGACGTTGTAAAAAACGCAGAAACTGACTGGTACTATGAGTAATAATTTTCTCCGCCGGCATCGCCACCTCTTCCAACAGTTTACTGGTGAACTCAAATTGACCTATCGTGTCACAAAAGTGTGAATCACTGCCCGTTGTAATATATCCCCCAGCCTTTTTGACGGCTCTCGCAATGTCATAGCAACGCTCTACGCTGCCCACTCGGCTGTGTCCCTTCAAGGTGGAATTATTAATTTCAATGGCAACATGATGTTGCGCTGCGCATCGAGCTACGGCGTCGAAATCAAAATCAAAATTAGGATTCCCAAGGTGCCCTAGTGCATCAATGTTGCCACTCTCGATGACATTAATTAACGCTTGTGTGTGGACATCTTTGGTCGCGGGTCTAAAAACGGGCTCATGAAAGCTGCCAATAATCCAATCCAATGATGCATAAGAGCTTGGATGAATATCTATCTCGCCCTGTTCATTCAAGATATTGGCTTCTACGCCACGAATAATCGCCACATCGAACAAGAAGCGTGGTAATACACGTTGATTAGAAAAAAACCAATAATGAGGCGCGCCCGGCATTGAATCCGCATGGTCGGTGGTACACAGTATTTTTAACCCTGCCTGACTCGCAGCTTGGGCATTTTCCATGATAGTACTGTAGGCGTGTCCACTCGCGTAAGTATGCGTGTGAGTATCAACAACAAATTGCATTTCTGCTCTCCTAGCTTTCAAAGACGCTATTTAGTGACACTATTGAGTAACAAAATTAGCGCCACCAAGTTAGTGTTTGGGAAATGTTTCTGCTTGTTCAATAAAAGCTAGCGATGAGGCTACCTTTCATTCACTGTCGCTTAGCTTCTTCAACCTATCAAAGAAATATTAAAAGAAATCGATCCCACCGCGACCACTATTTGGATCTTTGCTTTTTGACTTATCCACAGATGGTGTTTCTGCTGCTTTAGGCTTAGTGTTTTTGCTACTTTTATCTTTCTTTTTAGCAGAAGCGCTTAAGTTCGAGCTCGGGTTCTTAGCCGGATCTTTCTTCGACGTCCGATCTTTCTTAGACGATGAGTTTTTCTTAGCATCTCGTTTGGTCTGCTGGTTTTTTTTCGACTCTTTTGATGAGGATTTAGAGCCTGATGCTTTCTTTGTCTCTTTCTCATCGTTGTTTTTTGTGGTTTCTAATGGTGGCTGATCGCACACCACCACGTAGTACTCTTGGTTGAATTCAAAAAAATCACCATCATACATTTTACGACGCTTTCTTGTTTCTAATTCGCCGTTAACCGCCACATAACCTTCCGCGATAAAGTGCTTAGCTTCGCCACCACCACCGACTAAGTTTGCCACTTTAAACAACTTGTAAAGCTCTATTGGGTGACTGGAGACCTCAATACCGAGCGCCTCTATTTCTATCGCATCTTCTTCGTAGCTTTCGTCAAAGTGTTCGTCATTCATATCGCGGTTACTCAAAATAAGTGTCTTTGTATCATTGTCGGGCATTGTACTGGTTTGCGCCCATTCTATCTAATAAAAAGCCCCGTAAAACGGGGCTTTTCTTTTTCATGTCGTTACTAGAGCTCGATTCTTAGCTGTTTAAGCTGTATCTCACTACCAAACTAGGTTCTCAGTATCAGCAGAGACAATTTTTTGCAGCGGTGGATTACCATCATGCGTCCATATTTCTAGCAAGAATTCGTCCACATGTTCTGCAGAGGAGAAATCGATATTGCCTTTTCCCGATTGCAGTGACACTGAAGCAATACGACTATCATAAACTGGCAGCGCTTCGCCAGAGCTCTGAATCGTAAAGTCAGTGTAAACCGACACTAATGCTCGTCCCGAAACTTCCCCGCTTGCATCGACAGAGAGTGCATATTCCTCCACTGGGTTGTAATCCAACTCATCTGGAATAGATAAATCAGCCATTGTCCGCGATGCTGCTGTTGGTGTTGTCGCCGGGGTTTGAATGGGTGCAGGTGTGGGCGTACCGCCACCTGTTGAATCACCGCCACCACCTCCGCCGCCGCAAGCTGTCACCATTCCTAATGTCGTAATAAATAATATAGTGTTTTTCATAACAGCCTCCTAAGGTACGTAGCATTTGCCCGGCGTTGCATATTGAGATTCAAACCAATTTTTCGCTTGGTCACCTGCCGATTCGGCATAAGTTGCAAATTGTGGGTAGGCAACAACAAGGTCGGTTCTTTCGATTGGCCACTCCCATTCATCGTTTATCATTAGTGCCCACGGTAGATTACCTGACGTTTTGTAATAAACTCCGCTATTCGAGTCACTGACATCCACACCTAAGCCTGCAAACAGCTGTGCATTAAATTGCTCTGTGGGTTCATAGTTGGGTAAGTGTACTTCCCACGCTCTTCCAGGTTGGAAGTATCCTTCCCCGTGATAGTAACCAGGGGTGGCAAAGATAAACGGGTCATATGGCATACTCATTAGCGACGAAGTATCCGAACCGTCAAGGAAGTTGACGTGTAGAGTAAAGTTGAGCTGCACGTCCTCTTGTTGAGCACAAGATGCCAACGTTCGGTGATAGTCACACCCTTCGACTTTATAGACGGATGTATCTTCACTAATCACAAAAATGGCTTCATTGGAGATGTCTTCAAGGCCACTGCTTTCACGTTGACTGCCATTATGAATTTGGCGAGTGGTGGTAGCATCAATGTCACTACGATTAACCCCCTTCAAGCGCAAAGCAAACCCATTGTGATACGACGCACCTACCGCACCTAAGTAACCATCGATCTTAGATTTAACAACAGCGCCATCACGCAATATTTCAGTGATTCGATATCTAACCACCACATCATTCATGTCGTAATCCGCGGTGTATGGCCAGTTGTCTTCATACGCTACCGTCGTATAGCCTGTTGCATTAGGATAATAACGAACGGAGATCCCTTCACCTGTGACGGTCAACGAATGATCTTCAACCTCTCCCGATGTAGAACCACCTGAGTAGCTCAAACCCGTTTGTTGGCTAAATCTGAATCGGCTCCATGTTGACCCTATTTCTGCGTCTACAGCCGCTGTTAAAATAAGATCATTATTCCCAGATTCAAGCAGTTGATCGGTGAATACTTGCTCGCCATCATCTGCAAAGTCCCCATCTTGGTTCCAGTCAATCCATGCAGAAAGGTAACCACTCGTTGAAGCATTCACTCTTACGATACTGTCTAATCCAGGCTCGACTGAAGTAACAAAGCCCACCCCATTTTCATCGTCGATGCCTACTTCGTCATCCGCCAACCCAGAACTTAGACCATCTTGGTCACCATCAGGCGCATCTGAACCCATCCACGTAACGCCATCCAGTTCGTGTCTCGGACCATTGTCTGCAAGCTTGGTCGAATAACTGATTGGCGCGTCACCAAAGTCAATGTTTGAGTCTTCATCGATGACCGGCGCATTAGCACAGCGCGCGCCGTCATTTTGATTTGATGAAGGACCGTCAGCGAATTTAACTGCAGGCACCACGCCAGCAGCAATATTCGCTGCATTACCTGGAGAAAGATCGATTCGATATATTTGTCCATCTTGATTACGAGCGACATAGTAATAGCCGTCCACATCGAAATAACCCGCACCAAAGGTACCTAACTCTCCTGTGTCACCAATATACGTTTCTTGCCCGGTAGCTGGGTCGAATGAATACAAGCCTCCGGTATTATTATCAATACCATAGAGACTTCCATCACTCGGATGAAAAGCAAAATCAGTAAGGTTAACTACCGCTCGCGTGCTCACTTGGTTGACAACTAACGTCGCGTTAGCGTCAGCGGCGAGCGGGGAGACATCGATGGTAAAAAGCCCTTTTCCTTTGCGGTATAGGTAGTACACATCTTCATATACGTCGCCTACGTAGAACGTGTGGCTCGTCGGCAGGCCCGTTGTCGATACTGTTTCTGCGATAAAGTCTTCACCGAGTCTAACAATTTGCTTGTTCGAGGTGTCATAGCCGTAGATGTAACGACCATTGAAATCAAACCCTACCCCATTAATGTTGGCGTTTAGTCCCGTATCTCCTTGCAGAAGGGCTGTTGAGCCGGTGACAAGATTGACCCCATAAACCTGTACTGGGTTAGCTTGGAACAAGTAGGCTTTACTTGGACACGTTTCAAAAGGAGCGGCATGGGCACTTGTGGCCGTCGCTATCGCCAGTGCTACCCCAAGTTTTACTATGGATGTTAGTTGAGTGTGCTGTTTTGGATTTTGCATTATCTAGTCCCTTGATTGACGCAGATTACTTACATCAATACAAGGTTCGCGCCAAATTCAAATTACATACAAAATCAGCAGCTTACATAAAAATCAGGTGTTAACTTTCAATTTGAGAATCAATTTGAAGAAATTGGTGGCCTGTGCCGATTGCTTCTGGATTTTTTATCGATAAAAGGCCGTTTGATCATCGTACACATCACATTTGCGCCAATGATTAACGATAAACCGAAAATTTGAGGGTGTGTAAACACCACATCAAAGAAAGCAAACTGCCAGACGGCAGTAAAAATAAGATTGGTATAAATTAACGGGGCGATTTGAGAGTTAGTTGCCGCTAATTGATAGGCTTTGTAACGACTCGTTTGAGTATTGATAACCATCACCGTCAACAAGGCGAGAAGTGTTAACGTCTCCCAATGGTTTGCGATGTGCCTTGGTGTTGTAAATGCATGCCATGTTTCACTGAGTGCGTCAGGTGAAGTCACAAAAACAATCGGCACTATAGCAACACCTGCGAATAAAAACGTCCACGCATTATTTTCTATCCCGGACATACTGCCTTTTGACGCTCTATGAAGGCTCAATTGCGACCCCGCATTGAACACACCAGCGAGTAACCCCACCAAGACCTCAGGTTTTGCACTAAATCCCGACACATCACCCGCCAGCAAGACAACCCCTATCGAGGTTAATAACAATGACGCTATGGTAATAAAGGACAAACGAATACGGAAAAATACTGTTTCGAACAGCATGATAAACAAAGGTCCCGTACCAAATAATACAACGCTTTCAACCAACGACAGTTTATCGATCGCATAGATAAAGCACAGCTGACAGGCACCAATACTTAATGAACGAATGGCAAGAATTCGACGCATTTCCTTCGGAGGTAATCGAATCGATGTCAACACAAGAAATAGTAGTAACACCACCGCTGGCAAAAGGAAGCGAAGTATCGTTAAGTTACCTGCCGACATATCACTAGCAAGAAACTTCGTTACCACTCCCGTAATCGACAAACTTAACGTGGAGGAAAGCATAAACCCTACCGCTCGGTGATCTGGACTATTTAGCATCGCGTTACTCTCTACAGCGTGATTGACTGATTGTTATTATATTGATCTACACCACAGTAAAATAACGAGTAATTGTGAACTATATTGTTAGAAAAACTTAACTAAGAATATAATGAAAAGCCATATCCCATTAAAATCAATTTATGCCTTTGTTAATGTGGTAGAAACAGGGAGTATGTCACGTGCAGCCGAGCAGCTAAATGTGAGTCATTCTGCAGTAAGTCAAGCTATCAAGACGCTAGAGAGTCAGTTAGGAACCCAGTTATTTCAGCGCATAGGCCGTCACATCACTGTCAACTCTCAAGGTAAAAAGTACTACCAAGACATCGCCCCTGCCATTGCAAAAATCATAGAAGCTAATGAAGCAATACTTAACAAAGGAAGCGATCATAGAATGACCATTAACATGGTTAATTCGCTGGCATTGCATTGGTGGATCCCCAACGTTCCTAGTTTGCAACAAACACTACCTCAGCTGGATATTCGCATATCAAATCGCGTTGGGTCGTTTAGTTTAGAACTAGAAGGGGTAGATATTGCCCTCGTGCATGATTCTATTGATGATTGGCTAGATTACTATTGCGAGAAATTAGCAGACGATGATTTGGTTTTAGTCGCCAGCCCAAGCGCATTGACACAAAAACCAGCACTGTCTGCCACAGAATTGATTACACGCTACCCTGCGATTTCAGTAGTTAACGACAGGCGAAAAAATGATTGGCATATCTGGTGCGAAGCCCACGGGGTTGATACACCAGAGTCTCCAAATAACTTGACCTTCAATGCGTCGGTTCAAGCCATCCACGCCACTATCCGCAACCTTGGCGTGCTAATCACTCACCGCCAATTTGTCAAAGATGATATCGGACATGGTTTGTTGGTTGAAATTGGGGAGCCTATCGCGAATCCTATTCAAGCTTTTTACTTTGTCTGCGCACCTGACAAACTGAAGTCCGATAACGTTGTCGCGCTGCGCCATTGGCTAAGACAGCAGTTTCAGTCTCAGTCTCAGTCTCAGTCTCAGTCTCAGGGCAAGATTAAAGCGTAAACCACTCATAATCAAATACACTGCCGCAGCGCTTATCGTTATGCTGAGCCGTAAATTTGAGCGCAGTTGCATTAGCGTTCAACCATACTAACAACGCTCAAAGCACGGTTGACTCTTGCAACACATAACGATTCTTCCCTGTTCGCTTTGCTTGGTACATAGCTTTGTCAGCCAGGTCAATAATGCCATCAAGCGATTCCATGGAAGCGACAGACCAGAAGGCAACGCCTAAACTCGCAGAGACCTGACAATGATGCCCTTCAATTTCAGCAGGGGTTGATAGAGCATCGAGCAACTGTTCCAGAATTTCGTCTATGTTGTACTGGCTCTCGACACCAATCAAAAATTCATCCCCAGCAAGCCTTGCCACCAACGAATGCTCCCCCACTCTCGCGTTCATTCGTTCGGCAACGACTTTGAGTAACTCATCGCCAATATGATGGCCAAATTGATCATTGACCGCTTTAAAGCCATCTAAATCAATAAACACAACAAACAGAGATAACCCGTAGTCATGCTGCTGTTGTAACGTTTGCATTGCGCCCACACGGTTAGAAAGACCGGTAAGTAAATCATGATTAACCTGATAGTTAAGCTTTTTAAGCTGTATTTTTTCAGACTCATCCCGAATCGCTAATACAAACGCCTCAACCCGTCCATGTTCATTGGTTAATGTTTTTATTTGAAGTACACAGGGAAACCACGCTTCATCTTCACTTTGTGCCTTAACGTGATACAACAAACTCCCTTCTGCTAGCAACGTCTTCAAGATGCGAATAGTCGGTGTCACTTTACCTTTAACGTTTATTTCAAAGACTTTCGCTCTCCGGCCAAACCACTTCACACTTGTCGGGTTTTGCATTTCAATATCGCCATTTCGGCTTAACATCAACATTGCCTCTTGATGCTGGTCAAACATCAATGCAATCAACTTTCTACGATGCTCCGCCAGATACTGCTCCGTAAAATCTTCAAACTGGATTAGCGACTGCTCCTCACTTCCTAGAGGGTGGCAGCTAACCATAAATCTCTGGTTAGTTTCACTTTTCCTTAATTCTACTTCCGTCAATATTGTTTGATGTTGAATGGCTTTGACGATTGCCTCAACCGTCGCTTTCGGTGTAAAGACCGCGTCTAACAACACTCTTGCATTACTAATTTTGTCGTATTTTTTTAGCTGATTCGCTGCATGAGGATTACTGTACATTATATCTAAACTTGGTGAGGTCACCATGACGCCTTTTTGCATGACATCGAGTGCTCGGTTTATATATCTATTCTTACTTTCTAGATGTTCTAGTGCTTGATGTAATTGGCGTTCACGCTCAAGCAAACTCACTACCATTGCGTTGAAACAGCGAGTTAATCGCCCTAACTCATCATTATGTAGCACTGGGATTTCACGTTTTTTAACCCCTTCTTTGATCATTGTTTCCATTGAGTAATGCAAAGAACTTAGCGGCATTACAATTAAATTGTGTAGGGTTCTCGCCAACTGCCACGCAAATAACGACAAGCATATCGTCAACAAGCTTAACCAAAACCACATATGTTGTTGCTCTAAATGCAACCGCTCTAACGAAACCCATACAACGAGCTCACCTAGATAATCATCGCCTAGCTCAATATTAATGGAGCGCTCAACGAAAGCGATATTGTCGCAAACCAACTGTTGTTGCATCCAAGTGCAGTGCGCGGGAGCTCTATCTATAAACGCCAAACGCGTGGATGTGACATCTCTCACCTTTGCTGCAATGATGTCAGGGTCGAAAGACAAATACGCCAATTGCTCCTGAGCGGTGGTTGCATCATCAAACATTAGTGCCGCTTGGAGCGTATTCGCCACCCCCTTCGATAATATCTTGACGCGAGTTTCAAGCGCTTGCTCTTGATAATGCCTCAACATCGTTATCGCACTAGAGCCAACGATAATCATAATAAACGTCACAATAAACCATGTTGGCAACATCATTTTATAGCGTAACGGCATGGCCGCAAAACGGTCGATTATCATAGCGACACCTCAACAATTTCAGCGACCTTTAGCAATTGCGAGCGTATCTTCACCCCACTTTGTTGAGCGTGGGCAGGAGCAATCAGAGGTTTGATTCGATTATTAACTCGAATAAAGGCTATCATTCCGCCTAAATCGATAAACTGCATACCATTACCAATTAAGAGAGCATGGGGAAATTGCGACTTTAGTCGCGATACAAGCGCTGCGCTTCCTGATTCAACATATAGAATGTGGCACGTGCTGGCTAAACTTAGAGTTTCAGAACCATAGAATGCCTGTTCGCCCAGTTTTGCTTCGACAATTTTCTTTAGCCCATCACCGACTTGAGATCCTCGAGCGACACAATATTCCTTTGCCGATACGCTTACGCTTTTCGGCCATTCCGCCAACATGGCAAACCGAAATAAATAGACCGATTTCAAATCATCATCACTATATTGGGAAGAGACGGGAAGGCTGTAACAAAACAAGCCAAACATAATAAACATACGGCGGAGCCAACGAGTACGTAACATAACGTGATCTTTCCGTTATTGTTTCAGCGAAGAGGCATAGTCCCACTCCGCGGTTACCCAATATTGGGTCCCATTCTGAAATGACCCATAGGTTTCTGGATATTCTGTGGTTTGATTTGCTGCTAAATTCTCCACAGATGCGGTGAAACGCGGGTATCCTTGCTTAGGCAACCAACTTAATGCCAATTCGACATTAAAAATACGAGGCCAACGTGTAACACTTTCACTGGTCGAATCGGGGTGTAAAACCGAAGGTGCCACATATTGCATCACGCTGCTTATCCAAAAGTTAGCGGATATGTCCCACATTAATTGGGCATTAACAAAATGGCTGGGATGATTTTCTAAACTATATTTGACTTCATTATTCTTGCGGCAGATGGACCCCGAGCAATCACCGATAATCCGCTTGTAGCTATAATTACTATTGAGCTGAACATTCTCCAGAGCTTGCCATTTTAGTGCAAACTCTCCACCATAGGTTCGAGTTGATAGTGGATCGATATACTGTGATACGTACTCTTCAATCACAGTCCCGCTTGTTCCCGGAGACGAACCACCAACAATAACCCATTGGTTAGATGACACACCTTTATAGGCTCGAATATTATCTCTTTGACTATAAAAACCGCTGACACTTAATTGCAGACGGTCTTCATTCCAAAAACGGTAACCAAGCTCATAGGTTTCAACACTTTCTACCGCGAGGTCTTCATTCCCTTTGTAGAGGTAACTATAAAAGTAATCATAGTAGTTACCATCACTAAATTGAGCACCTTCAATGTAGCCGTTTTGTTGGAAGTCAGTACTCAACTCAAGGCGTGACGGCGTCACTATTGCTCGCCCCCAACCTGCCCATAGCCTCTGTGAATCCGATAACGCATAGCTGAAACGCGCTTGAGGCTGAGGAGCAACGCTATTGGTAATATTATCGTATTGCCAACGAGAGCCGAGCATCAATGTACTTCTATCACTAATTGGCACGGTCCAGTTGGCAAACACCCCATAGCTCTGATTAAAAAAATCAGGCGATTGGGTTGTTCGCAAATAGGGCATACTGAATTGGTCTTGCTGAGTATATGTCGCGAATGTTTCATCAATTAAGCGAACATTAGCGCCTAGCATCAGTTGTGTTCCCGCCAAATCGTTGAGAGTGTAGCGACTATCAAGGTCAAGTCTCACGAACTGTGTGTTTCTATCGGTACTATCGTTAGAGCTGTAAGTTAACCAAACATCGCTTTCCCACATATCTGTATTTGCGCGTTCATAGACATGATTCGCGCCGACAAAATATTCTTGGGCCACCATCACTTGCTCAAAGTTCTGGGCACTCGGTTGACCTGGGAACAAGAAATGCGGATTGTACCTAGCCCACAAGTAATCTTCCTCTGAACGAATACCGCCAAACTGCACATTCCAGGTATTCTCTAAATGTTGGTAGTCCAACCGTCCACCGAACCGCCCCGTTAGCACCTCAAAATGCTGGTTAGGCTGAACACGCTCTTCGTCACTCGTCCATGGCATGTGCTCAACATATTCAAAATACCCACTAATGTGCGTCTTTGCGTTGAGTTGCGTGGCTTCATGAAGTTTTACTTCTTTGTATTGGTAATTGCCAACGCTAACCGACACCTTGCCTTGCGGTGCGTTTTCCGCATCAGCAGTAATGATATTCACCACGCCGTTAACCGCATTTCCGCCCCAAATAGTACCAACAGGACCCAGAACAATTTCTATCTGGGCAATGCTGTCTAAGCTCACCGGAATTAAATCCCAATCTACGCCTGAGAACATCGCATTAAAAACGCTGCGCCCATCAACCATCACCAGTAAGGAATTATTTAAGGCTTCATTTGACCCTCTGGCACTGATTCCCCAGTCATAATTTGAAAACTTCGCGATATGTAAACCCGGCGCAAGAGCTAAAACATCGGCCACCGAACGTGCACCTGAGCGGTTAATTTCTTTTGCAGTAATGACATAAACCGATGCAGGCGTATCCGCTAAGCTTTGAGCGCTACGCGTTGTGGATACCACTTTAGTATCAGCAAGTGATGATAAAGGCATATCAATTAACGACAACAAGTCATCTGACGCTAAAGTAGGTGAGACGAATAAGAGACAAGACAAATTAGTGAGAAACGAAGATTTCGCGGTCATGTTATTACTCAATGGCCGTGTACTGAAACAATATCAGATACAACTATAAAACACGCACAGGGCAGCATAATTAGCGGAGAAATCTACCATTTAAGCGTCTAATCACATATAAAAACCCACACAACCACTTATAATAATTTTGATCGTTACGATAGAAAGGTGCTATTAATCAGGCGATTAATCACAAGCTGTACGTATAACAAAGGCCTAGCTAGCATTTTAAACTGTCGCGATCATTTAGTTTCCAGCAATAACCAACCACTAGGTAACCATCAAGCCCATTAAAGCCGATAAAGGCCCTCACCTACTATGTAGGAAAACGTGAACCAAGCCGACACTAAAGCTGACATCAAAAGTTCGAGACCTATCTCTTCACGCTAACTAAACGCTTTTTGTTATCTGATAAAATCAACTAAGCAACGTTATCTACTCGTATTTTTTATCAGCTCGTTGACGCTATTTTGATCATTGGTCAGATTTAGTTTCAAAATTGAACCAACATTGATTACTCAGGAAGCTATCTCACGCGTATATCAGCCGTTACCGATAAATAAGCGATGATTACTGCATTTCTTTCTAACGTGATGATGATATTTGACAGATTATTGTCTACAATAACGCACTTTTTATTTATGTCAGGTCATGAACATGAACGACTCTAAGTCACAACCAGCTTTACCAGATCGCCTTGCAGGCAACCCTCGTAGCCCGCACCACGTTGCAGAGATTTTTGAGTACAGTATTGGTATTCGCCTTAATGGCAAAGAGCGTTTCGACGTAGAAGAATACTGCATCAGTGAAGGTTGGGTAAAAATCCCTTCACCGAAAGCGTTGGACCGTTGGGGCCAACCAATGCTGATCACGCTGAAAGGCACGGTTGAAGCGTTTTACAAGTAAACCTAATCCAATAAATGAAAAAACCTCCTTACAGGAGGTTTTTTTGTTATTTAACTCGTCCGTTTTAACGCACTAAGAATCCGAAGCGTTCTTCTGTTTTGCTCTTAGATCTTCCACGACGTAAGGTGGTGCAATTTTACCTAGCTCATCTAAACATGAGTTTGCATGCTCATTTCCATAACGCACATAAATGTCACAAACGGCATACAACTGCTCTGGGGCACCTGAAATCAAATACGCCTTTTCAAACGATTTTGTCGATTTATCAATGTCATACTCTTCTTGCAGGACACCGTTTAAATACCAGTAATAGCTATTATCTTTTGCGAGTTTTGCGGCGATTTCGATCTCATTTGCTGCGATCTTCTTTTCATCCATACGAACCAAAGTTAACGATTTTGCATAGTGGAGAGACGCCACATCTTTAATGGTCCTTATTGCGGTATCGAGGGTCTCTATCGCACGCTTATCTTGGTTTTGTGCACGATAATTATCCGCAATGTTTAACCACACTTGCGGATTATCATCGTGCTCGATGAGCAAAGTCTGATAGTGTTTATCGGCTAATGCCCACTCTTGATTCCAGCGTAATACATCGGCTAACAATAACTGGGAGTCAAAATCTTCTTTGTTGGCTAAATAATCCTTAAGTTCTGCAATAGGGGTTTCTAGCTGTTGCTGCTGGTCTGGCGTCACATTCGCGTAATCGCGCACGAGGCTAGCCGCAGCTGTCACTCGTACCACCTCGTTTTGATCTGTCAGTAATGGCGCAACAATACGCCAACGATGTTCTAGCTGATAAGGTTCAGCGCCAATTATTGCGGCCTCTCTAACCACGTAAGACGGATCTTTTAGTCCTCGAGCCACGGCCACCAGCGCATTTTGGCTAGGGTAATTCGCTAATTGTCTTAGCGCTTTAGCACGTACTTGTTCCGATTCATTGATATTCTGAGCAGTATAAGAGAGTTGGCTCAGTTGCTGATCAAGAGTTGTGGTCGCTGTTTGTTCATCGGCAGTGGTAACAGGTTGTTGATCCGGAGCTGTCCCAGGTGTCGCAACGTTGGCGGCGATAACGGACGCTGATGCAAGCGTCAAAAAAGCACAGGCTAACGATTTTTTCATTTGAGTCTGCTCCTAAAATTTGCTGTTAAATGACGCTGTCGTGGTGGTCTGTCTCTTGGACATCATAGCTTGGTGTTTGCGCAGTACTTCATCACTAAACTTACCGTGGGCAACAGGGTGGCCCGTCGCTCTTAAGATATAAGACAATGCCTTATCTGCATGTGAAAAAAACTTATGCCAACCTGCGCATAAATAGTTAAGCCCTGGCTCACCTGTTTTGGTTCGGATAAAGCGGTTCTTAGGACATTCACCATGGCAGGCAAATTTATAATCACAAGTCTGACACTGACTCGTTAATGTACGTGACTTAGCAAATCCAAAATTTTGCTGGGATGGGCTGTACGCCATTTCATCCAATTTTTGATGGTGAATATTCCCTATTTTGTATTCTGGGTAGACATAGTGGTCGCAGCTATACACATCTCCATTGGGTTCCATTGCCAACCCTTTGCCGCACAATTCATTGAGCGTACATAGTGGGTTAGGACGGCCCGTCCATGTTTCTACGCTAGCTTCAAAATATTGAACGAACACGTTACCAATATCGTTTTGAATCCACTCATCAAAAACCGCGATCAGAAAGTTCCCCCACGCCTGATCAGATACGCACCAAGGTTCTACGACGGAATCTTTATGACCCGGAATCAGGCGTTTATCGCCTTGTTTTAGCTGATCCGAAGCCGCCCACGTTTGCGGCGCTGTGGTGCGAAATGTTTTTTGCTCAACAATAGGAATAAATTGCATTTGAGGTGACTTAACGACATCTCGCAAGAATCGATAGACGTCAAGAGGGTTTTGACTGGTCAGGTTATTCACGCAGGTTAAGGTAGCAAACTTAACGTTATGTTTATGGAGTAACTCAACCGCATTCATCACCTGACGAAACGTGCCACGCCCTGCTCTGTTAGTGCGATAAGTATTATGAAGAAGTTCGGGACCATCAATGCTCAACCCGACCAGAAATTGGTGCTCAGACAAAAATTCACACCATTCATCATTAAGGAGCGTACCATTGGTTTGTAAATCATTAGAGATCAAAATGCCTGCAGGGCGATACTTCGCCTGTAGCGCGACGATTTTTTGAAAATACTCCAACCCAAGCATGGTCGGCTCTCCGCCTTGCCAAGAGAAAATAATCTCAGGTGTATTTTGTCCTTCAATGTACTGACGAATGTAGGTGTCTAACGTCTCGTCATCCATTCTAGGAGAGCATCCTTTTTTGTATTCCAGCAAGTCCTGTTTGCTTAAGTAATAACAGTAAGTACAGTCGATATTACATGCCGCACCAATGGGTTTAGCCATGGTATGTAATCTTTTCGACGCTTTACCGTTAAATTGAGGGCCTTGAGTGATATGCATACTGGGAACACCTGAAATGAGTTGATCTTGGCCATCATAATTCTCATTCACTCTATTTACCCGTTATACCCTTTATAACCAATTGGAATGACCAAAATCGGTAATCTAGTCTCCCACACAAGACCGGAGAACCCTGTCATGCCAACACAAAAACGTAAAACCTATATTGGGTGCTGTGCCCTTTCATTAGCCCTTGTCATGACAGGATGCGCGACACAACCTAGCCACCCTATTGCCAAACTTATCAATGATGATCTTGTTTTAGTTGAAGGCGGTAGCTTTGTTATGGGCTCTGATGAGGATACGGCTTCGAAAGCAGAGCAACCCTCTCGTGAAGTGAGCGTTGATAGTTTCTATATTTCAAAGTTTGAAGTCACTCAATCGCTATTTGAATCTGTGATGGGCTCATCCATGAGCTACTTCTCCGGCGCGGATATTCCAGTTAACAATTTAAGTTGGCAACAAGCTAACTATTTTATTGAACGCCTTAACGAGTTAACCGGTGAAACCTACCGATTACCTACCGAAGCCGAATGGGAGTTTGCGGCGAGAGGCGGAAATAAGAGTCAGGGTTATACCTACAGTGGCTCCAACAACATCGACGATGTCGCATGGTATGCGAGTAATTCAAACAACCAAGCGCACCCCGTCGGGTTAAAAGCGCCAAATGAACTGGGCATATTTGATATGACGGGGAATGTCGGTGAATTCGTTATTGATGCGTTTGATGACACTTATTATCGTTACGGACCAACCGACAACCCAAACAATGCTCATGATAGCAACATCAAACTCGCCCATAAGTCATTGCGTGGTGGCAGTTTCTCATACGCAGAGTATGACTCTGAAAACTATCGCCGTGATTTTGCCAGCCAATCAATCATCATGTCTGACATTGGTCTGAGACTAGCTAAAGACCTTTGAGCAACTGAATCATTAGGTTAATGTCGTCGAACATTAAAGTTTGGAACTCGACAATAAAGACTAGAAATATGACAATAAAGCTCGAAATTTTTCGATGCTTTTTGTCGTCGTTTATCTTCTGCTGTCGTTTATCTTCTGCTCTGAGAAAGTTTTGCCCCTTTCTTCGTTAACGTAATTACTCAGTGGCAGATCGTGCCACTGAAATCGCAGTACTTTTCCTCATGTCTGGTACCGAAAGCGGATGCTCACTTTCTCCCAAAAGTGAGCAAAAGAGACTTTCTTACGAGCAACTTGTGTCTGCATAGTCATGCAATATCAATGAGAGATATTGAACTAGGAGCTATACAAATTACGCCCTCGCGAAATAACGCGCTCGATCCGATCTTTCATTAGGTGGTAATTTTCTTCTACTGAACGGCCATGTTTTTCTGATGTGTCGACTTCTACAATTGGAATATCAAACCATTGAAAGACCTTGTGGTAGGCTGTTTCTACACAATTATTTTGCGTAATAGCATCACCGTACCACTGAACATTGCCACCTCTGGACACTATTCTGCTATTTATTGTTTCATTATCGGCCTTAATGAATACTATTACATCTGGAAGACGTATTTTTTTATTAATTAGAAGAGTATCAAAGATATTTTTGACAATATTTTCACCAAGCATAATTGTTTGGTAAGCCAAAGTTGAAAAGATATATCTGTCTAGTATGATATCTTCATACTTTAATGCCCCAGAAATCTCATGACTCTTCAGTAAGTTATTTAACAAAAAAAACAGAAATGCACTTTCTTTTGACTCGTAAGAGTCAATGAGCTTCCTCAAATCATGAGCTTCAGCCACAACCGCATTATGAACATTAGTATTGATTTCTTTCGCATATATGGAGCTTAGTGTCGTTTTTCCACATGCATCCAGCCCCTCAAAAACGATAAATTTCTTCATTTATTCCTCATCTAATACATTGTAATTCTTCAGCATTAACTAGAGTTCGTATAATAAAAAATCTAGTTGTATTTCACTTTTTGTTAGTAGGATTTATTAGATTGTTACAATATCTATATTGGCTTCTTTATATCTTGAAGCAAACGTAATTGGATTAAACTCTATTTGAGAAAGAGCTTTTTCCACACCGCATGAATTAATGCATTCGCTGTACTTATACCCAGACTTATTGGCAGTATTTTGGTAAAAGCAGCCCTCTGGGCTAATCATTAAGTATGATTCTGTCATAGTAGAATTAGACTCAGAATACATAGGTAATCCTAACCCAGTATGCCTTTGAACAAAATTATCGAACCGTTCTTTGGAAATAAGTAGTTCATTATCACCATAAGGCATGACCTGTAATACTTTCCATTTGTATGGCTTGAGATTATAAATTAAATTAGAGAAATCCTCGTCCCAATTAAGGCTGTTAATTACAGTGTTAATCTTTGTTTTGATTCCTGTTTGTGACTGTGTCAGGGTCACTAGAGCTTGTGTTAAATCATTAACACCAAAAGAGTTCCCTTTTCGATCGTTTCTTCCGATTTGCATACGTGTATTTAAGTACTGACTGTCAAAGCTGATTCCTATCATGTCTAAAGTATCTTTAGGCAACGGTGATTTTCCATGAATGAGGTAATGTCCATTAGTTATGGTTGAGGTTTTAAATCCTTTTTGCTTTGCCAGAACCAAAGCGGTGATGAACGTATTTCCTAACATCATTGGTTCCCCTCCTGCGAAGTTAAGACGAACACTTTCGTAACCCAGCTTTTCTTTTAAGACTGGAGAGCCTTTGATGAAGTAGTCTGCTAGCTTATCCAATAAGTTAGCGATTGCCTGCTCTGAACGATGGAGTTCTTTGGGGCGTCCCCATTTTGCAAAACAGTATTTACAACTGTAATTGCAGACTTCTGTCATATGCCAATTGATAACCAGTTCATTTGCTTTTCTAGATTGTGCTGTTGTCATTTTTCTTGTCTCAGGTATTCAGATGGCTTCATTATGATAAAATCGGTTCTGTAGAAAAATGAAATTCAACATCCCCCCCCCATCAAATTTCTTTTTCTAATGGAAAACGAAACAATAAAAGGACATTCAATGGCTACTTTCCCAACCTTCGAGTCGGTACTTCTTCAGATTGCTAAATCACTTGGTGCCAATGGTCAGATGAATTCAAAATCGAAAACCAAGTTTAAATATGTCGATATGGAGATGGATAACTTGTCTACTACTTGGGAAAGAATTTTGACTGATATAGCGGATGCTCTAGGGCTTGATGAAGGAGCTAAAAAAGATCTCATCTCCAACGTTGCAGACGATTACCTGCTGCATAAGAGAGTCGAGCTTGAAGTTTATTCTTCAAAAGCGTCACAAAGAAAGATTGTCTGGCACTATTTAGCTAGAATTATCATACCAGCTCTAGCGAGACATACGGTATTTTGGCAAATTGAATCAAAAATGGATAAAGGTATGCCAAGTGGCCGCTTTTGGTATCTTCCAGCCGTAGATTCTCCGATTGAACCTACGCAACTTCTTCTCCCTGTACCGCAAGTCTTGAATTGGCTTATCGACTTAATCCAAAACACCAAAACATCTATTGCTAATAATTTAAACAACGATCTAGATAGAGTGGATAAATACGAGAAAGTATTAAGGAATCTTTACAATTGGCAAAAATCCAAGAGTACCCCTGAAATATCAAGTATCGAGAAAACGTTTTCGGACGAAGTGAATATACAGTTTGGTGGCTGCTTTGAACCTAATGAAAAGTCTTCACAGTTTAAACAAGCTCTGACGTTTATAGAAAAAAAAGGCTTGTCTGCTGAAGCATTACAGCATGAAATAGATATTGATTTAAAAAGGCTAAAACGAATACTAAGTGGCGAACGTTCTACAATTGAGCAGCATGAATTTGTACAAAAACTAAGAGTACGTTATCAGGCCCCAAGCCCCAAATTGATACGTATAAGATTACGTATCGCTAGAGCTATTCAAGTCGGATATGAACAACTAGTTAAGCTTTTCAACCCCCAAGTGGATGAGCTATGTTTTGATATTAATGAAAATAAAACACTCCAATTAGTTGAACTTTACAAGTATATATATAATCTGACTTTCGAGGCTCATATTCAAAAAAGAAGTTTAGGACACAATGAGGAAAATAAGTATTTTGAAGAACAACTTCCTTCTTTTTTAATGTGCGATTTATTGCAACTTTTTACCTCAGCCAATGATTACCATATTCCATGGAGCGCTACAGATAGAATTAACGAAATTTTTAGCCGTTCTGGAGAAGAGGATATATTAGATAATATCTTTCCTACGTCTGAATATGAATCTAAAAAAATGCGTAAACTTATAAAAGAAGAAGGTGATTATTCAAATGATTACCTTATGCGTAGAGATGTTTTGATAGATAAGCTAAAACAAAACAAAGCTCCATTTAAACAATTACAGAATATAGATGATTTTGAGTTGGTATATGGGGCTAGAATTATTCAGGTAAATCAATATTCAAACCCTAATATAGGTGACATGATTGTTGAAAGGTTAAAATTTCTAGAAGCCACACCTACTGAGTCAATGAAGCGAATATTATTTGAACTAGAAACTCATCTACTCCTTAAGAAGTTTGGTTCAAAAACTGAAGAAGAGGTAACTGCTTTACTAGATGAGGCGAAAAATTGTGATGATTTTGAATTTTCAAAAGCAAATATACTACGTTATGAAGCACTTCACTATATTGCGCAGCACAAGCTTAAAGAAGCAGAAAAAAATCTTAATTTGGCTATCGATGAATGTAAGAAATACAGCTTTGGAAAGTTTAGAGGGTTGTTAGCCAGAGATGCATTTGCATTGGCTATAGCAAACCAAAAACTCATTCCTAATAATCACGAAAAGTACTTTAGAGACATGTACTACTGGGGGGGGCTGAAAGGAGAACCTAATATTTATGACGTTTCGCGTGAGTTACATGAATATTTTTGGGAAAAGTTGTATCAATGCTATCCTAACTATCAACCACTTTTTGCTTCTTGTTCTAGCGATATGGAAAAGTTTAGTCGTGATTTCGCAGAGTGTATAAAAAATGGACGTTCTATTGATCTAGTACTTAAAAAACACAAAGCTTTAAAAAAGAAACAACTGAAATATCCACAAGCAGATAGCATCATTTTGCTAATGATGAAGATGAGTTACGAGTTGCTTCGGAAGTTAAATTATAACAAGCAGATGGTTCCAACAGACATTGCTAATGAAATTAGTGATGCCTGTAATGGGATGATTCAAGGTATCCGTAAGGTTATCGAGCTATGGCCAGAAATTGTTAATATTACAGACTTTAAATATCAGACGCCTTTGATGTTTGCTGCAAACAACAAAGATTATCAAACGGTAAAAGCATTGTTGAAGGCTAACGCAGATCCTAATAGGCAAGATTTTAGAGGTAGAACAGCGCTTCATGCCGCTGCGGCTAGCCGATGTTGTAAATCTGCGTCACTCCTACTAGAGCATGGCTGTGATGCCGCTATAACTAACCCAGAAGGTTCAACAGCGTTACATACTGCTATCCGTATGGGAGAAAGAGCTATAATCGAATTATTAATAGAAAAGCGACCAGAGTTGCTAAAGATTGAAGATTCAAAAGGCATTCTACCTGAACAGTTGGCTAGAAAAATTGTAACTGAACCACTTATCTACGAATCACTAAAACAATTTCTCATATCCGAAGATAGAATTGTAGTTAGTCTCGATACGTACAAGAAAGTTTTAGAGGTTTTTTAATGGTAGGCCTATTGGTGTTGAAATCTATTTTTGGGTACGAATATTTCTGTGGAAAATTGCATGTTCTGCTTAAAAACCTGCATAGAATAAAACTAGCACAACAGGTCGAGGATGGAAATTTTTGTCCGTTTTTTTGAATTTCAGGAATAGTGATAAGCAGTACCTGATTATGCTGTTGGATACTAAAAGTTATTAATAGGGTAGAAATCAGTCCGTTGTCGTAAATTAAAAGTGTCCAGAGACGTGTTATGCCGCCATGCTTTGGGACAATAACGATTCAGCTCTATCCCGTTTACACAGCAACCAACTCGATTATTCACTTAACTCGGTATTCGAAACTGCTGGTGCGGACAGACCCTAATTACCAAGAATACTTGGCAAAGAGAAAAGCCAAAAGGCTAGCTCGCAACTCTTGGAACAAACTGCCTATAAGTTGCTTGGTATCAAACGATGCTTTTGTGAAGCTTGAGCCTAGCGCAGTGAAAGTTGCACGCTGGGTTCGTAGGGAGACGGCACTTGGTAACAAGTGTCATCTCCCCGACCATTGTGTTTTACGTTAAATTTTCTGCACAACATTTAGTTTGGTATTTGATTGACTTTTCTTCATGACAAAAACTCTAGCGATGTGGAAAATTTGTTCGCCCACCACGCTTATACCAACTCAGCTAACATCTCATTGCTGTACGGCTTTATTTCCTGTTGAGTTTTTACCCTTTCGATATAGTCTGGGTTTGCAATCAATGGACGTCCAATAGCCACTAAATCAGCATCTCCTCTCAATAGCATTTCCCGTGCACTTTCAGCGCTATATCCGCCACTCGCGATAACTGTTCCTTGATACAAACGTCGGATATATTGAGTAACCGATCCATCAATATGATGATAAGGCTTATCATCAACAGAGCTGTTATGAACATAAGTAAGTTCGTACTGATTAAGCTGCTTCAAGTAGTAATCTGAAATCACTTTATCTTCTTCATTCTCCTCTAAATGCAAATACCCGATCGGAGATAGACGAACGCCCACGTGTTCAATCTCTTGTTTGACAGCCTCAATAATCTTGAATAGAAATTGACTCATTTTCTCAGGCGTCCCCCCCCATGCGTCGGTTCGTCTATTTGTCTCCCAATGAAGAAACTGATCGATTAAGTAACCGGTCGCGCCATGAATCTCAATACCATCAAATCCAGCCTTACGAGCATTAGCGGCCGCTTGTTTAAACTCTCCTATCACAGAAAGAATAACTTCTTCACTCATTTCCTGAGGCATACCATATTCCAAGTCTTTGCCTCGTGGCACTCTCCCCTGCAAAGGAACAGCAGAAGGCGCTAAAGGTAACTGGCCATCAAGATAAAAAGGATGAGAGACTCGACCAACGTGCCAAAGCTGAGCAAAGATTTTGCCTCCATTATGGTGAACTTTATCAGTCACCTTTTTCCAGCCCTCAATTTGATCGTCATTGTATAAGCCTGGTGAGTTTGGGTAGCCTTGAGCCATTGTCGAAACAATTACGCCTTCAACGATAATCAATCCAACGTCGGCTCTACGAGCGTAGTATTCCGCCATAGCAGCCGTCGGAACCAAATCATCACTCGCCTTTGAGCGACTCATTGGAGGCATAACGATACGATTATCAAGATTCAGATTTTTACCTAATTCAACGCTTTCAAACAAAATATCTTTTTTCATATTGTCTCTTTTCACTACACTGTTATTACCATCTTTAAATATTCAAACTTAGTCGTGCTGCGACGGCTGTTTGCTGGAAAGAATCTTAACCCTAAACATAAATGACTAGAAGTATGCTAAGTTAACTACCAAGTATGCGTTTTTGGAATATTCAAGATGGATCAGTTAGGTGCAATCCGGGCCTTTGTCAGAGTGGTTGAAACAGGCAGTTTCTCTGCAACGGGAAAAGAGATGCTCACGACTCAAACCACCATTAGTAAAAAGGTGGCGGCATTGGAAAAAAAGGTTGGTGTGAAGCTGTTAACTCGAAGCAGTAGATATCACTCATTGACCTCCGCAGGGGCGCAATACTATGAGACATGCGTTGCTATTTTGAGTGAGCTTGATGAAGCAGAAGCAAAAGCTCGTTTGGAAGTGTCTTCGCCCCAGGGTGTGGTCAGTGTAGCAGCGCCTATTGCGTTTGGCCGACTTATCATCGCACCACTAATAATACAGTTCTTCGACCTGTACCCGAATATAAAAATCAATTTGCTCCTCAATGATAAGCATATCGATTTGATCAGCGAGGGGGTAGATGTTGCGATCCGAGCAAAAGAGTTGGAGGATTCATCGCTTGTTGCAAGACATCTTTTTGACGATCCAATGCTAACGTTAGCGTCCCCTAGCTACTTGGCCAAGCACGGAGAGCCAATGTCCCCCGAAGAATTAAAAAATCACAACTGTCTGGTGTACTCTAGGTTGCAATCATCAAACCTCTGGCGTTTCACCAGGGAAGAAAACACAATGTCTACAATCGTGTCTGGCAATTTTCAATGTGATAACGGTGACACATTGCTAGAAACAGCACTAGCCGGTGTAGGTCTAGTTCAACTGCCTCTTTGGATGGTAAATAACGAGCTCTCGTCAGGCCAATTAAAGGTTGTTCTAGAGAACTACTCTAGCCAGAGCCTACCCTTTAATGCCATTTACCCACGAAACAGATACACCCCGTTGAAAGTTCGTTGTTTTATCGATTTTTTGAAAACTGCATTATCTGAAGGCAGCGATATTACATGCAGAAATAAAGGCTTATTAAGTCGCTAACGTTAAGGACTGATAACCAAGATTTCGCCACCTTTGTCATAGGTCATGATCTTCATTGCTCACATCCATTGTCGCCAAACGATGTTTGTAGTGGACAAGGGAGTTTCATCCACCTGATGTAGGCTGGTGGCATCGTTAAAAAACTAGAAGTAATCCGAAAAGTCAGAGTGTTCTGTGGATCGCGACTCGGAACTATCCATAAGTGAGTTTCGAACTTTGTTGTCGCGCTTTTTGGGGTAGCCACGTTGATAGAGCCTAGGTTTCAATCTTTAATGTCACATTTGGCCTCTGGTAGCCACGATAGAAACGAGCTTCGGAAGTGACAAAGTTTTAAACCTTAATGTCCTCCGACAGTTACGAGTGTATTAGCCGCAGTCACAGAAACGAGGACAAAGGATGGTCCTTCCGCTCTATCGTCCCATCGTGTCATCATTCCATCGCAATATAACTACGCCGCTTCATTCACCCAACGTTCTTTGCTGAGTCCAGTGTTTGGCTGCTTTTTTAAACTTGGCTCTTAACCAACGATGACTGCTTTCTTTCGTTCTGCTTGGGTGCCAAATCATCGATAAACCAAGATCAGGTAACTCAAAGGGCAGCGGTACAGCCTTAACTTTATATTTATCAGAAAAGTCCGTGATGGTTGCCCCAGGTAGGATCCCTATATAATCCGTGCCAGCGATAACTGGCAGCATTTCTATTACACCCGCCGCTCGATAAACCACCCTTCGTTGTTGAAGCTCGCTAAAGTCTTCAGCCCCTAATAGACTCCGTCTTGCGTGCCATCGTGATACCACAACGTGTTCTTCTTTAAGAAAGTCGACCATCTCTATCGAATGACCAATTCTAGGGTGTGTTTGGCTACACACAACGAACAAATCTTCATTATACAAGACTTCATGTTTTAACGACGTTCGCCCTTTCGGGGTCATATCTATTATCAAATCGTAACGTTGCAAACGTAGATCCGACTCATAGTCCTCAGTAAACAAGGGGTGCACTTCTAAGAAAATGTCCGGCGCCGATGCACTAATGAGCTTTACGACAATAGGAATGAGACTGAAATTTGTCGGGGATACGCAGGCAATTGAAAATATCCGCTTCGATTTCTTTGGATTGAAATCACGAGAAGCAGAAAGTGTGGACGTGTAGTTTTTTAACGCAGCTGCCAACGCTGGGTATATATCACTAGAAAAAGGGGTCGGCTCTACGCCCGCCGCGTTTCTATGAAACAATGGATCATCATAAATATCGCGCAGTTTTGCTAATGCTTTACTGACCGCAGGCTGGCTAATATCCATTCGGTTAGCCGCTTTAGACAGATTTTTTTCTTCATAAATCGCAACAAAAATAGGGATGAGATTCAATTCTGTGTTTTTCATAAGCTTCCATAGCAACTCCGCCAAAGGCAGCGTTGCTGTTAAAATCGACACCGTCTGCAATGTCATGTCACAGACACTATTGAGAATGCTCGCGTCTAGAGTCCTCTGGCAACGTCAGCGCAGGAGGACATATCCGTTTTCTCAGGGCAGTCAACGCTGACCTGCCTTTTTGACTTTGTGTTGCCACCTCTTCACCTTGTTTTAGGCTCACTTTACGCCACACCTGCATTAACAAACTGGTGCTTTCTTCCCCCGTCTGCCACTGCCTAGCTTGCTCTTTCCAGTCGGCACTGTTTGAAGCTGTCGATAAAGCGACTTGCCCTTGAGACATCTTTAGCTTTCGATAGGTCAGTAAGCGCAACCGCGAAAAGTTTTTATTTTTCAATGCGAATAGTAAATGAAAACCGTCTGAAAAACCTTGCTGTTGAACACGTCTGTAAAGCAAAACGCTGCCAGCAATAAGCGTTATTAGTAAAATTGCCACGCCAACAAGCCAGCGTTGATATTGAGCAACAAATGACGAAAACGTATGACCAACTGAAATCGTTTTACCTTCCAAGGTCACCGTTTCCAATGTCTTTTTATTGCTGTTCCACCAAACAACATCAATGTCGGGAAGTGTAAAGTTGCCGCCCCTTTGCAAGACATAAGTATGTTGTTCAGTTCGCTGCGCGTTATACGCCCCCCTTTCATGACTGTCACTTAGGCGATCAGGTTGACGATAAACTTGATAGGCATGCGTAGCCTCTTGGGGGATCAAGCTAGGGATAAGAATAGAAAGGGTATCATCAGCGTTAAGCGTGACCGTTCGAGTGATTGACGCCCCTGCCTTGAGTTCATCGCTCGACATCTCCCATTGCTGCGTTAGCGACATGTCGCTCGCCGACAGCCAAGACTGCTGCTCCGACAATTTTCCTGTCGGCATGCTAACATCAAACGACATCGGCTGTGTATATAACGTGCGAGAAACCGAGCGCACATTTGGCGTCGATACCTGTGTTTGGATGGCGACCGGCGGAATAACAAATGTGCCAGAGGTTTGTGGATATAACGTCACTTCCCAACGCTGCTTTGACCAAGTGACGCCATTGATACGCTCTGTTGAGTTTATGGCCAATGGGTTACGTTGCTTAGCAATAAGGTTAGGCACATCGATCCGGCTAATGCGCGTCCCGCCCGTAAACCAACGTGGTGTCGCGACTTCAATCGTCAAAATTATTTGCTCATTAACGGTAAACTCATGATTTTTTGAGACATTCTTCCGATTCGAGTTCTCTTTTTGCCCTAACCAGGCCGACATTTTAACGGTCTGTATCTTCGAGCCGCCCTTCTCATTAGCCAAAACCGAATGAGGCAGCATCGCGACTGTCGCAAGCAACACTAAGATGAAGTTAGATTTAAGGCTCACTTGCTTTCTCCCAACGCCATTTGATCACGATATTGAAGTTGAAATTTGGCACGTAAAAATTGCTTAGGATCGGCTTCTACTCGTTTTAACCATTTATCTGCAAGCGCCTCACTACCCAAGATCTCATTAGCATTCAAACTCTCTTTTTTCATCAATATACCCGAGGCCATTTCTTCTGCACCATCCGCCGTTTGAGGGTTGTCCCCTAATTCAATCGACTCTTCCATACTTTCAGTCGTGTTGGTTTGGCTCTCGCTCACTCGATTGATTTCTTCAATAATGCTTTCCATGACCTCCAAATTCTGGGTGGCATTACGTCGTAAGTTGTCATCAATGGCACTGGACTCTAAAACGGTCTGAAGCATATTTCTTGCGGCTAGATATTCTCTTTGACGAGCAAGGGCAATGGCAGCGTAATAATCACCTTGTTCATTGTCCATTTTGAGAAACTCCGCATGCGCCAAGCGATACTCCATGCCGTAATAGTAAGCCACGCCTTTGTATTGAGGTTGCGTATAATGCTGCGCCGCTTCGAGATAACGCTGTTGGTCGAACAATCTCTGCCCTTGCTGATCTTGCGTAAACCAAAGATCCATCCACCATTGATACCCCTTATCCCCTAGCGTTCGCGTTTGCATTGCTTCGTTGCCGCCTGTCTCAAGGCTAGATGTCTCACGGCTAGAGGTATCAAGGTTAGATGTCTCAACGTTAGATTCAGCGCTCCCCTGTAGCAGTACATCTTGGTTGGCAAAAGCCGTTGAAGGCGAGATCGTGGGGCCAACCAACGCGATAAGCAGGCACCATTGAACCAACCAGCCTTTTCTAAACCAAAGCAACATCAGCAACGCAATGGGAACCAATAAGCCATACCCCATGTCTTTCCATGGCATGGCCGACTCTCCATTGATTTCCATATGCGTATCGATATCGCGGGTCAATGCCTGAATATCACGGGTATCAATACTCGTCTCAACAAGGCGACCATTTGCGGCATCGACTAATTGCTTTAATGACACTAAATCTAATGGACTATTAGTGACAATGTCACGGTTACCCATCGCAAGCACCAACAGTTGAGTAGATGATGAGCCAAATTCAGATTTAAAAGCATCAACCGTTGCTGGTGTCGCACCATCGGTTATGAGCAGCACTGTACTGCCAGGCTGGCCGTCAAGTTGTTGTTTCACTATCGGTAAGCTGTTCTCTGCCGCTTTCCCCGCCACAGGCATAATTTGTGGGTCTATCGCCGCAAGAAATGGTGCAAAAACGCGATTGTCCTGAGTCGTAGGCATTGCAAGATGCGCCGAGCCCGAATAGACCACAAGCCCCGTTCTACCACCCTGTCGTGTCTCTAGCAAATCGTGTATTTTATGCTTGGCTCGCTCTAAACGATTTGGCGCCACATCGGTTTGCAGCATACTTTCGCTAACATCCAGCACAATCATTAAGGACGCTTTATCTTCACCAAAGGGCGAAGCTTGACGTTGCCACGTCGGTCCAGAAGCAACGATAATCAGCAGACTACTACCGAGTACCAACATTTTTAGCGGTAACTGGTTATTCCATCCTTGTGATTCGATAGTCAATGCTTGCCGAAGGTGTGACGGTAAAAATCGGCTATCTTCAGAATTCGCATCTTGCTTCCATCGCACATAAAACACGACAGCCATCGGGATCAATGCCAGTAGCCATAATGGCCGTATAAAATGGAACTGTGTACTAACCTGTTCTAACCACTGGGTGTCTATCATAGCTTACCTCCCGCTTTCTTATCTTCAGCGCTTTTTGGCTGAACGGGGACAAATCGTCGAATCACGCTTGCCGCAGTAAATGCCAGCAGGACTAAAACAATCACAATGGACACAAGATAGTGATGTAGACTTTGCTTTGGTCTGAAACTGGTACTCTCATATAGTCTTGGCTCGAGTTCAGAAATCACTTGGTATGCCGCCGTTAGCGAATCTCGATCGAGCGCCTCGAAAGACTCGCCGCCGGTTTCACTCGCGACACGACGAATAGTATCCATGTCCAACGCTTGTTCTCCAACAGTTCTAGGATCGCCCATTGCAATCATATGGATACGCACGCCCTTTACAGCGGCCACTTTGGCGGCATCAATCGGCTCAACAAAGCTTCCCGTATCATTACCATCGGTCAAAACAATCGCCACTTTTTCTCGCTCAGAATCATTGGTGTTGTCTTCTTTCTGATTTTCAAACACCTTAATCGCTAGACCAATGGCATCGCCTAGACGAGTACTTGGTCCCGCCATCGCGACACTGGTTTGCTCTAAAAGCGCTCGCCACGCTTTATGATCAGCGGTAAAAGGGGCTTGTACAAAAGCCGCATCACCGAACAAGATCATCCCTAAACGGTCGCCTTCTCGCCCATCGGCAAACTCGTTCAACACATCTTTAGCGGCATCTAAACGCGACACTTTCTTACCTTGGCGAGAAATAAAATCTTCTTCTGCCATGGACCCAGATAAGTCGAGCACCACCATGACATCGCGCCCAAAGCTTTCTCGATATTGCGGAGGCCCAAGTAAGGTTGGTTTTGTTAGCGCCAGTACCACTAATACCCACGCGGCCAAAAGTACCACACGTTGCCACCCGCGCGCTTTGAGTTGATGGGCGCCTTGTCGTGGCGGCTCCCCTAGAGCATCGACAAGCAATTGGAAAAACGGCACTTTTGTCGCTTTTTTCTTTGTTCTATAAGCAGGAATAAGATGATAAATAACCAAAGGTAACGGCAGTAATAACAGCCAGAATGGATGTACTAGCTCTAAACTGCTCCATTGGAATTGACGGATATCAAGACCAGTAATGCCTAAACTAGCAAGTAACATGTGCGTCTCCAGAATCATGATGAAGAATCCACTGCTTTAACTCACTCACTAAAGTGTGCTTTTGTTCACGGGTTAACGCTGACTTCGGATTGACGATACTCTCCATCCACTGCATACCTAAATGCTCATCAACATGGCAATACTCGTTAGGTGCCCAAACGGGGCTAGCTGGATTCATACGGTCTAACGTAGTAAGAAAATCCACACCATATAAGGATGCCGCCTCCTTGTCTCGATAGCGCAATACCGCTTTCATCACTAAAAACAATTGGTACTCAGCTTTGGGGTCAAGCACGTTAACTTGCTCTATCGCTTGCAATGCTTCGTCACGATAACGGTTCTTCCACCAATGCATCATTAATTTGGCGATAACCACCAGCAATAGAGCGACAAGCACCACTGCAACCATCTTCCAGCCTAATGTTTGAGGAAACCAGCTAATGGGTTCAGGTATGTCGACATCCACCATCTCTCGAAGGATGTAAGTACTTGGCGGTTTATGCACCATCGTTGCCGCCTCCCACCGTTTTCTTGAATTGGGCAATGTGCTGCCCAGATGTATCCAGTTCGACTAACGGAATGTGATAACGATGCATCAATTTGGAAAGCTGCTCTCGCTTGGAGTCAATACGGTCTTGTAACTCACGATTGACAACTTGTAGCATCGCATCATTTTGAATACTAATTTGTTGGGCACCGTTACCCATCACCCAACCTTGCGTTGAAGCATGAGACGGCAACTGCTGTTCGAACTGGTCAGACACCATGATGGCGAGTACATCATTGTGCTGCTGTAGACGTTGTAAGTGGGAAATATTTTGAGCACTCGCATCACTCCAATCACTGATCAGTATCAGCGTTGTCGATTTAAGCTTTAAGCGCAGCAGTAACTGAACAATATCGTCAAAGTGTGTGCCTTTTGCATCGACACTTTCGGCATCAAGCATCTGATTTGCATGAGCAATGCGTTTTAACTGCGCCAACAGATCATTTTGGGATCGCTTCGACTTGCTCCACGTCAAACGCTGGTTATCGGCGAGCAGAAAGCCAACTCTATCGCTGTCTTTTAGTACCCGCCAAGCACACAGTGCGGCAATTTCTGCCGCAACGACTGATTTCATGACATCCACAGAAGAAAAAAACATCGCACTACGTTGATCAACAACAATCACAACATCTCGATCTTTCTCTTCGGTATAAGTACGAACGTGTGGCTTGCCTGTTCGCATTGTCACCTTCCAGTCTAAGTTTCGAATGTCATCACCGAGTTGGTAATGGCGCAGTTCTTCAAAATTGAGGCCACGACCTCTAAACAGAGATTGATGTCGCCCTGACAACACACTTCCCGCTTTTAGGTTGGGAAGCAAATGAAAGGATTGAGATTGAGACTGCAAGCGAACCAATTGCGGATAATCACAATAAATTCGTGCGTCGAGACTTACCGATTTAGGTGGCGTAGTTGGGCTGACCATATCAATGATGCCCTCTATCCGATTTCAACACTATCAAGTAACCTGTCCACGACGACTTGGTGACTCACACCATCAGCTAAAGCGTCATAAGACAAACTAAAACGGTGACCAAGAACCATAGACGCCATTGCTCGCACATCATCTGGCAAGACATAATCTCGCCCTTCTAACCACGCATTCGCGCGGGCACATTTATCCAAAGCGATGGACGCTCGTGGACTGGCTCCGACTGCTATCCATTCGCTTAGCTTGCTGTCTGGGTATCGCTCGGGTTTACGTGTCGCCATCACAAGCGCCACAATATACTTTTCAACCAAGTCTGACACGGCAATCTTCGGCAATTCGCGGCGGGCTTGATGAATTAATTGAGGGTCAATCGGAGGTAAAGATGATGCATGTTCGGCTTTGCGATCGTTCTTCTCTTCCTCACTTCGTACTAAACGAATAATGGCAAGCTCGGCATTATCTTCAGGGTAATCCACGTTTACTTTCATAATGAATCGATCCATTTGCGCTTCAGGCAAAGGATAAGTGCCTTCTTGCTCCACTGGGTTTTGAGTGGCGAGAACCATGAACAATTCAGGTAATACGTGAGTGTGATCGCCTACCGTTACCGTTGATTCTGCCATTGCCTCTAACAACGCAGCTTGCACTTTAGCGGGGGCTCTGTTGATTTCATCCGCCAGGACAATGTCATTGAATATAGGACCTTGCTGAAAGGTAAGCTGTGGCTTGCCCTCTAACTCTTGATATACCTCCGTACCCGTGACATCGGATGGAAGTAAATCGGGTGTGAACTGAATTCTACCAAAGCGACTATTGAGTGCATTCGCCAATGCTTTAACAGAACGCGTTTTCGCGGTCCCCGGTAAGCCTTCTAATAAAATGTGGCCGTTGGTGAGTAAGCCAAGCACCAGTGCTTTTACAACATGCTGTTGTCCCACCACATCTTGCTCAATACGGGTAATGAGTTCGCTTATTTTTTGCTGTGCTTGGTTCATGTGTCATCTCATCAAATTAGGTACTTTGCGTGTGCTGAGTGTTTAAAAAAGCAAACAAGCTGCTCACGCGAGAAATCAAACGGTTATCACTTTTAAAGCAAACAAGAATTTGATCTATTAAGTATTACGGCCGTCAGTTGTTACAGCCATCAGTTAGTAAACAATATCGGGGATAATTAGATAGTAGTCTAGGTTCGATAGTACTCAAGCTGCTCATAACCTTTGGTTATAGTCAGTATAAAGCGACGCATACAGGTAATAAGATTAGTTTAGCTGCCAGTAGGACGCTTCGAAGACATCGCGTCCCAACATCCAATCACAAAATAACAATTGGAGTCCCTATGACGACCCGTTTAAACAAAGCTGCTGTTGGAGTGAGCTTACTGGCTGCTTCTGGTGCCGCCGTCGCTGCTGAACAGCCTAATATTCTTGCCATTTGGGGTGATGACATTGGTATTTACAATATCAGTGCATACAACAATGGCATGATGGGGTATCAAACGCCAAATATCGATCGCATTGCTAACGAAGGTGCGTTGTTCACCGACCATTATGGTCAGCAATCATGTACTGCTGGCCGAGCCGCATTTCTAACGGGTCAAGAACCATTCCGTACAGGTCTACTCACTATTGGTATGCCAGGCTCTGACCACGGGATCCCAGACTGGGCTCCTACCATTGCAGATTTACTCAAAGAGCAAGGTTATATGACTGCGCAATTTGGTAAAAACCATATGGGTGACCAAGACAAGCATTTACCGACTAACCACGGCTTTGACGAATTCTTTGGTAACCTCTACCACCTTAACGCAGAAGAAGAGCCAGAAACGTACTACTACCCGAAAGATGCGGAGTTCCGTAAAAACTACGGCCCTCGTGGGGTAATCAAGTCGACTGCAGATGGGAAAATTGAAGACACAGGCCCAATGACGCGTAAGCGTATGGAAAATGCCGACGAGGAGTTCTTAGAAGAATCGTTAGCGTTTATGGAAAAAGCCGTAAAAGCAGACAAGCCTTTCTTCATCTGGCACAACACTACACGAATGCACGTTTGGACTCGTCTACAAGAAAAATACCAAGGTAAATCGGGTATCAGTATCTACGCAGATGGCATGTTGGAGCACGATGACCACGTTGGTGTCCTACTGGATAAACTTGACGACCTAGGTGTCGCTGACAACACCATTGTTATCTATTCAACCGATAACGGCGCAGAAACTGTATCTTGGCCTGATGGTGGTGCGACTCCATTCCACGGCGAAAAAGGCACAACATTTGAAGGCGGCATGCGCGTACCTCAACTTGTTCGTTGGCCTGGTGTCATCGAACCAGGCACAAAGATCAACGACATCATGGCGCACCAAGACTGGATCCCAACCCTTCTTGCGGCAGCGGGTGACGACAAAGTGGTTGAGAAACTCGCTTCAGACAAAGGCGCAAGCTACAACAATAAGAACTGGCGCGTACACTTAGACGGCTATAACTTCTTACCTTATTTTGAAGGTAAAGAAGAGAAAGGCCCTCGTGACTCGCTACTGTATTTTTCTGCTAATGCTGAATTAAATGCGGTTCGCTGGAATGACTTTAAGATCTCATTTGCATTGTTAGAAGGTAACATCACGGATGCGGTTCGTTTCCAAACTAACTGGCCTCAAATCGTTCACTTACGTGCAGACCCATTTGAAAAAGCCCCTCACGAATCGGGCATGTACCTTCGTTGGATGGCTGACAACATGTGGTTGTTTGTACCAGTAGGCAACCAAGTTCAAGAGTTCATCGCAACCTTGCCTGAATACCCTATGCAACAAAGCCAAGTACTTAACCCGGGTAACTTCAACCAGAACACGTACATGCTTCAAGGTAAGCTCAAACAACTGGAACAAGCTAGCCAACAAGTAATGAAATAACCTTTTGGTATTTTATTAATTTTATTCCTAAGCCGCTAACAGAGTTAGCGGCTTTTCAGTAACTATGGGAAGCATACGTATTCTCATTATGTTTGGTTGCCTCCCCACCTGTAATACTGTCTTTCCTAATGCCCCACTTTTCTGCGATAAAACCACCACATTCAACGGTTATCTCAATTATGACGTAACAAAAACCAAAATCTTCGAGTTTTGAGGGCCTTACTCGACAGGACTCAACCTTGCTTTGTTGCAATAACCATCGGCTAGCGCTACGTTAAATAGATACTTAAGTCACAAAAGGAAAGCTATGACCACACCATCAAGTGAAAGCTTTGAGTCTTTACTAATCAGTCAGTCGCTCGCCTTATCACGGAGTCGGCCTGTTCATTTTGAAGACACGTTTTCTGCTGTCGGCAAGCAAGTTCTTGATTGGTTTAATCTCGATCGATTAACGTTATTTCCTAACTCAATGTTAGTACTTAACCATGATCGGACAATGACTGTTTCGAAAACACCTGAGCTAACGTTAGATAAAGCACTTTTTGCTTCTAGCAGCTACAGCAAGTATATGGACCTTTTAAAGTCCAAAGCCACATGGCAAAGTTTCGATCACAATACTCTTAAAACGACGGATATAGCAGTACTAAATACACTTTATGCAGAGGGTGGACGCTGGCATGGCATTATTCGTTTGGAGTTATTTAGAGTTATTTGGAGAGGTATGGGGGGCAATGGCATTTACTCAATTCGGAAGACCAGCCAATGGGTTAACCGATCACGACTTTAAACGATTAAAACTCATATCAGATACTTGGCTTTGTTATTGGCAACACTCCATTATCGCTCGAAGTCTCAATAAGGATGCAAAAACGACCAGCAACGACAGCGAAAAATTGCTTTTACTAAGTAAAAAACAATGTTCGGTATTGGAATTGCTCGCTAAAGGTTACAGTGCAAAGCAGTGTGCAGACTCACTATTTCTAAGTCCACGCACAATTGAATCTCATAAATACAGAATGATCGATGTGTTGGGGTTACAAAGCCATTCAGAGCTTATTCAATTTGCGTTACGAAATGGCTTTAGTATCGAGCAGTAGCGTGTTTGCTCCATGTGCATCGCTAACACCCTAAATAACGTAACTGACAACACCTTTCCTCGCCTCGCTCGAGAACTCGAACGCTTGATAGTTATCACTCCTACTGGTGGCCTATCGGCTGGCAAGATTCCAGTAATTTTCAGTAGTTTTACTGTATTTTTTCGCCAGCATGGTATGGACAATAGCAGCTCACATTCAATAATCGGTAGCTACAATTGATGACCTCTAAGCAAAAAGCCATAGAACTTATAGTGCAAGACATTCTTGATCAAACTATCGAACCCAATCAAAAATTCGTTGTTAATGAATTATCACAACGCTATCAAATAGGGCTTTCTCCTATTCGAGAGGCTGCACAAGAGCTGGCATCTATAGGGTTTATACATTATCAACCTAATGTGGGAACCTACGTTAATCCTCTGACAAAGTCCGAGCTCGAAGCATTAATGGATTACCTGATCTTTCACTTTCGAAGACAGTGTAATATCCGCAATAACGGCACACAGCAAGTATCAGAACAACAAGCCGTACAACTGCTTTTCCACTTTATTAAAATAAACAAAGAATTGAGTGAAAGTAATGAACAGCTGCCGAGCTTAACGACTATTGAAGACAATTTTATTGCCATGCTTCACTTATTGCATGACTCAAGTACAGCAAAAATTACGGATAGCTTTTTTAACACCGTCATCTTGAACCTAAGGCGTTATTTTCACCAGTTCTTCCTTCAACAGCCCACTGAGTACAAGGCATTGTTTCCCGTCACTGAGTTAAAATTAATTGTTCATTTAATCACCGAAAACAATACCGTGAACTATGGCGAACTGATGGCAACATTGTTGGAAGGGATGACGGAAACGTTACTCACGGTTTTACCACCAGAGCATCACGAATATACAGAGCTTCGATCGACGCTAGTAGGGTAGCCTAGCCATAATGATCGTTATTCCAATTCGACAGGTGGGCGAAACGTCATTTCATGCATGACTAAATCCGCCGGCAGTTCAAGCAGCTGTGCAATGGTTTTAGCCACACTGGTCGGGTTCATGTATTCCGGACGCTCAGCTTCGCGAAAGTTGGTATCCGTTCCACCGGGAAATAGCGATGTTACGTTAATGCCATGAGGCTGTGCCTCTTTCATTAAGATAGCACTAAAGCCTGCAAGACCTTGCTTCATCGCGGTATAGATACTCATGGTCGCATTGGCGCGCTTAGCCACAGTGCTGATGACATTGATAATTTGCCCTTGTTGCTGCGGCTTCATCACTTTCAAGGCTTCACGACACAACAAAGAAGGCGCTCGAAGATTAATGGCATACTGCGCTTCGTATTCTTCTAATGTGAATTCTTCAATCGCGCATTTTCGCGAAATCATGCCCGCGTTATTAATTAACACATCTAAGCCGCCTAATTGAGTGCAAGCAGACTCAAACATACTCAACACATCCTCGACAACGCTGAGATCGGCCGCAATAGTATGGCAACCCGTGAGCGAGCTCAATTCATTGAGTTTTTGCTTATTTCGCCCTGTTGCAACAACATCGTGCCCTTTTGCGCATAACTCCAGCGCTAGTGCATAGCCAATACCACTCGTTGCGCCTGTTACTAGAATTTTCTTTTTCATTAGAGCCGTTACCTTATTTTCAAGAGAAAACATCGCTGATTCATCTAGCTACTGAGTAAACGAGTAGCCAGTTAACTAGGTTACCAAATTACCAAGCGGCTAAGTGTAATCTTATTCATTTATTTAGGTGTGTAAGTGACTGTATTCAAGATCACAATCTAGAAAAACGCCCTATTTACTCGCTGAAACGACCGTTACATAAACAAGAGTGATAATGGCGACCGACCATATTGACGTCCCATGCAAACTGTACCGTCTACTGACATCCTCTTCACGTTCGTTAACTCAACCTAGACAAAAATAGCGGCTGACTATTCTTAGGTGCGACATTTATGAAGAAAAACACTCGCTATATAATCGGTATCACTGTGCTTATCCTTTCGTGCAGCAGCCTGGCTGATCCTTGGAAAAAACATAAACACCATCGCCATCATAAAAAAGAGGTGCACGTTGTCCATCATTATGACCGCCACCGCCTTCCAGATTCCGCTATATTGCTCGCCATCGCTGGCGTGTCTTATGCATTAATTAACGGGCAATACTATCGAGAGGACGATGATCATTATGTGGTGGTCAAGAAGCCACCGAAGAAACGTTATCGATTAGGGCAAGTGATCAGAAAACTGCCAGAAGGAGCAACGGCGGTCAATAAACGAGGTCAGCAATACTTTGTATCAAGAGGGGATTGGTTTTTATCTACCGGACAGGGGCGATTTGTTGTGGTCAGACCGTAAGATATTATGCGATGACGAGACGTTCATAGTGGACGATCTAATAAGTCACACCACTCGCAGGGGAAGATAAAACCAAATACAAAAGCGTTAGGAGTATTAGCGTTAGAGCAATGACCGTTAGACCTTTCACGTTAAAACAGTAACGTTAGAGCAATAGCATTAAACCATTCACGTTAGAATTAGTCGCGTTAGAGCAATAAGGCGATTACGAATTAGTGACAACGTCACTAGAAGGGTAACAGAAACCAAGGAAGGAACTTACGCGATACTCATGATAATACTAAGAGTATCGCTCGGTTTCATGTCCCTGAAACTAAGTACTACAAAACCCAAGTAAGGCTGAGTAATAGAACCACTGCTGACGTCGCTAAAAACATTGTCGCAAGAGATACGATCTCTACAAACGTTGAAGTTTCTGTCGTTTGAGTTGCTTCTTTTTTTTCTGATTTGTCTAGTGTTGATAATAGTGCTGAGTTCATTTTATATACCGTTTTGTAATTTGATTTCAAGAACGGGACAAATTTTACTCTAAATGTGATTCAGGTCAAATATTATTTGGTAATTAAATTACTAAATATATTCATGTTCGCTTATTAGAAAATCTAATGTTCGACACTACTTTCTGATAAATATCGCTACTTCAATCGCACTATCGGCTTGCCAATGGCTCAAACTAGGGCTGATAACCTTCTTATACACCTTTCCCCTCAACCAGCCCTTTACGTTTCTCTACACTCAACGCCGTATATCAAAAACGTCGATTTAGTGCAGAGATGAATTGGCGTTTCCTATCACTTTTCCAACCGTATTCCATCATTAAGGACCAATCACGATTAAAGTTATAATTCGCACCAACAAGCCCTGCCCATTTATCGGTATTGCTTTGTTTCACCTTATAGTCAATACCAACCCCATTAAAGGTATAGGTCCCAGTTAAAGTGAGTGTGCTATCGAGATACGTTGCACCGGTATATAACGCCACAGATTGTGACCCGACAGTAGGTATCACTTTACCTACTCGAGGTGAAATATTGAGAATCAGCCCTTCTGCATCATTTTTTCGCATATCGGCATAAGTAAACGAAATTGGTAAGGTGACAAAATAATCATGCCACCCGGTCGCTAAAACGGTACCTAACGTATAATTATTGCCGTCAAGTTGAGCAGGCACGGAAACCTCTGGATTTGCACCCTGCAATAAACACACTTTTGGTCTTTGTAGGGGAGGTAAACTACAGTCGGCTTCCATCTGATCGATCAGGTCATTACCACTAAATTTAATCCCGATATCAGCCGTGCCACTGATTTTCCCTACCGCGCCAAACACATTCATAAACGGGAATACCCAAGCATCAAGCTTGAGCTGTGGTGATTGGGTATTGTTGCTGTTGTTGTCAAAGGAAACAAACTCTATCGGGTACTTCTGAGACCCGTTGATCCCCACATTAAGGTCTGTAATGTCCATATACTGAAACGTATCGGTGTAAATAACGCTGATACCATACGGCTTCGGAAGTGAATACCCTTTATCTATAACCTCCTGAGCGAAAAACGGCAGTGCCCTGTCCCACTTCTTAGCTCCCTTGGTTGGAGCATCAGTATTTGGGTCTTTATTGGCAATGCTAATGTCGCCAACTCCGGTTTCCGTCAAGTCATAATTCACCGAACTCGACACCACCCTCACACTGCCAAGCACAGAAGCGCCGGAAGTCGTAATTAAGTATATTGGCACATCATCGTTGCCCATTAGAGTGGTACTGGCATGAGAGCTACTTTCTCCCAAGCTTACGTCTGCACCGATTGAAAATCGCCACACACCAGCGCGATAAGACTCTAACGACTGTTCATCATTAAAGATAAGCAAAGCTTCATTGTTACCAAGAGCTAACCCTGCTCCCACATCGTAACGATCAACATCAATGTAGGTCACGCTTCCATCTTGGTTGTTGTAGATTGCCCCCACACCCGTGCCACCACCAATGACAGGCACTTTTACTCCATCCATGCTGACCGCGGCATAGCCGTAGGATTCATCGACTAACGCAGGAATTTCACTATATTCATCACTCAGTTTTCCAACAATGTTTGCGGATGTAGCATCTATCTCATCACGAGCAGTTTGTCGCTCATCGGGAGGAATATTACTGCTGCACCCAAGTAGCAACAGAGATGACAAAGACCCCAACCACCGTAGACCTATCTGCATTCCTTAAACCTCATTATTATTATCACAGTGCTATCAACACTATGGCGGCATATCCTACCAAAACCCACTCTCTAGACATACCATACTTTTGCTATTAGCTAGGTAATCCTGTGCATTGAAACTCTTTTGTTTATTTAATAATCAGAGTGCTTATTTGCAGTACCTAGTAGTAAACATAAGCCATGAATGATGATTTTTCGCGATAGCTCAGCAGACTATTTGCTTTCACTTCACAACTTCCGTCGAAATACCGAGTAAATCGCCAGCCAAAAACTAATGTTTTTTGCTTATCCAGCAGGGCTCACTGTATGTGCGAAAAGAAATTTGGATGCCTGAACAAGGCGATGGTATTGATCTAAGGAAGATCTTAACTCGACTCGAACCAAGATCAATTTGGCAGTCATGCAGTCATGCAGTCATGCAGTCATGCAAAAAAGACAACAAGTTAGTGACGTGAACCTGCAATACGCCCTTTGATTGCAATTACCTATCAATGAAATCATTATAATCGATTATACCTTCCTACCGATACCTCATAAACTGACTCCAACGAAACAAGATTCCACGCTTCCTAGAGGACAGTATTATGACAACCACTACCCTAATCGGCCTTGATACAAATGCTTCACAAGCGACTGCCGTTGAGCTTAACCAACTACTTGCTAACTACCAAGTGTTGTACATGAACACTCGAGGTTATCACTGGAATATTAAAGGTGAGCAATTCTTTGAACTCCATGTGAAGTTCGAAGAAATCTATACCGACTTACAAACCAAGATTGATGAACTGGCAGAACGTATTCTTACCATAGGTCATACGCCGGATCACTCTTTCAGCCGTTACCTTGAGTTGAGCCAAATCCAAGAACATCAACATGCCTTCCGAGGAAAAGAGTGTGTCACAGGACTCGTGAATGGATTTTCGGTTCTGATTCACCGCCAACGCGAAATATTAGAGCAAGCAGCTAACTCGAGTGATGAAGGTACAGCGGCGCTGATGGGTGACTATATTCGTGAGCAAGAAAAGCTGCTCTGGATGCTCAACGCCTATCTTAACTGATCGGTAAATACGAAAGTAAAGTAACGAGGCGCGAAACGCGCCTCTTTCACTTACCGTTTAGTCGATTGCTGAAGATTGAAACTCACTCAAGACAAACTCAATAAATTTGCTCAAACGCTGCGAGCGATTAACAATCGGTGGATAGAGCAAATAGACGTCATTAGAGGTTGAGATATACTCAGACAACACACTCACCAACTTACCGCTGTTGATTTCTTTACGTACAAAATAGTCAGGAGTATAAATAATACCCCGCCCCTCTAATGCCTGTGTTTTCAAGATATGATTATCGTTGTTCTTGAGCCACCCACGAATCGGATACTCGCCATCTGAAAAAGGCCATGTTGCATCGTTGCTGTTATTCAAGCAATCGTGTTCTAGCAGTTGGTCTGGGTGTGTAGGACGAGACACTCGAGCGAAATAGCTAGGCGCCCCTGTTACCGCATGGCTATAAGAGAACAGCTTTTTTGCAATCATATTATCAGGCGGATTTCGTGTTGCTCTGAAGGCGAAATCGAAGTTATCCCTAACCAAATTAAAGCTCTGATAGCTGCACTCAATATCAAATTTAATTCCAGGATGTTCACCAGTAAAGCGACGACATACATCCAGTAGCGTGCCTTGAGTAAATTGCATCGGTGCCGTTATTCGAATCGTACCTTCTAAGCACTGGTTTTCGTATTCAGCTTTGCGCTCAAGATCCACCAGCGTCTGAGAAATAGACTCCATCCCTGTCGCAATTCTCTCTCCTTGAGGGGTAAGTCGAATACTTCGAGTTGAACGAATCATTAAGCTATAACCCAACTCTTTTTCTAACTGCTTTATTTGCGTAGAAAGGTAGCCGCGCGAAATATCTAACGTATCCGCTGCTTTGGTAAAACTGAGCTGTTTCGCTACCTCAGAAAATAACATAAGCCGTTCTATTTTCTTATGCTGCATTAATGTGCCCTTTTCCGCATCCTTCCGATTATTTGTTTGTTATATCAAATAATGATTTTTATTTGCTATGTTTTTCTTACCAATATCTTCAGGCATTCTAACTAAAGACAACAAAACAAGGCGTACCAAGATGGCTTCTCAAGTAGCAAACAACACCTCAACCTCTTCGCTTATCTACGGATGTATGGGTCTTGGCGGTGGCTGGGACTCTGCACCTATTAGCAAAGAGCAAATCCAACAGACTCACACTGTGATTGATGCGGCTCTAGAATCTGGCATTACCCTCTTTGATCATGCAGACATCTACACCTTGGGAAAAGCTGAGCAAGTCTTTGGGACGGCTCTCAAAGAGCGCCCCTGTCTTGCAGATATAATCCGCCTACAGTCTAAATGTGCGATTCGATTTGCAGACCAAAACGGTCCTGCTCGATATGATTTCTCCAAATCTTACCTTTTAGATGCGGTAGACCACATCCTCTCAAGACTTGGCGTTGAACAGTTAGACACCTTATTACTGCATCGCCCAGACCCGCTTATGGTTCCAGAAGAAGTTGCCGAGGCCGTCCAGGCTTTACAACAAGCCGGAAAGATTCGTCAATTAGGCGTTTCAAATATGAATGGCCATCAAATGGCTTTGCTTCAATCGGCACTTAATACGCCTATTGTTTGTAATCAAATCGAAATGAGTCTAACCAAGCTTGATTGGCTTGAACAAAGCATAGGCACAGGGGTGAGCTCTAGTTTGGGGACCATTGAGTATTGCCGCATGCACGATGTATCAATACAAGCTTGGGGGAGTTTAAGCCAAGGTATACTAACTGGGAAAGATACCTCTTCACAGAGCCAAGACATACAAGATACGGCTCATCGAGTCACTCAGCTTTCTGAAAAATATTCGGTGTCTAAAGAAGCCATCGTCCTCGCATGGCTAATGCGTCATCCCGCCAACATCAATCCAGTAATCGGAACAACGAACCCGGCACGTATTGCCGCTTGTGCACAAGCCAAGGACATCGAACTATCGCGTGCAGACTGGTATCTATTGTTTGAATCCGCTCGTGGACAACAAGTGCCTTAACCAACCCTAGGGATAAAATAGACAAGGAGAAAACAATGAAACTGGAACAAGCACAGTCGTTACTTAACTTTGCTCAGCAATACGCGGTTGAAAATGGACTTGAGATCTCAGCCGCCATTACCGATTGCCATGGCGAACTTATCGCATTCTTTAAAATGGACAAGTCGAGCCTTCAATCTGCACGGCTCGCTCAAAACAAAGCGTACACTGCGGCACGCGATCGTCAACCTAGCGCCTCACTTGGTAAATGGGCGCAAGAGACAGGTAAAGATATGGGGTATTGGACGGATGCTAGATTTACCGGATTAGGCGGTGGTTTACCTATCGAGCACCAAGGTACTGTTATTGGAGCGGTAGGCATCAGCGGCTTGAGCGAAACTGATGACGAAGCACTTGCTCGCCTCGCTATCTCACACGTTTTTGCAGCATAGAACCCAAAGTTGCAGGACAAAAATTACGTCCTGCACCTTCATTTTAATGGGTATCGTCGACCAAAGCTAAGCATCATTCAAAGCTTATCATCAACCCGAGTTAAGCGTCATCTGCATGGTTGATGCTTTGTTGAAAAATGAATTTTTGGGCAGTATTTAGTTTCCACACATAATTTGGTTTCAACACATAAATAAGTTTCAACACATAAATAAGTTTCAACACATAAATAAGTTTCAACACATAATTGGACGGGTACGCAAGTATGCAAGGTTGCGCTTCTACCCAAAATTACGCTTTTACGCAAACGATGATCGCATTACCCGATCGTTGGTCCCAAGGTAGAATTTTATCGTAATCGTGCTCAAAAATATGGACCTCAAACCAAGGTTTAAGTAAGTCTGCTATCTCTTTAATGGTGAACGCCACCATCGGGTGTTCATCATGCCAAGATAGTGTTTCGTTGGCGTTATGTTTTTCAATGTTGAGCTTTAGTGCCTGCTTTTCACCTTCGCCTCCATAGTACCAACCAGAGCAGAAACTCAATGTCTCCCCTAGATATTGAGTGTTGTGTTTAACGAAGGAACGATTGTCGATTTTAAGCCTATCAACCACATTAAAGCAGAACACCCCGCCACTATTAAGTGCCTTGAATACTCGATGGATGCAATCTTGGAGTTTCTGTAATCCATCGCAATAGTGAATCGAATATAAGAAGCAGGTAATCAAATCCAAAGGCTGCGTGACTTGAAATTCACTCATATTTTGCAACGTAAACGGCGCTTCAGGGCATCGGGTGGCGGCAATATCAAGCATAGGTTGGTTGATATCTAACCCACTACTTTGGTAGCCAAAATCAATAAAGTGACGCACGTGAGGGCCTGTCCCACAGGCTAAATCGAGATGTAATTTACCCGAATTGCCAAATATCTGGTGCAACCTTTGTACGCAGTGACTCTGTGATTGATAGTCTATATCAGCGCACATAAGATCGTAGTAATGGGAAAGATCAGTATAAAGGGCGTTAGCAGACATGATGGCCTAGTCGTGGAAGACATAATTTTTTGGTGGCGCATCGTATACGACTTTACTGGTTTTTCTAACAAGATATTCCCCTATGGGCCGAAAAACTAAGCCAACGTAACCAGCATTAAATTAAAATAAATAAAAACAATCAGTTAACCAAAATGGCTTGATTATGGCGTTACGCACACTGACCAATCGCCATGTAAGATTTATCTTAGATAATATTATTCCGTGGTCATTTCTCGCGTTAATGCCCTACGCATCGTTGGTGCTCTATGCATCGCTAGTGCCCTACGCATCGTTAATGCCTTATGCATCGTTACTGCCTTGCGCATCATTCACACCAAAATCCTCACTTATTGTATGACTACGGCCGTCAAAACCCATATAGAATAGGGCTTCCAGCATGTTATGTGCTAACATACGGCCATCAGCTTTATAAATGTGCAACTGATCTCATTTGTTTGACTGATCATGGTAGCAACCTGCTATGAATTAACTAATGAGGACAAAGTAGTGAGTAAATTAACTGCAGAGCAACGAAAAGCTCGTGATGATGAACGCTTTTCACAACGTGTGGCAGAACGCCGAGAAAAAGGTGAAGATGTTATCGCGTATGCGCTGACCACAAAAAAAGCCGTTAAGTTCTTAAGCAAGTCTGAGAGAAAAGAACTCAACCGCAGAAAGCTTGCTAACCAAGAAGAAAAGCAACTCAAAGAAAAGGAAGAACTTAAGCGTATTGAAGCGTCGTTCACTAACGACACTGACGCTGAATAGACTGCTTCACCTTTATAGGTAAACGTTAAGCCTAGTATCGACATCATGCCTTTAAAAGGAAGAGTATCGACACTAGGCTTTTTCAATGTTAGCGCTCGATTTTACCTTTTGCTGTTAACTAGCTCAGCATAACCGCCTTCACGCAGTGATTTCTCCATGATGCTGACGACACGACGACTGGTGGTGTGACTAAGTAACTCTGATCGAGTCTCATTGATTAACAATAACGATGATACATGCTCAATTTCATCCGAAAATCCCCCACCTTTTACTGGCATTGAAATTTGGCTGGACTGACCTTGATAAGTTATATCTATCGTCGTAGGGTTCCACCACTTACCATGAATAGTAATTTCTAGTTCAGGACCACGGATCATCGCTTCTCGAGCGAGATCGCGAGTAATGGAAGCGCCTATTTTACCTGCCAACGCACCGGAAAAAGTAAACGTAGCGTTTTCATCCACTTCACTTAGTGGATTGTCTTGAACAAACTCAACTTGTGGTTCCGTTACTGATACTCCAGCCAATTGGCATAAATCTGCGTACAACCACAGGCCATAAACGCCAACATCTAACGTCGCACCGCCACACAATGTCGGGTTGAATAAATGCCACGTACTATCAAATTCGTGCCAGCTACCAAATGACGCTTCCACCGACGTAATGGTAACGTTTTGTTGCCTGATAAATTGCTTCATCTCTCGATAAGCCGGAAACGTGACGCTCTTCATCGCTTCAGCTAACAACAATCCCTTTTCTTGAGCCAATGCTGCCATCGCGTCCCAATCAGCTAGATTGGTCAATGCAGGCTTTTCAACGAGCACATGTTTACCACTGTTTAAAAACAGCTCAATCAATTTTTTATGAAATGGGTGAATAGTCGCAATGTAAATGGCATCGACTTTGCTGTCTGCCGCTAATTCCGCATACGACCCATAGCTCGTATCACAACCATATTGCTCTGAAAACTGTTGTGCTCTGCTTAAATCTCTCGCCGCTACTGCATAGAGTTCTGCATTGCCCACTGACCCGGTTAAATCCTTAACAAATCGATGAGCGATATTACCTAAACCTGCAATGCCCCAGCGTACTTTGTTTTTCAAACGACTCTCCTTCACGGTTTGGCTATAAATAGCGGTTTTATTTCGGTATTTTCCCTATCTGAGACTCGGTAATCAACTAAAGCTGCCATTATTCTTTAAGATAACGATATTGAATTCTATAAGATAATGCTATTGATATTGCAGCGTGAATATCCAACCCGTGTAATATTCATAAGGAAAATGAACGAACTTATAGCAAACCCTAAGCATCGCCAGGAACTGGATAAGCGAGACAACGTGAGTGTTTGGCCTTATTGGTTAGGGATCTCACTATTTTCCGTCGCCCTATTGGGCTGCGTCGTTATCGCATAATATTAACGATTCTACTTTGCGGTTTAAGCAACCCATTTTCACTTTTAGGACAACCCCATGCCTTCACCTATCACCCATACTATGAATACTACCGTATGGATTATGCTTGTTTTACTTTCTGTCCTTTGGGGTGGATCGTTTTTCTTCGTCGGTATTGCGGTCGAAGAGCTTACCCCACTGACTATCGTCGCGCTTCGCGTTGGGATCGCCGCTATTGCCTTATGGAGTTTTGCTTTTGCTATTGGTCTACGCCCCCCTAAACAGGTCAAAGTATGGGGATTGTTTCTAGCAATGGGGCTACTAAATAACGTCATTCCGTTTTTACTTATTGTCTGGGGACAAACTCAAATTGCATCAGGGCTCGCGTCTATATTGAATGCAGCAACGCCAATTTTCGCAGTGGTTGTCGCCGGTCTATTTCTACCCGACGAAAAACCAACACCACTCAAACTCTTCGGTGTTGCCATTGGGTTCATTGGCGTCGTCGTTATGATTGGCGTGCCAGCCTTAAGTGGAAATAGCCACTTGTTGGCTCAACTGGCGATCATTGCTGCGACGATATGTTACGCGTTTGCTGGTGTATTCGGCAGAAGGTTTAAAGCACTAGAAATACCACCGGTCATCATCGCTTCGGGGCAAGTAACGGCGTCGGCATTCATATTACTGCCTATTACCTTTATCGTGGATGGCAAAGCCGCGTTATCCGCTGCGAGTAACCAAACTTGGTTAGCGATCCTTGGGCTGGCTATTATCTCTACAGCTATCGCCTATGTGTTGTACTTTAAAATACTCGAAATAGCAGGGGCGACTAACGTATTATTGGTGACATTACTCGTTCCTGTCTCTGCTGTTCTACTCGGTTCTGTATTTCTTGATGAGTCCCTTGAACTCATTCACTTATTAGGCATGTTGATGATAGCGCTTGGATTATCGGCCATTGATGGGCGTATTTGGTATCGTTTGAAAGCAATGTTCTACTAGTGGAGTGAGTTTCCCAACTTCAACGTCAGAGCGCCGCCATGGATCGAAGCGGTGCCCTTAGTCAATCATGACACATAAAGATCAGCAAAAAACGCCATTATCTTCCATCCTGTCGCTCCTAACCTTTGTTACTCTTAATTCTTAGCTCTTAGCTCTTAGCTCTTAATTTACGCTAGAATAGCCACTACTCAATGACCTCTTCAACGTCAAAGTTATCTTCTACAATGTTTGCTGAAATATCAGCTCGACTGTCAAACACGAACTTACAACCTGTAAATCAGGTAGCAACCGCAATATTGAATTTTCGCTTTCACGCTGTTTCTTGATTGAACGACACTTCAGAA
>NZ_JAMKMS010000013.1 GCF_023634655.1 Vibrio methylphosphonaticus | reverse complement strand
AAAACAAGCGCCGCAAGCGGCAATGAGCCTACTTGGATAAGTCTAAAATATGAAACGCTCAGTGCCAACGTTGGCACTGAAGATAAAAAACCAGAGTCTACGCTCTGGTTTTTTTATGCGCTAAATTTATAACAGTTAGGGGTAATGCAATGATCAGGAATGGATGATAGTAGTCTTGGAAGCTCGCATTTATCTGTTTCGTCCGCGAACAAAAAAAGGAGGCCACATAGGGTCTCCTTTTTTATGCCAAAGCGATGTCGGTTAAGATATTAGTTTGAAAACAACACTGATGAGCCTTGATTCAGGCTAGTCAGTAACAGTGTTTTACCATTAACAATATCAATGCGACGGCTTTGCTGCGCTTCCATTTTTAAGAATTGTTTAATCATTGCCAATTGCTCGTGGGTAAATTCATCAGACTGCGCAGTTGCAGTATCTTTAAACGCACGAGGCGAAATGAGCAAATAGTTGTCGCTAATCGTCCAGCTTCCGGTTTCTGAAATTTTTAGTAATGTATGTGAACTCGGATCTTTGCCGAATAAACGCATAGAAGATTCACGAATATATGTGCCTTCAGGAAGGTACTTCACGTTCGCGGACATTTCGAGACGGCTCAAAGGACCAATATCGGTGTCCGGAGCATTTCTGGATGCAAGAATAGCGACCATGTTACTTTGCCATTCATTAGAGGTGAGCACTTGCTCGAGCTTTAAGTCGCTGCCCCAATAAAGCCAAGCACTTAATGCAGTGGAGGCTGCAAGCAGAATGGATGCGTATTTCATTTTCATCATATTATCCTTCTACTGGCACACTTTACTGAGGTCGGATTGCTCGGTGAAGATTCTCATTGTAACGTTCTCTCCAGAATGCTCCACCGTATGGATGAAGTTGAGTGCAATTTGATCGCTTTGATCGCCAGTAACAATGACTTGCTCGGGTTTCTTTTCAAGCTCGTGTGATTCAATGTATTTTTGAACACACTGTTCAATTTTAGGCTGCCAAGTGGAAACATCGGGGTGACTTTCGGGTGTGACAATTCTTACTTCATCAACAATCGCAAGCTCTCTAAAACTCGATTCAGCAGGGTTTGTGCCAATCAATACTAAGATTGGTAGTAATAAGGCTGCAACAACCATTCCCCATACTGCAGGTGGCGTTTTTTCTGCTGGTGCTTTGCTCACAGGAACATCAGGTGTTGTTGCGGTTGTGGCTTGAACATCTACCTGGTCGTTAGGCAATTCAGCCACCGGCGCTTCATTGACATTATTAAGGTCAATAGAGCTTGAAGGCGCAGTTCGCTCTACGGTTGAAATCAGTTGATAACCACGTTTCGGCACCGTTTTAACAAATAACGGTGATTTTGTTGGGTCCTTAAGCATTTTTCTGAGCGTTGAAATCGCCTGAGTGAGGCTAGAGTCATCAACCTCAAAGCCTTGATCTCGCCAAACGTATTCGTGTAAATCATGACGAGTGACGACTTCATTAGGGCGCTCTGCAAGCAGAAGCAAAATGCGACTTTCGTTACTACCAAGACGTACTACTTCATCATTGTTGGTTTGGTCGACCAAGGAATTGTTATTTGGATCAAAGATATATCTTTGGCCGAGTATGAATTTAGTGCCTATGTTACTCATTGCATTCTTCTTTATAATTGTCGCGGAGCGATGGATAATAATAGTTAGGCGCTGAATGTCGTGCAGTGCCAATTATAGTAATTTAGGATTTTTTTATAGTCAGGGGCACAAGGATAATAAAAACAAATCAAAAAAACAGCATTTTTATGTTTTTTGACCTTGAATTTACAATCTTCAGCCTCATTTCTGTATCAGAACAATCTTAAGTGTATCGAGTGCAAATAAATGTCGATACTTGATACGAAAAGTGTGATGGAGATAACATGAGCGCAACCGAAACAACCAATAAAGAAACTCGTGGCTTTCAATCCGAAGTAAAGCAACTACTTCATTTAATGATTCACTCTCTGTATTCCAATAAAGAAATTTTTCTTAGAGAATTGATCTCGAATGCATCCGATGCCGCAGATAAACTGCGTTTCCAAGCACTTTCTAACGGTGATTTGTATCAAGGTGATGCTGACCTTGGCGTTAAATTGTCGTTTAGCGAAGAACACAATACTTTAACGGTTTCTGATAACGGCGTAGGCATGTCACGCGATGACGTGATTGAGCACTTGGGAACGATCGCAAAATCGGGCACAAAAGAGTTCTTCTCTAAACTTTCTGAAGAGCAAGGTAAAGATTCGCAGCTTATCGGTCAGTTTGGTGTGGGGTTTTATTCGGCGTTTATCGTTGCTGACGCGGTGACGGTTCGCACTCGTGCGGCTGGTGCATCTGCGGAGCAGGGCGTGCAATGGCACTCTGCGGGTGAAGGTGAGTACTCAATTGAAGATATCACCAAAGAAACGCGTGGCACCGACATCGTTCTCCACATGCGTGAAGAAGGAAAAGAGTTCCTTTCAGAGTGGCGTTTAAAAGAAATTATCAGCAAGTATTCTGATCACATTGGTATCCCGGTTTCCATCCAAACGGCAGAGCGCGACGAGGAAGGGAAAGAAACGGGCGAAACTAAATGGGAGCAAATCAACAAGGCGCAAGCGTTGTGGACTCGTAATAAGTCGGACATTAGCGACGAAGAGTATCAAGAATTCTACAAGCACGTTTCTCATGATTTTGCTGATCCACTTCAATGGAGTCACAACAAAGTTGAAGGTAAAAACGACTACACGAGCTTGCTATATATCCCAGCTAAAGCACCGTTTGATATGATGAACCGTGACCATAAAAGTGGTTTGAAACTTTATGTTCAGCGCGTGTTTATCATGGATGACGCTGAGCAGTTCATGCCATCTTACTTGCGCTTTATTCGTGGCTTGATTGATTCAAACGATTTACCGCTCAACGTATCTCGTGAAATCTTACAAGATAATAAAGTGACGCAATCACTGCGTAATGCTTGTACGAAACGTGTATTAACCATGCTAGAGCGTCTAGCGAAAAATGACGAAGAAAAATACCAGTCGTTTTGGAAAGAATTTGGTCTTGTTCTAAAAGAAGGCCCAGCAGAAGACATGGCCAACAAAGAAAAAGTGGCGGGTCTGTTGCGTTTTGCCTCAACAGAGGTGGATTCAGCTGAACAAACGGTTGGTTTAGCATCTTACATCGAGCGCATGAAAGAAGGTCAGGATAAGATTTATTACCTGACAGCAGATAGTTATGCTGCAGCGAAGAACAGCCCTCACTTGGAGCAATTCAAAGCGAAAGGCATCGAAGTGGTTCTGATGTTTGATCGCATTGACGAATGGCTAATGAACTACTTGACCGACTTTGACGGCAAACAGTTCCAGTCGATCACAAAGTCTGGTCTTGATCTGAGCAAATTTGAAGACGAAGCTGAGAAAGAGAAGCACAAAGAAACAGAAGAAGAGTTTAAGTCAGTGGTTGAGCGCACTCAAGCCTACTTGGGCGATCGAGTGAAAGAGGTACGTACTACCTTTAAGCTTGCCACCACCCCAGCGGTCGTGGTGACAGATGATTTCGAAATGGGTACACAAATGGCCAAGCTGCTAGAAGCGGCGGGTCAGGAAGTGCCAGAGGTGAAATACATCTTTGAAATTAACCCTGAGCATGAATTGGTTAAGCGCATGGCTGATGAAGCTGATGAAGAAGCGTTTGGTGGCTGGGTAGAAGTCCTACTTGGACAGGCCATGCTTGCCGAACGTGGTTCTATGACGGATCCTTCGCAGTTCCTAGGTGCCGTTAACCGACTTTTGTCTAATGTGAAGTAGTCACGTTTATTGAAATCAATGGGCTCAGCGTGCTGAGCTCATTGTTTTTTCGTAGTAAGGATCTCGTTTTTAGGTAACTTTATCTTTTCTGCGGGTATTCTTTAGTCGTATTTCACTCCAAGCAAGAATTTTCTATGCTAGAATGCGACGCTTGAATAATCATACATATCACTTTTATACCGAAACTTATCGTCGATACGCTATTCAAAGCCATGCTTTGATTGTGAGCTTCGGTATAAAGTCTTTTTATTTATAAGAGGAAACAACATGCGCATCATTCTTCTAGGTGCTCCAGGTGCTGGTAAAGGCACACAAGCTCAATTCATCATGGAAAAATACGGGATTCCTCAAATTTCTACTGGTGATATGCTTCGTGCAGCGATCAAAGCAGGCACTGAGCTTGGTAAGAAAGCGAAAGCGGTTATCGATGCAGGTCAACTTGTTTCAGATGAAATCATCTTAGGTCTTATTAAAGAGCGTATTGCTCAAGACGATTGTGAGAAAGGTTTCTTGCTAGATGGTTTCCCTCGCACTATTCCTCAAGCTGACGGCCTAAAAGAAATGGGCGTTAACGTTGATTACGTGATTGAATTTGACGTAGCGGATAGCGTGATTGTTGATCGCATGGCGGGTCGTCGTGCGCATCTAGCGTCAGGTCGTACTTACCACGTGACTTACAACCCACCTAAAGTGGAAGGTAAAGATGATATTACTGGTGAAGACCTAGTGGTTCGTGATGACGACAAAGAAGAGACAGTACGTGCTCGTCTAGGTGTTTACCATGATCAAACTTCGCCATTGATTGCTTACTACGGTAAAGAAGCTGAAGCAGGCAACACTCAATACCTTAAGTTTGATGGTACTAAGCAAGTTGACGCGGTAAGCGCCGATATCGAAAAAGCACTGTCTTAATTGCTGATTCGTGAATCTTGTTAAAAAACGACCCTTTAGGGTCGTTTTTTTTATTGATCCAATCCTAGATTCAATGGGTATAATCACGGTCGTTAATTGAATAAATCAAAAGGAAGTCTATGAGCATGGCACCAAAAACAGGAGTACTCTTGGTTAACCTAGGCACTCCAGATGCGCCGACACCAAAAGCAGTGCGCGCATTCTTAGGTGAGTTTTTACATGATCATAGAGTCGTAGATATGACTCGTTGGCTGTGGTGCCCCATTTTGCATGGTGTGATTTTGCCAATTCGCTCGCCAAAAGTGGCAAAGCTCTACCAGTCAGTGTGGATGGATGAAGGCTCGCCTTTAATGGTGCACTCAGTAAGGCAAGTAAAAGCGCTTCAGGAGCGTCTAAATGTACCAGTAGAGCTAGGAATGACTTATGGTAACCCATCGCTTAAGCAGGGGGTGTCCTCTTTGCTAGAGCAAGGCGTAGAGAAAGTGATTGTATTGCCTTTGTACCCACAATATTCCGGCACAACCAGCGCAGCTGTTTTTGATGGATTAGCAAAAGCGTGTAAGTCATTTCCAACAATACCGAGTGTCGACTTTATTCGAGATTATTATCAGCATCCGCTTTACATCAAAGCGCTCGCACAAAAAGTGCGTGCACACTGGGACAAACATGGGCAAGACTATCTGCTTTGCTCTTACCATGGTATCCCAAAACGCTATGCTGATAATGGTGATGTATACCCTCAGCATTGTGAACAAACGACGACGTTGTTGGCGCAAGAGTTAGGCTTGGACGATTCTCAGATAGGAATGAGTTACCAATCTATTTTTGGACGTGAAGAGTGGTTACAGCCATACACAGCAAAGACGTTGGAAGTATTGCCTAATCAAGGCATTAAGCGTTTAAACGTGATTACACCCGCTTTCTCTGTTGATTGTTTAGAGACGTTAGAAGAGATCGCGGTGGAGTGTCGTGATATTTTTGTCGACGCCGGTGGTGAGTCATATCAATATATCGAGTGTTTGAACGACTCAGAACTTCATATCGACATGATGGTAGACCTAGTTCAAGCAAGCTTGTAGCTCAAGCTAACTAAAGGTTTATAGCTCAGGCTAACTTATAGCTCAAGCTAACTGATAACTTACGACTTACGAGCCTTTGACTTTCTGTATTGAAGCTTCGGGGTCATTCAAGATTATTGGCTGTTAAGCATAAAAAACGCCACCCTACCTAGGGTGGCGTTTTTTATTATAGTTCTATTTTGTTCGCATCAATTAGGCGATTTGAGCTTGTTGCTCTTCGACTTCTTGAGCGTTTGATGCTGCAGGTTGCTCTGCACCGTGCATCCATTTTACCAGTGTGTTTGCGCACAGCAGCAAGATAACGCCGGAAATAACCGCAGTGATTGCAATACCACCGAAGATAGACATTGCGCCTAACTCACCAACATGTGAGCCAATCAAGCCTGCTACGTAGTTTGCAATCGCGTTGAAGCCAAACCATGCACCCATCATCAGTGAAGCAAGACGAAGTGGAGCGAGCTTGGTGACCAGTGACAGACCAATAGGAGAAATACACAGTTCACCCAACGTGTGGAAGAAGAACGCACCCACTAGCCATAGCATCGACGTTTTCACGTTGGTGTCACCGCCTTGCTCCATTACCGCACCTACCATGCACAAGAAACCCAGTGCAAGGAAGAAAAGTGCTAGAGCAAATTTAACTGGAGAGTTAGGTTCACGTTTACCCAGTTTAACCCAAAGCGCTGCTAGAACGGGGGCAAGCGTAATGACAAAGAATGGGTTAAGAGATTGGAACCAAGCCGCAGGGACTTCAAAACTACCAATCATTCGGTCGGTATATTGCTGCGTGTAGATGTTCATCAAGCCACCAGCTTGTTCAAAACCTGCCCAGAATACAATAACAAACAAGCCCATGATAAGAATGACTTTAAGGCGATCTAGCTCTTCGCGAGTTAACGGCGCTTTCGTTTTGTTTTTATTCAGTGCTCTCGCTCGCGCGGCCGCAGGAACCGTACCAATATCGCCTAACCATGATTTAGACATTGTCAGTTGCATAATAATACTGATCACCATGCCGATGCCGGCAATCAGGAAGCCAGCACGCCATCCGTAAGAGCCTGTTACTGAACCAGAAGCGATGCCCGCTAACAGTGAGCCTAAGTTAATGCCCATATAGAAAATGGTAAATGCGCCATCACGACGGTTGTCACCATCTTTATAAAGATCGCCCACCATTGTTGATATGTTTGGTTTGAACATACCATTACCAGCAATCAACAGAGCCAACCCTAAGTAGAACGCTTGTTCTGCTGGCAGTCCAATCGCACCGACTGGCATAGCTAGGGTAAATTGTCCCGCAGCCATGAGTACACCACCGATGATGATCGAGCGACGCTGACCTAAGTAGTTGTCAGCAATCCAACCACCGATGAGAGGGGTAATATAAACCAGTCCAGTATAGATGCCATATAAGTCCAGAGCATCTTTAGTGGACCAACCCATACCGCCATTCATCGTTGCGTCAGTCAGGAAAAGGACCAAAATGGCACGCATCGCATAATAGGAAAAACGTTCCCATAGCTCAGTACCAAACAGTAAAAACAGCCCCCGAGGGTGACCTAAAATGTTGTGTTGTGCTGTCATAAGTTTTACTAATTTTAGTTATGAAAGAATATAATGTGCACCAAGATATACATAACAAAATTAATAACTGCAATAGGGTTGTTTTATAGCCAATATGAATGTTTTCACTAAGTGCTTAAATTGTAAGAATTTTTAACTGGAAGAGCACGAAAACAGCGTGCTGGAAACTAATATTTCACTTTTATTGCGTTGCAAGTGACTGTTTTGTCTATAAAGCACTGTAAGAAGCCCCCTACTGCCTATTAGGAAAAGTTGCCTTTGTGGTACGATATAAGGCAGTTAGTGCAGGCGAACTATAAAAATTAAGGCTAAGTGAACACAATGAAACGTTGGTATTTACTGTATTGTAAGCGCGGTGAGCAAGTGAGAGCAAAACTCCACCTAGAAAATCAAGGCTTACAATGCTATTACCCTGAAGTTGAAGTGGAAAGAATCCGACGAGGAAAAAGACAAAAGGTCAAAGAACCGTTGTTTCCTTCGTACATTTTTATTCAGTTTGATTTTGAAGCTGGTCCCTCTTTTACCACGATACGCTCAACGCGAGGCGTGGTGGATTTTATTCGTTTTGGTGCCCAGCCAACAGAGGTTCAAGGGGATCTGGTATTTGAGCTTCAGCAAGCGGTTTACTCGCATGTTGAAGCGGAAGAAGGCGCACTCCCTGATGTCGGGCAAAAAGTTCGAGTGACGGCGGGTCAATTTTCAGGTATTGATGCGATTTTTCAAGAGAAGGATGGCGATACGCGTTCGATTATGTTGGTCAATCTAATCAGCAAGCCTGTACCAGTGAGCATTGATAATAAAGATCTTGATCTATAAAGCAGGAGTTATTGTAAGGCTCAATCAGAAGTGATTGAGCCTTAGCTTTCAAAGATGAGCTCTCTACCTTATTTAGAATAAGGGGGTGCTTACCTTTCATCCTCAGGCAATTGAACATTCAGTTCGAGTACAGAGATATCGTCATCTTTATGCTCAAATGAAAGATCAACCATTGATGGGTCCACGTCCACGTATTTAGCAATGACCTTCAGAATATCTTCTTTCAACTGCGGTAAGTAAGAAGGCGATGGCGACCCTTCACTGCGGCGCTCTGCGACAATGATTTGCAGTCGTTCTTTGGCAAGATTTGCCGAGTTTTTCTTTTGTGGGCGGAAAAATTCAAGTAATGACATGCATTAACCCCCAAATAGACGTTTGAAAATACCCTTCTTCTGCTCGGTTAGGAAGCGGAAATCCACCTGCTCTCCTAATAAGCGCTCAACCGTGTCATTATAGGCCAATCCGGCGTCTGACTCATTGTCGAAAATTACCGGCACACCTTTGTTTGAGGCGTTCAACACCGCTTGACTCTCTGGAATCACGCCAAGTAATGAAATGTGCAAAATTTCTTCAACATCTTCAACCGACAGCATTTCACCTTGATTGACGCGAGTTGGGTTGTAACGAGTTAACAGTAGGTGCTGTTTGACAGGTTCTAAGCTTTCTTCTGCTCGTCTGGATTTAGAGTCGAGAATGCCAAGGATTCGGTCTGAATCTCGCACAGAAGATACTTCTGGGTTTGTGGTCACAATGGCTTCATCTGCGAAGTACAGGGCCATTAACGCCCCTTGCTCAATGCCCGCTGGTGAGTCACAAATGACAAAGTCAAAGCCCATCTCATCAAGGTCATCGAGTACGCGACGCACACCATCACGTGTTAGTGCATCTTTATCGCGAGTTTGTGAAGCTGGAAGAATAAAGAGGTTATCAGTACGCTTATCTTTGATCAGCGCTTGATTCAACGTCGCTTCACCATTGATGACATTAACGAAGTCATAAACAACGCGACGCTCACAGCCCATGATTAGATCGAGGTTACGCAAACCAATATCAAAATCAATCACTGCCGTTTTCTTACCTTTTAATGCAAGACCAGAGGCGATAGCAGCGCTAGAGGTTGTTTTCCCTACGCCACCTTTTCCTGATGTTACAACAATAATGCGGGCCATTATTCTTATTCCTTAATTTCTATATCGTGAGAATGTCAAATCTGAGGCTATCGTCTGTCATGCCAAACATGACTTTTTTTCCCCAGTATTCGCTTTCAATCTGGTCGCTAAGCCAGTAGTTACCTGCAATGGATACTAGTTCAGCTTGTAAATCGTGGCAGAGTATTTTTGCTTCAGTGGAGCCGCTAGCGCCTGCAATCGCGCGCCCTCGGAGTGTGCCATGAATATGGATGGTACCGTCAGCAATCACTTCAGCACCGGCACTCACGTGGCTTAAAATCACCAAGTCGCCATTTTTGGCATAAACTTGTTGGCCTGAGCGTACGGGAGTACGAATTATTTTGGTTGGCTCCATTTTTGCCGGCGCTTTAGCTGGCGTTTTACTTGCCGTCATAATGGCAAATCCAGCCTCAGATGCTAGATTTTGGGTACGTTTATCTTTGCAACCCGTCACACCGACTGGGATCATTCCGGCTTCTTCGATGCCTAGTTTTAGGTCGAGAAACGCGATATCGTCGTGGACTTGGCTGATATTTAAGACAACGGGCGCCGCAGCAAAAAAAGTCGGAGCTTGTTTAACTTTTTCTTGTAAAAAGTGAACGGCTTTAGACACATCGTTGTCAGAAAGATGCAACACCGATAAGGTGAAGCTACTGCCTTTCAAATCAGGGGATGGTGACATTAATGATCAAATCCTTGTGCCAATGACATTGCTTTAGGTTAGGCTAATCATGTTATATTTCAACACTAAAGACAGCAAGCTATCTTGCTCGCAAATAGATAATTTACTCTCATTTTCGATTAAACAACCTGCATCGCCTTTTTTTCAACAAAAACAGCGGTGACAAAAGAGACATATCAATGCTTTGTTCAATTTATAAAAGTGCAAAAAAGCAAGGGGCTTACCTCTATATCACTACGAAAGATGACTTTTCACAGGTTCCTGACGCCTTACTTGAAATGTTCGGAAAACCAACGTTAGTTATGGTAGTAAAATTGGATGGCCGAACGCTTGCCCAAGTGGATGTAGATATCGTTAAACAGTCATTACAAAATGAGGGTTTTTTCTTACAGTTGCCACCGCCGCAAGAGAATTTGCTCGACACTTATAAAGAGCAAAAAAAGGCGCAGAAAAAATAATAAAGACAAATCGGTGAAGACGCTCTGGGGAGGGCACTTTGAAAAGAATGTTATCAGTTGTGTTAGGCGTTAGCTTATCAGCGAGCGTACTAGCATCAGAAAAAGGAAGCTTTGAAGAGTACGTTGAAGGCTTAAAGCAAGAAGCAAAGTCGTTAGGTATCTCGCAACAGATCTTAACAGAAGCATTTCAAGGCGTTGAGTTTAAGCCAAGAGCGGTGACGGCCGATCGAAATCAACCAGAGAAAAAGCTAACGCTAGACGAATACATACCGCGAGCCGTGCCAGACTGGAAAGTCAAAAAAGCCAAAGAATTGCACCAAAAATATTACGCTGAACTTCAGCAGGTCGCGGATGAATATGGTGTTCAATCTCGCTTTATCGTCGCGCTTTGGGGCGTAGAGAGCAACTTTGGTACGTTTACGGGCAACTATCGCGTTATTGATGCGTTGTCGACCTTGGCTTACGAAGGGCGACGCGAAGCCTTTTTCCGTAAAGAAGCACTCGCCGCGCTGACTATTTTGGATCAAGGACATATTGCTCCGGATAAAATGAAAGGCTCATGGGCAGGCGCGATGGGGCAAAGTCAGTTCATGCCTAGCTCTTTCCTTAATTTTGCTGCTGATGGTAACGGTGATGGTAAAAAGGATATTTGGAACTCAGAAGCCGATGTCTTTGCGTCGACTGCCAATTATCTTGCCCAGTCGGGATGGGATGACAGTTATACATGGGGACGCCAAGTTAAAGTCCCTCACGGCATTTCACCCGAGCTACAAGGGCGAGAGGCTGAAAAAGGTAAGTATCTTCAAGAGTGGAGTAAGCTTGGCGTCACTCGTTACGATGGCCGTCCACTGCCACAGCTAGATGAAGACATTAAAGCCTGGTTAATTATGCCTGATGACGAAAATGGTCGCGTGTACTTGGTTTATAACAATTACAATGTACTAATGAAGTGGAATCGCTCGTATTATTTTGCACTCGCTGTGAGTCATTTAGCTGACCGTATTGCAATGGATTAATACGCGTTAGATCTGTATTGATAGTTTTGTATCAATCACAAGAACCATACAAAAAGGCCTTAAGAATTTTTATCTTAAGGCCTTTATATTATCTATTCTGGTTTCTATCAACGACGACCTTATGCGTTACCTAGCCAGTTACACCTTCCAAAAAGCGAGTGAGTTCATCAACGGCTTGGCGATTGGAGGATTGCACTGTTACTTCCGTGCCTTTAACTAAGTTTAGTGTTTGGATCTTGAAGAGGTTTTTAGCGGTAGCAGTTTTGCCGTGGGAGGTGATTTCTACGTCTTCAGAATATTTCTTTGCCTCTTTAACAAACAGGGCAGCAGGACGTGTGTGAAGGCCGCTTTCAGCAGTAATGGTGGCATTCTTTTTGTACATAGTGTCTATCCTCATAATTCATTATTATTTTCACTTCGCCTAGTTCTATCTGAGGAAAGGACGAAAAACCGTGACCTAAGTGCAAAATGCCAATTGTCAAAATGTATATTGGGGAAAAATGAGAGTCAGGGATAACTATTGTATTGATTTATATGTGTTAAAAGAAAAAACACCTCAACTTGATGACTCAAATTGAGGTGTTAGCGTGTTCGAAGAGGTGAAAAGTCGCAGGTTACTTTTTAGCGGTATGAAACTGTTCGCAGGCAATCATGGTGTTTTCAATCAAGCTTGCTACAGTCATCGGGCCAACACCACCAGGTACGGGGGTGATAAAGCTTGCGTTGTTTTTGGCAACATCATATTCCACATCGCCAACTAATTTTCCATCGTCCATTCGGTTGATACCCACATCGACCACAACAGCCCCTTTCTTGATCCAGTTACCCGGAATGAAGTTAGGTTTACCAACGGCAACGACGACGATATCGGCTTGACGAACATGACCTTCTAGATCTTTGGTGAACCGATGGCAGGTCGTTGTGGTGCAACCCGCGAGTAGAAGCTCAAGTGTCATAGGGCGGCCGACGATATTAGACGCGCCAACGACGACAGCATGTTTGCCACGCATTTGGATGTTATAGCGATCCAATAGGGTGATAATACCTTTTGGTGTACAAGAGCGTAGCTTAGGCATACGTTGGGCGAGTCGGCCTACATTGTAGGGGTGGAAACCATCAACGTCTTTCTCTGGGATGATGCGTTCAAGAATAAGCGTGTCGTCAATGCCAGCAGGGAGTGGCAATTGCACCAAAATACCATCCACTTCTGGATCGTGATTAAGTGTATCTACAAGGCTTAATAGCTCATCTTGGTTTGCGGTTGCAGGCAGATCATAAGATTTAGAAACAAATCCCACTTCTTCACATGCTCTGCGCTTACTTCCGACGTAAACTTGTGAGGCAGGATCTTCTCCTACCAGAACAACCGCTAAGCCCGGCGCCCTAAGGCCTGCATCGGTACGTGCTTTTACTCGAGCAGCGACTTCAGAGCGGACAGTTTGAGAAATAAGTTTCCCATCGATGTTTTGAGCAGTCATAATTTTCCTTGAGAAAGTTAATTGGCTGTTATTTTTGTGTGTATTGTCCCAGAAAAGTATTTCAAAAGCCAGAAAGCAAACGTTTGCCTAGTTTGAAATATCACCATTGACTGATAGATTGTGTTTTTTTTGGGCATTTGAATCACAAAGAGTAAGAAACCCATTGATTTACCGAGTTCATCTCGTATAATCCTTTCCCTGTAGCGCGCCCTTAGCTCAGCTGGATAGAGCACGTCCCTTCTAAGGATGTGGTCGCAGGTTCGAATCCTGCAGGGCGTGCCATTTATTAAGAGACCCCTGATAGCTCCTTGAGTTATCAGGGGTTTTGCTTTTTCTGCGATGTATATCGTATCTGCTACACTATCATCACCTTATTACGCGTCATTCATCACGCGTTATTATTAGCGCGTCATCGACAATGTGAGAGATTCTTTTATGCCGTTTACTAAACTTGGGCTCAGTACCCCATTACTGAATGCGATTGAAAAAGTGGGTTACGACAAGCCAACGACGATTCAGAATAAAGCGATTCCGCTGATTTTAAACGGTGACAATCTTCTTGCTGCGGCGCAAACGGGTACAGGTAAAACAGCGAGTTTTGTATTACCTATTCTAGAAAAATTAAGTCGAGCGGAAACTCAGCGTAAGAAGCGGGCAAGAGCGCTTATTTTGACTCCGACACGAGAATTAGCGCAGCAAGTTCATCAGAGTATTGAAACGTATGGCCAAGAGTTATCACTTAAGTCCATGGCGATGTACGGTGGTGTTGATTACGCACCCCAGAAACAAGCCCTCATTGATGGTATTGATATTGTGGTGGCCACACCGGGTAGATTGTTAGACCTTTATGGCCAACATGCGATTCACTTTGATGAAGTAGAATGCTTGGTATTGGATGAAGCTGACAAAATGCTTGATATGGGCTTCATTGAGGCGATTAACAAGATTATTGCTCGCGTACCAGAAGACGCACAAACACTGCTGTTTTCCGCCACGCTATCCAATCCAGTTCGAGAGTTGGCTCGCAGCGCAATTGATAACCCTTCAGAGATCAGTATTGCTAAGCACAGTGCCTCTAAAGGAAATATTAAGCAATGGATAGTGACGGTTGATAAAGATATTAAGTCATCATTGTTAAGCCATTTATTAACTGAAAACTCATGGTCGCAGGCGCTGATTTTTATCGAGACGAAGCACGGTGCTGCAAAACTAGTGAGTCAACTTGAAAAGCGCGGCATTCAAGCGGAAGCGTTTCATAGCGGTCGTAACCAAAAAGTACGCCAGCAATTGATTGAAGACTTTAAGGCTGGGAATATTCAATACTTGGTGTCGACAGGGGTGGCCGCGCGTGGCATTGATATTGAAAACCTACCGATTGTTATCAATTACGATTTGCCGTTCCCTGCAGATGAATACGTTCATCGTATCGGTCGTACAGGGCGAGCAGAAGCGGCAGGTGAAGCATTGTCACTGGTATCGAGAGATAACTTTAAGAATTTATGCATGATTGAAAGCCGCTTAGGGCACTTACTTGAACGTGTGGAGATTGAAGGTTTTGAGCCTCGTAAACCTGTGCCTATTTCGATTTTAAATTATGTACCAAAGCATAAACGTAATAGCGAAGAGCGCTAAGCTAATCACCGCGATGATAAAGTTCTAACAATAATAATAATAATAATAGTAATAGTAATAACAGAAGAACGATAGCCTCTAGTATTTTACTAGGGGCTTTTTTACGTTTTGGGCAATGGTGTTGTTTACCAATTATCCTAACCGCCTAATCAAATTATACGAGGCTATTAAAGTGTAGGCTTGCATGGGTTAGTGTATCGATTTGTCGCTATTGTGGATGAAGGTCGGCGCTGGTGTAGAAAAGTAAGCAGCTCGGGTGAGCTGCTTAGAGCGGATATTTTATCTATTGGACTAGTTTGATCACGTACTCGCAGTTTTTAACACTTAATCCGCTTTTTCGATCAAAAGCGTAATGCCATCGACATCAATAACGCGGACGAGCGATCCTGATGCTATAGGTTCATCGCTGTAGGCAGTCCAAGAGGTGTCACCAAGATTAATTCGGCACTTACCTTTATTGATGTCGTGTTCTAATACGGCGGTTTGACCGATCAGCTGTTTATCTTTTTGGTTTAGATCTCGGCTATTATCTGAGCGTATGTCAGTCTTATGTTGCTTGCGCCACCATAGCCATGTGAGCACTAGGGCAAAGACGCCAAAACTGACCCATTGTAGCTGCCAACTGATTGGCAAAAAGGCGACAATGATGCCAACCAACATAGCAGAGATACCAAGCCACAATAAATAGCCCGCAGTGCCAAGTAGCTCCCCACATAAGAGAAGCAACCCAAATGCGAGCCAGTGCCAATAGTTAACTTGGTTTAATAACTCAATCACGCAGTGTCCTTGTTATCATCTTTGGATTGATTAAACATTTCCGCGATGCCAGCCACTGAGCCCATTAGACCGGTTGCTTCGAGCGGTAGCATAATGATCTTACCGTTTTCAGCTTGGCCTATTGATTTTATAGCGTCAGTGTAACCTTGGGCGATGAAGTAGTTTACGGCTTGCATATCCCCTTGGGCGATAGCCATTGAAACCATTTCAGTGGCTTTAGCTTCCGCTTCAGCCGCTCTTTCTCTAGCTTCAGCTTGAAGTATAGCAGCTTGCTTCTCACCTTCAGCCTTTAAGATTTCGGATTGCTTGTGTCCTTCGGCACGTAGTATCTGAGCCTGTCTTACCCCTTCAGCTTCTAAAACTTCAGCACGTTTGTTTCGTTCCGCTTTCATTTGAGCATTCATCGCAGCGGTGAGGTCTGCTGGTGGTTGAACATCACGGATTTCGATGCGAGTCACTTTCACCCCCCATGAGTTTGTTGCTTCATCAACGATGGCAAGTAATTTGGTATTTATGGAGTCCCGTTGACTGAGCATTTCATCAAGCTCCATGGAACCTAGGACGGTACGCATATTCGTGAGAGTCAGGTTGCGAATTGCATGCTCAAGATTAGTAATCTCATAGGCAGCTTTAGCCGCGTCGATGACTTGAACAAAGCAGACGGCATCGATTACAACATTGGCATTGTCTTTACTGATGACTTCTTGTGGTGGGATATCCAGTACACGCTCCATCATATTGATTTTATTTCCAATGGAATCAACAAATGGAATGATGAGGTTGAGTCCCGGTTTAAGGGTATGGGTGTAGCGTCCAAAACGTTCGACAGTCCAGTTATCGCCCTGTGATACAGTTTTAACCCCCGCAACCAAAAATACGATTGCGACGAGGATAAAACCACCAATAGTAACCATTGCATCAATAGCCATGAGCATATTCCTTGTATGAAATTTAATCCATTCTGGACCAATAAGAGCATGAGCGCAAATGGAATAGTGTATCGGTGTGTATTAGGGGGGTGACTGAATTGTAATTAATATCAATGAGTTAATAAAAGGGAGGCGATGCCTCCCTTTTATTTGATCAGTAGAGTAAGGAGTAGAGTTGTCGGCGATATTTACCAGCAACGGGATTACCCTGTCCTAGAGCTGAAAGGATGTCCATGAAGGTTTTTTTGAGTTCGCCATCTAACGCATTGAGATCGCGGCTTACATAGCCCCAAAGTAGCTCAAGGGCTTCTTCATCTCGACCGACTTGATGGTATTGCAGTGCCAGTTCAGCGACGATCTTAAGCTCGTCAGGGGACGCTTTTAGGGCGGCCTCTAATGACTGAATTTCAGGACTATCGGCGGCTTGCTTGTGCAGCTCAAGTTTAGACACCAACGTTTTATAGTAGTTATCTTTATATTCTAGTGGAATGCTGTCTAGCATCGCTTCAGCGAGATCGAATTGATTGGTTTCTAACAAGCTGTTTGCTCTTGCGAGTTTTATCTCTCCTTTGTTTTGATACTCTTCCGACAAAGTAGCAAACAAAGTAAGAGCTTCGGAGTGGGCATCTTGCTGAGTCAGCTCTAGTGCTTTTTGTGCTGTCAGTTCATCTTGGCTAGGAAGGTGTTTCGCTAACATCGCCGTGATGGCTTCAAGAGGCTGAGGACCGCCTAAACCGTCTACTGGCTGGCCATTGACAAATAATGCAATCGTCGGCAGCGCTTGTACGCCGAATTGACCGGCGATGGCTTGCTGTTCTTCGCAGTTTAACAGGGCTAAGGTAAAAGCACCGCTGTATTGCTCTGTTAGTGCTTTTAATGATGGGATCATTTGAACGCTTTCTTCACTCATCGGCGCCCAGAAATGAATGAGTACTGGCGTGCTCATGGAGCCTTCTAATACTTGGCGAAAATTTTGCTCATTCAGATCAACAATGTACGGTGGTTGCATCCAATAGTCCTTGTTTGTATTCACGTTAGTTCTACAAGCAAGATTGGTATGAAAGAGCTGAAATTCAAGGGTATAAAGAAATTCCAGGTAATAAAGAACTTAAGCGTGGTGCAGAAACCAAAACACCGCACTTTTCAGTGCGGTGTCCATGGCGTTTTTGGTATCGGCTGTTTGGGGGAGTTAAAACCAAACAAAATAGGCGAGCGTCACCCCCACAGCGACCCAATTAAGCTGATTTAACGTCATGCTGTCGTATCCAGATTAATCACTGCAAGCTATAGGATCATCATTGATCCTTCGGAAAGTCGCGACAATAAAACTTATTGCTGCGAGCCTATATTGAGTAATATATCGATACTTTGTGACATTAAAATTACAAATGAACGAATTCTATGCAGCTTTTCGCAATATCGGGTCAAGCCACTTGCCCGGTAGCAGTCTTTTTAGTAATGCAAAGATCTTTGTTGGTGTCGTGATCCGGTATCGGAGTTTGGGGTGGCTGGATTCAAGTGCATGAAGCAATGCAGGCAGACAGGAAGTCGGTGGTAGCGTAAATTGGTTGTTTGATTCTGTGGCCGAGAGGCGTTGCAGTTGTTTTTGATATTCGGCTTTATGGATGCTGGTTTCGACGTTGATCCATTTAAGAAAGGCGGCTTTAGCGTTGCTTCTAAATTGTGTTTCGATAGGACCGGGTTCAATTAAGGCAATACGTACGTTGGATGAGTGTAATTCTAAACGCAACGTATCTGTCCATCCTTCCAATGCAAATTTAGAGGCGTTATAAGCGCCACGATATTTCATTGCAGCAAAACCAAGTACGGAACTATTCTGAATAATACGACCTTCATTTTGCTGACGCATAATTGGTAAGATGAGTCGTACGAGTTCATGCCAACCAAAGAAATTAGCCTCAAATTGCGCTCTGAGTCCATCGGTCGGAAGATCTTCTAATGCTCCCGGTTGTCCATAGGCACCATTATTGAATAATCCAAATAGTCGGCCTTCACAAAGCGCGAGAGTCTTTTGCACACCGAGCTGAATACTCTTTGTATCAGTAAGATCCAACTGAATACAGGTTAGACCTTCGCTTTGTAGGCGTTTAACATCCGATGTTGAGCGACAGGATGCAATGACATGGTAGCCGCGTTTGTTGAGCTCATGCGCAGCGGTATAGCCAATACCGCTGGAACAACCTGTGATTAGTATAGCCTTTTTCATTTAAGTATTAATGCCTTAGTCCATTAGAAAGCTAACCATAGCGACTAGAGGCTAGTTGAGACAAGTGTTATCGACTTTTAATTAATATATTCTTCAAAGCGGGCTCAATATGAGGAAAAGAGAAGTTAAATCCTATTTCCGTTAGACGTTTGGGTTTCGCTCTTACGCTGTCCAGTAGTAAGCAAGATGACTCTCCCATGAGTATTTTTATGAGCCACGCTGGCGTCATTAATATATGAGGGCGCTTTAGGGTTCTTGCCAACATTCGGCTAAATAAAGCGTTAGAAACGGCATGCGGCGCGCAAAAATTAAAAGGTCCTTGAGCATGTGGGGTATCGAGTAGGGCAACGATACCTCTCACCATATCGAGGATATGGATCCATGGCAGGTACTGCTTACCGTGGCCAATTGGACCACCAAGCCCCAGTTTGTAAGGTAGTAACATCTTGCTCAGCGCGCCTCCGTTGTCCCCCAATACGACACCGGTGCGCAATAGGCAAACACGTGTCCTCTCGGATTGCGCCCTCATTGCAATAGCTTCCCACTTTTCACACACGATGTGAGCAAATGTGTTTTGGTGTACCTGTAAGCTTTCATCGAAAGGATGAGATTGTTGATCACCATAATAGCCAACGGCAGAGCCACTAATAACTACGTTTGGTGGCTCGGTACTCGCGTGAATAAGAGTGACTAACTTTTCCGTTGTTTGCCAACGGCTATCGCAGATGATTTTTTTCTGATGCTGGCTCCAGCGTTTGTCCGCAATGGGCTCACCAGCAAGGTTAATGACACCATCGAATGCGTTAAGGTCGTCAAACGTGTCGAGCGTGGCTAAGTAAGTAATATTTCCCACATCGGTATGCTGGAGTGTTGACTTTGCTGCTTCAACATCACGACTGATCACGGTAACCGTGTGTGTGGTGAGGTGTTTAAGCAGTTCTCTACCGATAAATCCAGTACCACCGGTCACTAACAGATGCATTTGATCTCCCTCATTGCTTTTTAACCAACCAGCTTTCTACTTTACGTCAATATGTTACATCGTTTGCCTACTAAGCAGGCAAGTGTTGATCACGTAACGTAAGGTCATTGGGCTATAGGTAATGGATTTGACGCTATTGAGTAAATATAGCAATGAAATAGCCTGACTGACTAACTCTAATAACGTACGTCTTTAAATGGTGGAGATCACAGAATGATGAGTAATTCTGGCTTGGTTGGATGGATGCCATGGTTGTCACATTTTCTTACAATATTATTTGCCATTCTAAATGTAGAACATGAGGAATGGGAGAGAAGCGTGCAAGGGATAAAAGCCCTCATACATGTCATGCTCAATAGTTTGAAAGATTTGATACCCATTGTTCTTGTGGTGCTTTTTTTTCAACTTGTTGTGCTTCAAGAGCCCCTTCCCAACGTGCTCTCGATACTCTTTGGTCTGCTACTAGTGGTATTGGGACTCACATTCTTTGTTTTTGGCTTATCTATGGGGCTTTTTCCCATCGGAGAATCGATGGCGCAGGCATTTGCCAGAAAAGGGAGCGTTTTTTGGTTGGTGTTGTTCGCATTCTGTTTGGGGTTTGGAACGACCATTGCAGAACCCGCATTAACGGCCGTCTCCGCCGAAGCTGCCGAGGTGGCCGCTAAAGGGGGAATGATCGCAATGACTGAAGCATCGATGCAGGACTATGCGATGGGGTTGCGTTTGTCTGTTGCTTTTTCAGTAGGGCTAGCGATTGTTCTTGGTGTTATTCGAATTCTCAAAGGTTGGCCAATACATTGGCTCATTATCGGTGGTTACGTTGGTGTCGTAGTGCTGACGGGGTTTGCTCCAGAATACATCATTGGTGTGGCGTATGATTCAGGAGGCGTTACGACTTCAACCATCACTGTCCCCTTAGTGACCGCGCTTGGTGTGGGTCTAGCTAGCACGATTAAAGGACGAAATCCTATGCTAGATGGCTTTGGATTAATTGCATTTGCATCGCTGCTGCCGATGATGTTTGTGATGGTCTATGGGATGGTGATGGCATGACTTTTATCTCAGAGCTGCTTCAGACGCTATTCTACACTGTAAGAGATGTAACCCCGATCATCGTGATTATTTTTGGTTTTCAGTTTGCAGTGTTGAGAAAGCCGATCACTCATCCACTGAGAGTCGTCGTTGGCTTTGTCTACGTTATTGTAGGCTTGAGCCTATTTCTCATTGGTTTAGAAAAAGCACTGTTTCCGCTAGGGGAAGCGATGGCAATGCAACTCACTGCCCCCGAATTTCTTATTGATGTAAAGCTATCGATAGGTCAGTCGCTAGAGTGGTTTGATTATTATTGGGTCTACCTCTTTGCCTTTTGTATCGGTTTTAGTACCACTATCGCCGAGCCCTCTTTGCTGGCCGTTGCGATAAAAGCTAATCAAGTGTCGGCGGGTTCCATCTCGGTTAATGGGTTGAGAATCTCGGTCGCGTTAGGAGTTGCAATAGGGATTTCTTTAGGCAGCTATAGAATTGTGGTGGGCGATCCTATTCATTACTACATCATCGCCGGTTACATTTTAGTCGTGATACAAACATTTTACGCGCCAAAATTGATCGTTCCTCTTGCTTATGACTCAGGGGGGGTAACAACGTCAACGGTAACCGTGCCTTTAGTGACCGCATTAGGTTTAGGGCTCGCTTCGACCGTACCGGGAAGAAACCCTATGATTGACGGCTTTGGGTTGATCGCGTTCGCGAGTTTGTTCCCCATTATTTCCGTTATGGCCTATGCACAAATTACCCACTGGTTGAATCAACGTGATAACGGGCTTGGCTCGATAGAAAAGGAGAATGACAATGCGCTTTAAATTACTTCTTGCGTTTGTTGAAGACAGTAAAACGGACGTAGTACTCAATGCAGCAAGAGAGGCTGGTGCGACTGGAGCAACGGTGATCAACAATGCTAGAGGTGAAGGTTTAAATAAGAAACGCACCTTTTTTGGTTTGACATTAGAGGTTCAAAAAGACGTGTTGTTGTTTGTGGTTGAGGAACACTTGTCGAGACAAATACTGGAAACCATTAGCGAGGTAGGAGAGTTTGATCAAACCTCAGGACAAGGTATTGCAATTCAAATTGATATTGAGGATGCGGTGGGCGTGGCTCACCAGGTGGAAACGTTAACCAAAGTGGTTGAGGATGAATTATGAGTTCACAACAAAAAATATACGTTCGTGATGTCATGGCGAATACTTATGTGATGGTCGATGGATTGAAAACCGTTCACGAAGGTATTGTACTGGCAAAAGCGCATCAGGTTAAAGCTCTGGTGGTGAGTAAGCGCAATGATGATGATGAATACGGTATTGTACTTATGAATGATATTGCAAAAAAAGTACTGGCCCAAAACCGCTCGTCTCATCGAACGAATATCTATGAGATTATGACCAAACCCGCTTTGTCCGTCGATCCAAACATGAATGTGAAGTACTGCGCTCGTCTCTTTGAACGCTTTGGCATTAGTCGAGCACCGGTTATCGAGGATGGTAAGATTATTGGAATGGTCAGTTACAATAATATTGTTGTGAATGGTATGGCACGTGAGGAATAGAGGCAAAACTACGTTACAATACCCTCATAACGTGTGTTGGAGGTAAATCCGTGAAACTATTCTTTGCATCAGACCTACATGGTAGCGTGAGTGCGACGCAACAAGTATTAGAAGCCTATCGTCAATCGGGTGCTGATCATCTTGTCATTTTAGGTGATGTTCTTAACCATGGTCCAAGGAACCCGGTTCCGGAGAGTTACAACCCACCAGAAGTTGCGGCGTTACTTAATAATTACCAATCTGAAATTATTGCCGTAAGAGGCAATTGTGATAGTGAAGTTGATCAAATGCTGCTTCATTTTCCAATGATGGCGGATTATGCGTGGGTACTTTTGCCCTCGGGTAAGCGACTGTTTTTAACGCATGGGCATTTATATAACGCAGATAAACGTCCTAAGCTTAAAAAAGGTGATGTCATTGTACATGGTCATACGCATATCCCTGTCGCTCATTGGGATGACGAGCAGGTCATCTTTAATCCTGGCTCTATTACGTTCCCACGTGAAGGCTATGCTGCGAGCTTTGGTGTTTTTGATAATGGTACGCTAAGTGTCAATACGTTTACCGGAGAGTTACTTTGCTCTATTGAGTTATAACTCGCATCGACGAATTTGAGAGTAAAAAAAACGCAGCCAGTGGCTGCGTTTTTTTACGTAGTTTAGTTATTCGTGGCTTAAGCGACGAATTACTTAGTTACGCGTAGTACAGGTGTTTCACCAACAGTTACAGAACCAGACAGCTTGTTAAGCTCTTTGATTTCGTCCATGTTAGAGATTACAACTGGAGTCAGCGTTGATTTAGCTTTTTCTTCAAGAAGTGCTAGATCAAATTCGATGACAGTGTCGCCTGCTTTAACAGTTTGACCTTCTTCAGCGATACGCTTAAAGCCTTCACCTTTTAGCTCAACAGTATCGATACCAAAGTGAACAAATAGCTCGATGCCGTCGTCAGATTCGATAGAGAACGCGTGGTTCGTTTCGAAGATCTTACCGATAGTACCGTTTACAGGAGCGACCATTTTGTCGCCAGCTGGTTTGATAGCAATACCATCACCAACGATTTTCTCAGCAAAAACGACATCTGGCACGTCTTCGATGTTTACGATCTCACCAGATAGCGGTGCGATGATTTCGATTGCACCAGCGTCAGCGCTGTCGTCCGATACTAGCTTCTTCAGTTTGTCAAAGAGACCCATGTTGTGCTCCTAAAGGTTTGATTTTATTCTGCTCAATTATATTAGCAGTTTGTCTTTTCTGCGATAAATTTTTCGACGTGCGCTTCAATTTCTGCAGCAGTCGCCATTTCTAGCGCTTCATCCGCCATAGCTTTTACTTCTGCGAAGTTAGCGTTACGGATAACTTTCTTAACCTTAGGAATAGAAATACCGCTCATACTAAACTCATCTAGGCCCATGCCTAGTAGAAGTAACGTCGCGCGTTCGTCGCCAGCAAGCTCGCCACACATACCCGTCCACTTGCCTTCTTTATGCGAAGCGTCGATCACCTGCTTAATTACGGTTAGTACCGCTGGTGAAAGTGGGTTGTATAGGTGAGAAATTAGCTCGTTACCACGGTCTACTGCTAGAGTATACTGAGTTAAGTCATTAGTACCAATACTAAAGAATGAAACTTCTTTCGCTAAGTGATGAGCAATCGCTGCAGCTGCAGGCGTTTCTACCATCACACCGATTTCAATATCTTCATCAAATGCGATATTTTCAGCACGAAGTTCCGCTTTATATTCTTCGATCGCTTTTTTCAGTTCACGGATTTCTTCAACAGAAATAATCATCGGGAACATGATGCGAAGCTTACCGTGTGCAGAAGCTCGTAGGATGCCGCGTACTTGGTCACGTAGAATTTCACGACGATCCAAGCTAATACGAACCGCGCGCCAACCTAGGAATGGGTTCATCTCGGTTGGAAGATCCATGTACGGAAGGTCTTTATCGCCACCAATATCCATAGTACGGATAATGATAGATTGGCCATTCATCGCTTCAGCAACTTCTTTATACGCCTGGTATTGTACTTCTTCGTTTGGAAGAGAATCGCGATCCATGAATAGGAATTCAGTACGATATAGACCGACACCTTCACCGCCGTTACGGATAATACCGTCACAGTCTTTTACGGTACCGATGTTGCCACAAACTTCTACACGGTGTCCGTCTAGAGTTTCAGCATGTAGGTCTTTAAGTTTTGCTAGTTCTTCTTTTTCAGCGAAGAACGATTCACGGACTTGTTTCGCTTCCGCTAATTCTGCTTCAGAAGGGTTGATGATGATCTTGTTGTTCATCGCATCAAGAATCAGCATGTCGCCGTTCTTAACTTGCTTAGTGATATCGTTGGTACCAACGATAGCAGGAAGTTCAAGTGAACGAGCCATGATAGAGGTGTGCGAAGTACGGCCACCGATGTCACAGGCAAAGCCAAGAACGTAATCTAGGTTGATTTGCGCCGTTTCAGAAGGCGTTAGATCGTAAGCAACAAGAAGCACTTGCTCATTGATGTCGCTTAGAGACACGATATTGATGCCAAGGGCATTTTTTACAAATCGAGTACCGATATCACGGATATCCGTTGCACGTTCTTTTAGATATTCATCATCTAAAGATTCAAGTGCACACGCTTGTTCTTCGATCACGGTATAAATCGCGTGGTCCGCAGACATTTTGTCTTTCTTGATGAGGGCTAAGATCTCGTCTTCGAGCTCTTCATCTTCAAGAAGCATGATGTGGCCTTCGAAGATGGCTTCTTTTTCTTCACCAAAAGTTTCTAGTGCTTTTTGCTTAACAATTTCTAGTTGAGCTGATGATTTGTTACGAGCGTCAAAGAAACGCTGAACTTCCGCTTCAACTTGGTCATCAGAGATCGTTGCTTTGTTAAGAACAATTTCGTCTTCTTGAAGTAGTAATGCTTTACCGATCGCAATACCAGGAGATGCTAGGATGCCTGAAATCATAGCTTTACCTTAATGTGGTCAAATGTATAAAGAAAGGGTGACTTACGTTGCTACATTTATGTGTAGCTGATAGTCAGCGCTATTTCCAATAAAGCCACTTTGCTTTTGACAAAATGGCTTTAGGAGAGTGCTGCTTAGTGAAGCTCGTCCATTAGAGCAACTAGGTGGTCTACTGCTTGTTGAGCTTGTGGGCCTTCAGCAGAGATCGTTACGTTAGTACCTTTAACTAGACCTAGAGTCTGAAGTTTGAATAGGCTTTTCGCGCTAGCGCTTTTACCGTTAGAAGTCACAGTGATGTCAGCGTCAAAAGATTTTGCTTCTTTAACGAACTGCGCTGCAGGACGAGTGTGAAGGCCGTTTTCTGCTGTGATTTCTACTTGCTTCTCGTACATTTTTAATACCCCAATTGATTTATTTTATGTTTGTTTTCTTAACTAAAGCCAAGCTTAGCGTCATTTTTTCATTCCTGCTAGAGGACGAAAGTCATGATTTATTAAGCGCCGCATCGGTCTTGAATTGTAGGCTATGATGGCAGTCTTCGCTGTCTCCACATCCTACGACTACTCTTTAAATTGTCTATTTATTTTTTAGCTTAAAATAAAACTGTCCTGATATTACCAAAGGCTGACAGAGATTCAACAAAAAAGCCCCATAAAGGGGCTTTTTTACAGCAAAATTTGATTTGGCAACATATTACTGCTGAATCTCTTTGTCCGTGAATATACCTGCGAACAATGCTGTGCTGAGGTATCGCTCACCAGAGCTTGGTAGCACGGTGACGATGGTTTTCCCTTTGAATTCAGGTAGTTCTGCTAGTTTGTTGGCGGCAACAACGGCGGCACCTGAAGAGATACCAGCCAGGATTCCTTCCTCTTCCATTAAACGACGAGCCATCTCAATCGCTTCATCAGATGTTACAAGTTCAACACGGTCAATGATGTCTAAATCTAGGTTCTCTGGAATGAAACCTGCACCGATACCTTGAATTTTGTGCGGCGCTGGCTTGATTTCTTCACCTGCGAGCGCTTGGCTAATAACTGGAGATTCTGTTGGCTCGACAGCAACAGAAATGATCGCTTTGCCTTTTTCGCCTTTAATGTAGCGACTGGTGCCGGTAATGGTACCACCGGTACCTACGCCAGCGACGAACACATCAATTTCGCCATCTGTTGCGTCCCAAATTTCTGGTCCCGTTGTCTTTTCATGAATAGCAGGGTTTGCAGGGTTATTGAACTGCTGTAGCAGTAGGTATTTTTCTGGGTTAGAGGCAACAATTTCTTCGGCTTTTGCAATTGCGCCCTTCATGCCTTTAGCCGCTTCGGTGAGTTCTAGATTCGCGCCTAGCGCTTTGAGTAACTTACGGCGTTCTAGACTCATGGATTCTGGCATGGTTAGCGTCAGTTTGTATCCGCGAGCAGCGGCAACGAAAGCCAGTGCGACACCAGTGTTACCACTCGTTGGCTCAACGAGCTCAACGCCTGCTTTTAGTCTGCCATCTTTTTCTGCTTCCCAAATCATGTTGGCGCCGATACGACACTTAACACTGAAACTAGGGTTGCGAGCTTCAACTTTAGCTAGGACGTTACCGTTACTAACTTTGTTTAGGCGAACCAGAGGAGTGTTACCAATGGTGAGTGAGTTGTCTTCGTAGATCTTGCTCATTATATGTTCCTTCATTCAGTTAACCGTATCGGTCAGCGATTACATGATAAGAATATGATTTTGTTGGGTGGGGGAGAAGAATTAAATAGTTATATATTATGGAAGAAAGTATGGAAAGCCTGAATTGATAGTGCAAACTAAGTAAATAAAGCGCAGAGCCCAAGCGAAAAATGTGCAGTCATGGATTGCAATGACGTGTTGTTTCCGTTGGGCTATGCGCTAGTAATTATTTTCTACGTAGGTAAAACCCCCACGCTAAACTTAACAGCACCCAACCATAAAGCGGCCATGTTCCGGCTTCTCTGTACCACGTTGTCCCGTTAGTTGGCGTGACTTCTGTACGCAACACCGCGGTTTCAAACTGTGGGATTTGCGCGGTAATTTTGCCGTTATGATCCGTGACAGCGGTAATACCGTTGTTGGTTGAGCGTATTAATGGTATTCCAAGCTCTAGTGCTCGCATTCGAGCAATCTCCATATGCTGTAAAGGGCCAATAGAGCGACCAAACCAGGCATCATTAGAGAGTGTGAGTAAGTAGTCCGTTTCTGTCGTCACATTTTGCCGAACCTGCTCGTTAAAAATGATCTCATAACACAAAGCCGGCGCTAAATGCATGCCATTGGCAACGATATTGGGTTGTACATAGGCCCCTCGACTAAACGAAGACATCGGCAGATTAAAAAACGGAGCGATCGGACGAAGAAGATCTTCAAAAGGAACAAACTCGCCAAAAGGTAGTAGGTGGTGCTTGTGAAAACGTTCATCAAGGTCAAGCTCATAGTCCCCATAAGGGGTTTGTCCTACAACAAGAATACTGTTGTAGTATTCGTCAGACTCTGACTTATTGATAACACCGGTAATGATGGCGGTGTTATTCATTTTTGCCGCTGAGTCTAAATTACTGAGGAAGGACGGCAGCTCAAACTCCATTGCAGGGATAGCAGCTTCAGGCCAGATGATGATGTCGGCGTCCCAGTTTTCTCGGCTAAGATCGGTGTATTTCATAATCGTCGGCCAGCGTTGGCTCGGTAGCCATTTTAATGCTTGGTCAACGTTACCTTGTATTAGCGCGACACTTTTGGTGCGAGTAGTATCCGGTGTTACCCACTCATAGTGACGCAACCCGAAGCCGACTGAAAAAATGACCAACGGAATAAGGGTTATAAGCCAATGTTTGCTTCGAATCGCGTAAGCTAAACTCGCTGACGTTACGATGATCAGTAGTGTAATTAGCTCAACGCCACCCATAGGAGCATAGCTGGCTAACGGTCCGTCTATTTGGCTGTAACCTAGCCATAGCCAAGGGAACCCTGTCATTACCCAGCCTCGAGCCCAGTCAAAGACAAGCCATAGTGCAGGGGCAGCAAGTAGGTAGCGTGTGCGATTCTCTTTTGGGAAAAAACGATTTAGTGACCAAGCAAACAATGCTGAATAGATGGATAGATAACCAACCAACAGTGTCATTAGGAGTACGCTCGCGAACTTCGGCATACCGCCGAAATTATCAATGCTAACGTGGACCCAACTAATGCCGGTCGCAAATTGGCCCAAACCCCACGCGTAGCCAATAAAAAGCGCACGCCGAGCAGATTGACCTTGCAGCAGAAACAGTAGGATAAGTGGACTTAACAGAGCAAGTGGCCACAGTTGGTAGGGAGCGAAGGCTAGGGTTGTACTGGCGCCAACAAAAGCGGCCCCAACGGGCCGCAATAGGCGAAGATAATTCTTCATTTAATGGTGGTCTCACTTAACCGGTGAACACAGGGTATCGCTATTCTTCGACACTCGATGTTGCTTCAAGATCGGGAATGGTAACTTGAACTTGCACCACTCGACGATTATCCGCCGCTGTCACTTTAAAGGTATAGTTTTCTATTTCGACCACTTCCCCTCTAACAGGTAAGTGACCGAATGCGGTCATAATTAAGCCACCAACAGTATCAACTTCTTCATCGCTGAAGGTTGAACCAAAGGTGTCATTGAACTCTTCGATGGTCGTGAGAGCTTTGACTGCAAACGTGTGTTTGCTCAGCTTTCTGATATCTAGCTCGTCATCATCATCAAATTCGTCTTCGATTTCGCCAACAATTTCTTCGAGGATGTCTTCAATGGTCACCAGACCTGAAACACCGCCAAATTCATCAACGACGATAGCCATGTGATAGCGTTCCTCGCGGAATTCCTTAAGCAAGCGGTCAACCCGTTTACTTTCAGGCACTACCACGGCAGGGCGAATCACTTCTTCAATATCAAAAGGGGCGCTGTTTGAGCCCAAGTAACGGAGTAGGTCCTTAGCTAAGAGAATACCTTCCACATGGTCTTTATCTTCACTGATAACTGGGTAACGAGAATGCTGAGCATCGATCATCAACCCAATCAGTTTATCGAAGTCATCAGAACGTTCGATAGTGACCATTTGTGAGCGAGGCAGCATGATATCGCGTACTCGCATTTCGGAAATTTCCATGACACCTTCGAGCATATCTCGTGTGTCGTGGTCTATTAGGTCATTGACTTCAGAGTCACGAATGACATCTACAAGCTCTTGGCGATCTTTTGGATCGCCTTGAAATATTTGACCTAGGCGCTCAAAGAAGGACTTTCTACTCGGACCTTCAGATTTTTTACTGTTTCCCTCGGGGTTAGAGGGAGAAGACTCTTCGTTCATGATTTCTCAATTCAGAATGCTATCAGACGTGTGATAGCGCACATAAGAAGAGGCTAAATGCCTCTATTGTTTCTCTGTTATATATGGATCTTCAAAACCCATATCTAACATGATTTCGGTCTCTAAAGCTTCCATTTCGTCAGCTTCTTCGTCATCAATATGATCATAACCTAGCAGATGAAGGCTGCCATGTACAACCATATGTGCCCAGTGTGCAGTCAGGGGTTTTGACTGCTCTTTTGCTTCTTTTTCTACGACTTGGCGACAAATAATTAGGTCACCAAGCAAATTCATTTCGATACCAGGAGGCGCCTCAAATGGAAATGACAGGACATTGGTTGATTTGTCTTTCCCGCGATAGTCGTGGTTGAGTTGTTGGCTTTCGGCGTCATCAACGATTCTAATCGTCAGCTCCGCTTCCTTTTGAAACGGGATTATCGCTTTGTCTAACCATTGCTGAAATTCAGCGTGAGAAGGTAAGCCTTCTTCAGATTCGACCGCTAACTGTAGATCAAGTTCAATGCTCATCATTTACCTATTTATCGAAACTGGTTAAAGCGTTATTGAGGACTGATATCCGTCCCAGAATTTAGTTTCGCTGCTTCGTATTCTTCGCGACGACGACGCTCAATCTCTTTACGCGCTTTTTGGTCAGCTGATTCCCATTTTTCATAAGCATTTACGATACGGGCGACAACAGGGTGTCTGACGACGTCATCTGCTTGGAAGAAGTTAAAACTAATTTCATCGACTTCATTGAGAACTTCAACGGCATGGCGCAACCCAGATTTTGCACCACGAGGTAAATCTATTTGAGTGACATCACCGGTAATGACAGCGCGTGAGTTAAAGCCAATACGAGTTAAGAACATTTTCATTTGCTCAACGGTGGTATTTTGGCTTTCATCCAGAATAATAAAGGCATCGTTGAGTGTACGACCACGCATATAGGCGAGGGGGGCCACTTCAATCACGTTACGCTCTATGAGCTTTTCAACACGCTCAAAGCCCAGCATTTCAAATAACGCATCGTAGAGTGGACGAAGATATGGATCCACTTTTTGGCTTAAATCACCCGGCAAAAAGCCCAGCTTTTCACCTGCTTCAACGGCGGGGCGAGTCAGAAGAATTCGACGGATTTCTTGTCGTTCTAGCGCATCGACGGCGGCAGCAACTGCAAGGTAAGTCTTACCGGTACCCGCTGGTCCTATCCCAAAGCTAATATCGTGTGTCACCATATTAACGAGGTATTGTGCCTGATTCGGGGTACGTGGTTTGATAATGCCTTTTTTGGTTCTAACAAACACTTCCTTACCGTGAGCAAGCTCAGGCTCGGCGTTTTGCTCCAGTACACCAGACTCTTTCACGGCTAGGTGAATCTGTTCAGGTTCGATATCTGGAAACTGCCCGCGAACCGGTGCGGTGCCGACATAAAGTGACTTGATAATATCCAATGCAGCAGCACTAGTGTGTGGCTGGCCAACGATAGTAAAGAAGTTGCTACGATGGTTGATTTCAACGCCTAAACGACGCTCTAAATGCTTGATATTGTCATCGAAAGGTCCGCATAGGCTAGACAGACGGCGGTTATCAGAGGGTTCTAGGTTGATTTCTAAAGTGACTATTTTATTACTCAATGTAGCCTCACATTATGCCCTATGGGCGATGTATGGAGCCCGATTGAGACCGGGCTCCTCATTAGGTGCTAAGGCGTAAAGGTTGCCACACCTAGCTCATCTTCGCGACGAGTTTTTTCCATCATTTCTGTTGGCGACGTCACAACACGAAGATCGATGTCTTTTTCTGTGCGAAGTAGTTCACCTCGAAGCGAGTTTGCGAATACGTCGACAATCTTCACATCAACGAATTGACCAATAAGGTCTGCGCTACCCTCAAAGTTAACAACACGGCTGTTTTCTGTACGACCACGAAGTTCCATCAGGTTCTTCTTAGAAGGACCTTCAACCAAGATTCGTTGCTCGGTGTCTAGCATTAGACGAGAGTAACGCATTGCTTGTGAGTTCACGGTTTGTTGTAGTTCAGCTAGTCGATCTTTTTTCGTTTGCTCAGGGATATCACACGGATAATCTGCCGCAGGTGTGCCTGGACGTGGTGAGAAGATAAAGCTGAAGCTCATATCAAAATCGACGTCTTTAATCAGTTTCATGGTGTCTTGGAAATCTTTATCGCTCTCCCCAGGGAAGCCAACAATGAAATCCGAACTGATTTGGATATCAGGACGTGCCTTTCTTAGTTTACGAATGATCGACTTATATTCAATCGCAGTGTGCGGACGTTTCATCATCGTTAGGACGCGATCTGAACCACTTTGCACCGGTAGGTGAAGGAAGCTAACGAGTTCTGGCGTGTCTTCGTACACCGCGATGATGTCGTCAGTAAACTCAAGTGGGTGACTCGTGGTAAAACGAATACGGTCGATACCATCAATCGATGCGACTAAGCGCAACAGATCAGCAAATGAACAGATGTCACCATCGTGCATTGGTCCACGGTAAGCGTTAACATTTTGTCCAAGAAGGTTGACTTCACGAACCCCTTGCTCAGCAAGTTGTGCGATTTCAAACAACACGTCGTCCATTGGACGGCTAACTTCTTCGCCACGGGTATAAGGCACAACACAGTAGGTGCAGTATTTTGAGCAACCTTCCATAATCGAAACAAAGGCCGTTGCACCTTCTGCGCGCGGCTCTGGAAGATTGTCGAATTTCTCAATTTCTGGGAAAGAAATATCCATGACTGGAGCGTCATCGCTTTGAGAGCGACGGATCATTTCAGGTAAACGGTGAAGGGTTTGTGGGCCAAAAATAACATCAACAAACGGAGCACGTTTACGAATGTGATCACCTTCTTGGGTTGCAACACAACCACCAACGCCGATAACGACGCCTTCCTTTTTATCTTTCAGCGTTTTCCAACGACCCAGTTGGTGGAACACTTTTTCTTGCGCTTTTTCACGGATCGAACAGGTGTTCAATAGTAGTACATCTGCTTCCTCTGGCACTTCTGTCAGCTCGTAGCCGTTAGCAGCATTAAGCAGGTCGGCCATTTTTGATGAATCGTATTCGTTCATCTGGCAGCCCCAGGTTTTAATTAGCAGTTTCTTACTCATCACTTTCGCTCGTCAGTTATTTAAATTCCGTAGAACTATTGTTCAAATTATAGCCGCCATCACGGCGGTAAGCGGCGTATTGTACTGCTTTAAAAACCGCCTGACTAGTGGTAGGGCAAAAACTCTTTGAGCGCTTATGGCACCAAAGCTGTGAAGAGAAAGTAGCCTCTTAATGTGTAAGGAAATTTGATGAAAATTGCTCGCCCTTTATAGGTTCCATAAGTACAATAAAAATACGTAAAATTCAGGGTAGCAATGGAACAATGGAACAGTTTGAAATCGTAGTCGTTGGTGGTGGAATGGTCGGCGCAGCCGTCGCTATTGGTTTTGCAAAGCAAGGACGTACCGTCGCTGTCGTTGAAAAGTTTGAGCCTAAGCCATTTGATCTTTCGCAACCGATGGATTTGAGAGTGTCTGCTATTTCCCCTCATTCTATTGAGCTCTTAGAAGCGCTCGGTGCATGGGATGACATTGCCGCTATGCGAATTTGTCCTTACGCGCGTTTAGAGACCTGGGAGGCGGAATCTTGTCGCCTTCGCTTTAACGCGGATACGTTAGGGGCAGAGCAATTGGGGTATATTGTTGAAAATAGAGTCATCCAATTGGGATTGTGGGCGCAATTTTCTCACTATGAGAATTTGACGGTTATTGATTCAGACGGGGTGGCCAATATTGCTCTTGACCCACAAGGTAATACGCTGACCTTAGAGTCTGGTAGACAATTACAAACCTTGTTTGTGGTTGGTGCCGATGGGGCTAACTCAAAGGTTCGTCAAGCGGCTGGTATTGGTGTCACGGCTTGGGATTACCGACAAGAGTGCATGTTGATTAATGTGGAAACCGAATTACCTCAGCAAGATATAACTTGGCAATGGTTTACACCGTCAGGGCCTCGATCATTTCTGCCGCTTTGTGGACACCAAGGCTCGCTGGTGTGGTATGACGCACCGAAACGCATCAAGCAACTAAAAGCCATGACATTTAAGCAGTTGGAGAACGAAATTCAGCACAGCTTTCCGGCAGAGTTAGGACAGGTACGAGTATTGGCACATGGCTCATTTCCGCTTACTCGACGTCATGCCCAACAGTACTCTAAGCATCGATGTATTTTAGTCGGGGACGCTGCGCATACCATTAATCCATTAGCCGGGCAGGGCGTTAATCTTGGTTTTAAAGATGTTAGCTCGTTATTACAGCTCTCCAGTGACAACGCGTCCATAGAGGGGATATTACGCCGTTATGAGGTTCATCGCCGTCCTGACAACTTACTAATGCAAACGGGTATGGATGTCTTTTATAAAGGATTTAGTAACACCTTGAGCCCTGTGCAGGTGGCACGTAATGCCATATTAAAGTTGGCTGAACATTCCGGCCCCATTAAAACGCAAATCTTGCGTTATGCCATGGGGCTGAAATAAAAGACCTGAATGATAGGATTGCGCCGACGTTATGTAGTCAGCGCTAGTCAAATACTACACAAACGGGCTTAGGCAAGGTTAGCATTATTTTTGCTAACGTTGGCTGGCCTGTTTTTTTATCCAAAGTAAAGAGGACAAGGTTATCTGAGTGTTGGTTTGCCACGACTAACCAATGACCATCTTTTGATAGGGTGATATCTCTGGGGAAGCGGCCTTCAGTTTTAACGAATCCTTGATAACAGGGCGAGTTTGGCGTGGTGATATCAAACCAACTAATGATGGATTGGTGCCTTCCTGATAGATAGACATAGCGTTGGTCGCTAGAGAGCTTGATAGCACTAGCCGCTTCCCCTTTACTGTGCTTTGGGAATGCAGGTTGGGAGCGTATTTGTTGCCACTTCCCATTGTTCTGTCTTTCAATGGTTCTAAGTGTTTCATCAAGTTCGCATAGAATATAGCCGATCTGGCCATCGCGGCGGAAAACAGCATGTCTAGGGCCACAGCCGGCAGGAAGTTGAAGGGACTGCTGTTGAGCAAAATGCACGGCGTTGAGGCGATAAAAATTCAGCGTATCCAATCCAAGATCTACCGTCATGACTTGATTAGACTGAGGCACGAATACTATTTGATGACCATGCGAGGCCAATTGTCGAACCGAGTGATGCCCTTTTCCCTCATTTTGAACCAGAGCCTGCCGCTGGTGGATTTCCCCACTCGGCGCTAACGTGTACACCTCAAAGCTACCTGACCCGTAGTGCGCGACGCCTAAGTGAGTATGACAGTCAGAAATAGCGACATGGCATGGATGATCGCCTTTAAGAGGTTGGGTGCTGATCGTCTCAAACTTATCGTTTAAAAAGTACAATGCGGCACCATCTTGCTCAGACAGTTCTGAGATGGCATACCAGCCGCCATCGGTGCGCGCAAGATAAGAAGGGTTTTCAATGTCAGACACGTTATGTTGCGACGTGAGTGCCATGGTTTCTAAATTAAAATCAATATGGTTAAACCCAGAATAAGAGTCGTCACTATATTGTCCAATACATAGCGAAATGGAGGCGTGGGGCATGAGAGTACTTAGGTGGGTGATAGGATATCTCTAGAGTGTTGTAAGGGTATTTAAGAGGATAGGGGAAAGTGTGATTTTTGTGAGGGATAGCAAAGCTTTAGTCTGTTTGTTACTTTTTGGGAAAGAGAGTGATTGGGAAAGTTAAAACAAAAAAAGCCCGTCATATGACGAGCTTTCTTAATGATGGTGCGGTCGGAGAGACTTGAACTCTCACACCTCTCGGCGCCAGAACCTAAATCTGGTGCGTCTACCAATTCCGCCACGACCGCAGCAAAGCTTTTCAACCTAAGTAAACACTTAGAGGAGAATATATAGTTAAGAAGACATTGGTAAATCTCAATAACGTTGTAATGGCTGGGCTACCTGGATTCGAACCAGGGAATGCTGGCATCAAAAGCCAGTGCCTTACCGCTTGGCGATAGCCCAACAGGATTGTTTTAGTGTCAATCACACGTTCTTAATTGAGTTAAGTAAATAACACATTAAGAAATAATGGTGCGGTCGGAGAGACTTGAACTCTCACACCTCTCGGCGCCAGAACCTAAATCTGGTGCGTCTACCAATTCCGCCACGACCGCAGCAAAGCTTTTCAACCTAAGTAAACACTTAGAGAAGAATATATAGTTAAGAAGACATTGGTAAGTCTTAATAACGTTGTATGGTGGCTACTGCGGGATTTGAACCTGCGACCCCATCATTATGAGTGATGTGCTCTAACCAGCTGAGCTAAGTAGCCATGTTTTGCAAGCGAGACAATATAATACAAACTTATCTCTAGTTCTACCGAATTTAACAAAAATGTCTTTCAATAAAACGAAATTTTGGCTGGGCTACCTGGATTCGAACCAGGGAATGCTGGCATCAAAAGCCAGTGCCTTACCGCTTGGCGATAGCCCAACAGGATGTTTAGAGTACTTCAAACTCAAAGTCATCAAACTTGATTCTTTATTTCTAAAGAATGGTGCGGTCGGAGAGACTTGAACTCTCACACCTCTCGGCGCCAGAACCTAAATCTGGTGCGTCTACCAATTCCGCCACGACCGCATTTTGTGCTTATTTAAAAGCGAATTTAGAAATGGTGGCTACTGCGGGATTTGAACCTGCGACCCCATCATTATGAGTGATGTGCTCTAACCAGCTGAGCTAAGTAGCCATTTTTTTCTAAATTGACGCTCTCTCCGGTAAGTTGCCTTATCGCTGAGAACGGGGCGCATTATGCGTAGTTGAGACAAATGCGTCAACTTTTTTTTTGAAGAAATTAGCCAAAAAGTGCCGTTCGGGTTTTTTTTAAACAAATAGCGCTGTTTGTGATCAAAAACTGTTACTAAAATACCAGTCACTTGATACTAGCTATAGCCTTTAGCTTCAATACACGATGTTTATTCGAGAGAGTAAAAACAAAAAAAGCCAGCGAGAGCTGGCTTCTTAAACAAAACAAAGTTTGTTTTGTTAGACGTTGAATCTAAAGTGAATCACATCGCCATCTTTTACGATGTAATCTTTACCTTCTAGACGCCATTTACCTGCGTCTTTGGCACCCGATTCGCCATTAAATTCGATAAAGTCGCTATAACCAACCACTTCTGCTCGAATGAAGCCTTTTTCAAAATCCGTGTGGATTTTACCTGCAGACTGTGGAGCGGTCGCGCCAATTGGAATCGTCCACGCACGGACTTCTTTAACGCCAGCAGTAAAGTAAGTTTGCAGGGCAAGCAGGTCATAACCAGAACGAATTACACGGTTTAAGCCCGGCTCTTCGATTCCCATGTCTGCAAGGAACTCTTCACGATCTTCATCGTCAAGTTCAGATAGCTCGGATTCAATTGCAGCACAAACCGCAACAACAACGTTATTTTCATTGGCAGCGAATTCACGAACCGCATCAAGATACGGGTTATCGTCAAAACCGTCTTCGTTAACGTTGGCAATGTACATGGTTGGTTTAAGCGTAAGGAAGTTCAAGTAGCCAATTGCTGCGTGTTCTTCCTTAGCGAGTTCAACGGTACGAGCCATGCCACCTTCAGTTAGAGTCGGTAGCAGTTTTTCCAATACTGTGATTTCAAATTTAGCGTCTTTGTCGCCGCCTTTTGCTTTTTTAGCATTGCGCTGTATTGCACGCTCACAACTGTCCAAATCAGCAAGAGCCAACTCTAAGTTGATCACTTCAATATCTTCAATTGGCGATACTTTACCAGCAACGTGCACAATGTTGTCGTTTTCAAAACAACGAACAACATGACCAATCGCATCAGTTTCGCGGATGTTAGCTAGGAATTTGTTACCTAAACCTTCACCTTTAGAAGCACCAGCTACAAGTCCGGCGATGTCAACGAATTCCATTGTTGTCGGCAAAATCTTTTGCGGATTCACAATTTTCGACAGTGCGTCTAGACGCAAGTCTGGAACAGGAACGATGCCAGTGTTTGGTTCGATAGTACAGAACGGGAAGTTTGCTGCTTCAATTCCTGCTTTTGTTAGTGCGTTGAACAGAGTTGATTTGCCAACGTTTGGCAATCCAACGATGCCACATTTAAAACCCATGATTGTAACCTTATTCAGCTTTGAACGTGTGTAAGCGATTTTGTGCTTTTGGCAGGCCATCTTTCAGTAAGATATCGAGACTGCGTACGGATTCGTCGACGACAGCATCAAGGCATTCTTGCTCTTTTGCTGGCGCTTTACCGAGTACATAGCCTGCGACTTTGTCTCTGTGTCCTGGATGACCAATGCCAATCCTAAGACGATAGAAATCTTTATTGTTGCTTAATTTACTGATGGTGTCTTTAAGGCCATTATGACCACCATGACCACCACCCTTTTTGAACTTGGCAACACCTGGAGGTAAGTCTAGCTCATCATGAGCGACCATGATTTCTTCAGGTTGAATTTGGTAGAACTTAGCTAAAGCCGCTATAGCTTTACCCGATAAGTTCATAAATGTTGTCGGAACCAATACCCTAAGATCACTGCCGTTAGCTTGTATTCTGCCAGTTAGGCCAAAGAATTTTGGTTCATTCTTTAATGTGATGTTATGGATACGAGCAAGCTCTTCGACCACCCATGCTCCTGCATTGTGACGCGTTCTCGCGTATTCAGGACCTGGGTTGGCTAGGCCTACAAGTAACTTTATCTGCTGAGTCAACGGACCGATCTCTCTTGAATATCAAAAAGCGCGGTATGATAGCACACTAACGGTGGACACAAAACTTGAATACAAAAAAACCACTTCCTAGGAAGTGGTTTTTTAAAATACGTTACAGTCTTACTTAGAGCTGAACATCGCAGAGATAGACTCTTCGTTGCTAATACGGCGAATTGCCTCAGCCAGCATTGAAGACAATGTTAACTGGTGAACTTTGCCTGTAGCAGCCATTTCTTTAGTCAGTGTAATTGAGTCAGTGACGATCACTTGGTCAAGTACAGAGTTCTTGATGTTTTTCGCTGCGTTGCCAGAGAATACCGCGTGTGTTGCGTAAGCGAATACACGTTTTGCACCACGTTCTTTTAGCGCTTCAGCAGCTTTACACAAAGTACCGCCAGTATCGATCATGTCATCAACGATAACACAGTCACGACCTTCAACATCACCGATAAGGTTCATTACTTCAGACACGTTCGCACGTGGACGACGTTTGTCTACGATAGCAATGTCGATGTCGCCTAGTGCTTTAGCAGTAGCGCGAGCGCGTACAACACCACCAAGATCCGGAGAAACAACCACTGGATCTTCTAGACCACGGTTAGCCATGTCTTCAAGCAATACTGGTGTACCAAAGATGTTATCTACAGGTACATCGAAGAAGCCTTGGATTTGCTCAGCGTGTAGGTCGATAGTAAGAACGCGGTCAACGCCAACGTTAGAAAGGAAATCAGCAACAACTTTTGCAGTAATTGGCACACGAGCAGAGCGTACACGACGATCTTGACGAGCGTAACCAAAGTAAGGAATTACAGCAGTAATACGGCCTGCTGAAGCGCGGCGCATTGCATCAATCATTACCACTAACTCCATTAGGTTGTCGTTAGTTGGCGCACAAGTTGATTGAATGATGAATACATCACTACCACGAACGTTTTCATTGATTTGAACAGCGACTTCGCCGTCAGAGAAACGGTCAACAGTAGCATCTCCAAGAGAGATGTATAGACGATCAGCAATACGTTGGGCTAGTTCAGGTGTAGCGTTACCAGCAAATAGCTTCATATCAGGCACGGTGGAAACCTCAGGGTTGCGTCCAGTTTAAACAGATTGTGTTTGGGCTAATTGGTATTTAGCCAAGGTCTCTAATAAAGGGGAGCGGTTGCACCCTTTCGCTACAAAAGCGGAGACATTGTCAGGAAGGTGGTGAAAAACTTTCTCTGCGCTATCCTTGCTGTCAAATTCAGCAAAGAGGCATGATCCGGTTCCCGTCAATCTCGACGGCGCGTATTGTAGCAGCCAAGAAAGTTGCTTATCAACCTCTGGGTACAGCATTCGCACAATTTTTTCGCAATCGTTTTCGTAAACTGAGTCCAAAAGCGTTGATAAGTCTCGTTTTGGCGTGTTTCGAGTTAATTCAGGGTGAGTGAAAATATCGACAGTCGCGATGCTCACTTCTGGTTTAACGACTAAATACCATTGCTCTTTTGGGGTGGCAGGAGACAGTTTTTCGCCGACACCTTCAGCAAAAGCGGAAAATCCACGAACAAAAACGGGGACGTCAGCGCCTAATGCAAGTCCGAGTTTGGCGAGTTCATCTGTCGAACAATGGGTTTGCCATAAGAAATTGAGCGCAACGAGCGCGGTTGCAGCATTGGACGAACCGCCGCCAATACCGCCCCCCATAGGGAGGATTTTCTTAAGCTGAATATGCGCACCTAATGGACAACGAGTAGCATCTTGAAGCGATGTTGCCGCTTTCCATATGAGATTATCTTCCGTTTTTACCCCTTCAATATCGGGGGATAGCGTGATTCGCCCTGAGTCGTTAACGGTGATTTCCAGTTCATCACAGAGGTCGATAAACTGGAACAGGGTTTGCAGTTCGTGGTATCCGTTTGCTTGCCTACCCGTAATGTATAGAAACAGATTCAGTTTTGCAGGACTTGGCCATAAGGTGGCAGAATTGATTAGCGGAAGGGTTGTGGTCATTGTTTGATTGTCCATTTTGCAACGACAAGTTTGAGTTTGGTATCGCCTTGTTCCAGTTGCATTCGAGTTGGCATGGGAAGTGTTTGTGTCGATTCCGATAGCGTATAGCTTTGGTAAGCTTCATAATCTAAACGCCACAGTTTATTTTGCAGCTTTTTAGTTAAATGACCCACAGTATTGAGTGGATTGAGAGCGTAACTATCTGCAGTCGAGGGTAGACCAATCAGCCAATCTTGCAGTTGTTCAATGGGGATATCTAAACCAACAAGTTGATAGATGAGTTGGTTCACGTCCTTACCACTTAACTTCTGACCATCATAGGTTTCAATGAATGCACCGTTAGGTGTGGTGGTCAGATTTAATACGGTTTGCCCTAAAAACGTGGTGAGCCTAACTTGAGTGAAATTAGGGGAGTGTGTCCACTGGAAATTGAGCGTTTGACGTTGTTCAGGGGAGACGTAACCAAGTTTACCAATCGCAGTATATTGCGTTAGGTTGGTGAGCTGAGACTGATGCGCTTTCCATTCAACACTTTCGGGTTCTGGCGGCAATGAGCTACACCCAATGAGATAAAGGGCGATAAAGGTATAAAAAAATTGGCGAGAGAGTTTGAGCATAGGAAACATCTTAATTTGATGGTTTATTGTGCAAATTCAATACAATATTGAAAGACTATAGCATCAAACCCACAAACTCAGGAAAACAAATTGGTGTTAGCCTTTCATTAACGCCTGCCATCAAGTAAAATTCGCACCTATTTGTCAAATCCGTATCAGAGAATTTGCGTTACATGTCATTGCTTACCATTGGTATCAACCATAATACAGCGTCAGTGGATCTTAGAGAGAAGGTGGCGTTTCCGCCCGAAAAACTCGATAGAGCCCTGAAAGAGCTAAAAGAAAATACCAAGGTTAATGGCTCAGTAATTTTATCTACGTGTAACCGTACGGAAATTTATTGTGACACCGGCAGTTTCGGGAAAACGCAACTCATTGATTGGCTGATTAAGTTTCATGGAGTGGCGGCGGAAGAATTAAAGCCTTCGCTTTATGTACATGAAGAGCAGGCCGCCATTAGGCACCTAATGCGAGTGTCGTGTGGGTTAGACTCCTTAGTTTTAGGTGAGCCGCAAATACTCGGACAAGTGAAGCAGGCTTATGCCGATGCTCGAAAGCACGCAGCGGTTGATGGCAATGTTGAAAGACTGTTTCAAAAAGTGTTCTCGGTAGCAAAACGTGTTCGTACAGAAACTGAAATTGGCAGCAGTGCCGTATCGGTTGCGTACGCGGCGTGTACTTTGGCAAGGCAAATTTTTGAAACTATCGCCGACTCAGTTGTGTTACTGGTCGGTGCTGGTGAAACCATTGAGCTCGTAGCGAAGCATTTGCAAGGGCACGGGTGCCAACACATGATTGTGGCAAACCGGACGAAGGAACGTGCCGAGGTTTTGGCTTCCCAGTTTGGTGCCCAAGTCATCGCTCTCAACGAGATCCCTGACGTATTACCGAAAGCGGATATCGTGATTAGCTCGACGGCGAGCCCTCTACCTATCATCGGTAAAGGCATGGTAGAAACCGCCATTAAGCAACGTCGTTACCAGCCAATGCTATTGATTGATATTGCCGTTCCACGTGACATAGAGTCACAAGTAGGTGAGCTCAACGATGCTTACCTTTATACCGTTGATGATTTGCAATCCATTGTTGATGGCAATATTGAGCAGCGTAAAGTTGAGGCGATTCAAGCGGAAGCCATCGTTAGCGAAGAAAGTGCCTTGTTTATGACTTGGATGCGTTCTTTGCAAGCGGTGGACAGTATTCGAGAGTTTCGTAAACAAGCGAATGATACTCGCCAAGATCTATTATCAAAAAGTTTACAAGCGCTAGCCACAGGAACCGATCCGGAGAAAGTGTTGCTAGAGCTCAGTAATAAATTAACCAACAAGCTTATTCATGCGCCAACTAAGGCGCTGCAAGATGCCGCAGAGCAGGGTGATCCTGCTAAGCTGACGGTTATTAGACAAAGTTTGGGATTAGACCAAGCTAAATAAGCCATATTCTGAGATAAGACTGCAATTATGAAAGCCTCCATCCTAATGAAATTGGAAACTCTGGTTGAACGTTACGAAGAAGTTCAACACCTGCTTGGCGACCCTGACGTGATTGGCGATCAGAACAAGTTCCGAGCGTTATCAAAAGAGTATTCTCAGCTAGAAGAAGTGACCCAGTGTTTCCAAGCTTTCCAGCAAGCGCAAGATGATCTTGTTGCCGCGGAAGAGATGGCGAAGGAAGACGATGAAGAGATGCGTGAAATGGCGCAAGACGAAATCTCAGAATCTAAAGCAACGATTGAGCGTTTGACAGAAGAGCTACAAGTCCTGCTTCTTCCTAAAGATCCAAATGATGATCGTAACTGTTTCTTGGAAATCCGCGCGGGCGCGGGTGGTGATGAAGCAGGTATTTTTGCCGGTGACTTATTTCGTATGTACAGCCGTTATGCTGAAAAGAAAGGTTGGCGTATCGAGGTCATGAGCTCAAATATCTCTGAGCAAGGTGGCTTTAAAGAAATGATCGCAAAAGTGACCGGCGACGGTGCTTACGGCGTCCTTAAGTTTGAATCAGGCGGCCACCGTGTGCAGCGTGTTCCAGCAACAGAATCACAAGGTCGTGTTCATACCTCTGCGTGTACGGTTGCGGTGATGGCGGAAGTTCCAGAAGCTGAGATCCCTGAAATTAAAGCGGCGGATTTGAAAATCGATACCTTCCGAGCTTCAGGCGCGGGTGGTCAGCACGTCAACACGACCGATTCTGCTATTCGTATTACTCACTTGCCAACAGGCACAGTAGTCGAATGCCAGGACGAGCGTTCACAACATAAGAACAAAGCAAAAGCGATGGCCGTTTTGGCTGCCCGTATTACGCAGGCTGAAGAAGCGAAACGTGCTGCTGAAGTCTCAGATACTCGCCGCAATCTATTAGGTTCTGGTGATCGCAGTGACCGTATTCGTACTTACAACTACCCACAAGGCCGAGTGTCGGATCACCGTATTACACTGACGCTTTATCGACTGTCTGAAATTATGGAAGGCGATTTACAGTCTTTGGTTGATCCGGTGCTAACCGAGCATCAGGCAGACCAACTAGCGGCGCTAGCAGAGCATAACTAATTTATGCTGTTGGAATATTCTATTGAAGCGGTGCTCAAGCGAGCATCGCTTGTTCTTTCTGAGTCGGGTAGTGAATCCGCTTCTTTGGATGCCGCGGTGCTACTTTGTCACGCGTTGGATAAGCCGAGGAGCTATTTATTAACGTGGCCAGAAAAACAATTAACTGACGATGAATCCATGCAGTTTGAATCGCTACTTAAAAGGCGTATTCAAGGTGAACCGGTGGCTTATATCCTAGGGGAACGTGAGTTTTGGTCATTGCCGCTGAATGTGGCTTCTAGTACCTTGATTCCACGACCTGATACTGAACGCTTAGTTGAGCTCGCTCTAGATAAAGCCCAACGCCTAGAGGGTGACGTGCTAGATTTAGGTACCGGTACGGGTGCGATAGCGTTAGCGCTAGCGTCTGAGTTACCGTCCCGTCAATTTGTCGGAGTCGATTACCAGCAAGAAGCGGTGGATTTAGCCACGGGCAATGCCACGAAACTTAATCTTAATAATGTATCGTTTTATCAAGGTAGTTGGTTTACCCCGATTGCTGCTGATAAGACGTTTGCCATGATCGTCTCAAATCCCCCTTATATCGATAAAAATGATCCTCATTTATCAGAGGGTGATGTGAGGTTTGAACCAGCCACAGCGTTAGTTGCTGAGAACAATGGGCTGGCGGATATTGAGTACATTACTGAACATTCGCCTCAATACTTGATGCTAAATGGCTGGTTGATGTTTGAGCATGGCTATGAGCAAGGTGATGCCGTTCGCTCAATATTGCTCAGTAACGGGTTTAAAAATGTAACGACTGAGCAGGACTACGCAGGTAATGATCGTGTGACGCTAGGTCAGTGGCGATAAGAATTGTCACGCGAATCGGATTTATCACGCGAATCGGATTTATAGAGCAGTAAGCACTAAAAACGACAAGTTAACAATGAGTAGTAAATAACGAAAAGTTAGTAAGTCGTTAATAAGCAATGGCTAATAATCAATAAAAACCATAAACAGAGAGTAAAGTTGCTATGTATGAAGGACTAAAACATTTCCACTTAATGACAATAGCGCTGAGTGTTGCGTTACTGACTGTGCGATTTGGTTTGATCATGATGAACTCACCTAAGGTAAATCATCCATTTTTAAAGCGTTTCCCCCATATCAATGACTCACTGTTATTGTTGTCTGGTATTGGCTTAATTACGGTAACGGGCTTTATTCCTTTTACCGATGCTGCGCCGTGGATGACAGAGAAAGTGACGTGTATCCTAGCTTACTTTGCTCTTGCCTTCTTCTCGTTAAAACTCGCTAAGAATAATTTATTGAGAGTTTGTGCCTATTTCGGCGCATTGGGTTGGTTGATGATGGCGGCGAAAATTGCCATGTTAAAAACGCCATTTTTGATGGGATAAACGATGATCGAACTGTTTGATGAAGATTTTGACGCAATAGCGTTGGTCGAAGGTGCATTAATATTAAACAAAGCCGTTGACCCAGAAACGCAGCATCACTGGGCAGAGTTAGAGTTAGCGCGCCTGCTAAAAGAAGCTGAGCAAACTTTGGTTCACGAAATCGATGAAAAACAACGCTTTGATGCGTTGCTACGCTTGTTCTATCGTGAGTGGAACTTCAGCGGCGACAAAGAAGCTTATTTTTCATCTGAGAACGCTTTTATTGATAAGGTGCTAGAAAGAAGAAAAGGTGTGCCGGTAAGTTTGGGGGCTATCTTGATCTATCTGGCTAGCAAGCTAGGCTTCCCAGTAGAGGCTGTCACATTTCCGACTCAGTTCTTACTCAAGGTAACATGGCCTAATGAAGCACCCTGCTATATCAACCCATATGATGGCGAGTATGTTGCAAAGTCTACATTAAGAGCGTGGTTGATTGGTAACGAAGGGCCATTGGCAAAATTGGAAACAAAGCATCTAGAGAGCTCTGATAATCCAACGGTGATTGGTCGTTGGTTAGCCTTGCTTAAAAGTGCCCTTTTACGCGAAGAAAAGTACACACTGGCACTACGCTGCACAGATTTGGCCCTTACCTTTGTGCCGGACGATCCTTATGAAATTCGTGATAGAGGGTACATATACCAGCAGTTAGATTGTCATCAAATCGCCGCGAGTGATTTTCAATTTTTTATTGATCAATGCCCTGATGATCCTGCAATTGAATTACTGAAAACACAGGTTTCAGCGATCAGTCGCTCACCTGTAATCCTTCACTAAAATAAGAGATAGCCCAATGACAGCTAAAACCGTTTACGTAGGTGATATTCCAGTCGCAAATGACAAGCCATTTACATTGTTTGCAGGCATGAACGTGCTTGAATCTCGTGACATGGCAATGCAGATTTGCGAGCACTATGTAAAAGTCACTGAAAAGTTAGGCATTCCATACGTATTTAAAGCGTCATTTGATAAAGCGAACCGCAGTTCAGTGCATTCTTATCGTGGTCCTGGCTTAGAAGAGGGATTGAAGATCTTTCAAGAGCTCAAAGATACGTTTGGTGTGAAAATCATTACCGATATTCATACTGAAGCGCAAGCACAGCCTGTTGCTGATGTGGTGGATGTTATTCAGCTTCCTGCTTTCTTAGCTCGTCAAACAGACCTAGTTGAAGCGATGGCGAAAACCGGCGCAGTCATCAACGTGAAGAAACCGCAATTTATGAGCCCAGGCCAAGTGGGTAATATCGTGGACAAATTTGCTGAGTGCGGCAATGAAAAGATCATCTTGTGTGAGCGTGGTGCATGTCATGGTTACGACAATCTTGTTGTCGATATGCTTGGCTTTGGCGTGATGAAAAAAGTCTCCAATGGTAGCCCAATCATTTTTGATGTGACGCATTCTCTACAAATGAGGGATCCTTCTGGTGCCGCTTCTGGTGGTCGTCGTGAGCAAACCGTTGAACTGGCGAAAGCGGGTTTAGCAACTGGAATCGCAGGTTTATTTATTGAAGCGCATCCAAACCCTGATGCAGCGAAGTGTGATGGTCCTTCTGCATTGCCATTGGATAAACTCGAACCGTTCCTAGCTCAAATGAAAGCGTTGGATGATCTCATTAAAGGCTTTGAACATATCGATATTCGTTAAGCTTGTTTGGGGTTAGATAGATAAGGGTAAGTGGCATAGCGACTTACCCTTTTTTGTTTTTTTAAGTTATAGCTATAGTTTTTGTTTAAGTTATAGTTTTCGTTTGAGTTTTCGCGACCCATTTACTCTTTGTATTTACTGTTTATCTTGATGGCCGATTAAGGCGTATCGAGTAACTGTGGAATGACAGTTTTGTTTCTTCCAGACTGTTTAGCTTGATATAGTCCTTTATCGGCATAGTTGATGGCCGACAAAATGGTATCGTTTTGACTATTTGCTAGATAAGCCCCCGCCGATACGGTGACGAGGACATTTTTTTGTGCCGTTATCTCAGAACATTTCTTTCTTATTGATTCCACGTCACACGCTAGTGTTTTGATATTCGTCGCAGGAAAAATCAATAAGAACTCCTCGCCACCATAGCGAATTAATTGACCACCTTTAGGCTTATTAGCAAGTAACACTGACGCCACTTGCTTTATTACCTTGTCTCCCACATCGTGCCCGTAGTTATCATTGACTTGCTTAAAGCGGTCGATATCTAACATCACAAAAGCGAGGTTGAACGGTGAAGGTAAGTGTTCTTCTTGGCTCACCCAAAGATTCAAATAGTGTCTGTTATTAATCTGAGTGAGGGCATCGGTTTCGCTGAGGTTTTTTTGTCGCTTTGAGTAAGCGGAAAGACGGATAGACTGACTGCGAATTTGTTGGCTTTCCCTAAAGCGTGTTTTAGTTTCTAACTCACGGCGATAGCTACCCAATATACAAAATACCGCAGTGCTAAGTACAATCATGTAATGGTTGTACTCTTTTGCTTCACTCAGTCGCACCAATTCAGGATGTAAATACAAAATATATGGCAGTGCAATTCCTACGATTGCAATGACAGAATAACTAAAAGACAGCCGTGAAAACGTACCGATATAAAGCATTAAAAGAATGCCACCACTTTGGTAATTGGTGTTACCGATATGCAGAGCAATGATCCCAGAGTATTGGACGATGAGTCCAGCACCGATAAATAGCCCAACTTCTAATAATGGTAAGCCACGCCAATGATGTCGAGAGGCGAAATATAAACAAAGCGTCGCAACGATCGCAAGAGTGAAGCGAGCGGCGATAATAATAAATCCGTGATGTTGCAGTACCAGAAAATCGGTGATTGAAAAAAGCAAAAACACAGCAATCGCCCCGTACATAAAGCGAGAGTATGGCTGGTAGATTTGTGTATCTATAAAAAGGCGATAACGTAACACCTGAAACGGAAGTGTTTTAGTTAAATGCAAAAAAGAAAACAAACAATATCCTCAGGCTGGCGCTTGTTGTAATAAGTATAGTTAGGCAATGAGTAGGGCTACAAAATGGTCATTGCTCGAAAATAATTATGGCGACAAACTAATTATGGCGACAATCTAATTATAGCGACAATCTAATTATAGGTATTAGGCTATAGATTGCTTAGTAAAACTACAATGCATCGCTGAAACAATGTTCACGTTTTGTGTTGTAAAAGCGGTTTCCTCCTAGTTCTTTTTCACGAAGCAGGGAATGGTTAACACTCTTGGAGCGAGTTGGTTTATCTTTTAATCAATCAACGTTAGTTATTAATCAAAACTAAAACGAAGTTGGACATGATGATGCGAGTCACTTCTAGGGTTGCTCCGTAACTTGTGACCTATGCATCATAAAAATGAAATCAACATGTTATGTTTTATGGGTTAATTTAAACTAACGCAAATTTTGCTGATGTTTAAAGGCTGGTCTATTCATTAGCTCTCAGTACAAATAGACGGTTCAGCACAGATAGTGAGTCTCTCTAAAATAATATAGAGACTCACTCTAAAATAATTAAAGCAGTGGAATTCTCTAAAGTTCAAAGGTATGACAATGAAAAAGAGCCTTATGTTTAAGTCCGTACTTAGTGCGGCAATCATCGCGTCACTTGCAGGATGCGCAACTCAACCAGAGCACGAATGGAATGCAGATGAAACGTATAAGCTAACTGTACTTCATACCAATGACCATCATGGCCGTTTTTGGCAAAACAAATATGGCGAGTATGGCATGGCAGCGCGTAAAACGTTGATCGATGACATTCGTTCACAGGTTGAAGCAGAAGGGGGGAGCTTATTGCTTCTATCTGGAGGCGACATTAATACTGGTGTGCCAGAATCCGATTTACAGGATGCAGAGCCTGACTTTAAAGGCATGAGCAAAATTGGTTACGACGCGATGGCATTAGGTAACCATGAATTTGATAATCCACTTGAAGTGCTTTTCAAGCAAAAAGAGTGGGCTAATTTCCCAATGCTATCAGCCAATATTTATGACAAAAAAACCGGTGAGCGTATGTTTGACGCATACCATATGTTTGATAAGCAAGGCGTTAAAATTGCGGTGATTGGCTTAACTACAGAAGACACCGCAAAAATTGGTAACCCAGAATATATTGGCGGTATTGAGTTCCGTGACCCTAAAGTGGAAGCGAAAAAACTCATTGCCGAACTAAAAGAAACAGAAAAGCCAGACCTTATTTTTGCTGTGACGCATATGGGCCACTATGAAAATGGTCAACGTGGTGTGAACGCACCGGGTGATGTCGCACTTGCTCGTTACTTAGAGCCAGGTGATCTGGACATGATAGTTGGTGGTCACTCACAAGAGCCTGTTTGTATGGAAGGCCCAAATGTAGTGAAGAAGAACTTTAAGCCTGCGGACGAGTGTAAACCTGATACGCAAAATGGCACTTGGATTGTTCAAGCACATGAGTGGGGCAAGTACGTAGGTCGAGCAGACTATGAGTTTAAAAATGGTGAACTAGAGATGGTGAGCTATGATTTGATTCCTGTAAACTTGAAGAAAAAAGTCAAGGTTGATGGTAAGAAGCAGCGTGTGTTGATCGAAGAAGAGATTCAGCCAGATGCAGAATTATTGGCATTTTTGACGCCGTACCAAGAAAAAGGCCAAGGCCAACTCAGCGCAGAAATCGCCCAAACTAACGGCAAGTTAGAGGGTGACCGTAACGTTGTGCGCTTTAGCCAAACAAACTTAGGTCGCTTAATTGGAACCGCTCATAAAGAACGAGCGAAAGCAGACTTTGCTGTGATGAACTCTGGCGGTGTTCGTGATTCTATTGCTGAAGGCGCAGTGACGTATAAAGATGTATTGACGGTTCAACCGTTTGGTAACATCGTGACTTATACGGATATGTCAGGGGCAGAGGTGTTAGATTACTTAAATGTTGTCGCACTGAAACCCGTTGATTCTGGCGCGTATGCCCAGTTTGCTGGCATTTCAATGACAGTGGGTCAAGAGTCAGTATCGGACGTGGTGATTAACGGTAAAGCGTTGGATCCAAAAGCGACGTATCGTTTCACTGTTCCTAGCTTTAATGCGGCTGGTGGTGACGGCTATCCAAAGCTTAACAACCACCCTGGTTATGTTGACACCGGCTTTGTTGATGCTGAAGTGCTAAAAGACTACCTAGAGGCGAACAGCCCAATTGACGTCAATAAGTACCAACCAAAAGGCGAGATTGTTTACAAAATTAAATAGTCATACATTGACTCCTTTTGAATGAGTCAGTTATAAATAAGCGGTACGGTTGGTACCGCTTTTTTAATGTCTGGGAATATTGTTATGACACCTGCTATTAACCTCGCCAAAAAGAAAAAAATCCCCCATGTAGTACACCAGTATCATCATGATCCAAGGCATGAGAGTTACGGGCTAGAAGCGGTTGAAGCACTAGGACAGGATCCTGAATCAGTCTTTAAAACACTGCTTTTTTCAATAAATGGAGAGCCGAAAAATCTCGCAGTTGCGATTATTCCCGTCGAAGAGAAACTGAATTTAAAACAAGCGGCGAAAGCGGCGGGTGGGAAAAAAGCAGAAATGGCGGACAAAGAGATAGCTCAGAAAACGACAGGGTATGTTTTAGGTGGGATCAGCCCACTTGGTCAAAAGAAAGCATTGCCGACGTTTATTCATGCGAGCGCAGAAGCAAGAGAAACCATGTGTGTGAGTGCGGGTAAAAGAGGGCTAGAAATTGAGTTAGCGCCGCAAGATTTGGCAGCGCTAACTCGTGGTCAATTTGCTAATTTGTGTGAAGCCTAGCGAGTAAAATACAAGTGCCTGTATCTCGAGTGGCTATATATCGCGTTGCCGTATCTTAAGTCGTCGCTGCTCAAGTCGTTATTGCTTACTTAACTACTTCTTAAGCGACAGCGTACCGTTGACTCGAGTGCGAGGTTTACTCGTATCGTTTGAACGTGGTTTGCTGTCTGCATGGGTACGTGTGGAACTCGAGTTATTACGGTGGTTGGGCTTATTACGATCACCTTGTTTATGATGATCGCCTTGCTTGCCGCGACCACCTTGGCTATTACGGTCGCTTTGCTTGGGGCCACGTCTAAACTCATCAGCACCATGGCCTGAAAAGGTTTTCATCTTCTCACGTTTTGCTTCGATACGAGCGTCGTGAAGTTTAGCATCGGTTGCTTTATTGATGCGTCGGCCAGTACCATCTTTTCTAGAGGCTTCTTCTGTGCTCGATGAGTCTTCACACATAGCGTGAATCTCTTGAACTTCGGCTTCGCTTAGGTAACGCCATTTACCGTTGGGGATACCATCGATGCTAATGTTCATGATACGTACACGGCGCAGTTTTAGAACGTCATAGCCTAATGCTTCACACATTCTACGAATCTGGCGATTGAGGCCTTGAGTTAGCGTAATACGAAATGAGAATTTCGTTTCTTGCTCAACCTTACAAGGCAGAGTAACCGTATCTAGAATCGCGACACCAGAGCCCATATTTTTGAGAAACTCTTTAGAAATAGGTTTGTCGACCCTCACCACATATTCTTTTTCGTGGTTATTTCCGGCACGTAAAATTTTGTTGACGATATCTCCGTCATTGGTCAGGAAAATAAGACCATCGGAGGGTTTATCTAATCGGCCTATTGGGAAAATGCGTTTACTGTGTCCGATAAAATCAACGATGTTTCCCGGTACATCACGTTCAGTTGTACATGTGATGCCAGTTGGCTTATTGAGGGCAATATAAACAGGCTTTTCTTTGCTTTTAACTGGCTTACCGTCGATTTCTACATTGTCACCCGCAAGCACTTTGGTTCCCATTTCAGGAACGATGCCGTTGATGGTCACGCGTTTTTGTTCAATCAAGCGGTCGGCTTCACGACGAGAACAAAAACCAGTTTCACTGATGTATTTATTAAGACGTTTACCGTCAGCAGAGTTAGGCATGAGTTTATATTACTCTTGGTTGGTCAGACACAAATAAGGTCGCGTATTTTATACTCAAGTGAGTGACAAGTCACTTAACTCGTCCGTTTTTGGTGACGTTCTCGGTTATCCAGTCTTTTTTCTTGGCTTTTTCGCAATAAAACGTATACCGCCCCGCTGCCACCATGAAACTGTTGAGCGCTATGCACACACTGAACGTCTCTGATCTGAGTCAGCCAATGTGCCAAATAGCTTTTTATTAGTGCCGGTGGGTTCGAGCGCTCTCCCTTACCATGCACGATAAGCAAGGTTCGTACATCTAAACGCATACACTGTTGCAAAAATCCAATGACTTCATCTCTGGCTTGGCTCAAGGTTCGCCTGTGTAAATCAAGTTTAGCTTGTAATGGGTACTTGCCTAGACGAAGTTTACGATAGACACCTTCTTGTACGCCATCACGCTTAAATTGGATAATATCTTCTGGCTTGAGCGGTGGGGCAAAATCAAGGGAGAGATAATCAGGGCACTGCTCTGATAGCCAAAGTGCGGCCTCTCGTTTCGCTAATTGTGCGTCGGAGGCTTTCGGCGGCTGCTTCTTGAGTTCGATGGTATCGTTTTGCAACGGCTTAACGTCGCCCATCATTTGTTGGAATAGATCTAGGTCATTATCTTGAGACATAGCGGTATCTCGGATAGGTCACGACACGTGAGGAAAAGGATAAAGTGAGTATATACCAAGCAACAGGTAGGGAAAAAGTACTTAGTGGAGGATAAAGTAGGAGGATTAAAAGTCCGGAGTGAACAAGCGATTCACTCCGGTGCATAGCGGTTTCTATTCTTAGATGTTTCTGTTCTTAGAGTAGGAGCTAAGCGATTCTAGTGAGGAGATTCGTCATGCATTACTTTATAAATGAAGAAACCACCGTAAAACAACATAAGCCCTAATGCACCAAAGATCACGATCATTGATGACAGACCTACAGCATTACCAAATAGGAGATCAAGCCAAAATTCCATGTTTCCTCCAAAGTTGCGATGACAAACTCAATGCTACTGGGTGGCTAAAATAACGATACTGATCTGGATCAAATGAGAATGTTTCGTTAAATATTTGTAGCTAACAGTGTGTACTTAGTCACGGTTTTGCGATTTTTGGTTGTTAGTTAAGCAAACGAACGTTTGGCACAAAAAAGATGTGCTAAATGACTTGCGTCAAAAAAAATAATCAGTAATATACCCATCCGTTGCTTAGGAAGACTTAACGCAACATTTCGGTGAATAGCGCAGCTTGGTAGCGCATCTGGTTTGGGACCAGAGGGTCGGGGGTTCGAATCCCTCTTCACCGACCACTTTTAAAAAAACCTCGCTTTTTAGCGAGGTTTTTTGCTTTCTGGGTACTTGCAAACGAAGCATTGAAAATTTCGAGTTGAAGGTAGGCACACCGATGACAGGCATAAACGGGTAAAATTTCAAATACCGAACTATGTACAAGCTCAGGACAAGGACACTCAGTTGCATCCCACTCTTTTTCATTGCCATATTATAAAGCCTCGTCATTTCATTCTGACGAGGCTTTTTTATATCTACTGATGTGTAAATTCAGGAGGAACAAGCATCACTAAAGGCTGCCTTAAGCAGTGGTAGGAGCCATGAATCGATTTAGTAATGACTCAATACCGAGTACCGCGAAAATAATAGCAAAGAACGCAACAACACCACTAAATGCGCCTGTAAACGCGACATGCTGACCAAAGACGCTGGCAATGATGCCCATAGCGACAAACTTTGAGCCCACTAGGATGAGGTAAGACGAAACACCTCGTTTTAGCTTAGGGAGTGTTTTATGGGTTAGAAAATGAGATGCCATCACTTTTTCAAGTGATATCGCACCTTTAAGCATACCGGCCAAAATGATCGATGCGAGTACGGCAACTTCTAAGCTAGCAATGAAAACCCAATCCCACGAAGCATTCAAACTTAGCATAACGATGGTAGTAATAACGGTGCTTAGTGCGATCTCTTTGAGCATTTTCATCTTGGTTCCTCAATGTATTTTCGTTGTTTTGTTGACGATGAGAAGAATAACAATGATGAAGTGTCGATATTTACCATTATGCGCCACGCCAGATCTCGTTTTTATGCCTATATCATTTATCCATGGTTAAAGTGTGGTTATACTTTAGTCAGTAGGCTCCTATTTAAAATCTCGATAAATGCGAGACCCCCAGAGAGCGCCAGAATTCTTTTTTAAACTTGTTCGACCACTGCGTAATAAACCTAACTATCAGGGTTTTCCTGAAGAATAAGGGGATGTGTGATTCTAAAGCCATGATCTTTGTATGGACTTAGTTCTATTTGTATGATTAATTAATTGTCGATAATTAGTCCAAATGAGCTTCAGTCTAGCAAGGCGCGGCCTTTCAATAATCATGACCTTAGTGGGCGCGTTTCAGTGATTTAAAAGAGATAGCTTTATATGAATGTAACAATCAATGGCCAACCGTACCTACTGCGTGAGCGTAAAAGCATTTTAGATGTCGCGAAAGACATTCACGTTGATGTCCCTTCCCTTTGTTCAATTAGCCAACATACCGAAAAACAATCCTGCGACTTGTGTGTGGTTGAAATTGTGGGGCAAGGCATAGTGAAAGCTTGCGAAACCGTCATCGAAGACGGCATGAGCGTTGTTACCCAGTCGACTCAAATCAATACCCTTCGCCGCCAAGCACTTAATCGTATTTTTGCCGATCATAATGCCGACTGTGAAGCGCCTTGTAAGGTGGCTTGCCCAGCTCATGTTGATATTCAAACGTACCTTTATCATATTGCCCAAGATGATCACATCAAAGCGGTGGAAGTGATTAAAGATACGCTACCGATGCCGATTTCAATTGGTCGAGTTTGCCCTGCATTTTGTGAACACGAGTGTCGTCGTAGTTTAGTTGACGAGCCGGTGGCAATTCGACAATTAAAGCGCCATGCGGCTGATATTGATTTGTCGCTTAGCGAACAGTTCGAACCAGAAAAATTGCCGTATAACGGTCATCGAGTGGCCATCGTAGGTGCGGGGCCTGGCGGTCTGGCATGCGGTTACTATCTTAGCTATCAAGGCTTTGCGGTCGATGTGTTTGAATCTATGCCAGAGGCTGGTGGTTGGTTGCGTTATGGCATCCCAGAATATCGACTGCCGAAACATATTCTAGATAAAGAAATTGAGGTCATGTGTCGTGGTGGCATGCGCATTCATACCAACACCAAGTTGGGCAGTGATATGACGCTGGACGAGTTAACTGAAAACTATGAAGCGGTTTGCCTTGCCGTTGGTGCGACTAAGGCTGTCAATATGCCTTACCCTGGCTCCGATTTGTCTGGTTGCATACTTGGCGTCGATTTTCTTAAAGACATGATGACTGATCAGACGTTCAAGGTTGGGCATAAAGTGGCCGTTATCGGTGGCGGCAATACTGCAATAGATTGCGCCAGGACTGCGATCCGTGAAGGTGCAGAGACAACGATAATCTATCGACGAACTCGCAATGAAATGCCAGCTGAATTACATGAAATTGAGGCGGCTGAGTTGGAAGGGGTCAAGTTTCGGTTTTTAACTAACCCGGTCGAAAATAGCGCAGATTCTCAAGGGCGAGTCAGCCATATTGAGTTGGAGATCATGGAGCTAGGTGAGCCAGACAGTTCAGGGCGTAGACGCCCTGTATCAACGGGCCAAACGGTAGTGGAGCCTTTTGATACCGTTATTTCTGCGTTATCACAAAAGCCAGAAACTGATTTCTTGAAAACCGGAAAATATGCATTGCCTCTTACCGATTGGGGTACGGCGGCGTCAGATTCGGACTCTATGCATCATGGTTACAATATTTATAGTATTGGTGATTTTAGGCGAGGGCCAGCAACAGCAATTGAAGCCATCGCGGATGGTAAGAAAGCCGCCGACGCGATTGAACGGTTTATTTTGCAAGGTCACTTTAAGCCAACGCAAGCGCTATTCAACAGCCATAAAGCCGAAAGATTAAGCTTAGTGCGACAAACCGAGTATTTGAAAGAGCACGAAAGACCAAGAGCGCAAGCGGATCAGTTGGATGTTGAGGCGTGTCAAACGACTTATCAAGAAGTGGAGTTGGATATTGACAGCGAACGCGCCATTTCTGAAGCGGCGCGGTGTCTAGAATGTGGCTGTCAGGCTAACACTCAATGTGATTTGCGAGATTACGCCACTGAATATCAGGTGGATTATCGTGAGATTGATATCAACGACCGCAAAATGTTTCCGGTAGATAAATCGAGTGAGTTCATTGTATTTGATGCCAATCGCTGCATCAGTTGCGGGTCTTGTGTTCATGCCTGTCAAACCGAGTCGGTACACGGTATTTTGAATTTTTCTGAATCCTCACATCGCCCAAGCTTTCCAGGCAATGCTTCAATGGGTGACAGTAATTGTGTGCAATGTGGTGCTTGTGTTCAAGTGTGCCCTACAGGGGCGCTGGTGGATAAACGCGATAAATCGCATAGTCGAATAGAGATGCTGACACCAGTTAAAACCATTTGTACTTATTGTGGGGTTGGTTGCCGAGTTGAGCTGTATGTTGATGCAGCAAGTAATACCATTCGTTATGTGAAAGGGGACAAAACCTCGCCAGTTAACCAAGGTATGTTATGCGTAAAAGGGCGGTTTGGTTTCGATTTTATTGGCAGTGAAGAGCGACTGACAACGCCACTTATCCGTAAGTCTGGACAACTGCAACCAGCATCTTGGCCAGAAACAATTGAGTACGTAGCGAGTAAGTTTGCAAAAATTAAAGCCATGCATGGCAGTGATAGCCTAGCGGGATTCTCTTCGGCGAAAACGACAAATGAAGACAACTATGCCTTTCAAAAGTTGCTGCGTCGCGAGTTTGGCACTAACAACATCGACCATTGCGCTCGTCTTTGCCATTCATCCACAGTGACAGGCCTTGAGGCCGCGTTTGGCAGTGGCGCAATGACCAATGATATTCCAAGCATCAAACATTCAGATGTCATTTTTATCATTGGCTCAGATACCAGTGCCGCTCACCCTATTATTGGCTCTCATATTAAGCAAGCAGTCGCGAATGGAGCGACGTTGTTGGTTGCTGATCCTAAACGTATTGATATGGCCGACCATGCCGAGCTTTACTTGCGTCATCGCCCAGGAACGGATGTGATGTTATTGAATGCCATTATGCATCAAATTGTGCTTAATGGTTGGCAGGACGACGCTTATATTGCTGAGCGAACGGAAGGATTTGACGAGTTATTTGCCGAGGTCAGTAAACCAACCTATTCCTCGAGCAATGCAGAGTTGATTACTGGCGTGCCAAAAGCAGACATTGAAAAAATGGCGAAGATCATAGGGACTGCGAAGGTCAGCTCAGTGTTTTATTCAATGGGCATTACTCAACATACCACAGGTCACGACAACGTTCGTTCTATTGCAAACCTACAAATGTTATGTGGCAACGTTGGTATCGAAGGCGGTGGTATTAATCCACTTCGTGGCCAATCTAACGTGCAAGGGTCGTGTGATATGGGCGCGTTACCGACGGACTATCCAGGTTACCAGAAGGTGACACGTCCTGAGGTTCAAGAAAAATTTGCACAGGCTTGGCAAAGTGACACATTGCCTACCGAACGAGGTTTAACGCTAACGGAAATTATTGATGCCGCTTGTGACGGTGATATGAAAGGTTTGTACGTCATGGGGGAAAACCCTGTGCTGAGTGATCCCGACCAAGCTCACGTGCTAAAGGGCTTGAAAGCTTTAGATTTCCTTGTTGTTCAAGATATTTTCTTAACCGAAACGGCCGCGCTAGCTGATGTGGTACTTCCATCGTATTCGTTTGCTGAAAAAGCGGGACACTTTACGAATACCGAAAGGCGAGTGCAGCGTTTAGTGCCAGCTGTCAAGGCGCCAGGCGATGCCATGGAAGACTGGCGTATTATCCAAGAGATAGCCAATGCGATGGGGGGGGAATGGAATTATCAAAGTATCCAAGATATTACCAAAGAAATATCGCAGGTCACGCCTCAATACAAGGGTATCCGCTGGGAGTCGATTGGAGGTAATGGGCTGCAATGGCCGTGTAATGATGTAAAACCATTTGGTACGCGCATCATGCATAAAGACCAGTTTATTCGCGGTAAAGGAGCGATGGCAGCTATCGCGTTTGAATATGCAGCCGAATTACCGGATGAAGCGTTTCCTCTAACGCTCACGACAGGACGACTGCTAGAACAATTCCATACTGGCACCATGACACGAAAAACTAAGGGGTTAGATAACCTAGCAGGTCCAAGGGTGATGATCAGCGTGGAAGATGCCGAGCGTCTTAGTATCGCGAATGGTGAATCTGTGGTGTTGGTTTCTCGCCGTGGGGAAATATCGGCGCCTGCGTTTGTCACTAAGCGTATGCAAGCTGGGGTGGTATTTGTCCCGTTCCATTTTGCCGAATCAGCGGCGAACAAATTGACGAATACCGCCACGGATCCTTATGCGAAAATACCGGAATTTAAAGTATCAGCGGTGCGTTTAGAAAAGCAGCGAGAGTTTTCTCATTAAAATGAACTGCTGGTATGGAAATAGGGCTAACGATCTATTTTAAATGGATAGAGGTTGTTTAACGATCTGGCGAGAATTGGGGGGGACCTAATTCTCGCTTTTTTGTGTCATAACCGGTGTACTTATCGCGCTTAAAATTATTTTGTTGGTACTAATTCAAAGATTTGCATCAATAATATTGAAAAAATGACCATTTCGTACTAAATTGTAATTGTAGTGTAATAAAGAGGAGAAATTGCCTATGCATAATGAAATGATCCAACATTCAAATTTTGGCGTGATTAGCCGTACTTGCTTATTTTCACTAGGTTCTGTGGTTGCCATTCTCGCGCTAATCTAATCCTACCTGCTTTCTTAGAGGACAGTTCAAATTCCAACTATATATTGGCTTCTGGGTGCTCCTCTAGGCTAAAGACCTTTCTTTTTGTTGCTTTTTTATTACATCCTTGCCGCTATACTCTAATTACACCATATTTGCTGTAAAAGGGTTTACCTATGTCGGTTTGGGACCGTGTTCATCTCTCCACACGCTTTGCTGAATTTCCCGCGAGTTTTTATACATCCGTCAATCCAAAGCCCCTAATCACACCGCAATGGGTAGCGTGGAATGGTGATCTAGCTAAACAGCTTCAACTTCCGCAGCATGCAGACGACCATCCAGAGTTATTGATGGTATTGTCTGGGATAGAGTCTATTGACGGCTTATCACCATTGGCAATGAAGTACGCTGGGCATCAATTTGGCGTATACAATCCAGATTTGGGTGATGGTCGTGGGTTGCTTCTTGGTGAAATAATCGATGTAAATGGGGTTCATCAAGATGTTCATATTAAAGGCGCGGGAAAAACGCCATACTCCCGCATGGGGGATGGCCGAGCGGTGCTTCGCTCAACGATTCGCGAGTACTTGTGCAGTGAAGCTATGTATGGGTTAGGTATTGCTACAACGCGAGCGTTGGGCATGATGGCAAGTGAGACACCGGTATATCGAGAAAAGGCAGAAACAGGTGCGCTGCTAGTGCGTGTCGCAGAAAGTCATATCCGTTTCGGTCACTTCGAACATTTTTTCTATTCCGGTCAACACAGCGAACTGAAGTTACTGCTTGATAAAGTTATCGAGTGGCATTTTCCAAACAGTGGCCATCAAACACGCCCTTATGCACACTTTTTAGATCAAGTTGTGACAAAAACTGCGCAGATGATAGCCCAATGGCAATCAGTTGGGTTTGCTCACGGCGTGATGAATACCGATAATATGTCAGTGCTAGGACAGACGTTTGACTATGGACCGTTTGCTTTTCTTGATGATTACGAGCCGGGCTATATTTGCAATCATTCTGATTATCAGGGGCGTTATGCGTTTAATAACCAGCCCTCGATTGCGCTGTGGAATTTAACGGCTTTGGCGCATGCGTTGTCACCGTTCATTGAGCGTTCGGAATTAGACAAGGCGCTTGAAGGGTTTACCGCCACCTTGCAGACTGAATACAGCAAGCAGATGCGAGCCAAATTTGGTTTACTGACCAAGCAAAGTGAGGATGGGGGCTTTTTCAATGATGCGTTTGAATTTATTGAACGGCATCAAGTAGACTTCACGCTGTTTTTTCGAGCGCTATCGAATTTAGATAAACAAGGCTCTATACCGGTTCTAGATCTGTTTCGTCGTAGAGAAGAAGCAGAACAATGGTTAGAAGGTTACGAACGCCGCGCCTCACTAGAGCCTTTATCTATAGGTGAGCGTTGTGATGGAATGCGGGCAGTGAACCCTAAATATATATTACGTAACTATTTGGCCCAGCAAGCCATCGAAGAGGCAGAGCAGGGGGACTTTTCTATGGTCAATACGCTGCTCTCAGTATTGAAGACGCCTTATGACGAACATCCTGAATTATCCATTTTAGCGGCGCCACCGCCTGAATGGGGACAGAAGATGACAATTAGTTGCTCTTCATAAGGTTGAATATTTTTTGCCCTATCAATTTTGACGTGGCTTGATAAGTGTCACTTTCGTGATCTCAGTCAATATTCACGTGTTAATTTTATTAATGAATCGATGATAAATAATCCCTCAAAGCCTTACACTATAGGCTGTGAAGTAATCATTAAGGATTGGAAATGCAACCAAAGACACACATTCTTGTCGTAGATGACGATGAGGAGATCCGTTTATTACTCGATGAATATTTGAGTAAGTCGGGTTTTCAGGTCACCACAGCAGAAGATGGTGTTGAAATGGAGTTGTTCATTAAAGCCAAAGGCTATCCAGACTTAATTTTACTGGACGTAATGTTACCTGGTGATGATGGTTTTACTTTGTGCCAACGTGTACGCCGCGACTCGCAAGTACCGATCATAATGCTGACCGCTGTTTCAGATGAAACCGATCAAATTATTGGCCTTGAAATTGGCGCCGATGATTACATTGCAAAACCATTTAGCCCACGTCAGTTAATGGCGCGCATTAAAGCGCTATTGAGACGTGCTCACATCCATGAAGACCGAGATGAGCAGCCGCCAAGAACGATTGATTTCGGTGACTGGCGGCTTGATACGCTATCGCAGCGTATGGTGAATCGGGTGACCAGTCGCCATCATGACTTGTCTGGCAGTGATTTTGCGTTGTTGATGCTATTTTTGTCGAAGCCTAATGAAGTGCTAGATAGAGATACGATTTCCTTTGCGACTCGCGGTAGAGAAGCGTTGCCGTTTGAACGTGGGATTGATGTGCAATTAAGCCGAATCCGTAATCGCTTAGGTAAAAGTGCTGAGTTCCCACACTACATTAAAACGATGCGTGGCAATGGTTATATTCTGTCGGTTGCCGTTGAGTATGGTTACTAGTCGAATATGGTTACTAGTTAAGTATTGTTACTAGTTAAGTATTGTTACTAGTTAAGTATGGTTACTCGCTGAATTTAGTTATGAACCGCCATGACGACTCCAATTGGTATTTGTTCTAGGCGGTCAAAAGTCGATACTCGCTAATCTAGAGTGGTAAATCCCTAATGTCTCGTTCTCGCTGGTTAAGACGCTTTAACCTTAATACGTTAGTTGCTCGCACGTTGCTGTTAACCCTACTGGCCGTCGTGTGTTCACAGGGTGTTCTCACGGCTATTTGGTATCAAAAAACCAAGCAAGACGAGCTAGCGGGGATCCGAGATACGTCCGCCAGTATGGCGAATATGTTTGCATCGACGGTGACTTTCTTTCAAAAGTTGCCTATCAAATACCGACATATTGTTCTCGACCAGATCCGTAATATGGGTGGTACACGCTTCTTCGTATCGTTTAATAAAGAAGAGCTGATTGTCGACCCGATTCCTGATACGCCTTTAAAGCTAGCCTCGATGGCATCGGTCAGCGACGTCTTGAATGAGAAACTTCCATCGATCCAAGCGGTGAGTGTCGAATTCTCTAAAGCCGAAAATTTAAGATTATTAAAAAACGATATTTTCCTCAATGATTTACCTAAGTCATGGGCACACCACACGTTAACGCTTGGTCCGCTTGATCCGCCAGTGCTGGTGGTGCAATTAAAAATAGCCGAAGGTGAATGGTTGTATATCGCAGCATTACTACCTTCCCCATACATCCAGCTTGACGATACGATGCTGACTCAAGATCAGATGGTCTTCTTATTCACATCAACCACACTGCTATTGCTCCTTACCTTTTTGCTAGTTCGAGCACAAGTGAAACCATTAAGACGGTTAGCCAAAGCTGCCAACGACATGAGTATGGATATTGATCAGCCGCCTCTTGTTGAACAGGGTGCAACGGAGCTGGTGACTGCCACTCGAGCTTTTAATCGTATGCAAACTCGTATTCGTAAGTATATCGCGGATCGGGAACATCTTTTTTCATCGATTTCTCATGACTTAAAAACACCAATCACGCGCTTAAGGCTGCGTGCTGAGTTGCTCGACGATGATACGAAACGCGACAAATTTAATCTTGATCTCGATGAACTCGAAATGATGGTGAAAGGCGCATTGCAGTGCGTTCGTGACACTGATTTACATGAAAATAATGCCTACATCGACTTGAATGAGATTATTCGTAATGTGTCGGAAATGCATAATCAGGTGCATACTTTAGTCTCAGTAACGTCTGAGCCGGTTGAGCCGTTTATTGCTAAACCACTGGCGATTAAGCGAGTGTTAACCAATTTAGTCGATAACGCTGTGAAATATGGTGATCGAGCATTTATTAACGTGCAAGAAACACCGAGTTGGATCATCGTTACCATTCAAGACAAAGGTCCCGGCATTCCCAAAGAGAAAATGGACGCCGTATTTGAGCCTTATGTCAGGCTCGCAACAGATAAGGATGGTCACGGTCTTGGGCTCGGGATATGCCGTAGTATTCTTCACGGACTAGGCGGGGATTTGATTATCCGAAACGCAGACTCTGGTGGTCTAGAGGTACAAGTTTTTATCCCGCCAAACCTGGAAGCGTAGTTTAGACCTGAAAGTTGAATGTTAACTTAAAGCTTACTATTCACTGAAAGCTTATTGTTAACTTAGAACTTATTGTTAACTAAAAACTTACTGTTAACTTAAAACTAATGGTTAGCTTTAAAATTACGTGTTGAGCTGACAGCTAAGTGTCATCTTCTTTTCACCCTATGATGGCTCGTGTACTGCGAGTGTCGTAAGACGACAATGTGAACGCCATGAGAATAAACAAACTGTTTTTGATGCTAGCGATGAGCGCACCGGCATTGCTGCCACAACTTTCCTCTGCCGGAGAAGTAGAAGTGCTTCACTGGTGGACGTCTGGTGGTGAGGCTAAGGCAGTAGAGCCATTAAAGCAACGCCTTGAAGAGCAAAAGCATACTTGGAAAGATTTTGCTGTGGCTGGTGGTGGCGGTGAAACGGCGATGACCGTACTCAAAACACGTGCTGTATCAGGTAATCCACCTTCTGCGGCGCAAATAAAAGGTCACGATATTCAAGAGTGGGGAAGTCTTGGCTTTTTAACCAGTCTAGATGACGTGGCGACAGCTGGCGATTGGGATACCAAAGTCCCGAAAGTCGTGACCGATATTATGAAATTTGATGGTGAATATGTGGCGGTGCCCGTGAATATCCACCGAGTCAATTGGCTGTGGGCGAATCCGAAGGTATTGAAGAAAGCTGGGGTAAGTGTGCCTACTACGCTTGATGAGTTTTTTGATGTTGCAGATACTATTAAATCGGCAGGTTACCTACCGTTATCAAATGGAGTGAACTCTTGGCAAGATGCGACTATGTTTGAAACGGTCGCATTAAGTGTGTTGGGAACAGATGGCTACACAAAGGCATTTGTGGATCTTGACCTAGAAATGCTGGCAAGCGATAAAATGGTGGAAGCACTCATTAAATTCAAGAGGTTACGTGACTACATGGATGCCGATGCGCCAGAGCGCCAGTGGAATACAGCAACATCTATGGTTGCTAATGGTGAAGCAGCGATGCAGATTATGGGTGACTGGGCAAAAGGTGAGTTTATCGCTTTAGGCAAAGTACCCGGTAAAGATTTTATCTGTGCACCAGCGCCCGGAACGGCGAATCAGTTTTCTTACAACATTGATAGTTTTGCCTTTTTTGATTTAAAAGACAGTGGTGATGTGGGGGCTCAGAAAGCGCTCGCAGCCGCCATTTTTGACAAAAAATTTCAAGAAACCTTTAATCTTAAAAAAGGGTCACTTCCCGCCAGAACAGATTTAGACATGTCTAAGTTCGACCAATGCTCGTTGGATTCTTTAGCGAGTTTTAAAATGGCAGAGAAAAGTGGTGAATTAGTGCCGAGTGTCTCTCAGGGCATGGCAACCACAAGTTATGTACAAGGCGCCATTTTTGATGTTGTGACCGACTTTTTTAATGATCCAAATGCTGATCCGAAAAAGGCTGCGAAGAAATTAGCCAAAGCGGTGAAAGCGGCGATTTAGGTAAGCTTCAGGAAGGGTATAGTCAAATTCAAATACCGTTATGTCATGAATCTCGCATCTACGTAGGCCGAGAGCTATTCTCATCCTCTATCCTCTATCCTCTATCCTCTATCCTCTATCTATTCGTTATTCCCTTTTTTAAGAGAGTAACGAATAGTGGAATACGCTGGTTATCGATGAAGCCGCGTCCTTGATTCAAACAACAGCTTGAAAATGACTAAGGTTTATTGCTCACCATTTGTCGCGACCCACGCGTTTTCTTTTCTATAAAATGAGTCATTGTTTACCCTTTGTAAGGTAATTAATGGGTCATTTCCCCCCCATTCTCTTTGTCTACTTCGATGTTTTGATGAGTTTTTTGACCTAAGTAATTAAAAGTAAAGGTTATTTGTTGGTTGGCATTCTATTTGCTCTATAGAAGTATCAGTACCCATTGAAGGGACTGCTTCAATCCAAGGAGAATAAGAATGTTAAAGCCTCTATCCCTACTTACGGTTTCCATCCTGTCTGTTGCGAGTTTCAATGCGGCGGCTAATTGCGATCCGGGTGAAATTGTTATTAAGTTTAGTCACGTAACGAATACCGACAAACACCCAAAAGGCATAGCAGCATCTTTACTTGAAGAGCGTGTGAATACCGAGATGAACGGCAAGGCGTGTATGCAGGTTTTCCCTAACTCGACGCTTTATGATGACAATAAAGTGCTTGAAGCGATGCTAAATGGCGATGTGCAACTGGCGGCGCCATCATTGTCCAAGTTTGAGAAGTTCACGAAGAAATACCGCATTTTTGATCTCCCTTTTCTATTTGAAGACGTGAACGCTGTAGACCGATTCCAGAACTCAGAATCGGGTGACAAATTAAAAAATGCAATGAAGCGTCGAGGTCTGCAAGGTCTGGCTTTTTGGCATAACGGTATGAAGCAAATGTCAGCAAACAAACCGTTATTAGTGCCAGAAGATGCCAAAGGGTTAAAATTCCGCGTTCAGGCATCCGATGTATTAGTGGCACAGTTTGAACAGCTTGGAGCGAACCCGCAAAAAATGTCGTTTAAAGAAGTGTACGGCGGCTTACAAACCAAAGTTATTGATGGGCAAGAGAACACATGGTCCAACATCTACGGCAAAAAGTTTTTTGAAGTCCAAGACGGTGTGACTGAGACTAACCACGGAATTTTGGATTACCTTGTTGTGACGTCGAATGATTTTTGGAAAGGTCTACCTGATGACGTTCGTGATCAGTTAGGTACGATCATCCAAGAAGTGACCGAGACACGTAATGCGGAGTCCAGTCAGGTTAATTTAGCGAACAAAAACAACATCATTGAAGCGGGTGGGGAAGTTCGAACGTTAACACCAGAACAGCGCCAGTTGTGGGTGGAAGCTCTGCAACCAGTATGGGCGAAGTTTGAGAAAGATATCGGCTCAGAGCTGATAGATGCTGCACTGGCATCGAATCAACAGTAATACCATCAAAACTAAGCTAGGTCTTGTCCACGCAGGGTCTAGCTCCCTTCTCCTATTTATAAAAAGTGATGGTTCACATGGAACAATCAATAACCGCAAAAATCGGTAAGCTGACCGATGCATTTGAAGAAGTGCTGATTGCCTTTTTTCTTGGTGCGATGACGCTGCTGACGTTTGCCAATGTTATTTCTCGTTATGTGTTTAACGATAATATTCTTTGGGCGCTTGAATTAACCGTCTTTATGTTCGCGTGGATGGTACTGGTTGGCGCATCGTATGGGGTTAAAAAACATTTTCATATTGGCGTGGACGTCATCATCAATATGGTGTCCGTTAAGTGGCGTAAGACATGTGCGATTATCGCGGTACTGAGCTGTTTAGCGTTTTCGATATTATTGTTGATCGGTTCTTGGAATTACTGGTATCCGTTTGTCACCGAGCGAGCGTGGTATGAAACCGATGATATTCCTATGCCTGAAATGTTTCAGTTTCTAGCTGACTGGCTTAACGAGGGCGAACGCTACGAAAAACTGCCTCGATTCATCCCGTATATGGCGCTGCCAATCGGAATGGCAATGCTGACCTATCGTTTCTTGCATGTTGCTTATCAAGTACTAACAGGAAAAATGGATCGCATGATTGCAGGTCATGAAGCGGAAGAAGATTTGGAAGCGCTGAAGGCTGAAATGGCGAATGGCAATGCCTTTGACAAGGCTGACACGCTAGACAATACCAAGGATAAGGGGCAGTAACCTATGGCGATTTTATTTCTATTTTTAATGGTTATAGCCTTCATGCTGGTGGGGGTGCCAATTGCCATCTCACTGGGCTTATCGAGCATTTTGTTTTTGTTAATGCATTCCGATGCGTCTTTAGCCTCCGTGGCTCAAACTCTATTTAATGCTTTTGCCGGTCACTATACGCTACTGGCGATCCCGTTCTTTATCTTAGCATCAAGCTTTATGTCTACGGGTGGCGTGGCGAAACGCATTATTCGTTTCGCTATTGCAATGGTCGGGTCATTTCGTGGTGGTCTGGCTATGGCGTCGGTGGTTGCGTGTATGATGTTTGCCGCTCTATCCGGGTCGTCTCCCGCGACCGTGGTTGCGATTGGTAGTATCGTGATTGCCGGGATGATTAAAAATGGCTACACCAAAGAATTTGCTGCTGGCGTTATTTGTAATGCAGGCACATTAGGAATACTGATTCCACCTTCGATTGTGATGGTGGTTTATGCCGCAGCGACAGATGTATCCGTAGGACGAATGTTTTTGGGTGGGGTGATTCCGGGACTACTTGCAGGTTTAATGTTGATGATTGCCATTTACATTGCTGCAAGAGTAAAAGGATTGCCTAAACAACCTTTTGTCGGCTGGAAAGAAGCTTTTGATGCTGCGAAAGATGCAAGCTGGGGTTTGTTGTTGGTGGTGATCATCTTAGGGGGTATTTATGGCGGTATTTTCACACCAACCGAAGCCGCTGCTGTAGCCGCTGTGTATTCATTTCTGATTGCCAACTTTATTTATAAAGACATGGGACCGTTTGCTGACAAAGAAAATCGTAAGCCGGTTATCGTGAAAGTTGTGCAGACCTTTGTACATAAAGATACCAAACACACGCTCTATGAAGCGGGCAAGCTGACAATAATGCTGCTATTCATTATTGCCAATGCGTTGATATTGAAACACGTGTTAACAGAAGAGCGTATTCCCCAAATGATAACAGAATCGATGTTGTCAGCAGGGCTTGGACCTATCACATTCCTTATTGTCGTCAACATCTTGTTATTGCTTGGTGGGCAATTTATGGAGCCTTCAGGGCTATTGATTATTGTCGCACCATTGGTGTTTCCAATCGCAATTGCGCTTGGTATTGACCCCATTCATTTAGGGATCATGATGGTGGTGAATATGGAAATAGGGATGATCACACCGCCAGTGGGGTTAAACTTATTTGTTACGGCTGGTGTGGCGAAAATGTCGATGATGAACGTGGTGAAAGCCGCGCTGCCTTGGGTCGGAGTGATGTTCTTGTTCTTGATTATCGTGACCTATGTCCCTTGGGTGTCAACGTGGTTGCCAACGCTACTTATGGGCCCTGAAATCATTACTAAATAAAGGGTCAAGTACAGATAAGGTGACGCGCTAATAGGCCAACGTATAAAAGGTCAATGTTTGATAGGCTAATGTGTACGCTAAGCTAATGTGTACACTAAGCTAATGTGTACGCTAAGCTAATGTGTACGCTAAGCTAATGTGTACACTAGGCCAGTGCGCACAATAGTCTAATCTATCACCTATCACCTATCACCTATCACCTATCACCTATCACTGGCCAGTGCACAGTCGCCAAGTGGATGAAGGCATATAACTTATGACGAAGAGTATTACACTTCCTCGTCAATATGTTTTATATGCGCGGTACGTGGATCTGGTTGTGAGCGACGTTCATAAAATACTCGTTGGCTACGCTGAGTCCGCCGTTCAGTGTATTCTCGTTGCTCAACATAATAGACGCCATCAATCTCGATGGTCTCGGTAATGGCGGGAACCGTGGTTTTTTCACCCATACGCGACCTCTCTTTTGTTAATTACTTGTTGCTGTTATTTTCAGTATAGAAGTCGATAAATGGATTTCGAGCTTATTTAGGTCACTATTTTTTTGCTCGTTGGTAGGGTGAATATAGAGCGCTATTGATGCCGAATAGCAGCTTATTCATTTTTGTAGTCGTTTTTATCCAGCCCATACTTTTGCATTTTGTCGTACAGCGTTTTTCGAGCCGTTTGTAGTACGTTCATAGTGTCGTTTATTCTGCCATCACAGCTTGCTAGCGCTTGTTCAATCAGCGCTTTTTCAAAATCGGCGACTTGGGTGGTGAGCGGCGCATCAACATTCTCTTGATTCGGTTCAGCTAAATTACTCAGCTTTCCTAACAAGACAAATCGTTCCGCGCAGTTTCGCAACTCTCTCACATTTCCTGGCCAATCTTGGCTCATTAACGTTTGTAGTTCCGTCGCGGGAAGTGCGTTGGAGGCTTTGCCATAACGAGCGGCGGCAACTAACAAAAAATGATGAAATAGTGCGGGTATGTCTTCTTTGCGTTGTCTCAGTGGAGGAAGCTGCAGCGTGACGACATTCAGCCGATAATAGAGATCCTCTCGGAAGGTTCCTTGAGCCGCGGCTTTTTTGAGGTCCACCTTAGTGGCAGCAATGACTCGAATGTCGAGAGGGACTAAATTGTTGGAGCCGACACGCTCTATCACTCTCTCTTGTAATACCCTGAGGAGACGGATTTGCGCTTGTATTGGCATTGACTCGATTTCATCAAGAAACAGCGTGCCTCCTTGCGCGTGTTCAAATTTTCCTACCCGAGCAGAGTCTGCCCCTGTAAATGCGCCTTTCTCATGACCGTAGAGTTCACTTTCGATGAGGTTTTCGGGGACAGCGCCACAATTGACGGCGACAAAATTGGCATCGCGTCGCGCGCTTTGCTCATGCAAAGAGCGAGCGACCAACTCTTTGCCGGTGCCGGTTTCACCAAATAACAAAATGTCCGCGCTGGTGTCAGCCACTGCAGTAATAGTCTGCCTTAGCTCTTGAATGATATTCGTGTCGCCGATAATCCTTGGACCTAGTGTTTGGCTGACTTTTAGTGACTGCTTTAACCGTTCATTTTCTAGCGTTAACTGCTGTTTTTCAATGGCACGCAATGTGGTCTCAATAAGTCGATCGGCAGAGAATGGCTTTTCAATAAAATCATAGGCGCCTTCTTGGATAGCTTGCACTGCCATAGAAATGTCGCCATGTCCGGTGATTAAAATAACCGGAATTGCGTGATGTTGATGAGTAATCGTTCTGAGCAAATCCATGCCAGACAAGCCTGGCAGACGAATATCGGAAATTATCGCCAGTGGAGCGGTTTGCTGTTGCAGAGCGATCAGCGCATCTTCGACTGAAGAAAAGCACTGCGCATTGATATCGGCCAGTTCAAAGCTTTGCTGTAAAGCGATGCGGATATCGGTCTCATCGTCGATAAAAAACACATGGCTCATGGGCTATTCCTTCTTTGTCGTGTCGTGCCGGGTGGGAAGCGATACGGTAAAGCGTGCGCCACCGAGAGGAGAGCGGGTCACTGATATTGTCCCGTTGAGGTTTTGGATGATCTGTTGGGAGATAGAAAGTCCTAACCCGAGCCCATTATCCTTAGTGGTATAGAAGGGCTCAAATAACTCACTAAGGACCTGATCGTCTAACCCTGGGCCTGAATCATCGATATGAATGTCAACATTAGCGGAATAACGTTGAATGGAAATTTCCAGCTGCTTTGTTTCTTGTGTTGTCATTGCCTGAATGGCATTGGTGATTAAATTGATCAGTACCTGCTCAACTTGAATCGGATTGACCCGCACCGGAATTTCTTCTTCGTTGGCGGTGTAATTGAGGACAACTTGGCTGGTTTTTAATTGTGGCTGAATCAACTCAAGCGTGGAAAAAATAATGGGTGTCAGGCTGACGTCACACAACTCATCAGCGTCACTGCGTTTGGCAAAGGATTTAAGTTGTTGGCTTATCTTTGCCATGCGTTCTGTTAATGCCACAATTCTGGCTAAGTTATCTTCCGCACGGTCTATTTTTTGTTTTTCGATAAACCGCTGACCATTCTCAGCAAAGCTTCTAATCGCCGCCAGTGGATTATTCAGCTCATGGCTAATACTGGCTGACATTTGCCCGAGTACCGCCAGCTTTGCCGCTTGTATCAGCTCATCTTGTGTTTTCCGCAGGGCTTTTTCGGTCTTGACCCTTTCATCAATCTCGACATGTAATTCTGCGGTTCTTTCCATCACTAGAAATTCCAACTTTTGCTTGGCTTCTGCTTGAAGGCGTTCGATTTGTCGATGCTTAGACTGGCGTGTCGCAATCACCACCATAATTAAATAGGCGGTGACAAACAGAAGAAAAAGAATGAACACAAATGCCAAAATATCGATGTAAAGCGTAGAAAGTGGCGTGAGCACTCTTAAGGTGAGATTGGGGACGCCCGAGTCACGTTGGCTCATTAAGTAACTTTGAGTGAACAGATTGTGGTTTGGCTTGGTGATAATACTTGAGTCTGCGGTCAATACCCCCTTAAACCCAAGATCGGGAATAGACGTGGAGAGATACTGCCTTGAGCGCTTAATATTGTTCAACGTTCCCGCAGACAAAGGCGCTAAGCTGTGGAACAGCCAATTTGTTTGGCTAGACATAAAAACCACATGATTATTATCGGTGGCCACATAGATACTGGTATCACTTTGCCAGTTTCGTTCTATGGTGGACAGATCCATCTTAACCACGACAACGCCAATATGCTCAGCAGCATAGGTCACTGGGAAAGAATAATAGTAGCCACGCTGTCCCGAGGTTGAACCCAAGGCAAAGTAGGTACTTTGTTGGCCTCGTATTGCTTGTTGAAAGTAAGGCCGAAATGCGAAGTTTTTACCAATAAAGGAGTGCTTGAGGCGCCAGTTGCTCGAAGCAATAGTATTACCAAACTTATCGATGAGATAGGTGTCAGAGGCTTGCACAACATGATTGACTTGCGATAAATAACGGTTAGTGACTTCAAGCTGAGCACTGTTGTTTGGGGTGAGTAGGGCATCAACTAACTCTTTATCTTGCGACAAGAGTTGTGGAATATGGCGGTACTTGTCGAGTTTGCTATCGATATTTTCAACAAATCGATTGAGCCAACTTTCATGCTGGTCTTTAAGCAAAGCGAAGTTGTGTTGCCAATACCATTTTCCGCCCAAAGCCGAAAGGATAATAAATAGGACGGATAGGCCGAATAATATCTGTTTTAATCGCATAGCACCTCCGTCATATCGCTTGTGCATAGGTTAACGAATTTGATGAATATGTGGCGAAAAAGTTATACGAACTGAGAGGTTGCAAGCTAGGAAAGGGGACTTAGTTCGCGTTTTTAAAGGTTTAACAAAAAAAAACGTTTATTATCTTGAAAATGGCAATATTGTCCCCATTTCTGGTTGGAACCGAGAACAAACTCGCCGGTTTGTTCGTTTCGTTGAGTAATTAGTGACAAAACCAACGATTGATTGGAGTTCGACTCGACACCATAGATTGAGATCGCTAGAATGTCGCGTCTGAAATTTTGTCCTGAGACTAATTGGAGATGCCTTCGAAGTACTACTTCAAAAAGAAGACGTCACTTATTAGTCCGGTAGTCATGAAACATGTTTGATGATTATCGATACCCATTTAGAAGGTGCATTAGTGCACTAACAAGGATGAAGCTGAAGTATTGTTTGAGCTGATAATTATATCGCTTACTTGATATGGATGCTCATATGCTCAGCTAAAGTTGAGCCAAACTGAGGTTTATAGAATGCAAGTTACTGTTGAAACTCTAGAGGGCCTAGAGCGCCGTCTAAACATTACTGTTCCTGCTGCAAACATCGAAGATGCAGTGACAGCTGAACTACGCAACATCGCGAAAAACCGTCGTTTTGATGGCTTCCGTAAAGGCAAAGTGCCAATGAAAATGGTTGCGCAAATGTACGGCCAAGCAGTACGTCAAGACGTAATGGGCGAAGTAATGCAACGCCACTTCATCGAAGCAATCGTTTCTGAAAAAATCAACCCAGCGGGCGCACCTACATTCGCTCCAGTTGAAAACGAAGCGGGTAAAGACCTTGTTTTTGCTGCAACGTTTGAAGTTTACCCAGAAGTTGAACTAGCAGGTCTAGAAAACATCGTTGTTGAAAAGCCAGCAACTGAAGTTAACGACTCTGACGTTGAAGAAATGATCGACACACTACGTAAGCAACAAGCTACGTGGGCAGAAGTTGAAGAAGCAGCAGAAGACGGTAAGCGCGTAACTATCGATTTCGTTGGTTCTATCGATGGCGAAGAATTCGAAGGCGGTAAAGCTGAGAACTTCCCACTAGAGATGGGTGCTGGTCGCATGATCCCTGGTTTTGAAGACGGTGTTAAAGGCAAGACTGCCGGCATGGAATTTGAAATCGACGTAAACTTCCCAGAAGATTACCACGCTGAAAACCTAAAAGGTAAAGCAGCGAAATTCGCAATCAAAGTAAGCAAAGTTGAAGCGCGTGAGCTTCCTGAGCTAACTGACGAGTTCGTATCTAAGTTCGGTGTAGCTGAAGGCGGTGTTGAAGCACTTAAAGCTGAAGTTCGCAAGAACATGGAACGTGAGCTTAAGCAAGCGATCAAAAACCGCATCAAAGAGCAAGCGCTTGACGGTCTAGTAAAAGAGAACGAAATGGACGTTCCTTCTGCACTTATCGACCAAGAAATTGTTGGCCTACGTCAGCAAGCAGCACAGCGTTTCGGTGGCAACCCAGAAGCCGCTGAGCAACTTCCACGTGAATTGTTCGAAGAGCAAGCTAAGCGTCGCGTAATGGTTGGTCTTCTTCTTGGTGAAGTGATCAAGTCAGAGAAGCTAGAAGCAAGCGATGAGAAAGTGAACGCACTTATCGCTGAAATGGCAACGGCATACGAAGATCCAACAGAAGTTATCGCTTACTACGAGCAAAACGAGCAAATGATGAACAACATGCGCAACGTTGCTCTAGAAGAGCAAGCTATTGATGCGATTCTTGCTAAAGCTCAAGTTTCTGATAAAGAAGTTAGCTTCAACGAGCTAATGAATCAGCAACCAGCTCAATAAGCAATATCTTGTATAGAAGGTTGACTTAGAGTCGACTTCTCTGCTAACAATGGTCCGTATGATGTTTATCATCCGGGCCATTTATTTTAGGGACATAAGAATATGAGTTACCAAGAAAAAAATGCAATGTCGCCAATTATGAACGCGCTAGTACCTATGGTTGTTGAACAAACTTCCCGTGGTGAACGCTCTTATGATATTTTCTCGCGATTACTAAAAGAACGAATCATTTTCTTGACGGGTCAAGTGGAAGACAACATGGCAAACCTTGTGGTTGCCCAACTGCTTTTCTTAGAATCAGAAAATCCTGACAAAGACATCTTCCTATACATCAATTCACCAGGTGGTAGTGTGACAGCGGGTATGTCAATTTACGACACCATGCAGTTCATTAAACCGAATGTAAGTACGTTATGTACTGGTCAAGCTTGTTCAATGGGTGCATTCCTATTGGCCGGTGGTGCACCAGGCAAGCGTTTTGCTCTGCCAAACTCTCGCGTTATGATTCACCAGCCACTTGGTGGTTTCCAAGGGCAAGCGTCGGACATTCAAATCCACGCACAAGAAATCCTGACGATTAAAGAGAAACTGAATAAGCTACTTGCTGAGCACTCAGGTCAGCCACTAGAAGTGATTGAAAAAGATACGGATCGCGATAATTTCATGTCAGCTGCTCAAGCGGCGGAATACGGCATTATTGATGAGGTATTGACCCAACGAGGTTAATCCATAACGGTTTGATTGTAGATAGACCAAATTGTTCGCTTGGAATAATTAATTGTCGGGCGCATTTTGGTCTAAATTGATATACACTCAAATCATAGAAAGTACAGGCTAAGAGGTTAGCGAATGACAGATAAAAGCAAAGAGAGTGGTAGTGGTAAACTGCTGTACTGCTCTTTCTGTGGCAAAAGTCAGCACGAAGTTCGCAAGCTAATTGCGGGCCCTTCTGTTTACGTCTGCGACGAATGCGTTGATTTATGCAACGACATCATTCGTGAAGAAATTAAAGATGTGCTCCCGAAAAAAGAATCTGAAGCGTTGCCAACGCCAAAAGATATTCGCGCGCACCTCGATGATTATGTAATCGGTCAAGACTACGCAAAAAAAGTGCTTTCAGTTGCGGTATACAATCACTATAAGCGTCTTCGCAATGGTGATACAACAGCTGATGGTGTTGAACTGGGTAAGAGTAACATTTTGCTTATCGGTCCAACGGGTAGTGGTAAAACGCTACTTGCTGAAACGCTTGCTCGTTTCCTAGACGTACCATTTACGATGGCTGATGCCACCACATTGACCGAAGCGGGCTATGTGGGTGAAGATGTTGAGAATATTATTCAAAAACTTCTTCAAAAGTGTGATTACGACGTAGCCAAAGCTGAGCGCGGCATCGTTTATATCGATGAGATTGATAAAATCTCTCGTAAAGCAGAAAACCCATCAATCACCCGTGATGTATCTGGTGAGGGTGTTCAGCAAGCACTACTCAAACTCGTTGAAGGCACCATCGCTTCCGTTCCGCCACAAGGTGGTCGTAAGCATCCTCAACAAGAATTTCTACAAGTAGACACATCGAAGATACTGTTTATTTGTGGTGGTGCGTTTGCCGGTCTTGATAAAGTCATTGACCAGCGCGTTGCAACAGGTGCAGGTATTGGCTTTGGAGCTGAAGTACGCTCTAAAGATGAAACTAAGACTGCTGGTGAGTTGTTCAAACAGGTAGAACCTGAAGATTTGGTGAAGTACGGTCTTATTCCTGAATTCATAGGTCGACTACCGGTTACAACGACATTGACGGAACTTGATGAAGAAGCGTTGATTCAAATATTGAATGAACCAAAGAATGCCCTAACGAAACAGTACGGCGCGTTATTTGACCTTGAAGGTGCTGAGCTTGAATTCCGTGAAGACGCTTTACGTGCAATTGCGAAAAAAGCAATGGAGCGTAAAACCGGTGCTCGTGGCTTGCGTTCAATTCTAGAAGGTGTCCTTTTAGAAACAATGTATGAACTGCCATCTGCCACAGATGTGAGTAAAGTTGTTATTGATGAAAGTGTCATAAACGGTGAATCAGAACCACTGCTTATTTACAGCAATAATGATAATCAAGTCGCAAGTGCAGACTAATTTTTGATAGTAATAAAAAAGGAGGTATTTGATACCTCCTTTTTTTTATTCTTTTATTGAATCCAACGAATACGCCCCCATATACAGAAAATAATACTAAGCGGAAGAGAGAATAATATGAACTTGGAACGTTCCGAGCGTATCGAAATCCCGGTATTGCCTCTGCGCGACGTTGTGGTATACCCACACATGGTAATTCCTTTGTTTGTTGGCCGCGAAAAGTCCATTAGTTGCTTGGAAGCGGCAATGGATAATGACAAACAAGTCCTACTCGTCGCTCAAAAAGAAGCAGATACTGAAGAACCGACAATTGAAGATCTTTTCACTACTGGCACCGTTGCCACGATTCTTCAATTATTAAAACTTCCAGACGGAACAGTAAAAGTTCTAGTAGAAGGCCAGCAAAGAGCGAAAATCAATCATTACCGTGATGAAGAATTCTTCATGGCGGACGCTGAATTTCTTATTACTCCAGAGCTTGAAGAGCGCGAAGAAGAAGTTATTGTTCGTAGTGCTATTGATCAGTTCGAAGGGTTTATTAAGCTAAATAAAAAGATCCCACCAGAAGTGCTAACGTCGCTCAGTGGTATCGATGAAGCCGCACGCCTCGCAGATACCATTGCGGCGCATATGCCACTGAAATTGGTGGATAAGCAACAAGTACTTGAGTTACTTGACGTATCAGAGCGTTTAGAGTTCTTAATGGGGCAGATGGAGTCGGAAATAGACTTACTGCAAGTTGAGAAGCGTATTCGCGGCCGTGTTAAAAAGCAGATGGAAAAATCACAGCGTGAGTATTACCTGAATGAGCAAATGAAAGCGATTCAGAAAGAACTCGGCGATCTAGATGATGCACCAGATGAATTTGAAGCGCTGAAGGCAAAGATTGAAGAATCAAAAATGCCTCAGGAAGCGAAAGAAAAAACAGAGCAAGAGCTGCAAAAGCTTAAAATGATGTCGCCAATGTCGGCTGAAGCGACAGTGGTTCGAAGCTATATCGATTGGATGGTCGGTGTACCTTGGGCGAAACGCTCTAAAGTGAAAAAGAACTTGGCGAAAGCGGAAGAAACGCTTAACGAAGATCACTATGGTTTGGAGCGGGTCAAAGAGCGCATTCTTGAGTATCTTGCGGTACAAAACCGTATCAACAAACTTAAAGGCCCGATCCTTTGTCTAGTCGGTCCTCCGGGTGTCGGCAAAACATCATTGGGGCGCTCTATCGCGTCTGCGACTGGCCGTAAGTACACACGCATGGCGTTAGGTGGCGTTAGAGATGAAGCTGAGATACGCGGTCACAGACGCACGTACATTGGCTCAATGCCGGGTAAGCTGATTCAGAAAATGTCAAAAGTGGGCGTGAAAAACCCATTATTCTTGTTGGATGAAATCGACAAGATGGCATCTGACATGAGAGGTGACCCTTCATCAGCGTTGCTTGAAGTCCTCGATCCAGAGCAAAACAACGCCTTTAACGATCACTACCTAGAAGTAGATTACGATCTGTCAGATGTGATGTTTGTGGCAACGTCAAACTCAATGAATATTCCTGGTCCATTGCTTGATCGTATGGAAGTGATTCGACTATCTGGCTACACCGAAGATGAAAAGCTTAATATTGCTCGTCGCCATTTAGTGGATAAGCAAGTACAGCGTAATGGTTTGAAGCCACACGAAATTGAGATTGAAGACTCGGCGATAATCGGCATTATTCGTTACTACACTCGTGAAGCTGGTGTTCGTAGCCTAGAGCGAGAGATTTCTAAGATCTGTCGCAAAGCGGTGAAGAACATTTTACTGAATACAGACCTAAAGAAAGTCGTTGTTAATCAAGATAACTTGAAAGAGTTCCTTGGTGTACAACGATGTGATTTTGGTAAAGCCGACGAAAGTAATCGTATTGGTCAAGTTACCGGTCTTGCATGGACAGAAGTTGGTGGTGATCTACTTACGATTGAAACTGAGTCAATGGTAGGCAAAGGCAAACTCACCCAAACGGGTTCGCTGGGCGATGTCATGCAAGAGTCTATTCAGGCAGCAATGACGGTTGTGCGTGCACGCGCAGAGAAATTGGGTATCAATACCGATTTTTATGAAAAGCGTGATATTCATGTACACGTTCCTGAAGGGGCGACACCTAAAGATGGACCAAGTGCGGGTATCGCAATGTGTACGGCTTTAGTGTCTAGCTTAACGGGTAACCCAGTAAAAGCTGAAGTTGCAATGACGGGTGAAATTACCCTTCGTGGTGAAGTCCTTCCTATTGGTGGTTTGAAAGAAAAACTACTTGCTGCGCACCGAGGCGGTATCAAAACCGTGCTGATTCCTAAGGATAATGAACGTGATCTAGAAGAGATTCCAGACAACGTTATTGCCGATTTGAAAGTGATTCCGGTGCAATGGATTGATGAGGTACTAGAAGTTGCGCTAGAGCGCGCACCACTTGGCGTCGCGTTTGAGCCTGTAAAATAGTGATGTGCTCCAAATTTAGGTAAAAGAAATACGCTGATAAGTAAAAAAAGCTTGTCAGCGTTTTTTTGTCGCACTAACTTTAGCTATGTAACTCTGAACCCTTGATAGACAAGGCTTAGGGTCTTTTATTACTAGAACGGAACTAACGTTACCTTTTTCAAAATAATAACTCGGTAACACTAAGGGGAAACACAGTGAACAAAACTCAATTAGTAGAAAAAATCGCAGAGAACGCAGACCTATCTAAAGCTTCAGCAGGACGTGCACTAGATGCAGTAATTGAAGCGGTAAGCACTACGCTAGCAGATGGTGACCAGGTTGCACTAGTTGGCTTTGGTACTTTCAGCGTGCGTACTCGTGCGGCGCGTACTGGCCGTAACCCTAAGACGGGTGATGAAATCCAAATCGCAGAAGCAAAAGTACCAGCATTTAAAGCAGGTAAAGCGCTGAAAGACGCTTGTAACTAATCAATTGTTACAGTTGGAATCAAAATGAGTATCAACTGAACAGAAATCGAACCTTTTTTAGGTTTGATAGGCTAAAAAAGCCAACCTTTTTTAAATATGCGCATCTTACTGATGCGCATTTCTTTTTCTGATATTATCCTATTCAGTAGAAGATAAACCTTCCTATCTGGAGAGTAATAAAATTATGATGGAGCGAATGCGCGAAGGCGTGAACAGTATCGCTGTTAAGATTATCCTTGGACTCATCATCCTGTCTTTTGTGTTCGCTGGCGTAGGTAGCTACATCGCGGGTGGCAGTGGTAACACTGCAGCAAAAGTTGGCAATGTTGAGATCGGTCGTGGCGAATTCGAGCAAGCTTACCAAAATGAGCGTAATCGAATGCAATCTCAAATGGGCGACTATTTCTCGACGCTCTTGGCTGATCCAAATTATGTGGAATCGTTCCGCAAGTCTGTTCTTGATCGCATGATTAACGATGTGCTACTTGAGCAACACGCAGAGTCTTTAGGCCTTCGAATTGGTGACGCTCAGATTCGTCAAATGATTTTAGAAATGCCTCAATTCCAAAGTGACGGAAAGTTTGACCAAGATATTTATCAAGCAACGCTGAGACGCGCTGGCTTTAGTGCCGATAGCTTTGCTGAATACCTACGTACTGATTTAGTACGCAACCAACTTCTTTCTGCTCTGCAAGGCAGTGAATTTACGCTCCCTAGTGAAATCGAATTACAAAGCCAGTTACTGACTCAAACTCGTGACATTAAGACGTTGACACTTTCTCTAGCTGACTTTGCACAGCAAGCGCAAATTACTGAAGAAGAAATTCAACAGTACTACGCTGCTAACCCAGCGCAATTTACTCGCCCTGAGCAGTTAAAGGTGTCTTATGTTGAGCTCTCTGCTCAAGCGTTAAAAGACAACGTTGACATTTCAGATGAGCAAATCCAGCAGTACTACGATGAGCACTTAGATAAGTACTCAACGTCTGAGCAGCGTAAAGTGAGTCACATCTTGGTTCAAGGTGATGACGAAGCCAAAGCACAAGCTATTTTAGATGAATTGAATGCAGGTGCTGACTTTGCAACGCTAGCGCAAGAGAAATCTGAAGACATCGGCAGTGCTGAAGAAGGCGGATCGTTGGGTTGGATCGAGCGTGATGTTATGGACCCTGCATTTGAAGAGGCCGCATTTGGGCTACAAAATGTTGGTGATGTGACGGCATTAGTGAAATCTGATTTTGGTTACCACATCATTAAACTTGATGAAGTTAAAGCATCAGAGTCTAAGCCTCTAGCAGAAGTTAAGGGTGAGATTACGACTGAATTGCTTGACCAACTAGCGGTTGATGATTTCTATAACTTACAAAATGAGTTAGAAAAAATCGCCTTTGAATACCCAGATTCACTTGATGATGCCGCTGCTGCAATTCAGCAAAAAGTAGTAACAACAGACTTTATCTCAGTTTCAGAATTACCAGAAGTGCTACAGAACCAATCGGTTGTGCAAGCGCTTCAATCTCCTGAAGTGAAGGAAGATGGTTTGAACTCTGAAGCGATGGAAGTCGCACCAGAACATATTGTGGTTGTTCGTGTCGAAGATATTCGTGGTGAAACAGTATTGCCTCTTGATGAAGTGAAAGCACAAGTGACCTCACAGCTTGCAAGCGTGAAAGGTGAGCAAGCAGCGATGGAACTTGGTGTTCAGCTCGTTAACGAACTCAAAGAAGGTAAGACAGACGCTTTGCAGGCGAATCAGTTAAGCTTTAGTGAGCTTGAAACGATTGATCGTAGTTCAGCTCTCGCTGGTACCGTTTTTGCTATGACCAAGCCGGCAGAAGAGGCATCGACATTTGCTCAAGCGAAAGACGCGGAAGGTAATGTAGTTGTTGTTGAGCTGAGTAAAGTCGCGTCAAATGCTGATCCTATGTATAACGAGCAGATTAGCGCTCAAATGGAACGTGCTGCGACTCAACAGGACTTAGCATCTGTGCTGACGATTCTGCGTAAAAACACAGAAATTGAGTACTTCATTGTTTCTGAGTAAATCTTGCTGAGCAACTCGTTGAGTTCATGAGAAACCCTCGTGAGATCACGACAATCATGCAATTGATAGTAGAATAAAAACGGGTCGCGAAAGCGGCCTGTTTTATTTTAAGCATTGTTGGCTGGTCATTCCGGATACTGAGTGTATTTTGAAAAATCACTTAAAGAGAGGGATCAGAAATGAAAGTATTGCTATCAATTTGGCTTATTGTATTGTGTGCATTGAGTCCGTTATCAACGAGCTTCGCTGCCAAGGCGGATAAGTTAGAAGGCATCGAAATTACTGTTAACGTGAATCAAGCAACGCCAGAAGAAATTGCTGCGTTACTTAATGGTATTGGGATTGAAAAAGCAAAGAGTATTGTTGAGTATCGCGATGCGCATGGGGACTTCAAAACCATCGATGACCTAACGCAGGTGAAGGGCGTTGGCCCTGTTACTGTTGAGAAAAACCGCAGCAGAATCTTATTGTAAACGACGTTTTTGATACAACCAGTACAGGAGCGCAAACGTAAATCCAGCGCCCATGCCGATGGCGTGGGCCTCGGTTGCAACATTAGCAGCAATCAACTCTTTGGTTGAAGCAGAAGCACCAAATGCCGCTTCCCACCCTACCTTTATGATCACGCCTAGCGTTAACCACATACTGCTTTTTCGTCCTGATAGCCACTCACTTAATGCCCAGTAGGCGAATAAGCCATGCAAGACGCCAGAAAGCCCCAAATAGGCATCGAGGTTTGTCATTAGCAACCCAACTCCCACAGAGAACGATAACAGTGCTAGCAAGGCATACAGCGCTTTCTCGGTCGGTTTAAACAAATAACAAATAACGACCAGACCGGCCATATTCATTGTTAGATGGGCAAGGTTGGTGTGAGAGAAGTTTCCTGTTACTATCCGCCACCATTCACCGTTATAAATAGCCTCACGATGCCACATCGCCCAATTTTGGAGCTCGGGTATTTGTAACACCACGCAAAGTAGTAAGATGAGAGCTAGTCTGATGACGAAAGAGAAGGTCATGTTGAAATTTTGTCCTCAATGTTTTAAGGCAAAGCGTGCCTGTATCTGTCAATGGATTACATCGATTAACAGCGGGTCTGAATTGGTTATCTTACAGCATCCTAGTGAGGAAAAACGCCCACTTGGTACGGCTAAAATACTGCAGTTGTCCTTACCTTCGACACAAGTATTCATTGGTGAAAACTTTTCAGATAATACTGCACTTAATGCATTATTGGCAGACGAGAATTTTCGAACTTGTGTGTTATTTCTTGGTGAACAATCGCAACCACTTGAACCGCTCAGTCAAACCCATGATACAAGGCCATTTCGTATTATTTTATTAGATGGTACATGGAAAAAGGCCTATAAGATTTGGACCTTATCGAAGAATCTTCATAACCTGCCAATGGTGCAATTACCGACGGATCTTGAAGGTGACTATCGTATTCGAAAAGCGCCAACGAGTAATGCGTTGTCAACCGTAGAAGCGGGCTACCATATTCTGTCTATACTCGAACCCGAGCGAGATTTTTCCCCGCTAATATTTGCTTTTAACCAAATGATTGAGTTTCATATTTCGCAGATGCCACCGGGCGTTTTCGAACGAAACTACGAGTAGTCTACCAACATCAGTGAACGGCGTGATCAATGTGAATGTGCTGCAAATAATTGTTGGTGCATTTTTTGAGCGTAGCCATCGGTCATCGCAGAAATATAATCGGCGATCACCCGCATTCCTTTCGCCTCGTCCCCTTCGGTATTCAGCCAAATCTCTTTTGTGGACTCTGGTAATAAGCGCGCAGGATCGGCGCTGAACGCTTCAAAGAGATCCATAATAATTTGTTGGCCTTTATACTCAAAAATCTGTACCCGTGGTACTTGTATGACATGCTCACTAACAAATTGTTTTAGGATAGAGAGTACGTGCGCCATTTCTGGTTGCAAGTAGGCATTGAACTGAAGTAGGGGCGAATCAAAGGTAATATCAGCATGTGGTGCGATACTAATGCTCGTGAGCAATGCATTAACGATGCCCCCGATGGCGTCTTTCCTTTGATAATGCTTACCGGAAAATAATAACTCAGTAATTGCATCAAAATGCTGGCTGAACCATGAGTTAGCTTGCAAAGAAAGTTGGCCTTCAATACTGGTTCGCCATGCTTCTTTACTGATTAGCTCAAGTACAATGGCATCTTCTAAATCGTGAACGCCATAAGCAATATCATCGGCTAGCTCCATAATTGAGCAGTCGAGAGATTTGAATTTGGTTTTGTTGTGCTGATCACTGGCTAGTTGAGGTGTGCGCATTTGTTGTAATTGCGAGTGATCATTTTGGCTGAGTGACTGCGTGACCCATTCAAATTGTGCGTTATCTTGGTCATAAATGCCTTTAGCCGGCGACCAATCTTTGGCTTTAAGCTGACGTTGATGTGCGACTGGCTCAGGCTGAGTTCTGGCACAGGTTTGGCTCAAATAGGCGGGGTACTTAAGTAAACCAAGTAAGGTTCGGCGTGTTAAATTCATTCCGTGATGTTCGGTATAAGGTTCGAGCTGCGACACGATACGAAATGTTTGGGCATTGCCTTCAAAGCCACCAAAGTCTCTCATCATATAGTTCAATGCGACTTCGCCTCCATGACCATAGGGAGGGTGACCGATATCATGCGCTAGGCAAAGCGTTTCAATTAAGGCGTCACTGGGTAGGATTTCCAGATACTCAGGCTGTTTTTGTCGCAAGTGAGAAACAATCCCAGAGCCAATTTGTGCTGCTTCAAGTGAGTGCGTCAGGCGAGTTCGATGAAAATCGTTGCCACCGGTACCGTGCACCTGTGTTTTAGCTTGTAAACGACGAAAAGCAGCAGAATGCAGGACTCGGGCTCGATCTCTTTGATATGGGTCCCTATGATCATTACGGCGTAGCTTGTGCTCATCACTGTGCCTTGATTGCCAAATCAACGGTTGTTCTAACTGCATTGGGTTACCACTCTCATTACGCTTTATCGTGTCGCTTTTTAACACACAGCGATATTATGTTGTTATTCGCTTACCTGCTGTCTTGAGTCTGATGTCGGGGCGGACTAACTGATTTCATCGAGCGACAACTCAAAACTCGGAGCAAAGGTATGCAAGAAGTAATTCATTTCTTCGGTTGCGATGGATTTAAGCGTTTGGTCGAGTCGTTTTTTTGCCAACGCAAATTCGTGATTGCCCGCACTGAGTTCTTCAAGACATTTGAGGTAAGCACAAAGAGAATCGGCTTGTTTGACGATTTTGGTATCTTCTTCGTAAGCACTAGTGGAAACAAGAAAAGGCTTAAAATTTTCTTGAAACTCTTCAGGCAGCATGGACAGAAGTTTTAACTCGGCTGCGGCTTCAATTTTTTTATATTCTTTGGCAATTTCAGGATTGTAATATTTGACTGGGGTAGGGAGATCGCCTGTTAACACTTCACTGGTATCGTGATACATCGCTAAGATCGCAATGCGTTCTGGGTTGGTGTTTCCGCCAAATTTTTTATTTTTTATTATCGCGAGTGCATGCGCGACAAATGCGACTTGAAGACTATGCTCTGAGATGTTTTCGTTGGATACGGAACGCATTAAAGGCCAGCGTTGTATGAGCTTCATCCGAGCTAAGTGAGCAAAAAAGTGGCTTTCTTTGATACAACTGTTTTCCATTGGGCAACCTCCCTAAAAAAATGCCGCACCTCACAGTGCGGTATTCAATAAGAATAGGCTTATTAATAACAATATGAAAGAGTTACTGGCTATAGGTTGTTAGGAATTTTTCGAATCTTCCGATGGCTAGTTCCAGATCTTCGACATGCGGTAAGGTCACGATGCGGAAGTGATCGGGTTTTGGCCAGTTAAAGCCAGTGCCTTGAACGAGCAGTACTTTTTCTTGCTTGAGGAAGTCAAGTACCATGCGTTGATCATCTTTGATGTTGTACATCTTCGTATCAATTTTTGGAAATAGGTACATGGCGCCCTTCGGCTTCACACAAGATATGCCAGGGATTTGCGTAATAAGATCATACGCGCGATCTCGTTGCTCAAGCAATCGACCGCCAGGAAGAATGAGTTCATTAATACTCTGGTATCCACCAAGCGCTGTTTGGATGGCATGTTGCATAGGCACATTGGCACAAAGCCGCATGGAGGCGAGCATTTCCAAACCGGCAATGTAGCCAACGGCATGCTCTTTTGGACCAGTTAAAAACATCCAGCCGCCGCGAAAGCCACAAACACGGTAAGATTTAGACAAACCATTAAAGGTGAGCACCAGCACATCTTCAGCAAGTGTTGCGACAGGAATGTGTGTCGCGCCGTCATACAGCACTTTGTCATAAATCTCGTCAGCAAAAATAATCAACTTATGCTGGCGAGCAATTTCGATCACTTCGAGCAAAAAGTCGCGATTGTACACCGCACCCGTTGGGTTGTTCGGGTTAATTAGAACAATGCCACGAGTTTTCGGTGTAATCTTTTTCTTAATGTCATCCAGGTCTGGGTACCAATCAGCTTCCTCATCGCAGAGGTAGTGAACGGGCGTGCCGCCAGACAGAGAAACCGCTGCTGTCCATAAAGGATAGTCAGGAGCGGGAACTAACATTTCATCTCCGTTGTTTAACAGAGCTTGCATCGCCATTACAATAAGCTCAGATACGCCATTGCCGATATAGACGTCTTCAACGTCTAGGCTGTGAATGCCTTTCTTTTGATAGTGTTGCACCACAGCTTTACGAGCGGAGTAAATACCTTTGGAATCACAATAACCTTGCGATGTTGGTAAATTTCTTATCACATCGACTAAGATTTCATCGGGGGCGTCAAAACCAAAAGGGGCGGGGTTTCCTATATTCAGTTTCAGGATTTTATGCCCTTCTTCCTCCATGCGCTTAGCATGTTTGAGTACTGGTCCTCGAATGTCGTAGCAGACATTATCGAGTTTTGACGACATCTCGATATTTTTCATTGTTATGTTCCTAAAAATCCGATAATTTCTTTACCAAATTACACCAGATTGCTTTTTTATAGAATAAAAATCTAATAAAAGTAGGAAATAAAGTGTTGATATGAATCTGGTTGTGGCGTGCTACAGCACATGGTTAGCAAATAACGGTCTTGGCGCTTGATCTATCTTGTAGGTATAAATACAGTAGCTCTGTATCACTGATTAAATTAAAGAAATCGTTTTGAGGTTGATTTGTCTCATTTAAAACAAGCTATTATCCAGCTTCTTGATAAGTTGAAGAGTGTGCCTCCGGGTACGAAGCGTCTTGAACAACCATTGGATGGTAAACCCAAGTCATCAAGTATTGACTGGTTAGATGTGCAACCTCATTACCCCAAGTTCTATTGGCAGTCGCGAGACACCCGTGAAGAAGTCGTCGCTCTGGGTCAGTTACATACGTTTTCTGAACCAGCGCCAGCATACGCAATCTTAGACCGAAACCAGCGAGTATGGGGCGGACGTTCTTTTGATGGCCATACGGCAAAGAACCGCCGTTGTATGCCAGCTTTTTTCTTTTTACCACAAATAGAATTGATTCGTTTTGATAACGGTTGGCGTTTAGCCGTTAATATCGGGACGAATATTGATACGTCGATACGAGCCCTGCAACGTCTGATTGTTTCTCATCAAGATTTACCGCCTATCTCTACTTCGGTAGAGGCGATAACGCACACCCCAACCGAAGCTGAATGGGGTGATTTAGTTGATGATGTATTACAGGGTATTCAACAAGAAAAATTTAAGAAAGTAGTATTGGCTCGTAAGACGTCAATTGACCTACAAACGCCAATTTCACCAGCCCAACTGCTAAAAGCGAGTTATTTGAATAATCACCACAGCTTTCACTTTTTAATGGCGTTGTCTCCTAAACATAGTTTTGTCGGCTCAACCCCAGAGCGTTTGTATCGACGCCGTGGGCTCGAGTTAGAAACGGAAGCATTAGCCGGCACCATTGGTCGAGGTGGTAACGCCTCCCATGACATGCAGCTATCTAACTGGTTAACTCAAGATGCCAAAAATATAAAAGAAAATCAGTATGTTGTGGATGATATTCAACAAAGCTTAGCGCCGCACTCGTGTGGTGTCGCAATAGAAAAAGAACTTCGCTTAGTACGTTTGCGCAAGGTTCAGCACCTCAAACGTAATATTCATGCTCAGCTTAACACTGGAATAAATGGTGTGCAGTTATTGCAGGCGTTGCAGCCGACGGCGGCCGTTGCTGGTTTGCCGCGTCAGGCTGCCATGCAATACATCGAACAAAATGAGCCCTTTGCCCGTGGCTGGTATGCCGGTTCCGTTGGTTATCTGAGTCACGACAGTGCTGAATTTTGCGTCGCGATTCGCAGCGCGTTGCTCGTTGAAGACCAATTACAACTGTTCGCGGGTGCAGGCATTGTTCCTGGTTCGGTTGCTGAGCACGAATGGCAAGAGCTGGATAAAAAAATGTCGACGCTACTTAGCCTGATTACCGAGCATCCGTTGTTTGGAGTAGCATCATGATGGCGCACCAAGCGGCATTAAATAGGGTGTGGACTCAAGTCATGTTGGAGGCGCTTTATCGGCAAGGGGTACGTCACCTTTGCATCGCCCCTGGATCTCGATCTACACCGTTAACGTTAGAAGCTGTGGATCACGGTGGCTTTACCTTGCATAGCCATTTTGATGAGCGCGGGTTGGGGTTTTTAGCGCTAGGACTGGCAAAGGCAACCAATAATGCTGTCGCGGTTATTGTCACGTCTGGCACTGCAGTCGCCAATTTATTACCTGCCGTTGCGGAGTCTATGCTGACCAAAGAACGGCTGATATTACTCACGTCCGATCGTCCGATCGAGTTAGTCGAGTGCGGCGCAAACCAAGCCATTGTGCAAACGGGCATTTTTTCTAATCACGTAACGAAATACGTCGGCTTACCTTCGCCAAATACCACGATTTCATTAAACTGGCTACTGACCACTATTGACTCCGCTTTCGTCTCGCAACAACAAAATGGCGGAAGTATACATATTAACTGCCCTTATCCTGAGCCCTTGTACGGCGGTGAAGACCAATCAATGTTTCAGGACTACCGTGAGTCAATCAGGGGGTGGTTAGACAGTGACGATGTTTATGTACGATACGAACGCCCTGTCATTCGAGATTATGCTGAGAGCATTCAGCAGCTAAATCTTGGTGCTCAAAAAGGGGTTATTCTCGTTGGGAATACCAGCTTGAGTATTGCCAATCAAGCTGCGACGCTGGCTCAATCATTAGGGTGGCCTATTGTCTTTGATCCTCAATCGGGGCAGGGCGGTGATTGGCAACACTATGATCTTTGGCTGCAAAACCAAAAGGCAAATCATCAGCTTTCACACGCCGATTTTGTTTTGCAAGTTGGTGCTAGGTTTGTATCTAAAAGACTTAACCAATGGTTAAGTGAACAAGTTACCCGCGGTACCCGCTGTGTTTTGCTCACCGAGCACTTGGATCGTCTTAACCCTGACCATATACCAATGACGCACTTGCTGGTGGACATTGAGCAATGGTTAAGGGAGGCGCTAGCGCTGTCAACGCCTTCTCAACATGCCCATTGGGGAGATGAGCTGAAGCGGTTTGCCATCGCGACTAAAGCGTTATCTGTTCCTGCAGAGACAATAAGCGAATTCGATGTGGCAAAGAGTATGCAAGTGTTGCCTAAAGGAATACCGGTATTCTTAGGCAATAGTCTTATAGTTCGGCTTGTTGATATGCTGTCCTCAATCAACGGGCATCGCACGTATAGTAATCGGGGCGCATCAGGAATAGATGGCTTAGTGGCAACGGCCAGTGGCGTTGCTCGCGCTGAAGACTTACCAATCGTGATGTACCTAGGCGATACCTCGCTGCTGTATGATTTGAACTCGTTAGCTTTGTTTAGCCGCGCGACAAAACCACATGTTATTGTCGTGACGAACAACGATGGCGGCGCTATTTTTGATTTGCTGCCAGTGCCTCTTGAACAAAAAGTGGCCTGTTATCAAATGCCTCACGGGTTCACTTTCCAGCATGCCGCGGCGCAGTTTGGTTTGGACTATTGCCAGCCTCAATCGAACGCGGAACTTGAGTCAATATTGCTCAGTCACTTAGCGAACGGTACAAAGACGCTTTTGGTGGAAGTCAATACGCCTAGCGAAGAAGTCGGCGGTCATATTCGCTCACTTGCTCAGCAAGTTAACGCGTTGGAACTCTGACATACGCATCATGCTAAATAATGCGAATTTACCAAACTCGAGCCTACTGAGCACTCGGTTTCTACCGGGATGCCAACCTCACATACGTCGACCTATATTGGTCTTTGTGCATGGCTTTCTTGGCTCGACTGACGATTGGTGTCATGTCACCGATGAGCTAACGGATTACCCACGTTTATTCTTAGACTTGCCGGGACATGGCCTAAGCGATCATGTCACTTGCTCGGGATTTGAAGAGGCAAGTGTGTTACTCGGTGCTGCGATTCAACATGCTTTTGATGCACACCACATTGACCCAATGACACCGGTGTGCCTAATTGGCTATTCATTGGGTGCACGATTACTGATGTATTGCTTAACGATGCATCCGACAAAGAGATGGTGCTCAAACCCAATTTTAGGGCTGGTCATTGAAGGCGGTAATTTTGGTCTGAAAAACCATGACGAGCGCCAGCAACGCCTAGTAGCGGATCAAGCTTGGGCAAGACGCTTTCAAATCGAAAAAATTGAAGATGTTTTAGCCGACTGGTACCGACAGCCTGTGTTTTCTTCATTAAATCATGAGCAAAGACAACTTTTGATTGCAAAGCGAAGTGTTAACCTAGGTCATAAATTAAGTACGATGCTGGATAGCACCTCATTGGGACGTCAGCCGTACTTACTAGAAGAAGTGCAACAATTGAGTTTTGACTCCGGTCATACGCCGTTATTCATCAGTGGTGAAAACGATACAAAGTTCACTGCATTGGCAAGGCTTAGCGGTTTAAATCATTACGTAGTTCCGCATGCGGGACATAACGTTCACAAAGAGCACCCTAAGGCGTTTACGTCTGCTCTGCTCAAGTATATAAACACACCGAACTAAACGGTGGCTAACATTGGAACATACCATGGCAAAAACAGTTGGATTAACCGAAGAAGAACTTTATGCACCCGTAAACTGGGCTGACGTCACGTGTGACTTTGAAGATATTCAATATCACAAATCTGAAGATGGAATTGCTAAAATTACCATTGCGCGACCACAAGTTCACAATGCATTCACGCCTCGTACCGTTCAAGAAATGATCCGTGCGTTGGCGGATGCACGCTATGACGAAAATGTTGGTGTGATTATCTTAACGGGTTTAGGAGAAAAGGCATTTTGTTCCGGTGGCGACCAATCAGTTCGTGGCGATTACGGCGGTTACCAAGATGATACGGGTACTCACCACTTAAACGTATTAGACTTTCAACGTCAGATCCGTACCTGCCCTAAACCAGTGATTGCGGCTGTAGCAGGCTGGGCTGTAGGTGGCGGTCACGTATTACATATGATGTGTGATTTAACTATCGCTGCAGACAACGCTCAGTTTGGCCAAACTGGCCCGAAAGTAGGTTCGTTCGATGGCGGTTGGGGTGCTTCTTACATGGCTCGCATTGTCGGTCAGAAAAAAGCGCGTGAAATTTGGTTCTTGTGCCGTTTTTATGATGCTCAAGAGGCGGTAGATATGGGGCTTGTGAACACCGTGGTTCCGGTTGCCGATCTAGAGAAGGAGTCTATCCGTTGGTCTCGTGAAGTGCTGCAACACAGCCCTATGGCTCTGCGTTGCCTTAAAGCGGCATTAAATGCCGATTGTGATGGCCAAGCTGGTCTACAAGAGCTTGCAGGTAATGCCACTATGATGTTCTACATGACAGAAGAAGGCCAAGAAGGACGTAATGCGTTTAACGAGAAACGTCGTCCTGATTTCAATAAATTCCCTCGCAATCCTTAAGCGACGACGGTCGTTATGCCGCTCTTCTTAACTGGAAGAGCGGCTAATAATATCTATCTTCATACGTCTAACCTCATACAAAAAAAATTTAAACGCGGAATGTCGACCATGAGACAAGCAAAGCTTTATCGTTACACGTTACCTATGGACAGTGGCGTGATCTTACGAGATACCAAACTCACTGCTCGTGAAGGGTGGGTTGTTGAACTGATTGAAAACGGTAAACATGCGTTGGGTGAGATCGCACCGCTACCGGGTTTTAGTCAAGAATCGTTACAAGAAGCGGGCAATCAAGCGCAGCATTATCTTGAATCATGGGTAAAAAAAGGCCAACTCGGCTCTGACCTTGACGAGTATTGTCCTTCCGTAGCGTTCGGCTTATCTTGCGCGGTGATGGAACTGGCCAGTCGCTTACCGAACCGTGGTAATTACCAGGCGGCGCCGTTGTGTTCCGGTGATCCAGATGACCTTCTTCCCATCCTCAACACTATGTCTGGTCGTAAAGTCGCAAAGATTAAAGTCGGTATGTACGAAGCAATTCGTGATGGCATGATCGTTAGCCTGTTCTTGGAGTCCATACCAGATCTGACCTTGAGATTGGATGCTAATCGATCATGGAGCCTTGAAAAAGCCAATAAGTTTGCTTCCTACATCGCGCCATCCCTACGCGAACGTATCGCTTTTATAGAAGAACCGTGCAAAACATCGCGCGATAGTCTTTCTTTTGCGGGTGATACGGGGATAGCGATAGCCTGGGATGAAACGTTACAAGAAGCGGTACGCGCATCCGATTTTGCCTTCGACTCGTTGACCGGAGTAAAAACGCTGATTATTAAACCGACATTAGTCGGCAGTCTAGAGAAGTGCATAACGCTGATTGAAGCGGCGCACCAGCAAGGCATTCAAGTGGTTATTAGCTCCAGTTTAGAAAGCAGCATTGGTCTTAATCACCTTGCTCGTTTTTCTCAATGGCAAGTTCCAAATGTAACGCCGGGGCTTGATACAATGCAGTTATTCGCCGCCCAACTTGAAGTGGCGTGGCCAAACTGTCGACTTCCGATCTCAACATTGGATGAGCAGACGCTGTACTGGCAGTCGTGACAAAGCAGGTGATAATGGAGGCCATGATCGCGTGAATTTATGGACAACATGGGCGCAGCATAAGCCCAATGATGCGGCGGTAGTGACGACAGACCGCACCTATACGTGGCAACAGATCCAGAAGACGGTACAGCAATATCAACAAGCCTTGATTGACGAAGGCGTGCAATCTCACAGCGTGGTGTGCTTGGTCGGGCGAGCTGAGATTGACCTTGTGTTCGCTTATTTAGCGTGTGTCGCACAGGGTGCGATACCAGCGATGGTATCGGCATCATCAGATATAAATGACCGATTAGAGACGCTATACAAAGCGAACGAGAAAGCCTACCTATGGGATTGTTCAGGCACTGGTATCGATTTCACTGCGCAGACTCGGACAAGAGAGATAGGTATCATCTGTCTGGATTTTCCAGAAGATAAATCACACAATAAGAAAATGACGTCGCTTGAGGAGAAAAACAGTGCTGATTTACACCAGTGCGCCTCGATTATTTTTACCTCAGGTTCGACAGGTAAACCAAAAGCGGTTGTGCATACGGTGGAGCAGCATCTGGCTTCCGCCAAAGGGTTGTTGGAACGGTTTTCGTATAGCGACAGCGACCGTTGGCTGCTCAGTTTGCCTATGTTTCATGTCTCTGGCTTGGCGATTATTTGGCGCTGGCTATCCGCTGGTGCACAGTTAAAAATTGCGGACGGTGTATTTAGCCAAGATATTGCGGATGTCAGTCATGCGTCTTTGGTTGTTACTCAGCTTAAGCGAATTATCGAACAACGTATTCCTAATCAGCTTCGGCGCGTGTTACTGGGCGGAAGTCATATCCCTAACGAACTGATTCAACAAGCCCAAGCCTCGGGCATTGCGATGTGGATGGGTTATGGCATGACAGAAACGGCGTCAACCGTAACCGCTAAGCTTGTTGACCAACATAGCTCTTCAGGTACCGCTTTACCTAATCGACAAGTTAGGTTGCAAGGTCAGCGCATACAAGTCAAAGGAGCGGTATTGTCACAAGGCTACTTCTATCAAGGACATCTTCGATCACTGGCATTAACAGATGGGTGGTTTGATACCGGCGACCTGGGGTGTTGGAGTGATAATCATGAGTTGATGGTCACTGGGCGAGCCGATAATCTGTTTATATCCGGGGGCGAAAATATCCACTGTGAAGAGGTAGAAGCGGTATTAAACCGACTTCCTAATGTGAGTCAGTCTATTATTATTCCCGTTGTTTGTGATGAATTTGGAGCGCGTCCCGTTGCCGTGATACAAAGCGTAGATAACAGCAGTGATGATTCAGAAATGCGTTCATGTGAATTGAGCTCGGATGAAAAGTTAATGATTAACCAACTGCTTAAAGGCTCGGGGTTAGAAAAGTTTAAGTATCCAATCGCGTATTTTCGTCTACCAGACTCACTGGCATCGTCGGGTATTAAAGTATCAAGAGCGCAAGTTAAGCGCTGGCTTTCAAGTGCGCAGTCCGATTATGTGGTTATTTCATAGTCCAAAACGGAATTTTCTCTTTCGTGAATGCTCACCATAATGTCCCTAGGATAATGACGTGAGTAAACGGAATGAATATAACGCTTGGAATCGCAATAGTGCTGCAGATTTTACTGGCACTCACTACAGAAGGGCTTCCACGAGCAATGGCGGAGCTCACCGCGTTCATACTCACCGTTGCATTGTTCGTTAGTGTGAGACGCCGTACAACATCGTCGACGAAATCCCCCCAATCAGTACTCAGCAGTAAATGATGAGGCAAAGTGTACTATCGTGCACATCTACATAAGTCGGTTATTTGGTTTCTATTCGCTGTTCGCCGTTCAAACGGCTTATGCATGCAGTATTTTCCCACCAGTCATTAGATACTTTTAACGCTGATGATCGCGTTTATCAAACCAAAGGTGAGACAAATTCATCAGACCGAGCGAATCGGTACTTTGTCCTCGCAGTGACTCATGGGTTGTGAATGAAACGGTTTTTCCCCATAGAGGAACAATGAAGTGCTTCTGCTTACATATTTCTTCAATGCCTAAAAATAGCTGGGGTAAGTCGCTAGCATTTGCAATGGCATCTTTCCATTGCTTATGAAGCACCGGAGGAAGTAAATGGTCTGTCATTTTATGCGCCAGTAACCAATAAAACTGATCAAGTAATATATCATGGCCAAACAAATAGTCGTTTAGCCAGACATCCGCGTTGCTTAATTCATTGCTAGGTTTTAGAACCACGCCAGTCGTTATAAGACTCTCTAGCACTGCAGGTAGGGCACTATTTCCGTTATTCCAGTAGGTTATTGTTTCCCCCTCTAACGCGGGGTGCTCATCTAAGTATTGATCACATGTTGCCAAATACGCTGATTTATCTAAGTCGTCGCCAAACAGAGTCTGACATGACCGTTGGGTTGATTGAGAGGTAGAACCGTGCTGATGTGAGGGACGCTTGAGCCTTGACGCCAATTGTTCTCGGACATCGTCTGGTACATGGTGAGCAATGCATACCGCTTGACACCCTTTTAGCCGGTAATGGGTGATGCGCTGTGAATGGGCTTGTAGTCCCTTTTTATTAGATGTGTTATTAGATGTGTTATTGGATGTGGCAACTTCGGTTTGAACGCTAATATTACTTTGTTCAAGCTGGTCGTTAATATCTGAATCCGTCACCCAGAAATCGGCTCGTTTTAGTATCCCGTGCACGCCAAAGTATTGCTCGTTCTTTATTAACGACCAGTGTTCAGGCAGTCGAGTATCCCAGCGATAGCATCCTGTGCCAAATGGAAACTCTGGGTCACGCTCATTATCCAAATATACCCCGCAATGAATATCAGCTAACGCATGCAAAAATATCGGGTCATCATGATGCAAGGTGACTTCAAGCCAACGTTTGTTAACGGATACCGATTTTACACTGGCAAATAAAGGCGTATGTTTGGTGAGCTTAATCATGTGGCTTTTCACATGTTCCGGTGTCAGTAACTCGCCATTATGGAAATAGACATCCGGACGAATTCGGAAAAAGTACGTGTTATTCGATTGGTAGAACTGGTGTGCTAAGTGAGGAGTGAAGGTATCGGTTACAGAGTCAAAGCGGATTAATGTATCAAAAAGAGCATTGACGTATATCCCAGACTGAAGCTCTGTCATCGTCATAGGGTGACAAGGAGGTAAGGCATAACCCACTAATCCAATGAGTTCATCAGAGCGCTCAAGGTCGTCAGAATAGATGGTCAACCACTCTGGCAGTTTTTGTTTGAAAATATGTTGATAATGAAAAATATTAGCGTAATTAAAGGCTTCGTTTAGCCCGCCATTTTGTATCATTATTTTTAATTGCTCAGTAAGTAAATCCTGAAATGAGCGCAGAATTAACAGCGTAGATTTATTGCCACGACCTTTTCCTGGGCTCCACGCTATCCAACCTAAAGACGTTAGGTTATTCATTATCTTAGTTACATTCCGCGTTGAACATACGAACACGTCTGAGAGCTCATTTTTATCTACAGTGGCGCGGGTGAGGTTAAACCGTTGCTCTAATTGCTTAAGGCGTTGTAATTGAATGAGGTTGCCAGACTTGTCCACAGAATACCTCGAATAATCCGGAATATTGGCAACAGTGTAGAGCAAAATATAAAAGGTGAATAGTCAGAAAGTAGATGGTCCTCTTTTAATCGTTCGCCCTGCGAAATACTAGCGGCAGCTAATCATATGAGGTAGGTAACATGATTAAAGCAACCGTTGCTTTTATATCACTCTCCGTTGTATCAACGCTTAGCCAGGCTGGCACGATACAAGATTTCTTTTCAGGCGTCACAGTAGGCGCTGGGTATGCAACCGACAGCAGCGATGGAAACACGCTACAAGGCTACTCGGTTTACTCTCAAGGGTATCTCGTCCCTTCACTAAAAGAGAGCCTATTTACTGACTTTCGTGTCACAACAACATCAGGAAATTTGGGCTCCACCTCCGACGATGAGAAAAAGTATGGTCACTCGGTTGATGTAGACCGATATCAAGCTGCTATCGGTTATGGGGTGCCGTATCACGTCTCAAGTTCCGTCGTGGTTAAGCCTTATGTTACAGCAGGATGGTCTTGGGATAAGGTAAAAGGAAGCAGACAAAATGGGAGTAATAATAGTTTTGTTGCTTCAGTCGGAGTGAAAGGGGAGTTCAACGATCACATTATGACTGGGGTTGGTTACTCTAAAGAAACGAGTGGATTCAAGTCTGGACAATGGTTGGTCGATGTTGGTTATCAATTTTAGAGATTTAGATAATGAGAGTGTAGAGATCTAGATAATGAAAGATAGGTAGCCGACGGCAATTGAAGAAAGACAAGTAGTACGAAAGAAAAGTAGTACGAAAGAAAATGTGGCGACTCTCAGTAATGGGAGTCGTTCAGATTTCAGTGATACCAATTGACTACAATTGTAATAAATGAATAGGTAACAAGAATGTACTTTAGAACCATTTTTACCCTAGCTGTGACCGTGATGATGATGACAGGCTGCGCAACCGCACCTCAGTTATCTCGTTCGGAGTGGCACCAAGTCACGACGCGTCATTATGACGGAGTGACAAAAAACCAAGCGCTTGATGCCGCCCGTTCTGTTTTAGAAAAGTCTGATCATGATTTTGTCTTTACGTACCCTGATGACCAATTGTCTGCGAGCCGAGAGTGGTGGAGGTATGTTATTTTGTCGACTCAAAAAGGGGCTGATAATTGGACCGTGAAGGCGTATGAATCCAATGGCGGAGTGGATGTAAAAGTGAGCATTGGACGTCAAGAAGGGGCCACCATGCCTACTATTACGTCGCAGGGCGATTTTGTTTCGACAGATTCAATGGTATTGGGTAAACCGGTCACTAATCCTCAAGTATATGCATTCTTTTTTAAGCGTTTAGACTCAGAATTGGATCACACGACACCTTGGTTATCGTGTGATGATTTCGATATAGATAACAAAGACGCGGGTTATCTTTGTGGTGTGACGTCTAATTAACCTCAGCTAATTCGGTCATTTTCACATTAAAGAAGCCATCGAAATCAACAGCCACAGAGTAATAGTGAAGATTACGGGTTTACTTCCGGAACACTAGAGTTTGTCGATAGAGATACTGCAGCCAATCAAAAACAAACAGACAACCAGTAAAGGTTTTGAAAGCGCAAAGATATTTGCATAGGCAGTGTCAAATAGTGGGGCGTAACAACTAACTAAAATTGCCGAGCGACAGGCCAATCCATTGGCAAGAATGACAAAGCCCTTTAATTAAAGGGCTTTGTTGTTTTATCAATAAAGTGACTATTTTTCTGTTAGTGAGAACTCATCGATACGGACTTCAGTTTGCTTGCCAATGTCTCCGTTCATATCGATTTTTGATGGGTCAGTAATGGCCATTTTCGTATAAATTACGGCAGTCGTATTACTACCACTATTGAATTCGACTGACGCTTGACGGAACGATGTTTTAACGGCGCCTTTAGGGCTATCATTGAGGTCATTGACGTGGATCGCTTTTTCCCCAAGGGTCTTTCCATCAGCCCCTTTCGCTCCCGCGATCAACTCGCTTACTGAGTATGCGCCTTTTTTATCGTTGTAATAGAACGATAAAATATAATCCGTATCGGTTTTTAGTCCGCTGACTTGTTGGCTTAAACCTGGCTGATAAGAAAAATCATCTGAGGCACTGATAAAACGAATTCGTGCAGAACCTTCGTCATCAAAAGCGGTATCTTTTGAGCTGCCTACATCGCCTTTACCATTTTTTTTGTCCGCATCTTTTCGCCAAAAATCGCTTTGGCCACTGTCGCTTCTAAACTGAGTAAGTTGAGGATCAGAAATGAGATCGTTAGCACCGGAAGTCATGACAACGATGGCCGCAGCTGGTGCTGCCGTTGTTGTTTCAGAAGCCGCAGGAGCCGTGTCATCTGTTGATGCGCAACCGGCCAGCAAACTTGCAATGGCTAAGCCTAGAAATACCTTTTTCATTACATTCGTCCTCACGTATTGGTCAAATTATCGTTATATGCTCACTTAAAATCATACAATCTTATTGTATGATTTTAAGTGACTGGTTAGACATATTTGCCATGAACAAGCGTGCGAACCAATGTTGAGCTGTAATTTTGTGAGCTGGAGTTTATTACCAACCCTTAGACTATACCGCTCATTAACCAAGCCAGAGAAATGGTTGAGATCAACAACCACAGCGTGACGCCAAATATCATCGGGCGACTGCCTGCTTTTTTGAGTTTGTCGACAGAGATGCTACAACCAATCAAAAATAAACAAACAACGAGTAGTTGCTTCGAGATGGAGAAAATACTGTGATAGACAAACTCAAATTGTGGTAAGTAGTCACTCACCACGATTGCTACACAGTAGAAAACGATGAAATATGGGATGGTGATTTTGTTTTGTTTGTTGCTAAAGATAACGGCGCTGATTAAGGCAACCGGTATTATCCATAGAGCTCGTGCCAGTTTTAGTGTTGTGGCTGTTGTGAGTGCTTCCTCACCATAGGCTGAAGCTGCACCGACGACTGACGATGTATCATGTATAGCAATGGCGGCCCAGGTGCCAAAGGTGTGCTGATCAAGTTGCAGTGCGTGGCCAATGACGGGAAACACAAATAATGCAACAGAATTGAGAACGAAAACGGTGGCTAAGGCGATAGCAATTTTTTCATCATCGGCATTGATCGCGGGCGCTACCGCAGCGATGGCGCTCCCTCCGCAAATCGCGGTGCCAGACGCAATCAAATAACCGGTTTGTTTCTCCACGCCCATACGTTTCGCAAGAAACCAACCGATAATCAATGTGCCAAATATTGTGGTAACAATGATACCGATTCCATTGCTAGTCGCGGCAATCGCTTGGTCTAATTGAATACCAAACCCCAGCCCGACGATAGAATAGGCAAGCAATTTCTTGGTGAACTTGGCGAGTGGCAATGACTGTGGCACTAAGCTGAACGTGGTGAGCAAAAAACCAAGAATTAATGCGATTGGCGATGATACCCAAGGGGTTAGGCAAACAAGTAAAGCTAGAAAAAACAGCGGAGACGATCGAAGCAAGGTCTGCATGGGTAACCGTAAATAAATAGGATGGCGATAATAAGTATCGCCATCCTATCCTTATTCATTGGATAGAAAAATCTAATATTAATGAACTAGCGTTCAATAATATTGAACAGGTGATGCGTTGATCAGCGATACTGACCGCGCAGCGTAGATACTTTTTCAAACATCACTTGACTGCTTGCTTCTTTAGCCTCAACCGGTTCGCCAGTTTCAACTTCCAGTTTAGCTCGGAATCGATTTGGTAGACCTTTGCAAGCACGACCTTTGTGACGACTGAAATAGCTCCCCCACAGCCCTTTAAGTGCCATTGGAATAACGGGCGCCGAAGAACGTTTCAAAATCAAACCAACGCCCCGCATAAATTCGTTCATTTCACCATCTGGTGTTAGGCGTCCTTCTGGGAAAATACACACGACTTCCCCTTGGCGTAATGCTTCTTCAATCTCACCGAAGGCTCGGCGGATTGAACCCTGTTTCGTCGCTGAAATAGGGATTACCTTCAACCCTTTAAAGAACCAACGGGCGGGCTTAAAATTGGCGTACTCTTCTTCCATAACAAAGCGCATAGGGCGTGGACAGGCCGCCGTCGCGACAACGGCATCCATATAGCTGACGTGGTTGCAAACGATCAACGCGCCGCCTTCTTTTGGTATGTGATGAAGGTTTTTAAGCGTCACTCGGTAAAGCAATGCCGTTAAGCCTCGTACGATAGAGCAAACGACAAAAATAGGCGCTTGGCGAAACAAGTAAACCGCCATCGCGAAGTTTAATAATGCGAGAACGAGAAACAGTTGTACGATGGTTAATTCGAGCACTGACAAGGTGACAATACCCAAAACAGCGCTGCCTACCATAAACAGTGAATTGTAGATATTAAGCGCAGCAATCACTCGAGCACGTTCTGTTTCTTTTGCTTGTTGTTGCATCAGAGCGTACAGCGGCACAATGAACAGGCCGCCAGAAATGCCCAGCAGCAGTAAGAAGCCAAAAACTGGCCACAATGCTGAATGTGAGACAAACATAGAAAAGCTATCAAACTGCGGTAAATCACTCGGGACAGCGTAAGCCATTAACGCCCCAAAAATGCTGATACCAAGGCTTCCAATTGGCACGATACCAATATCAATGCGGTTTCTAGACATCTTGTCACACAGCATTGAGCCCAGCGCGATGCCAACAGAAAATAGCGCCAGTAAAAAAGAGACCGCTGCTTCGTTGCCCATGAGGTGGTTTTTAGTGAAATTTGGGAATTGGGTTAGATAGGTTGCGCCCAAAAACCAGAACCAGCTGATTGCCATGATGCACTGAAATACCACGCGATCTTGATGAGCAATTTTCAGCGTTTCTTTGGTGTGTTTAATTGGCTGCCAACGAAATTTCAAGTTAGGGGCACTGGCTGCCGCTTTTGGAATGTAGCGACTTGAGAGGTAACCTGCGACAGCAAAAATGACCACACTCGCCGCAGCGACGTAGTTGGCATGCTCAGCCGAAGCAATCAGTCCGGCACCCAGTGTCCCCACAAGAATAGCGATAAACGTTCCCGTTTCAACGAGCGCATTGCCAGAAAGGAGTTCGTTAGGCTTTAACTGCTGGGGCAATAAGGCGTACTTTACGGGGCCAAAAAACGCAGATTGTGTCCCCATGAGGAACAGTAAAAAGAGCAAAATACCGTAGCTTTGTGTGATAAAGCCAATCGCACCTAAGCACATGATGGCGATTTCGATGAGCTTCACCTTGCGAATAAACCATGATTTTTCATATTTGTCAGCAAGGACACCAGCAGACGCAGAGAATAGGAAAAAGGGCAGGATAAATAGTCCCGCTGCTAGGTTAATAAATAAGTTACTCGAAACCGGCAGTACTTGTGGTCCGGCGAACGCAACAAACAACAACAATACATTTTTAAAAATGTTGTCATTGAAAGCGCCAAAAAATTGAGTAATAAAATAGGGTAAAAAGCGCCTTTGCGAGAGCAAAGAGCCTGATTTCGAGTGTGGCATTGCCGTTCCTTGTGGTGTTACCAACTTTGTAGGTATTTCGAGATCAGGTCTCGAATAAGCTCGTTGCCGTCGATTGGTTCGGCAGAGAAAAATTTATCATCCACACTCAGTAAGGTAATACCGTGTACGCCTGCCCATAGCACGCGACTGGCTTTCAGTACTTCAGAGTGAGATTTATCAGGTCTATGAACAGAGAGTAAACCTTCAAGCATAGCGGTCATTCCATCGATACGTTGTGCTTGCCATTCAGGTAGGCGGTCACCATTCATGTTGTGTTCAAAAATCAATTGCCAACGATAAGGCCATTGCTTTGCGAAATCGTGATAACACGCCGCTAACGCATAAAGCGAATCTTCCGGGTTTTGAGCATTTGCCACCACACCTTTTGCTTCGCTTGATAAGTCATCGATGGTCTCGGCAACGGCTCGCAAAAGGAGTAAGTTGTAGCTACCAAAAACATTGACCAAGGTGCTTGGAACATAGCCGATCAGCGTGGCGATTTTTCGCAGGCTAAGCGTATGATGTGAGTTTTCGCTAAGGTAGGCTTTAACCGTGCTAAGTGTTAGCTGGACAAGCTCTTCCCTTGTATGATCGTTTCTACGGGCCATGAGAGTGATAATCGAATTGAACACAGTTCACTATTTTAAAGTGAGGCATTAGCAGCGTCAACTGATGAAGCCTTGTATGAGGGCCGAGAACAGCGATTTCACTAGATGAAAGTCACGTTGTTTGCAACAAGCGTGCAATATCCTGAAACAAGTCGGAGCATATGATGCTTTCCTTTAGTGCTAAGCTCAGTATATGATTCATCAACCATCGTATTCACTACCGCAGAGTTTACGATATTACGTAACAATAAAAAAAGGTACAGAATGAAACGTTTATTCTCTTTCATCGCGTTACTCGTACTTGCAGTAACGGTGAACCCTGTTGCTGAAGCTAAGAAATTCGGTGGCGGTAAATCGTTTGGTAAAAGCTTTAAGACGGCGCCAGCGCCAAAGCAACAAAAGCAAAACACCAACACGGTAAGACAAGATCAAAATAAAGCGGGAAGTAAGAAAGGCCTGATGGGAGGACTATTAGGTGGTCTTCTTGCTGGTGGATTACTCGCAGCATTCTTTGGCGGCGCATTTGAAGGTATTCAGTTTATGGATATTTTGATTATGGGTCTGATTGCGTTCGTTATCTTTAAATTAATGAGGCATCTACTTGGCGCAAAGCAGGGCAGTATGAACCAGCAGCGTCAGCAGCCTGCCTTTGGCGGAAATGGCACGCGTAACCCGTTTGAGCAAAAGCAGCAAACTCAACAAAACTTCCAAAGCTTTGAGCAACCTCAGGGTGCAGCAGCAGGAAGTGGTTTCGGTGCGGCAGGTCATAGCGATATTCCTCACAATTACCCACCAGGCTTTGATTCTGCAGCGTTCTTAAATGGTGCTCGTGAGCATTACCGAATTTTGCAAGGTGCGTGGAACCACAATGAACTGCATACTATTGAAGAGTATGTATCGCCAAGTTTGCTACAAGACTTAATGGCAGAGCGCGCTAAGCTTGAAGGCGAACAACATACAGACGTTATGTACGTGGACGTAGAAATTGTACGTGGTGATTATGACGCGGATAAAGCGCAGCTAAGTCTGCAGTTCTCAGGTCGTTACCGTGATGCCGCTGAAGGCGTCGAGGAAGATATCGAAGATATCTGGCACCTAGAACGTGACCTAACGGTGCCGAATGCACCATGGTTGATCGTAGGTATTCAAGGCTAAAGTAAGAACGGCAATGATGAACAAGGCTTGGCTTACGAGCGCTGCGTTTTAGTTGTTGCTTTGCCAACTTACTCTTGCCAACCATTGCTCTTAGCAGCATAAAAACACCGTGGCTTTTGCTACGGTGTTTTTTTATGCCTCGTACCAATCGTTATATTATCGTTGCCGCAATTAACTGGATATTTGCACGCCGTGACACTTTTTCCAGTATAATTCGCCCCATCGTTTTGTCTCTATCCGTGATGAATTTAAGAACTCAATCTATGCGTAACCTATTTTCTACTTTTCTTTTTGGCTTCTCCTTTATCGGCATCAGTCAGGTCATCGCAGCGCCTAAAGAAGTCGTGCCGCTTTTTGAAGCGAAACCAAACGAGACGACAGATGCCCTCGATAAGGTATTGGATGTGTTTGGTGCCGAATCGGAATACGATTCATCGAAAGGCTTAAACTCAAGCTATATTCCAGCGGTATTTTATAAGCCAGAACAAGGGCTGGGGCTGGGGTTGTTGTATGTTGGGTTATATGGTGACGAAACCGATGGTACTGGTCAGCCGTCATCTTTAGTTGTGAATCCGTACGCCTCTTCTAATGGTTCAGCGGGGATTACATTAAGCAATAAGCACTTTTATAATGGCGGCGACAATCGCCTCTATACAGATTTGAAAATCTTTGATGATGCGGCCACCTATTACGGCCAAGGCTACGACAATGGGCAGCAAGACGGTAATTTGGTTAACTTCAAAGAGCAGGTGATAGACATTAAGCCGACTTGGCTTAATCGTGTCTCCGGTGACTACTTTATTGGCTTTGGCGGTAACATCAAATCGGTCAAACCACATGAAATTGAGTCTGATACCCCCACCCAAGAGGGCATTGCAGCTGATCTCACAGACAACACCAGTTATGGCGTGTTTGTGTCGAATGTGTATGACTCACGAGATAACGTCACCAATGCATCTAGCGGAACATTACTACAAGCTGATATTGGCTTATATCATGACACGACTAACTCAGAAAATTTTGGGAAATATTCATTAAAAGCATCGCAATACATGGCATTAGCCCCGATGCCCGGTTTGCTTGCATGGCAAGTTCAGGCCAACCTAACATCGGGTGATGTACCATGGAACCACCTCCCTGACTTGGGCGGATCAGATGCGATGCGAGGGTATATTCTAGGGCGCTATCGCGATAACCAAATGATGATGGGACAAGTGGAATATCGACTGCCCGTCTATTGGCGTGTTGGCGTCGTATTTTGGGGTGCAGCAGGCACCGTTTCCAATGATGTGTCAGGGTTGTGGGACAATACTCTCGCCAGTGCAGGTACCGGATTTCGTCTGAAAATTAAAGATACCGTGAACGTCCGTGCTGATATTGGGTACGGTGAGCATGGTGGTACGTTCTATTTTCACGTCAATGAAGTCTTTTAGTTCTTTTAGTTAGTCAGTTAGTCAGTTAGTCAGTTAGCTTAGTGCATTAGAGTAGTGTCGTGTTTAGCTATAGCTATTTGTTTACCCAAGCTATGTGTTTACCCAAAGCTATCCGCTTGCTTAAAAGGGTCATGTTTTTTAAGGCGGTACTGTAATGGCGAAATGGCATAGTAGGACTTGAAGCTGCGGACAAATGCGCTTGACTCACTATAATTTAGCGTCTCAGCGATGGTGCCTATATCTAATTCGGTATCAACCAATAGACGTGAGGCGACAGACATTCTTGCTCGCAACACCGTGTCACGTAAGCTGGCATGTGACTGGTGTAAATAGTAACGTAATTGCCGAGTAGTAATCGAAAACTCGTGGGCTATATCAGGTAAAGTCGTTTTGGTAAAATGAGAGCTAATCACCATTTTATAGATGCTTTGTTCAAGGTCGCTGAGCGTTTTATTATTGTTTTCTAGTTCAATAATAAGCGGTTTAGATAACAATAAATCTATTTTAGAGTGCTCAAGAGAAATGGGTTCGTTTAGCCAGCTAACAGGGAGTTTGATTCGAGTGATTGCTTGATTAAATCTCAGTGTACACCCCGCAAAGAAAGACTCGTAAAGAGCGTAGTAAGGTGGCGCTGGGTAGGTAAATTCTAATATTAGCCCATTCATATCTTCACGATGACCAATAATAATTTGTTTAAGTAACACCCAGTACCCAGCGGTAAAGTCTTCACTGAGTATTTGTGCGGATGGATGTTGGCTATCTATATTGGGCACTATGGTTAAGTGGTTTGCGTCTTCAACTAAAGACTCTTCATAATAGGTCGTTGTCATTGAAAGGAACTGCTGAGACAGAGCTAATCCAGCGCGCACGGTTGCTGTGGAAGCGATCGCATAGCCATATAGGCCAAAATCGGCCAAGTTGATTCTGTCATATATTTTTAAATATAAGCCATTGATATATTTGTTGTAATGGTTAACGAGTTGTTCCGCGCTTTCCAAATTTAATTGCGATTCATCAAAGGATATTTCAGTGAGTTGCCGTTTTAATATTGTCACTAATGAAGGTCGTTCGCTCTCTAGTACCGCCTGTAAACGCTTCACAAGAGTGACGGCAAAGTGGTGTTTTTCATCTGTTAAAATCATAGAAAGTTCTAATTTATCGACTCTGTCACGCAACCATTTGGCTAAAATGTCAATTATGGTTTTTATTGTCAATTATTAATCAATGTGAGCTGCCAATATTGAGACATTAACTCAACTAGGCATCAACATGAAAATCAATAAAGTACTCGACATCAAGAAAGGTAGTGCAAAAGTTATTGAACAACAGGTATCTGATCCTGTTGGTGGTTTTGTGCGAGTAAAACAAACTATTGCTCCCAACTGTATTGAACATAGAGCTTATAAAACAGGCTTTTATGAGTGGTATGAAACACCAACGACACTTGGCCATGAAGGTGTTGGCGTTATTGATGCGATAGGTCCAGGGGAAAATCGTTGGAAGGTCGGTGATCGCGTCGTGATCTTCCAAGGTTGGGCCTGTGGCGAGTGTTGGGTCTGTGATAACGGGATGGGCGCAACGCACTGCATCAATATTAAAGGTCCGATTCAGGTTCAAGAGTTTAATAATAACAGCGAATCTGGTGGTTCAGGCTTTTGTGAATATCGACTCGTTCCATCCAACATGATGTCGAAAATTCCTGATGAGCTATCCGATAAACATGCATCGGCGGCAAATTGCTTAATTGGCTGTACCTATACGCCAGTGCGAGAGCATCACATTACGCAAGAGCATGTCTGCGTGGTGGGAGGGGTTGGCTTTATTGGTCTCGCCACGATTGTAAACCTGAAATATCGCGGTGCAAAAGTCATTGCTATTGGTCGCGATACGAAGCGTATGGCACGCGCGGCAGAACTTGGCGCAGACGTCATTATTAACTCTGAAGATGAACACTGGTTAGAGCAAGTGAAAGAGCACACGATCGATGGGCGTGGTGCAGATTTCTCCTTCGAGTGTTCTGGCTACCCTTATTATCAGCAGAAGTGTCTAGACTCGTTACGTCATTACGGGACTATGATTCAACTTGGCTACGCGGCAGACCAAGGTCCGGAGCTGAAATGGGATCTTAATACCGAGTATGGTATTTGTTGGCCGAAGAAAACCATCACCGCATCCTTTGATGTCGATTTCCGTCACCGCCGTGAGATCCTAGAAACGCTTTGCGACCCGTGGATGCAAGACAAAATAGATAGGCTGGTTACTCATACGTTCCCAATGTCACGTGCGTCGGAAGCCTTCGAACTCCTAAATGACCGTAACGGCGTAGAAGAGTTTGTAGGCAAGATACACCTGATCCCAGGAGAATAGCCATGACGTTGCCAGCAACATCAAAAGCCATCCCTGTCACTCTTGTCATTGGGACTCTGGGCGCCGGAAAAACCACGTTGTTACAGCAACTGCTTTATAACAAGCCTACAAATCAATCTTGGGCGGTACTGGTCAATGATATTGGTGAAGGCAGGGTTGATGGTCGCGTCCTATCTCCTTTCTCTGATGGATTTCAAGCCATAGAGGGCAACTGTTTATGTTGCTCTGGCAAAGTGGAATCAGTGTCGGCGATTGATAGCTTATTAGATGATGTCGCGGGTCCATTTGAACGTTTGGTGATTGAGGCATCTGGGGTGTCGGATCCATTAAATTTAATCACACTGCTTGGCGATAATCATTTTGCTGAGCGATTAATCCTCGAACGAATTGTCGCCGTGGTCAATGTTCAGACTTCGGTTGTTCAAGCATTGAGAAACAGTGCGACCACTCGTGCGATTGCCTGCGCTGATATTATTGCTCTTTCACATACTGATATTGCAAAGCCTGAAGAGACTGCCCATTGGTTTGAAGCATTGCAGCATTTATCACCTCAGAAAGGCTTAGTGTGTACGAACTCTGAGCTCACTGTGGACAACCTCGCAACGCGAACTGCCCAGCTTTGGAAGCAACGAATGTTGGTAGGAGGGGACATAGGGTTGTCGGTTTCTCCACCAACACTGAATAAAGCACACTTAAAGCGAACGGACCGCATGGCGCTGTTTAACCCCAATTGGTCTCGTATTGATCAGTTTTATCAAAATATGTCCACAGCCTTATGGCGCTTTCATCCAGATAGCCAATTTAACTATGAGACCTTGAGTCTGATATTAAATGACAATGACTACCAGCGTATTAAGGGCATTCTGAAAACCGATCAAGGATGGTGTTTTGTTAACAGCACTCCTAAGAGTCAGACCTGCAACCTTATTCCCAAGCAACAAAGCGAAAATTGGACTGAAAGCCGCTTAGAGGGCATCGCAGAAGGCGATGTCGATTGGACGGAAATCGAGACGTTACTCATGAAAAGTCTCCTAATGAAACGTAACGACGGTTCTTTTCAAACGACGGCAGCTTAATAAGCGCGGCGGCTGCACACGACACGACTAAAATCGACACTATTACAGGTATGACTATGTCAGAGATGATTCCAAATTTTTACGCGCCACCACGTACTTTTATGGGGGCAGAGCGCATTAGTGACTTATCTGCTCAATCACTTGACTACGCAATGTTGGGTGTCCCTTATGCCGAAGGTACGTTTGCCCCCTACATTCAAGCGGGCCAATCAGAGATGCCCAATGCACTGCGTGACAATCCGGTGACCATTTTTTTTGATATTGGTGAAGTTGGCTTATTTGATGTCGACAAAGATCTGACCTTGCTCGAAGGGATTAAAATTGGTGATATCGGTGATGTGGTGATTAGCCCCGGAGAAGGCGAACTTAATCGCGCCCGTATGACCAACAGCGTTAAGGCGATCCTAAACGCTGGGGCAGTGCCTATCACTGTTGGTGGCGACCATTCAATCACTTATCCCTTAGTTCGAGGCTTTGAAGATAGTCACAATAAAATCGATTTTATCTATTTTGATGCGCACCTTGATTTTGCCGATATGCCTCTCGCATCCGAGTTTAATCACGGCACCCAAACCACTCATATCCACACTCTTCCTTTTGTGAGAAATATTACTGTTATTGGGGCAAGAAACTCGACGGCAGAAGAATTTAAGCGAGCCAAAGCCGCGGGTATTCGAATTGTCCCTGTCACGGAATTAGATGCGCGTGGTGAGGCCGCAATCATGCAAGAGGTGATTGATCCAACGGTCCCAACGTATGTGTCACTCGATATTGACGGTATGGACGCGATCTATGTGCCGGGCACGACGCATCCTGAGTCTGGCGGTATGACTTTCAAGCAGCAGAAGGAATTGCTTTTTCAACTCAACAAAGTCGCGCAAGGGAATATCTGTGGTTTCGATATCGTCGAGCTATGTCCAGCAAACGATGTTAACCATATTACCGCACTTACCGCGTCTAAACTGACCGCCCTGATGATGGGGTATCGCAGTCACTTTTTGAATCAATAGGTCTGAATTATGCCAATTATGAACGAAAATAATACGTACTTCCCAAAAAGTGGATACAGTAAAAATGAGGTATTAAATAAGCTAGATGAACTAAAAAAAGAAATGGTACCCGTTGATGGGGGGCGCTTTGGTATGTATTCCCTCAAAGGCAGCGAAGAGATCCAAGACGTTGTAGAGCAAGCGGCACTGAAGTTCTTCTCGTTTAATGCTTTATTCACTTTTATGAACAAGCCGGCAGGGCAAATAGAAGATGAGCTGATTGAAATGATTCGCGAGATCTTCCACGGCAGCGATGACATGCGTGCGAATTTCACGACCGGTGGTTCTGAATCTATCTATTGCGCGATGAAAGCAATGCGAGATTGGGCACGCGAAACGATGCCGCATATTAAAGAGCCAGAAATCATCATGCCTTATTCTGCTCATATTGCCTTTTCTCGCGGTGGTAAGTACTTTGGGATGAAAATTATTCGAACGCCAGTGGGTAAAGATAATCGTGTTGATCTTGCAGCAACGAGATCGGCGATAAACGAAAATACCATCGGATTGATTGGGTCGGCACCTTGTTGGCCATTTGGTGTCTATGATCGTATCGAAGAGTTGTCTGAACTTGCGATTGAAAAAAGCTTATGGCTTCACGTTGATGCGTGTGTCGGTGGCTACCTGGCACCATTTGTCAAAAAAGCGGGCTATGACTTGCCAAATTGGGACTTCACTGTGCCTGGGGTGCGTTCTATTTCAGCTGATATGCACAAATACGGTTATGCCCCTAAGCCGATGTCGACAGTACTGTATCGTGGTGGTGATGAGCAGTTCCATCATTACACCGTGGTAGATGATTGGCCATGTGGCCCTTATTTCACCCAATCTCTAGGTGGAAGCCGTACGTTTGCCTCCACGGCTGGCGCATGGGCGGTAATGAATTATATGGGCGAAGAGGGCTATGTGAAAAATGCGCAACGCATTATGACCATTAAGCAAATGCTTATTGATGGCCTAGCTGAATCACAAGATTTGCGCACCGCGAAAACAGACTTATCACTTGTTATTATTGACTCGCCGACTCTGGACATTACCAAGGTCGTTGGCGGCATGTCACAACGTGGCTGGAGCCTACTTGGCAATGCGCAGCCACCGGCAATACATTTGGCTATCGATCCCATTAGTGACGAGCAAGTGGAGTTTATGATCCGAGACTTTTACGACGTTGTTGAAGAAGTGAAGGCGGGTGAATCTGATGAGCAAGGTTCTTTAGCGTACTCGGGAGGCCAAGGTTCAGGGTATACACCTAAATGGGTTAGCCAGGTTTTAGCCATGCTGCCTAAGAAATTATCGAAATAGGAAATGGACGGTGTTGAGCATGGGCGCTCGTGGGTAAACGAGTGCCTTTTCAAGTAGCGCAGGTCGTGCACGGGACGTTGCAGTTTGATACGGTTAGAATAGTATCGTGATTTTACGGTGCTAATTCTAAGGAGAGTATTTATGACGGCTGTGCAGATTGCGTTAGTCCACCTTGATGACAGCGCCGCGCTCCTGCAATTTGAATCTGACAATCAGGCTTGGTTTGAGCAGCACGTTCCCCCTCGTGGTGATGACTTTTACAGCCTACAGGGCGTACGTGAACAAACGCAAGAGTTTCTCCTTTATCATCGTGCTGGCTTAATGTTCCCGATGTTAATTAAGACCACTACGGGGGAAATCTGCGGTCGCATGAATGTCAACGTGAAGGAGTGCACACCCACCGTCGCCGAGATTGGATACCGTGTTGGCCATCACTATACCCAAAAAGGCATCGCCTCATCAGCCTTAAAGCAGTTGCTGAGATGGTTACGAGAATCTAGCTCATTGGTGGAAGTGCGTGCGCATGCCGTCATCTCTAATCTTGGTTCTCGGAAAGTACTAGAGAGCAATGGGTTTTTGCCGATCAGACAAATTGATGCCTTTGCTAAGATCAATCACATTGATGTGGATGTGATTGAATACCGTCGATATTTATTTGATGACGGGAGAGAGGAATAATGTCGTTGTCCCTTTGCTGATAAATTACTTAATGTAATGGTATTTCCTTATTGAATGAAAGTCACCACTAGATATTACCTTAGTGCATTTCTTGTATCCGTTCATATCATTTGTGTATTCATCGTTGCTTGCTAATATTGTTTACAAGTTAAGCAATATTAGAGCTAACGAATTGAAATTATTTAGATGGACGGTGTTTTGGTTGATTAGCGTTATTGATTTTATTAGAGGCCAACGATGAAAAAATTAGCATTAGTAGTATTAGGGTTAAGCGCGGTTTCACTGTCTTGTTATGCTGAAGATGTGTCGACTTTAACGGCGTTTTTCAGTGACGACGGCAAAGTCACGACGGTTGATAATTACGCGGTCTATGAAACATCCCGTCAGTATCTTAAAAACCAAGAGTTAGTAGGCGTGAACAAATTTCTGCATAAGCGAGAACTCACACCAACGGATAAACAGTCCGTCGTGCGAATGAATCGCGATACCTTTTATTCAATGGCAGTGATTGATGTATCAAAAGGCGCAACGATTACATTACCCGAAATCCCAGAAGGCAAGTACATGTCGATGGAAGTGATTACGGAGGATCACCGAATTCAACCCATGAAGTATGGTTCGGGCACCTTCGACCTCTCTACGCATAGTGGTGATCATGTTTATGTCATTGTTCGTACCGATGCCACTTTTAGTAAAGAAGAGGTTCATAAAATCCAAGACAAGATGAGGATTGATGCAAATTCTGATCGTGAATTTACTGCGCCGCAAGTGGATGAGAAGTCATTTGCACAGGTTGAAGAAAATCTGAAAATGGAAATGCCGAAGTTACTGAAACGCGATGGCGCACAAGCAACGTTTGGGATGTTTACAAGCCCTGAAGATGATTCAAAAGAACTGTTTACTAAAGAGAAGTATGCGGTTGGTGCCGCAATTGGTTGGGGTGGTGCACAACTGGAAGATAACATCTATGAGGTTTCAGGCAATTTCCCTGCGGATACCTGCCATCAAGCCACATTTGAAGACCCACAAAATCAGGCATTCTGGTCGGTGACCGTATATAACAAGCAGGGTTTTATGTTTGGCGAAGTCGCAAATGTCAGTTCCAATACGGCTGAAAGAAATGCAGATGGTAGTTACACCGTCAGCTTTGGCTGTGGTGAGGATGCTGTGAACAACATTGAAACTGCTAATGACTCTGATGTCTTTAACTTAGCATTCCGTCATTATATTCCTAGCCAAAAGGTTCGAGATGGATTCCGCGTTCTTCCGTATGTGAAAGCGGTGAACTAGCTGACTCGGTGTTAAAGCCACAGTGACAACTCACAGCGAGAGCTAGTTAAAATATGCCTTAGAATAGCCCTAAATGGGGTGTTCTTATTCAATGCTCAGGGGATTGTTTGCTTTCATGTTTTTGTAGGGAGTAAGACAATTGCAGAGAATAAGAAAGTTCAGACGAAAAAAAACCGACTCAAAGAGTCGGTTTTTTTTATATGGTGGAGGGAGATGGATTCGAACCATCGAAGGCAGAGCCGTCAGATTTACAGTCTGATCCCTTTGGCCACTCGGGAACCCCTCCAGGGTGTTTTATACTTGTTTCACTGTTTTCCCAAAGCAGTAACTCAAGTGCGTTTATTTGGTCTTAGCCAACTAAACTAATATGGTGGAGGGAGATGGATTCGAACCATCGAAGGCAGAGCCGTCAGATTTACAGTCTGATCCCTTTGGCCACTCGGGAACCCCTCCAGGGTGTTTTATACTTGTTTCGCTGTTTTCCCAAAGCAGCAACTCAAGTTCGGAGCGAATCATAGCAAACTGCACAAAGCTGTAAAGTTTTTTCTTGGTATTTTGAACTGAATGATGCCTTTTTGGGCAGAGGTGTCTAAAAAGACAGGTTTATGCTCTATTTATTAACCACTTCGCTACAGGAAATGCTAATTATTTCTGCGATTGATCGTAATGAATAGGCTATGTTTACTTATTGTTCTCTTTCATCTTGCCATTTTTGTTTCATCTTCTTGCGGTATTTGTGAAGAAGCAATGTTTGTAAACAAAAACTCTGTTTAGGATTTACACTTCTTGACGTTATATCGCTCATAAGTCGATAGAATGTCTTTAGTTTCTATATTAAAAGACAAATACGATGAAAAATAAAACAATAATCGGTTTGCTAGCACTGTCTATTCTTGGTGCATCTTCTGCAAGCTACGCAAAAAGGCCTCAGGGGTCACAAGCTATTTCTGTTGTGACGGAGACAGTGGCCATTCACCAAGTTTCTCAATCTCTGTCTCTGGTCGGTAAATTAGAAGCTGATCAGTCGGTTGTGATTGCGTCTGAAGTATCTGGGATCGTTGACCAAATTCGCGTGTCGGCGAACGAAAAGGTGCCAAAAGGGCAGGTCTTGGTGTTACTTAATGATGACAAAGCCGTGGCCTCTGTCGCAGAAGCCAAAGCTTATCTACGAGACCAAAAACGTATTTTGGCTGAATTTCAACGCCTTGCGTCGAGTAATGCGATAACAAAAACAGAAATTGATGCCCAGAAGACTAATGTAGACATTGCCAACGCTCGTTTAGACGCTGCGAATGCGCAGCTCAATGATTTGCACATAGAAGCCCCGTTTTCAGGCACCGTTGGCTTGATTGATTTCAGCCGCGGTAAGTTAGTGAACGTAGGGACAGAACTGCTGACATTAGATGATTTGTCTACTATGCAATTGGACTTACAAGTTCCAGAGCACTACTTATCTTTGCTTGAAAAAGGCATGCTTGTGACGGCAAAAACGTCGGCGTGGGGCAATCGTTTATTTGAAGGTGCCGTTGTTGCCATCGATACGCGAGTGAATCAAGAAACCTTGAACCTTCGCGTGCGTATTCATTTTGAAAACCAAGAGAATCGATTAAAGCCCGGTATGTTAGCTCAGGCAAACATGGCGTTCCCTCCGATAGAAGCGCCTATCATCCCGGTACAAGCACTCGAGTATTCAGGTACTAAGCGCTTTGTTTATGTCATTGATGACAATAACAAGGCGCACCGTACTGAGGTCATTTTGGGCGCTCGTGTGGGCAACCAAGTGGTGATTGAAAAAGGGATCGAAATTGGCCAGAGAATCGTCGTGCAAGGTATCGTTAACATGCGTGATGGATCTGCCGTACAGGAAGTGAAAGCGGAACCGACGGCGCAGCGCGTTGACAAAAATGCTGAACTTCTCAGTGAGAAGGAAGTAAGTTAATGCTTTTATCTGATATTTCAGTAAAACGTCCCGTTGCCGCGATCGTATTTAGCTTGTTGTTGTGTGTCTTTGGCTTAGTGTCATTCAGCAAGCTCGCGGTACGCGAAATGCCAGACATCGAAAACCCAGTCGTGTCTATTTCTACTCGTTATGAAGGCGCCTCCGCGACGATTATCGAAAGCCAAATCACTTCTTCTATTGAGGACCAGCTTTCTGGCATTAGTGGTATTGACGAAATAGAGTCAGTGACTCGAAATGGTATGTCGCGCATTACGGTCACCTTCGAGCTTGGTTATGATCTGAACACCGGTGTGAGTGATATTCGTGATGCAGTGGCACGAGCGCAACGCTCACTGCCTGACGAAGCTGATGATCCGTTGGTGTTTAAAAACAATGGTAGTGGCGAAGCGTCGGTCTATATCAATCTTAGCTCGTCAGTGATGGATAGAACGCAGCTTACCGACTACACCAACCGAGTTCTTCTTGATAGATTTAGCCTGATTTCAGGTGTCAGTTCGGTCGATATCTCTGGCGGCCTATATCAAGTGATGTATATCAAGCTCAAGCCTGCTTACATGGCTGGACGCGGCGTCACGACGGCTGACATCACGGCATCGCTGCGATCAGAGAATATAGAACGTCCTGGTGGGGAAGTGCGAAATGACGCGACGGTGATGTCGGTTCGTACTGCCCGGTCATACAACTCCCCGGTAGATTTTGAATATTTGGTGGTGAAACGCGCCAGTGACAATACACCGATTTACCTGAAAGACGTCGCCGATGTGTATATCGGCGCAGAGAATGAGAATTCCACCTTTAAGAGTGATGGCGTGGTTAACGTCAGCATGGGTATCGTGCCACAGTCTGATGCAAACCCACTCGAAATGGCTGACCTAGTGCATAAAGAAGTGGAACGTATGCAGCAGTTCCTGCCTGAAGGGACTCGCTTAGCGATTGACTACGACTCAACTGTCTTTATCGACCGCTCCATTTCTGAAGTGTATAGCACCCTGTTTATCACCGGCTGTTTAGTCATATTGGTGTTATACATCTTTATTGGTCAAGCAAGAGCCACGCTGATACCGGCGGTGACCGTACCGGTGTCGTTGATCGCGTCGTTTATTGCTGCGTATTTCTTTGGCTTTTCGATCAACTTGATCACCCTGATGGCACTGATCCTTTCTATTGGCTTGGTGGTGGATGATGCCATCGTGGTGGTGGAAAACATCTTCCATCATATTGAAAAAGGAGAACCCCCATTACTCGCGGCCTATAAAGGGACACGTGAAGTAGGGTTTGCGGTTATCGCGACCACATTAGTCTTGGTGATGGTGTTTTTACCGATTTCATTCATGGATGGCATGATAGGGCTGCTGTTTACTGAGTTCTCGGTGTTGTTAGCAATGTCAGTGATCTTCTCATCATTAATTGCCCTCACTCTGACGCCAGTATTAGGCAGTTCGATTTTAAAAGCGAACGTGAAACCAAATCGCTTTACGCTATGGGTGGACTCAGGTTTTAGAAAACTCGAGCGCGGTTATAAGCGAGCACTTGGGCAAGCATTACGATTTCGTTGGTTAGCTCCGGTGGTTATCTTAGCGTGTGTTGGTGGCAGTTATCAGTTGATGCAACAGGTGCCTGCTCAATTAACGCCGCAAGAGGACAGGGGGGTTATCTTTGCCTTTGTACGAGGCGCAGATGCCACCAGTTATAACCGGATGGCAGCGAACATGGATATCGTCGAAGAGCGATTAATGCCGTTGTTGGGACAAGGTTTCTTAAAATCCTTTAGCATCCAGTCGCCAGCGTTTGGTGGTAATGCGGGTGACCAAACGGGTTTTGTTATCATGATCTTAGAAGATTGGAACGATCGTGATGTAACGGCTACGCAAGCGTTGGGAGAAGCTCGTAAAGCCCTCGCCGGGATCCCTGATGTTCGTGTGTTCCCTTTTATGCCGGGCTTTAGAGGTGGTTCAAGCGAGCCGGTACAATTTGTTATTGGTGGCTCTGATTACGCTGAACTGCAAAAATGGGCAGACTTACTAGAGCAACAAGCGGATGCGTCACCGATGATGGAAGGTGCGAGTACGGACTACTCTGAGAAAACGCCGGAACTGGTTGTGACCATTGACCGAGAGCGCGCTGCGGAGCTAGGGATCAGTGTTGAAGATATCTCCGATACGCTAGAAATCATGCTGGGTGGTAAAAGCGAGACCACCTATGTTGAGCGCGGTGAAGAATATGATGTCTACCTGCGTGGGGATGAAAATAACTTCAACAATGCTGCCGATCTGAGCCAAATTTACATGCGTACTCAGTCTGGCGAGTTGGTTACTCTAGATGCCGTGACCGATATTGAAGAAGTCGCCTCCTCAACTCGTTTATCGCACTACAATAAGCAAAAGGCTATCACCATTAAAGCCAACCTTAAGGATGGGTATACGTTGGGTGAAGCGCTAGACTTTATGGATCAACAGGCAATCGAGATGCTACCAGGTGATATTTCGATCAGTTACGCTGGCGAGTCTAAAGACTTTAAAGAGAACCAATCGAGTATTTTTGTCGTATTTGCATTGGCATTGTTAGTGGCTTATTTGGTACTAGCGGCTCAATTTGAGAGCTTTATTAACCCGTTGGTGGTGATGTTTACCGTCCCTATGGGCGTCTTTGGTGGCTTCCTAGGCTTACTGATTATGCAGCAGGGGCTCAATATATACAGCCAGATTGGCATGATCATGTTAATCGGTATGGTGACCAAGAACGGCATCCTTATTGTTGAGTTCACCAACCAACTAAGAGACAAAGGTATTGAGTTCGAACAGGCCATCGTCGATGCATCAGCAAGGCGACTGCGTCCTATCTTAATGACCGCGTTCACCACACTAGCAGGCGCAATACCATTGATTGTTTCAACAGGAGCTGGCTACGAAAGTCGCGTGGCTGTGGGTACGGTTATTTTCTTTGGGATGGCATTTGCGACCCTAGTGACGCTGTTCGTGATTCCAGCGATGTATCGCTTGATATCCGCGAAGACACAATCGCCTGGGCATGTCGAAGCTGAGTTGAATAAAGCGCTACAAAAAGATGTGAAAGCGCGCGCCAGTCATGGTTAAGTAATACGCTATAATCGGCCTATTGATAAAATAGGCCGATTTTTTTTGTCTACGGAAAGACACGGCATTCAATTAATACGCTAACGCTAAACATTCGTTAAGCATGATGCTTTATTTGTGACCTTATAAAGAATCATTCTGTTTCTAGTAAAGTGACCGTTTCGCCTTTTTCGGCGAGGTAAAAGACAATGATTTTTGCCGGCGTCGTTCCTGGGTTTATACCAAAGTGTGGCTTGTTCATCACTTCAATGAGCCCGTCGCCAGCATTAAGTGTTATTTCTTTTTCCTTAAGTTTGACGGTGAGTGTGCCTTCAAGCAATACACCAGCATTAATGACAGGGTGTATATGAAGCGGTAGGCGTTCTCCTGGTTCAATGATGATCTCTTTTATCGTCACTTCCGGTTGAGTGAGGTGATAAGTGGGCAGCGGCGTACCATCCCAAGATTGGGTGGATTTGACTAAATCAACGGATGTTGCTGCTAAAGAAGAATACGAAGCAAGAGTCATGAGAGTGAGTAGTAGTGGTTTTTTCATTGTCTATCTTCCAGTGATGATGAACAGTGCTTGACTGTATGTATCTAAATTGTAAACAATAATGGTATTGCAGAATATTTACCAATGCAATTGAGTGCATATCAGTGCGGTAAAGAAAATAAACCATAGTTTGTGGCGGATAGACTAAATAGTAGAATAAGGGAAATCGCGTGGCTGAATTTAAATACAAAAATCTTCCTCAAGAGCAGCAAGATAAACTAGACGCAGCGGTATTTCGTCGCTTACTTGCGCACCTTGATAATAATAAAGACGTGCAAAATATCGATCTGATGATTCAAGCGGGCTTTTGCCGTAATTGCTTCAGTAAATGGTACAAAGCAGAAGCAGAACAGGCATCGCTCGACTTAGACATCGACGATGCTCGCGAGCGTGTTTATGGCATGACCTATGATGAGTGGAAGCAAAATCATCAACCTAAAGCGACGCCAGAGCAACTGGCTGCTTTTGAAGCGAAGCAAAAATAATTCGCGCTAGCACTCCTATTACGCCTCTGCTTAGTCAGAGGTTTTTTCTGTCTATATATCAGTAAATTAGTGGTGTTCGATACGTTTGAATTCATGATGTGGTCTCATCAAGAGGTAGCACAATACGTTGCCCATACCCTAATTGGGGTATAGTGACTGGCAGTAATCACAACTTACTCTTCACGCTATTTATAATTCCTTACCGAGTGCTAGCGTAGCAAATATAGGAAATACAGCAGTAGAAGAAGTGACACTATGTTGGTATCAAAAAAACAACTAAAAGCAACGCAGCAGCAGGTAATCACGGAACAAGCGGTAAACGAGGCATTACAGCTACAAGTGGCCGAGTTAAAGCAGCAGCTCGCGGCGAAGCAAGATCAAGTATCGGCGTTAGAACACGCAGTGACGGAACATAAATCGCGTTCGCGTCGTTTCTTGGGGATGGTTGTTCCTCATCTTGTCAGTTCTGCTAGTACGATAGAAGCTGCGAATAATGATTTGATAGCGCAAAGTGACCAGTTACAGAGCAAACTAGGGGTATTTGAATCGACACAGTGCCAGCTTGAAGACATGTACCGCTCGTTAGATTTGGTCTCTCAATCTTCTGCAGAAAGTAAAGATACGGTTAATGCACTCCAAGTATTAACCAGCGATATTAGCCAGTTTATTAGTATTATCCATCAGATTTCCGAGCAAACAAATTTACTCGCCCTCAATGCAGCGATTGAAGCGGCGCGAGCGGGGGAGCATGGTCGTGGCTTTGCGGTGGTGGCGGATGAAGTGCGCTCTCTTGCGGGGCGGGCGAATGAAGCGGCCAGTGAGATTTCTGGCTTGGTAGAAAGAATTGAATCGAGCACCAATCTTGCTGGAGATAATATCGAAAAAGTCTCTTTGCAGGTCGCTGATGCGTCGAAGGGCGCGGCAGACATCGTTAAAGATACGCAATCTATATTATCTTTATCGTCAACAACCGTTGACGTTATTTACAAGAGTACCGTTGATATTTACGCTTCAAGTGGGATTGCTCAATATACCAATATGTGGACGACGGCACACTCAAAGCTAATCGGTGCCAACTGTGACCACTCGCTGCTACTTCTAGGTGAGCTTGAAACGACCTTTGGCACGGTAGTGGCAAACCATGAGGAAACGCGACAATTAGCTAGCGTCGGTGGACCGCTTGAGTACTTTTCAGTGAAAGCGAAAGCGTTCCATGAGGGATTGCAGCTGATCGCTAGCGACGCTGCCGATGCGCTGGTGGTGGAAGAGTTGGATAGATCTTATCAAGATTTAGTGTCGTACATTACGGCTGCGCAAATGCAGGTCAATCGTACTTATGATCGAAAGCTGTAAGTATGATCTAAAACTGTAATTATGATTGAAAGTAGGAACGGTGATAAAAGTAGTGACGGTGATAAAAATAGTAACGTTGATAAAAGTGGTCACTGTGATAAAAGTAGTCACCGTGATAAAAAGTAGTCGGTAACGCTCAACGACATGGCCAATGACATAGATAATACAAAGGAGTGATAACATCACTCCTTTTTTGCATGTTGTGCGTACTTTCAGGCTAAACGCTTACGTTTTCTACTGCATGTCGCTGCCTTTAGGTAAATGACTGTCGTTAACAATCTGCGCTGCATTCACCTGTGGCTTCAAATATTTCCAGCTTTTCGGCATAAGGCTGTAAGTCACCAATATTGTTTTTAACCCATTCAGGGTTGTAGTAAGTGTCGAGGTAGCGTTCGCCGCTATCACACAACAAGGTCACGATAGAGCCGGTCTCACCACGTTTTTTCATTTCACAGGCCAGCTGCAATGCACCGTATAAGTTGGTGCCCGTTGATGCCCCTACTTTTCTACCCAAAATCTTCTCAAGCCAATGAATCGTGGCAATGCTCGCCGCATCTGGAATGGTGCGCATTTCGTCAACAACACCAGGAATAAAACTTGGTTCTACGCGAGGTCGGCCAATACCTTCAATTTTGCTACCGCAATCGCCAGTGATGTGTTTGTTACCCGTTTTGAAGTAGTCATGGAATACCGAGTTTTCTGGGTCGACAACACACAGCTTAGTGTCGTGTTTTTGGTAGCGAATAAAACGACCTATTGTTGCCGATGTACCACCTGTACCTGGGCTCATCACGACCCACGTAGGAATCGGGTGATCTTCGAGTTCCATTTGGCTAAAGATAGAGTTAGCAATGTTGTTATTACCACGCCAGTCAGTGGCACGTTCAGCATAGGTAAACTGGTCCATGTAATGACCATTTAACTCATCGGCAAGGCGACGAGATTCCGCATAGATTTGGTCTGAGCGATCAACAAGGTGTGCCTTGCCGCCATAGAACTCAATTTGCTCTATTTTTTTGCTCGCGGTACTTTTTGGCATAACCGCAATGAAAGGAAGACCTAAGAGTCGAGAAAAATAAGCTTCTGATACCGCAGTGCTGCCTGAAGAAGACTCAATAACCGTGGTTTCTGGACCAATCCAGCCATTACAAATCGCGTACAAGAAAAGCGAACGCGCTAAGCGGTGTTTAAGTGAGCCTGTAGGGTGCGTACTTTCATCTTTCAGGTACAGATCGATGCCATCAATGCTTGGGAGATCGAGTTTGATGAGGTGAGTATCGGCAGAGCGTTGATAGTCAGCTTCAATTTTACGAATTGCGTTGTTTATCCATTGATGATCAGTACACATAGTTAGGTTTCCTACTTGGCTATCGTTATGGTGATAATTTACCTACAAACCAAGAGAAAAACTTTGCTATATTTACTGTATAAATGAGTTTTTAGAGAAAACTATTCTACTTTTGAGGTTTTTATGGAAATCGATAGTATAGATAAGAAGCTACTTGGTTTATTGCAACAAGACAGTACCTTGTCGCTGCATGATCTTGCTGAGGCGGTGAACTTAACCACGACGCCGTGTTGGAAACGATTAAAAAAGCTTGAAGATCATGGTGTGATTAATAAGCGAGTAGCGTTACTGAATCCAGAATCATTAGGATTGTGCTTTACCGCTTTTGTGCAGATAAAAACGACGAACCACTCCCATGAATGGTACAAAGCCTTTGTCGACACGGTATCGCTATTTCCCGAAGTGATGGAATTTTATCGAATGGCGGGGGAGTATGACTATATGATGAAAGTGCTGGTGAAAGACATGAAGTGCTTTGATGAGTTTTATAAGAAGTTGGTGAACAGTATTGATGAGTTATCGAACGTAACCTCAACGTTTGCCATGGAACCTTTGAAATACACCACGGCATTACCTATTCGTTAGCGGGTACGATTTAGCTGGCACTAGGTCGTAGGTATAAGACTCTCAACTCTTGGATGAGAATCTTGCTTATGTGGAGCAATCACTCTATAACTGAATGTCATTAAAAACAGAGTTGTTAGAACGTCATCGTGAAAATGAGACAGCGGAGTGATCTTACCTTGTCTTGTCAGCCATCTTGTCAGCCATCTTGTTAAAAGGAGCGCCATTATGCTGCACCAATGCCTGGTTTCCGTGAAGAAGCCGTTTATTAAAATGGTGCCCGTTCCACAGCCAATGTGCATTTCCGGGCGTGGTAAGGTGAATGATATTGCGAAAATATGCAAAGAACTGGGCGTGACCAAACCCTGTATCGTGACGGACCATGTTTTGATGAAGCTCGGCTTACTCCATAGCCTGCTGCAGACGCTGGATGAAGCAAATATCGGTTATTCAATTTTTGATGACATCACACCAGATCCCGATTACGGAACGGTGAGACGAGGCGTCACACACTACCAGAGTCATGGGTGCGACAGCGTTATTGCCTTTGGTGGGGGATCGCCTATGGATTGTGCAAAAGCGTTGGCGGCGAGTGTCAAAACCAATAAAGACGTGGCGAAGTTACCGGGACTGCTTAAGGTGCATCGCCGTCTTATGCCTATTATTGCCATCCCCACCACGGCAGGAACTGGCTCTGAGTGTACGGTTGCGGCGGTGGTAAGCGATGTTAAAGCGCGAAAGAAGCGCTCTATTACTGACCCGTTTTTGGTGCCCAAAGTTGCCATTCTCGATCCAAACTTGATGCTGGGTTTACCTGCTCAGGTAACAGCAGAAACGGGCGCTGACGCCTTAACGCATGCCATTGAATCTTATTTAAGCGGGTACGCGAATACACAAACTCGCCAATGGTCGGTGAGTGCGATTAAACGGATCTTTAGCGCGTTGCCAACAGCGTACCAAGATGGCAACAATAGCCACGCGAGAGAGCAAATGGCGCTGGCAAGTTTTGAGGCTGGACTTGCCTTTACACGTACCTATATTGGCTATGTGCATGCTATCGCTCATCAACTCGGCGCGTTTTATCATGTGCCTCACGGGCGAGCGAACGCGATTGTGTTGCCCCTTGTTCTAGAGGGGATCCAACAAAGAGATAACGCACGACTGACACAGCTAGCCGTTGAGCTGGGCTATAAAGACAGTGTGCAAGGGAGCGCATCCTCACAATTCACCGATGCGGTTAAAGCGCTATTAGAGCGTGTTGCAATCCCGAAAGTCGTCAAAGAGTTGCAAGTAGAAGACATTCCTCGTATTGCGCAGCAAGCGATAAAAGAAGCCTTTGGTGAGTACCCGGTTCCCGAGGTGATGTCATTAGAAGAGTGTCAGCGGTTATTGAAAAAACTGATCGAATTAGGAGTCGAATAATGAGCCAAGTCGAGCTTAGTGAATTAGAAATGCAAGCGTGTTTTAACCAGCAAAAACGAGCGTTTAAAGAGTCTCCTTTTCTTAGCCGTGAATTACGACTGAGTAACTTGTCCAAGGTAGAGCGTCTTATCCGTCAAAATCAGGCGGAGCTGTGCGAGGCCATTCGTAAGGATTTTGGTCATCGTTCCTCAACCGAAACCGCGTTGCTCGAGTTTTTCTCTTCGATTGATGGCCTTGTCGATGCACGTAAACAGCTGAAGAAATGGATGAAGCCGAAGTCGCGTCATACCGCGATATGGTTCCAACCCGCTAAAAACAGTGTGATTCCGCAACCCATCGGTGTTGTGGGCATTATTGTGCCATGGAATTATCCGTTGTTTCTTGCCATCGGGCCAATGACGGCAGCACTGGCTGCAGGTAATCGAGTGATGGTAAAAATGTCGGAAAATTCTCAGCATCTTTGCCGAGTCTTAGCTGAGATATTTTCAACGGCGTTTACCGAAGATGAAATTTGTTTTATTGCCGAAACAGGCGAGACAGGCCAAGCATTTTCTAAACTGGCGTTTGATCACCTGATTTTTACTGGCTCAGGGGCAACAGGTCGCAAAGTGATGGCGGCAGCAGCAGAGAACCTCACCCCGGTAACGCTAGAGCTAGGTGGTAAATCGCCGACTATTATTGCGCCAGATTACGACATTAAAAAAGCAATGAAGCGCATCCTAACCGGGAAACTGTATAACGCTGGGCAAACGTGTGTAGCGCCAGATTACCTCTTTGTACCAGAAGATAAGCTTGACTCGGTGATTAAGTCCGCGAAGTCTATTGTGAAGAAGCGCTTTAAAACCATTGAACACCCTGACTACACGTCAGTGATTGATGATGTGTCATTCCAGCGTTTAAACGAGACACTAGATCTCGCGAAAACGGGCAGCGGTGAGGTGATTAATCTTATCCCAGACAGTGAGCCTGATGCGGCAAGTCGACGTTTTCCTCTTCACTTAGTCGTGACGCCTGCAGCAGATGAGAATGTCATGACTCGTGAAATCTTTGGGCCTATTTTGCCTATTCTAACTTACAAGACGTTAGATGACGTTTATCACTTTATTAGCCAACGAGATCGTCCTCTAGCGCTGTATATTTTCACTAATGACAAAGCGTTACAAAAAACGGCCTTGGAAAACACCTTGTCGGGCGGTGTGACGGTCAATGATGTCATGTTGCATGTAGGTCAGCATGACTTACCGTTCGGTGGCGTAGGACCAAGTGGTATGGGGCATTATCATGGACGAGAAGGGTTTAATAGTTTGTCTAAGATGCGGCCAGTCATGGTTCAAGGAAAGTGGGCAGCGACAGCATTTCTTAGTGCACCATATACAGGCTTTTCACGCCGAATGGTGAATTACCTCATCAATAGGAAGTGGGGTAAATACCCAGAGTAACGCTTTGGGCTCTGCCGTTGATTAAGTGCCGCATAAGCGTATTAACTTATGAAAAAGTGCGTTAATTAATGTGTATTAAGTGACGCGTGTTAACTTAAAGCTTGTGAGTTAAAGCGCGTGAATTAAAGTTCGTGAATATAACGAAAGCCAGCCGTATTTTTGGCTGGCTTTGTTCATTATTGACGGCTCATCGCTTATGACAAAGTGACATTATTCACTAAATCGCATTACGCCTTCTTGGATAGTTGAAGCAACAAGCTCGCCTTGTCTATTGAAAATCTCCCCACGGACTAAGCCGCGCGAGTTGCTCGCATTCGGGCTGTCGATGGCATAGAGCAACCACTCGTCAATTTTAACTGGGCGATGGAACCACATAGAGTGATCAATGGTCGCCAATTGAAATTTCGGCGACATAATAGAAACACCGTGTGGGTGTAACGCCGTGGTTAGGAATCGCCAATCCGAAGCGTAACCCAGTAGGTATTGATGGATAAGAGCGTTGTCTGGCACCTCTCCATTTGCGCGGATCCACAAATACTGCTTAGGCTCTGCCTTCTCCGGGTTTAGCGGATTAATCACAGTGACAGGGCGCACTTCAATGGCTTCTTCACTGCAAAATACTTCGCGAATTTTTGGCGGTAAAAAGTCAGCAATACGTGCTGCTAGCTCTGATTCTGAAACATAATTTTCAGGTCCATCAACAACAGGCATTTCTGTTTGATGCTCAAACCCTGGCGCGTGCCCATGGTAACTTGCTGTGAGGTAAAAAATGGGGCGACCATTTTGGATTGCCTTCACGCGTCTTGTGCTAAAACTCTTACCGTCACGCAGGTTTTCAACATCATAAATAATGGGCTTTTCTGCATCTCCTGGGTAGAGGAAATAGCTGTGAAACGAATGTACTGTTCGATCATCTGGTACCGTATATCGAGCCGCTGACAGCGCTTGCCCTATCACTTGTCCCCCATAGACCTGCGGTAAGCCTAAGTGTTGGCTTTGACCACGAAATAACCCTTCTTCTAACTTTTCTAGTTGAAGTAATTCCAGCAATTCACGTAATGGTTTACTCATAAATTCACTTATACTCAAGTTCAATACTGCAAGTGTGGGTTTTGTCAGTTTGTTCGTCAAGCGGCCCGTCAGTTTCATGACGTAACAAGTCATGTAGGAATGGTATGAGATTCATGCATTCTGGTGCTATTTCTAGAATGGATGGATAAATTTCTGATATCTTTAATGTAATAGAGATGGGCACTGACTCACGTAAGTGCACAAATAAAATAGAGAGGCTTTATGAAGAAGGTAGTTTCAGGTTTATTGGCGGCCGTATTAGGCTTAGCACTTGTTGGGTGCCAAACTGCGCCAGCGACAGACTCTAAAGTAGCGGTGGAGAGTGAAATGACCTCAGTGAAAGGCAGTATTGCGTATCGTGAGAGAATTGCACTGCCACCAAACGCCGTTGTCACGGTGAAACTGCAAGATGTCTCGCTAGCGGATGCGCCAGCAACGGTCATTTCTGAGCAGACCTTTGAAACAGAGGGTGCTCAAGTCCCATTTGATTTTGAATTGAGCTACAACAGCGCGGATATTGAAGCTCGCCATACTTACAGTGTGAGCGCGCGTATTGAAGTTGACGGAAAACTGCGTTTTATCAGCGATACCTCTTACCCTGTGATTACCGACCAAAATAAGACAGAAGAAGTGAATCTACTTCTTATTGGCGTACACGCAAAGTAAAGCCAATTGTCGCTATCTGGCTGATTGCTTAGCCAGATAGCGGTCTCGCTAAGCAGCAAATCATCGAACCCAATCTTTTATCTATAACTGCCAGCCATAAGTTCGTAAACTGACCTTACCGCTTGCGGTGAAGATAATCCCTTCCTCCAATAGCTTTGCTCTTTGGACGCTGAAACGTTCGCCAGTTAATGAAATCTCGCCTTTACCATTGATAACCCTATGCCAAGGAAGGGTACTGCTTTTTGGTAGGTCACTCAGTGCCTTGCCAACATGTCGAGCGTAGCCAGGATAGCCAGCCATTTTTGCAATCTGTCCGTACGTTGTCACAGTTCCATGTGGAATTTGGTGAATCACTGCAAAGATTTGTGTTCGAAACTGTTCCATACTGAAAGTAGTCCTAGTTCAATGTGCCATGGATCGGTATAGGGAGGAGCAATGGTATTTTCGGTGTTTCAGTTCGTAATCACAAGTATTCTTGCTATGGTTTGTGCCAGAGCAATCAGCGTAACAGAAGGTGATATTCCCGTTTTAGCACTGATGATTCCCGCGTTATGGGTGCTTCCACAAGGAGGGGTAGCGGGTTTGGCCTTGCTCGCAGCAATGGTGGTGTATGGAATCACATTACCAATGCAAAGCATCGCCATGTCGATTGCGGTATGGATTCTACTTCCGGTATTTATGGTTGCCTCTTCACGACGTAGCAATATTTGGATTGTTTGTTTAGTCGGCCTTATTGTCGTCACGTTGAATGTGGGAATCATGGTGACCCAATTGTCCGGTAAACTGGGGGGCACCCCGATGGTCACATTAATCCAAGGCTTTTCTGTATTTGTTGCCTGGTATGCGGCAAGTCATTGGAAGGGGAGCAATAAGCACAGCTGGTGGTCATTGGCGCTGATTGTTCCTATTTGGGCAGCAGGTTTACCCCATGCCGCGCTTATCGCATTGTGTTTTACTGGCATGCTCGCGTCAATGGAGAGCCTAGGAAAGCTTAAAACCTTCCGCTGGAACAAACTGCTTTGCTGGACATTGCCGAGTGTAGGGTTTGCCGCCTTAGTGATCACCCCTGGTATTGACGTTCCCAAACCCGTTTTTGTGGTTTGGATATGTTTACTTGGGACAGCTTGGATGACGGATTACATTTTGCGAAGTGATTCCGAAAATCAAGAACATTGATCTATCGTTGATACAGTGAACCCAACAGAGGCGTCGAAGTTTGCTTTTACGCCTTTTTGTTTAATCTCTAATCACTTAACGCGAACTTGCACTAAAAAGTTCGCTTAGCTATTGCATTCAATACGCCTATACCTGATAATCCATTCCACGATTTAGCCTTAGCGCAAAATCAACAGAATCTATGGAGGCCCTGGTCCTCCCGCAACAATAGTTCGTGAACTCGGTCAGATCCGGAAGGAAGCAGCCGCAGCGGATGACTTGTGTGCCGGGATGTGGCTGGGGCTTCCACCCTTCTACTGCTTTATTCTTATTTATCAAGTAATTACCCCTTAAATATAGCTCAGAAAGCCAATTGGTACTAAATAGTGGTACTAAACATGCGCTATCTTACTCAACGTTCTTCTTCAGGTATCTGGTACTTCCGCTATCAAGTTCCCGTCCGATTTCGATCGGCTTTGTTGAAGCGCTCAGTTAGTGACCAGTATTGACTGGCGCGTACCTTCCTTTATGCTTGTTAGACTTCATCGATTATTGTTCTAAAATCATGCCCCACAAACTCAATTTATCCAAACGACACCACTTCAAAAAACACACCTATCGACAATCTGATTATGCTAAATACAACCAAAGTCTACGTGATCGTGGCCGTATTGACATCTGGTTATCCGATGAAATCATGGATAATTGGCAGATCGAACAACGCACTTATGATGGAACTGGCTCATCGCCAAAATTCCCAGATAGCACAATCATGACCTGCCATTATTTGAGGCTGATTTTCAAGCAACCTCTCCGCCAAACTCAAGGTTTTATCGATAGTTTCTTAAAAGAAATGGGCCACACGGAGCTCGTCTGCCCAGATTATTCGTCTCTTTCAAAACGATTGTCTCAACTCGGTGTTAAGACGCCAGCATTCAAATTTACGGATAAACCAGATGAGGGGTTAGCGGCCATCGCCATTGACTCTACGGGTCTCAAAGAGTTTTGTAAGGGAGAGTGGCACCAAGAAAAACACCGCATTAACGCGAAGCGGAGTTGGAAAAAAGCCCACTTTGGTGTGGGAGAGAATCATATTATCCATGCCGCAGCTCTGACAGAGAAGAGCACCATGGACTTTCAGGTTTTGGACGAGCTTTGTGAGCAAATTGACATTGAAGTTGAGCACATTTCAGCGGATAAAATGTACGACACTGATGCTGTTTATGAAACGTTATCGAACGCATTTCCAGAAGCGGATATCGTCATTCCTCCCAAAGATAATTTGTATGCTGATGAAGCTCACCACGGAAAAAGGATGAGCAATTTGGTGGCATATTCGGCACTAGGGCCCATGCGATGGCAGAAAGAAAAACGGTATGGGAAGAGGAATGTGTCGGAAAACGCGATGCACCGTTACCAATGCATCATTGGACCCAAATTACACAGTCGAGAGTTTAATAACCAACAACAGGAAATGATGCTAGGCGCATCGATATTAAACCGATTTACGCAGCTTGGGATGCCCGACAGCTACCGGGTGGCTTAATGGCGTCAAAAGACAGAGTGCGTTGAGTACTGCAACAAAGCCCTTATGAGGTGATGATATCACCTCTAACTAAGTGACCAAATTCACCGTACCACTACAGTTTCATGATCAATCTAATCGTAGTCATCAATAGTTGTTGGTGGCTCATCGCCACCAACGTATAGCGTCCCCGTAAAAAGTGGGTTTGCTCGACGCTATTCTACGGCGCTCTCCCTGCTAGCCTATATGAAACTTTCTTTAAATCTTCGTCCCAACCTATTGAATGGTTCGATAAAGCCAACAGTTTGAATAGCCACCACGTCACTAGTGGCAATTGTAATATCTACTAACAGTTTCCATTGCAAAGAAGTCAATCAATACATTAATGATTTACGTATACTGTCGACTCTTCAGCAGATTATCTATATTTCGTCTATCTATATATGAGGTAAGTTTGGTTAAGTCTTGGTATCGGTTATTCATCGTTCTTGTTTTGGCAGTGTGTTCATACACTGCTGGTGCATACGAGTACCTGTCGCCTAAGCAAATTAGCCAAAGTAGTGATATCCATCAAATGTTGGATATCACACACGCGTATAGTTTTGATGCAGAAGAAGACATTGCTGGCTCAGATAGCGATTCTGCAAAGAACGATTACTCGGAGCTAAGCTACTACTCCCTTCCTAGGCGTGCATTTAGTGATAATCAAGACTCAAAGCGCGATTTATTGCCCGAGTACCATCTATTAATCGTATTTTTGAAGCCGTCGCTTCTTGAAGTATCGAAGCAAAACTTGTTGCTAACGTCACCACAGCTCCATTGGACAAGTCGAGCGAGTTCGTCTCGTTCACGCGTGTCTGGTTGGAAAGATACAAACACACTCTACTCACAACGTCTTCCGCACATCAGTTAACTCTTTAACTCAGAGATATATCTGAGTAACCTCATGCGCTAATCGATTCAAACAGTACAGTTACAAAATGCATATCTTGTTTGTATTTAGCTGAACGATGCCAGTCATTTCGCGTACGGCTTAGACAATTCAAGAGAGTTTGAAGTGATACGGCCATGTGGGGCAATAACCCCTCCTCGACGCATTTTATGTTAGAAGTAGCATAACGAGATAACTTCTAAGCAGGAGCCAGTATTAGTCTTTGCTTTCGTGGTGGGCCTATTCTTAAAAATGGGAGGAGGTAGGTGACGACAGACGCAGGTTACTTTAGCTTCGGGCATAGTGCCTACCATCGTCTAGTTTACCGTTGTCATGGCGGCGATATTCGCGGTTGTGAAACAGTAAGGTATATTCGCAAGTAAGCTTGGTGGTGTTTACAGTACCTTGATGTTTATGTTGATGTGATGTTGTCAGCTCTACTGTTTGAAGTGCTTATGATTTGCGTCTGTGATGCTTACAGGGGAAGGCTAGCTTGGAGCCTGCGCGTAATAGGAGGTTTACTGTCGTAATGACTGTGCTCAATGGATGGTTCGTATCACATTGCTGATATGGGTGCTCTTCGTCAGTAATTGAGGCGCTTTTTCTCTTCTTCAAAGACAAGCCCCGCGCTTTGCCTATATTTTATAGGTTATCCTTATTTTTGTTTAAATAGACTTTGGACTTATTCTTTAGTTTTTAATTAAACAGGTCTCTACCTCTATAGTTAATTGTATTAAGTCAATTAAGGCGTGAGTCTTTGTTGGGGTATAATTATTTTCAATTTAATGATGATGTGTATATTCAATTATGCCTTAAGGTTCCTAGAAGTTTTTAAATTATTTTAAGTGAAAGTTTAAAAATATTTATTTGTGCTGGATTTACTTTATTTTATCATTAAATGTATGATTTTTAAGGTTTTTTATGATTGTAAAAGGGGTGATCTACATCTCACGCAAGGTATTAAATACTACAATTTAACTGTATTTATGCGTAACCTTCTCATCGTTAATTATTCTTGATGTGAAAGGTTAGATAATAATGAATATTGATACTATCGTGGTACTTGCTTACTTTATATTCTTAATAGCAATAGGGTGGATGTTTCGTAAGTTCACCACCTCCACCAGTGATTACTTTAGAGGTGGTGGTAAAATGCTTTGGTGGATGGTAGGTGCAACCGCCTTCATGACCCAATTTTCGGCATGGACGTTTACGGGGGCGGCAGGACGTGCATTCAGCGACGGTTTCGTTGTTGTGATACTTTTCTTGGCCAATGCATTTGGTTATTTCTGCAACTATATGTACTTTGCACCAAAGTTCAGACAGCTTCGTGTTGTCACCGCAATTGATGCTATTCGCATGCGTTTCGGTCGTACTTCCGAGCAATTCTTTACGTGGGCGGGTTTGCCAGACAGTCTGATTTCATCGGGTATTTGGTTAAATGGCCTTGCAATCTTTGTTGCGGCAGTCTTCGACATTCCAATGGAAGCCACAATCGTTGTTACTGGACTTGTTTTAATGTTGATGGCGGTAACGGGCGGCTCTTGGGCTGTTGTTGCCTCTGACTTTATGCAAATGCTCGTGATCATGGCTGTGACCATAACTTGTGCTATCGCTGCATACTTCTATGGTGGTGGTATTGGTAACATTGTTTCAAACTTCGAAGGCAACTTCTTTGTTGGTAACAACTTAAATTACATGAGCATCTTTATCCTCTGGGTTGTTTTCATCTTCATCAAACAATTTGGTGTAATGAACAACAGTATCAATGCCTACCGTTACCTTTGCGCAAAAGACAGTGAAAATGCTCGCAAAGCAGCCGGTCTTGCATGTGCGCTTATGATTATTGGCCCAATTATCTGGTTCTTACCCGCATGGTACGTTGCTGCATTCATGCCTGATTTCGCTTCAAGTTATGATGTAGGTGCTGATGCTGCATACCTTGCCTTTGTAGAGAAATTAATGCCTGCTGGTATGGTAGGACTACTCATGTCAGCGATGTTTGCGGCAACGATGTCTTCTATGGACTCGGGGTTAAACCGTAACGCCGGCATCTTTGTCATTAACTTTTATAATCCAATCTTGCGAAAAAATGCTTCACAAAAAGAATTGATGATCGTAAGTAAACTGACAACCGTATTGATGAGTTTTTTCATCATAGCTATCGGTCTATTTATCAATTCGCTGCGAGATCTGAGCTTGTTTGACGTAGTTCTTAACGTGGGTGCATTGATAGGGTTCCCAATGTTGATTCCAGTACTGTTGGGTATGTGGATTCGCAATACGCCTGATTGGGCTGCTTGGGTAACTTTGATAGTTGGTGGTTTCGTTTCTTACTTCTTTGGTATTTCTTTAGAAGCACATCACATTGAAAGCTGGTTTGGTCTTGAGCAAACACTTAGCGCGCGTGAATGGTCTGATTTAAAGGTGACATTGAGTCTAGCGGCGCACGTTGTGCTTACCGGTGGCTTCTTCTTAACGATTGGCTTGATATACAAAGATCGAACATGTCGTACTCCTGAACGTGAAGCTGAAGTGGACGAGTTATTCGAAAATTGGAATACACCGATTGTGGCAGATTCAGAAGATCAGCAAGACTTAGATACTAAGCAACGCAGTATGCTAGGTAATCTGATTTGTGTGGCAGGTTTCGGCATCTTAGCGATGGCATTGATTCCCAATGAGCCAACAGGCAGAGGGCTGTTCTTATTGTGTGGCTCTATTGTTCTAACAGTGGGTGTGCTGTTGGTGACAGCAGCGAATAAAGGTCGTTCCCAAGAGGTGGCGTCACAGTAATCCTGATTCATTAGATTAAGTCCTGTTGATTAAAAGCTTCTGCTTCGGTGGAAGCTTTCTTCGCGCTTAATACAATGATTGTCACGAATCGATCTATCTATAATCTAAACGGTTTGCTCTCAAGTCAGGTCCGATAATGACGATTGTTGTTCGGGTAAATTAGCAGCAAAGATAATAAACATGAATAAAATCAATAGAATACCATTGTCAGATAAAACATTTCAGGAGTGGCTAGTGACGAAGCGAGAACTAGAAAAGATTCAAGCTGAACTCGAGGTTCAACATAGGGAAAACACTAAGCTCACTCCACTTGAAAACTTCTTAAAAGAATGGAAAAAGAAGCCGAATGCCAACGCATTATAGGTGATCAGTATTATATTAAATTACATTCTTGGAGAGTTACCCGATGAGAAAAAAACTACCAGTATAGGCACTATGCAACTTAATAATTGTTCCTGTCTTTGGCGTGCAATCACAACCATTCGATTCTGACCTAAACCAGTGAAAGATCACGAGCTCAGACAGCCAATTGGATTTCTATGGCAGGGGAAAAGCGTCGTCGGCAGCAGACTTACTCCCCTATCTGCAACGATTCTCCTGATGGGATGCCTCAAAGCCAACTCCGCTGTTTGCTCTGGTAATGACATATGTTTTGCCTTTAAGCGACTTAATGCGCTTTGGATTCTAATCGCTCTGGACTCCAACCTTTTTTCCCAAATCGTTGAGTCGTCATGATGTGAATTTCTCTAATTGTTTGAGTTGATTGATAACGATGTAAATTAATTTGCATGCCACTATTCGTGGGAGTATTGTTTAGTAGAGTTAACTATATATCTCAATTTAATGTAAAAGTGGGCGTATTTACCTTTAAAAGATGCCTATTTGTATCGGTTTGGTTGTTTGGATAAAAATATGAAGCAGAGAATTAGGCAATTAGTTGACAGCCGAATCACTGATGACGGTATGGTCGCAACAGGAATAAAAGGCGTTAGCTTGTTCAGAGTGACTCACTCGATGCCCTGTGCTCCAGCGGTTTATGAACCTACCGTAATAGTGATATTGAGCGGTAAGAAAGAAGCGATCCTTGACGGCGAACATTACGTCTATGACAGCAGCCAATATATGTGCTGCACAGTGCCTTTGCCCGTTGAAGCGGGGACTCCAGAAGCTTCGCCAGAAGACCCGTTGTTAGGCGTCTATATCTCCCTGGATACTAAGGTGATGACTGAATTGGCTATTGAAATGGAAAGTACAGCAGGTGCGATAAAGCTACCAAATAAAAGCTCACAGCCACCGGGTATGTCACTGGCTAACTGGGACGACACCTTTTCTGACGCGTTACTAAGATTGCTTCAACTTGACGAGAACCTAGCAGATACGGCTATCTTGGGTGAAAACCGCTTGCGCGAGTTGTACTACGCAGTATTAAAGGGTGATGCGGGTATCTCAGCAAGAAGAGCCTTTGGTATCGGAAACGAAATCGCCAAGTCAATTGAGTACCTATCACTTAACCTTAGCAAAAACGTTACCATCGATGAGCTCGCTTCTTTAGTTGGCATGAGTCGTGCGGTTTTTCATCGTAAATTTAAACAAGCTACGCGGATGTCCCCTATGCAGTTTATGAAGTCGATGCGCTTAAACAAAGCTGCTATGAAGATAGCAACGGGTATGACCGTGAACGAGGCGGCGATGGAGGTAGGGTATGTCAGTTCATCTCAGTTTAGCCGTGAATTTAAACGTATGTACGGCCAATCACCAAAGCAATGGAGTCAATCAAAGGACTTGTTAGAGAGGATTGCTTAGTTATCGAACTATATGATGGCATATCCTAAAATATACAATTGATACAAATAGGCATTTTTTAAAGACTATTTCGCCTAGTTTATATACTGGTTGATAGATATAGTAATCTCATGACGTCAACGAAGGGTGACTTGTCGTGAAAAAAATTATTTTATCTATGGGAGTCAGTATGGTGCTTACTGCTACAACCTCTGCTAATGACATCAACAACGCGCTTTACCAGCTAGAAGACTCGGTGCAGGACAAGGAAGGTAATCGTTATCGAACTGTGACTATCGGTGATCAGGTTTGGTTAGCGGAAGGATTAAGAAGCACCAAATTTCAAGATGGTTCAGCTGTTAGCTCAGGCGTAATTCCGAAAGATGAAGAAGCTAATTTGTTGAAATATGGCCGATTGTACAGCTGGCATGACGTCGCAGATGAAAGAAAATTATGTCCAGAAGGCTGGAGAGTGGCGACCGATGAGGATTGGAAGACGCTTGAGCGAACCATTGGGATGCCCGAAGAGGAACTTCATCAAGAAGGCTGGCGCGGGAAGGACCAAGAACTTGGTTTGCAACTGAAAGAAGCACAAGCTGATGGTCCATTTAAGAAAGTGGATCAGTCTTTGGTCAACAAACATAACTTTTTTGCAAGGCCTGCAGGTGTGAAGTGGAATGGCTGGTATATCACTGAGGGGGCTTATACCGAGTTTTGGACAGCAAGCAGTGCGTCCGAAAGCAAAGGTATTATTCGCACATTAGCCTACGCTTGGTGGAATACACATACGGGTGAAATTCGTCGTGCAACCAGCTCAAAAGGCTACATGTTTAGTGTTCGCTGCGTAAGAATTTAAATTCAAATCAGCCACCTTCTTTAATATATCAACGACTCTTTCACTTCTGTTCTTCTATTGCTAAAACTAGGTATTCAATATGACTTATTCATCAATTTTAATTACTGGCGCTAATTCTGGACTCGGATTTGAGGCTGCTAGACAGTTCGCTCAAAGCAAAGGTATTTCCAAAATTATTTTGGCATGCCGAAGTGAAGCGCGAGCTGAAGAGGCGCTTCATCAATTAGAAGAGCTAACGGGCAAGAAAATTTTCGAAACGTTAATAGTCGATGTGAGTGACTTAGAGTCATGTCGAAAGGCGGCGGAAAATCTTGATAGCAGAGTTGATGGCATTGTACTGAATGCGGGCGGGGCAGGCGGCTCTGAGCCCACACAGCTTACAAAAGATGGTGTCATTTTTACCTTTGCAGTTAATGTGTTAGGAAATATCCATTTAGCTGAGCGTTTAATGGATAACGGTAAGCTAAGCAAAGGGGGCTCGGTCATGTATGTCGCCAGTTTTGCTGCAAGAGGTGCCCCTGAGATTGGCGCTGCGAAACCACCCATTACAGAAGGTTCTTTAGAAGAGTGGACATCGGTTGTAAACGGAGAAAAATTTGCCAATAACAAGGCGTATACTGACCACTATGGATCGGTAAAACTTATGGGTGCCCTATGGACTATGAGTATGGCGCGCAAACATACTAACTTTAGGTTCGTCACTGTTGATCCAGGAATGGCTGCGGGTACATCGGGGGCTGATGCTTTCCCTTGGTATCAAAAGTGGGTGACCAATGCCACAATGCGAGTTATGCAGTTCCTTGGTCGAGCACATTCTGTTGAAGTGGGCGCTAAACGTTACGTCGATGTGATGCTAAATAAAGAGGACTTTGAATCTGGTATTTGGTGGGGCAGTGAAAAAGGACTCACAGGTAAGTTGGCAAACCAAGTAACACATTGGCCGGAGATTATTGGCAAGGAGTCAGTTCAAGATAATGCTGATATTGTCATTCATGAGTTTATAAAGTAAAAATTCACCCACGACTCGAATGTGATGGGGTAGTGCTTTTTTAAGGGCCTCATCCCATTTCTACCCGTTCAATCTAACTAACAGACGTCTATTAATCGGTCGGTGGCTATTTAGGTTGATAAACAAAAGGCGGCCAGTAAATTGGCTACCTTTTGCTTTTCACTCAGTATTCAGGTTTCACTTACATGATTTTGCGACGAATCATACCGGAAACGCGTTCAACACCAATCACGACGACTAAGATTGCCAGGATGACAGTAAGCGCTTGGTCATAGCGGAATAGGTTCATTGAAGCTGATAGTTCAACACCAATACCACCAGCACCCACTAAGCCGAGTACTACTGCACTGCGCACCGCTTTTTCAACAGAGAATAAGCTTGTGGCAACAAATGACGGCAGACACTCTGGGATCACCGCTCCCATGACAATGCCGCTTCGCTTCGCGCCAATCGCGTTCAACGCGTGACTCGGCCCTGGGTCAATCTCTTCAATGCGTTCAGCAAAAAAACGCGCACAGAAGCCGATGGTATCCATGACAATGGCTAGGATGCCAGCGAGGGGACCAAGACCAACCGAGATAACAAACACTAGAGCCCAGACAAGATCAGGGATAGTACGAAATGCTGAAACTAGGTTAATGGCGATCATGCGAACGAGCGGATGTGGCGCGGTATTACGTGCACATAGTAGTGCCATAGGCAGACTTAAAATAACACCAAAAACCACACCAACAATCGCCATCTGGAAGGTTTCTAGCATCGCTTTAGCGATCACATCCACTCGACTAAAGTTTGGTGGGAATGCATCGCCGAGGAAAATGCTGAGGTTTGATGCGCCGTTGACCAGACGATCACCTGTGATGTTTGCTGAAGCGAAACCGTTGACAAAGAATGCCAGCAGAATGATAGCAATCAACCAGGTTGAGATCGACGGTGACTCAAGCCTAGGCGGTAACGATTTGAGGTTTGATGATTGGTTCATTGTTCTCTGCCACAGTTGGGTTTTTAGTTTGGTACAGGTCTTCGATGTCAGCGTCTGAAATGGACGCCGATGGCGCGTCAAAAAGCAGCTCACCTGAATTTAAGCCAACAAAACGTTCGCCAAATTGGCGAGCAAACTCTATCTGGTGAAGGACGCAAGTGACGGACATGTTGCGCTCTTTGATCACTGACCACAGCAGCTCCATGACTTCTTGACCAGCTTTCGGGTCAAGGCTGGCCACAGGCTCATCGGCGAATACGACCTCAGCATCTTGCATCAACATACGTGCGATGGCGACGCGCTGCTGTTGACCACCCGATAGGGTATCAGTACGGCGTCCAGCGAGGTGGGCGAGCCCGACTCGGTCTAGGGCGTCCATAGCGTGAAAACGGTCGGCTTTTGTAGCGGTCAAGGTATTACAGGCCCAATAACTCTTGCGACCCATCATGCCAAATAGCACGTTTTGCAGTACGCTTAAGTTACCGACCATGTTGAACTTCTGGAACACACAACCGATGCGCTGACGCAAAGCACGCAACTCACGACTCGGCGCGTTAGCCAGGTTAGTACCATCAAGGACAATCTTACCGGAGGTGATAGGTTCAATACCGGTCAGGCACTTCATCAAAGTGGATTTCCCACAACCATTGTGACCCAGAATGATAACGCCTTCACCGGGCTCAACACTAAAGCTGAGCCCGTTGAGTGCACGCGTACCATCGCTGTAAGTCTTTTTTAAATCAACTACATCTAGACGCATAGAAACCACTTAATCAAGAAGAGCGTATGATTCACGAACAATGTCGTAGACCGTGTCATTAACCGTGATCATCTCTGCGCCCACGTACTTTTTACGTTTGCCTGGAGCAAGAATCGCTTGTAGTAACCCATCGGCGTCATCCATGAACTTTTCTTGGATAAAATCAGCACACTGCTGAGAGATATGTGGACCGGCCACAAATGGGTCACCAGGCATGGTTTGGCTTTCGGCTACGATCTTGTATTTACCCTCACCTTGCTGCTCGACAAAAGGGGCAAAGTCACGAATACCGGTACCAACCGCATCCACTTCACCGGAGGCAAGGGCTTGCATACGAGCACCATCAAGTAGACTGATACTCACATCGCGGTCTAGGTCGATGCCTTCTTTGTGTAGCATGTACATTGGCATAATATGGCCAGTAGTCGAGCCATGGTCCTTCATCGCAATGTGTTTGCCTTTTAAGTCCTCAAGGGAGTTAATATCACTGTCTGTAGGCGCAATAAACACGGAATAATATTCTGGGCGTACCACCGCACTGATAGGTTTGATGCCTTCTACGTGCTCACTCATCAGCACATACTCTGACGGACCGGCCAAAACGATATCAACCTGATTAAAGCGAAGGGCGTTAATAGCTGTGGTGCGGTTACCTACAGGGAAAAACTCGACGTTCACCCCAAGGCGTGATTGGACTTCTTCGACGAACTGCTGATAGGTCAGCTGCAGTTCTTCTGTCCCCTCGATTCCAGTGTCGGCAAAACGTAATGTGTCTGGGCAGGCCGCAATGGCTGATGTTGCTGAGATAGCCGCAGTCAGCGCGGCGATTTTGATCATCGTGTTTTTCATAACTTAATTTCCGTATTCAAGATGCAAACTAAGATAAATCTGCTTTGTGACAAAAATAATGAAATGCATTACATTTTGATTAAGTGGTCAGACCAATTGTAAGTGGTTATTACATGGGTCAATGGGGTATCGGCATTTTGTTTTTTTTAGAAGTAGCTTTATGAAATAATTAATAAAAGTATCAATATTTGACGATGGAAGCATAATATTTGATGAGCCACCTGAATTTGATGAGGCATCTGAAGCTAACGGCCAAGGGGTATTGGTGACTTACTTTTCCCTATTTATAGCGCTAACTATGTGGCCATCTTTACTCAATCGTTACAGCCCCATGATGTGAGACTTCCAAGTAATGCTATAAATACTTTGCATTTGAAGCAGCTAAAGTGCCCAATAGCGCTTAACCAATGCCGACCGATAACTTTGTTCAAGATGTTAAATAGGAAGTTTGCTTCATGCGTAAATCAGACAAGAAGATCGAAAATCAAATTAGAGACGTGTTAACCGACGTTTGTGAAGATACGTTAAAAGGTTACGAGGGTTTTCTTTGGGTCACTCATACGGTCAAATTCTGTTCTTTTCCACAGAGCTTAAAAATTGTTTGCGTATTTGAAACGAATCAAGATAGAGCAAACTTTTTAATGGGAGAAGGTCAGCTTCATGTTTCAAGCACTATCCAAAAGGCGTTTGGTAAGGTTGGAGTCCAATTGAAGAACGCAGACAAACAAATCAGTTACGATACACGCAGCTAAACCGCGAGTTTGGTCATCAAAGAAAGTGAATTGACTTTGTAATGGGAATCTAAGGCTTTATATGACGAATTTGATATAAAGCCTAACCTCTGACTCAGAGCGATGAAAAGTTTTTAGTCCATTCGGGTTATAAAGGTTTGCTCGTCATCCACAAAAGCCACGAAGCCGCCGTGATAGATAAACACGCGACCACGCCCCTCAACAAGGCAGGCAAGCTGTGGGTTTAAATCTTCCTCGTTATCTTTGCTTTGAAAAGTGCCGGTATCGGTAATTACGCCGCTGAGCGTAGGTAAATATCCATAAGCACGCTTGGCTTGACCAATTAGGTCTAATTCGCTGGTGGTAGAAAAACAAGAGGGGATCGCACCGGCTTCTTCGACAAATAGAGTTTTCAGCTCTTCAAAAGCTGTAATCACCAGCCAGTCGATGCCATTAACATGATGGATAAACATTTTTATATATACCTAGTTTCTCGGTCATACTGATACGGAGATTCTACCACTATCAGAGGGAGAGCGTAGTGGAGATTTAGTTGCTCCTAGTCGACTAGCCTTTTAATGTGGAATAACTAACGTGAAATAAAAAATGCCCATTAGTTCATACAACTAATGGGCATCGAATATGACAACGTAGCGAATGAGTAAATTACTCGTAATCAGTCGCGTAAGTATCTTCGTATGTGTGTGAGTAGAATTCGAATAGGTTACCAAACGGGTCTTCTAGGTATACCATTTGTGCTTGTTTTAGTTCGTCTTCTGGGTGGTAACGCATGATGTCCATACGAACCTTACCGCCATACTCTTCAACGCGCTTGATTGCTGAATGAAACTGCTCTTTTGGAAGCTGTAGACAGAAATGGAAGATACCTAGACGAGAGAAGTCAACGTCGTGACGCTCTTGACGGTCTTTCATTTCGAATAACTCAACACCGATACCATCGCTAGTCACTAGGTGAGCAATGTTGAAGCCCTTAAAGCCTTCGCCAAATACAGCAATACACATGCGGCCGATTGCCGATTCGCGCTCTTCCATCACTTTAGTGTTGTTCATTACAATGCGAAGGCCTAGTGCTTTCGTGTAGAACTCTACCGCTTTGTCCATATCGCCAACCATGATACCAACGTGATTCATTTTCATAACTTTCTCCAACTTATAGGAATTTTTTCGTGTTTTGTTTCGATGAGGAGAGTATATGGAAACCCCTCTATTTATAAAAATTATCATAAATTATCAATATAATAATTTTATGTAATTAAATGATGGACACGTTTGATGGGATTGCCATTAATTCTTATGACGATCTAACATGATCGATGTGGAGACGGTTATTATGTTGGCAAAATGCAATATACCGGTTGCTAGGAAGTGGGCGGCTAAACAGAAATCCTTGCCCCCAACGGCAACCGTGTTTAAGTAGAAAGCGCATTTGTTCCTTAGTCTGTACGCCTTCGGCTATGACGTTTAGACCTAACTCATTAGCCATCTGTAATGTTGACGAGACAATCGTCATATCATCAGCGTTAAGTTGATTAATAAAGATGCGATCTATTTTTAAGCTATCAACGGGTAACTGCTTTAAGTAGCCTAATGATGAGTAACCAGTACCATAATCATCAATGGCGATTTTAACTCCAATTTTCTTCAATTCCGTAATTAGCGTAATGGCATGGTGTATATTTTTCATTAGCACGCTTTCAGTCACTTCAAGTTCTAGCAACTCTGCAGCGATACCATATCGTTGCAGTGACGTGGTGACATCTTGAATGAGCCTTCCAGACATGAGTTGTACAACCGACACATTGACGGATACTTTTTGGTGATAGATACCTTGGTCACACCACTTTGCTATTTGCTTACAAGCTTCTTCAATCACCCAAGCGCCAATTGGGATAATTTCCCCTGATAACTCTGCAATAGGGATGAATGAATCCGGCTGAATAACGCCATAAACAGGATGATTCCAACGCAGTAAACATTCACATCCAATGTGTTGACCAGATGCAAGTTCAATCATAGGTTGGTAATACAACTCGAACTGGTTGTTGTCTAACGCTTGAGGCAGTTCCGATTCTATAAATAACTTCGCTCTTGCTTGTTTCCTCAATATATTGGCATAGCAAAAATAGCCTGCTGATGTCTCTTTGGCTTTATACATCGCGGTGTCGGCGGCACGAATCAAATCGTGAACATTGTCACCATCTTTAGGGTAGGCTGCGATGCCGATACTGGTGGAGATAATCAGCGACTCATTGTCAATTTTAATCGGTGTTCTTAAACCAAGAATCAGTTTTTTTGAGATGTCGATGGCTTGTTCAATATTGGTCAAGTTTTCTAACAGGATAGTGAATTCATCACCACCGAAACGGGCCAATACATCACTTTTCCTAAGGTTTTTGGCGAAGTTATTCGCCACTTCTATTAGTAACTGATCACCAAAATCATGCCCCAAGCTGTCATTCACATGTTTAAAGCGATTCAGATCTAAAAATAGTATGGCGACTATCTTGTTAGAGCGCTCAGCTAAGGTCAGTGCATGGGTGGTTTGTTCTATAAACATACGCCGATTAGGTAAATTGGTGAGTGAGTCGTTGAATGCATACTTTTTGAGTTGATCTCTCGACGCCTCCAATTCTTTTGTGCGTTGCTTGACCTGTGTAGAGAGCACCTTGTGGTTACTGAATAACGTAATAATGAGCAGAACACATAAGGCTCCAAATGCGGATTTAAAAACAAGAAACATGACAGAATCATGGGTCTGAAATTGGGTGAGTACTTCAGGCGAAACGGAGAGTATTACCTTCCAATTTCGAGTCGCAACATGCTGAATAAAGGAAAACTCAATGGCGTTGTTAGCCTCGACCCCATTGAAAAGAGCGGAGTGGTAAATCACTTCATCGTTAGCATCGGTATCGAGTATTTTTACATTCATGAAATGCGCTGAGGTATTGTCTAGGCTCTCGCTAACAATATCACCAACGACAAAAACGCCCACAGCAAACCCTGATAAATTAAAAGAGCGAGTTAGGTGTTCATTGTTAAGTGATGGCCCCTGGTTGATAGGAGCAAAAATTAAAAAACCGGACTCCTTTTTATTAAGTTGAACCAGTTGGATTATTTCGGTTGCGATGGGGGAGTTTTGGTTTTGTGCTTTAATCATCGCTTCTCGTCGTGCAGCGTTAGAGAAAACGTTAAAGCCAAACGCCTTTTCATTGGTTGCAAAGGGCTCAATCCATTTAACCACAACGAAAGGGTCTTCCGGGTGCAGTGGGTTACCTCGGACCGTAAAGGTTTCAGTAATCTGCTTAGTGACGCTATCTTTAAATCCGGCAATTTGATGTTGCTCGACGATAGGGTTCCAAGAAAACGCCCTAATTCCTTGCATTTGATTAATGAGTGGCAAAGCGATACGTTGAAATTCGTCACGGGTGATGTTGCTGTTGCCTGAGAGATTTCGTGCAAGTAAGGCAAGGGAGTGTAGATAGTTCTCTACTTGGTGGTTGAGATCTTTTTCAATGAGCTCTGAATGAATTTGGAGTTTATTGATACTGTTGTTTCGTATTGATTCATCGGTGTATTTTTGAATACTAACAAGAGCAATCAATACCAATAGTAAAGGGAACGCCAAAGCTTTATAGCGAGTTAATGTTTGGGCAAACGGGTATCGAGAACGCGAGAATATCAAAACAACGGGCGTTACGATGATCACACCCAAAAAATCACCTAACCACCAAATTACCATGTTTGTCCAATAGGGGCCTTGAATGCTTTCCAATAGAGGGGGGTCGATCAATATACTCCCAATCGAGCTGGCAATCAGGCAGCACAGTAATGCGAACCCAATAAATTTCGCGACTTTACCAAGGTTGGGAGCATCAAGAATATCGATGGAAAGGTAATTTAATAGACGATAGTTAATCCAAGCTTGAAGGGCTGAGCCCATACCCATAGCAATCGATAATGGTAGGCTCGCGAACACGGAACCGTTATCGCTGAAGAGGTGAATACCAAGGTTAAAAATAATAGAGCCTGCGATAATCACAGGTACAAAGCGAGTCTGCCATAGTATGCAACCCGCTAGCGCAATACCTGCTGGTGGCCATAGTGACACCACTTGGCTTTGCGGGCTAAACGAAGAAAATAAATACGCCGATAAAACGTAAAGAGCAAACATACTCAGATAGGCGAAACCCAGTACGGGAGCATTGTATTCAAGTCGTGTTGGTGAGTCTGATGTCGTCTCTTTTTTATTATAAATATACTTATCAGCAATGTTCATTAAAAGTACCGAATTATTGTTGTAAAGCCAAGTTAGTGCCATGAGAAAAACACGATTAACATAGTTACAAAGTAGACGAATTTTTAAAGGTATCTCTTTCAGTTTAGAAGAGGTTTATTTGTTTCGCCCCGTGAATCAAGCATATTATTTATGAGACTTCGACTTCCCTGCTTTGTCTTTACTCATTTACACGTTTCCCGATGAGTAAAGCAGTGTAAATGTACTGTTTAAGAGAAGTATCTTAGCTAAACTAATTAAGTCAGTTGGTTACCGTTAATAGGGCTTATAGGATGGGCATTTTTCAGTTGGTTTTAGCAATAACATTATTGGCGTCTTCATCCATAGCGATGGCTGAAGATAATGGAATGATCCGTGATATTACTCAGGAGCATGTCGATGAAAAAGCGTTGACTGATGCAATGGCTTCACGAACGTTGTCTTGACTAACCGGAAGCTCATCGAATAATGACTATATGTCGGTTGGCCGTATGGCGAATTATTTTGGTTTCGTTGGCTTGCGTGTTGCTAGTGGGCATAGTTTATCTAGGAGTCAAGTTGCCAAGCAAACCTTATCTGTTCTTGACGTACAGCAGCGCCATGCTTTGATATCGTTGCTCGAGCATCAAAAAGCACCCTTTGATCAAGTCGTCGAAAGTCGTTTTGCTATGAACAGAGCATTAGACGGGCTATTAATTGGAGAGCGTGTTTCTGAAGAACATTTTCTTACGTTAGGGCAGCGTTATGGTCAGCATGAAGCGCAACTTGGTGAAGTCATCGCTGAGGCCTTTGGAAAAATTATCCAAACGTTAACGACAGAACAGAAGCAACAGCTCGATGCTATACGACATGCTCATCTCAATGGGAAAGGGCAAGAGTTGGCATTAGGTCACCCTAAACCAAAGATTAAACTCAATAAAGATGACAAGAAAGAGCTTACCAATCTTGCGGCTCGTTTATTAAGTTGGTCTACGGGTAATGAGGCGTTTAATGATTTTGAGGTGGTGGGAAAGCCAAGCCAACACTTTGGCTTTGTTAGTTTGAGAATTTCGTCTAACCACGGAATTAAACGAGGTCAAGTTTCTAAGGAGGTCATGTCATTACTCACAGAAGATCAACGGAAAATCTTAAAGGATGCTGCGCAAAGTAATATTGCTGAGTTTAATCATTTTCTTGAACAACGTGGAAGCCTAATGCGCACGTTAGAAGTCGCACAAAAAGGCCAAGCGATTGAAAGCGAAAACGTCATTAGATATGGTCGTGACGTTGGCGAGCTTGAAGCTAACATGACTTGGCAGCAAGCAATGGCGATGTTAACCGTGAGATCGTCATTAACGGATGAACAATCACAATCTCTACTCAGGATTCGCAATAAATACACCGCATCAGGTGGTAAAAATTTGCCGAAAAATAGCGTAGAGAGAGGCCGACAACTTTACTCACAATGTAGCTTATGCCACTCAAGTCGCTCTATTTCTGCACCCAACTTAGACGCTATTGTCGGTCGAAAAGTGGCGTCAGATGAAAGCTTTAACAACTACTCTACGGCAATAGTCGATTTCTCTGATAAGCATGATACTTGGACAGAGTCATTGCTGAAGCAATTCATTGCGTCACCTAAGGCACTGATACCAGGAACATATATGGGGTTCACGGGCCTACAGGATACGAAGGATCAACAAGCGTTGGTCGACTACTTAAATTCATTGAAGTAGTGCTTACCATTATCCATGGCTTGCGAATGCAGCCAAGTCATGGATTTATTTGGGCTCAGAACCGACTTCGCTCAGTTAGCCTTTTCTTTATATATGGCAGGTCTAATATCAATTAAAGGCGTATTATCCAAGCAATCGAGTCCCCGGACGGTAATGACACCATTGTCGATGGCGTCTATCGGTAATACTGCCGCCCCGATAGGGTTAGGGCGGTGGGGGGACCGAAGTGCAAATGTCCCTTTGCTATCACCATTTCTTGCTACTTGAAGTATTGGGTTACGCTGTGCATCTGATAGCCAATAGAGCACAAGAATATTATCGCTTATGGCTAGCCCTTTTAAACCTTGTTTGAACTCATCAAAAAGCGTGATCTGACACGTGACTCCCTGAGCCTGAATATTGTTTGG
>NZ_JAMKMS010000012.1 GCF_023634655.1 Vibrio methylphosphonaticus | reverse complement strand
CTTTCTTTATCGCCTTGCAAAGCAAGAACTTGAGTTTTTTTTAAAGATAATTGGATTTTTTCGGTGATATCGGTTTGGAGTGTGATAAAGCAGGAAAAAGCAGAAGTTAATCATAAAAAAGTCTAAAGTTATTAGACGTAACGTCGAATACCGGCGTTATGATTGCAGTAAGGTCATGGCTAAGTTCGGGGTTTGCTTCGCTTGAGCCAAAATGCTCGTGCTTACTTGCTGTAATATCTGCTGTTTAATCATTTGCGTGGTTTCTTTGGCGTAGTCGGTGTCTCGGATCCGGCTTCTCGACGATGACAAGTTCTCTTCCATATTAGCGAGATTATTAATGGTATGTCCAAGTCGATTTTGATTGGCCCCCAATTCTGAGCGATGACTATCAACGAACTTCATTGCCTTATCAATAACAGAAACGGACAGCTGAGCGCCGCCTACCGAATCTATCGACAGATCGTCAACGGTGACAAAACCTTGCGTCTCCATCTGCAATTCGCTTGCTAGCGCCCCTGAAAACGTCACTTCGTTCGTCACTTTTTGCGAATCGGCAAACAACTGTAATTGTCCATGCTCATTCACAGATGCCGACAACACCTTTGTTTGACCATTAATGTATGTCGCCACCTGCTCTATGTCATCGCCAATTTTCGCTTCAATTGTTTCTGTCATACTACGACCTGCTGAGTCTACATAGCTAAAGCTAAGCTGTTGCTGACCTTGCATAACACGCCAATTTTCCGATGCTCCATTCAATGATTGGTACGCCGATCCGCCCATTTGCAGCTGATCGGTTCGCATACTCTTAAGCTCAACCTGCAATGCCTCCCCTGCTGCCGCGCCAATTTGAAAAGACGTACTGCCAAACTGACCATTGAGTAACTTTCTTCCGCCAAAAGAGGTCGTTTCTGCAATACGATTTAGCTCATCGTTAAGTGCAGTGAACTCTTCTTGCAAAGCTCGCCGGTCATTAGGAGAATTCGCGCCATTAGATGACTGCAACGACAAGTCACGCATACGTTGCAAAATTTTCGATGTTTCATTCATAGCACCTTCCGCCGTTTGCATGATGGAAATACCATCGTTGGCATTTCGTTGCGCGACACTTAATCCCGAGATTTGTGCATCTAGACGGTTGGAAATTTGTAGCCCTGCCGCGTCATCTTTTGCGCTATTAATACGACTGCCCGACGCCAATCGCTCTAACGATTGATTTAGAGCGTCAGTCGCCTTGTGGAGCTGATTTTGCGCCATCATTGCACTAACATTGGTATTAACGGTAATAGACATAACAATCCACAAAACAGATGATTGTTATTGATATCGGCGGGTAAAAGAAAAACTTAAGGAAGGTAAACCCGGTGTGCAAGTGAAGCAAACGAGTTTCTTGCTCGAACCGCAAGAAACTCTATATTGGTCGTTATACTGATCGCTATCGAGCAAAGGCCATTATTTTACGGTCAACTCAGCTAGCATGCCCTGAGAAGGGGCAAAGAAATACGCGCCAGTGACGGCTTTAGTAAAACGCAGCAATTGGTCGGTTTTCCCATCGGTTACCCCGTACATACTTTCAAGCATCGCATCAAAGTTATGAACCGTATTACAGTAAGCGATAAACAGTAAACCGTGCGCGCCACTGACACTGCCGTAAGGCAAGCTGTGACGAACAATTTTCAACCCTACGCCTTCTTCTTTCAAGTCCACTCGCCCTACATGAGAGGCCGCTGGCACATCGTCGAGTTCAATGGAGTCTGGCTTAGTTCGACCAACCACTTTTTCTTGTGCCGCAACATTGAGTCGACTCCAAGCAGGAAGGTTATGTTCAAAACGTTGGACCATCACATAACTGCCGCCAGCTAATTCACCTTGGCTGATGAGCGCGACTTCTGCACGCTTTTCGCCTTTAGGGTTTTCAGTACCATCGACGAAATCTGTCATATCGCGTGAGTCCATAAATCGGAACCCTTGAGTCTCGTCGACAATCGTCACATCGGATGAAATGTCTAACATCAACTTACGCAAAACGAAGAAATGTAAATCATGACGCTTAGAATGACAGTGAATGAGTACATCCACATCTGTCGAAGGCGCATGAATCTCGCCTTCACCTAATTCAGGAAACGGCTTCAGCTCAGCTGGCATTGACTGAGTAAGTCCGGTCCAAAACTGGTGGCTGAATGCTAGAGATAACGTCAAAGCTGCGTCGGGTTGAGATTGATTGAGATCATCCACCAGCTTAGGTAAGGCTTGTAATGCAGCGAGCACTTGTTGCGGATTTTGGTTCACTTTCAATTGCGTATACAGCGCGAAAGGTTCCGCATCTGGGATAATGGCACTTTGTGGTAATGACATAAAAACTCCTCTATTTTTGCTCAGTGTATTTTTAACTAGTGACTAGAGTTATGATTGTGATCAGTAACCGAACGGATATCGTTTGGAATTGCCAAACAATCTACCACAGTACGGCTGTTGACCAAATAAATGGCGAACCAAAGTAGCAGCACTAAGGTCAGCGCATTGGTCCAACTGAACCCCCAATGTTGTAAATTCACTAAATACGTGGTGTGGATCAACTGCCCTGCGACCACAACCAAAGAAATCGGTTTCAAGTAGTTCACCAGTCCGTTTATGAATGTCGACTCCGGCTTCCTTAAACTGATCAGCCACATCGCAATAGCAATAGGCAATCCCATCGCAAGCCCTATATACAGCATCTGCTGATCAGGGTAGACGTACTCTAGAATGGTTACACCATCATTTCGGCTAGCGCCAGCCACGACAAACACCACCCATGCTCGGATCAGGAAAAACCACCCTAACCATAACCAAATGGGGGCTTTTAAAAAACCATGTTTATCGTATTGCTCAAATGCATAGCGCATGTGTCTATCTCTCTTTGTCTCGTATCACATTATATTGAGTTGCACGTATGACTATTCAAGTTCATGCGCGACATTGTGATAAAATAAAGACAATGTATTTGCGAGTCGCTTGGTATTTATAAATAATGAAAAATCAACAACCCATCCCATCCGCTGAAACTCAGCAAGAAGCAATGAGAATTGCAAAGTCCACACAAAAACCCGGTCAAACGAAAGAGCAAACGCGATTAGTCGCACAAGGGATTGAAAAAGGGATCGCCCTTTATAAGAAACAACAAAAAGAGAAAAAACGCCAAGCGGATAAAGCCCAAAAAAAACAACGAAGAGAGAAACTAAAACCCGCGATAACGGATCACACGGAACCAAGTGACTCTGTCTCACCTCAAGCCGTAACGCCCCCTTCGAGGCTGCCTTGGGGGTTATTAACGATCAGCTGGATAGGTTTTGCTGCGTATGTATTCTTTCTGCACTCATAAAATATCAGCGGCATTGCTCTGCATTGTCATGTTATCCGGGTGCTCGTCACCTGCGCATAACCTCACGCAACAATCTGCATCCGTGGTACTGAGATTGGATCAAAATATTGATACGTCACAGTGCCAATGGAAAGGCGACGTGACTGGCTCTGAAGGGCATTGGTATAACTTTCTCTTCCTACTCAATAGCACTATGGCACGAGGTGCGATGAATGACATTAAAAATAACGCGGCCGAAATAGGCGCTAATACGGTCTATCTACTGTTGCCAATTGATTTCCAAACATCTGTCACACTGTTCGGTAGCGCTTACGATTGCCAAAAATAAAGCCAGGGTCTAGACCCTGGCTTTATTTTTTATTCGCTCGCACGTTCTTAATATTTCATCCCCGTTCGAAGATGACCATTGCTGCTATACGCCTAACGTTGATTCAATATCAACTTTACGCTGTACGACCCATTGGCTATCAAACGGTCCCCAGTCAGATAACTGGTAATATCCATCATTGTGTCTACGCCCATCTTGAACAAACATCAGTTCAATACCGATACCGGGTAGCGCTTTGATCACATCTTGTATGGTGCGACGAGGCCACCCCGTTCTTTCAATCAGCTTTGGCACATTCGGTCTGTCTATGCTCTCAACAAGCAGTGCAAGATAGAGACGACGTGCAAATACAGGACTCAGTTCCATTGACACCTCCTAATTATGTGCTTCACCAATATATTCAATTTCACCAGCATGGTGTTGCGCTTGATCAATTTCTCGATAATCGGTTTTGTTTCAATTACCTTGATTTTGTAACGACTCTTTAGGATTTTGCAGCAAATCACGGTAATTCTTCGCCAAACTGACCTAAAAACCAACGAGTAAAAGTCCGACCAAGACCGACAGGCTTTGTCTCTCACAACACTTCTTGATAGGATGCAAAGAACAACACCCATAACAAGAACCCTCATATCTAAAGAGGGATCATCAGCGCTCAAAGGACACCAATATGTCGACAACTATGTTTGGAATTCCAAACTGTGACACCATCAAAAAAGCAAAAAAATGGCTTGAAGCCAATAACATTGAATGCCAATTTCACGACTATCGTAAGCAAGGCATTACCCCTGAATTAGTTGAACAGTTTTGTCAGCAACTCGGCTGGGAATTAGTACTCAACAAACGTGGCACCACATACCGTCAGTTATCACCAGAACAAAAAGAACAATTAAACGAAACGAATGTTGTCGCTCTGCTGGTTGAGCAGCCTGCCATGATTAAACGCCCAATTCTCAAAGTTGACGATCAACTGCACATTGGCTTTAAGGCAGAACAATACCAACAAATTTTCAATCTATAACCCTATCGGTCACTGTGACCAGTTCCGATAACACCGTTAAAAATAAGATACAAGGATCCTCAAGGATGACAGACAGCCCCGTTTTGGCACTAGCAAAAGACTTAATTAGCCGCCAATCAGTAACACCCGAAGATGCCGATTGCCAAAAAGTGATGATAGAGCGACTTAAAGCCCTAGGATTCGACATTGAAATTATGGTATTCGAAGATACCACTAATTTTTGGGCTCGCCGCGGAACCGCCGCGCCACTTTTTGCGTTCGCCGGTCACACAGATGTCGTGCCTGCTGGCTCTCTCGACCTTTGGCATACTCCACCGTTTGAGCCAACCATCATTGATGGTCACTTACATGGCCGCGGCGCTGCCGACATGAAAGGCTCACTCGCTTGCATGATCGTCGCCGTTGAACGCTTCATCAAAAACAACCCTGATCACACCGGATCCATTGCGTTCTTAATTACGTCTGATGAAGAAGGTCCTTTTATCAACGGTACGACACGTGTCGTCGACACCTTAATGGCGCGTAATGAACTTATTGATATGTGTATCGTGGGTGAGCCTTCCAGTACCGAGCATGTTGGAGACGTTGTTAAAAATGGTCGCAGAGGCTCCATCACTGGCGACCTATGCGTTAAAGGGATTCAAGGTCACGTTGCATACCCTCAATTAGCTCGTAACCCTATCCATCAATCCCTCACCGCATTGGCTGAGTTAGCGGCAACTAAGTGGGATGACGGTAATCAGTATTTTCCACCAACAAGCTTTCAAATTCCAAACCTGCATGCAGGCACAGGGGCAAGTAATGTCATCCCTGGCGAATTTAATGTCCAGTTCAACTTTCGCTTCAGTACTGAATTAACCGATGAAGACATTAAGAAACGTGTCCATTCAACACTCGACTTACATGGCCTAGAGTATGATTTACAATGGACGCTCAGTGGTCACCCCTTCCTAACGGACACTGGAGATTTGCTCACCGCAGTCGTTGATGCAGTCGCGACAGTGAATAACCAAAAGCCAGAACTTCTTACAACCGGTGGGACATCCGATGGTCGCTTTATTGCAAAAATGGGCACACAAGTCGTTGAACTCGGTCCTGTAAACGCAACCATTCATAAAGTAAACGAATGTGTTAACGTCAGCGATCTTGAAAAGCTCACCGATATGTATGAGCACACACTGATTAACTTACTCGGTCAGTAATAATGATAGATACGTCGCTTGTAGGACTCGATGACACCCAACTGATCGATTTAAAGGTCGCTCAACGTTTATTTCAAGTCCACCCAAATGTTCACAAGGATTTGGCGCATTTAATACAAGCGGCATCCTCCGCTGGCTTTGACCTTTTCATCGCCAGTGGCTATCGCAGTTTCCAGCGACAGTTAGTCATTTGGAACAACAAAATGAATGGCACTCGACCGATCCTGGATAGCCATGGAAAGCCACTAATCACCGAGCAACTGACTGAAAAAGAAAAGGTGTTTGCCATTTTGAAATGGAGCGCTCTTCCCGGCGCAAGCCGCCATCATTGGGGAACGGATTTTGATGTCTATGCTGGAAACTTACTACCAGAAGATACGCCACTACTGCTAGAGCCCTGGGAATATTTGAATGGACATCAACACGCCTTTTACCAGTGGCTAAATCAGAACCTTGCAAGTTACGGCTTCTTTTTTCCCTATCAACAAAGCCTGACTAATGGTGTTGCTTTCGAGCCTTGGCACATCAGTCATCGTCAAGCTTCACAAGAAAATTTGAACCATATGACGGTTGAAGCATTGAGTGAGATCATTAAGCAATCTGAAATTTTGGGACGAGATACCATACTCTCCGAGCTTAATACCATCTACAATCAATACATCATCAACATCAGCCTTTGAGGGCAAATTATGATTGAATGGCTATTCAACCCTTGGGTCATCATCATTGTGGTTTTAGCGGTGGTATTTGGTAACATTGCTGCTTTAAAGTACACCGCTAACATGAAGTTTGATAACCAAAAAAATACGGCTAAGAAAAGAAAATACGAGCTCGATAGACTTAACGAACTCGATAAAGAAAAATACGGCAAGCATGATAAAAAATAAAAAGGACCATAATGGTCCTTTTTATTTTATTGGCTCGCTTTACCCTGTTTTATCACCGTCGAAATTAACGGCTCCAACGAGCGTAACAAGCTCTCGTTGACCGGTTTGCCATCTTTGTCGGTGACATTGATTGACGTACGGTTACCAAGATCACCAAATAGGAAAGTATACTCTCCCGGCTCTAGATCGATAGGCTTCAAGCCAACATCATTCCAAAACTCATCATCTGGTGAGGCGTACTTGGCCTTGGCCGTACCCTGAGACTGATTACGAGAATCAATAGTAAAGCCCATTCTAGGCAATAACTCTGGGACTTCTTGCCACATCACGTTATACGGGGTACGCGCAATAATAACAGGTAGACCACTGCGGTCTGTACCCATACTGATTGGAATTGATTTAACCAGTTGCTGAGCTTTCAACTCTGCTTCTTCTCGTAAATCACGATCATAACGTGCTGTAACCAAGTTGGTCATCAAGGTGTTATAACGCTCTTCATTGGTACGAGTTACTGGCTTCACTGTGCCGGCTTCTCGCCAATCAATCAATTCCATTTTAAAGCCAAAACGACGGTTGGCTTCAAAGCGTGTGATTTCATATCGGCTGCCAATCTCAACATCTTCATCTTCAGAAATCCAAGTTACCCAAGCCGTTTCAATTCGGTCATCGGTTTCTTCAAGCGCTTTGACATCGATCTCGGTAAGCATTTTTTGGACTGTCGCCCATACTTTGTCCATTTCGTCTTGCTTAAGAAGCCATAATGTCACTTCAGAACCTTGACGTTCAACTCGGGCTCCTGGAATTAACTCCAGTACTTGTTGTGGTGGTCGAATATCAACTTCACGCCCGATTCCACCCTTAAAGTCACCCTCTGGGATCTCATAGTTAGGGTAGAATTGTGGAGTGGCGTCTTCAGCCAATTGCCAAGTGCGAAGCTCCGGCGTTTCTAAATAGTTGAAATCATCTTTTGCTTCACGACGAGTGTTAGGATCACTAGAGCAAGCAGCTAATACAATAACAGCTAACGAAGAGACCGCTAGCTGACGAGAAAATTTCATTGAGACTCCCTTAAAAGAGGAGCATAACGCTCCTCTTATATAATCTATTTTAGTAGATACAAGCTTCCGACATTGCCTGAGCAACGACTGGCTTAGCTTGTTCTGACAGTTCAGTCAGTGGCAAACGTAGACCACCTTCTTCAATCAAACCCATTTTGTGCGCCGCCCACTTCACCGGAATAGGGCTTGACTCAACAAACAGGTTTTTATGCAGTGTCATGAGTCGCGCGTTGATTACATGCGCTTCTTCAAATCGACCTTCTAGAGCAAGATCCATCATCTTAGCCATATCAGCCGCTGCAATATTGTTGGTCACAGAGATAACCCCTTTACCACCTTGTTGAATGAAATCCAACCCGGTTGAATCATCTCCACTTAGTAAGATAAAATCTTCGCCACAAAGTTCACGGTGAATTTGAATTCGTGACAAATCACCCGTCGCATCTTTTAATGCAACAATACCTGGAATCTTAGACAGGCGCGCCACCGTCTCAGGCAGGAGATCGACACCGGTGCGTCCTGGAACATTGTATAAGATTTGTGGAATATCACTCTCTTCAGCAATCGCTTTGTAATGCTGATATAACCCTTCTTGAGTTGGCTTATTGTAGTATGGAGTCACACTCAAACAGCCCGCAATACCCACGTTATTTAGCAATCGGCTAAACGTAATGGCTTCATGTGTAGCATTCGCTCCAGTACCTGCAATAATAGGTACTCGTCCAGCGGCAAATTCAACCGTCTTAGCGACAACCTTGACATGTTCTTCTACAGTTAATGTTGCAGACTCACCCGTCGTTCCGACTGCAACGATGCCGTCAGTACCCGCGTCAACGTGAAAATCCACTAGCTTCTTTAAGCTAACAAAATCCACCTCACCATCTGGAGTGAATGGGGTTATTAATGCAACAATACTTCCTGAAAACATGGCTATCTCCCTAAATTGATACTTCTTGCATGGTACTGTAATGATATTGATAAACACAAGAGATTAAAAACAGTTCCCATAAAGAAGTGAATGATTAATTACAGATTTCAGATATGAGGCACGTATAAGATGCGCTTTTGGTGAATATCGGTGTCAACCAACCGTCAAATTTAGCCAGAATATCTTGGTTAGCCTCTATTATTTTCGGTTAGTTTCTATTATTTCACTGAGCTTCTAAGTTGACGCTTAATCTAAGGAGAGAAAAGCCTAAGATCGTGAATGTCGTTAGGATCGGTTTGCACAGATTGAAGCCTTTAGCCGCATTTAAGGGGACATTAGAGAACACTTTCAACAAAAACATCGGTGGTTTTCATCACAGCAACCACAAGAGCTTTAATTTGAGTTGTGCTACCATATCAACAAACATGGAATAGAAGTGTCGCTATGAATCAATACTTAGTCATTACCGCCGTTGGTACCGATCGCCCAGGGATTTGCAACGAATTGGTGCACCTTGTCACTCAATCAGGATGCAATATCGTCGATAGCCGTATTGCTATGTTTGGCAATGAATTTACTTTGATTATGCTGATTTCTGGCAACAGCAGTCATATCACTCGCGTTGAAACCACATTGCCACTACTTGGCCAAGAGCATGACCTCATCACTATGATGAAGCGCACCTCTAAGCATGATTTTCTCGCTAACCAATATACCGTTGAAGTCTTCGTTGAGTCAGAAGACCGCGTCGGCCTAACCGAGCAATTCACACAATTTTTTGCTGACCGAGATATTGGCCTTGCCTCATTAAGTGCACAAACCATAGTTAAAGAGCGAGCGGGTACGGATATTGACCAATTCCAGATCGCCCTAAGCGCCAATGTCGAAGAAAACTGCAATTTAATGCAGCTGCAAGAAGAATTTGATGCACTATGCCAAACCTTGTCGGTGCGCGGTTCTCTTAATTTTATTAGTAGCAACAAGCTATAAGTCAATTACCTATAAAAATAATCACTTCAAAGGAATCAACATGAATACGCTGACGGCTGGCTCACCAGCACCAAACTTTAGCCTTCTCGACCAAGATGGCAATACCGTCTCGCTGGGCGACTTTAAAGGTAAAAAAATTCTTTTTTATTTTTACCCTAAAGCAATGACACCGGGCTGTACGGTGCAAGCCCAAGGCTTACGTGATATTCAATCTCAACTGGCGGAGCATAATGTCGTCGTACTAGGTGCCAGTATCGACCCGGTAAAGCGTTTAGGTAAATTTATTGAACGTGATAACCTCAATTTCACTTTGTTATCGGACGAAGAACACATTGCTGCTGACCAATTTGGCGTTTGGGGCGAGAAAAAATTCATGGGTAAAGTTTACGATGGACTGCACCGCATTAGCTTCCTGATTGATGAAAATGGTGTGATTGAGCACGTATTCAACAAGTTCAAAACCAAAACTCACCATGATGTTGTTTTGGATTATTTAAAAGACAACGCCTAATTAAACGTCGTTGTAAACATAAAAAAGCCTCGCTATTGCGAGGCTTTTCTTATTTCGATTCACGATTCACAGTTGTGTCTCAGTAACCCACACAATCCATTATGTCAGTCTTAGGTTGTCGTTCTGGGATCTTCATGACTTGGCAACGCATTCCAAACCGCTTTGACTAAAGTTGCCAACGGTATGGCGAAGAACACGCCCCAAAAACCCCACAGCCCACCAAAGACTAACACGGCGACAATAATCGCTACAGGGTGCAAGTTAACCGCTTCAGAGAACAGCACAGGGACTAAAACATTACCATCTAGTGCTTGAATGATGCCATAAGCGAGCAACAACCAGTAAAATGGTGGGGTGAGCCCCCATTGGAATAAACCGACGATAGCGACAGGGACAGTAACCGCCGCAGCGCCTATGTATGGAATCAACACCGAGAATCCCACCAGCACAGCAAGTAACGCTGAATAACGTAAGTCTAAAATTGCGAAAGTAATGTAGCTGACACTACCAACAATCAGTATTTCTAACACCTTACCACGTATGTAGTTAGAAATTTGCTGGTTCATCTCCACCCAAACCTCATTCGCCAAGCGGCGATTGCGAGGCAGTAAGCCACTTGCCATACCGACCATTTCTTCTTTATCTTTGAGCAAGAAGAAAACCAATAGCGGAACCAATATCAAGTACACGGCTAACGCTGCTAGGCTGACTAACGAAGCAAATGACCCCTTAACCACATTTTCACCAAGCAGTAAAACTTTATTCTTGAGATTAGACATCACCGACTCGACCAAGTGAATTTCAGCAAGATCTGGATAACGTTTCGGAATTTCTACGACAAATTTTTGCATTCCCGCATACATATTGGGCACATCGTTGATCAGGTTACCGACTTGATTCCAAATCGTTGGTACCAAACCAAACACTGCGAGTAACATCAAGCTGATGAACAATAGAATAACCCCGATAACCGACACGGTTCTAGGCAGTCCAATTCGGCACAGTTGACTGACGGGCCACTCCAGTAAATAGGCAAGAACAATAGCGACAAGTAGAGGTGCAATCAGATACCCAAAAAAGTAGATGGTGATGAAACCACATAGCAATATAAGGACAAGGCTTACCGCCTCTGGATCGGAAAAGCGTCGTTTGTACCAACGACGAATCATATCTAGCATCTACAAATTTTCCTGTTTACTGACAGTAAGTGTGGTGACGTTCCCTGCTTTTGAGCAATCTACGTCGGCATTTTGCATCATAAGGTAGTTGAGTATATCTCTTATTGAGCTCTCATCTATTAATTGAATATGCAATTGTTCGTCGAGCCCTAAGGGCTTAAAAGAACGTTTCACTAATAGAAGTGACATTGGGCAACGCTCTTGACTAAGATCTAAGGTTTGAATCGACATTCGTTTACTAACAACTTAAGTTATGTGCCTCTATAGTAACACCTAAACGATTTGGTGCTATCGCACATTGCTTATCATTCACATTCACAAATGCATTTATCGACATTTATACACCCTGACAATAAATATAATCCTCTTTCCTAGGAGATATTCATCATTTAATGGCGAGGGACATAGAGCGTTAAGTGCTTCCTAATCATTAAGCCATATGCAAAAATGTGGGGATATGGAAAAAGGTAGGAAACCAAGCTCAACAATAGTGGTCAAAACTACCAAATCACAGGAGTTACTTGAATCAGTATGTTAAAACGCGCCCGTTCTTTAGTTTGCCTATGTGTTGCGACAGCTCTAGGCATGCCGCAAGTCACATATGCTGAAGCGGATCTGCCTGAAATTGGTACGGCGGCAGGCGCCACATTAACCATAGACCAAGAAATCATCTATGGTGACGCCTACATGCGAATGCTGAGAGCAAGCTCGCCAATCGTCAACGACCCCGTAATGGTTGAGTATGTTGATTCTATTGGGCACCGCTTAGTATCCAGTGCCAACGATGTAAAAACGCCGTTCACGTTTTTTTTGATTCGTGACCGCAATATTAACGCCTTCGCGTTTTTTGGTGGTCATGTCGCCTTGCACACCGGATTATTTCTTCACGCCCATACGGAAAGCGAACTTGCCTCTGTAATCGCGCACGAAATTGCCCACGTCACTCAGCGACACCTAGCTCGTAGAATGGAAGATGAAGCACGACGTTCACCGGCTACGGTTGCAGCGCTCGTAGGCTCCTTACTACTGGCGATTGCTTCTCCTCAAGCCGGTATGGCAGCATTAACAGCAACCACCGCAGGCTCAATGCAAGCGTCCATAAACTACACCCGAAGTAATGAAAAAGAAGCCGACCGCTTTGGCATTGCGACGTTGGCTCGAGCCAAATTTGACGTCAATGATATGCCTCGCTTCTTTGGTCGACTTGCTGATGACTATCGCTATGCCAGTAAACCGCCACCCATGCTCCTGACTCACCCATTACCCGAGGATCGTATTACCGATACGCGAGCACGTGCGCAAAACTACCCACCATTGCGAGTATTGCCTTCTATTGATTACCACCTAGCAAGAGCAAGGGTCGTCGCCCGCTATGCCAGTATAAAACAAAGTGCGGCGCTAGATTGGTTCGCGCGCACAGCAAAGAAAGCCGACCCTGCCATTAAAGACTCTTTTGAGTACGGCAAAGCATTGGTGTATTTAGATAATAATCAACTCGACAAATCCGAGGCAATTTTAACGAGACTGCTCAAATCAAGACCCAACGATAATTTCTACCTTGATGCCGCTTCCGATCTTTATATTGCGCAAGGTAAGCCAGAGAAATCTGTGCAGTTGATGCAAAAAGCCTTAAAGACCAAACCCAATAATCCGGTGATTACTCTCAACTATGCCAATGCATTACTAGAAAGTGACCAACTAGACCAAACGGTTCAAGTATTACAGCGCTACACCCATGACCACCCCGACGATACCAATGGTTGGCACCTACTTTCAGAAGCCAATATTAAGTTGAGTAACAGTGAAGGTGATTTAGCGGCACGAGCTGAAATCATGGCATTAAATGCACAATGGGATAAAGCGATCCAGCTCTACTCACAAGCTAGCCAACTTGCTGCATTAGGAAGTTTAAAACAAGCTCGCTATGACGCTCGTATCGACCAACTATTGGTTCAACGAGACCGTTTCATGGCATTACAATAAAAAGGAATCCACATGTCAGTCACTATTTTTCACAATCCCCGCTGTTCTAAAAGCCGCCAGACCTTGGCTCTATTAGAAGAGAAAGGCATTCAAGCAGACGTCGTGAAGTACCTCGATACGCCACCGAGTGTATCGGTATTAAAAACACTTTTTAAACAACTCGAGCTAGATAGCGTTCGTGCCATGATGCGAACCAAAGAAGATCTCTATAAATCACTCAACTTAGCCGATGCCGCACTCACCGATGACCAATTATTTCAAGCCATGTTTGAAAACCCAAAACTCATTGAACGTCCAATTGTCGTAAGCAATGGCAAAGCCAAACACGGACGTCCACCAGAGCAAGTACTCGAGATCTTATAGTGAGCTGTCGCATTTTAGTGCTGTACTATAGTCGACACGGTAGCACTCGCCACCTAGCCCGCGCGATCGCAAGAGGGGTGGAAAGCGTTGCTGGCTGCGAGGCGATGCTAAGAACGGTTGAAGAGTTCAACGGCAGTCAGGGGGAAGCAAGCGATGCCTTCGCCACCCTCACTGATTTGAAGCAGTGTGACGGTTTAGCGATGGGAAGCCCTGTTTGGTTTGGTAATATGGCGGCACCATTGAAACACTTTTGGGATCAAACCTCGAGTTTGTGGATCAGTGGGTCACTGATTGATAAGCCAGCGTGCGTGTTCACTTCGTCATCCAGCTTACATGGCGGACAAGAAACTGTGCAACAGTCAATGCTATTGCCATTGTTACATCATGGAATGCTTATCATGGGGATCCCCTACAGCGAGCCTTTACTCCATACTACGACCTCTGGCGGTACCCCCTATGGAGCCTCTCATGTTGCCAGTGACAGCAACCAATTAACCACTGAAGAAGCGACGCTATCCCTCGCACTAGGCAAGCGTTTAGCGACCATGGCACAACAACTCAAACAATCATAATGGACATGAAACGATTGCAACCTAAAGTTCACTACGTACGCTATTTTGCGCTTTGTACCAACTTAACATTACTTGCCTGGGTCATTTTATGGCATAGCACCCTTTCGCCTCATCCGCACGTTAATGCACTTGCCATTACCGTCGCGTGGGCGATCCCATTGCTGCTGCCTTTGCCTGGAATCATTGCTGGTAAACCTTATACTCATGCATGGGCAAACTTCATGCTCATGCTTTATTTCTTGCACGGCTTTACTTTGCTCTACACCGATGAAGGTGAGCGCTGGCTAGCGGCGATCGAGTTACTGCTCACAACATTGACGTTCGTCGGCAACACGCTTTATGCCAGAGTGAAAGGAAAAGAGATGGGACTCAAGTTACCACGCTTATCCAGCGTCGAGAAAAAAGAAAAAGAGACGTTTGAAAATAAGCAATAAGCAATAAGCAATAAGCAATAAAAAATAGGAGGCTTAGCCTCCTATTTTATTACCAGTCATTTAAATAACTAATGCGATATTAGTACAGCCACTCAAATACAAGCTTCGGTTTTGAAATTAGCCCAGACGCGGTTTTCGTATCGCCACTTGGCTCTAGCGATGAGTCCGTTACCGGCGATTTTAAATCGTCAGATACCGTAACATCAGAAACATTTACACCCGTTTCAATCGGCGTTTCCTGCCCATTTTCCTCTGGCGTCAATGCTGAGTCCTCTGGGTATTGAGTCGATTCAACAGCTTCAGTCACTTCTTCAACCACATCCACTTTTTTAACCAAACCAAGTTTCAGCACTTCTTGTTCAAAAGAATCGATAGACCCTAATAGCGCTACACGTACGATTGCATTATTGCCACGAATTTCTGCCACATCAACACGAGCAGTAGAGGCAAGTCGACCTAACGCGCGCTCTAAAGTAAAGAAAGCATCTGCATTCACCAGACCATTAAAGGCGACCGTGACAGTACCTTCACTCTCACCACTGACTACTGAGGTATTTTTAGACGCATAGTAATCACTCACTTGGGCTATTAAGCTTTGAGTCGCTTGATCACCGGACGCACCACCGGTAATTGGTGCAATCTGAGTTTTGCCTAAACTGGCAGGAGATTGATCATATAAAGACCAACGTAGCTGACGACCATCCGCTTTAATCACCATCACAGCATCAACAGGGTAACGCAGTGTCGCCTGTCCTATTGAGCCAACAAAACCGCCCCATAAGTCAGTTGACTGAATACCCGTCATATCATCGAAGTCTCCGACTGGAAACGTTAAAGGCAAACCACGCTTTTTCGCTTCTGTACGCAACTGAGTTGCAATCGCAGAATTGCTGTGCTCCCAAATAATTGAGCGGTCATAGCCATTGTCTTCAACTAGCCACACCATGACGTTACTACGTTCGGCAGGCCAAGATGCCAATTCAGCTTGCTTCAATAACACATCAATCTGATTGCTATTAAACTTCATTTTCAATGCTTGCTCGCCATCAACCTGGGTATAACCAAGCTGAGAAATATAACGAGAGCTCTGCCCTAACGCTTTTTTCACCACACTATTGGAAGCGACGTTCGCGTCACCACTAGCGCGAACCAACACTTCTAGCATTCCCTGCTGACGTGCAATTTCATCGGCGTTTGGCTCTTCCGTATTCACCGCAATTTGAGTTGAATAAATATCAACTTTAGTCAACGCATACGCTGGTAACGAACATAATCCAACCAACAACCAAGCAAAATAACGCATAGGAATCCTAAATAACAAAGATATAAGTCGGAATAATAAGCAAACATGACGGCAGGAGCAAGCAGAGTGCTTCAAGGTTTAGTTAAATTATCCAAACACAAGGTGGGCTTAGCACCCACAAATAGAATAGCACAGCAAGTATTGAGATATTTGTAACAATAAAGGGGATTTATTTACTAAGATCATTAAGCAATCGATTACAAAGTGATACTATCTCGCGAATTTGCCTGACTACGGTTGGGTGTGCTTATGACTTGCTTGGAATATTAAATAATGAAAACTATTCTTCAAGGTTCACAAATGCTATTCGTGGCATTCGGCTCCTTAGTTCTTGTCCCTTTACTGACAGGGCTTGATCCTAACGTTGCCCTATTTGGTGCCGGCGTTGGTACCCTTCTTTTCCAACTAATCACTAAACGCAGCGTACCCATTTTCCTAGCTTCTTCTTTTGCTTTCATTGCTCCAATCATGTTTGGTATCCAGACATGGGGCGTTGGGGCGACCATGGGTGGTCTTATGGCTGCTGGGGTGGTTTACGTCTTAATGGGTGTGCTCATCAAAGTGCGCGGCGTAGCAATTATTCACAAACTATTACCGCCCGTTGTTGTGGGACCCGTTATCATGGTGATTGGTCTTGGTCTCGCACCCGTCGCAGTTAATATGGCGCTAGGTAAAACCAGTGATGGTAGTGTCCAGCTTATCGCCGCTGATGCATCACTATGGATCTCTGCAATTTCATTGCTAGTGACCGTTGGCGTGAGTGTTTTTTCTAAAGGCTTCCTTAAGTTGCTTCCTATCGTGAGCGGGATCCTAGCAGGGTACATCACCAGCCTAGTTTTTGGCGTTGTTGATTTTACTCCCGTCGTTCAAGCGGCATGGTTATCTCTCCCTAACTTTACCGCCCCAGAATTCAACATCAATGCCATCTTGTTTATGTTGCCAGTGGCTATTGCTCCAGCGGTAGAACACGTTGGCGATATGCTTGCTATCTCCAATGTTACCGGAAAAGATTACCTTAAAAAGCCTGGTTTACACCGCACCATCGCGGGTGACGGCGTAGCAACAATCGCGGCATCTATGATGGGCGCGCCACCCAACACGACTTATAGCGAAGTGACTGGTGCAGTGATGCTCACTAAGGCCTTTAATCCTGTCATCATGACATGGGCTGCAGTAACGGCAATCGTACTCGCACTGGTTGGAAAACTTGGAGCGGTACTACAAACGATTCCAGTGCCGGTGATGGGCGGTATTATGATCTTACTATTTGGCTCAATCGCAACGGTGGGGCTCAATACATTAATCAAGAACAATGTTGATCTTCATAAGTCGCGCAACCTTGTAATTGTTGCGATTACTTTAGTGTTTGGTATCGGTGGTATGGCTTTTGGAATTGGCGACTTCAGCCTTCAAGGCGTGAGCTTATGCGGTATCGTTGCAATTATCTTGAATCTTGTTCTGCCTCACGATCTAGGTGAAAACAAGGTTGTAGATAACGCGCAAATAGAAGACTAGACCTACGCAATAAAAAAGGCTGACATCATGTCAGCCTTTTTAAATACTAATTTAGTCGAACTAGCAGCAAGCTAATGCTTAAGGTATCGCCTAGCTAAATTACAGGGTACCGAAGATTTTATCGCCCGCGTCACCAAGACCAGGAACAATATAACCCTTGTCGTTCAAGCATTCATCGATAGCAGCAGTGTAAAGCTCCACCTCTGGATGTGCTTTCTCTAGCGCTTCAATCCCTTCCGGCGCGGCGACTAAAACAAGTACTTTGATCGACTTACAACCTTTCTCTTTAAGAAGATCGATAGTGGCGATCATTGAACCACCCGTCGCTAGCATCGGATCCACAACCAACGCAATACGCTCGTCCATATTTGATGCTAGTTTGTTAAAGTAAGGCACTGGTTCAAGTGTTTCTTCATCACGATAAATACCAACAACACTAATACGTGCACTTGGCATATGCTCAAGAACGCCATCCATCATGCCTAGACCAGCACGAAGAATTGGAACCACCGTGACTTTCTTACCCTTAATCTGATCCACTTCAACGGGACCATTCCAACCTTCAATTGTGACTTTTTCCGTCTCAAAATCTGCAGTTGCTTCATAAGTCAGTAAGCTACCCACTTCAGTGGCAAGCTCACGAAAACGCTTTGTGCTGATGTCCCCTTCGCGCATCAAACCAAGTTTGTGCTTAACAAGTGGGTGTTTAACTTCAACAACTTTCATGTCCAACTCCGGCAATTTTTACAAAACCCCAAAATTATACATGCTTTATTGGCTTATTTCAGTTGAGTTTCGTCAATAACGACAACTTTACACGGAAAAGATTGATCTAATCCTGCTTATTCTTGTCAAACCATGCCTTGGAAAATAGTTTAAATTTTCTTACGCAAACGTTTTCCTTTTTGCGTAAAGCCCTGTTAGAATAGCGCCGCTTTTCACTTCCAATTATTTATCGAGGACTGTCCCGTGAGCGGAAACAACACTTCCCTAAGCTATAAAGACGCTGGTGTAGACATTGATGCTGGTAACGCGTTAGTTGACCGTATTAAAGGCGCAGTTAAGCGCACTCGTCGCCCTGAAGTAATGGGAGGCATCGGTGGATTTGGTGCTTTATGTGAGCTGCCAACTAAATACAAAGAACCAGTATTAGTTTCAGGCACTGATGGTGTCGGCACAAAACTTCGCCTTGCACTTGACCTGAAAAAACACGACACCATTGGTATCGACTTAGTGGCAATGTGTGTAAACGATCTTATCGTTCAAGGTGGTGAGCCGCTATTCTTCTTAGACTACTATGCGACTGGCAAACTAGACGTTGATACGGCTGCAGATGTTGTTTCTGGTATTGCAGAAGGCTGTGTTCAAGCAGGTTGTGCACTCATTGGCGGTGAAACTGCCGAAATGCCAGGCATGTATGAAGGCGATGACTACGATGTTGCTGGCTTCTGTGTTGGTGTCGTAGAAAAAGCAGACATTATTGACGGTACGAAAGTAGCGGCCGGTGATGCACTCATTGCTGTCGGTTCAAGTGGCCCGCATTCAAATGGCTACTCTTTAATCCGCAAAGTGCTTGAAGTATCAGGCGCAGACAAAAACGAAATTCTAGGTGAGCGCACAATTGGCGAACACCTACTAGAACCAACAAAAATCTATATCAAGTCGGCATTAAAGATGATCGCAGAGCATGACATTCATGCAATTTCTCACATCACAGGTGGCGGTTTCTGGGAAAACATCCCTCGCGTACTTCCTGAAGGAACCAAAGCGGTTATCGACGGCAAGAGCTGGGAATGGCCTGCTATCTTCAACTGGCTTCAAGAGAAAGGCAACGTCGAAACCTTTGAAATGTACCGTACATTTAACTGTGGCGTTGGCCTTGTTGTCGCACTTCCAAAAGAACAAGCTGATGCTGCGGTAGCTTTGCTACAAGCAGAAGGTGAAAACGCTTGGGTTATTGGTGAAATCGCCACAGCCGACGCTGGTGAAGAGCAAGTAGAGATCAAGTAATTCATGAAGAATATCGTTGTTTTAGTTTCAGGGAATGGCACAAATTTACAAGCGATTATTGATGCTTGTGAAACGTCGATCACCAACGCAAAAGTGCGTGCTGTATTCTCTAATAAAGAATCAGCTTTTGCTTTAGAGCGAGCGAGAAAAGCCGGTGCCGAAGCAGAGTTCCTTGATCCAAAAGCCAGTGAATCAAGAGAAGCTTTCGATGCCGAGCTTATGCGACGCATCGATGTGCACAACCCTGATTTATTGGTGTTAGCTGGTTACATGCGTATTTTGAGTGGTGAATTTGTTCGCCACTATATGGGGAGAATGATCAATATTCATCCTTCATTATTGCCAAAATACCCAGGTCTCAATACGCATCAACGCGCCATTGATAACTGCGATGAACATCATGGCACTAGCATCCACTTTGTCACAGAAAAACTTGATGGCGGCCCGATCATTTTACAGGCCAAAGTTCCAGTATTTGATAATGATACAGTGGAAGTTCTAGAACAACGAATTCAAATTCAAGAGCACCAAATTTACCCATTAGTGGTGAAATGGTTTGTTGAAGATCGCCTGTCTATGGATGGCAGTAAAGCGGTACTTGATGGACAAGAGCTTGGGGCTCAAGGTTACGCGGATCAATAACTACGTGGATCAATAACTACGCTGTTCAAAAATAAAGTGATGCGAATTTGCTAATAATAGCCTTTACAAAGCGACTATAGCAAAGCGCAGCGACAAAAAAGCGAGTGTTTTTAACACTCGCTTTTTTAATACCCAAACCAACGTTCAGAAGTTGCCCACTCGCCTCTAGCACTACAATGGTTCAGTGGGTGCCTGACTCGCAGGCTTTGCCGCCGCATAAGGTACATCTTTCAATTGCTCACTGTTACTTAATACCAGCTCACCAAAATGAAACAGATTAAACTCACCAGGCTTCATTCGATGCCAAGTCTCATTGCCTGTTAACGGCTGCGTAGCGATCACCGACACCACATCATTGGGCGTAGTCTCCATCTGAAAGTTAATGGTGACATCTTCATCCAATAATGTCGCCTTTCCAAAAGGTGCTTTACGGGTAATCCAATAAAGGTGATTGGTACAAAACGTCATAACAAACTCACCATCACTCAGCATCATATTGTAGACACCGAACTGACGTAGCTCATCACAACACTGTGCCACATAGGCAAACATCGCCATCATGTCTTGTGGTGGCTCAGGAAAGCGACCTTCCAATTTATTCAGTAACCAGCAAAACGACAATTCACTGTCGGTTTCACCCACCGGCCGATGACGCCCTGTGATCAAACTCTGATAGTCCGTTAATTGACCATTGTGTGCAAATGTCCAATAGCGCCCCCAAAGCTCTCGAGTAAAGGGGTGCGTATTTTCTAAGTTTACTTGGCCACGGTTAGCCTGACGAATATGGCTCACTACCGCTCGGCTTTTTATCGGGTAGCTTTGCACTAACTCCGCAATCTGCGAATCACAACTCTGGTTTGGGTCTTTAAACGTTCTAAAGCCCTTCCCTTCATAGAAAGTAATTCCCCATCCATCCTTATGAGGACCTGTATTTCCGCCTCGCTGAATCAATCCAGTAAAGCTAAAACAGATGTCCGTTGGCACATTGGCGCTCATGCCAAGCAATTCACACATTACGTTCCTTATTCCCCATAACCTATTATTTTACAGCTCGCCACTCGACACTACGACGCAGCGATTACTCCATTTCTTTTTCAATCAACTGAATGATGATATGGATAATCTTAATATGAATCTCTTGAATTCGATCGGCATAACCAAAATGTGGCACGCGGATTTCAATGTCAGCCAAGCCAGCCATTTTACCACCATCTTTACCGGTCAGGGCAATGGTCGTCATGCCTTTCTCTTTTGCTGCTTCGATCGCTTTAAGAATATTACCAGAATTCCCCGAAGTAGACAGGCCAAACAGGACATCGCCTTTGCGCCCTACTGCTTCAACATAACGCGAGAAAACATAGTCATATCCAAAGTCATTACTCACACAAGAGAGATGGCTCACATCCGAAATAGCAATACCAGCATAACCTGGACGGTTTTCACGATAGCGCCCTGTTAGCTCTTCAGCAAAATGCATCGCATCACAATGAGAGCCGCCATTTCCACAAGATAAAACTTTACCGTCTTGCTTAAATGATGCTGCTATCATTTTTGCTGCAGCTTCAATTTTTGCGATGTTATCGTCATCACTTAAAAACGCGTTCAAGACATCTGCAGCTTCGCTTAATTCACTTTTAATCAGATCTTGGTACATAGGGCTCTTCTCTTTGTTTCACCGATATGTTCGGCTGTTATCGATTAACTTGAGTGTACCTATAAATCAGAGAGACTGTCGATAGCCATCACAGTTCAATCAGCGCCACATCATCAATTTTTTATGTTAATTCATACGAAATCTCCCAAAAGCAAAACTCACCATCTCCTTATTCTGTGATAGCCAACACTTTCAAATTTTACATTTCCGCAATAATTAGTTTACAATAACAACTGGTACGACCTCCTACCTTTGATGCTTTTAATCATAGAGAGGCGTCATAAAGCCAACAACAACATCCAAAAAAATCAATAACAATACCCAGATAAAGGAACCATCATGGACATCTTGCTCTCTACTGTCATATTGCTCGGAGCGGTTGGCGTTAGCTTTTATCAACGTGCATCCTTAGCAAAATCTCTTTTACTCGTTTCTGCAGCTATGGCAGTAGGAACGCTACTTGGCACTTTTGGCATTATTGCGTGGAGTATTTATGTCCTGCTTATCGCGGTGACTTGTGTTCCCGCTATACGCCAAACACTCGTATCAGAAAGAGCACTCGTTCTTTTCAAAAAAGTGCTACCTGCGATGTCTCAAACAGAAAAAGAAGCACTCGATGCGGGTACGGTATGGTGGGAGGCTGAGTTGTTCAAAGGCAAACCCAATTGGCAAACCCTGCAACACATCAGCGCACCTAAACTTAGCCAAGAAGAACAAGATTTTTTAGACGGTCCAGTTAACGAAGTCTGTGCAATGGTCAACGATTATCAAGTTACTCATGAACTTGCCGATCTGCCAGCTGACGTTTGGCAGTACTTAAAAGACCACAAGTTTTTCTCGATGATCATCAAAAAGCAATACGGTGGGCTAGAGTTTTCCGCCTACGCTCAATCATTGGTACTGCAAAAACTAACGGGTGTGTCTAGCGTTCTTTCCTCTACTGTTGGCGTTCCTAACTCGTTGGGACCAGGTGAATTATTGCAACATTACGGTACTGAAGAACAAAAAGACTATTACTTACCTCGTCTCGCCGTTGGTAAAGAAATTCCTTGTTTTGCATTAACGAGCCCAGAAGCGGGTTCCGATGCAGGTTCTATCCCTGACTTTGGCGTGGTTTGTAAAGGTCAATGGGAAGGAAAAGAAGTACTGGGAATGAATCTCACCTGGAACAAACGCTATATTACGTTAGCACCAGTGGCGACGGTTTTAGGATTGGCTTTCAAGCTGAGAGATCCCGATGGTCTACTTGGAGACAAATCGGATTTGGGCATTACCTGCGCACTGATCCCTACCGACCTTAAAGGTGTCGAAATTGGTCATCGTCATTTCCCATTAAACTTACCATTCCAAAACGGCCCGACTAAAGCACAATCCCTATTCGTTCCTCTCGATTTTATCATTGGCGGACCAAAAATGGCCGGTCAAGGCTGGCGTATGTTGGTTGAGTGTCTGTCAGTAGGCCGGGGGATTACCCTGCCTTCAAACTCAACAGGGGGCATCAAAACAGCGGCATTAGCGACAGGGGCTTACGCGCGTATCCGTCGCCAATTTAAACAACCTATCGGCCATATGGAAGGCATTGAAGAGCCTTTAGCACGTATTGCTGGTAATGCTTATGTGATGGATGCGGCAAGCAGCTTAACAGTCACTGGTATTGATTTAGGTGAGAAGCCCTCAGTCATCTCCGCGATTGTTAAATATCACTGTACCCACCGAGGTCAGCGCTCCATTATCGATGCGATGGACATTGTGGGCGGAAAAGGCATCTGCCTTGGCCCATCAAACTTCCTCGCGCGAGGCTATCAAGGCGCCCCTATTGCAATAACCGTGGAAGGCGCAAACATTCTGACACGTTCAATGATCATTTATGGACAAGGCGCAATTCGCTGTCACCCTTATGTATTAAAAGAAATGGAAGCGGCATACTCGACAGAAGGTAGCGCGGTCTCTGACTTCGATAAAGCGCTGGCTGGCCACGTGTCATTTGCCATTAGTAACTTCATTCGTAGCTTGTGGCTAGGCATTACCGATGGTCGCGGTTCAGATACCCCTCATAAAGATGCGACGAAACGATACTATCAACAACTAAATCGTTACAGTGCTAATCTTGCCTTGTTGTCCGACGTATCGATGGCAGTGCTAGGTGGTTCACTAAAACGTAAAGAACGCCTCTCCGCTCGTCTTGGTGATATTTTGAGCCAACTGTATTTGAGTACTGCAGCACTTAAACGCTTTGATAACGAAGGCCGTCAAAGTGAAGATCTGCCATTGATGCATTGGGGTCTGCAAGACAGTTTGAAACAAACCGAACAAGCTTTGGATGACTTTTTGACGAACTTCCCTAATAAAACCATTGGTCGATTGTTACGGGTTGTCGTTTTACCGTTTGGCACAGTGAGAGTCGCACCGTCCGACACTCTCGATAGCCAGGTGGCGCGAATCCTTCAAACACCTTGTGGCGCGCGCAGTCGTCTAGGCCGCGGTCAATACTTAGAACCAACAGAGTTCAACCCTGCTGGTCGAATTGAGCTTGCACTAGAAGTCGTATTAAAGGCAGAGCCTATTTTCAATAAGATCTGCAAAGAACTCGGTCAACGCCGCCCGTTCACTAACCTCGATAACATCGCTGAAATAGGTTTAGAGAAAGGCATTATTGGACAAGACGAAGCGACGATCTTGAAAACAGCAGAAGCGCATCGTCTCTATACGATTAATGTTGATGATTTCCCATCTGAGGAACTCGCCGCAAAGCCAATCTATCCAGCCATGGAGGAAGTGGCATAAGCCGTGACTAAGGTTAATCTATTCTCCAACACATAATAAAATGCCAACCGATAAGGTTGGCATTTTTTGCTCTAACACTCAGTCACTACGTCCTGGTCAGTAATCATAGCTAACCCGGCATCTTTAGTTGCATTTCCGGTGTTACGGCTCGTATAGCGCGTTTTCGTCTCACTATCCACCACACCAGTGCCCCTAGCAGTATCAAAACGGTATTACCAACAAGGATAGCAATCATTGCTCGTTGTTTAACTGTCGCTCTGTGCTGTGCAATTTGCGCTTCCTGTTGCGCTTTCTTCTTGGCTTCTCTCGCTGCCACTTGCAACGCTTGCGCTTTATCTAAATCAATCGCCCCTACCACGCTAAATGACCGACTAGGCAAATCAAAAACAAGCTCTCGATCCGTCATCGATTCATTCGCATAAACATGCCCAGACCAGTGATAGGTACCCACCTCATTATGATCGGTGAACAATGAGGTCAACTCTGTGTCACTCTCGCCACTTTGACCTTGTACGACTTGCTCACTGTCATTGGGAGAAACTAATGCGATCGAGGTGGCTAAACTTCCCGCTTGGATGGTGCCTGCTTCGCCACGCAGCCTTAATTGATGAGGCGCGCTGTCGTCTCCTTGAATAAAACGAGTAGTGAATGGCGTCGGATAGACAAAGACTTCTTGTTCAAGTGCGCGCAGAAACACACCATTACCCGTCGTGATTCGAACGTTGTATTTACCGGGCTCGATGGTGATCGGAAGCTCAACGGTAAAAACACCATCTCCAGCTCGTTCATCTAGACCAACGCCATCGTCAAAAAACTCGCCAATAACCATTGGAATGGGCTTCGCCTTAGAGTCCTTCATCTCTTGCTCTTCGAGGTAGCGTGTCATGACTACCTTTAGGTTCACATGAGTCAAAATACTATCAATAATTAAAGGTTCACCATTACTCAGCAAATGAGAAGTAAACTTGATTTTTTCACCTTGGTACAGGCGCTCAGGTAGGGCTTGCGCTTTTAACGACAACTTAGAAACTAATTGGATATTATTCTTAGGCGTAACTTTACCAATCGCTTGCCAAGGGCCGGGCATTGGACGTTCAATCGTCACAATATCGGCGGTAGGCTCTTCAATCCAATGTACGTTGGCTGGGTGCTTCCAAGCGTAGTATTTTCTTCCATCAGGGCGAACTAAGGTGACGGGGCGAGAGTTATCTTTTCGGTAAACAAGAAACGTAATTCGCTCGACAGTTTCGTCCACACGAAATCGGTTGTCCAAAAATGACATCGCAGACTCACTGGCTATTGCTGTGCCAATGAGCGTCAACCACAGACTAAACGCTATGAAAATCCTCTGCATGCCTTTCTCCTACTGGCGCCATAAACAGTTACCGCCTTTTCCTACGATATCCAAGCGCGCATTATGCGCTTCTAGTTCATCGGCCGTTGCATGCAAAACCTTTAGCGCTTTTCGTCCTGTCGTTAATCTTTTGATCATTTCTGAGTCCGAGTCCCCAGATTGCCCTGCATTGAACTGCAAGTGCGTCTGTCCACCCGTCATAGCTAAATAAACGTCAGCAAGGATTTCCGCATCGAGTAAAGCGCCGTGCAATATACGCGCAGAAGTATCGATGGTGTAATGTTTCGCTAAGGAATCAAGGTTTTTCCTTGCGGGCATATTAGCCATACGCTTTGCCATGGCCAAGGTATCGGTAACCTTGCAATGGTCTTCCGTTTTGCCAATGCTCGCATCCACCATGGAAAACTCAAGATCCATGAAGCCCACATCGAAGGGCGCGTTATGAGCCACCAGCTCAGCGCCAGCAATGAACTCAAGAAACTCCGTATGGATTTGCTTATATTCTGGTTTGTCTAATAAGAATTCATCCGTAATACCGTGAACGGCAATCGCATCGGGTTGAATCAGACGATCGGGCTTGATATAAACGTGGAAGTGCCTTCCCGTGAATTTTCGATTGATGATCTCAACCGCACCAATTTCAATAATTCGATGCCCTAGGTAGTGAGGACCACCTTCACGGTTCATACCCGTCGTTTCCGTATCGAGTACGATGATTCTGCGTTGTTCTGAATTGAGACTGGTATTCATGATGTTTTGTATGTCAGACTATAGAAATAAAGTTACAGACCTACATAGTATCAAATCATGGCGAAACAGGTTGAAATTTTCACTGACGGATCTTGCTTAGGTAATCCGGGGCCTGGCGGGTATGGCATCGTACTGCGCTATAAACAAACCGAAAAAAAACTCTCCAAGGGCTATCAGCTCACAACCAACAATCGCATGGAAATGATGGCAACCATAGTGGCACTCAAAACACTAAAAGAGCCGTGCGATGTCATTCTTACCACCGACAGTCAATATGTACGTCAAGGCATCACACAGTGGATTCACAACTGGAAAAAACGAGGCTGGAAAACAGCCGACAAGAAACCCGTAAAGAACGCCGATCTTTGGAAAGCGCTAGATGAAGAGACCGCACGCCACTCTGTCGACTGGCGCTGGGTCAAAGGGCATGCCGGTCACCGTGAAAATGAAATGTGTGATGAACTAGCAAGACACGGAGCTGAAAACCCAACAGAAGACGATATAGGCTATCAGCCTAGTTAATCTTGCGTTTGTCGGCAGTTCGGTAATTCAAACTCACCGGTGTGAGTTTTTTCTTTAACTGCCAATGTGGTTTTATCGGTTTAAGCGGATACGTCCGCTTTCGAGCGACAATAAAGTACAAACTCCCCATCGGTGAAGCCCAATCCCCCACACTGCTCTCTAACCATGTCCACATCGTGCGATGTCGCTTCATTGGAAACAATGCATACGTATCAGCGTGAATCACCTGATAGTTAAGTACACTTAGCCAGTCACGAATTCGATTGGGCGTAAACATACGTCCACTCCAAGGAAAGTTATTACGTCGCCAAGGCATCAAGCTCGCGAGCCCTGTAAAACTGATTGGATTAAAGCCGGTGATTATAAGATAACCATCATCAATCATCACACGATCTACCTCGCGCAATAAGCGATGCGGGTCATCACAGTATTCCAGTTGATGGGCAAGAATAACCGCATCAAAGCTTTTTTCTAAAAAAGGGAGTTCATACCGATCGGCGATCACATTGTGCAGTGGGTTTTTAGCGTCTAAATTAACTTGATGTTGTATATTGCAGTTACAACTTGTCAACTCGCAGCTTAAGCCACCCAGTTTAAGCATATGATAACCAAAAAGCTTTGGGCACCACTCATCCAAACGAGTCTGAATAGATTCAGAAACCCATTGACCGTTGGCAAGTTCTTCCCAAGAATGGGGATGGTCGAGCTTTTTCTTGCTGCGTGCTGGCTTCATATTTTCGCGCTCTCTCTCAAAGTGAATTGGAGAAACAACAATGTTACATATCAAAAGCATACCCGCATTTAATGATAATTACATCTGGCTGATTCAAAATAACCAGAAGTTGTGCGCTGTTGTCGATCCTGGTGACGCGGAACCCGTCATTGCCTATTTAGAGCAACATCAACTCGAACTCACCACGATTATGATTACTCATCATCACTGGGACCATATTAATGGTATTGACGCACTCGTCGCCAAGTACCCCAACCTTACGGTGATTGGTCCCGATAATTCCGCTATTCCTCATTTAACTCATCACGTATCGGAAGGACATCGTATTCATTTATTCGGTGAAGAATTCTTAGTGCTCGATTTACCAGGGCATACCCTCGACCATATTGGCTATGTTGGCGATGCGAAACTTTTTTGTGGCGATGTGTTGTTTTCAGCAGGATGCGGGCGAATCTTCGAAGGAACACCAGAGCAGATGTTCCATTCCTTACAGAAGCTAACGTTGCTTCCAGAAGAAACGGATGTATTTTGCACGCACGAGTATACACTGAGTAATCTTGCGTTTGCGATGGCAATCGAGCCTCATAATGCCTTTCTTCACGAGTATCGAGAGCAAGCTAATCAGAAGCGAGTACAAGGTATTCCGACGCTACCTACTTCTATTTCCATCGAAAAACGTATCAACCCGTTCTTAAGAACTCAGCAAATAGAAGTGATGAAATCTGTTGCAAATAGAAGTGTCAACAACGATCCTGTGTCTACTTTTACCGCATTACGTGAGTGGAAAAACGAATTTTAACGTTTTCCTGCTTGTATTGGCACCAACCGTATTAGTATTATGCACGACCGTTCAAGTAACCGTTTGTAGTAAAGACCATGCATAAGAAAATCAGTTGGGCCTTAGCCCTGTTGCTGGCAGGGTGTCAAATGACTCAGCCAGATTCAAGCAGTAACACAACAGAGCCTACCAACTCTCCTTCAGAAACCGCCAAAACTACAACTAATAAACCGGTTTCTGTTGAACCAGCTGTCGCAGCACCGAAAGCCCTTACCCCGCAGCAACAAGAAGATGTGTGGAAGCGTATTGCGATGCAGCTGAAAATGCCAACGCCAGACCACGCTAAAGTCGACTACTATCGCCAATGGTACATCAAACACCCAAGCCACCTAAATACGGTTTCACAACGTGCTCAGCCATTCCTTTATTTAATTACCGAGGAAATAGAAAAGCGTGGGCTGCCTTTAGAACTAGCATTATTACCTGTCGTTGAAAGCTCGTTTGATGCGTTCGCCTATTCACATGGTAGTGCAGCCGGTCTATGGCAATTCGTGCCTGCAACAGGTAAAGCATTCGGACTAGAGCAAACCTATTGGTATGATGGCCGAAGAGACGTTACCGCCTCAACAACCGCAGCATTAGACTTCCTAACGCAACTCAACAAGCGCTTTGATGGTAACTGGCATCATGCGATTGCGGCCTATAATAGCGGTGGTGGTCGTGTAAACAGTGCGATTCGTAAAAACAAGAAACTCAACAAACCTACTGATTTCTTCTCACTCGATCTCCCAAAAGAAACCAGTAGCTACGTACCAAAATTACTTGCGTTGGCTGACGTACTCGCCAATCAAGAAAAGTATGGTCTAAATATTCCAGCGATCCCGAACCAACCAGCATTGCAGTTGATTGATCCGGAAGAGCAACTCGATTTGGCCATCGCGGCAAAGTATGCCGGAATTTCAGTTAAAGAACTGCAAGGCTATAACCCAGCCTACAATCAATGGGCAACGGCGCCATCAGGACCACAATCTTTATTACTACCAATCGCAAGCGTTGAGCAGTTCCAACAAGAACTGGCGAAAAACCGCGGAAAAGGCATGCGCTTGGTACGTTATAAGGTTCAATCTGGGGATTCGTTGAGTGTCATTGCACAGAAACATCAAACAACGACTAACGTCATCCAAAAAGCAAACGGACTGATAAATAATAACATTCGCGCAGGCCAGTATTTACTTGTCCCAACGTCAACGAAAAATGATGACATCTACGCATTAAGCGCGTCTAACCGCCTAGCAAAGACACAGTCAACATCTCGTGGTAATTACAAAATCACCCATAAAGTCGCAAGTGGTGACAGTTTGTGGTCTATTGCGAAAGCCAACAAAGTGTCTCATCAATCGCTCGCGAAATGGAACGGGATGGGACCAAGAGATACCCTGCGTATTGGGCAAGACATCGTCATTTGGAAAGACCAATCAAATGGCGCAATCATTCGAACGGTCTTTTACTCTGTGAGAAATGGCGATACCGTCAGTGGCATTGCGCATAAATTTAATGTTCGCACTAATGACGTCGTTAAATGGAATGGCCTAGAAAAGCAGCGATATTTAAAGCCAGGCCAAAAACTCAAGCTTTATGTTGATGTCACTAAAACTAGCACATAACAGATTGAACTTGAGACAATAAACGCTTCTATTCACAGAAGAGAACAATTAAAAACGGCCTATCTAGGCCGTTTTTTTATAAGCAATCCCAACTCATCAATCAAGACGAAATTCAGCCATCATGGGGTTATGATCCGATGCTGTAGAGGCAGGAGAAGAAGAAGACAATAACGTCATTCCGCGATAAAAAATATGATCAAGAGGCAGACCGGTAACAAAGCGTTTGCGGTTGTCATCTTTAAAGGTTACTTCTTTAATGTGGTACTTTTTGAGCACATTTAGCAAAACCTCAAGGCGCTCCTCACTCCAACTATTAAAGTCGCCAGCAATCAACAACGCGCCTTTGTGGCTAATTAATACCTGCTTAAATGACTCTAGCTGCGCCTGATATTCCTCGGTCCCTATCGTAAAGTTAACAGAGTGAAGATTAACGGTAATGAGTTTAGTCCCATTACTTAATGCGTACTCTGCATACAACCCCGATTTCGGTAACCTAAGCCAGGGCTCTACCTGTAAATTAGCACACGCGATTGACGGCATCTGGGTACTAAGATTAAGCACGCCGGCAGATACATCAAAAGCCTTAAAAGCGGTAGCTTGCTGGCTACTCCAACTTGATTCCTTTAGCCATTGCATAAAAGGCGCGTCGAGATTGGCCTCTTGTAACAGTGCAAGCTGCTTCCCCTTAGACAAGCGCTCCAGCTCCGATAAGAGATTTTCCCGGTTTTGCTTATAGATATTCCAAACTAATATATTCAACTTACCGGCATTATCGATCACTTGAGCACTATCGCCTTGATAACACTTCAGTTCCTTAGCGACGCTACCGCTATGAATAGACGTGACTTCAGGGGTAGTTCGCGTGGTAAAAATCAATTGAAAACTGCCAAACACCACAAGGGTGGCAACGAGCAGTCCCCATATCAGCCACTTCATTTTCATTTATTACTACCTCCCAATAAAAAAGGAGTAGATAACTACTCCTTTTTACAGTCTATCCGAATTGGACTAAATTGCGTCTTCATCTTCCTCGCCAGTGCGAATACGCACGACACGGTCAATATCGGTAATAAAGATTTTACCATCGCCAATTTTGCCAGTCTGAGCGGTTTCAATAATAGTATCTACACATTGATCCGCAACATCACTTGAGACAACAATCTCTAACTTCACTTTAGGAAGGAAGTCCACCATATACTCCGCACCGCGGTAAAGCTCTGTGTGTCCTTTCTGACGCCCAAAACCTTTCACTTCAGATACCGTCATGCCTGTGATACCTACTTCAGCTAGCGCTTCACGTACATCGTCTAGCTTAAAAGGTTTGATAATCGCTTCAATTTTTTTCATGTTCTTCCCTTACATCACTTTTATGTCGATATTATCTGGTAGCCAGTAAAAACAATCAATCAAAACAAAAAGCCCGAAGGACAACTTCGGGCTCTAAATTGAATTTTTTTGTAATAATTACTTTAGGCTTGCATAGTAAGCCGCAACGTTCGCGACATCTTCATCACTAAGCATTGAAGCCTGAGCTTGCATAACGGCAGCCAACCCACCATTACGTTCTTTATTTTTGTAAGCATTAATAGACGATACTAAATACTGTTCATTCTGCCCTTTGAGGTTAGGGTAGCCAGGAATGACAGCAATACCATCAGCTCCGTGACAAGCGGCGCAAATCGCGGCTTTTGCCTTACCTGCTTGTACGTCAGCCGCTACTGCGGTTCCACTCAAAACACTGACAGCGAGTGCTGCACCTATCACGAATTTATTCATTGCATTACCTTTTTGCTATTTCCATATATACCAGATATCAAAGTATCAAAGACGCCTTCCCGTACCTGGCGATTTATTATGCTTACGATTGTGACATGAAATTAGTTCATTTGTCCCAAATTAGTTCACAGTCTGAACCATAAAAAGCTTTATCGACAAATAAGTTAGCGACAGCGACCACTTCCTCATTAACCATTAAAATAGGTAATCGGCGACGCTGCCAGCTTGGTATTCTGTATTCCTGAAATAATTTTTTCATTTTCCTTGAGCCACTCCGACCATAAGGATGAGCACTGAGACCTTCCGGATTAAACATAACAGTGATAGGCAAAGTTAACGCTGAGCGATTTAAAGTCATAGTGGCTGATTGAGAAATGGTCGCAACACTCAGTACCCCTAAATCATCGGGCAAACGTAACGCACTCGATAAATCCCAACGTTGCGAGCTCCCCGATATATCTTGAGAATCAGGGACCCAGTACAACTGCCCATCAAAGCGCCTAATCGCACCCGATGTGAGACGTAACTCAGGATTTGCATCATCTTGAGCGCAAGCCACCTCTTGCCAAAGTATCTGCAACTGCCTCTCACTGGGGAGCGTCACCGACAGTAATTCCAGCCACAATCTCAACAGATAATCACGTTTCACCGTAGACAAGGGCGTTAATGCCGATATGGATAGACCACCCAAGGTGCCAAGCATCACGTCCAGTTCTGGGCGCAGCATTTCGTAAAGCAATGCTTCTTGCTGGGCACATAAGCGAGCACTTCGATGTACTGCATGGGCAAAACTCGGCCAGCGATTATTGAGGACGGGCATCACTTGATGGCGAAGGAAGTTGCGGTCAAAGCGCGTATCCTCGTTACTTTCATCCTCAACCCACTCTAGCTTTTCTTGTACGGCGTAAGAAGCGATAGCCGATTGAGATGCCATCAAGAGCGGGCGAACAATACGCCCTTTACCCCAAGCCATATCCTCCGCCATTGAGGACAGCCCCTTGGGCCCACTCCCTCGCTTTAACGCCAGTAAAAACGTCTCAGCCTGATCATCTAAATGCTGTCCTGTTAATAAAACATCACCAACATCGACATATTGTTCTAACGCGTGATATCGCGCGTCGCGTGCAGCCTTTTCTACACTTTGCCTGTCACCAAGGTTGAGCTGTACTCTCTCGGCTTCAAACCTAATGCCCTCTTCTCCAGCCCAACGTTGGCAATCCTCTAGCCACCGCTCAGCGTAAGCACTTAGCCCATGATGAACATGAACCGCAATACATTGTCGATTCGGGTGTTGCTTGGCATAGATAGACAGCAGTCGCAATAATACCCGAGAGTCCATGCCACCGCTCAACGCGAGGATAACCTTCGATTTGTCGTTTAATGACGCAGATAGAGCGTTTGAAAATTGCTGATAAAGTGCCATTGCGGATCCTAAAAACAAATAAAGCGAGCCTATGCTCGCTTTATTATACTAATGAGATGAGCTTAACAGTAGCCGTAACTCATTAAACGCTTATAACGACGCTCAAGCAACGATTCATGATCCAGCTGGTCCAGGTCTTCAAGTTGACGCACTAGCGTTGCCTTGAGATTTTCTGCCATCTTAATTGGATCACGGTGAGCGCCACCCAACGGCTCCTCAATGATATCATCAATCAGCTCCAGCTCTTTTAGACGAGGGGCAACTAGGCCCATCGCTTCAGCCGCTTGCGGTGCTTTGTCTGAATCACGCCATAAAATAGACGCACAACCTTCCGGCGAGATTACCGAATACGTGGAGTATTGAAGCATATTCACGTAATCACCCACACCAATGGCCAGTGCACCACCAGAACCACCTTCGCCAACAACCGTACAAATAACCGGTACTGTCAGACCTGACATCACTTTAAGGTTCTTAGCGATTGCTTCTGATTGACCGCGCTCTTCAGCGCCAACACCTGGGTACGCGCCAGCCGTATCAATAAACGTAATGATAGGCATTTGGAAACGTTCTGCCGTTTCCATTAAACGCAATGCTTTACGATAGCCTTCGGGTTTTGGCATACCAAAGTTGCGCTTCACTTTTTCTTTCGTTTCACGGCCCTTTTGATGACCAATAATCATCACTGGACGACCGTCCAATCGCGCCATACCACCAACGATCGCTTTATCGTCAGCAAAAGCACGATCACCTGCTAGCTCATCGAACTCAGTAAACACGTGCTCGATGTAATCGAGCGTATAAGGGCGCTGAGGGTGACGAGCCAATTGTGCGACTTGCCAAGCGCCTAAATCACTAAAGATCTTCTTTTTAAGCTCTAGGCTTTTTTTCTCTAGTTGTTCGATTTCTTTGTCTAAATCAATCGCACTATCACCACCATGGCGAGATACATCGCGCAAGGCTTCAATTTTAGCTTCTAGTTCTGCAATTGGCTTTTCAAATTCAAGAAAGTTCAAGCTCATCAATGAATCCTTTTCGATTCAGCCCTCAAGATAATATTGAGGACCCAATTAGTTAAATTCGAGTTCTACCTGGTCTTGACCAAGTAACTGCTGTAATTCTTCTAATAACGTGTCGTTTGGTGTGACACGCCATTCTGTACCCAGCGTAAGCTTTGCTCTCGCATCTTCTCGCTGGTAATAAATATTAACCGGCACAGTTCCAGCTTTATGTGGCGCTAGAATATCAGTAAAGCGTTGGTAAAAGCGCTCATCAATTTGTTTTTCAAGTAAGGAAATTGATAATCCACGAGTAAATTTCTCGCGCGCGCTTCCTAAGTCTAAAACTTCGCGGGCAGACATTTTAAGCCCACCATTGAAGTCATCAAAGCTGACCTGTCCAGAAACGACCACTATTTTGTCTTTTTCGAGCAATTCAGCATATTTATCTAGTGCATCTGAGAACAACATCACTTCCATACGCCCAGAACGGTCATCCAATGTCATCAAGCCAATACGATTACCACGCTTTGTTGTCATCACCCTCGCGGCAATAACTAAGCCGGAAAGCGTTAACGACTGATCTCGTCTTGTTGGCGTTGCTTCATTTAGTCGACAACTGGTGTATTTATTCAGTTCCCTTAAATACGCATTTATGGGATGGCCAGTCAAATAAAGGCCGAGCGTTTCTCGCTCTCCCTCTAACCACACCTTTTCAGGCCATGCTGGTACCTGAACGTATTTGTGCTCAACTTCTTCTGGTGCTTCAGTCAATACCCCAAACATATCCGACTGGCCGAATGCTTCAGCCTGATGATGCTGGCTGGCTGCTTTCACTGCATCATTTAGTGACGCCATCAAAGCAGCACGATGAGGACCTAATCGGTCGAGTGCTCCTGCCATAATCAGCTTTTCTATGACACGCTTGTTCACTTTTTTCAGGTCAAGTCGCGCACAGAAATCGAATAAGTCTCGGAAATGCCCACCTTTGTTTCGCGCATCAATAATGGCTTCAATTGGGCCTTCACCTACCCCTTTGATGGCGCCGATACCGTAGACGATAGCACCATCATCATCGACATTAAAGCGATACAGCCCTGAGTTGATATCTGGTGGCAACAACTTAAGCTTCATGCGTAGACATTCGTCCACCAGTCCAATCACTTTTTCGGTGTTGTCCATATCTGCAGTCATTACCGCCGCCATGAACTCGGCAGGGTAATGGGTTTTCAGCCATAGCGTCTGATAAGACACCAGTGCATAGGCCGCAGAGTGAGATTTGTTAAAACCGTAACCTGCAAACTTCTCTACCAGATCGAAGATCTTCATCGAGAGTTCGCCATCAACGCCATTCGCGACCGCACCTTCTTCAAAAATGGTACGTTGCTTTGCCATCTCTTCTGGCTTTTTCTTACCCATCGCACGACGAAGCATATCGGCGCCGCCTAGCGTATATCCCGCTAGAATTTGGGCGATCTGCATAACTTGTTCTTGATACAAGATAATGCCGTACGTCGGCTCTAATGTCTCTTTAAGCGACTCATGTTGCCATTTTTCATCTGGGTATGACACCGCTTCACGACCATGTTTACGGTCGATAAAGTTATCCACCATCCCTGATTGCAATGGACCAGGACGGAACAGAGCAACCAACGCGATAATATCTTCAAAACAGTCAGGCTGAAGTCGCTTAATCAGATCTTTCATACCACGCGATTCCAGCTGGAAAACAGCGGTGGTTTCAGAGTTTTGGAGCAACCTAAATGACGCCGGATCTTCTAAAGGAATCGACTCAATACGAACCGGATCTTTGCCTTCTTTTTCCAAACGAGGATTAATCAGGCCTAACGCCCAGTCAATGATCGTGAGTGTTCTTAACCCTAAGAAGTCAAACTTGACTAAGCCTGCGGTTTCCACATCATTTTTGTCGAACTGGGTAACTGGGAAGTTCCCCTCCGCATCTGCATAAATAGGCGCAAAATCCGTGATGGTGGTGGGCGAGATAACAACACCACCCGCATGCTTACCCGCATTACGAGTACAGCCCTCAAGAATTCGGCACATGTCGATGAGATCGCGAACTTCTTCGTCGCCGTCGTATAATTGCGGCAGCGCGGGTTCCGCTTTGAATGCTTTCTCAAGTGTCATTCCAGGATCAGGCGGAATCAATTTTGAAATTCGGTCTACAAATCCAAAGGGATGCCCTAACACGCGTCCAACATCACGAATAACCGCTTTTGCCGCCATGGTACCAAAGGTGATAATTTGCGATACCGCATCGCGACCGTACATCTCGGCCACATGGTCGATAACCTGATCGCGCTTATCCATACAGAAATCGATATCAAAATCGGGCATGGAGACACGTTCAGGGTTCAAAAATCGTTCGAACAGTAAGTCGTATTCCAACGGATCTAAGTCGGTAATTTTTAGTGCGTAGGCAACCAGTGAACCCGCACCTGATCCTCGACCAGGCCCAACAGGGATATCATTATCTTTTGACCACTGGATAAACTCCATTACGATCAAGAAATAACCTGGGAAACCCATCTCATTGACAACATCGAGCTCTATTTGTAAACGTTCGTCATATTCTGGACGACGCTTAACACGCTCTTCTTCATCAGGAAATAGAAATTCAAGTCGCTCTTCTAGCCCTTCTTGTGATTTTTTCACTAAGAAGTCGGTTTCAAGCATCCCTTCGGTTGGGAACGCAGGCAAGAAATATTCATCTAGGCGAACCGTCACGTTACAACGTTTTGCGATTTCTACTGAGTTTTGCAGTGCCTCAGGAATATCAGCAAACAGCTCACACATCTCTTCTTCAGAACGAAGGTATTGCTGCGCGCTATAACGCTTTGGTCGTTTCGGATCATCAATAGTATAACCGTCATGAATCGCGACACGAATTTCATGAGCATCAAACAGTTCAGGTTCAACAAAAACAACTTCATTCGTGGCAACAACCGGCAAGCCTCGCGCTTCAGCAATTTCAATGGCAAAGTGCAAGTAACTCTCTTCGTCAGCACGACCGGTGCGCAGCAACTCTAAATAAAATCGGTCGGCAAAGTGAGTCTCATAAAACTCCAGACATTGGTTCGCTAACGCACGATTACCTTTTAATAGTGCCCTTCCAACTTCACCGTTTTTACCGCCAGAAAGTACAATTAAGCCTTCTGATAACTCGGGCAACCATGCTTTGTCGATGACTGGCTGATGTTGTACATGACCACGAAGATACGCTTTGGAAATCAATAGTGTCAGGTTGTTGTAGCCGGTGTTATTGATAGCAAGAACCGTAATACCCGTCAGCTCATCGCCAAACTCATCGGACTGCATCGTAAAATCAGCACCAATTATGGGCTTGATTCCGCAACCATGAGCATTACTGTAAAACTTCACTAAGCCACACAAGTTAGTAAAGTCGGTAAGCGCCATGGCGGGCATATTCATCTCAGCGACTTTCTTAACGAGTGGCGGCACTTTCGATAAGCCATCCACCATAGAGAAATCACTATGTACACGCAGGTGTATAAACTTGGGATCTGACATACTAAATCCTAATTGTCACGATAGTGTGGTTCATGGTCATCATTACTTATTCAATACCCAATGCGCGCTTAACTGGCTTAAAGCTTTTGCGGTGCTCGTCAATAACGCCATGTTGTTCAATCGCATCGAAGTGTGCCTTTGTCGGATAGCCTTTGTGTTTGGCAAAACCAAATTGAGGATGACGCTTGTCTAGCTCATCCATTTCAGCGTCTCGAACCACTTTGGCAATAATAGATGCCGCGCTAATTTCTGAGACGCGCAAATCCCCTTTAACCACAGCTTGTGAGTCCATTGGCAAACTTGGTGTCCGATTACCATCGATTAACACGAGGTCAGGGTTAACCTGGAGCCCAGCGACTGCTCTTTGCATTGCTACCATCGTCGCCTGAAGAATATTAAGTTCATCTATCTCTTCTGGAGAACAACGTCCAACCGCCCATGCCAACGCTTTTTCTTTAATTTCTGGGTAGAGCGCTAAACGCTTTTTTTCTGACAGCTTTTTGGAGTCAGCCAGCCCCGATATCGGGTTATTAGGATCTAAAATGACCGCGGCTGTCACAACGTCCCCAACGAGTGGTCCGCGCCCAACCTCATCCACCCCTGCAACCATGCTATAACCGTGCGGATATTCAAAAGGCGGATACTCTACTGGCGTTTTTTTGGTCATGTTCTTCACTTATTAATTAATTTCAACACAGCTTGAGCGGCTTGTTCATCCGCATTTTTCCGAATCCAGTGATGCATCTCAGTGAACTTATCTAGCACCACAGTGTTGTCTTGGTTCAATAACACCGCTAACGCATTATACAGATTTTCAACCGTACACGCGTCCATCAAACACTCTTCAACAATCCCGTCATCAGCTAAAATATTAGGCAACGAGACGTATTTGGTTTTCACCAAGCGCTTGGCTAAAAAGGTGGTAACCGCATTCATTTTGTAACCAACAACCATTGGTCTTTTTATCAGCATACATTCTAATGCAACGGTACCTGATGCGAGCAACACCACATCAGCCGCGGTGATAACGTTTCGCGCCGTGTCCTGAACGATGTGAAAGTCCAACTCCGGGGCGAAGGTTTTCCAAGCCTCTACGAACTGCTGTCGGCGCTTATCATTTACCGCAGCAACCACGAAACCTAAGTTTGGATTATCAGCGTGCAGTTTTTGACACGTTTCGATAAACGGCTGAGATAACATCTTAAGTTCATTATTTCGGCTTCCTGGTAGCACTGCGAGCCAGGTTTTATCCTGTTCAAGACCTAAAAGGGTACGAGCAGAGTGCTGATCCGACTGCAAAGGAATAGCATCAGCCAACGTATGACCAACAAATTCACAAGGCACATTATGCTGGTCATAAAATGCCTTTTCAAACGGCAAAAACGCCAACACAAGATTAGTCGCTTCGCCAATTTTAATGATGCGTTTTTGGCGCCAAGCCCAAACGGAGGGGCTGACATAATGCACGGTCGGCGTGCCCGCCTTTTTAAGGTCAAGCTCTAACCTTAAGTTGAAATCGGGGGCATCAATACCAACAAAGACATCGACGGGGTTTTCAGAAAAGTAACGGACAAGCTCCGCCTTAACATGCAATAAACGTCGTAAGCGGCCCAACACCTCAACCAGCCCCATAACCGCAAGTTCTTCCATATCAAATAGAGACTCACAACCTTGTGCGATCATTTTGGGCCCACCAATCCCAACGAACTCCGCGTCAGGGTAGCGCTGTTTAATTGATGTTATGAAACCTTCACCTAAGGTGTCACCGGATAGCTCACCAGCTACAATGCCAATTCGAAGTGGTCTTGCCATGCTTTTTCCTTTTGTTGACGTCATTCGTGCCCAAGTGATCTTCTATCGACCTAAAAGACAAAAAGACCGCTAAGTATCACACCAGCGATCTTTTATTTTCGTCATGTGTCGACGATACGTGCATATCTGTGTTTAGCGAATAATGCCACGCTCTGAGTTTTCAAAACTGTCGATCAGGCGACGGACAGCCGGGAACTCTATCGCCATTTCTTCTAAAATGGGCTTCACTTCGGCTAAGGTTTTTCCAGAGCGGTACATTTCTTTATAAGCTTTTTGCAGCGCTCTCAGTTCCGGTTTTTCAAAACCATTACGCTTCAAGCCTACTAAGTTGAGACCAAACGGCGTCGCATGATTACCTTGCGCTAATACATACGCAGGGACATCTTGTACAACAGCTGAACACCCACCAACATAAGCATAAGCGCCGACGGTACAGAATGGATGAATCGCGGACAGAGCCATCACGCCAGCATAATCACCAACGGTCACATGCCCACCCAAAATAGCATTGTTACCTATATGAGTATGGTTTCCAACAATCACGTCATGGGCAATATGCGCGTTGACACACAGTAAATTATCATTACCCACAACCGTTTGCGTTTTATCTTGAGTCGTACCGCGATGGATCTGCGCGCTTTCACGAATCACATTACGATCGCCAATAATAACTCTTGTATCTTCACCACCGTATTTTTTATCTTGGTTTTCTTCACCAATGATAGCTTGTGGGAAGATGCGGTTATCACAACCAATCGTCGTATTACCTTTAATGACAACATGCGACATGATTTCGTTATTTTCACCGATCGACACGTCACCTGAAATGTAAGTAAATGGGCCTACGCTGCTGTTCGCGCCAATAGACACATTGCCTTCAATCACTGCACTTGGATGAATTTTCGCGGTTTCATGAATCATACTAGAACTCTCGACGGGCACATTTCAATTCAGCGGAACAAACAACTTCGCCATCAACTTTCGCGACGCCATTAAAGGCTGCGATGCCACGGCGCTCTTTTAGAAATTCCACTTCAATAACTAGTTGGTCACCGGGTGTCACTGGCTTACGAAACTTAGCTTTATCAACACTAGCAAAGTAGTAAAGCTCGTTGCCCTGAGGTGCGCCAAAAGATTTAAATGCCAATAGCCCAGTTGCTTGAGCCATCGCTTCAAGAATCAATACACCAGGAAACACTGGCATTTGAGGAAAGTGACCGGTGAACTGAGGTTCGTTAACTGATACGTTTTTGATCGCCTTTAAGTATTTTGCTTCTTCGTAGTCGGTAACACGGTCAACCAACAGAAAAGGATAACGGTGAGGTAATAGTTCCTGAATTTCAGTGATGGTCATTATTTTAGTATCAGTACTCAAAGCTATATTCCTATTTCAATTCTTATATCTTACTACAGGCATTATATACCCAAATCCACTCGAGTGTCAGTTAGGGTAGTTAAGATGTAGATAAGTAAACAAACAATAAAAAGACCCGCCTAGTGCGAGTCTTTTTCAAAGAAGATAAACGTCTTACTCTTCTTTATCAATTAACTGTTTTTCAGCGGCTTTAAGTCGCTTGTTCATATCATCGATGCGATGCACACGAGCGGCTGTTTTACGCCACTCTTTATTGGTTTGCAATGGGATACCAGAAGAATAAACCCCCTTCTCTGCAATGCTTCGCATTACCATCCCCATGCCAGTAACAATGACACCATCGGCAATTTCAATATGGCCGTTAATGACACTGCCGCCACCAACTTGGCAGTACTTGCCTATTGACGTGCTACCAGCAATGATTGTACCACCGGCAAGTGCGGTACCATATCCGATGTGCACGTTGTGAGCGATTTGTAACTGATTGTCGATAATGACATTATCTTCAATAACAGTATCATCCAGCGCGCCACGATCAATCGTCGTGCAAGCGCCTATTTCTACGCGATTACCGATACGAACGGTGCCTACTTGTGGGATTTTTACCCACTCGCCTTTCTCGTTTGCATAGCCAAAACCGTCTGAGCCAATCACAGTATTTGCTTGGACTAAGCAGTGCTCACCCAACTCCACACGATGATAAATGCTGACATTTGACCACAATTGAGTATGAGCCCCTAGTTTGGCACCCTTACCAATAAAGCAACCCGCACCAACTCGAACATTGTCAGCCAGCTCAGCGCCTGCTTCAATCACAGCATTGGCGCCAACAGACACATTTTCGCCCAATTTAGCCTCAGAAGAAATCACGGCACTCGCCGCGATCCCTTCAGCCGCTTTCGGCGTTGAGTCCAAGGCTTGTGCCACTTTGGCGTAGGCTATATAAGGGTCTGCAACCACTAGAGCATTCGTACGACAATGCTCTAGTTCGGAAGCTTTGACCATGACGGCAGAAGCATGACTATCCGCTAAGTGCTTTGCATACTTTGCGTTGGTCAGGAAAGTAATCTCCCCTTTACCAGCGCTATCCATTGGCGCAACGGCATGGATACGAGTTTCCCCATCGCCATGAAGCTCACCATTAGTGATTTCAGCAAGTTGAGCTAAAGTCATTTCTGTCATCATTGTCCTACCGCTTTGTTAATCTGTTGCTTTTCTAGATCAATTACTTAAGTGAATCAATAACGTTTTGAGAAATATTGAACTCTTCCTTCGCGTAACCTACCGCTTGGATGTCAATGATCATGTCGTAACCTTGCTTCTCTGCAACTTTCTCTACCGCCTCTTGGATCACTTTAAATAGCTTCTGCTTTTCTTCCGCTTCACGACGTTGGCTCGCTTTTTCTAGAGCCTGGCCTTTGATTTTGTACTTACTATCAAGCTGACCGATCTCGATACGAAGTTTTTCTACTTCTTCTGTACCTAAAAGCTCACCATCACGTTGTAGCTTTTCCATCTTCTTAGCCGCATCCGCTTGAATGGCTTGCAACTCAGCTGCTTTGTCTTTGAATTCACTTTGAAGCTTTTGAAGAACTGCCTCACGCTGTGGCAAAGCTTGGAATACCTGAAGCGTATTCACATAACCAATTTTTTGTGCCGCTTCCGCTGCATTAGCAAAAAGTGAAGACGTTAGGATTACCAGGCCAAGACCAGCCGCTTTCATCATGTTTTTCAAGGTCAATTCCTCTATTTATATGCAATGTTTTATCGCCTATCAGCTAGGCTCTAAATGTGTAAATTCTGCGCTCTAGTACTAGAACGTATTACCAATCGTAAAGGTGAAGGCTTCTGTTTTATCACCTTCAAACTTCTTAACTGGTGTTGCTAGTGAAAATACCAATGGTCCCATTGGAGACATCCATTGAACCGCTACGCCGACGGATGCTCGATAATTCGATGGATCCGAGTAATCGTAATAGTATTGCTGACCTGACATGTTAGGGTCCGGTGACAAATACGTAAACTCTGTATCCCACAAACTCGCTGCATCAAAGAACACACTAGTACGAATTTGGTTACGGAACTCATCAGACGCGAACGGTGTCGGGACAATAAGTTCAACACTTGCCAACGCTACCGCGTTACCACCAACAGATTGCTCTGTCGCAGAATAACATGGGTTGTTACTACCTGGATTACTTGAGCAACCATTTGGATCATCGTAAACCGCTTTCGGGCCTACTGAGTTCTGTCTAAAGCCACGTAACGTAGAGAAGCCACCGACATAAAAGTTCTCATAAAATGGTAACAAGTTATCGTTGCCATTAGTTTGCCCGTAACCATTACCGTAACCCAATCGGCCTTTTAACAATAACGTAAAATTGTGACTTTGTGTTATCGGAAAATACTGCCTAACGTCATATTGCGTCTTGAAGTATTGAACATCCGAGCCAGGAACCGTCACCTTACCATAGAGTTTTTGATGGTTACCTGCTGTTGGGAAACGACCGCGGTTTAAATTATTTCGCGTCCAAGCCGCTGTCATGTGGAAATCATCGGTAATAAGGTTACCTTCCGCATCACGGTTCTTTTCTTGAGCTTGCAAGAATTTTTCAATCTGTACGTATTCTTTGATGTTACCAAGGCGACTATGAGTGTAACCACCACCAAATTCGAGGTAGTTTAATTCGTCGACCGGGAAACCCCAAGTGAGCGTTCCGCCGTAGCTTTGGTCGGTATAGTCAATAATACCCGCTTTTGAGGCTTCAAATTCGTTGTAGAATATCTGCCCACCTAAGCTGACACCATCTAAATTCCAGTATGGGTCTCGGTAGTCTAAGGTAATGTTCTTTTGGTACTTGTTGGTCATCGCACTAATACCAACACGGTCACCACTACCAGCAAAGTTATCTTGTTGTAAACCTACTTGGAAGCTAATTCCCGATTCCGTACCGTAGCCAACGCCAAAGTTGACGCTGCCAGAGTTGGCCTCTTTAACGTCATAAACCAGATCAACCTGATCTTCAGAGCCCGGTACTCGCACCGTTTGTACATCGACCGTTTCGAAGAAACCAAGACGATTCAATCGGTCTTTACCGACATCAATCGATCTAGAGTTCAACCAGCTGGCTTCCATTTGACGCATCTCACGACGTAATACTTCATCTTTCGTTGAGTTATTACCAGTAAAGCGAATGTCTCGCACATAAATACGATTGCCCGACTCGACATTAATCACCAATGATACTTGGTTATTCTCATCATCAAATTCAGGAATAGTGCGAACTTGTGGATAGGCATAACCTGACTCACCAAGTACCCGCTTAATATTTTCTTCTAAAGCAGTAACACTTGAGCCGTTGTACGTATCGCCATCGTTAAATGGAACCATACCTTGAAATTCAGCGTCTTTACCAATGAGTTGTCCGCGGAATTTCACCCCTTCGACTTGGTAGGGTGCACCTTCATCAATGCCTAACGTAATGTAGACACCTTTTTTATCCGGAGAGATCGAGACTTGGGTGGTATCAACTTTAAACTTCAAGTAACCACGATCAAGGTAGTAGGATTTCAACGCTTCAATATCGCCAGCCAAGACTTGCTTTTGGTATTTGTCGTCGGCAAGGAAATTCCACCACGCAACATCTACGTTCAAATTAAAACGAGATCGTAGCTCGTCATCGGTAAAGACTTGGTTACCAATAAAGTTGATCTGCTTGATTTTCGCTGACACACCTTCAGAAAAGACAAACTTCAAATCCGAACGATTACGTGGCAATGGAGTGACAACCGCCTGTACTTTAGCGTTGTACTTACCCACACTATAGTAAAAGTCTTCTAATCCTTTTTCTATGTTGCTCAGCGTCGTGCGATCAAGCGCCTCACCAACCAATACGCCCGACGCGTCTAGGTTTTGTTGCAGCTGCTCTTCCTTAATTGCTTCATTTCCTGAGAATGAAATACTCGCAATTGTTGGACGCTCTTTTACCTGAACAACAAGCGCATCTTGATCTCGCAATACCTTGATATCTTCAAAATTGCCAGACTTATAGAGCGCGTTAATAATCTCTGAGATATCCTTCCCATCAACCGTGTCACCAATTCGCACAGGCATTTTCAATAGTGCAGCACCCAGTGCTACCCTCTGTAAGCCTTCAATACGAATGTCCTGTACAACAAAATCCTCAGCTCCATTCGCCGACACACTGGTCGCTAGTAGAGACGCGAATAGAATATGCTTAATCGCCATACCTGCTCTAATTAATCCTTTGCTAATACTGCTGCCTAAATTCTGATATCAGAGGCGTGTAAAATCGTTAAAAATTGCGATCAACATGAGTGAAAAAATAATCGCCCCACCCACTCGATAACCCATTTCTTGTATTTTTTCTGGCACCGGTCTGCGAATGACGGCTTCGATTGCAAAAAACAGCAAATGACCGCCATCTAGCATCGGTAATGGCACCAAATTTATAATTCCAAGGTTGACACTAATCAGCGCTAAAAAGCCCAAAAAGTAGACCAAACCATAATCGGCCGTCGCGCCCGCTCCCTTCGCGATGGAGATCGGGCCACTTAAATTGTTTAGACCCACATCACCCGTAATCAGCTTTTTCAGCATTGACACCGTGAGTTCTATAATCTGACCTGTTTTAACAAACGCACGCCCAATAGATTCAACAGGACCGTACTGAAGTTCAAAACGATAGTCTTCAGGCCATGCTTCCATTTCCGGAGCAATACCTGCGAAACCAATAACCGTCCCATCGTTCAAGTCTCTTGAATCAGGAATAAGGGTTAGCGTCTTGTTATCGCCATTTCTAACCACTGTAACATCAACAGGGGTGTTAGCGTTTGCTTGAATCGCACTAACAACTTGTTGCCATTGTTGGATATTCTGTCCATTAATCGCAATTATCTCATCACCAGCAACAATACCAGCGGCGGCGCCTGCGCCATCACTACTGACATTCGCTAACGTCGTTTTGATACTTGGTGAGTACGGCCTAAAACCAAGCGTCCCCATAGCAGACTCTGTTTCTGGGTTAAAGTTCCAACTCGACAAGTCAAATGTTAATGTTTTATCCGTTCCTATTTGGTCACTGGATGAAACTGTGACCGTCATTTGATTATCACCAATATGAGAAACCAAACCTAAGTTGACCGACTCCCAGTCTAACGTTTGCTTGCCGTCGACCGATGTTATCTGCATGCCAGGCTCAAAACCGGCATTTGCGGCAATCGAGTAAGGCGTCACTTCACCAATAACAGGCTTTACTGCCGGCACGCCAATTAAAAAAACCAGCCAGTAAGCAAACACAGCAAAAATAAAGTTAAACGCCGGTCCTGCACCTACGATAGCCGTTCTTTTCCAAAGAGGCTTTTTATCAAAAGCATACTTGTGATCAGCTTCAGAGACTTCATCAACACGGCTATCTAGCATCTTGACATAACCGCCAAGAGGGATCATTGCTACACTGTATTCCGTACCATCATTACCCGTCTTTGACCAGATAGATTTGCCGAATCCAATCGAGAATTTTTCGACGTAAACGCCACACTTTCTTGCTACCCAAAAATGGCCAAACTCGTGCACTGCAACGAGAACACCTAATGCAATCACAAAGGAGGCAAAATTCCACAGTATGTCTGTCATCGTCAATTATCTCTCATGGCTCATACGCCTTGTGTGATGTCGCTAGTAATCGTTACTAGTAATAATTATTTAGTCGGTACGCGTTCTGATCACTGCCAGCGCAGTTATTTGCCGAGAGCAATCTCACTTGCATAGATTCGTGCCATTCTATCTAGCTCAAGAATGCTTTCCAAGTCACTTAACGCGTTATATTGGTTTGATGCACAAACCTTCGACATAACACGCTCATTTATCATGCTAATATCCGTAAATTTTATCTCACCAGATAAAAAGGCTTCAACCGCGATCTCGTTTGCCGCATTAATGGCGGTTGTCGCATGTTGACCTTCATAACAAGCGTCGATAGCTAAAGCAAGGCAAGGGTAACGCTCAAAGTCAACCTCTAAGAATGTCAGCTCATTCATCTTAGTAAAATCAAGAGCAGGAACGCCTGCCGGGATACGATGTGGGTAAGACATCGAATAAGCAATGGGGGTTGCCATATCAGGCTGACCCATTTGTGCGAGCACTGATCCATCTTGATATTGCACCATAGAGTGGATCACAGACTGAGGATGGATAATAACTTTTAGCTGCTCTTTGCTGGTATTAAACAGCCATTTTGCTTCTATAAACTCCAGTCCTTTATTCATCATGGTCGCAGAGTCCACCGAAATCTTAGGTCCCATAGACCAATTAGGGTGTGCAATCGCCTGTGCTGGCGTCACTGAAGATAAACTCGAAGCGTCACTATAACGGAATGGACCGCCCGAGCCCGTTAACAGTATATGGTCAATCCCGGCTTGCGATAAATTACAATAGCCAAGATCGGTTTGAACTGAGTTCGGCAAGCATTGGAAGATAGCATTGTGCTCACTGTCCACAGGGAGCAATTGCGCACCGGACGCCCGAACCGCATCAATAAATAGCTGACCAGACATGACTAAGGCTTCTTTATTGGCAAGTAAAATGCGCTTACCCGCCTTCACCGCAGCCAACGTTGGCAACAAACCTGCTGCGCCTACAATGGCGGCCATAACCATATCCACGTCGTCATCGGCCGAAACTTGGCACATTGCGTCTTGTCCGAACAAGATCTGAGTGTCAACTAGGCCGTTCAGCTCCGTTCGCAGACGTTTCGCATCACTTTCTTCTGCAACCACAGCAAACTTTGGCTGCCACTGCAGACACAATGCTGCCATTTTGGCCACATTCTTACCGCCCACTAGAGCGTAAATTGAGTAAAGCGCAGGGTTTTGAGCGACCACTTTAAGGGTGCTTGCGCCAATAGAGCCTGTAGCACCAAGGATGGTTAAGTTTTGCATGCTAGTACAACCGCTTATCGAACATAAAGAGGGTGACAAACACCCTCTTTATGTGATTAGAAAATGAGATAAAGGAGAGCAAAAATTGGGAAGGCGGCCGTTAAACTGTCAACGCGATCCAATACGCCTCCATGACCTGGGATAATGTTGCTGCTGTCTTTTATGTTAGACACGCGTTTGAACATACTCTCGACAAGATCGCCCAACACTGAGATAACAACCGTCGCTAACGTTATGACAATCATGCTTGTCGCGCTAGTAAACTCGATGTCAAACATAACCGAGCTTCCCCACGCAACACCAAGCGCAGTCACAATCCCGCCCAACAAACCTTCAATAGTTTTATTAGGGCTCACATGAGGGGCCATTTTTCGTTTCCCCAAGCTTTTACCGGCAAAATAAGCACCACTATCTGCCGCCCAAACAATAAGGCAAACAAACAACACGAGCTTAGCGCCATGGTAAGGGTCTTGATGATACGCCTGAGCACGAAGTATGAGTATACTCCATAAAAATGGTAGTAATGTTAATAAACCAAATAGGTGACGTAGGAGATTGGAATGTTGCCAATAACCGGCAGATTTAGGGTATGTCATGGCGAGACCACTCGCGACCAACCACCAACTAAATCCCACGCCCAATATTATAATATGAGCCAATCCTACTTGATTAAATGATATGACGTCAGTCGGAACAAACAATACAGATAACGCAATGGCAACCACAGGTGGCAACATCGCTACTACGCGTGAAGGCGTTAACGTAAATTGAGTCCACTCCCACGCGCCAATTAGAGTAATGGCAGCAACCGCTATCATAAACCACAGAAATGGCAGAGAGAAAATACCCCAAACCACCAGCGGAGCGAGGATTAGAGCTGTGATAATTCGTTGTTTCAAACTAAATCGTCCTTAATTGGCTTCCATTAACGCTTTGACTTGTTCTCCGGTACAACCAAAACGCCGTTCGCGATTAACAAACCAAGTGATAGCATCCACTAAGCTGTCTTCATTGAACTCAGGCCAAAATTGTTCGGTAAAATACATTTCTGCATAAGCCATTTGCCAAAGCATGAAGTTACTAATACGACATTCACCACTGGTGCGAATAAGTAAATCAACGTCCGGCAAGTCCGACATGGTGACATGCTCGGATATTAGGTCTTCGGTGATATCCGCAGCCTTTAGCTCTCCAAGTTCAACTTGAGCGGCAACTTTTTTCAGGGCTTCCGTGATATCCCATTTGCCGCCATAATTGGCCGCAACGTTAATAACAGTCCCTGTGTTGTTTGCCGTTAATGATTCAGCATCAGCAATTTTACGCTGCAGGCGTTCATTAAAACGGCTGGTATCACCAATGATACGAAGTCGTAGATTGTTCTTATGCAATTTTTTGATTTCACTCGATAGAACCGTGATAAACAGCTCCATCAGTAAACCCACTTCTTCTTCAGGCCGTCGCCAATTTTCACTACTGAACGCAAAAAGCGTGATCGCTTTAATTTCTAACTTAGCGGCTGCCGAAATGGTTTTTCGAACCGCAGAAACGCCTTTCTTATGTCCAAATACACGTGGTTTTCCCTTAGATTTCGCCCAACGCCCATTACCATCCATAATGATAGCAATGTGTTGAGGTAGGGAATCATTGAAGACTTCTGAGTTCTGCATAAAAGAGTTTAGTAATAATTAGGGACAAACAGAGTAGCATAAAAAAACGCTGTGCTGTCAGCACAGCGTTTTTCGCAGGTGCAAGTGATTAAGAATTAAACTTCCATCAACTCTTTTTCTTTCGCTGCTAATGTGTCATCTACATTTTTCACAGCAATGTCAGTCAGTTTTTGAATCTCATCTTGCGCTTTACGATCTTCGTCTTCAGAGATTTCTTTATCTTTTAATAGCGCTTTAAGGTCACCATTTGCATCACGACGGATATTGCGGATAGCCACTCGGCCACCTTCAGCTTCGCCACGAACAATCTTAACAAGGTCTTTACGACGCTCTTCTGTCAACGGTGGTAGCGGTACACGAATAACGGTACCTGCAGACATAGGGTTCAAACCTAGATCTGACATTAGAATCGCTTTTTCAACTTTTTGCGTCAGCTCTTTATCAAATACCGTAATAGCAAGAGTACGTGCATCTTCAGCGATAACGTTAGCAACCTGATTCAAAGGAGTCGGCGCGCCATAGTATTCAACAGAAAGGCCTTGAAGTAGGCTTGGGTGCGCACGACCTGTACGAATTTTTGATAGATTGTTTTTTAGTGCTTCAACACTTTTTTCCATACGCTCTTGAGCGTCTTGCTTGATTTCGTTAATCACAATATCACCTTAATAATGTGCACCTAAATGCGCTTACGCATTTAGGTCGTTTCTTTCGATAAACCCTAGTGACAGAGTTTACTCTTATTCTTCGTCACTGATAAGTGTGCCTTCCGTTTCACCCATCACAACTCGACGAAGTGCTCCAGGCTTATTCATGTTGAAAACACGAATTGGCATTTTATGATCACGAGCTAGAGTAAACGCGGCTAAGTCCATAACCTTAAGTTCTTTATCTAGAACAGTATTGTATGCAAGCTTATCATATAATTCAGCATCTGGGTTAGAGACAGGGTCTGCACTAAATACACCATCTACTTTTGTTGCTTTAAGTACCACGTCCGCTTCAATTTCGATACCACGTAAACAAGCCGCGGAATCTGTCGTAAAGAACGGGTTACCAGTACCGGCAGAGAAAATAACCACACGGCCCTGTCTTAATTCACGGATAGCATCCGCCCAGTTGTAATCGTCACACACACCTTTAAGCGGTATAGCAGACATCACACGAGCATTCACGTAAGCACGGTGCAACGCATCACGCATTGCTAAACCATTCATTACCGTCGCCAACATTCCCATGTGGTCGCCCACTACTCGGTTCATACCAGCTTCAGCAAGACCCGCACCACGGAAAAGGTTGCCACCACCGATGACGACACCAACTTGAACGCCCAGCTCTACCAATTCTTTCACTTCTTGAGCCATACGCTCTAAGATAGATGGATCAATACCAAAGCCTTCTTCGCCTTGCAGCGCTTCACCACTGAGTTTTAACAGAATACGTTGATACGCTGGTTTTGGGTTCGTTGTCATGGAGTTCACCTTCCAAAGAGAGTTGTCGATTAACGGTCATGGATTAAGATTCAATACTAATATAGCACTTGCGACGCTTAGCTCTTGTGACCCTTAGCACTTGTGACATAGCCTTTACGAAACGTAGCAATGCAGGTGCTGGCCAAGTAAATCTTAATTCATGACGGTTAAAAAATTACCACCTAGTCTACTCGCAAAAAGACCGCAGCCTTGGCTACGGTCTTTAATTCAACGAGACAGAGAAGGATTAACCTTTCTGTACCGCAGCTACTTCGTCAGCGAAGCTCATTTCAGCTGCTTTCTCGATACCTTCACCAACTTCTAAACGAATGAAGTTAGTTACTGTAGCACCTTTCTCTTTCAAGATTTCGCCAACAGTTTTCTTAGGTTCCATGATGAAAGCTTGACCTGTTAGAGAGATTTCGCCCGTGAATTTCTTCATACGGCCGATAACCATTTTCTCAGCGATCTCTTGAGGTTTGCCTTCGTTCATTGCGATTTCAACTTGAACCGCTTGCTCTTTAGCAACTACATCTGCAGGTACGTCAGAAGGGTTTACAAACTCAGGCTTAGATGCTGCAACGTGCATAGCAACGTGCTTGATCGTTTCTGCGTCAGCTTCACCAGCTACTACAACACCGATACGGTCGCCGTGGCGGTAAGAACCAACGTTTGCACCTTCGATGAACGCAACGCGACGGATGCTGATGTTCTCACCGATTTTAGTTACTAGAGCAATACGTGCATCTTCAAATTTAGCTTGAAGTTCAGCAGCTTCTAGTTTTTCAGCTAGAGCAGCGTCAGCTACTTCGTTAGCAAATGCAAGGAAGCTTGCATCTTTAGCTACGAAGTCAGTTTGGCAGTTAACTTCAACAAGAGCGGCAACGCCAGCGTCTTCTTTAATGATAATTGTGCCTTCAGCAGCTACGTTGCCTGCTTTTTTAGCAGCTTTAGCAGCGCCGCTTTTACGCATGTTTTCAATTGCTAATTCGATATCAGCATTTGCTTCAACAAGCGCTTTTTTACATTCCATCATGCCAGCGGCTGTGCGCTCGCGAAGTTCTTTTACAAGAGCAGCAGTAACAGTTGCCATTCCAAAATCCTCAGTTGATTCCAAACTAGGTAAAAATCAGGGGCTCTCATTGGGGCCCCTGATTGCTAACTATAACTTAGTTTATATGAAGACTAGATGTCGCCCAAAACTAAGTGTGACTTATAGTCGCTATTATTCAGCTTCTTCTACGAAACCGTCTTTTTCAGCAGCTACAGCAGCAACATCTTTGTTACGACCTTCTTTAACCGAATCTGCAGCAGCGTTTAGGTAAAGCTGTACTGCACGGATTGCATCATCATTACCAGGAATGATGAAATCAACGCCGTCTGGGTTAGAGTTAGTATCAACTACAGCGTAAACTGGGATACCTAGGTTGTTTGCTTCTTTAACAGCGATGTGCTCGTGATCAGCGTCGATTACGAATAGTGCGTCAGGAAGACCGCCCATGTTCTTGATACCACCAAGAGACTTCTCTAGCTTCTCCATTTCACGAGTACGCATTAGAGCTTCTTTCTTAGTGATTTTCTCGAAAGTACCGTCTTGAGCTTGCGCTTCATATTCTTTTAGACGCTTGATAGACTGACGAACTGTTTTGTAGTTCGTTAGCATGCCGCCCAACCAACGGTTGTTCACGTAGTACTGGTTGCTGTTGATTGCAGCTTCTTTAACAGCTTCAGACGCAGCGCGCTTAGTACCAACAAAAAGAACTTTACCTTTTTTCTCACCGATTTTAGCTAGCTCAGCTAGTGCATCGTTGAACATAGGTACAGTTTTTTCTAGGTTGATGATATGAACTTTGTTACGAGCACCAAAGATGAATGGCTTCATTTTTGGGTTCCAGTAACGAGTTTGGTGACCGAAGTGAACACCAGCTTTAAGCATATCGCGCATTGATACAGTTGCCATTTTAAAATCCTCTATGGGGTTAGGCCTCCACACTTCCCATGAATCCGACTTGGTATGAATGATTACTCAAGCACCCCGGAACATGTGACGAAATGTGTGTGATTTAAATTAAAGTTAATAAGAAAACAAAGGCAGCTCGCCGCTAAGGAGAAACTGACTCTATATTCTGGCGCGCTTTATACCATATTTTGCTACCTCAATGCTAGAAAAATCACAATAATTGAGCAAATTCGAAGCACGCTCTGACAACATAAATAACCAATCCGAACTACAGTTATCAGTGTAACAATCTTAGAAACGAGTTTTATTCTTGTTGCGCTTAATCTCGTCGTTGTTAGAATAACGCGTCAAATTAGAGAGTAGAGAACACAAATGTCTATCAAAATCAAAACTGAAGCTGAAATCGAAAGAATGCGTATCGCAGGTAAACTTGCGGCCGAGCTTTTGGAAATGATCGAACCCCACGTCAAAGAGGGTACGACTACCGAGGAGCTTGATAGAATTTGTGCTGATTACACACGAAAAAACGGCGCATACTCAGCGCCTCTTGATTATCATGGCTACCCAAAGTCTATCTGTACTTCTATCAACCATATCGTTTGCCATGGCATCCCTGCAGAAAAAGATGAGATGGGAACCACTGGCAAAACTAAGCCTGCGGTACTTAAGAGCGGTGATATCGTCAACGTAGATGTCACTGTCATCATTCCAAATGATGAGAATGCTTCACTGGATACTCGACCAGAAGGCTATCACGGCGATACATCAAAAATGTTTCTAATTGGTGATGTCTCCCCTGCCGATAAACGTTTGTGCATGGTCGCTCAAGAAGCGCTGTATTTAGGTATGAAAACCGTCAAACCGGGTTCAACCGTTGGCGCTATCGGCACAGAAATCGAGAAGTATATTAAGACCAACAACAAGAACAACCCTCGTGCAAAGTTCTCTATCGTCAAAGATTTTTGTGGTCACGGTATTGGTTCTGAGTTTCATGAAGAGCCTCAGGTTGTTCACTATAAAAATGCCGATCGCCGAGTACTAAAAGAAGGCATGGTGTTCACCATCGAGCCAATGATTAATGCCGGTAAATTTGGTTGTAGCATCGACGCCGATGACGACTGGACCGTTTATACCGGTGATGGTAAGAACTCAGCGCAATGGGAACATACTATTGTGGTGACCAAAACTGGCTGTGAAGTGCTCACACTGAGAGCCGAGGAAACCATTCCCCGTCAGATGAATAACGCCTAATTGTTCCATCATTCAGTCTTTATAAAAATATCCTCACAACGTGAGGATATTTTTTTATCTTCCCCATTTTGGTATAACCATAGTTAGATTTTTCTTTTTGCTTGCACGGATTGCTCCCTTTATGACTTTTCAGACTCCCACGACACTCAGCGATGAACAGCTGACGGTTGAAGAACTCAAAACCCAGTTGGATACCTTTTCCGACCATCAAAAGCACGAATTTTTGAATCACCATCCCATCGCGGATCTGATTCTTGGTCGTTCAGACTACATTGATTTACTGCTCAACCGACTTTGGCAGCACAGCGGCCTTAATAATCAGACCAACCTCGCATTGGTCGCTGTCGGCGGTTATGGCAGAGGTGAACTCCATCCACTTTCCGATATCGATATTCTATTTGTCTCGCGTAATAAGCTCACCCCCGCGCTAGAAACCATTGTCAGTGAATTCATTACTTTGTTATGGGACCTCCGCTTAGAGGTCGGTCATGCGGTTCGAACGGTGGCAGAGTGCGTCGAAATAGGGCAATCCGATCTTACCGTCGCAACAAACCTACAAGAAGCAAGATTGCTATGTGGGAGTGAGGATACGTTCTCACAATTGAAAAGTGTTGTGGATTCCGACACATTTTGGACATCAGAAGACTTTTACCGAGCAAAAATTAACGAACAAAAAAACCGTCACTCTAAGTATCACGATACCACTTACAATTTAGAACCCGATATCAAGTCTACGCCTGGCGGCCTCCGTGACATTCATACCTTAAGTTGGGTTGCTCGTCGCCACTTTGGCGCTACCTCTTTATTTGAAATGAGCCGCTTTGGCTTTCTCACTGATGCGGAGTATCGTGAGCTTGTTGAGTGTCAAAATTTCTTATGGCGTGTGCGTTTTGCCTTGCATATTGAGCTCAGACGTTATGACAATCGACTCACTTTTGGTCATCAAGCCCAAGTTGCAGAGAGCCTTGGCTTTACCGGTGAAGGTAACATCGCCGTAGAGATGATGATGAAAGAGTTTTACCGCACCTTAAGACGGGTGGCTGAGCTAAACAAAATGTTGTTGAAACTTTTTGACCAAGCCATCATCAACAAAGGACAAATCGTTGCCGCAGAGGTCCTCGATAGCGACTTTCAACGTCGGGGGCACCTTATTGAAGCAAGGAAACCCGCACTTTTTCAGGCTCGACCAGAAACCATCTTGGATATGTTTATCCACATCGCTAACGATTCGAGTATCGAAGGCGTTAGCCCTGCAACTTTACGTCAACTTCGTACTGCCCGTCGTCGGTTAAATAAGTTCTTACATGAAATTCCTGCCGCGCGAGACAAGTTTATGGATCTTGTCCGCCACCCTAACGCCCTTCACCGTGCTTTCCGATTAATGCATAAGTTAGGGGTGTTAGCCGCTTACCTGCCGCAATGGAGTCAAATTGTTGGTCAAATGCAGTTCGACCTGTTTCATGTTTATACCGTCGATGAACACAGCGTGCGGTTACTCAACCACATCCATACCTTTAGTTTGGAAGAAAATTATTCTAAACATCCTATATGCTGTGAAGTCTATCCAAGGATGCAAAAGAAAGAACTGCTGATTCTTGCTGCCATTTTTCATGATATTGGTAAAGGTCGCGGTGGTGATCACTCTGAAATTGGCGCGGTTGAAGCGTTCGAATTTTGCATTGAACATGGGCTTTCAAAGCCAGAAGCGAAACTCGTCTCATGGCTGGTACAAAACCACCTCTTGATGTCTGTGACCGCTCAACGACGTGATATTTACGATCCAGATGTCATCATTGAGTTTGCCAAGAAAGTTCGTGATGAAGAGTATTTAGAATACCTAGTCTGCCTTACTGTCGCCGACATTTGCGCCACTAACCCGGAACTCTGGAACAGTTGGAAGCGAACCTTACTTGCAGAGTTGTTTCACTCCACCCAGCGCGTATTAAGACGCGGTCTTGAAAACCCCGTCGATGTACGAGACCGTATTCGTCACAACCAACAACTCGCCTCTGCGCTACTAAGAAAGCAAGGCTTTGCTGCCCGTGAAATAGAGGTCTTGTGGCAACGATTTAAGGCAGATTACTTCTTACGCCATACTCACAAACAGATCGCTTGGCATTGTGAACACATTTTAAATTCCGAAAATCCATCTAAACCGCTGGTGCTGATGAGCAAAAAAGCAACCCGAGGCGGCACTGAAGTGTTTGTTTACAGCAAAGACCAGCCCGCTTTATTCGCGACCGTGGTTGCCGAGCTCGATAGACGCAATTTTAATGTCCACGACGCACAAATCATGACCAGTAAAGACGGGTTTGTTCTCGATACGTTTATGGTGTTAGATCACCACAGTAAAACCATCGACACCACCCGCCACTCAGCTGTCATTAAACACTTAGTTCGAGTACTCGAAAGCGGGAAAGCAACCAAAATAAAAGCGCGCCGTGCACCGCGAAACTTAAAACATTTCAACGTAAAAACCAAAGTGGACTTTCTACCAACAAAAAGTAAGAAACGAACACTAATGGAGCTCGTTGCACTTGATGCGCCAGGGTTGCTTGCCAAAGTAGGTGCCACATTCGCTCAGTGTGATGTGAGCCTCCATGCCGCCAAAATCACGACCATTGGTGAGCGTGCCGAGGATTTATTCATTTTAACCAGTGCCACTGGAGGGCGTCTTTCAGAAGAAGAAGAGGAAGCGCTGAAACAGAAACTGCACGACACTATTTCAGAACAAATATCGGCATAGTGGCGTCATTCTCAAACTAAAAAGCTAGGTTCTATCATGAACCTAGCTTGCTCTACTCATTCAGAATGAGTATTAAGCGATCTCCTCCACATTTCTTCTTAATCGTGCAACTTATCAACTATCTACCACACCAATAGACTGCTACATTTGTACTTAGAACACACAATGAAAGAGGTAAACTATGTATCCAAACCTCACGAGTTTAGGCATTCATGAACCTAAACAAATTGAGCGTTACTCAATTCGACAAGAAGCGCACAAGGATGTGTTAAAAATATATTTTCGTAAGCAGAAAGGCGAGCTGTTTGCTAAAAGTGTTAAGTTCAAGTACCCAAGGCAGGTTAAGAGCGTACGAGTCAATAGCAGTAGCCAAAACTACAAAGAAGTCACAGAGATCAACCGAAACTTAACCTTAGTCATTGATGAACTGAACAAGATCACCAAGCCAGTTGAGGTAGGAGAAATCGATGTGAAACAAAAAATCTTATCCGACCTTCGTCACTTAGAAAAAGTGGTCTCTGGAAAAATTGCAGAAATTGAAGCCGATTTAGAAAAGTTAAAATAACAGCCTCACACAAAAAAATGCTCCCAATTGGGAGCATTTTTATTTTTATAACGTTATACCATCTACCATTAACTAAGGCGTGTAGTACGTTGCGGCACCAGGACCTACAGGTAAGCCAAATACGAATACCCAAATATAGAACAGTACACTCCAGCCTACTAAGAAGCAGATAGAGTACGGCAGCATCGTGGCGATCAAAGTACCAATACCAAGGTTCTTCATGTAGCGTGTCGCTACCGCTAGGATAAGGCCGAAGTAACTCATCATTGGTGTGATGATATTCGTCGTCGAATCACCAATACGGTATGCTGCTTGAATCGTTTCAGGCGCGTAGCCAACCAACATTAACATTGGAACGAAGATCGGTGCAGTTACCGCCCACTGTGCAGATGCAGAACCAATCATAAGGTTGATAAAGCCACACATAAGAATGAAGGCAAAGAACAACGCAGGGCCCGTCAAACCGATGGTTTGTAAGAAATCAGCACCGCCTACCGCAAATACCTGACCAAAGTTAGTCCACTTAAAGAAAGCAACAAACTGGGCTGCAAAGAACACCAATACTATGTACATACCCATTGAAGACATAGATTTAGACATGGCATTGATAACATCACGATCGTTCTTCATCGTTCCAGTGACTTTGCCATAGACAAAACCTGGAATAGCAAAGAAAACGAAGATAAACGCGACAATACTCTTCAAGAAAGGTGAACCCGCTATTTCTCCCGTTGCCGAACGAAGCACACCGTTCGCAGGAACGATCGTGGAAGCAATTACAGCACTTACAATTAGTACGGCAAGACCAGCCATTTTCAGGCCTTTCTTCTCAACATCAGACAGTTTACCCATACGGTCGTTGGATAAATCTTCCGCCGCTTCTTCTTCATTGTATTTGCCCAATTTCGGCTCAACAATTTTCTCGGTAACAAATGCACCTGTAATTGAGATGAAGAAGGTAGACACAAACATAAAGTACCAGTTTGACTCTGGGCCTACGGAATAAGTTGGGTCAATCATTTGCGCTGCTGTCTCAGTAATACCTGAAAGCAACGGATCTACGGTACCAATTAATAGGTTTGCAGAGTAACCACCAGACACACCCGCAAATGCAGCAGCTAGGCCAGCTAGAGGGTGACGTCCTAATGAGTGGAATAGCATCGCAGCGAGCGGGATTAAAACGACATAGCCAAGCTCTGAAGCGGTATTAGAAATAATACCCGCAAAGACTACCGTTACAGTAACCATACGTTGAGAGGCGCCCATAACTAGGCCACGCATTGCAGCAGACAGCATGCCCGAGTGTTCAGCAATCGCAACACCAAGCATAGCAACTAGCACGGTTCCAAGTGGAGCAAAACCAGTAAAGTTCGTTACTAGGTTAGTAACAATCAGCTGTAAGCCTTCAGCATTAAATAAGCTTACAACTTTAATCATCCCATCAGCAGCACGACCTGCAGCGCCTTCTGGACGAGGGTCGACAACAGCAACGTCAAAGTAACCGGCAATACCAGACATGACTAAGATGGCAACACAGAATATAGCAAATAGTGTAATTGGGTGGGGTAATAAGTTCCCCAAGTATTCAACTCCGTCTAAAAAACGGGTAAATATCGGCTTTTTCGGTTTGTTGTGTTTCATTGCGGCAGATGAACTCATCTGTCCCCTCCTTTTATTATATTGTCCTGGCTATTTAACAAAGCTATCGTCCTTTTCTGACAACTTTGTAAAAAGCAGGCGAAGGGTACGTGACCAAAAGCACAATTAAAAGCCCAATATGTTGCTAAATGTAAAAAAGGGCGATTTTTAACCAACTCATGCAATGTTAATCAAACATATATACTAACATTTGTATAGATTAAAAAATAACATTCTTATGACAAATATATTTTTTGGTCAAAACACCAATGTGTTATAGGTCAAATTTACCTTTCCCTCCCCTATTGAAAACCCTAAGCACATCTGAAATGATCAATGTCTAATTTTGTGACCTAAAGTGATGCCTTTGACTTATCATATTGACCCGATCGGCACTATAAGTTCGCCTTATAAAGAGAAGTTTGCTGTCCCGAGACAGCCTCGCCTCGTACCTGCGGCTACGGCTACCGTGAAACTGCATGGACAAGCGAACTGCCAAGAAGCAGTTAAAGGCATCGAACAGTTCTCTCATTTATGGTTACTATTTTTATTTGATCAAAATATCAATGCAGGCTGGAAGCCAACGGTTCGTCCGCCTCGCCTTGGTGGTAATGAAAGAATGGGGGTATTAGCCACACGCTCAACCTTCAGGCCCAATGGCATTGGCATGTCTGCAGTTGAATTAAAGGGCATTGAACAACAGGGCGCGCAAACCTTAATACATATAGGCAGCGCTGATTTAGTTGATGGTACACCCATTGTTGATATCAAACCCTATATCCCCTATTCCGATTCAATACCTCAAGCACAAGGTGGCTACGCTTCCGACGAACCCGAACTCATTGATGTTCAATTTTCAGTCAATGTCGACGCTTTCTTTAACGAGCGAAAAGATGGCGACCACCGACGTCAGGTCATATCGCAAGTTCTTGCTCAAGATCCAAGACCTGCATACAAGAAAGGCAAGCCGGACAATAAAGAGTACGGAGTGAAACTGTACGACTGGAATATTAAATTCAAAATAAAAGATGAATCGGCATTAGTTACCGCGATTGAACCTTTGTAGAACAGCAATACGCTGATATCATAGTCGGCTTAACTCGATTTAAGCGATGGCTTGAATCTCTTATAATCATGATGAAACGGATACCATAGAATGCGTACCAGTAACTACCTTCTTTCCACTTTGAAAGAAACTCCAAACGACGCAGAAGTTATCAGCCACCAGCTGATGCTACGTGCAGGTATGATCCGTAAGCTAGCTTCAGGTTTATATACTTGGCTACCTACTGGTCTACGTGTACTGCGTAAAGTAGAAAATATCGTTCGCCAAGAGATCGATAATGCCGGTGCCGTTGAAATCTTGATGCCCGTCGTTCAACCGTTTGAGCTTTGGGAAGAGACTGGTCGCAGCGAGAAAATGGGCCCGGAATTACTGCGTTTCACCGACCGCCATTCTCGTCCGTTCGTTCTTAGTCCAACGGCGGAAGAAGTCGTCACAAGCCTGGTACGCAACGAGATTAGCTCTTACAAGCAGCTTCCTCTAAACCTGTACCAAATTCAGACTAAATTCCGCGATGAACGCCGCCCTCGTTTTGGCGTCATGCGTGCACGTGAATTCTCAATGATGGATGCGTACAGCTTTGATATCGACAAAGACGGTCTAGAGCAGTCTTACCAAGCGATGCACGATGCTTACTGTAAAGCGTTCGACCGCATGGGTCTTGAGTACCGTCCAGTACTGGCAGACTCTGGCGCAATCGGCGGCAGTGGCTCTCAAGAGTTCCACGTTCTTGCTGAAAGCGGCGAAGACCTCATTGCCTTCTCTTCTGAATCGGATTACGCAGCGAACATCGAAAAAGCGGAAGCGCTTGCTCCAACAGCTGAAGCGGCTGCGCCAACTCAAGAGATGGAACTGGTTGATACACCAAACGCAAAAACAATCGCAGAGCTAGTAGAGCAACACGGTCTTGCTATTGAAAAGACAGTTAAGACTCTGTTTGTTAAAGCTTCTGACGACGTTGATGCCGACATCATCGCGCTTATCATCCGTGGTGATCACGAACTTAACGAAGTGAAAGCTGAAAACCTTCCACAGGTTGCTTCCCCACTAGAAATGGCTGATGAAGCTGCAATTCGTGCACTTGTTGGTGCTGGTCCGGGTTCACTTGGCCCTGTTGGCTTAGAGCTACCATTCATCGTTGACCGCTCTGTTGCTGTCATGAGCGACTTCGGCGCTGGCGCAAACGTAGACGGTAAACACTACTTCGGTATTAACTGGGGTCGCGATGTTGAATTGGCTCAAGTTGAAGACCTACGTAACGTCGTTGAAGGCGACCTAAGCCCTTGTGGTCAAGGTACTATCCAGCTTAAGCGCGGTATCGAAGTTGGTCACATCTTCCAACTAGGGAACACTTACTCTAAAGCAATGAACTGTAATGTGCTTGGTCCTGATGGTAAGAGCGTAATCCTAGAAATGGGTTGTTACGGTATTGGTGTTTCACGTGTTGTTGCGTCGGCTATCGAGCAAAACCACGATAAATTTGGCATTGTTTGGCCAGATGCACTTGCCCCTTTCCAGGTTGCTATTGTACCAATGAACATGCACAAGTCAGAGCGCGTGAAGGAAGCGGCTGAGAAACTATACGCTGAATTAACGGCTATGGGTGTTGAAGTACTATTCGATGACCGTAAAGAGCGTCCTGGCGTCATGTTTAAAGATATCGAGCTAGTGGGCATCCCTCACACTATCGTGATTGGTGACCGTAGCATGGACGAAGGCAACTTCGAATATAAGAACCGTCGCAACGGCGAAAAAACACCGATTGCGATGACGGACATCATTGAGCATATCAAAGCGCAATTAGCGTAACATTATATCAGCATTGATGATCGTAATTGACCATCATAATTGATACGACCTCGGTCATAAAAGGCAGCCTATTGGCTGCCTTTTTAATTCGCACCTGCAATCCAATCTTCATCCTCAGTTCAGATTCAGTCCATTACCATCAACAATATGACGTGCTCATCGTATTTAGTTTTAAATACTAAGCACTAAGCACTAACTGTTCGACAACCTAAGTTCGACTACCACATTTTGGAGAATACGATGGATTTGAAATCACTACTTAATCAAGCACTCAAATCAGATGTCGTTAGCAAAGCGACCCAAAAAGCGTCTCAATCTTCATCAAGTCTCAGCTCAGCCATTGGTGACAAAAAAACCATGGGGGCGTTAGGCGCTGGCGTTGTTGGCGGTGGCTTACTCGGTATGCTGATGGGTTCAAAGAAAACCAAAAAAGTGGGTAAAACTGCGTTAGGTGTTGGGAGTGCGGCGGCCTTGGGCGCGCTCGCATTTAAGATCTATAACGATTGGGACAAAAAGAACGACGCTGACTCAGAAGGCGCAACCGTCAACGAATTTGCTAATGTCAATCATGAAGAGATTGTTCTCAAAGCCATGATTGGTGCAGCGAAAGCCGATGGGCACATTGATGACGTCGAAATGGGTAAAATTGACCAAGCACTACAAAGAATGCATGCCGATGCCCATGTCCAAGCGTTAGTTCAAGCTGAAATAGCGAAACCGCTTGATCCTAGCTATATTGCTCAGCTTGCACATTCTCCAGAGCAAGGAGCAGAAATTTATCTTGCCAGTCTGCTCGTGGTTGATGAGCAAAACTTTATGGAAAAAGCCTATTTGCAAGAACTGGCGAAACAGCTTCAACTTCCATCGGAGCTGGTCAGTAAACTCGACGCACAAGTGTTTTAAGGTCAAAGACAACTAAGTCCTTGGAAAGAATGGCCTAACCATGTAAAACGCGTACAAAAAAAACCGCTGACAATGCAGCGGTTTTTTATTAGTTACTATCAACGAATCAGAATTCGTCAGCAGTACTAGAAACTATTACTCTTCGTCTTCTTGCTCAACGCTATCTTGACGAGCCGCCGCTTTTACCGCTTTTAAGGCTTCCTTCGCATGCTCTTTTGCTTCTTTCTCTTTACGAGCTTCAGATTTACGAGCGTTACGTTCCGCTTGGCTTGCAATAAAGCCTTGTAGTTCTTTCTCTGCCCAAGCTTGCGCTAATTCTTCGCTTTCAAAACCCATCTCACGCTTAGATACTACCGTTCTACGAGAGGTTACTTGGCGAGTAATTTCTGCAGACCAACCATTGCGCTTTTCCGTTAGGCGGATAGCAAATTTTTTATTTTCAGACATTTAGATGATTCCTAAGGGTTTTGTTAAGGGATGTTCCAACATAATTATCATTTCTTTGTCAGCCATCCCTAAGCCAGCGCGGTATTAGAACACAATTAGTTCAATTACGCTTCACTATTTTTTGCAACAGACACGGTTTTTTATCACGCTAAATGATCAGTAATTACCATAAAACGACCCGTAATAAAAAAGGTCGCCAGCACTTTCACTGACGACCTTTCCATTGACTATGTCACAGACCTATCGATTAACCGATATTCTTACGCGCGTTTTGGAACATACGCATCCAAGCACCGTTTTCACCCCAAGTCTCTGGAGCCCACGAGTTAGCAACCGTACGGAATACACGCTCTGGGTGAGGCATCATAATGGTTACGCGACCATCCGTTGTCGTTAGACCGGTGATAGCATTTGGCGAACCATTCGGGTTGTTCGGGTATTGCTGCGTCGGGTTACCGTTGTTATCAACGTAACGTAGCGCCACAGTGCCTGAGTTTTCAATCGCATTTAGGTGGTCGTTATCACGCACTTCTACGCGGCCTTCACCGTGAGAAACGGCGATTGGCATACGAGAACCTTCCATACCATTAAAGAAGACTGAATCAGACTTCTGAACCTCAACTAGGCTGAAACGCGCTTCAAAACGCTCTGATTCGTTGCGAACAAAACGTGGCCAATACTCCGCACCAGGGATAAGTTCACGTAGATTAGACAGCATCTGACAACCGTTACATACACCTAGAGAGAACGTATCTTCACGCTTGAAGAAGTTTTCAAATTGGTCACGTGTGGAGTCGTTAAACAGCACTGACTTCGCCCAACCTTCACCCGCGCCTAGTACGTCACCGTAAGAGAAGCCACCACAAGCCACAAGACCATTATACTCTTCTAGAACCGCTTGCCCCGTTAGGATATCGCTCATGTGAATATCGGTTGCTTCAAAGCCGGCGCGGTCAAATGCCGCAGCCATTTCAACGTGAGAGTTAACGCCTTGCTCACGCAAAATCGCCATCTTAGGTTTCGCGCCAGTCGCAATATAAGGTGCAGCGATATCTTCATTGACGTCATAGCTCAAGCTAACGTTTAGACCTGGGTCTGAGTTATCTTTCTTCGCTTCATGTTCTTGGTCTGCACACGCAGAGTTATCACGAAGTGATTGCATCTTGTGCGTGGTTTCCGCCCAGATAGTACGTAGTTCAGTACGGTTACGTTCAATTACTACCGACTCGCCAGACTTAATCACTAACTCATCAGAGGCTTCAACCGAACCAATGACATGTGAACACGCTTCTAAACCATTTTCAGCAAGCGTCGCAAGCACAGCATCTAGGTCGTCGTTACGTACTTGGATGACTGCACCTAGCTCTTCGTTGAATAGTGCCGCAAGTGTATCTTCGCCTAACGCCGCAATATCAGCGTTAACACCACAGTGACCTGCGAACGCCATTTCAGCTAGCGTTACGAATAGACCACCATCGCCTTTATCGTGGTAAGCGACAACGTGGTCGTTCGCTACAAGTGCTTGAACGCCTTCGTAGAACCCTTTTAGTTGCGCGGCGTTGTCTACGTCTGCTGGCTTGTCACCAAGCTGCTTGTAAACCTGTGCAAGTGCTGTCGCACCCATACGGTTTTTGCCGTTACCTAGGTCGATAAGAACTAGGCTTGTATTACCTTTGTCAGTGCGCAGCTGAGGAGTGATTGTCTTACGAACATCTTCAACACGTGCAAACGCAGTGATGACAAGAGATAGTGGAGACGTGACTTCTTTCTGCTCGCCATTCTCTTCCCACTTAGTCTTCATCGACATTGAGTCTTTACCCACTGGGATAGTTAGACCCAGTGCTGGACAAAGCTCTTCACCCACCGCTTTCACCGCTTCGTAAAGACCAGCATCTTCACCAGGGTGACCTGCTGGAGACATCCAGTTAGCCGACAGTTTAATGTGTTTGATATCGCCGATGTTTGTCGCAGCGATGTTAGTAATTGCTTCACCCACCGCTAGACGAGCCGAAGCGCCGAAGTCTAGAAGTGCAACTGGTGTACGCTCACCAAGAGACATTGCCTCACCGTGGTAAGAGTCGTAGCTTGCTGCTGTGACTGCGCAGTTAGCAACTGGAACCTGCCATGGGCCAACCATTTGGTCACGAGCCACCAGGCCAGTTACCGAGCGGTCACCGATAGTGATAAGGAATGTTTTCTCTGCGACGGTTGGCAAGCGAAGAACACGGTCAACCGCTTCGTTCATCTCGATGCCAGAACGGTCAATCGCAGGGTTGTTCGCTTTTAGCGTTTTCGCGTCGCGGTGCATCTTAGGTGTCTTACCTAATAGGATGTCCATTGGCATGTCGATTGGCGTGTTGTCGAAGTGTGAATCTTCTAGTTTAAGCTCACGCTCTTCCGTTGCTTTACCAACCACTGCGTATGGTGCACGCTCACGCTTACAAATCGCGTCGAATGTTGCCATGTCTTTATCAGCAACCGCCATTACGTAACGCTCTTGAGATTCGTTACACCAGATCTCAAGTGGGCTCATGCCCGGTTCATCGTTTGGTACATCACGTAGGTTGAAGATACCGCCACGCTCACCGTCGTCTACTAGCTCAGGAAGTGCATTGGAGATACCGCCCGCGCCCACATCGTGGATGAATGCGATTGGGTTCGCATCACCTAGCTGCCAACAACGGTCGATAACTTCCTGACAACGACGTTCCATCTCTGGGTTTTCACGTTGTACAGAAGCGAAATCAAGATCTTCAGAAGAAGAACCAGAATCCATTGAAGATGCCGCACCGCCGCCAAGGCCGATGTTCATCGCAGGACCACCAAGAACGATTAGGCTTGCACCTACTGGGATCTCTTTCTTCTGAACGTGCTCGTCACGGATGTTACCAAGACCACCAGCTAGCATGATTGGTTTGTGGTAACCACGCACTTCTTCACCGGCGTGAGAGTTTACTTTTTCTTCGTAAGTACGGAAGTAACCAAGTAGGTTTGGACGACCAAATTCATTGTTGAATGCCGCGCCACCAAGAGGACCTTCAAGCATGATATCCAAAGCAGTAACGATACGGCTTGGCTTGCCAAAGTCAGTTTCCCAAGGTTGAACGAAGTTCGGGATCTTAAGGTTCGATACAGAGAAAGCAACAAGACCCGCTTTTGGCTTACCACCAATACCGGTTGCGCCTTCATCACGGATTTCACCGCCTGAACCTGTCGATGCGCCCGGCCACGGAGAGATTGCCGTTGGGTGATTGTGCGTTTCAACCTTCATCAAGATATGTGTTTTCTCTTGGTGATAGTTGTACTGGCGAGTTTCTGGATCTGGGAAGAAACGACCGACTTCAGAACCTGTCATTACCGCTGCGTTATCTTTATAAGCAGACAGAACATGTTCTGGTGTCGTTTCAAAAGTGTTCTTAATCATTTTGAACAATGATTTTTCTTGCTTAACGCCATCGATAGTCCAATCAGCGTTAAAGATCTTGTGACGACAGTGCTCTGAGTTCGCTTGTGCAAACATCATTAGCTCGATGTCCGTCGGGTTACGACCTAGCTTCTCAGTAAAGCTTTCAAGAAGGTAATCAATCTCATCTTCTGCTAGAGCAAGACCCAAAGTAACGTTTGCTTTTTCAAGCGCTTTGCGACCACCAGTAAGCAGGTCAACCTCAGCATACGGTGCCGGTTCCGCTACAGTGAAAAGCGCCGCTGCTGAATCAAAGTCATTGAAAACCACTTCCATCATGCGGTCATGCAGAATTGCCTTTAGCTCTACGAGTTGAAGTTCTGTTAGTTCACTTGATGACTCTACATAAAAGGCAGTACCACGCTCCAAGCGCGTCACTTTATTTAAACCACAGTTATGCGCGATATCTGTTGATTTAGACGACCATGGTGAGATGGTGCCAGGACGAGGCGTAACGAGTAACAATGTGCCCGTTGGTTCATGCTCTTCGATTGTTGGACCGTAAGTCAGCAACTTCTCCAACTTTTCAACTTCAGACGCATCTAAGTCTGATGTCAGATCGGCAAAGTGGGCAAACTCAGCGTAAATACCTGTGACAGGTAGGCTTAATTCACGACAAAGCTCTACTAGCTTGTTAACACGAAACTCAGAAAGAGCTGGGGAGCCACGCAAAATTCTCATGTGCTTAGGTCTCTTATGCAATTGATTTGAGGTGATATTGGAATAAATTCAAATGGTTACATTTAAAAAATGAACATATACCAATTTCTGCCCCCTTGATTCCGGCGTATTATAGTGTATTTTTTTTTGTGACGTAACCACTTACGCAAACGTTTTCGTCATTTTTTTCTTAATTACAAAAATCCGATGAACAAAGCCGATAAAGTGACAGTAAACGAGACTTTCTATGATGTTGCTTTGCCAGAAGTTCTAGCTTTGGTATAAAGGCAACATCGTTCTCGTGAGATAATTGAATTAATGCGAAATAATTATTCTGTTCGTTGGCTAAAACTGACGACGCTGCTGGCCTTATCATTAGGTCTCTTCGGGTGCCAAATAGACTCGGATCCCAAAAGCGAATTGGAAAGCATCCAAGAACGAGGCGTATTGCGCGTAGGAACCCTTAATAACCAGCTTTCCTATTATATCGGGCCTGATGGTCCTACCGGGTTGGATTACGAATTGGCCCGCCAGTTCGCAGACGAACTTGGTGTTAAGTTGGAGATGAAACCAGCTTATCGCCTTTCGAGTCTCTTTCCTGCGCTAGAAAAGGGCGAAATTGATATTATATCCGCTGGATTAAGCCAATCACAGCAGCGTATTAAGCAGTTTCGTGCGGGCCCCGCTTACTACTACGTCAGTCAACAAGTGGTCTATAAAAAAGGGCACTGGCGACCAAGAAATCTTGAGCAGCTCTTAGCTAATCAAGCTGAATTAATCGAAAAGGCCGATGGTGAAGATGTATTTGCTGTGGTGCAAGACTCCCATTTTGAACGCACGTTAAATCATGTCGCCGAAGATAACGCTGAATTTCGCTTTAAGATCGACGCGAATGCAGATGTGAACGATCTACTCAAGCAGGTCTCAGAAGGGGAACTGCTCTTTACTATGGCTGACTCGGTAGAGTTATCGCTCTCACAGCGCATCTACCCAGATCTTGCTCTAGCTTTTGAGATGACCGAAGATCAACCGATTTCGTGGTACATGAGAAAATCAGACGACGAAAGCTTATACGCCTTGTTGATCGAGTTTTTTGGTGGTCTAAAACAAAGTGGTGAGTTGGCTAATTTAGAAGAAAAGTACATCGGCCATATAGGCACCTTTGATTACGTTGATACTCGCGCTTTTATCCGCGCTCTCGACAGCAAGCTGCCTAAATGGTCACCGTTGTTTAAACAGTATTCTCAAGAATTCGATTGGCGTTTAATCGCGGCACTTGCGTATCAAGAATCACACTGGAACCCGGTAGCTAAATCCCCCACTGGGGTTCGTGGCATGATGATGTTGACGCTACCAACCGCTAAAATTGTCAATGTCACCAATCGTCTTGATCCCGAGCAATCAGTACGAGGCGGGGTTCAGTACCTGCGCTATATTGTCGGTCGAGTGCCTGACTCTATCACTGAGCATGAAAAAATATGGTTTGCGCTGGCTTCGTATAACCTCGGGTTCGGCCATATGATGGATGCCCGACGTTTAACCAAACGACAAGGTGGTAACCCTGATGCTTGGGCTGATGTAAAAGATCGTTTACCGCTATTGCGACAAAAGAAATACTACAGCCAGACACGCTATGGTTATGCGCGTGGCGATGAAGCTCAAAACTACGTTGAGAACATACGTCGCTATTATCAAAGCATCATTGGTCATGTAGATAAACAAATCGCCGCGGAAGCAGAGCAAGACAATAGCACAGAAGGACTCACCGTTATTACACCGGTCGCGGCAAGTTCTGAAGCGGTAGGCACGATACAACCGGCTGTCAGCGAAGCAGGCGCAACGTCCGAGGCTAGCAAAGCCAAGACCCCTTAGATCGCCATTTTGAAAACAACATAAGCAGCGCTGACTCAAGCGCTGCTTATGTTGAGCAGCGTCGCTTAGTTCAAGAGTAGGCATTGTCGTATTCTTGAACTCAACTCAATTTGTTCTAAAGTATGAGGAAGGGTTAGGTAACTTAAGAATTATGAAACTTAAGGCTTCAGAAGCTAACACTGACGGAACGATGTTTAAAGAGGCCACTGGTAAAAAATTACGGGTTAAAACGCTAGGCACAACATAATTACTCACTTCAACAGCAGAATTTGCACAGTTAAGCAACTAAGCAACTAAGCCGCAAAACACCTCTACCAATGACTATTGTCAATTAACATAGCGCCATAGGACTCAAATAGTGATATTGTCTGGCACGTGCCAATCCCCTTAACGTCGCCCTTTAAAGATATACCATTAAACCGATATCTTGTTGAGCACCGAATTATTAGTGATAGGAGATCGTTTCATGCTTGCTAAGAGACGAATACAATCAAGAAATTTAAGTAAAACCGTATCTGCGAACCGTAGAAAGCGCATGCAGGCTAACAATAAAAAGAAAATTATTTGGCGAAATCGCGCTTTCATGCAATTAATTGCGTCTTAACAACTCGCTGATCCCCCTGGCTGACAAACATCTGTCTTTCAGGTGTTTGTTTCCCCTTTATCTTGCTGTAAACGCTGCTCCTTTTTCGCTTCCTTTATCTCTTTTCGACGACGCTTAAAAAACGCCTGTAGCTGTTCACGGCACTCGTCCGCGAGCAACCCTGCTTCCACATCAGCGTAATGATAAGACGCCTGACTTTTGAATAAATTAAGCACCGTCCCAGCCGCTCCTGCTTTAAGATCGGGTGCACCATAGACAATACGTTTCACTCGGCTATGCAATAAAGCACCGGCGCACATTGGGCATGGCTCTAACGTGACATAAAGCGTGGTATCAAGTAGTCGATAGTTTTCGAGTGTTTTCCCTGCCGCTCTCAATACTTGAATTTCAGCATGCGCCGTCGCATCATGCATCCCAATCGAGCGATTCCATCCTTCTGCGATAATTTCGCCATCTTTCACTAGCACCGCGCCAACAGGCACTTCTCCTTCACGCTCCGCTTCATAAGCAAGTGCAATAGCACGTCGCATAAACTGATGATCTTCCTCACTATATTCTTCAGCAGAAGGCACGGGGTTGTAATTACTTTCCATATTGACTAAATGCCTCTACAAGATAATCTATTAAGGTTCTTACTTTGGAGGTCAGCATTCTATTTTGCGGATAAAGCGCCCAAATCCCCTCTCGGTTGCCGCGATAGTCGCTCAACAATTCAACCAACTCCCCGGACTCTAAGTAAGACTGCACATAATAATCTGGAAGCTGCACAATCCCTATTCCTTTCAGTGCTGCATCGACCAACGCATAGCCGCTATTACACTGTAGCTTGCCGTTAATATTGATCACCCTTTCGCTGCCTCCATCACTAAAACGCCAGTGTCGAACGGATCCTCGTAAACACTGATGCCTCTTAAGCTCAGACAGAGTATGAGGCTCACCATAGGTTGATAGATACTCAGGACTACAGCAAACAAAAACCTGGCGATCAAGTAGCTTTCTGGCCATCATCGAAGAATCGTCTAATTGCCCTAAACGAATCGCCAAATCAAACCCTTCCTGCACGAGATCTACTTTTTGGTTCGACAACATCACATCCAGCTCAGTTTGTGGGTGTAATTTTAAAAATTGATGAAGAATTGGCGCTAACGCTTGCTCTCCAAATGTGACCGGTGCAGTAACCTTGATCATTCCTTTCGGCGCGACTTGCAGCTGAGTTACCGCCAATTCAGCCGACATGAGTCCTTCAAGTAATGGTTTACAATGGCGAAAATAACTTTCTCCAGCTTCAGTAACCGACACTTTTCTTGTCGTTCTAACGAGCAGTTTTACCCCGAGGCGCTGCTCTAGCGCATTGACTCGCCGACTGATATTAGCAACCGAGGTATTGAGTCTATTCGCCGCGCCTGTAAAGCTTTGGCTTTCCACTACCGCGACAAACTCATTAACACCTTCCCAATCAGCCATTACTCTATCCCTTACTCTATTCTCAGCGACCTGCATCGCTTAACGTGACTACACTAATTTCTAGCATTAAGATTGTTACAGCACCGTAATAGTTTATTTCAAATAGCGCTAATTATCATCTCATTAGAAATAAATATACTATGACAACTCAAGCAAACAGCGCTATGTAGGCTAGTCTTACTGGTAATATGCTCTCTTAAGCCGTGCGCCCCATCGACCTTTAGTAAGGAATAAACATGACGATAGAAAATTGCAGCCAAGCCAAAGTGTTTGGTGGTTGGCACAAGCAATATACACATCAATCCAAGGTACTAAACTGTGCGATGAGATTTGCCGTTTATCTTCCGCCACAAGCAAGCAAAGAAAGCCCCGTGCCGGTCATTTATTGGCTGTCAGGCTTAACCTGCAGCGATGAAAATTTCATGCAAAAAGCTGGAGCGTTTAAAGTTGCCGCAGAACTTGGCGTTGCGATTGTGGCTCCGGATACCAGCCCGCGAGGCGAAGGTGTGGCTGACGACACAGAAGGAGCCTATGACCTTGGGCTTGGCGCAGGCTTCTATCTCAATGCCACCCAAGCACCTTGGGATAAGCATTACCATATGTATAGCTATATCGTTGATGAGTTACCGGCATTAATCGAACAGCACTTCCCTGTTACGCAAGCAAAGTCGATATCTGGTCATAGCATGGGAGGCCATGGCGCGCTTACTATCGGTCTCAAGAATAGCGAACAATACCAATCTATCTCAGCCTTTAGTCCGATAACAAATCCTATCAATTGCCCTTGGGGACAAAAAGCGTTTAGTCACTACCTCGGAAATAATATTGAAGATTGGAAGGACTATGACAGTGTTGAGCTTCTGAAACGCACTAAAGCAACATTGCCCATTATGGTAGATCAGGGAGAAGACGATGGTTTTTTACAAGACCAACTAAAACCGGAACTGCTCATCGCAGCCGCCAAAGCTTCAGGCAGTGACGTAACGCTTAGAATGCAAGCGGGTTATGACCACAGTTATTTCTTTATACAGAGCTTTATCGAAGACCATCTTCGCTTCCACGCTCAGTTCTTAAAAACATAGCGCGCCATTGCGTTGCTACTGCATATAAAAAAGCCCGACAGTTTAACCTGGCGGGCTTTTCAGTACTTTGTACCTGATTAAGTTAGTTATAACTTACATTGTGTACGTGTACGGAGCTTGAATACCTAGTGGAATACCTAGAGCCCAATAAGCCAGCAAGAAGATTGTCCAACCAATTAGCATCGCGATAGAGAACGGCATCATAAGAGAAGCTAATGTACCGATGCCCGTTGATTTCACGTAACGTTGACAGTAAACCACAACCAATGGGAAGAAGACCATCAATGGAGAAATGATGTTCGACACTGAATCACCAACACGGTACGCCGCTTGAGATAGTTCCGGAGAGATACCGACTGCCATTAGCATTGGAACTAGAATTGGACCAATCAAAGCCCACTTAGCTGATGCAGAACCAACCAGTAAGTTAACGGAAGCCGTCAGTAAAATCATACCTACGATCGTTGCTTGACCTGGTAGGTTCATTGCTTTTAGACCTTCCGCACCGTAAAGCGCCAGCATAGTACCGATGTTTGACTGAGCAAACGCTGACAAGAACTGTGCACAGAAGAACGACATAACAATATACGCACCCATGGTAGACATGGTGTGAGACATCGCTTTAATAATGTCATTGCTGTCTTTAAACGTACCCGCAACACGGCCGTAAACGATACCTGGGATAATAAACAGGATGAAGATTAACGGCACGATTGATTGCATGATAGGTGCAGAGAATGCGGTAATTTCACCTTCAGGAGAACGCAGTGCTGAATCTTCTGGTAAAAGTGCGAAAACAAGCAATGCGATACCGGCCATCATAGCCCAACCAGCCGCGCGGAATGCTTTAGACTCAACTGCAGTAAAAGAGCCAAGATCTGGTGCTTCTTCTGCATCTTCATCGACAGGAAGGTTTGCAAGGCGTGGTTCGATCACTTTTTCAGTCACCCACCAACCAATCGCAATAACCAAAATAGATGATAAACCAGTAAAGAAAATATTCGAAAGTGGGTTAATCACATAGTCTTGGTCAAGTACTTGTGCAGCAGTTTGTGTGAAGCCTGCTAAAAGTGGGTCGATACCTGACGGGATGAAGTTTGCAGAGAAACCGCCTGATACACCAGCAAATGCTGCTGCAATACCCGCTAATGGGTGACGACCTGCCGCGTGGAAAATAATACCACCAAGCGGAATAACCAATACATAACCAGCATCAGCTGCAGTATGAGAAACAATCGCAACCAAAATAAGCATTGGCGTTAGCAATTTCGCTGGCGTGAAGTTAAGCATTTTCTTCAAACCAGTTTGGATAAAGCCGGAAGAATCCGCAACACCGACACCTAACATGGCAACTAATACAATGCCTAGAGGAGCAAAGCCAGTAAATGTGGTTACCATGTTTGCTAAGAAGCTAGCGAGCGCCTCGCCTGTTAGCAAGTTATTTACCTCTAACGCACCGCCAGTACGAGGGTTAATAAGGTCAAAGCTAACATTAGATAGAACTGCAGATGCAACCCAAACGATAACTAATGCCCAGAAAAATAGAATTGCAGGATCTGGGATCTTGTTTCCTGCCTTCTCAATTGCGTTTAAAAAGCGATCCATGCCACTCGGCTTTGGCGTTGGCGCTTGATTGATAGTTTGGTTACTCATGGTAACTCCATTGTGATGTTGTGGTGCGTGAACTTTAGGACAGCTTCACTGTGTCATTATTTCTTCGCGACCATTTTATTTAAAAAAAATGAAATTAGTAGATAATTTGGAAGTATTTCCATTTTTGTAGACTTATTTTGCAAAAAACACCCGATCAAGTAACAGAAAAACAACATTGAGCCACACATATTCAAAACATTCCACTAACTAGCACGCAAAGTGCCCGATTATATAAGCATAGTGTATAAATCGAGCAAATCAGGCGAGCAATGCGTTACAGGCGTACATTCATAAAAGTGATGAGCGGTAGCGTAAATAGAGCGAATAAAAGAAGTGCGATCATGATGTTAATTAATGGCGAGTTTACCTTCACCAAGATTAATCAAATTCACTGTAATTGGAGAATTGAGTTTGTAAGGAAAGCGTTTGTGTCTGCCCAAATCGATCGGGCCAACTGACAACGACCTCGACGGTTTTGATACTACTCGAGAACGGTACTGCCGATACCGTCCATTCAACTAGAAATGGCGAATGAGTCAAATCTTCACCATCCACTAAATCCGTGACAAAGTCTGCAATATTCATAGTGGACAACGACGCATCTGCACCTCGGGTGCTGAACCACTCTAAGCGTGCTTCGGCAAGTCCCAGAGCTTGGATACTTTGCGCAGCATAGTCCGATTTCTGTTCGATATAGGTCTGCATTTTTACTAACCCTAATGCACCAACTCCTATCAAGCAAAAAGCGATCATGACTTCAATCAGGCTAAAGCCTTGTTGCTTAGAAATCACGCCATGAACCCTTTTTCCATGTTGTTGAGGTTACCCCCTGACGAGCATGGTCAATCACATCGCGATTATAGTTAAAGGCTAATGAGTTATTAAAAATGGCAACCTGCGGATCGGGCGTTTCAAAAAATTGCCCTCCCGTTACCGTAAACGATCCGTGCTGATAATAGGAGGTGCGTTCTCGATAAGGTAACTCAAAATCATTCGACTCATGATGGAGATAGACACCCGCTTCAAAGCCTTCCCACATCGCTAACTCAGGGGAGAAGTCTTGATTAAAATGAAATAGGACCCCATTGATACTGCCTGTACCCATTACAGAGAATAGGCCTTCGTGAACAACAAGCAAAATACCTTTCGTTTTTGCAGATGCCTGCGATAGCGCATGTAATTCAGTCGATCCAATTTCACAACTACCCTCTACCCACAACTTAGAGTTACCTTTTTCTAGTTGCTCTGTAAGTACCTTTCCACAGTTAGGCACTGCTTTAATCATGCTCGATCCACTGACTATACCCTCTAGAACGGTAAATGCTTCGCTACTTTTTACTTGGTCATGATTCTTAATAGGGATATTGAAAAAAGACTCAAACACCTTCAAATCATTCTCGAATTGAAAGTCATTTTTCAGCGACGAATTACTATCACTAGTCATATGCGATGTTGCACAATTCTTTCTTTGATTATCAAAACCATCATAAGGGGGCAAGCCATGGTTTAGCCCTTTATTATCAATGCTCCCTACGACCTTAAGCTCCCCATCGTATTTAGCGGCAATACACTCCCAGCCATTATCTGACAACTGCCCGGGGTCAGGCGTATATATAGAAGTGCTACCGTAAATATATAGGTCCGATGTTGACTGGATTGCGCCGCTAAACGCTTGAAAAGAATGAGTGAAACGTCGGCTCACCTCACGTCGTTGAACCGTTGCAGAAATCACCACTTCGCTATTAGTGGAATCAACAATGATCTCAGGCACAATATTTGCCTCCAAATCGCAAGCCAAAATGGAGGCCGGAATGGTTCTGGTTATCATGTACTGTGCGATGCCACATTCAACGCCCCCTTCGGCTGCCCAGTGAGCTTGCCGTGACGCTATCTCATTTTGCGATCGCTTAACCTCATAAAATGTATTCTTGTACCCTCCTAACGCGATAACCAAAGCAACGATTAGCAGTAAACTCGTCGTTAATAAAGTCACCATACCCATTTGCTTATTCACGTATAAATGGGTGTGGGTCTGAGTGTTACTGTTCAATGGCCGTTCCTTATCAAGAAGTGACGCTCAATTTCTGCCGCTACCTCGTTATTGCCTGTTAATTCAGCCGCAAGCGATAAGTGCAGGTATTGCTTGTTGGCACTGGAACTTGAAACGGTGAAAGGCTCCAAAGAAAAATGCGTCACCGAAATTAGGTCGTCTTCTAGTAGGGATGTACAAGTACTGCTATTGAAGTAATTGACATCAAGAATCACGTTGCTTCTTTTGCGGCAAATCCGTAACGACTGAGATGACGCATCGTAGTGCCATGAGGTATTTTCATATTCTGCACTGCCATCACGATGATCATCCCAATACACATACTGAACCTTACTCCCCTCTCCACTCACATGCACCGTACTCACCGCGCCCGATGGTCGACTGACACGACCTAATTCACTGTAGCCCGCTCGAACCAGGTCATTCTGTAACCGTCTTGCCGTTGTCGCCAACGCTTGACTTAGCAACATAGCTTGAGCACGTTCGGACGTATGTTGCTGAACCATTAGGTAAACAGAGCCAATGGAGCCTATCGCCACGATGCCAATCGTCGATGCCACGAGCATCTCGACTAGCGATCCCCCTTTCTCTCGGGTAATTCTCATACCGAACATTCTCCTACCCCATGTTCGGCACCGCCAAATTGACACACCACAATACGCCCCGATGCCGCCGATGTTTTAATTTTGATGCCTGAGTTTTGTTGTGAATACGGGCTAATCGTGATCGTCCCTGTTGATAAAACAACGCCGGTTAAATTATCAAACTTGATTTGTTTGCTATTGTGGTTGAGGTGGATATGGACATTTTGATAAGGCAAGCTACTCAGTGCCAAATAGGTCGTACCCGATGTAGAGGAGGAATTGGTCACCGATATCGTCCAGGTCCCATCCTCTGCGCCTTGAGGAAGATGATTAAAGTGGCTCCAAAGCGGTTCATTTCTCATAATGGCGTCAGCTTTAGTTTGCATTAGTAATCCGTAGATTTCTGCCGCCGCTCTCTCCACCTTCACTTCCTTAGACAACCCAGAAAAGTTCGGGGCTACCCCCAGCATGAGTATCATCATAACGAACACGCTGATCATAAGTTCTAGTAGAGTAAATCCGCGAACCATTTCCCAAATCCCAATGAAACCTATCACAACCACGGGATAGGTATTGCAGAAACTCTAACAGTCAAGAACACTACAAATACTTTAAAAATTAGAGAGTTGGGCTGAGTTAAAAGAATGAAATGTAAAGTAAGCAACCACTTTCAATTAGGCTTGACCCTAGTCGAAATTCTTATCACTTTAATCATACTTGGGGTATTAAGCGCTGTTGCCTACCCAACGTATACGCAACAAACGCGCGAAGCGTATCGGATGATAGCACTTGGTGACATGCTAGAAATGCAACTTGAACTTGAGCGACACTACAGTGCTGGCTATCACTTTGAACGCATCCTCTCAGGGGGCCAGTGTCTGGTGTGTGAATCAGATAGCACCCGATACAAATTCACCGTAGCCAGCAGTGCAGCGGCAGCCTACACAATTACAGCTATTGCCCAATCTTCCAGCAATCAAACTAAGGATAACTGTTTAGATAGCGATGGGAAAATGAGTATAAATTCAAAAGGCGAGACCACGCCAAATGCTTGTTGGAAATAATATGATAGAAACAAAAAAGCTCGCCACAAGGCGAGCTTTCATAATGCACTGACCACAAAATTTAGCTGGTTAGATCATCGAAGAATTTTTTGACGCCATTAAAGAAACCTTCAGATTTCGGCTGATGCTTGTTTGCAGCCTCGCCACCACAGGTGTCTTCAAATTCGCGTAGTAGCTCTTTTTGACGAGCACTGAGTTTCACTGGTGTTTCAATGACTAGCTTAACGATCAAGTCGCCAACACCACCGCCACGAACGCCCTTAACACCTTTACCACGCATACGGAACATACGGCTGGTTTGAGTCTCTTCTGGCACTTTTAGGTTAACGCGTCCATCCAACGTTGGAACTTCCACTTCACCACCTAATGCCGCTTGAGCAAAGCTCACTGGCACTTCACAGTACAAGTTGTTACCTTCACGTTCAAAGATATGGTGCTCTTTAACATGGACTTGAACATAAAGATCACCCGCTGGTGCACCTTGCTCGCCCGCTTCACCTTCACCTGAAAGACGAATGCGATCACCGGTATCAACCCCTGCTGGGATCTTCACATTCAGTGTTTTAGATTTTTGCACACGGCCTTGACCATGACAGCTGTTACAAGGGTCTTTGATGATCTTGCCTTGTCCATTACAGGTTGGACAGGTTTGTTGTACAGCAAAGAAGCCTTGGCGCATCTGAACTTGGCCGTGACCATGACAAGTGCCACACGTTTGCGGCGAAGAGCCTTTCTTAGCACCGCTACCATCACATGGTTCACATTCAACCAAGGTAGGGACTTCAATTTCTTTTGATACACCACGTACCGCTTCTTCTAAAGAAAGCTCCATGTTGTATCGTAGATCTGAACCACGCTGAGCGCGTGACTGACCGCGGCGTCCACCGCCAAAAATATCCCCGAATACATCACCAAAGATGTCACCGAAGTCACCAGCGCCGCCGCCAAATCCGCCGCCACCCATACCGCCTTGTTCGAATGCTGCGTGACCATATTGATCGTACGCGGCCTTCTTCTGAGGGTCGGTAAGGATTTCGTACGCTTCTTTTACTTCTTTAAACTTATCCGCAGCCGATTCATCACCCTGGTTTCTATCCGGGTGATACTTCATTGCAAGACGTTTGTAGGTTTTCTTTATATCGCGTTCAGACGCATCACGACCTACACCTAATACTTCGTAAAAATCACGTTTTGACATATTGCTTGGTACCAATTACTTCGACAAACAGCCCAGCGCTGTTTTTGGGTTGTATCATTCTAGATAAAGATTTGGGTCCTGGGTCCTGGGTCCTGGGTCCTGGGTCCTGGGTCCTGCAGGGTATTGTGACTTCCTTATCTAGAATGACAATGTTCACATACATGCGGGCGTGAAGGTTACCCTAAACGCCCGCATAAATCACTTTTCAAGAATCCAAACATCGAATTCTTTAAACTAAGAGACTCAGCCTTGAAGCGAAAATGCATCGTTTGCATTGCAAAATACACATTTCAACATGAAGGCTGAACGACTTAGCAACAAGAATTATTTTTTCTCGTCTTTAACTTCTTCGAACTCAGCATCAACAACATCGTCTTCTTGCTTAGGCTGTTCACCAGCTTCTGCATCAGCACCTGGTGCTTGTTGTTGTGCCATTTCCATTAGTTTTTGAGCCGCTGCCATTAGCGCTTGAACTTTAGCATCAATGGCTTCTTTGTCGTCGCCTTTACGCGCAGTTTCTAGCTCAACGATTGCCGCTTCAATCTTCTCTTTCTCTTCAGCTGGAAGAGCTTCACCAGCTTCTTCCACTTGCTTACGAGTACCGTGAATCATTTGGTCAGCCTGGTTACGTGCCGCAGCCAATTCTTCGAACTTCTTGTCCGCTTCTTTGTTTGCTTCCGCTTCTTGTACCATTGCTTCGATATCTTCGTCGCTTAGGCCACCAGATGCTTGAATCGTGATCTTTTGCTCTTTACCCGTTGACTTATCTTTCGCAGATACGTGTAGGATACCATCCGCATCTAGGTCGAAAGTTACTTCAATTTGTGGCATGCCACGAGGTGCAGCTTGAATGCCTTCTAGGTTGAATTGACCCAGAGACTTGTTGTAAGTCGCTTGCTTACGCTCACCTTGTAAAACGTGGATAGTTACCGCGTTTTGGTTGTCTTCTGCTGTAGAGAACGTTTGGTTTGCTTTTGTTGGGATCGTTGTGTTCTTCTCAACAAGCTTCGTCATTACGCCGCCCATTGTTTCGATACCTAGAGAAAGAGGCGTTACATCTAGAAGAAGTACGTCTTTCACGTCACCAGCAAGAACACCACCTTGAACTGCAGCACCCATTGCTACTGCTTCATCAGGGTTTACGTCTTTACGTGGCTCTTTACCGAAGAACTCAGTTACCTTAGCTTGAACCATAGGCATACGAGTTTGACCACCAACTAGGATAACATCGTTGATGTCGCTTACCGATAGGTCTGCATCTGCTAGAGCAACTTTTAGTGGCTCAAGAGAACGTTGTACTAGGTCTTCAACTAGAGATTCTAGTTTCGCACGCGTCACTTTAACGTTCATGTGCTTAGGACCCGTTGCATCTGCAGTTACGTAAGGTAGGTTTACGTCTGTTTGAGAAGTAGAAGAAAGTTCAATTTTCGCTTTCTCTGCTGCTTCTTTAACACGTTGCATTGCTAGAGGATCGTTCTTAAGGTTGATACCTTGCTCTTTTTGGAATTCTTCAACTAGGTAGTTGATTAGACGGTTATCGAAATCTTCACCACCAAGGTGTGTGTCACCATTAGTTGCTAGTACTTCAAATGTTTTCTCGCCTTCAACTTCATCGATTTCGATGATAGAGATATCAAATGTACCACCACCAAGGTCATAAACCGCGATAGTGCGATCGCCGCCTTTTTTATCTAGACCGTAAGCAAGTGCCGCCGCTGTTGGTTCGTTGATGATACGCTTAACTTCAAGACCTGCGATACGGCCTGCATCTTTTGTTGCTTGACGCTGTGCATCGTTAAAGTAAGCAGGAACAGTAATAACTGCGCCAGTCACTTCTTCACCTAGGAAGTCTTCTGCTGTTTTCTTCATTTTTTTCAGGATTTCAGCAGATACTTGAGGCGCAGCCATTTGTTGACCTTTCGCTTCAACCCATGCATCACCGTTGTCAGCCTTAACGATTTTGTAAGGCATGATTTCGATATCACGCTGAACTTCTTCGTCTTCAAAACGACGGCCGATCAGACGCTTAATCGCAAATAGCGTGTTTTCTGGGTTAGTTACTGCTTGACGTTTTGCAGGTTGACCTACAAGTGTTTCACCGTCTGTATAGGCAATAACCGATGCGGTTGTGCGTTCACCTTCCGCGTTTTCAAGTATACGTGGTTTGTCGCCATCTAGAACAGCAACACATGAGTTAGTAGTACCTAAATCAATACCAATGATCTTACCCATCAGACTATCTCCGAATAAATTCTATTATTACGCTTTCTATTGCCCCAACTCGGGGCCTTAGAGCCAGTTGGAAAACTAACTCAAAAAAGGTTTGTTTTCTGTATGAACCATAGATAAGGGCAGCAACGCGCTTTTCAAGGGAACAGGACAAAAAAAATCGCTTTTTTTTCACATTTAAACGAAAACGGAGCACAAAGGCTCCGTTTTTTAAGTCGCTTTTCCTGTGACGTCTTTCGCGACGTTGTATTTATCTAAGGTGTTATTCTTATTTAAGCACTTATGCTTGGCTTTGAACGGGTGCTGCTTCGTTTACCGCTTCCGAGTCCAGTTCACCTTCAGAGTGCGCAACGATAGTATTGACTGCCGTATCACCCACTACATTCGAGCTGGTACAGAACATATCATTAATACGATCGACAGCAGCAACAATAGCAAGACCTTCTGGTGGTAAACCAAGTTGATGAAGTAGAACACCAATCATCACAACGCCACCGCCAGGTACACCGCCTGCGCCAATTGATAGCAGCAAGATAGTAAAGCCCATCGTGACTAGGTCTGCCATTTGGATTGGCTGACCAAACGCGTTAGCAATGAAAATAGTTGCGATCGCGATGTAAATTGAAACACCAGCCATATTCATGGTCGCGCCTAACGGCACACCAAAACCCGCCACCGACTTAGAAACACCAATTTTATCCGTCAGTGTTCGCATTGTTACCGGGATAGTCGCGTTTGAACTTGCCGTAGATAGCGAGAACAGCACTTGTTCACGAGTTGCACGCATAAACTGGGCAGGCGATACTTTTGTTGTTGCACCAACCATGATTGGATAAACAATGAATATCCATAGAATAAGGATACCCACAACTAACGCAACGTATCCAGCAACCGAGGCCAAAGTCCCCGCATCTAGCGTTGCACCTAGCTGAATCATAAGCGCGAATACACCATAAGGTGCTAGGCTCATCACCAAGCCAATTAGCTTCATCATGATATCGTTGCCCATCTTGAAGGCACGAATGGCAGGACCACCTTTCTTATCCAACGCTTGAATGGCTAGACCTGTCAAAATAGCCATAAAGATTATTTGTAGCATGTCACCATTAGCAAACGCTTGGAATGGGTTACTTGGGACAATGTTGGTAATCAAAGAAAAGATATCAGGTGTTGTAGTTGACGTAATCTCAACCGTTGCGGCAACGGTTCCACCAAGGTTTGCACCCGCACCTGGCTGAACAATCATACCAACTGTCAGTGCAAACGTGATTGCTATTACCGTATTTAGAATGTAAAGCGCAAAAGTTTTACCGCCTAAACGGCCAAAGGATTTGATGTCTTTTAATTCAACAATACCGCAAACAATCGAGACGTAAACTAGTGGTACTACTAGAAGCTTGATCAACGATACAAACATACCGCCAACGCCTTCCGCGAAACCAAGCAAGTATTGGTCAAAAAGACTAACACCAGCGAACAAATATTGAATTGCAGTACCGATCAATAGACCGGAAAATAGACCAATAAAGATCTTTTGGGATAGTGGTTTATTCATTCATAGACTCCAGAATGTTGTGTTGATTCCCTGTGTTTTTATAGTTATTTGCTTTCTTATTAATAGAAAACTCAGGGCATCTTACAGATCTAAAGCTCAAAATAAAGCATTAATTTTACATTCTGTTACCTTAATGAAACAATATAAAAACCTAATAGATACATGGTTATTGATATTTACAGCCATAAAAAAATGAAGCCAAATTGGCTTCATTTCTTTGAAATACATAAACTATCTAGATTTATACGCGCGTCTTATGACTGGCGTCTCTAGTGGTTATTTTGACACCATAACCATAGCAGGTCTGATCACTCGACCATTTAGTTCATAACCTTTTTGCATGACGAACATCACAGTATTCGCTTCGTGATCCGCGCTTTCTTGAATAGACATCGCTTGGTGAAGTTCTGGATTAAACGTCTCGCCTTCAGGGTTAATTTCCTTCAAGCCAAATTTCGCGACCGCGTCAACCAGTGTTTTGTGAGTCATCTCGACCCCTTCAACGATAGGTTTTACTACTTCATTTTCAACATCTGCAGCCGCAATCGCGCGCTCTAGGTTATCAATAACTGGTAATAACTCTTCAGAGAATTTGTTTAAAGCAAATTTACGCGCTTTATCAATTTCTTGTTCAGTACGACGACGCATGTTTTCCATTTCAGCTTTTGCACGTAGTACAGAATCTTGCTGCTCTTTAACTTTCGCTTCACTAGACAACAATGCTGCTTCTAATTGAGCAATCTTCGCTTCTTGAATATCTTGCTCAGATTCTTCATTCCACTCAACATCAGCGTCAGAACCAACCACGTCGGCATCTTGCATTTCTGCATCTTGCGTATGCAGTTCTTCTTGATTTACTTTGTTTTCTTCGTTGCTCATGGTCTCTCCGCAATACTTGATTCACGTCAGTGCATGGTAGCCAAGTCAGAAACTTGGATTAATTTCGTACCAAACACTGCATATATAAACACTTTGGGTATATTATGGGGATGAAGATTTTTGATTCAAGCACTAAAAGTTTGGAAGTGATATGAAAAACACCTTTAAGGTGATCGCCATCATAGGTAAACCCCGAGCACAGAAAGCAATTCAGACTCACAAAGAATTGTTTCATTGGCTTACATCAAAAGGCTATAACGTCCTCATTGATGACCGATTGATTGATATTCTTGTCGATATTCCTAGACAGCATTTTTTCAGCCTAGTCCGTATTGGTCGCGAAGCGGATCTCGCTATCGTCGTTGGTGGCGATGGTAATATGCTTGGTGCCGCAAGAGTGCTATCACGCTTTGACGTTGCGGTCATCGGTGTCAACCGTGGCAATTTAGGCTTTCTTACCGATCTCAATCCTGAAGGCTTTGAACAGGCGTTAGAGGCCGTGTTGCAAGGCGAGTACATCGAAGAGAAGCGTTTCTTGCTTGAAACCGAAATTCACCGGCATGGGCAAATAAAAAGCCATAACGCAGCCCTGAATGAAGCGGTGCTTCACCCGGGCCAAGTCGCCCATATGATTGAGTTTGAAGTTTATATTGACGACACGTTTGCGTTTAGTCAGCGTTCAGATGGCTTAATTGTGGCGACACCAACTGGATCAACCGCTTATTCATTATCCGGCGGCGGACCCATCCTTTCAGCAAAGCTGAATGCCATATCTTTAGTGCCAATGTTCCCTCATACACTTTCGAGCCGCCCACTCGTGGTCGACGGTAATTGTCGAATCAAACTCATTGTTTCGCCAGATAACCGTGGTACGCAAGAGGTAAGTTGTGACGGCCAAATTTCACTGCCAGTTTCTCCTGGTGATGAGATACATATTTTCCAAAGCCCTAACGTTTTGAAACTGATTCACCCAAAAGACTACAGCTACTATCATGTACTGAGAAATAAGCTAGGTTGGTCTAGCAAATTGTTTTAAATCAAACGTTTGACTACCCACTTATTAAGCCAGCAATATTTTGCTGGCTTTTTTGATCGTATTTTCAGCAACTCGCGACCGATCACATAAAAAATACAGACAGCACCTTTACTGTATAAAGAAACAGTATATACTGAACTTATATACAGTAATGTTGATATAAACAGGTAAAGAAAATGCTGTCTCATCTAAGTGTTAATAATTTTGCTATTGTAAAATCTCTGCAGTTAGAACTCAGTACGGGAATGACCACCATTACCGGAGAAACTGGCGCAGGTAAATCTATCGCGATTGATGCCCTGAGCCTCTGCTTGGGCGGACGATCTGATGCCGGTGCGGTTCGCAACGGCGAAGATAAAACCGAAGTCACTGCCGCCTTCATGATTGATGATAATGTCCACGCCACCCGATGGTTAGAAGACAACGATCTTTATGATGGTAGCGAATGTATCTTAAGACGTAGCATTACCAAAGAGGGTCGTTCTAGAGCTTTTATTAATGGTAGCCCTGTGCCTTTATCCCAACTTAAATCTTTGGGACAAACGCTTATCAACATCCACGGGCAACATGCCCACCACCAACTGATGAAAGGAGACTATCAACTTTCATTGCTGGACCAATATTCCGGACATACCACCCTACAAAAGCAAGTCCGCAATAGTTATCAAACTTGGCGAAGTGCCGATATTGCGTTACGTAAGCTCAAAGAAAACAGCGCCAATAACCAAGCTCAATTGCAGCTACTTGAGTATCAGATTAAAGAACTTAATGAGCTCGCAATTGAAGAACAAGAGTTCCCTGAGCTTGAACAAGAGCACAAGCGCTTAGCAAACAGTGGAGAACTTGCGACTTCATGCCAGCAAGCCATTGATATTATTTATGAAGGGGATGACGTCAATGCTCTAGCGTTGCTGCAAAGCGCCAGCAGTAAGCTGATTCAACTCTCAGAGCTCGATACTGCGCTTGCACCATTACCGGCAATGCTTGAAGAAGCTATGATACAAATTGAGGAAGTGAACGCCGAGCTTCGTGATTACCTTGATAAAGTGGACGTTGACCCACAACGTATGGTGTACGTAGAATCACGTTTTTCTAAAATCATGTCCCTTGCTCGTAAGCATCACGTACTACCAGAGGAGCTTTATCAACATCATCAAAGCTTGCTCAATCAAATTGAACAGCTCGATTGTTCTGATGAAACGATATCTGCGAAAGAACAAGACGTCAGTGCCCTTTTTGAGCGCTATGTCCGCGTATGCGAGAAACTCAACAAATCTCGTGGTCGTTACGCTAAAGAGCTCAATAAACTCATCTCGCAAAGTATGCACGAGCTCAGTATGGACAAAGCTAAGTTTGCGATTGATGTGAGCTTTCAGCCAGAACACCCCTCACCAACAGGAATGGATACCGTCATCTTCTTGGTCTCAACTAACCCAGGTCAACCAATGCAACCCATCGCAAAAGTTGCATCTGGTGGTGAACTATCACGAATATCATTAGCGATTCAGGTTATTACGGCGCAGAAAGTGGACACACCGAGTCTTATTTTTGATGAAGTAGATGTCGGTATTAGTGGACCGACTGCGGCTGTCGTTGGGCAAATGCTAAGAAAATTGGGGGAATCCACTCAAGTTCTGTGTGTCACCCATTTGCCTCAAGTCGCAGGTCACGGGCATCATCAGCTGTTTGTTACTAAAACCACCAAAGGCAATAAAACAGAAACCAGTATGCATGCTCTAAACGAAAACGAACGAATTAGTGAACTTGCGCGACTACTCGGTGGCAGTCAGATTACTGAATCAACGCTCGCGAACGCCAAAGAGCTATTGATTGCAGCCTAGGGAGTTAGTTCCCTCAACCAATAGATTTCAGTTAGGATTGTAATCTAACTCATAAATCAGCGCTCTTTTTACATAATGAAGCAGACATGTTTTTACATCTGCTTCATCCTTGTTTATTATCTCTGCAGTTTAAAAAATCAAAGTTGTAAATTGACGCTATGCAATTAAAAAAGTGGTTGGCAGCAATACCACTCGCCTTAACATTACTGACAGGCTGTTCGGTAATAGAAAAAATCGTCTACCGTATTGATATCAACCAAGGTAATTTGGTCGAACAAAATGCCGTTGATCAACTACGTTTTGGCATGACAAGAGAACAGGTTCGCTTTGTTCTAGGCTCACCGATGCTTATCGAAAATGGTTATCCGAATACGTGGTACTACATCTACCATGCAACCAAAGGGCATGATGACTCGGTTCAGCGTAATCTTGTTGTCGATTTTGATGCTACCGGTACACTCACTAACATCTCTGGTGACTACGAAGCCAGCGACCAGTTTTTCGAAAGCTTAAATTAATAAAAAAAGCTCGCAACGCGAGCTTTTTTTATTATCGATTCTTATACCACGATATCATGATGATTTAGCCGCTTTAGCCTGCTCGGCACGCTTGCGGCGGATTTCTTTTGGATCCGCTAACAACGGTCGATAGATCTCTATTCTATCTTTATCCCTAACCGTTGCATCAAGCTTAACGTTACGGCTAAACACCCCAACCTTATTAACCTTTAAGTCAATTTCAGGGTAAATCTCCAATACGCCAGATTTCTCGATAATTTCTTCAACAGTGAGCTCATGGTTAACCACAATAGTAAAAACACGTTGCTCTTCAGGTAAGGCGTAAACCACTTCGACGTGAATGAGCGGTTGATCAACGTTCATACTAATACACCTCTTTGGCACGCTTGGTAAATGAGTTCACCATGTTACTGGTTACATCATGGAAAATTTTACCAAACGCGAGCTCAATCATCTTACTCGAAAACTCAAACTCAAGCTTGAGCTCGACTTTACATGCTTGGTCATCAAGCGGAATAAAAGACCAAACCCCTTTCAACATTTTGAATGGGCCATCGACCAGTTCCATCAGTATTTCTCGCCCTTGAACCAAAGTGTTCGCCGTTGTAAATGTTTTACTAATGCCCGCTTTCGACACATCCACTGATGCCACCATCTCCATACCAGAAGACTCAATTACACGAGATCCAGAACAACCAGGCAGAAAGTCAGGATAACTGGCTACATCATTCACCAAGTTAAACATCTGGTCAGCACTGAACATTACTAATGCCGAACGCGTCACATGTTGCATAAAAAACATCTCACAATAAAAAGCTAACAGTGATTCTACTGAGTTCTACGAGTTAGCTCAAGTTGACAACTCAACCCAACAAATATATCAAAGCACTAACGACTCATGATACATTTAGCTATCGAAAACAAAAGCCTTTCCTAAAACTCCAGACTCACCTTATAATGGCGTCACTATGGTAAAAAAGAACTCAAAAAATAAAGCGGGTAGTAACACTATCGCGCAAAACAAAAAGGCTCGCCACGAATATCACATTGAAGATGATATCGAAGCTGGTATTGAGCTACAGGGCTGGGAAGTCAAATCACTTCGTCAGGGCAAAGCTAACATCGTTGAAAGTTACATCTTTATCCGCGATGGCCAAGCCTACATCAGTGGTATGTCTATTCTCCCGCTAAATCAAGCTTCTACTCATATAGTCGCCGAACCAACACGCGTGCGTAAGTTGCTTTTGCGCCGCCGAGAGCTCGACAACCTTATTGGCCGAGTCAATCGCGAAGGTATGACGTTAGTGGCGCTCTCTTTATATTGGTCTCGCTCTTGGGCGAAACTCAAAGTCGGCGTTGCTAAAGGTAAAAAGCTGCACGATAAACGCGAAGACTTAAAAGAAAAAGACTGGGCAAGAGACAAAGCACGAGTTATGAAGAGTAACTTGCGCTAATCTTAACCACTTGAACTTTCAACTACTAGACACGCTTAGCTTTTCTGGTACTATGAAAAATAACACTTGGGGCTGATTTAGGATTCGACAGGAATTTTGAAGTCTGAGGTGCATGCCGTGGGGCGGTTGGCCACGTAAAAAGCCGCAAAAAAATAGTCGCAAACGACGAAAACTACGCACTAGCAGCTTAATAACCTGCTGAGAGCCTCTTTGCCCTAGCTTCCGCTTGTAAGACGGGGAATAACAAAGAGTCAAACCCAAACTAGCTAGATCGGATTCTCCCGCCTGAGAGATGAAGTTCGAAATTTAATTCAGGATAGTCATTTACTAGCGTGTCGGTTCGCAGGTACTTGGTGAATTTAAAGATCGACTAAGCATGTAGTACCAATGATGAATGATTTCTGGACGCGGGTTCAACTCCCGCCAGCTCCACCAAACGTTTGGAAAAGGCGATAACTCTTTGAGTTATCGCCTTTTTTTATTTAAAGATTCAGGAAGTTACCTTCTGTACTAACGCTTGGTACTAGAGTTTCTCCATACTGAGGCCATAGCTTATCTAACCGTCCTTTACTCCGCAGGTTGCTTAATTCTTCGATGCACATATGGCGAGTCGTTTTGACCAACTCTAATCTGCAGCACTAGGGCCCCCTAAAAAAGCAGCCACTCACAAAAAGGCGGGGAAACTAAGCGATCCAGATTCTTCAGTACCATTCATCAGTACAACTGCACTTTTTCCGAATTGTTTTAGAACCACACGTAAACAGCCCTCGCAATGTAACGCTAAGGGCTGTATAAAATCTAACGTTATATAATGAGGTGATTTTCGCTTAGCGCTCTACGCGTTTAACAAGTCTAATCTCATCCAAGTATCCCACAAGTTCATCGCTTGGTTCGCCAGAGTAGCTTATTGAAAATTCATCTACTCGCACTTCAAACCCATTGTCCTTGTATTGATCGTGTGCCATCAACTGGTCGTTGGTATAATCATCAGTATTAACCTCCATCAGAGCAAACAATTCAAGCGTGTCATTATCATCGGTATTAAAATCGATAGTAACCTGGCGAAAACAGCTTTTAACACTCCCCATATTGGCATCATCAAGCGCACTCACATGGACACGTCTATCTACTTCTATTGCTCCTTCATCAGGTTGGCGTAATCCAAAATGTAATGTGCTAAGTGAACCATCGCCTTTATTATCACAATAATAAACTGATGCCGTCATATCAGTATTTAGTGGTAAACCTCTGATAACCTGACTAAGCCCCGGTTTTGATTCAAAATCATGAAATAGCTCACTGGATTTATAACGAATTCTTGCCGAACCATTTTGCCCTTCAGTGTCATTAAACGCACTGTCTCCAGAGCTTCCGACATCACCATTACCAGCGCTACTTCCTTCATAAGTAATCCAGACATCACTGCTTCCTGAATTTTGTCGCCAAAGCCCTAATTGAGGATCAATTACATTGGCAAATAGTTGGACACTATTGGGCAAACTGAGTGTCAGATCAGCGTTACCACCACTAAGGGAAACGAATTCTTTATTTATCCACGTATATTCATCTGTTTTTGCTTGTCCTTCTAACGTAACGTCATCACCGACTGAAATACGATAAGCGCCCTTAACAAACGCAGATACGTTATAGCGGGTATTGGCCGTTAACGTCACAGCTTGTGACAATTCACTGTTCGCACCAACCATAATACTGCTGTTGCGTGAAAATGCGTCTGTACCTTCGATTAACTGGGTGTTTTGATAGGACCACCCCTCTAAACCTTGGTCAAACGAAGCATTATTTAAAGGGGATTCAATCATGATGGCCACTGGTTTGGATAACGTATAGTTAACCGGGCCAACATTCTCATAGTCTAATGGAGCATAAATCGCTTCACTAGAGAATGGCTCATCAGCTCCTACGAGGGTTGTTTCACCACGAATTTGACCGTCTAAATCAATATAAACTGCCTCAAACTCTCCTTTCTCATAATCATTGACTGCATCGAGGTTAGGCGAATCATTCGATAGACGATAAACACCGGATTGGTCTTTTTCTAATGCTGCAGAGGCAAATTCAAACCCAGGCTCACCAACTCGCAAACTGTCACTATCTGCAAAAGCCTGCCCGTAGATAATATTGCCCGTGATCTGCGAAGAAGAATCAAAGCCTCGCGCCGACTGAGTCAATACAGGGCCAATAGCCAGATCGACTAAATTATTAGCAAGGAACACTTGTTTAGGGGCTGATGATTTACCGCCACCGTCGATATTCAGACTGTTGACACTATCTACAATCGTATTATGCGCAATATGAACATTAGAAAATTCTTGGTACCCATTATCACCATTACCTGCACCATCGGACCCCATCATCACAATACCGCCATGATGTGTGGTATCTTTGTAGCGAGCGCCTTCTATGTAATTGTTAGTGACCGTGTGATCGCCATCAACCAGACGGATTCCACCAGCCAACGGGTAATCTTGTCCAAAGAAGAAGTTATTACTAATAGTCGCACCGCCACCATGCCGAGTCGTGACTGAACCATAACTATTGCGAATCGTGTTAAAGCTAATTGTATTGTTTGTGCCTTTGTTTGAAACAATTTCCGCCTCACCCTGAATATTCTCGAAAAGGTTCCCAACAATGAATGAATCACCGTCATAGTGATGCGTATCGCTTAGTCCCGTTCGTATCGCCTCATAATTATTGTCGCTACTTTGTGCATACATTTGTCCTTTAGCAGGAGCACGGTTCGCAATGTAGTTGTTATAAACAATAATACCCTGTGCTAGCTCCGCAACCTTAGTGGCTTCATCCCAGCTGCTATCTACCCATCGGTTGAATGAAATCATTGGCGATGCGGTGGTTTTACCGCTCAAAATACTATGATCCAACCAGTTGTTTTTACCATAGATATGAATCCACTCTCCCGACGTCGTATCATCTGAACTAATGCCTTTATCAGTATCCACATCAATAATCGCAATTTCAGTAATTCGACAATGGTGACAAAGATCGCCTGTACCAAAACGAGTGCTGATCAAGTTACTACTTGAGCTTGATGCACCATTGAAAACAAATCCTTGCAGCTGAACGTAACTGCCACCCATAATAATTTTTGCCGAACCTGTTATCGCCACTTTCCCTGAGTTTTGGGCTGCGACTTTAATCACATTGTCTTCAGTGCCAACCCCACCAAAGGTAATGTCTAGATCGTTATAAATACCGTCAGCTAAGCAGAACGTAGTGCCTGCCGACATCTCTTTTGATACTGCACTTTCTAACGCAGAAGTAGAGGTGAATATCTCGCTACAAACCACATCTGGAACGGATAAAATAGCGGTAGGAAGAATATCGGCAATGACGTCATGATTTTCACCTTCAGTCACTTCACCCGGAGGCGTAGGTTCAAGCGGAGGCGTGACGCCAGATGTGCTATCTCCTGTGGTATTAGAATCGCCATTACAACCCGCAAGTAATGTCGCTATGATCATAAAACTCAGTTTACCCAACTTCATATTCACTCCATGTAAAGATGTCATATTGTAGTTTTGTAATACAATCTTACATAAAGAGAGTTTATTCTGTGATTCTTTACTCATTTCCGTATGGTATGAAACACATTGATAGGGTTACACATTCATTCTGTGATTCAAATCTAGGGGGCACACCTATTGAACGGTGATGTTGCTAAAGCGTAGGTTATTCAGAAGCCAAAATTCTACGATAACGTAAACGCCGGTATTTTTAGCAACAACTGCTTTAAAACACGGATAAATAGACCGTTAAGACTCAACGTTCACCTTCTTCACCAAATATACAAAAGGGCGATAACTCTTTGAGTTTCCGCCCTTTTATTAAATGTTTGTTTACTTATATTTTGTAAGTACTAAGCGCCGCTATATCTCCAACACCTACGCCATGTTCACCTTACTCATCCGGCTTTTTAGTTCTAATATCCACGTAAGGCCAGTAGTGGTGCCCGACTCGAATCAATAAGGTTGCGGCCGCTAAAATAAAGGCGGCTACCGATAGCCAAACAATTAAAACGGCATCTAGCTCCTTCATACCCAAGGTTATATAACGAGCGATTGCCATCATAGCGATGTAAATTGGGTAGCGGACTGGGATTTTTCCGTTCACCACAAACTGCTGAACCATAGCGAGAACTTCAAGATAGATGAACATCAATAGAATATCGGTCAGTTGAACCCGACGCTCAGTAAAGACGTGCATAAACTCTTCCATCATGGCAAACAAGGTCGCCAGCGTGATGGCAACTAAGAGCACCGCTTCCAAGACGTGAAAGACTTTTAGAAAAGGTTTACTAAAAGATTTCGGTAAGTGAGAAGGCATAATCAATCTTCAAAAAATAATATATCTAACTTCTACAATAGCATGCATCTGTATAACTCGCGCTAATTCAGTATATTGCGCTTAGCCAGCTAAGCGACACGCCACCTGATTTTCATGATTTAAATTCGGCTGATTATGCCTGAGTGTCGCCTTTGTTAATTTGAGCTATCTTCAGCGCACCCCCGCTCTATCAACGCTAGGCAACGGTGAAGCTCATCGTCTGACATTTCAAGTAATCTATCACCCACGTACCACTCTATATAGCTCTGTTGAGGTAACATTCCTTGCTGAGGGTTTCCAATCCATACGCTGTATTCTGTTGCCAACTTGTCACGTAGCTTACAGGCTTGCTGCTGACTAAGAGGCAGATGTATATGTAACATGTTTGCTTGAGGCTGCGATGGATTCGGCGTAAGTGATGGATACTGTTCTAACATCGCATATATCTGTTGAGTTCTCTCAAATAACTTAGGCAAGACACTGAGTTTTTGCTCAAACTGCATCGCCGCAGTCACAATATAGGGGGTACGGTGATACACACTTCCTCCCTGTCGGTGCATCCAAACACGAGCTTTCCCTATAAAGTCCTTATCCCCCACCAGCATTGCACCACCAAGTCCACCTATGCCTTTGTACAACGACACATAAACCGAATTAAAGCCCATTGCGATCTCGTTATAAGGCTTCTGATAGAATGCGGCCGATTCCCATAAACGAGCCCCATCCATATGCAAATGAATACCCTGAGATTGACAATAACGCTTGATCTCTTCTAGCTCATTAAAGGTAGGGAGCTGGCCTCCAATTTCCCTCATCGGCAATTCATAAAGCACGGCGGCAAGACGATCAGGAATCGAAGCAATAGCCGATACTGTCCAAGGTTGGTAGGGTTTTCCTACTGGCAATAAATTGAATCTATGTTGTAGCTGATAGCCCTGATTTTCATGCAGATAAATATGGCTAGAAGAGTGCATAGCCACATTATGACACTGGCGCTCTTCGCACGCTATTTGGAGGGCGGTGGGCTGAGCCATGGTTCCTGTAATAACAAATAGACCTGCTTCAAAGCCTAATAAGGTAGCAATCTTTTGCTCGAATGCTTGAATATGTGTTCCTTCACCATATCTATCATGCTCGACTCCATGTTGCTCACACCATGTCGCCATCTCTGTAAACATTTGAGCCGGCGAAGGTTCTCGATTACCCGGTAGTACAACCCTACACTTACCCTGCATTTTCTATCCTTACTTTGTCTATCGCGCCCAACGAATCCACTTTGCGATAAGTCATTAATCTTGATATGACATTATCAAATAAGGCGAATATTGATGATGGCGCCATCAGCTTTGCGCTATTAATACATAAATCTCGAGCCAATTAATACTCAGGCTCTTTGATAGTGAGCTCTAAACGTACGAGGTTCATTTCATCAACGTGAGATACTTGCCCATTTACAGTCTCTAACCCTAATCGCTGACAAACCGCGATCGCCGCTTCATTCCCCTTACGTGTTTCAGCAAAAATCGAAGTAATCGGGAAATGTTGAATGCCAAACGTAATGAGCGCCGACATCGCTTCAACGGCGATACCTCGTCCTTGTCGATCAACAGCAAGACCAAAACCAATTGATGCGCAGTTATCTGCCTCTAGACGAAAAGCAGCAGTACCGATTACTTGATGACTTTCTTTTCCTTCAATCACTAATTGGAACTTAGTACGAGGGCGTTGCTGTGACTGCTCCACAAACATCTCAAGTAAATGGGCATTAAATTCTGGTGAACACTCTTCTTTTGGGTAAAATGTTTGATATCTGGGATGTGAGGTGATCGTGAGCCACGCCTCAATATCACCAAGCTGGAAATCTCTTAAAATGAGTCGTTCGGTTTCTAGCGTAAATTCCATTCTTTTCTCTTTAAATTCCGGTCAACAGACAGATCGCAAACGTCAGAAATATTGCGGTTTTTCTCAGCCTATTAGATAGCCAATTCGATGCTAGGTTCCAATAAATAGTGTCTTACTTTTGAGGTCTGTTTGAGCAAGCAAAAATTCGTAAGGTTTATAGCTCTCTACCAATAACTTTATCATTTAATATTAATAAGTTAACAACCAACACAAGCGAGGTGTTCGCGTTTTCTGTGACACATAGTGTAGAACAGTGCACTCTGTTTAGCTTCTCCGCGCTATGGGATTCACATTCTATAATTGAAAAAATAGAGGGTTATCGTACTTCCGAAAAGCAACCTATCCTTAACTTGACATACAATGAATATGTCACCGACCAAGTGTGTTACCCCTCCTAAAATACGTCTAGTTCAATAATAAGCGCCTTGCTTCTTTTCAAGCTGCGAAAAAATCGCTACCATTTGCTCGTCGTTAAGACATTCATTTTATTCTCAGGGCGGGGTGAAATTCCCCACCGGCGGTAAATCATTCAATTGATAAGCCCGCGAGCGCCTATCTCCTTACGAGTTAGGGTCAGCAGATCTGGTGAGACTCCAGAGCCGACGGTCATAGTCCGGATGGGAGAGGATAAATATACCCACTGTCACTTCGCTATACACACGTTAGTGTATATGAATAAAAGTGCGCGACACACCGCGTGCATGTGGGTATAGAGATTGACTGCATTGCGTTAACCGCAATGCAGTCAATCTCGCGTATCTTTTGGACCCTTTAAGGTCCCCATACCAATGCCCTGATTCTGGTATTTTTAATTCGGAGTATTACCATGAATCAGAACCAAACCTCACTACTATCAGAATTCGGCACGCCTCTAGAGCGTGTAGAAATTGCACTTGCTGCGTTACGCGAAGGTCGTGGCGTATTGCTACTCGATGATGAAGACCGCGAAAACGAAGGCGATATTATTTGTTCCGTTGATCACTTAACTCATCAACAAATGGCACTTATGATTCGCGAAGGTAGCGGTATTGTTTGCCTTTGCATCAACGATGAACAAGCAAAACAGCTCGACCTGCCACCAATGGTCACGAACAATAACAGCGCTAACCAAACCGCTTTCACGGTTTCAATTGAAGCCAAAGTTGGTGTCACAACCGGCGTTTCAGCCGCTGATCGTGTCACGACGATTAAAACGGCGTGTGCTCAGCAAGCAAGACCTGAAGATCTTGCCAGGCCAGGGCACGTGTTCCCACTAAGAGCTCGTAAAGGCGGAGTCCTGACTCGTCGCGGCCACACAGAAGGCACAATTGATCTGATGCAAATGGCAGGATTATCACCATTTGGCGTATTGTGTGAAGTTACAAATCCAGATGGAACCATGGCTAAAGCGCCAGAAATTATCGAGTTTGGTAAGGTGCACGATATGCCCGTTTTAACCATTGAAGATATGGTCCAATACCGTTTGGCGACCACAGAGAAATCTGCGTAATCCAAACACAGAGCTCTCTAGTTATAGAGAGCTCTGCTATTTATCATTTCAACATTTAATCATCCAGCGTTATGGGTGTGCGTATTGCATGGCCTATTTAGCTTATCCTTCCAATATCCGCGGTTACTTTCCCCTATATCGCTGTTGTAATCGTCAGTTTCAACACGAATCATAAAAGGGAGACCAATAGGCCCCCTTAAGCATTATTCATTTAAAACCGTTGCTATCACTATTGGCAAAGCCCCAGTGACTTCCAAACACCCCATTCTCCTGACTTCTCGGGATCATCACCTTGTGTCCACCATTTAGCTTGATAATTCTGACCGTTATACACCACTTGATCGCCACCATTGTATACGGCACTGGCGTCCCATGAATTTGGACAACTCGTACTACCACCGTTATCGGCCATCACTTTAACCAAATGAATGGCCGTTGATGTATGCGAACCATCGCTCACACTAAGCGTAAATTGATAATCGGTATCTAACGTTACGCTAGGCGCAATAAAACTAAGGGTACTGTCTTGACTCGTGACATTAAGCGTCGCTGGCGCTTGCCAAGAATAAGTCAAAGGATCATTATCAGCATCACTTGAACTCGAGGCATCTAACACTACATTATCACTCACAACCGCTGTCGTCGTGCCAGATACTCGTGCGATAGGCGCTGTATTTAACGGTGGCGTATTTTTAGGCACTACTGTAATCAGTACATTGTCAGAATTAACAGCGCCTTCATTGTCTGTTACTGTCAATACAAAGCCATAAGTCGTAACTTGTGCCACTTCAGGTACATCAACGTTGAGTGTTATGCTACTTTCACCGACTATAGCTAATGGGCTACCTAAAGTCTGAGTCCAAGCGTAACTAACAATAGTGCCATCACTATCTGTTGAGCTGGAACCACTGAGTGAAACCAAGACCGGCCCCTCTACATTTTGGTCAACGCCCGCATTTGCGACAGGCGCTCGATTACTTGGCGTGCCACCAGCGAGTCCTTCATGCATGGCATTGAGAATATCGCCATTATCAGCATCTATCTCCCAAGAAAATAAACCCGCTAAACCTAAGCTGCGAACATAGGCTCCTTTGGCTTTTACTGATCTATCATCATCAAACGTAATCAGTTCTCCCGTGGTTTGGTTCCATACATAGGCGGCTTCAGCCTGCTCGTCGTATCCGTACTCATAACCATTAATGCCGGTATTGTTAGCGCCTAACATGAAAGACTTAATGCCCTTATAATCAATCACGCCCGCTTCCCACACACCTTGAGCACTTGTACCCGTCAGTTTGCCCGTTGCTGATCCGGTCATTGGGTCAGAAGGATCGGACAGCGTATCCGGCGTTACCCCTTCCCAGCCACGACCATACATGGCCGCCCCTAACACCAGTTTACTCGCAGGTACCCCTTGCGCTAGCAGCAATTGAATACCATAATCCGCGGTATAAGCTGGCCCTTTATATGGCACACCTTCAGGATCCACACCGGTACCATCACATTGACCAGCGGTCATAAAGTTACCGCAATACAGCGCAGCTTGATGGCCAGGGACGTTGTTCCAACCACCATAAAAGTCGTAAGTCATGGCAAAGATATAATCCATATATGGAATCGCATCAGCATAATTTACGTCTTCAATTTTATCGTGACCCACGCCAATGGCCGAAGTCAGTTCATAAACTCGTCCATATTCGACTTCAAGCTCATCAAGCATCGCTCGGAGTTCTCTCATAAGTGCCACATAAGCAGGTCCATCTTTCAACGGATCACCTAAATCCTCCGCGGCTCCATCACCACCCGGATACTCCCAATCAATATCAACGCCATCATAGAATTTCCACGTTTTCAAAAAGCGCTTCACTGAAGCAACAAACGTATCTCGGTGGGCTTTATCGGTAAAACTGAATAAGGGATCAGACAGTGTCCAGCCACCGATTGAAGGAATAATTTTCAAGTCTGGATTGCGCTGTTTGAGCGCCATCATCATCGCATAGTTACCTTTAATCGGAGTGTTGTAATCGTGTCCCGCTTGAGCAAAGCTTTTCTGATAAGCCGCCCATGGGTCATGAATGACCACTTCATAATCTGGCACACCACTACAGGCTGTTTTCAGAGCATTAAAACTATTCCCCCCTACCGATTTTACTGACTCATTAGGTCCACAAATCGGTATGAATCCATACAGTATATGAGTTAAGTTATCGGCAGGAATATTGTCAACAGTGTAGCCACGACCGTAAATCCCCCACTCAACAAAATACGTACCGACAACCGTGTTTGGGTCGGTGTTAAATGCTTTGTTGTTTGGATCAATGTTCATTGTGATTGGCGCTAGATGTGACCCATCAGTATCCGCCACAACTAATTCCATCGCAGCACTTTTACTACACCCGCTCGCGTCACATGCTTCTATCACCATTTGATATCGGCCACCTTGAGCATACGGAAAATTCGCGGTGGTTTGACTGCCTGTAATAGGTCCAGTCGCAACATTAACACCATCAAAATAAACGTTGTAGGTATCCCCAGAAGTGCCACTCCATTGATTGAAGGTTATGTTGATTTCAGCAAGCTCGTTATATTGCACCATCTGGTTGTAACCAGATGTGGTCTCCATCGCTAACTGAATCTTAGAAAACTGGAGGTTATTTGACCCCCAGAGATCGATAGAGGGTTTCGCTGGCGCTGCCCAAGAAGCACTGTTTACAGCAAGTGCTAATGTTGAAACGCCCAATACGATACTATTCATTATTGTCTTCTCTATTCCCTGAAAAACTAAAATCTGCCCAAAAGCTCTTCTTCTGGGCATCGAAGTTAGTATTGGAAATAGAGATAATTTTCAGGTTAAAAATCAAGCAGCTCTCGAGTGACAACTCAGAAAAAAGAAGCTTGCAGCACGTTTTTTCATCTGCAACTTTATCTTCTGCACAAAAATTAGCCACTATCATTACGAGTAGAAAGAGAAGCGATTTTAATTCGTCCCTTTGTCTACTGATTACTCGAGCATGTTGATCCGTGCGTGAGACTGGCTCTTTATTACTGGAAAAAAACACGTACTTGTATAACAATGTCTTTTCTCATTAGTCGGGGAGCATTACTGCTGAGATCACCATAGGTGAGACCCGTTGAACCTGATTCAGTTAACACTGACGTAGGGAACTGATCGACATTGCTCACCACGCAGTTACCCTGCGCTAGTGGTAATGCGCTCGCTCCTACGTTGGCGAGGAGCACTATAATGGCAACCCTTTCTAACACGACCCCAATTGTTCTGACTATCGCTGGCTCTGACTCAGGAGGTGGCGCTGGTATTCAAGCCGACATCAAATCCATTTCTGCCACTGGTGGCTATGCCTGTTCTGTCATTACCGCATTAACCGCGCAAAACACACAAGGCGTCTCTGGCATCTTGGGTATCGCCCCTTCATTTGTTGAAGCGCAGCTAGACGCGGTTTTTTCGGACCTTAACGTCATGGCAGTAAAAATCGGCATGCTCGCAGATGCCGATATCATTCAAGCCGTCGCCAATAAGATTAAACAATACCAACCTCCTTATGTTGTACTTGATCCCGTTATGGTCGCAACAAGTGGTGATCTCTTGCTTGAGTCCAGTGCCATTGATGCGTTGAAATCAGAACTATTGCCACTGGCCACCATCATCACACCTAACCTACCAGAAGGTGCCGCGTTGCTAAATCGCGCGATACCGCAAACTGAAGCAGAAATGCTTGAAATGATTGAAGCACTGAGAAGCCTTAATACCGCAACAATATTACTCAAAGGGGGACACTTAGAGTCAGAAGCCACCAGCACCGATTTACTCATCACGGGCGAAGAGGTCTCTCGCTTTGAAACCACACGAATCCACACCAAGAACACCCATGGAACCGGGTGTACACTAAGCTCTGCTATTGCGTCTTTCCTTGCACAAGGTCAAGATCTTCCAAGTGCAGTGCAATCAGCCAAACACTACATCACCCAAGCGATATCCCATGCGGATGAACTTTCCATTGGGCGCGGTCACGGCCCGGTTCACCATTTCTTTGCACGCAACTAATGCCTAAGTCCGCCATGATTGATATTGAATTGAGTCACGCGACTCTTACGTATTTAGGGGACGAGCAACCTATCTTCTCAAACCTGAACGTCCACTTTGAATCCGGGACTTGCACCGCGATCTTAGGACCCAGTGGTTGTGGAAAAAGTACATTACTTCGCTATGTTGCCGGTTTGCTGAAAGACAAGGTCCATTTTGGCGGACAGCTCACATCGTCACCTGAAATAGACATTGCTCAGTCGATCGCTTATATGGCGCAGCAAGATTTATTGATGCCATGGCTCAATGTTATCGACAACGTCTGCTTTGCTTCTAAGCTTCATGGCGAAAAAATTACACCGAACATCACCAAGCGAGCACTGAATTTGCTCAATAAAGTTGGACTAGAAAGTAAAGCCTACCAAGCCGTCTCCGAACTATCTGGTGGACAAAAACAGCGCGTCGCATTAGCTCGGACACTGATGCAAGACAAACCGATCGTTCTAATGGATGAACCGTTTTCAGCACTAGATGCGGTCACCCGCTACAAACTACAAAACTTAGCCGCCTCTCTCCTAGGTGGAAAAACGATCCTATTAATCACTCATGATCCACAAGAAGCATTAAGGCTTGGTCATCAAATTGTTGTGATGAACGGCACGCCTGCAACACTGCACCCTATAACTCCGCCTACCAATGCCGTACCTAGAGACATTGATGCTCAATTTGCCTCTATCCAACAGCAAATTTTAACGCTCTTGGAGGTAGACAATGACACTGCTCAATAAATTAACCGCGTCTTCTCAACATAAATCTGAGAAGACAAACTATGGTTCATCTGTTGTTAAATCACAGTCACTCAGTTCATTTACTCGCATGTTCGTTAGTACCTTAGTGATCTTGGCGATATGGAAAGCCATTGTTGTCTTATTCAATATGCCAAGCTTTATTCTTCCGTCACCGGAAGATGTCGCATCTAAGCTAATCAGTCGACATGACATCTTGCTAAAACACACGTGGGTTACCGCAAAAGAAATCCTGCTAGGTCTGCTACTCGGCCTCAGTATGGGACTGTTCTTTGCGCTGCAAATGCTGTTTTTTAAACCCATCAAACGCTGGCTTTTACCGATACTCATTGCCAGCCAAGCCATCCCAGTTTTTGCTCTCGCGCCGATATTAATGCTATGGCTAGGCTATGGCATCGCATCAAAAGTGGTGATGGCAGCACTCATTATTTTTTTCCCCGTCACCACCTGTTGTTACGACGGACTGCGCTCAACCCCAACTGGGTATCTTGACCTTTCACAAACCATGGGAGCCAGTCGCTGGCAACAACTGTGGCGAGTTCGCTTACCCGCGTCTCTACCGGTATTAGCTTCAGGCATTCGTGTCGCGGTAGTTATCGCGCCGATTGGCGCGGTCGCTGGTGAGTGGGTGGGCTCAAGTGAAGGGTTGGGTTACCTGATGCTACAAACCAATGCTCGAATGCTCATCGATGAAATGTTTGCAGCTCTGTTTATCTTAGCGGCCTTATCTGTGTCTTTGTATTTTATCACTGACACACTACTAAAACGCTTTATCCCTTGGGACAACAAACAATAACCTTGGGACAACAAACAATAATCAAAAGGAAGATTTATGATATCTACGTTTAAAAGAGGTTCAGCAGCCCTATTGGCTATGGCCATAGCTTTACCATCACAAGCCGCTGAAAAAGAACTGACTTTGATGCTCGACTGGTTCGTCAATCCGAACCACGGGCCAATTGTCATCGCCAATGAAAAAGGCTATTTCAAAGAACAAGGGCTGAAGGTCAACATCCAAGAGCCAGCAGACCCTAGCACACCCGCAAAACTTGTTGCTGCCAATAAAGTCGATATTGCCGTCTCTTACCAGACCAGCCTTACCATCGATGTTGCAGCAGGTTTACCATTAATCCGCAGTGCAACACTCATCGCTACCCCGTTAAATACCATGATGGTCATTGATAATGGCAAAATTAACACCCTTGCCGATCTAAAAGGGAAAAAGATCGGTATTGCGATTGCTGGCAATGAAGAAGCCACCATTGGCACTATGTTGCAATCACAAGGTGTTGACTTTAAAGACGTCAAAATCATTAATGTCGGCTGGGCGCTATCATCATCTCTCGCATCTGGACAGGTCGATGCTATCTGGGGTGGACTGCGTAACTTTGAAACCAATCAACTTGAACTTGAAGGATTTAAAGCCAAAGCCTTTTTCCCGGAAGAACATGGTGTACCAACATATGAAGAGTTAGTGTTTGTCGCCAATGCCAACCATTACGATAAAGCGACGCTGGCTAAGTTTAACCGCGCGATAGAGAAAGCCACGACCTACATTGTTAACCATCCACAAGACTCTTGGAATGAGTTTGTCGCCTATGCTCCAGACACGCTAGACAATGAGCTCAATAAACGAGCATGGCGCGATACACTGCCTAGATTTGCGCTGCGTCCATCTGCCATTGACATCAAGAAATACGACGCGTTTTCTGAGTTTATGTATCAACACAAGATTATCTCAACACAACCTAAAGCCGAGACTTTTGTTCCCGTGCTGTAACGAACCTTTTCAGAACGCCTCTAGACGTACGATCTGTCACGCGCGAGGCGTTTAATCGGCAAATATTACCTTCTCAGCTTTCACCTAACGCCTCAATAATTTTAGGAAAAACAATGAATCATCAAGATCTTATTCATGCATGCCAAGAAGAGTGGCAAGCGTATACGCAACATGACTTTGTTCAACAACTCGCTAACGGAACACTTCATCCAACCGCTTACTTACACTACCTAAAGCAAGATTTCTTATTCTTAAAACAGTATGCTCGAGCTTATGCTTTGGCGATTTACAAAGCGAAAACACTGGCGCAAATGCGCGAAGCAGTCCCAAGTGTACTGGCGTTACTCAACAGTGAAATTGCGCATCACGTCACCTATTGCAATCAATGGGGAATCAGCGAGTCTGATATGGAAGCCGAGCAAGAAGACTTTGGTACTGTGGCTTACACGCGCTATGTACTAGATGCTGGTATGACTGGTGAATTAGTGGATCTTTACGCGGCACTCGCGCCTTGCTCCATTGGCTACGCGGTGATCGGTGCTGAACGAATCAAACATGCTGAGACAGTATTAGAAGGCAATGCGTACCGCAGTTGGATCGAAATGTACGCCAGCGAAGAGTTTCAATCAGGGGTAACCACAGCCATTCAACGCTTAGATTCTCTACTCGAAGAAATCGACATCAATAGCCAACGAGCACAAGAATTAATACACGTATTTAAAACAGCTACTCGAATGGAAATTGCCTTTTGGCAGCAAGGGTTAGACGCCGTATAACCCATTAAATTGGCCTCTTATGAGGCCAACCTTTATCTCGCCCATCACAGCAAAATACAAACAAACCACATCATATAACCCACTTGGTGAAATTTTGTGCTAACTGTCACGGGTTAACATAAATTTTACAACTCCTATTAACAACGCGGTCACAATTCGTTAGGATGGCCTCGCTTGCTTTATAAAATTAAACACTCGCACTTAGATTTTCTCATGCTTTTCGTACAAGCAAGGACGATTGAGACAGTCTATTTCATAACAAGAATATTCAGCTCGTAACGCTAATTGCTTTACGTTATCGAATATTCACCCGAGCTTTACAGGGAAGAACTATGCAATCATTTGTTGATCTTTTGAACGGGATTATCTGGAGTCCCGCTCTTATTTATTTATGTCTTGGTGCAGGCCTGTTTTATTCAGTGCTTACCCGTTTCGTACAAATCCGTCATTTCTTTGAGATGTGGCGACTACTGCTGTCAGGAAAAAGTTCTGACAAGGGCATCTCATCATTCCAAGCACTGGCCGTTTCGCTGTCTGGGCGAGTCGGTACTGGTAATATTGCAGGTGTCGCAGCAGCCATCGGTTTTGGTGGACCTGGTGCCGTTTTTTGGATGTGGGTGGTGGCGTTCTTTGGAGCCGCGACGGCTTATATTGAATCGACGCTTGCTCAAATCTATAAAGAGGAAGATGAAGGCCAATTCCGTGGTGGACCAGCCTACTATATTGAAAAAGCAATGGGTCAAAAGTGGTACGCATGGATTTTTGCGATTGCGACTATTTTTGCCTGCGGCGTGTTGCTGCCGGGCGTTCAGTCTAACAGCATTGGTAATGCCGTTGAGACCGCATTTGGCACCGGCCCAATGATTGAAACGGCTATCGGTACCTTTAGCTTCGCCAAAATTTTCACCGGTACGGTTATTTCAATCATCTTAGGTTTCATTATCTTTGGTGGCGTGAAGCGTATAGCTAACTTCACTCAAATTGTTGTGCCGTTTATGGCACTGGCGTACATCATCATTGCCTTCGTCATCATTCTTCTGAACATTGGTGAAGTCCCAGGCATTGTAAGTATGATCATTGGAGATGCCTTCACGCCAATGGCTGGATTTGGTGCTGCCATTGGTTGGGGTGTAAAACGTGGTGTTTACTCTAACGAAGCAGGTCAAGGTACAGGACCGCACGCAGCGGCCGCGGCTAACGTCGATCACCCTGCTCAACAAGGCCTAGTACAAGCGTTCTCAATTTACATTGATACGTTACTCGTCTGTTCTGCGACGGCATTCATGATACTCATTACCGGTGCTTACAATGTGCACGGCGGCGGTGAAGAAGCTTTCCTTGTACAAAACCTAGCAGCAACCGTTGGAGCTAACGGCCCTGCATTTACTCAACTGGCGATTGAAAGCACCATGCCGGGCGTAGGTAAGTTGTTCATTGCATTTGCACTATTCTTCTTCGCCTTTACGACGATTTTGGCGTACTACTACATTGCCGAAACCAACATTGCCTACATTCGCCGTACTTTTAAAGTAAGTGGACTGATGTTTGTGTTAAAAATGGTGATCATGGCCTCGGTGTTCTACGGTACCGTTAAGGCTGCCAACCTTGCTTGGGCCATGGGTGATATTGGTGTTGGTCTTATGGCCTGGCTCAACATTGTCGGCATTGTGATCATTTTCTTTATGGGCAAACCTGCACTTCTAGCACTCAAAGATTATGAATCACAGCAGAAGAAGGGCGTTAAAGATTATACGTTCAACCCTGTAGCATTGGGCATTAAAGGTGCACATTATTGGGAAGGGAAGTATCAACGACGCACTGGTAAAGTCGCGACGTCAGACACTGACGCAGGCGATGAGGTGAACACTCAAACCCAGTCTTGAGTACTTAGCAATAATTTAGCTCTATGCTAAATCAGAGACAAGAAAAAGGGGGGAGCATTCGCTCCCCCCTTTTATCATCCATCGTTCCCGAAATGAATGAATTCGAATTTATGCTGCAATCTCTTGCGTTGGTACTTCTTGCCCAGATGCAGCCGGTTTTTTCTCACCAATTGGCATCACTGTGCGACCATACTCATTGTTAATGACTTGCGCCATAGCAAAGTAAATTGCGCTCGCGCCACAGAAGATTCCTTCAAATCCAGCAATGGTACCGATAAGCTCGCTACCCGTGAAATCACGAGCTGCTAGCAAGAAGAATAGAATGGTTAGAGACCCAAATACCACTTGCTTAGCCACTGGGTAGCACAAAGAACCAATGAACATGAAACCAGTAAAGATACCCCATAGCAATAGGTACCAACCCATAAAGCTCGCAGGGCTTGCTGGTAGGCCCATATACGGCATGACAATTAAACCAACCAGTGTTAACCAAAACAGACCGTAAGAGGTAAAGGCTGTCGTACCGAAAGTATCACCTCGCTTAAAGCACATCATACCCACAAGAACCTGGCTAAGACCGCCATAAAAAATACCCATAGCAAGAATCATTGAATCGATTGGAAAGAATCCAGCATTATGGATATTCAAAAGAATGGTAGTCATACCAAAACCCATTAGACCTAACGGTGCTGGGTTTGCGAGTTTATTCGACATGTCAAAGAGCCCTGTTTCAAATTTAGTGATAAAAGTTATAGGAAAATTTTAATCTATTTCTGTGATAAGCAGCAGATCTCTTATCTGCAATCTTAGATTGATAATTTGTGCTTATTATTTGGCACGTTATCATTTCAGTAAGTATTGTTGAGACTTGAATCGTGTAACGTCGGGTGGATAGTTTGCTTTTGCGCAATATGCCTAGGCTCCAAGATCACCAGACACAAAAAAACCGGCCTAGGCCGGTTTTTTTTAACATTGAATGATTATTCCCATTCAATGGTTGCAGGTGGTTTGCCCGAAATGTCGTAAACAACACGTGAAATGCCATTTACTTCGTTAATAATTCGGTTAGAGACCTTACCTAAGAAGTCGTATGGAAGATGAGCCCAATGCGCTGTCATGAAATCTATGGTTTCAACAGCACGTAAAGACACAACCCAATCGTACTTACGGCCATCGCCCATTACGCCAACAGAGCGTACCGGAAGGAATACAGTAAAGGCTTGAGATACTTTATTATACAGATCGGCAGCGTGCAGCTCTTCGATGAAGATAGCGTCAGCACGACGCAGCAAATCACAGTATTCTTTCTTAATTTCGCCAAGAACGCGAACACCTAGACCTGGACCTGGGAATGGGTGGCGATAAAGCATGTTGTATGGAAGGCCTAATTCAAGGCCGATCTTACGGACTTCATCTTTAAACAACTCACGTAATGGTTCAACCAGACCCATTTCCATGTCGTCTGGCAAACCGCCAACGTTATGGTGAGATTTAATGACGTGTGCTTTACCGGTTTTAGATGCTGCCGATTCGATAACATCAGGATAGATGGTACCTTGCGCCAACCATTTAGCATTCGATAGCTTCTTAGACTCTTCGTCGAAGATGTCAACGAATACGTGACCAATGATCTTACGCTTCGCTTCAGGATCGCTCTCGCCTTCTAAAGCGGCTAAAAAGCGCTGCTCAGCTTCAACATGAATAATGTTTAGTCCGAACTTATCGCCAAACATCTCCATCACTTGCTCAGCTTCGTTTAAACGAAGTAAACCGTTATCTACGAATACACATGTCAGCTTATCGCCAATCGCGCGGTGCGCTAGCATTGCCACTACAGATGAATCCACACCACCAGATAGCCCAAGGATAACTTCGTCATCGCCCACTTGCTCTTTAATTCGAGCAACCGCATCTTCAATGATAGATTCTGAAGTCCACAGTCCTTCACAACCACAAACGTTAAGAACAAAGTTCTCCAACATTTTTAGGCCATTTTTTGTGTGCGTGACTTCAGGGTGAAATTGAACACCGTAGTATTTTTTATCTTCGTTTGCCATTGCCGCGTAAGGGCAAGTCTCTGTTTGCGCGGTTTTCACAAAGTCAGATGGAATTTCAACAACTTTGTCACCGTGACTCATCCAAACATCTTGAGTCGTTTCAAGATCTTTGAACAATGCAGATTCGCCAGTTACTTGTACGGCTGCATAGCCAAATTCACGCTCATCAGAGCCCGCAACTTTACCACCAAGCTGCTCTGCCATGGTTTGCATGCCGTAGCAAATACCAAATACTGGCACACCTGAATCGAACACATATTGAGGCGCACGTGGTGAATTAGCTTCGGTCACACTTTCAGGGCCACCAGAAAGAATAATACCGTCTGGGTTGAATTCGCGGATGTCCGCTTCTTCGACATCCCAGCTCCAAAGTTCACAGTACACACCGATTTCACGAATGCGGCGAGCTACAAGTTGAGTATATTGAGAACCGAAATCTAGGATTAGAATTCGTTGGTCATGAATATTTTTCGTCATTTTAGGCAATCTTATAAGCTAAGTGTTGAAAACGGAGGCGAGTTTACTCGCCTCACATCTATGCTTCAAGGAAAAAAGCAAACGTTTACGTAAGAATTATTCTTACCAACGTTGAATTAACCTAAACGGTAGTTCGGTGCTTCTTTAGTAATCTGAACATCGTGAACATGCGATTCGTTCAAGCCTGCGCCAGAGATACGAACAAACTCCGCTTTAGTACGCATATCTTCAATCGTCGCAGAACCAGTAAGACCCATGCTTGAACGAAGACCACCCATTTGTTGGTGAACGATCTCTTTAAGACGACCTTTATAAGCAATACGACCTTCAATGCCTTCAGGAACGAGTTTGTCAGCGGCATTATCAGTTTGGAAGTAACGGTCAGAAGACCCTTGAGACATGGCGCCCAAAGAACCCATACCACGATAAGCCTTGTAAGAACGACCTTGGTAAAGAATGACCTCACCAGGTGCTTCTTCAGTACCAGCAAACATAGAACCAACCATCACACAAGATGCGCCAGCAACAATCGCTTTACAGATATCGCCAGAGAAACGAATACCGCCATCAGCAATGACTGGAATACCGTGTTCATTAGCCACTGATGCTGCATCAGCAATCGCGGTAACTTGTGGTACACCTACACCAGTAACAATACGAGTCGTACAGATTGAACCAGGGCCGATACCGACTTTAACTGCGCTCACACCTGCATCGATCAATGCTTGTGCACCTGCAGCTGTTGCCACGTTGCCGCCAATGATTTCTAGATCCGGGTAAAGAGCACGAGTGTCACGAATGCGTTGAAGTACACCTTCAGAGTGGCCATGTGAAGAATCAATAAGCAGCACGTCTACACCAGCCTCAACCAAGGCTTTAACACGCTCTTCATTACCAGCACCTGCACCAACGGCTGCGCCTACGCGTAAACGACCTTGTGCATCTTTACATGCGTTAGGCTTACGTTCTGCTTTATGGAAGTCTTTTGCGGTGATCATACCGGTTAGTTGGAACTCGTCGTTAACAACAAGTACTTTTTCAACACGTGCACGATGCATTTCTTCTTGAACGTCTTCACGTGATGCACCTTCTTTAATCGCGGCTAGACGCGATTTAGGTGTCATTACAGCTTCAACTTTCTTACTTAAATCAGTAACAAAACGAACATCACGACCAGTGATGATACCAACAAGTTCGTTGGTTTCTGTTACAACAGGGAAACCTGCAAAACCATGTTTCTCAGTCAGCGCTTTAACATCGGCAATGGTCGCTTCAGGACGAACCGTTACAGGGTTAGTGACGACGCCTGCTTCAAAGATTTTAACGAGACGAACTTGCTCGGCTTGTTGTTCGATAGACATGTTTTTATGAACAAAACCAATACCACCTTCTTGCGCTAGCGCAATCGCTAGGCGAGCTTCAGTCACTGTGTCCATAGACGCAGAGATCATCGGAATATTAAGATTGATATTCTTGGTCAACCGAGTGCGAAGATCGGCTGTATTCGGGAGAACGGTGGAGTGTGCTGGAACGAGTAGTACGTCATCGAACGTCAGCGCTTCTTTGGCAATTCTTAGCATTTGCAATATCTCACAACAGAGGAGTTTAAGGAATTAACCCACCCTTATCGTTTCGCATAATAAGGGGTTTGGGCTAGATATTGCGGTGGGATTATACGCTGCACGTAATCGCTTGGCTACTCATTTTTCTACTTTTTATTTGCATTATATACCTTGATATGTATTATGTTGTCGCTAATTTCCATACTCACGTCTTAGAGATTAGCTGTGTCCCTTTCTCCACGTTCCGTATCGAATTCCCCTGTGAAAAATCAGAACATTTTTACTGTTTCTCGCCTCAATGCAGAAGTTCGCTTATTGCTTGAAAATGAAATGGGGATTGTCTGGTTAGTTGGTGAAATTTCTAACTTTTCTTCTCCCGTTTCTGGCCACTGGTACCTCACTTTAAAAGATGCACGCGCGCAAGTTAAATGTGCCATGTTTAAAGGCAGTAATCGCCATGTCTCCTTTAAACCCATCAATGGTAACCAAGTATTAGTTAAAGCTCGTTTATCGCTATATGAACCACGTGGTGACTATCAGCTGATCATCGAGTCAATGCAGCCAGAAGGAGACGGACGGTTACAGCAAGAGTTTGAAAAGCTAAAAATGTCATTGGCTGCAGAAGGCCTTTTCACGCAGTCGTTGAAGCGCCCACTTCCCACGCACCCCAAACGTGTTGGAGTCATCACCTCTAAGACAGGTGCTGCGCTTTACGATATCTTAGACGTACTAAAACGCCGCGATCCAAGTTTGCCTGTCGTCATTTACCCAACAACGGTTCAAGGTGAACATGCCGCGATTGAAATCGCGCAAGCGATAGGGCGCGCAAATAGTAGAAATGAATGTGACGTGCTGATCGTCGGTCGTGGCGGCGGCTCTTTAGAAGATCTATGGTGCTTTAATCACGAAATCGTCGCTCGAACCATTGCGGCAAGTCAGATCCCGATCATTAGTGCGGTAGGCCATGAAATTGATGTCACCATCGCCGATTATGTCGCTGATGTGCGTGCACCGACTCCAAGCGCTGCAGCAGAGCTAGTCAGCAATGATACATCGCACAAAAAGCAATCGCTAACCACCAAAGTACAGCAACTGCATAATGTGTTTCGAGTGTACCTTGCAGAGCAAAAGCACCAATTACATCAATATATCCAAGCTTTAAATTCGCTGCACCCTAAACATCAGCTGCAACGACAAAATCAGCGACTCGACGAAGCAGAATATCGATTAACTGCCGCTATCCTCAAACGCTTATCACAAGAGGCGATGCGCCTAAAAGCAAAAGAGCATCGCTTGGCACTAAACTCCCCGGTAAAGAAACTCCGTGAACAGCAATTTTTATTGCAACAAAGTGAGCAACGTTTAAAGCAAGCTATGCAGCGTCAGCTCGTTCAACTACGCCATCAGTATACGGTCAGTGTAGAAAAACTCGATACGGTAAGTCCACTCGCGACATTGAGACGCGGCTATTCGATAACCCAAGACTCGACGGGCAACGTGATGACTTCAGCTTCGCAAGTAGAGGTGGGTCAGTCCATTACGACCAAACTCGATAAAGGCACGATTGAAGCAACCGTGACAGCCATCACTACGACTTAGTCGCCTAATGCAAGCCTACAGCTATTAAATCATAGACAGAGCCCAGTCATCATTCGATGACTGGGCTCTGTCTATCTATTGATCGGCTTATCAAAGCTCTTCAGACAATTCAAATTCAATCCGCACTCTTGATTTAGACTTTAACTCATTACAACTATGGCAAAAGTAGCTAGCAGAACCACACGCCTGCAGTTTTTCCAACTGAGCAGAACAATCGGGGCAAAATGCGACTTTTCGAAAATGCTGGCGACATGATGAACAATAATATTGCCCATCCCAAGTCAAAGTCGAATGACAACTTGGACACGGGTTTTCTTGACCTTCCATGTCATCTCCTCAATGAATCATTATGAGTAAAAATAAAAAACGTCGCGAAACCTCTTTCTTTGTTCGCGCAACGCCATCTTAATCGTTTTCATCTTCGCATTTATTGATCTTAATGTCCTATGCAAAGCTTCTCTTTGTCTCACATCATCACCTCTTAGCCACTATGCACCCCCCTCACTGTTTTGACGTCTTTTATCTTCCACACTACGCTAAGTAGGCGTGAAATAGATCGCTTCTCACTTAACACCCTAGCGACGTATTACGCGATCTTATCTTGATCCCACCCAAAAGCTATGTTGATCAGCGATCTGCTATAAAAAGAACATTTATATAACCACACACCGAAAGCATAAGTTACATATCCTGCATTTGGAATTAAGGCAGAACAAACAACCATGATAAAGAAGTTAGGAAACATATATCAGAGTTTAATAAAAAGATCATTTTCCAAATCAGTTGATTACATGGGTATGCATACGTATATACGTTGATTCTATCGTTTCAAGCTTAATCTGCGTTTCCGAAATTGAAGATGTGGATGTCACATGCGTTCCTCCACAAGGCATAATCACAAGCTCGTCCCTCTTATACCACTGCCAATATCGAGAACTGGTCAAATAAGGCCCCTCTAATTGCATCTGAATCGACGATGACTGAGATAACCATTGCTTTAACAGTGTATTAACTGCTACCTCTATCTCGACAATGTCCGAAAGCACATCTGCCGTATTTAAACCACGCTTCTTTAAGGTTTTACCCAAGCGATATAAATCCACGCATCTATCAGGAAAGACCTCACTTCGCTCTTGAGCGTAACTGTTAAAATCATAATGCCCTAAGCCATCTACTCGATCCGCAACTTTTCGCCAATACTTATCGGCTAATACGCTGTTTAGAGCTAAAGAAGCAATATGACCGGCAGTGTGCCCGCGACTCAAACTCGCTTGATAATCGGCATCAACTTCTAGCGTGACCGTTTGACCCTGTGTCAGCGCTAACCTTGAAGTAAGACGATGAACCACAACAAACACCCAACCTTCCGTATCACGCTTTACGGGTATCGCAGCACCGACATAAAGCATACTTGTCGCTAACTCTATTGCGCCGACTAAACAGTCACCCACATCTATACGCTTGCCATCGACGGTTATCCAACCACGATCTGCTGGATGGTCGGGCCATATGTGACTAACAGGATGAAACGGCGTACTTTCAACCACCACATCCGTATACTCTTGACTGTCTACCTGCATTTGAACGACGCTTTCAAGCTTAGTCATTTCATGGCAAAAAAAGGTTTTCGTTGCTGTTATCATATTTTAGCTTCCCTTAAACTAAAAAAACGCCCACTGATAATCAGCGGGCGTCTCTATTGTTTCTTACGCTTTATTTTTTAGTACGACCTTTCATCATGGTCATTAAGCGCTTATGTTTTCGCTCTTGCGACAACGTCATCTTGTTCGACTTACCTTCAAATGGGTTTTCGCTGTTTTGGAACTGAATCCTAATCGGCGTCCCCATAATCTCTAAAGCACGACGATAGTAATTCATCAAGAAGCGCTTGTAAGAGTCTGGTAGTTCCTTAACTTGGTTACCATGAACGATAACGATTGGTGGGTTATAGCCACCAGCATGCGCGTATTTAAGCTTAACACGTCGACCACGAACCATTGGGGGTTGGTGATCATCCGTTGCCATCTTCATAATACGAGTCAGTACAGAAGTACCCACACGTGTTGTCGCTGACTTATACGCCTCTTGTACCGATTCGAATAAGTGACCAACACCAGTACCATGCAATGCTGAAATAAAGTGAATACGAGCAAAATCAACGAAACCTAGACGACGGTCTAGCTCTTTTTTAACATGCTCTTTTACATCGTTATCCAAACCGTCCCATTTGTTAACCGCGATCACAATAGAACGACCCGCATTTAGAGCAAAACCTAATAAACTAAGATCTTGATCTGAGATATTTTCACGCGCATCAATAACCAGTAATACGACGTTGGCATCTTCTACGGCTTTAAGTGTTTTCACCACAGAGAATTTTTCAACGGTCTCATTGATACGACGACGACGACGAACACCTGCAGTATCAATCAATACATATTCACGCTCATCACGTTGCATTGGAATATAGATAGAGTCGCGAGTCGTGCCTGGCATATCGTAAACAACCACACGTTCTTCACCAAGAATACGGTTAGTCAACGTTGATTTACCAACATTAGGACGACCAATGATCGCTAACTTGATTGGCTGATCTTGCAGACGCTGAAACTCTTTCTCCGCTTCTTCTTCCGTATATTCCAGTTGCTCTTCTTCTGCATCTTCAAAATCAGTCAGATCTTCAATCTCACCATTTTCTTTTTCAAGTGCTTCAGCAAAAGGATTTAACGCACGGTCAATCAAAACGGATACACCACGACCGTGAGCCGCCGCGATTTGATACATGTCATCCACGCCAAGTTTCCAGAATTCAGCACTGGCAACATCAGCATCAATACCATCAACCTTGTTAACCACTAAGATTGCTGGTTTTTCAATTTTACGTAAATGCTGAGCGATTGCTTCATCTGATGGTGTTAGACCAGCGCGGCCATCCACCATAAACAGTACTACATCAGCCTCATCGATTGCGGCTAATGACTGCTCTGCCATTTTTGTTTCAACACCTTCTTCAGTGCCATCAATACCACCAGTATCGATCACAATGAATTCATGCTCACCTAGCTTCGCCTGACCGTACTTACGGTCTCGAGTCAGTCCAGGAAAATCTGCAACTAACGCATCACGAGTGCGAGTTAGCCTGTTAAACAGGGTCGACTTACCTACGTTTGGGCGTCCCACTAGGGCAACAACAGGTACCATAATAACCTCTATACTTATCTTGTTATGTGGTTATAGGTAAATACACGCTTTCCTATAACCACATCATTATCCATCAATCCGAGTACGAAAAGATCCTTTTGCTTCGCAGCAATAAAATGGCTCCTAACTGAGATCAGCAAGGAGCCTTATGTGAATTATATCACGATTTTTTATTTGATCGTCAGTTTCTTTATTTCACCGTCACGATTCACGATGATGTAACCACCAGGTACCATGGTTGGGCCCACAGACAAGCCACTTTCATTCGTCATCTGCTGAGAAACAAAATACCCCGTCTCTCTATCCAGCCAATGTAAGTAACCGAGGCTATCTCCAACAACCACAAAACCATCAACAATCACAGGCGCGGTCAACAAACGGTTTTCTAACTGTTTGTTTTCCCATAGTTCAGTACCACTTCGAGCATCGACGGCAACAATGTGATCGTTGTCGGTAATGAGATATAAATTACGACTATCCGTCGCCATATCCGTTGCTGAAGAATAGTTACGCTTCCAAATTGGATTACCTGAACGCAAGTCTATCGCTATCAATTGCCCATTAAAGCCAATTGTATATAACGTACCGCCAAGAATAACTGGCGACGCGTCCACATCGACAAGGCGATCAATTTCAGTCGCCCCTTTCGGTGTGCCCACGGGTTGCTGCCAAATCAACTGACCACGCTCAACAATCGCAGCCGCGAGACGTCCGTTTGCGGTTCCCCAGAACACACCACCAGAAATCGCCGCTGGCGCACTGTCGCCACGTAACGTTAAGTTTGGAACGTCTGTGCTAATAGCCCAACGCTCTTCACCCGAACTTTGCTCAAGAGCAACTAATAAGCCTTGGCTTGTGTGCACCATAATAAGGTTGGCATCGGCAACAGGTTTCGCGAGCACTTCGCCGTTGACCTCTGCACGCCATGCCACTTCACCAGTCTCGACATCCAGAGCGATAACTTCACCGTTTTCGCTACCGATATAAAGCTTTTGATAAGCCGTTGCAATGCCGCCAGACAGTCGAGCCGAGTCATCATCTTCGAGGTCAACTTGCCACAATGTGTTACCACTTTCAGGGTCGTACGCCTTTACAACACCATCTCGACTGGCAACAAACAATTTATCATAAGCATAGGCTGGCGACAGTTTGGAAAAGAATTGCCCTATTCCGCTACCAATACTTGATGACCATTCAGTTGCCGGTGAAAACTCACTATCAACAACTGGCAATGGTGCCATGATGACGGTATCTTCTTCACTGGAACAACCGGCCAGCACGCCCAGCACCGAAATAGAAAGTAGAACCTTCTTAACGAATCTATTCATCGGCTAGCCCTTACTTGGCAAGATCATCCAGCTTAATCTGCAGCGCTTGGCTGGCATCTTGCGCTTGTTGCGCTTCCGTATAAGCAGAGTATGCAGCATCACGCTCACCAGCGTTAATAGCAATATCACCACGAAGTTCAGCCACTCGTCCTGCCCATGCTTCATCGGTGATTTTGTCTAGCTCGGCTCTTGCGCCATCGACATTCTCTTGCTCAGCCATAATTCGTGCAATACGGTAAGTGACTAACGGAGAAACCGCCACATCTTTGGTATTCGCTTGTGCCCACTGAAGTTGCTCTAGCGCTTGATCGAGCTCACCCGCTTCAACTTGAGCTTTTGCCAGTTGCAGTGACGCTAATACTGAGTACTCTGTCGCCTTACTTGTATCAATAAAGCTTTGAACTTCAGCACTGGCTTCAGTACCTTGTGCGGCGATTGCTTCGACTACGCTTGTATACTGTTCAGACGCGGCTTCTTGAGCTTGAATCGCTGAATCTTGGTAAAAGCGCCAACCGAACAAGCCACCCAATCCAACAACAACACCTAATACAACGGCTTTGCCATTTTCTTGCCACCAATCTTTGATCGCTTCTACTTGTTGCTCTTCAGAATCGTAGAGTTCCACTTCCTGTCCTCTTAAAAATAATATCGTCGCTGTCTAATAAAGAGGTCGTTATTGAACCACCTCTAAGTCGTTACCAAGACAGGATTTAAATAATATCTGCTAATTTAGCGGTTAACTCATTTAGCGCAACAGTTTCCTGCGTGCCACCTTGCAAATCTTTGACCACGACCGTGTTCTCAGCGACTTCATTTTCGCCAAGCACAAGCGCGTAGACCGCACCCACTTTATCTGCACGCTTAAATTGCTTCTTAAAGTTACCACCACCAAAGTGATTCATTACTCGAATACCCGGAATCGCTTCACGTAACTGCTCGGCCAATTTAACGCCGGCAATCATGGTTCCTTCACCAGACGTCACCACATACGCATCAACGCTACGACGTACTTCTGTCAGTTCTAATGTTTCCATCATGAGCACAAGACGTTCTAGACCCATAGCAAAGCCCACCGCTGGCATCGCTTTACCACCAAGTTGCTCCACGAGACCATCGTAACGTCCGCCACCACAAACGGTGCCTTGAGCGCCTAAGCTTTCAGTGATCCATTCGAATACGGTACGATTATAGTAATCTAAGCCTCGAACCAAACGTTGGTTAACCGTATACGCAATACCAGCAGCATCTAATAGCTCACATAAGCCAGCAAAGTGCGCTTTAGACTCCTCGTCTAAGTAATCCGCCAGCTCCGGCGCATCAACCAAAATCGCTTGGACATCTTGATTCTTACTATCAAGTACGCGCAGTGGGTTAGTATGCATACGACGCTTGCTGTCTTCATCAAGCACGTCGATATGCTGCTCTAAGTGAGCAATCAACGCGGTACGATAGTTCGCACGCGCTTCAAGTGAACCGATAGAGTTAAGTTCTAAACGAACATGTTCATGGATACCCAGTTCGCGCCATAAACGCGCTGTCATCATGATCAATTCAGCATCGACATCAGGGCCATCAAGACCGAACACTTCGACACCACATTGGTGGAATTGACGGTAACGACCTTTCTGTGGGCGTTCATGACGGAACATTGGTCCCATGTACCACAAACGCTGCTCTTGGTTGTAGAGCAAACCATTTTCAATCCCTGCTCGTACACAGCCAGCGGTTCCTTCAGGGCGCAGTGTCAGGCTATCGCCATTACGGTCCTCAAAGGTGTACATTTCTTTTTCTACCACGTCGGTGACTTCACCAATCGCACGGCGGAATAAGTTTGTCATCTCAACAATCGGCATGCGGACTTCATTGTAGCCGTATGCACTGACAACCTGTTTAACCGTATTCTCTACTTTTTGCCAAAGAGGAGATTGTGTTGGAAGGCAGTCATTCATGCCTCGTATTGCTTGTATAGTTTTTGCCACAGTTAAATACCGTTATCGTTGAGATTATTTATCGTCTATCTGACTAATATTGATTCGATTGTTTTCATCTAAAATTGAGGCTTTCGCGCGAATTTTAGCTTCTAACTTACTAATAAGATCATCGTTGTCTAAGCGCTCTTTTTGACGTTTGCCATCTTCGTAAAAAGCACTTTTTTTGTTACTGCCTGCTAGCCCTAAATGAGACACTTCAGCTTCGCCGGGACCATTCACTACACACCCAATGATAGAAACGTCCATTGGCGTAATGATGTCTTCTAGACGCTGTTCCAGAGTATTCACGGTGCCAATAACATCGAACTCTTGGCGAGAGCAACTTGGGCAGGCTATGAAATTAATACCACGAGAACGAATACGCAGTGATTTAAGAATATCAAAGCCAACTTTAATTTCTTCTACTGGATCGGCAGCTAAAGAGATTCTCAGTGTGTCACCGATACCTTCCGCTAACAGCATACCCAGACCAACAGAAGATTTAACCGCACCCGCTCGTGCGCCACCCGCTTCGGTAATACCCAAGTGCAAAGGCTGATCAATTTTCTTTGCCAACAATCGATAAGAATCAACCGCAAGAAAAACGTCGGAAGCTTTTACGCTGATCTTGAATTGATCGAAGTTAAGGCGATCTAGAATATCGACGTGACGCATCGCAGATTCCACCAACGCGGCAGGTGTCGGTTCGCCATACTTCATTTGAATATCTTTCTCTAACGATCCGCCATTCACACCGATTCGAATAGGAATGTTGTTATCTCGAGCGCAATCGACCACTGAACGAATACGTGCTTCGTTACCAATGTTGCCCGGGTTAATACGCAAGCAATCTACGCCATACTCTGCCACTTTTAGGGCAATTCGATAATCAAAATGAATATCGGCCACTAATGGAATCGACACTTGCTTTTTAATTTCTCGAAAGGCTTCTGCAGCGTCCATTGTTGGTACAGAAACGCGGACAATATCTGCTCCGACATTTTCCAACGCTCGGATCTGAGCAACCGTCGCTTGCACGTCTGTTGTACGCGTGTTTGTCATGGATTGAACGGCGATTGGTGCGCCGTCACCGATAGGTACATCACCCACATAAATACGCGTAGATGGGCGACGTTTAATTGGAGATTCGTGATGCATATTGATTTCTAAGGTAAGGTGAATCGAGCTACTTTGCCTGAAGTATACCCAGAAAGGTCGACAGGTTCACTCGCAAATGTCATAGAAACCTTTTCTGGAGCGCCTAAGATGATTTTAAATGGTGCTTTACCATTCACATCCACCAGCTCTCCCGGCTTCTTGATTCCTGTCGTCACGGTTTTTCCATTGGCATCTTTAACTTGGATCCAACAGTCACCTTCAAACGACATGGTTAAATTGGTTAATCCGTTCTCAGCTGTTTTTTTTTCTGTTACTTGGGGCGCCGTCGACTCTTCTATATCAGAGTCAGTCGCTACCGAGTCATCGACTGCAACCATGTCATTATCGACAGTAGCCGGCTGCGCTTCCGCTTCTGAACTTTCTAGTACAGCAGAAACATCAAGGGTTTTAACTTGCTCGGTTGCCTCAGCAGGCAAGGTATCAAATGTCGTATTTTGTGCAGAATTAGACTCAGAGTCGGTCTCAGCCACTTCTACGGTAGGTTCGCTGGTATCGGCTATTTCAGATAACGTATCTTTTTGTTGATTTTGCAACCACCAAACCGATGAAATTCCGATAATGACAGCAAAAATTCCCCATGTGAGTTTCATGATGCGACTATCGTGTTTTTCTTTGTTTGTTTTCTGCGAGAAGCTTTGCATCTCTTGTTCACTGTGCTGAGCTTCACCATGATGATCAATCGCACCTAGCACTTCTTTTTCTTCTACACCCACGGCTTTGGCGTATGAACGAAGGTACCCTCGGGTAAACGTTGCTACCAGCTCGCCATCAAACTCATTCGATTCTATCTTTTGAATGATAGCAACTCGCAAACGAAGTCGATCAGCAATCTGCTTTTGAGTCAGCCCTAATGCTTCTCGCTTTTGCTTTAAAATGGTTCCAGCTAAGACAACGTCTTTTTCTTCTAGGACACGCTCTGTACTTTGATTGCTATCTGTACTCATTTATTCTGTACTTCTTATGGTTGTTGCTGTGATTCACACACGCTTATTTCATTTTATTTATCGGTGTTTATTAATCATCAACAAGGTAAATCGTATGCACTAACTGTATCTACAGCATAGTCCCTATTAGTCATCGCAACCACGGTATTCACTGCTCACTGGTTGACAATATAATATGCTCTCAGGCCAAAAATTTTTCTCAATCTCTGAGATTTCCAATCTCTAGCGCTTCATGATAATCGATTCTATTCATGAGTTAAAATAACCAATCGTAAATCAATGCAAATACGGGCTATTTTGATTAAAAATTAACAATACTTGCCTTGATCAGGCGACGCTTTGAACTATTTGATTAATAAAAACAATATTTGTTCCCTAATAGCAAAAATATTTGTATAGCTTTGTGGCAGCGATCGGATAATTTCGTCAGATGATTCTCTAGATGCTAAGTACAAAAAAGCCAAGTCGAAACTTGGCTTTAGAATATAGAACATTACAGCGTTTTAACAGGTATCGCTTCTGCGCCTTTTTGAGTCATTTGCTTCGTGCGTTTTGTACGGTCAATCACATCACCCACTAACTGACCACAGGCTGCATCAATATCATCGCCACGTGTTTTTCGAACCGTTACTGTGTAATCATATTGCATCAAGGTTTTCATGAAGCGATCGATTCGGGAATTACTTGGCTTCTTGTAAGGCGACCCCGGATACGGGTTAAATGGAATCAAGTTAATCTTAGCTGGCGTGTCTTTTAATAGCTCGGCTAGCTCACGCGCATGGTCCATATCGTCGTTTACATGATCAAGTAGAACATACTCAACGGTTACACGACCTCGGTTTGCATTTGATGAAGCAATATAACGCTGAACAGAGGCTAGGAAGTCTTGAATATCCCAACGATCATTGATTGGCATGATTTCACTACGTAGCTTATCGTTTGGAGCATGAAGTGAAATAGCTAACGCCACATCAATGTTACCCGTCATTTGATCAAGCCCAGAAACCACACCTGATGTTGATACGGTAATACGGCGCTTTGATAAACCAAATCCCAAATCATCTAGCATTAGTTCTAGGGCGGGTAGCAAGTTTTTCATGTTAAGAAGGGGTTCACCCATTCCCATCATCACAACGTTCGTGATAGGACGACGACCCGTTTCTTTTTGTAAGCCAATTTCTCGCGCGGCACGCCAAACTTGTCCAATAATTTCAGACACTTTTAGATTACGGTTGAAACCTTGCTGAGCAGTCGAGCAAAACTTACACTCAAGTGCACACCCTACTTGGGATGATACACACAATGTGGCACGATCTTCGTCCGGAATATAAACCGTTTCAACATCTTGGTCGCCTACTCGCATCGCCCATTTAATGGTGCCATCCGATGAATGCTGAGCTTCCGAAACAGTAGGGGCTTTGATTTCAGCCACTCTCAACAACTTCTCGCGAAGCTTTTTGTTGATGTTGTTCATTTTCTCAAAGTCATCACAACCAAAATGGTAGATCCACTTCATTACCTGATCAGCACGAAAGGCTTTTTCGCCTAGCTCTTCTTGGAAAAACTTACGCAAGCCCTTGCGATCAAAATCGAGTAGATTGACTTTTTGTACGGTCATGTTGCCTCTTAAATGACGAAGATTCTGTTAAGGGCGCGAATTGTACAGCCTTTAGGCTCCTGCAACAAGCGCAACAAAACCCTAAAATAATAAGGCTTTCATTTATAAGTGAACATTTTTTATACAGCACACCGAACGAGCAATAAAAAAGGAGGCTACCGCCTCCTTTGTATTCTTATCTTCGATTAACGAGGGCAGATCTCTGACTCAGGAAAGAAAAATTCAATTTCGCGTGCTGCTGACTCAGGGCTGTCTGAACCATGAACTGAGTTATAACGCATACTCAGCGCATAATCCGCGCGTATCGTGCCGCAGGCTGCTTCTTCTGGGTTAGTCTTGCCCATCAGTTCACGGTAACGACAGATCGCATCTTCCCCTTCCAGCACTTGAACCATAATAGGTCCTGAGGTCATAAATTCACGTAGCGCTGGGAAAAAAGGTTTACCTTCATGCTCTGCATAAAAGCCTTTCGCTTGCTCATCGGTCAAGCGAACCATTTTCGCCGCAACGATGCGTAGACCTGCTTTCTCAATTCTATGATAGATTTCACCGATAAGGTTGCGCTCAACCGCATCGGGTTTGACGATTGAAAATGTTCTTTCTAGGGTCATCGTTCTTCCTTTCAGTTTTTGTTATCTATTGCTTTTGTATTTGCAATTTCCTGGCTTATGCCATTATTTTTTAGCTTGTTCCACTAATAAACGAGCTAAAGTACGTGTTCCCATCCCGGTTGCACCTGCAGCCCACTTGTCTGAAGCAGACTTACGATAGGTGCCTGCGCAATCAAAATGTACCCAGCCTTTCTTATAATCCTCAACAAAGTAAGACAAGAAAGCGGCAGCCGTACTCGCACCTGGTGAATAATCACCGCTGCTTATGTTAGAAAGATCCGCGAAGTTTGATGGCAGCATATTACGATGGAAATCAGCAAGTGGAAGTGGCCAAAGCCCTTCTTTCTCTTGATTAGCATTCGTCAGCGCTTGATGAGTCAGTTCATCATCAAACGACATAATCGCGTGGTAGTCATTACCAAGCGCATTCTTCGCTGCACCTGTTAATGTTGCGCAGTCGATGATCATTTCTGGATTTTGCTCACTCGCAAAAATCAGACCGTCCGCCAGCACTAAGCGCCCTTCGGCGTCGGTGTTCATGATCTCTACGGTTTTACCATTCTTATAGGTAATAACGTCACCAAGTTTTAATGCTCGGCCTGACACCATGTTTTCAGCGCAGCAAAGAATCAGCTTCACTCGTTTGTTTAACCCACGAAGAATCGCTAGCCCTAAACCACCAGTAATGGTCGCTGCCCCACCCATATCGGCTTTCATCGCCGTCATGAAATTAGACTGCTTTAAACTATAACCACCAGAGTCAAAAGTAATTCCCTTGCCCACTAAACAAGCAAAAACTGGCGCTTCAGGATCACCGGTCGGGTTAAAGTCCAACTGCAACATGGCTGAGGTACGGGCTGAACCGCGCCCCACAGCAAAAATGCCCGTCCAGCCTTCAGTTAACAAGTCCTTGTCTTTAACGATACGATAAGTGACATGCTCTGGTGCTGTGGATTTAATAAATTCCGCCGCCATAGTGGCAAGTTGGCGAGGCGCCACTTCTTCGGCGCTTTTATTAATAATATCGCGGGTCCAGTCAGAAGCTTTAATACGGGCATTCAATTCGTGAGTATCCATTTCGCTTAGATCAGGAAGCTCTACCGATGTTGTTTTCTTAGGATTGCGGTAACCTTGATAAAAAGCCCACGTCGCTTCTAAATCCCAGCTATCACCTTGTAAACTCACACATGTGATGCCTTGCGAGTCCAATTTTCGAGCCGCTCTTTGAATAACATCTAGATCTAGATTTTCGGTGAGATGAATTGTCGTGCCTGACTCTGAATAAGAAAGCGTCGCGCCTTCTCCCCATTGTGCTGGTGCCACTTCTTGGCTCAGAAATACCGACAGTGCATTAGACATGGTTTCTCCTAGTCTGGTCCATTATATGTTTCGTCGTCTTTGTAATTATCAAGATGTTAGCATTATGTAGAGTCAATACCAATGACATGCCTATCTGAATTAATAACAATGTAACAACTGAATACAAAAAAACGGGCCATAGGCCCGTTTTTATCACAATACGTTAGATAATCGACTTACTCGAACTCATCCATCCAGCATAATATGACAGCTTCCAAAATCTTTTCATTAGAACGGTTTGGTTCATCATCAAACTCTTCTAAATCACAGATCCACTGATGTAAATCGGTAAATCGTACCGTTTTAGGATCAGTGTCTGGAAACTTTTCACACAACTCAATGGCGATATCACGTGAATCCGTCCATGTTAAACTCATAAGCTCTCCTTAGCAGACGCTTTAATGATCTTCTGATGCGTGATTAAGGGTATATTTAGGGATCTCTACAACTAAATCTTCATCCATCACTTTGGCCTGGCAGCCTAAACGTGATTCAGGCTCAAGACCCCATGCTTTGTCCAGCATGTCATCTTCTAACTCATCACTTTCGTCTAAAGAATCAAACCCTTCACGTACTACAATGTGACAAGTGGTACACGCACACGACTTTTCGCAAGCGTGCTCAATTCCGATACCATTTTTTAGTGCAACGTCTAATACCGTTTCACCTGGTTTCGCCTCTAAAACCGCACCTTCTGGACAGAGGTCCTCGTGAGGTAATACAACAATTTTTGGCATGACTACTTGGTCCTTACTTTTAAATATTGTCGACTGATTGGCCAGCTAATGCTTCTCGGATGGATTTATCCATACGACGAGATGCAAAGTCTTGGCTCGCTTTATCAGTGTCTTTAATACCTTGTTCAATGGCGTCAGCGTTGTCACCATTGCGCAATTGAATCAGTGCTTCTATCGCGCTGACTAACGACTGTTTGCCAGCATCATCCAATAGTTCATCACCATCGGCTTGCATCGCAGCCACTAGCCCTTCGATAACGCGATCAGCTTCAACACGTTGCTCAGCTAATGCTCGAGCTAACATATCTTCTTTAGCGAATGTCATCGAATCCTTAAGCATATTCGTGACTTCTTCATCACTAAGGCCATAGGATGGCTTAACTTGGATCTCAGATTGAATTCCCGTACTTTTTTCCATTGCGGTAACGGACAGCAGACCGTCGGCGTCAACTTGGTACGTCACTCGAATGTGCGCAGCACCTGCCGTCATCGGAGGTATGCCCTTCAAAGAAAAACGAGCTAAAGAACGACAATCGTCGATTAACTCTCGTTCGCCTTGAACGATATGTACCGACATCGCCGTTTGACCATCTTTAAAAGTGGTGAACTCTTGTGCACGAGCGACCGGAATGGTGGTGTTACGCGGCACAATCTTTTCAACTAAGCCACCCATGGTTTCTATACCAAGAGACAGTGGAATAACGTCGAGAAGCAGCATTTCTGAATCTGGTTTATTGCCCGCTAAAATGTCGGCTTGAATTGCAGCACCGATTGCCACCACTTCATCAGGATTAATCGACGTCAGTGGGGTTTTCCCAAAGAACTCGCCAACCATTTCGCGAACCAGTGGTGTGCGGGTTGAACCACCGACCATCACCGTTTCCAAAACTTGTTCTGCGTCGACTTCTGCATCACGTAACGCACGACGGCATGACAAAAGGGTTTTCTTTAATAAAGGACGAATAATGTCATTGAATGTTGAGCGTGTAAGCTCACCTTGCCAACCAAGCACCGAAACCGACGTGCTTTCAGCATCACTTAAATCAATTTTTGCTTGAGTCGCCGCATCAAGAAGCTCACGCTGTTGCGCCGCGTTTAACTCTGCCAGTCCAATAAGAGATTGGAAATAATCGGCAATAAGGTGATCAAAATCATCACCTCCGAGCGCTGAATCACCACCCGTGGCTAATACCTCAAATACCCCTTTGGATAGGCGTAAAATTGAGATATCAAACGTACCACCACCTAAGTCATAAACGGCAATCACACCTTCTTGACCGCTATCTAACCCATAAGCAATAGCGGCGGCAGTTGGCTCATTGAGTAAGCGAAGCACATGCAAACCAGCGAGATTAGCCGCATCTTTTGTTCCGACACGCTGCGCATCATCAAAATAGGCTGGCACAGTAATAACAACACCGGCTAGCTCACCACCGAGTGAGGCTTGAGCGCGTTCAGCAAGTGTTTTCAGGATATCGGCTGATACTTGAATTGGGTTTTTGTCCCCAGCTGATGTTTGCAGTACTGGCAAGCCATTAGCACTTTCAGATAACAGATAAGGCAATGAAGGATAGCGCGCTTTGACATCCGCTAAAGAACGGCCAAGTAATCTCTTAACCGACACGATAGTATTCTCAGGATCCTTGGATGCATTATTTCTTGCATCGTAACCAACGGTTACCTTATCTTGCGAATAATGGACCGCAGACGGTAAGATTTTTTTACCATGAGAATCCGCGAGCGTAGCCGCTTCGCCACTTCTTACGCTAGCAACCAATGAGTTAGTCGTTCCTAAATCAATTCCTGCTGCCAGTTTGTGTTCGTGTGGTGCAGAACTTTGTCCCGGCTCTGCAATTTGAAGTAATGCCATTCAAATATCCTTGGAGGCTGTCATTAGCCAAGCAGTTTTTCTTCTAACTGTTCGATTTCGTTTTTAAGCTTGGCGATAAATTTGAGTTTTCGTACGCTGTCAGCAGCGCTATCCCAACGAGCCTGTTCCAACTCATGAGTCAAGTCAGTTAAGTGCTCGTTAAACATTTTGCTTACCTGACGCTCAAAGTCAAAAAGTTCTTCTTCTGCATTCGCTGAATTTGCCACGTCTTCGAGTGTTTCGCGAAGTTCCATTTGTTCCATAAGAAACATAGGATCTTGAAGGGTTTTATGCTCGCCACGAATATCAATACCACTTTCGGCAAGTAAGTATTCTGCCCGTGAAATAGGACGTCGCAGCACTTCATACGCATCGTTAATCTGCGCAGCCTTTTGCACCGCCAATAATCGATCTCGCTCAGAAGCTGAGGCAAAATTATCTGGATGAAAACGCTTTTGAAGCTCAAGAAACTGAGAAGAAAGAAGGCTACCGTCCAGAGAAAACTGAACAGGTAGCCCAAAAAGTTCAAAATGATTCATATCGTATGACTCGTATTGTTGGAGCTCAGAAAACTGAGCTCCTTAGCGGTTAAACATTAAAGCTTTCACCACAACCACATTCGCCTTTCGCATTAGGGTTGTTGAACTCAAAACCTTCGTTTAAACCTTCTTTTACGTAATCCAATTCTGTTCCATCTAGATAGACAAGGCTTTTAGCATCAATGATAACTTTCACACCAGCGTGTTCAAACACCTCATCACCATCATCTAGATCATCAACGAACTCAAGTACGTACGCCATTCCTGAACACCCGGTGGTTTTAACACCCAAGCGTAGACCAAGGCCTTTACCACGGTTATCTAGAAATGTTCTTACGCGACTTGCTGCTGCGTCTGTCATGGAGATGGCCATACTACAACCTTATCTTTAATCTATTGAATCAATTTGTTAGGTATTTACCTAGGGTTTAGTCGTGCTTTTTCTTGTAATCAGCAACGGCAGCTTTAATTGCATCTTCAGCAAGGATAGAACAGTGCACCTTAACTGGCGGCAACTCTAACTCATCCGCAATTTCAGAGTTTCTGATAGCTGCTGCTTCGTCCACTGATTTACCCTTTACCCACTCAGTGACAAGTGAACTTGAAGCAATAGCTGAACCACAACCATAGGTTTTAAATTTAGCATCTTCGATAATACCTTCCGGTGTTACCTTGATTTGCAGCTTCATTACATCACCACACGCAGGGGCACCAACCATGCCGCTACCTACGTTTGGATCATTTTTATCAAATGAACCGACGTTACGTGGGTTCTCATAGTGATCAATTACTTTTTCGCTGTAAGCCATAATGTTATCCTCGAATCCTCTATTTCCTTGAGATTAGTGGTGTGCCCACTCGACCGTATCTAGGTCAATCCCTTCGTTATACATATCCCATAGAGGAGACATGTCGCGTAACTTATTAACTGCTGTTTTGATTTGCTCAATAGCATAATCAATTTCTTCTTCCGTAGTAAAACGGCCGAAGGAGAAACGTACTGAGCTATGCGCAAGCTCATCGTTTAAGCCGAGTGCACGCAGCACATAAGAAGGCTCTAGACTCGCTGAAGTACAAGCTGAGCCCGATGAAACGGCTAGATCTTTCAGTGACATCAACAGTGACTCGCCTTCAACAAAAGCAAAGCTAATGTTCAAGTTATGCGGAACACGCATTTCTAAATCACCATTCACTGTCACGGCTTCAAGATCTTTTACGCCAGCATAAAGACGTTCGCTCAGTGCTTTCGCATGTTCGTAATCTTTTTGCATATCTTGTTTCGCAATCGCAAATGCTTCGCCCATGCCCACAATCTGGTGAGTTGCTAGAGTACCAGAGCGGAAACCACGTTCGTGACCACCACCGTGCATTTGCGCCTCTAAGCGAATGCGTGGTTTACGGCTGACATACAAAGCACCAATACCTTTAGGACCATATGCTTTATGTGCAGAGAGCGAGATAAGATCCACTTTCAATTCTTTTACATCAATCGGTAATTTACCGGCAGACTGAGCAGCATCGACGTGAGAGATGATCTTTCTGCTACGACACAATTCGCCGATTGCCGCGATGTCTTGCACGACACCAATTTCATTATTCACATGCATGATAGACACCAATACTGTGTCTTCACGCATAGCCGCTTCAAGCTTAGCTAGATCAATAATGCCATTGCTTTCTGGCTGAAGGTAAGTCACTTCAAATCCTTCGCGCTCTAGTTGGCGACAAGGATCCAAAACCGCTTTATGTTCAGTTTTACACGTAATAACGTGCTTACCTTTCTTGCCATAAAAATGCGCTGCACCTTTAATTGCAAGGTTATCTGATTCTGTTGCGCCCGAAGTGAAAACAATTTCACGAGGGTCTGCATTCAGCAAATCTGCAATTTGCTCACGTGCATTATCTACTGCTTCTTCTGCCTGCCATCCATAACGGTGCGAGCGTGACGCTGGGTTACCAAACGTTCCGTCCATAGTCATGAATTTAACCATCTTATCAGCAACGCGAGGGTCGACTGGACAAGTGGCAGAGTAGTCTAAATATATAGGCAGTTTCATTCTTTACTCCAATGTAAACGCAACACTACTTACGAGCGAACATTAATGCCGATGGGGGCAGCGTTATTATTTTTTCTGGAAAACCCATTATTGACCGTAAGACCGATGTCCTGACGATCAGAAATTTCAAGGACTTCATTATCAACCATCAACTCACCGAGAGTGATGTTGTTAAGGAAATCGCTAATACGAGAGCTTAAATCTCGCCACAATGTGTGAGTGAGACAACGAGTACCGCCTTGGCAATCCCCTTTGCCAGCACATTTAGTTGCATCAACCGATTCATCCACAGCAGCAATAACAGTACCAATGGAAATGTCAGCGCCGTCAGTGCCTAGGCGGTAACCACCACCTGGACCACGTACACTTGAGACTAATCCGGCTTTACGCAGTTTAGAAAACAGCTGTTCTAAGTAAGAAAGGGAGATCCCTTGACGCTCAGAAATATCGGCCAGTGGGACTGGGCTTTGCTGTGAGTGCAGCGCGACATCGAGCATCGCCGTTACTGCGTATCTTCCTTTTGATGTTAATCTCATATCACACGTTTCCACATTGTCTTTGTGGATTCAATTTTTCCATACCTGACTGTTTTAATCAAGTATTTATTTGACTAAATTAGTCAGGTATTCATCCTCACACTAAATGTGGTTATTTTTTATCCGAATACATTTTATCAATAGACGTCAAAATACCACGCAATGTGTTGATTTCTTGAGATTCAGGACGAGCACGACTAAATAGTCGGCGCAGCTTATTCATAACAAGATTCGGCTTATCCTTAGAGATAAACTGGGTATTGGTGATCACATTTTCAAGGTGCTGGTAGAATAATTCCAACTCTTTGTGACGCGGATAATCCGGTTCGTCTTGGGCAGGAAACTGTTGACTCTCACGATCTAGATGAGCAACGCGAACTTCGTAACTTAACGTTTGAACTGCCATCGCCAAGTTGAGTGAACTGTACTCTGGATTAGCTGGAATACAAGTATGGAAATGACATAATTGCAGTTCATCATTAGTAAGACCGGTACGCTCGCGTCCAAAAACTAAGGCAACTGGGTGCTTCTCACCCTCGATAGCAAAGCGTTGCCCACATTCACGTGGTTCAATCATAGGCCAGTCTAATGTACGAGAGCGAGCACTTGAGCCCACAACTAAGCCACAGTTTTCGACCGCTTCTTCTAACGAAGAGACAATTGTTGCACCTAAAGCGATATCACTTGCACCCGCAGCCAACGCGACGGCTTGCGCATCTACTTCGCATTGAGGATCCACTAACACCATTTGGCTTAACCCCATGACTTTCATCGCACGAGCAGCCGAACCTATATTTCCAGAATGAGAAGTTCCGACGAGAATGATCTTAACGTTGTCTAGCATTGTCAATTAGCACCAAGATTACAAAACCGCCGAATAATAGCATAAACCTGACTAAAATAGTCAGGGTCTTTTTATTCCCCCTAATGACAGAACAAAAAATAACCACTTCCCTTTTGCCGAATCTTTGATATACTCGCGGCCGCTTTTTGTTCTTTAACATCCGTTGGGAAAATTCGTATGCATCCAATGCTAAATATCGCTATACGCGCTGCGCGTAAAGCTGGCAACCATATTGCTAAATCACTTGAAAACACTGATAAAATTGAATCAGTACAGAAAGGCACTCAGGAGTTTGTCACTAACGTAGACAACGAAGCTGAAGCAATCATTATCCATACTATTCAAACATCTTACCCTGAGCACAGCATTATTGCTGAGGAAAGCGGTATGATTGAAGGTAAAGATAGTGATGTTCAATGGATCATCGACCCACTGGATGGCACCACTAACCTTATCAATGGTCTACCACACTTCTGTGTTTCTATTGCTGTTCGCATGAAGGGCAGAACAGAAGTTGCGTGTGTTTACGACCCAATGCGTAACGAGCTATTTACTGCACAACGTGGTTCTGGCGCTCAACTTAACAACGCACGTATTCGTGTAACGCCTCTAAAAGACCTTAAAGGTACCATCATCGGTACTGGCTTCCCTTACAAGCAAAAGCAGCATTCTGAAAGCTATTTCAAAATCATGTCTTCAATGTTTGTTGAATGTTCTGATTTCCGTCGTACTGGCTCTCCAGCACTTGACCTTTGCTACCTAGCAGCGGGTCGTGTCGATGGTTACTTCGAACTTGGACTGAAGCCTTGGAACATGGCAGCTGGCGATCTTATTGCTCGTGAAGCTGGCGCGATTGTTACTGATTTTGCTGGCGGCACCGACCACATGAAATCTGGTAACATCGTAGCGTCTAGTGCACGTGGCGTTAAATCAATGCTTAAGCACATTCGTGAAAATTCTAATGAAGGTATGCTTAAGTAATTTATCATTACTTAGCATTCACTACGTTTCTCAAATCCCAGCCTTAAGGCTGGGATTTTTTTTACCTGTTGCTTTTCTTCCTGCTGGCTAGCTTTCATTAATCAATGAATAACAGAAACCTACCCTCAAAAAAAAAGGCCGCTCTGAGAGCGACCCTTTTCATTCAACATCAGAGAACTACGGCATTTCGTCGAACTCTTCGCCTTCTTTTTCTATCTGTGTTGGCATCAAGTGCTCACGCTGAATACCAAGTTTCAGAGCAAGGGCTGAAGCCACATAGATTGAAGAATAAGTACCAACAGTAATACCAAGCAATAGTGCTAATGCAAAGCCATGGATCATCGCTCCGCCTTGCGTAAACAACGCAATGACTACAAATAATGTCGTGCCAGACGTAATTAACGTACGGCTTAGCGTTTGTGTAATCGAGCTATTCATGATTTCTGGCGATTCACCTTTCCGCATCTTACGGAAATTCTCACGGATTCGGTCAAAAACTACGATGGTATCGTTAAGTGAATAACCAACCACGGTGAGCAATGCTGCCACAATGGTCAAATCAACCTCTATCTGTAATAGGGAGAAGATACCTAAGGTAATAATAACATCGTGCGCCAGTGCCATTACTGCACCCGCCGCTAAGCGCCACTCAAAACGTATCGAGACATAAATCAAGATACAGATCAGTGAGACTAAGATGGCCAGGCCACCCGCCTCCGTTAGCTCATCTCCGACATTCGGACCAACAAATTCAATACGGCGCATTTCAACACTTTCGCCCGTACCTTCTTTGATTGCACTCAGGATTTGATTACCTAGCGCTTCGGCTTGAACACCATCACGCGGGCGTAAACGTACCATTACATCACGAGAAGAACCAAAGTTCTGCACAGTTGCGTCGCCAAACCCTTCGGCATCCAATGCGCTACGCACATCTTCAAGGTTCGCAGGTTGCTCAAAACCAACTTCAATCAGCGTACCGCCGGTGAAATCGAGGCCCCAATTTAACCACTTCGTAGACAGAGTAAATAATGCAGCAGCAATCATTACGAGTGAGAACGCAAATGCTACTTTTGACCAACGCATAAAGTCGATCGTTTTGTCCAATTTCATTATCTGAAACATAACTAATTCCTAGATCGACAATTTTTTAACGCGCTTGCCGCCATAAACCAGGTTCACTAAACAGCGAGTACCAATGATTGCGGTAAACATAGAGGTAATAATACCGATTGAAAGTGTCACAGCGAAGCCTTTGATGGCACCCGTACCGACAGCAAACAAAATTATGGCAGTAATTAGCGTCGTAATGTTGGCATCGGCAATCGTACTAAATGCGTTTGCGTAGCCTTGTTGGATCGCTTGTTGAGGATTACGTCCGTCTCTTAACTCTTCCCGTATTCGCTCAAAAATCAGTACGTTTGCATCAACCGCCATACCGACCGTCAGTACAATACCGGCGATACCAGGGAGCGTCATTGTCGCGCCAGGAATCATCGACATCACACCGATAATTAAAACGATGTTTGCCATCAAGGCACAGTTAGCAAAAAGACCAAAACCACGGTAGTAGATAAGCGTAAACAGCATCACAGCAATCATACCGGTAATACACGCCATGATACCCATATCGATATTCTGTTGACCCATTGATGGACCAATAGTTCTTTCTTCAACAATCGAGATAGGCGCTATCAAGGCACCAGCACGAAGCAATAATGCTAAGTTATGCGCTTCCGCTGCTGAGTCGATACCGGTAATACGGAAGTTACGACCTAGCGCTGACTGAATCGTTGCTTGGTTGATAACTTCTTCATGCTTATCAAGAATGACTTTGCCTTCAGGCGTGCGTTTACCACTATCTTTGTACTCTGCAAATACCGTCGCCATTAGCTTGCCGATATTTTGACGAGAGAACGCCGCCATTTTGTTACCACCCTCACTATCCAGTGAGATATTAACTTGTGGGCGACCATATTCATCCGCGCTTGAGCTCGCATCAGTAATGCTTGCTCCACCGAGGATAATACGTTTTTTCAGAACCGCAGGACGACCATCACGATCAAACTTGATTTCGCTGCCAGCAGGGGCGCGGCCACTCGCCGCCGCGGCTAAATCGGCACTGCTATCAACTTCTCGGAATTCAAGCGTTGCCGTTGCACCAAGGATTTCTTTAGCTCTTGCCGTATCTTGAACACCAGGAAGCTCAACCACTATGCGACTCGCGCCTTGACGCTGTACTAATGGTTCAGCAACACCAAGCTCATTAACACGGTTACGTAGAATGGTAATGTTCTGCTCGACAGCATAATTACGAATTTCTTGTAGGCGGGTTTCTTTAAAGCGAGCCACAATAGCGAAGCGGCCATTGGTGTTGGAATCAAAAAAATCCATGTCAGGATGCTTTGACTCTAACGATGCTAATGCTTGCGCAAGCTGCGCTTCATCTCGAAGTAAAACCTCGACTGCATCCTTTCCAGAAGGGCGAATCGAGCGATAGCGAATACGGTCTTCGCGCAACTCACTTCGAAAGGCTTCTTCTTGTTGACCAACCAGCTTTTCCATGGCTGCATCCATGTCGACTTCCATCAAGAAGTGGACACCACCACGCAGATCGAGACCTAGTTTCATTGGCGCAGCACCAATCGCTTCAAGCCAATGAGGCGTTGCAGCTGCAAGGTTAAGGGCAACTATAGAATCTTGACCTAGAGCTTCACTGATTACGTCTCGCGCACCGATCTGAACATCAGTATTGTTGAAACGAACCAAGATTGAACCATTTTCTAGGGCAATGGATTTATAAGAGAGCTGCTCTTCACCTAGAGCTTGAGTGACAGTATCCAGCGTCGACATATCAACAGAGGCGCCACGCGCCCCTGTAATTTGAATAGCCGGATCTTCACCGTATAAGTTGGGAAGCGCATATAATGCTGCGATAGCAATGGTGAAAATCACCATTAAGTACTTCCACAGAGGATAACGGTTTAGCACAGCGAGGATCCTTTAGCTGTTTTTATAGAGACTTCAGCGTACCTTTTGGTAGCACTGCAGTGATGAAATCTTTCTTGATAACCACTTCGTTGTTATCGTTTAGCGCGATAGCAATGTAGTCGTTGTCTTCAGCAATCTTGGTAATTTTACCAATTAGACCACCGTTCGTTAGCACTTCGTCGCCTTTGCCCATAGATGACATTAGGTTTTTGTGCTCTTTGGTACGCTTTGCTTGTGGGCGGTAGATCATGAAGTAAAAGATCACTGCAAACATGCCAAGCATAATCAACATTTCAAAACCACCGCCTTGTGGAGCGGCTTCAGCAGCGTAAGCTGAACTAATCAAACTCATTGGAAAACATCCTCGTTAAATGTAAATACATATCCAAAATTGGGCTATCCCCTTATCTTTTCAAGAAGCAAACCGTAACTCAATGTTTCTTCGCCTATTCAGAGCACAAAAAGTGTGACCCAGCGCTAGAATTTGTTACCAGTTGCAAGGATAGCCTTAAAATTAACCAATTATTTCATATCAATTGGTATTACTTCGCGATCGCGACGTGCGTAAAACTCTTGAACAAATTCATCAAAACGGTCTTCGTCAATCGACTTACGGATACTTTCCATCAGGCGTTGATAGTAACGAAGGTTGTGAATCGTGTTCAGACGTGCACCCAAAATTTCGTTGCAGCGATCAAGATGATGCAAGTACGCTTTTGAGTAATTCTTACAAGTGTAACAATCACATTCAGGATCCAGTGGCGTAGTATCCGTTTTATGCTTCGCATTACGAATCTTGATAACGCCGCCAGTGACAAACAAGTGACCATTACGTGCATTACGCGTTGGCATAACGCAGTCGAACATATCGATACCGCGACGAACGCCCTCAACGAGATCTTCCGGTTTACCTACACCCATTAAGTAGCGAGGTTTATCTTCTGGAAGTTTTGGTGTTGTGTGCTCAAGAACACGATGCATGTCTTCTTTAGGTTCACCTACTGCTAGACCACCAACCGCATATCCGTCGAAGCCAATATTCGTTAAACCTTCAACAGAAACATCACGTAAATCTTCGTAAACACCCCCTTGAACGATACCAAACAACGAGTTCGTGTTTTCTAGCTTGTCGAAGTGATCACGAGAGCGCTGTGCCCAACGCAGTGACATTTCCATAGATTTCTTCGCTTCATCATGCGTCGCAGGATATGGCGTACACTCATCAAAGATCATCACCACATCAGAGCCAAGATCTTTTTGAATCTCCATTGACTTTTCAGCGTCCATGAAGACTTTGTCACCATTTACCGGGCTACGGAAATGGACACCTTCTTCAGTAATCTTACGCGTTGCACCTAAGCTAAATACTTGGAAACCGCCTGAATCTGTCAAGATTGGGCCGTGCCAGTTCATAAAGTCATGCAAGTCACCGTGCAGCTTCATGATTTCTTGACCAGGACGAAGCCAAAGGTGGAAAGTATTACCAAGCAAAATTTCTGCTCCAGTATCTTTCACTTCTTCCGGCGTCATGCCTTTCACTGTACCGTAAGTACCCACAGGCATAAATGCAGGTGTCTGCACTGTCCCACGTTCAAACGTTAATTGACCACGACGAGCGTGACCATTTTTCTTTTTAAGTTCGTATTGTAATTTCACGAAGCCTCCAATTCGCCAGAGACACAGTCTGACTCAATATCAAAACGCACTAACAAGCGTAGCTTGTCGCACTCGATTGCACCGACATTTCTGCCAACTGCATGATGGTAATCCTTACCTAAACTCTCACTGGCTCCTTGAGTGAAAATAAACTTGTTTTGCCGCTCGTTAATTTACTTTTTTAGTGATGAACATCGCATCACCATAACTAAAGAAACGGTATTGGTTATCCACGGCGTGCTGATATGCCGCCATCACATTGTCATAACCAGCAAATGCACTCACTAGCATGATCAAGGTCGATTCTGGCAAGTGAAAATTGGTGACTAGGCAGTCAACAACTTGATACTCATAGCCTGGGAAGATGAAAATTTCAGTATCACAAAAAAATGGCGCGAGTTCTGTCCCTTTCGCTTTCGCATCTTGGGCTGCACTTTCTAAAGAGCGCACCGATGTTGTGCCAACGGCAATCACTCTGCCACCCTTTGCTTTGGTTTCAGCAATCGCTTTAACCACTTCATCGCTCACTTCAACATATTCGGAATGCATGTGGTGATCGTGAATATTATCGACGCGAACGGGTTGAAAGGTACCCGCACCCACATGCAAAGTCACGTAAGCGAAGTTCACCCCTTTCGCTTTTATGTCGGCCAAGACTTTATCATCAAAATGAAGCCCAGCGGTTGGGGCTGCTACAGCCCCTGGTTTCTCATTGTAAACCGTTTGGTAACGCTCTTTATCAGCATCTTCATCAGGGCGATCAATATAAGGAGGTAATGGCATGTGACCGATGTCGTTTAACACTTCCAACACCGTTTTGTCCGATTGAACTTCAATTTCAAACAATGCGTCGTGTCTTGCTACCATGATAGCTTGATAATCATCGTTTTCACCAAGAAGCAGTTCTGTGCCTACTTTTGGTGATTTAGAACAACGAACATGAGCTAATAGACGCTTGTCATCAAGCATGCGCTCAACCAATACTTCCAATTTTCCGCCAGACGCTTTACGTCCAAACATTCTCGCGGGGATAACTCGAGTGTTGTTAAACACCAGTAGATCACCGGGTTGAACAAGGCTGGCAATATCAGTAAAGGTTTTATCCGCTACTTCACCGGTATTACCAGTGAGCTGTAATAATCGGCTCGCACTACGTTCAGCTGTGGGATAACGAGCGATGAGCTCATCAGGTAGCTCGAAGTGAAAATCTGAAACTTGCATAACACCCATCTTTGTTGATCTATGACATAAAGAACGAAAAATTTCGCAGCGGCTAAGTATAGGCTTACGGCATGGAATAGCAAGTTGAACAAGGGTGATCATGCTGGATTTTCGAGCAAAATATTAGTGCGTGACTGCGACTTCATTTTTGCTATCTAATTTTAATGATTCGCATCAAATAACGACCAAGTTCTCAGCTTTAATGCGTCGAAAATTCTATAGTTAAGGTAGACATTCACACTGAGTTGGAGGCCCTATATGATTAAGGTCGAAGATATGATGACCCGCAACCCTCACACCCTATTGCGGTCTCACTCTCTCGCCGATGCTAAGCACATGATGGAAGCGCTTGATATCAGGCATATCCCTATCGTTGATGCCCACAAACAACTGTTAGGCATTATTTCCCAACGCGACTTGTTCGCCGTACAAGAATCCATCTTACAACGCATTCCAAGCGACCAATCTTATACATCATCAACACCTATTAGCGACTTTATGCATGTCAATATCATGACGATTGAACCCAGAGCGGGGCTTCGTGAAAGTGCCGTGTATATGCAAAAACATAAAGTAGGCTGTTTGCCCGTGGTCAAAAAAGGAGAATTAGTGGGCATCATCACAGACAGTGACTTTGTCGCTATTGCGATTAATTTACTCGAATTGCAAGACGAAGTAGAACCAGAAGAGACAGAAGTTGAAGTGATTCAGCAAACTACCGAGCCTTCATAGTTTAACAACGTCATCTAAAACACAACAAGATGGTTGGTATATTTCTTATATACCAACCCACAATAACGATGCCTACTCGATTCTACGGCTGAGCCTCCCGAGTACTACAGCAACCCTGAAACCACATCTGCTAAGTGCATAAAAGACTCTCGCCTTGACGAACTAGGGCGCCAGACCAAGCCGATTTCTCTATGTGCTTGCTGACCTGGCGGCTCGATAACTATCAAATTCTGGTTATCTAATAACCCATGCTCAATCGCCATTTGGGGAATAAATGTGGTCCCCAAACCGTTTGCCACCATCTGTACAAGAGTGTGCAAACTCGTTGCACTAAACGGGTTGATTTTTTCTTTTTTGGTCAACTTACAAGCTGACACAGCATGCTCGGTTAAACAGTGTTCATTTTCTAGTAAGAATACCGATTCATCCGGTAGATCATCATACTTAATTGGCACTCGAATGCGATCGGCTTGAGTTCGGCTTATGACCATTTTGAACGGATCTTGCCCAACAATACAGCTCTCCATATTCCCGATTTCCATTGGTAAAGCGAGAATCAGCACATCTAACTCACCGTGTTTCAAGGCGGCTAATAAGTTGGAGGTCGTATCTTCTCTCAGTAGTAAGTTAAGCTGCGGGTAGCGAGCGTTAACCTCTTGCACTAAATCACACAATAGAAACGGCGCAATCGTTGGAATGCAACCAAGTTTGATCTGTCCTTGCATGGCGTCACCTTGGCAATAATTACCTAATTCCATTAGGTCTTGCCCTTTCGCAAGCAACTCCCTACCTTGCTTTACCACCATTTCACCCGCTTGGGTGAATACTAATGGGCTTTTCTTATCTTTTTTCTCATACAGCGGGCAACCAATGAGCTCTTCAAGGTTTTGGATACCTTTGCTCAAGGTCGATTGGCTAACAAAGCAACGCTCTGCCGCTTCACTAAAATGTCGAGTTTCATTCAGGGTTACGAGGTAGTGAATTTGTTTTAAACTGGGCCATTTGTTCATAATTATTGCCTGCTTTTAACACACTATCAAAAAAGGAATGAGTCAGATTAGCTCATCGCTTTTTTCGATTAAATCAATCTATTAATTTCGCTTTTTTCAATACTACAATGTGTACTATAGTTTGTCTCGTACAAACACGGACCAAACCGAACACGGTTTGAATTAACCTATTTTAGGAGCAAAAAAATGGTACTAGTTGGTCGTCAAGCCCCAGACTTTACTGCAGCAGCTGTTCTTGGTAACGGCGAAATCGTTGATAACTTCAACTTCGCTGAATTCACTAAAGGTAAAAAAGCAGTTGTTTTCTTCTACCCACTAGATTTCACGTTCGTTTGCCCATCTGAGCTTATCGCATTTGATAACCGTCTAGCTGATTTCCAAGCTAAAGGCGCAGAAGTTATCGGTATTTCTATCGATTCTCAGTTCTCTCACAACGCATGGCGTAACACTGCTATCGAAGATGGCGGTATCGGTCAAGTTAAGTACCCTCTAGTTGCTGATGTTAAACACGAAATCTGCAAAGCATACGACGTAGAGCACCCAGAAGCTGGCGTTGCATTCCGTGGTTCTTTCCTAATCGATGCTGACGGTCTTGTTCGTCACCAAGTAGTGAACGATCTTCCACTTGGTCGTAACATTGATGAAATGCTACGCATGGTAGACGCACTCAACTTCCACGAGAAGAATGGTGAAGTTTGTCCTGCACAATGGGAAGAAGGCAAAGCAGGTATGGACGCATCTCCAAAAGGTGTTGCAGCATTCCTATCTGAGCACGCAGAAGACCTATCTAAATAATTGAAACCTTCCGCCCCATGCTCACGGGGTTGATGGTTGGAAATAATAAAGCGGAAACCGCAGCCAATCATTGAAGAGAATTTCAGTTAGCCGAATCCAAGCCCGAGTTTTGCTCGGGCTTTTCTCATTTGTTGCCCTGTGATACCCATCTCCTGCTAGTATCTCCATCCCGAGAAGGCTATATTAATCGTCTCTTGAATTCGCGGGCTTTCCTATGACCAGTCAACTAATAACCTACCAACTTGAAGTTTGTATCGATAATATTGAGTCACTATTATACGCCGTCGAAGGCGGTGCTACTCGTATAGAGCTTTGCTCCTCTTTGGCTTTAGGTGGTCTAACTCCCAGCGCGGGATTTATGATGCAAGCCGCTAAACATAGTCAAGTTCCTGTTTATGCTATGGTTCGCCCGCGACAAGGTGACTTTCTCTATAGCGCGCCCGAAGTAGAAATAATGGCCCAAGATATCACCATTGCCGCCAATATGGGGATGGATGGCGTGGTATTGGGCCTCTTGACACAAGATGGCCGCCTAGATATCGACAACTTAACGACTTTGATTTCACAGGCGCAGCAGCTTGGCTTAGGCGTCACTTTCCATCGTGCTTTTGATCAGTGCAGCAATACGGTAGAGGCGCTTGAGCAACTTATCAATCTTGGTTGTGAAAGAGTGCTCACCTCAGGCTTAGCAAACTCCGCATTTGCCGGTATTGAATGTTTGGAAAAATTACACCAGCAAGCGAAAGGGCGCATCAGCATCATGGCAGGGGCGGGAATATCGCCAGACAACGTCGCGCACATCATCGCTAAAACAGGCATCACTGAACTTCATTTATCTGGAAAAACTACTCGACAAAGTGCGATGTCGTTCCGCGCTCCACAAGCAAAAATGGGCGCAGAAGATACTGACGACTACGTCGTGCCTGTTACGGATCAGAACACTATTAACCATACCGCCATGAAGATTCGAGCCGCCATTAACAAACCCTAGGGGCATGTTATAGCTCTGAGAATAGCCAGTGCCTGATTGTGAGGCGACTGTATTATAGTGACTATCTTTAACGAGATTTTTTCACTCTATATTCAATAACGACATACCAATGAGTCAGAGAGCACATTACGATGCTAAACAATAATTTCTATAACATTGACCTAAACTTACTTCGTACATTTATTGTTCTCATGCAAGAAAAAAACATGCGTAAAGCCTCTGAACGGTTATTTGTTTCGCAACCCGCGATAAGTCAAACCGTGCAGAAGCTCAGAGACCACTTTGATGACGAGCTATTTGTAAAGGTAAGAAACGGTATAGCACCAACACCCTTTGCTATAAACTTGGAACGTGTCATCAGCCCCCACCTCAATAATCTAGAGCTAGCATTGGGGAAGCTCAATGAGTTTTCACCTGAAGAGTTATCAGGAACCATGAAGATAGCCCTCTCCCCTCATATCCTTTCTACTATTACTGGAACATTGTTTACAGCACTACGTCACGATGCACCCAATCTCGATATTGAGTTGGTTAATTGGGGAATCAGCACCAGTGACGATGTCTTAAAGGGGGATGTATTTTATGGTGTTCATTACGATTTAGATGGCATTTCGAAAGAAATAGCGCGAAACCGATTAACAGAAATTGAAGGCCGAGCCATTGTTAGGCAAGAGCACCCCGTAACTGAAAGCACTACAACACCACAGTCTTTTGATGGCGTTGAGATTGCCTCTCAGTTACTACCCGGTTTTAACGATAACGTCTGCCTTGCCGCCAATATTCTCAATTCACTGGGTTGTAAGACTCGCGTAGGGTTTCGTTCTGAAGTCTTGCTTGCCCTCATTGATGTCGTGCGTAACACCGATCTCGTCCTACCTCATTCCAACCTATTTCCAATCAAGAATTTTCCAGAACTACGCTCCATTGCCATTCAGATTAATAACACCATCCCACGCTACAGTCTTTATAGTTACACCCACACTAAAGACAGAAACTCACCTACTAGAAAATGGTTAGACTCAGTGCTGATTGACGCGATTGAGCGGCAGATACTAATAAATACTGACTAACCCTCCTCAATACCCCCGGGAGTCGTTCCCTTCGGTGCTTTCCTACATCCTTCTTATGACAGTCATAAGCAATACTAGTTAGTCTCTAATTATTCATAGATTTACACTAAGCCGCATCTTCTATTTAAGTCAACGGAACGACGAGAAGTTAACTCCTATTTACTTATATGGTTAAGATTACGATGAATAAAGCTCTATTAGTTACTAGTTTACTCGCAGTTCCTTTCCTGACCAATGCTCATACGATTCAAGTGTCCCCAGAGCTAAAAATTGGCGCATACCGCGGCGTGGGCCTTCAAGTTGGTTTGCCAAATACATTGGGATTTGATGCGGTCTTCTTTGACTATGGGCAAACTCGCTACGCCAGTAATATCTATGATGAAAAACTACATAGTTACCGAATCGGACTACAACAAATGTTTGGTCAAGCCGCGGTTCATGGTTTTCAGGTCAGTATTGGTGGTGTGCAGTACGATGGAAGCAAAAGAGAAGAGAGCCGCAGTGCAACTGGTGTTAGCATTGGTGCCAATTACGTTTACCAAATTACGGATAATTTAGGGGTAAGAACAGGACTGGATATCAATGTATTCGATAACCAACAAACCTATATCCCAGCCGACATTCTATCAAACTGGAATTTAGGCTTCATCCTGCGTTTCTAGCGTTGCGACTATCGCCACCTCTAGCTCATAATATGGGCTAGAGGCTAAAAACTATCCGTTAAATTATAACCATCATGAGTTAAGTAAGTCGTCAATGCTCTGCTCACCAAGGTGGCGAACGTCCTTGCCTTTCACAAAGTAAATAATGTACTCACAAATATTCTGACAACGGTCACCGACTCTCTCAATTGCTCTCGCTGACCACATCACTTGTAATACGCTTGGAATATTCTTCGGGTTTTCCATCATGTACGTCATTAACTGACGAATCACAGCTTCATATTCAGCATCGAGTTTATCATCCAGTTTATACGCTTCAGCTGCAGCATCGACATCCATACGCGCAAACGCATCAAGTACTTGGTGCAACATACTGATCGCTTGACGGCACAATGGCTCTAGGGAAACATGAAAGCTCTGCTCATTGGTGGAAGGCGTTTCAATCGCCACTCTGGCAATACGTGCAGCAACATCTCCAATTCGCTCTAAATCAGTAATCGTTTTGATTATAGCCATCACTAGACGCAGATCTTTTGCTGTCGGTTGACGTTTAGCGATGATACGGGTGCATGCTTCATCAATCGATACTTCCATGGCATTCACTTTATGATCGTCATGAACCACTTTTTTAGCCAAGTCAATATCGTCCGTATGCAGCGCCTGCAATGCGAACGAGAGTTGTTGCTCCACCAGCCCTCCCATTGTGAGAACGTGAGTACGGATGGATTCAAGCTCCGCATTAAACTGACCTGAAATATGACGACCAAAGTGCATGTGTGTAGTGTTCCCTTATCCGTAACGACCAGTGATATAGTCTTCTGTTTGTTTTTGCAACGGTGATGTAAAAATGGAATCGGTATCCGAGTACTCTACCAGCTTTCCTAAATGAATAAACGCGGTATGATCACTAACCCTCGCCGCTTGTTGCATATTATGAGTCACCATCACGACCGTATACTTTCTTTTTAAATCGTTGATCAGCTCTTCAATAGTCAGGGTTGAAATCGGGTCAAGCGCAGAAGTCGGTTCATCAAGCAATAATACTTCTGGCTCAATTGCGATGGCACGAGCAATGACTAACCGCTGCTGCTGCCCTCCAGATAAACCGAACGCATTTTCATGCAGGCGATCTTTCACCTCATCCCATAGCGCAGCTGCCCTTAACGAACGCTCAACAGCATCGTCTAAGTTACGACTGTTTCGCACTCCCTGCAAACGTAAACCATAGACAACATTTTCATAAATCGATTTAGGAAAAGGGTTAGGGCGTTGAAATACCATCCCTACTCGCCTTCTCAGTGTTGCAACATCGACTTTAGGGTGATAAATATTGTTGCCGTGCAGTCGCACATCTCCCTGTACGGTGCAGCCTTCAACCAAATCATTCATGCGATTCATACAGCGCAGTAGCGTCGACTTTCCACACCCAGATGGGCCGATAAACGCTGTCACTTGTCCTTTAGGGATTCGCATCGATACATCATGCAATGCCTGTGTACTGCGGTAGAACAAGTTTAGATTCTCTATTTCAAGAGCCGTTTGATCATCGGTGAGATCATTGACGTCAAGTGGTGTGGGATAACCTAAAGTTTGGTTGATAGAAAACATCGTTAATCTTGCCCTAGCGTTCGGTATTTTTCTCTTAAATTATTACGAATAGCAATTGCCGTTAAATTCAACCCAACAACCACTGTCACCAATAAAAAAGAGGTGGCGTAAACCAGCGGACGTGCCGCCTCAATATTGGAAGTTTGAAAACCAATATCATAAATATGAAAGCCCAAATGCATGAACTTTCGTTCTAAGTGCAAAAATGGGAATTGAGCATCAACGGGTAAACTCGACGCCAATTTCACTACCCCAACTAACATTAAAGGGGCAACTTCACCTGCTGCCCGAGCAACAGCGAGTATCAATCCTGTAATAATAGCAGGACTAGCCATAGGCAACACAATTCGCCAAATCGTCTCAAACTGCGTCGCTCCCAATGCTAGCGAGCCGTGCCTTGCTGAGATTGGGATCCGGTTTAACCCTTCTTCCGTAGTTACAATAACCACAGGTAGTGTGAGTATCGCGAGAGTCAATGCCGACCATAGCAGGCCCGGTGTACCAAATGTTGGTGCCGGCAGACGCTCTGCGTAAAACAGCGAGTCGATTGACCCTCCAATCGTATAAACGAAAAAGCCAAGGCCAAAAACCCCATATACAATAGAAGGTACACCAGCGAGATTAATGACGCCTACGCGAATCAATCGAGTTAGCCAATTATTTTCGGCATATTCATGCAAATACAGCGCAACGATAACGCCAAGTGGCATCACCAATACAGACATTATCAAGACCAATAAAACCGTACCAAAAATAGCGGGAAATACGCCGCCTTCAGAGTTAGATTCTCGTGGCTCGTCCGATAAAAATTTCCAAACTTGTCCACCCCAGTGAACCAATTTTTCAGACAATGACATCTGATTGGGATACCAAAAATCGACAATACGACTTAGCGGGATTTCGACGCTCTCCCCTTTCATATCCGTCACAACTAAAACTTGGCTATTTAAGGATTTTCTTAATGCGTCTAGTTCCAATTCATGCTGCGCAAGTTGCTGTTGAATTATCACTTTTTGCTGTTCATATTTCGTAGAAGCGTCTTCGGTTAATGCACCATTTAACGCATCTCTACGCTGTTTTAACCGCATGGACTCCAGTTGATGACCTAAACCTCGAATCTTGCGCTCTATGATCGTATCAATATCTTGTCGAGTCTGCTGAGCGTCTATCAAAGCTTGCTCAAGTCGCGGCGAAATATCTGACACGACGACACCATCAACAGTATTAAACGCGGTAATTTCACCAAAAAAATTGCCGCCTCTTGAACGCTCAATAACAACAAGTTCTGCTGGGGTCTGTTGTTGATAGAGTTCGGGCTGAAGCACCGATAAAAAATCCATTCCATAGAGATCTCGGTTGGCTATTTTTATACTCAAACGCTTCACTTTACCGGATTCGACTATCGATGCTGGCAAAATGTCACTAGCGTTCGGTATGGCATGCGTCGAGACCCATGTTTCCGAATACACTTGCCCGATTAAGCGCTCGCCATTGATATCTTGCCATTGATATAAAGGGGCTGGCCAAAAATACGCTAACCCTTTCCAGCCTATCAGTAATAATAGGCCCAATACCGAGATCAAACTGATACTCACCGCACCGCCAGTAAGCCAGACCCACGGGGCCCCAGACTTAAACCACTTAAACATAGAGTGCTTCCTTACTCTGCTTACAGTGCACTGTATTTATCTCTCAATCGTTGTCGCACCCATTCGGCCATAGAGTTCACCACAAATGTAAAGCTAAACAAAATCAGCGCGATTAAAAACAGTAACCTATAGTGAGTGCTGCCTACATCAGACTCGGGTAACTCTACCGCCATCGTGGCAGAGAGAGTTCTCATTCCTTCAAAAATATTCCAGTCCAAAATAGGAGTATTCCCCGTTGCCATCAGAACAATCATGGTCTCTCCTACCGCTCGCCCTAATCCCATCATCACGGCGGAAAATATCCCAGGGCTCGCGGTCAACAGCACTACATATAATAAGGTTTGCCACTGCGTTGCCCCTAATGCTAGAGAACCATCACATAAGTGCTTTGGCACGGAAAAAATAGCGTCCTCGGCGATGGTAAAGATCGTCGGTATTACGGCAAAGCCCATTGCAAATCCAACAACTAAGGCATTGCGCTGGTCATAATCGATACCATGCTGAGCTAAGTAGACTCTGACATCCCCACCAAACAACCATACCTCCATGTCATAGGAATAGGTCATCATTAGATAAATGGCGGCTATGATGACAGGAATTAGGGTAAAAGGGTGTAAGCCACTCGGTAACTTTGTCGTTAGCTTTCTTGGGATTAAATACCAGACAACGCCAGTCGCCAAGGATAACAATGGTAAAGAGATAAGCAGCATCATGACAGCTGGCAAATGACTTTCAACGATGGGGGCAAACCACAATCCAGCAAGGAAACCAATAATGACGGTTGGAAGCGCCTCCATCAGCTCAATGGTTGGTTTGACGACTTTACGCATACTTGACGACATGAAGTAAGCGGTATAAATCGCACCGAATATTGCAATAGGCACGGCAAATAGCATGGCAAACCCGGCGGCTTTAAGCGTACCGAACGCAATAGGAACCAAGCTGAATTTTGCTTCAAAGTCATCATTGGCAGCAGTGGTCTGCCACACAAATTCTGGCTCAGGGTAACTTTCATACCATACTTTGCCCCACAGAGCGCTCCACGAAATTTCTGGATGATTGTTCTCTATTTTTACGACATGTAGCGCATCATCAATCAATAACGCGGCATAGCGATTATTACTTGATAATGTAATGCTGTGTATATCGCCACTAGGGAGCGGTATGCTTGAAAGGGCTTTTTCACTCGTTGTGTAGTGTCCTTCCAATTCACCATTAGCCAGTTGAACATAGAAACCTTTACTCAAGGTTTCCGGAAGTACTCGTTCGATAGGCGCTGAAATATCAAACGAGCGAATGGGTGTCAACGTTCGCTCTCTATCGGCCAACACATCAAACCACTGCCAGATCTGTTGGTTTTGATACTGAATCAGCAAAGAATACGCGCCAGAAAGCAGTTCCATACTCATCACTGGTGATTGGGAAACGACGGACAAATCCACCACTTCTCTCACTACTAATTCTCTATCCTGCAACACTAATACATACAACTCATTCGCTGCTCGCGCATACACAACTTCGGCACTAGGCGTTAATAGGACTTGCTCAATCTCAGGAAGAGCAAAGGACGTTGTGATGATGCTATTTTGTATTTCAGCTTGATTATCAAATCGATTTAAAGACGTCGCAACCGCTGTCTGTTCCGTTGCAGTAGCGCCAATCGCCAATGCATCTTTTATAAGGTGAACTCGCCCTAACCGATCAAGAGTAACAAAAGAGATCATGTTGTTATTCAGCGCCGCTGACACTAATTCTATCGGTTGTTGATCTGTGGTCGCTGTGATCCACGCCTTCTCATTTTGCTTATGTGGCGCTAGCGTATCGTTATTTCCATCTTGAATAATAGAAGGTTCAAAAGCGGTCAGTTCATTGCTATTACGAGTCAAAGTTAACAGTTTAGATGAGACGGTGACGGTATGATTATCATCGGCATATCGCTCTGTCGTGCTCTTTCCTGTTGCCAAAGACTGCTGGGTAACCAACCCGTCTTGGGTATAGAAACGCACATTCTCAGCATTATCATCAACAACCGACGCTATAATAGGGGGATTGAGAGTCATTGGTACAGGCTGTGACCACGTACTGGTCGCCCCGGAAAAAATAGGGAGTGTGACAAAAGCTAAGTAAACAAAAATAAAGATCAATCCGGCAAGTACACTAAGACCGCCAAACGAGACGATCCCACGCGCAAGCCGATCTTGAATCTGACGTTTACGATCTTTGGTATGCAATGAAAAGCTGGCGTTTGCCATAATTTACATTCTATCTCTTGATGATGTTTGAGGCTCTAAGGGGAGTCCGTCCCACGTTAGATTATGGGATAAAATACAAGCTTGCACGAAATGCCTCAACATAATATGTCGTTTACGTGACAATTATATTACACAGCTTCTAAGGTACTGAAAATCATAAACTGTCATCGGTTTTCTTAGAACTTCCATAAAAATGTCACATATGCCAACTAAGGTGCACGGTTTATATTTTATTATCCCGCCCTATCAAGGGCACTAACAATGGTTGATCCTATGAGTGCAGATAAATTCTATGTTGAAAAGGAACTGAGCTGGTTATCATTTAACGAGCGAGTCCTACAAGAGGCGGCTGATAAAACCGTCCCACTGATAGAACGGATCCGCTTTCTAGGTATTTTCTCCAATAATCTTGACGAGTTCTATAAAGTTCGATTCTCAGATGTCAAACGTCGCATTTTGATCAATCAAGAAAGTGGCAATAATGATAAGTCCAAACGCCTTCTCTCTAAGATGCAGAGTAAGGCACGTAAGCTAAATCTTAAATTTGATGAGCTCTACAATGAACTTATTTTAGAAATGGCACGTCGGCGTATTTTCCTCGTCAACGAAACTCAACTGACTGAAATTCAAATAAAGTGGATTCAAAAGTACTTCCAGAAAAAAGTACTCTCTCACCTCACACCATTGTTGCTTAAAGATGACATTGACGTTTTACAGTTTTTGAAGGATGAGTACGCCTATATTGGGGTGGATATAAAAAAAGGGGAGAGATCGCAATATGCCTTACTCGAGATCCCGACCGATCATCTCCCTCGTTTTGTAATGGTGCCCGAGCAAAAAGGCGAACGCCGAAAGACCATTATTTTACTCGACAATATCATCCGTTATTGTCTGGATGACATCTTCCGCGGCTTTTTTGATTTTGACGAACTAAATGGTTATTCGATCAAAATGACGCGCGACGCCGAATATGATCTAAGCCACGAAATAGAACACAGCCTACTCGAACAGATGTCTGAAGGTGTGAATCAACGCCTAAGCGCAATGCCTGTCCGCTTTGTCTATGAAAAAGGCATGCCCGACACAATGCTAACCTATCTTTGTGAAAAGCTTGGCATTTCTAATTACGACAGTTTAATTGGAGGCAGCCGTTATCATAATTTTAAAGACTTCATTAGCTTCCCTAATGTGGGGCGTGACTACCTAGAAAATAAGCCATTACCTCCGTTGCGATGTGCCGATTTCGATGGTTATGACAATCAATTTGACGCCATCCGCGCACAAGATATCTTACTTCACTTTCCGTACCACTCATTTGGACATGTCACTGAACTGGTTCGTCAGGCTTCTTTTGACCCGAAAGTACGAAGCATCAAAATTAACATTTACCGCGTCGCTAAAGATTCGCGCTTAATGAACTCTCTCATTGATGCGATCCACAATGGCAAGAACGTCACTGTGGTGGTAGAGCTGCAAGCCCGCTTTGATGAAGAAGCGAATATTGAATGGTCAAAAGTTCTCACCGATAACGGCGTCCAAGTAATCTTCGGTGCTCCGGGGCTAAAAATACACTCAAAGTTACTGCTCATTAGCCGTCTAGAAGAAGGCAAGATGGTACGTTATGCCCATATTGGCACCGGTAATTTCCATGAAAAGAACGCGCGTTTCTACACCGATTTCTCGCTACTGACCGCCGACCAAGGCATTGTTGATGAAGTCAGAAATGTCTTCGGTTATATTGAAAACCCTTATCGTCCGGTCAAATTTGAACAACTCATTGTTTCTCCGCGCAACTCTCGCAACAAACTCTACCAACTCATCGACAATGAAATAGCTAATGCACAGGCAGGACAAAAAGCGCGCTTAACACTAAAGCTTAACAACTTGGCTGATAAAGGGCTGATCAACAAACTCTATTTGGCAAGCCAAGCAGGCGTAAAAATCAATATGATAGTTCGGGGAATGTGTTCCTTAGTTCCTGGACTAGAAGGGATAAGTGACAATATCACCATAATTAGTATCGTTGATCGTTTCCTTGAGCACCCGCGAGTACTTATCGCTCATAATAATGGCGATACGAAAGTATTTATTTCATCCGCCGATTGGATGACCAGAAATATTGACCATCGTATTGAGGTCGCTACTCCGGTAAAGGATGAGCGTCTAAAACAACGCATTATCGACATTATCAATATCCACTTCACCGACACCGTCAAAGCTCGCCGTATCGACAAAGAGATGAGTAACAGTTATGTTTCACGTGGCAACAAAAAGAAAGTACGTTCGCAAATTGCTATTTACGACTATCTTAAACACGTAGAGAAACAAACAAAAAAAACCAATAAGCAACGGTTAGAAGATGAGTTTGAACAGCATAGACACCAATAAGCAAGTCGCTGCCATCGATTTAGGGTCCAATAGCTTCCACATGGTGGTTGCAAAAGTTGTCGACCAAGATTTACAGATTGTCAGCCGGCATAAACAACGGGTTCGCCTCGCGTTGGGGCTAGATCCTGAAAATAATCTCGACAATGACGCGATTGAGCGAGGACTAGAGTGCCTCGCTATGTTTGCAGAAAGACTTCATGGCTTCGATATTGCTAACGTCCGTATTGCAGCCACACACACCTTACGCATCGCTAACAACAGTGCCGCTTTTCTTCAGCGAGCTAAAGAGGTACTCCCTTTCTCGATTGAAATTATCCCAGGCGAAGAAGAGGCTCGACTTATTTATACTGGTGTTGCGCACACCCAGACTGAGTCTAGTTCAAAGCTCGTTGTTGATATAGGCGGCGGGAGCACTGAACTCATTGTTGGCGAAACCTTTCAACCCACTTTGCTTAATAGCACGCAAATGGGGTGCGTCAGTTACACTAAAAAGTACTTTAACAACGGTAAACTCTCTTCTAAAAATTTCTCGAAAGCCATTTTATCTGCTCAGCAGCGTCTAGAAGCTCTAGCTCCGCGCTATAGAAAGTTAGGTTGGGAAATAGCTTTCGGCTCATCTGGCACTATTAAGGCAATTAAGGAGGTGTTAGTTGGCATGGGTTACGATGATGGAGTCATCACCCTTAAGCGCCTACACAAGTTGATTGATAAGCTCTGTGATTACGATTCTATAGCTGAGGTATCGCTTTCCGGTCTTACCCCTGAAAGACAACCCGTTTTTGCCGCTGGCGTCGCAATCTTAACCGCCATTTTTGACAGTCTATCCTTAGATGAAATGCATTTTTCAACGGGCGCTCTACGGGAAGGGCTACTCTATGAAATGGATGACCAACTGCAACGCGCAGACATACGTATGCGTACAGCAGAAAACCTCGCCAAGAAGCATTTTGTCGATATGGTACATGCTAATAACGTCCGAATCCAAGCTCGAGATTTTTTGTATCAACTTCACGATACTTTCAACTTGAAAAAGAAAAGTAAACTTTACAGCCTAATCGAATGGGGGGCTTTGCTTCATGAAGTAGGACTTAGTATTAGTTATCAAGGCTTCCATCGTCACTCTAATTATGTACTTAGATACACTGCGATGCCTGGCTTTAACAGTGAAGAGCAACTCGTGCTCGCAACATTAGCTCGCTTCCAACGAAAACAGCTAAAACTACAAGAGTTACCTGAGTTCTCCTTGTATAAGAAAAAGCACTTAGAAGTACTTATCCGCGTACTAAGGCTCTCCATTATCCTTAATGGTCAAAGAAGTGACGAGCCTAAACCAACGATGCGGTTAATTGTCCAAGACAATGGAAACTGGGTACTGTCGAGCACAGAGGAAGACTGGCTAATAAACAACAAACTACTTCATGCTGACCTGCAGAGCGAACAAACCTATTGGCAAATGGTTGGTTGGACACTCACTTTATCGTAACGCTAACATTTTTGATGATGCTCTCATTCCGAGTAGGGAGCGTAAGGCTTAGAAGGACTGGCAGCATTACTTAACCAGTACGTGACCGGCGTTCATCCGCTGTTGTTAAGCGCTATAGCTCTGGATCGAGTTTTAACCCCACTTTCGCCAGCTCATGTTCAACAAACTGCCTAGTTAGAGGCACATAACCATCTTTTTCTACAATACGCTGCCCCTCATGAGAATATATATAACGAATATACGCTTCTTCTATTGGCTCCAGAGGTTTATTAGGGTTTTTATTTACATAAATGTATAAATAACGTGACAGCGGATAATCCCCAGACAAGACATGCTCTTGCAAAGGGAGAACATACCTATTCCCATGACTCGCAATGGGGACAAGCCTCACTCCAGAAACTTGATAACCAATACCAGAATAACCGATAGTATTCACCGATGAAGCGACCGATTGCGCGACCGAAGCTGAGCCTGGTTGTTCATTGACATTTCGCTTGAAGTCACCGCCACACAATGCGTTCTCTTTAAAGAAACCGTAAGTTCCTGACACCGAGTTACGACCAAACATCTGAATTGCTCGTTGATTCCAACTACTCTCAACGCCTAATTCTGACCATGTCTGCACACTGGCTAATCCTCCACATCGTAATGTGGCTGAAAAAATGCTATCAAGCTGCTCAAAGTTGAGACCTTTAATAGGGTTGTCCTTATGAACAAAAATCCCTATCGCATCAATTGCAACGCTAAGTGCCGTTGGCTTATAGCCATATTCTCTCTCAAAAGCACTGACCTCCTGTAACCTCATTGCTCGGCTCATAGGACCAAACTGCGCAGTTCCTTCAGCAAGAGCTGGAGGAGCAGTCGATGAACCCGATGCTTGGATTTGAGCATTTACATTGGGATAGATCGTCTTAAACTCTTCTAACCATAGGGTTGTCATTCCAGATAAGGTATCGGAGCCCACCGAAGACAAGTTTCCCGATACACCTGGTATTTTTTGATAGTGCGGCAGCTCAGCAGCTGCCGCACCAAGTGAAGTCAGCACCAAGCTAACCCACAGGGTGATACGTGGAGTGTTAAACATTAACTGACAACCAATCGTTCGGGCAGAATAAAGGAGAATTTACTCCCCACATTCACTTCAGAATGGATTTCCAAATGAGAGTCATGGTGCGACAAGGCATGTTTTACGATCGCCAAGCCTAATCCACTACCACCAGTATCCCGTGAACGAGCCTTATCCACTCGGTAAAAGCGCTCGGTCAGTCGATGCAAATGCTGGGCTTCTATACCATCCCCAGTATCCTCAACATCTAAACAGGCACCTTGTGAAGACTGATACCAACGGACGGTTACGCCTGCACCTGGCGGTGTATATTTAACCGCATTGTAGACAAGATTAGAAATAGCACTACGCAACTGATCCTCGTCGCCAAACACCCGCAAGCGATTATCAATATCAAACTTAATAACGTGACCGTCATCGCCACTCAAACTGACCGCTTCTTTCTCAAGGATATCTAGCATCGCAGGTACATTAACCACTTCATCTAATTCATGCATCGGAGCCGCTTCGATCTTAGAAAGGGTGAGTAGCTGATTAACTAAGCTGTTCATACGATTCAGTTGTTCTGTCATCACTCCATGTGCTTTTGTCCACATCGGCCCAACGATCATGTCAGGGTCTTCTGTCATCTCAAGGTAACCTTGCAATACCGTCATCGGAGTACGCAGTTCATGAGACACATTCGCAAAAAAGTTGCGACGCATGCCTTCGAGCTGCTTCAACTGACTGACATCACGCACAACCATAAGATGCTCACCTTCGGTATAAGGTACGATACGCAATTCCAGCATCCGCTCCACATTCAAAGGTGAAGGCATTTCTAAGGGTTCAGAAAAGTCGTTTTTATTAAGGTACTTTATAAAATCTGGTGTGCGAATTAGATTTGAAATGGGCTGACCTGAATCGCCAGGCCATCGAAAACCAAGTAAGTGTTGCGCTAATTTGTTACACCAAACTATGTTACCTTCGCTGCGGAAAACCACAACAGCATCCGGTAAGGATTCCGCCCCGTTTTTAAATCGGCGAATCAGGTTTGTCAGCTCTTTGCGCTTTCGTCTTTGTCGCTGTTGCAAACGGTAAATACCATTAAATAACAGCTCCCAATTCCCTGTTCCCGATGGTGGTGTTAGGCGCTTTTCATCCCAAAGCCATGCCGATAAGCGCAGCTGATTATGCAGATGCCAAACTAACTGCATCACCGTCGCGGCAAGCAGTAACCAAGGCATATAACCAAATACCCACCCAACCACAATCCAAGGGGTGTAAAAAAAAGCCAGCTCCCAAGCTAGCTTTTTCCATGTTAAACGTTCAACCATCTACCTCTCCGGTTCAATACTAGCCTTTGGTTGAAAATCGATAGCCAGCACCTCGTACTGTTTGAATCAGCTTATCATGTCCGGCCGACTCTAATGCTTTACGCAAACGACGAATATGTACGTCTACTGTGCGGTCTTCCACGTAAACGTTCGTACCCCACACGTTATTAAGTAGCTGCTCACGACTATAGACACGTTCTTGATGGGTCATAAAGAAGTGCAGCATCTTAAACTCAGTCGGTCCCATATCTAATGGTTGGTCGTTGGCCGTTACTCGATGGGAAACCGGATCCAATTTCAAACCTTGAACATCAATCACGTCTTCCAACGCCGTAGGGGTAACTCGACGGATGACCGCTTTTAAACGTGCAACCAATTCTTTAGGAGAAAACGGCTTCGTAATGTAGTCATCCGCACCAACTTCAAGACCACGGACTTTGTCTTCTTCCTCGCCACGAGCAGTCAGCATCACAACAGGAATATTGCGAGTTAACTCTTCTCGCTTCATATGCTTGATAAAATTAATGCCAGAACCACCTGGTAACATCCAATCTAGAAGCACTAAGTCGGGGAATGGTTCAGCCAATTTGTTGACTGCTGTATCGTAATCTTCAGCTTCTACGGCTTGATAGCCTTTTTGCTCCAATACAAAGCACAACATCTCACGAATTGGTGCTTCATCCTCAACAACCAGGATCCTTCTAGACATAACGGCGTAACCTTATGGAATCTAATCAACTGCATGCATTATCAGTAATTATTATGACACTTTTGTGACCATTGAAAACAATTTTTCATATAAGTTTCGCACAAATCCCATTGTCAGAATCAATATTTAGGCTAAGACATTCGGGTCAAAATTGCCTATGATGTGCAGCGTTCAATTATTAATGTGAGAGTAATATGTGGTTTAAAAACTGTTTGGTCTATCGTTTCAACAAGGAACTTGAATTTAACGCTGATAAGCTAGAACAGCAGCTTGAAGAGTTTCGTTTCACGCCCTGTGGCAGTCAGGACAAACAAAAGTTTGGCTGGGTTACAGCACTAGGCAAACATGGCGACATGATGACTCATGTATCTGAAGACCGTATTTTGCTTTGCGCTAAGAAAGAAGAAAAAATGTTACCGGCATCAGTGATCAAGGAATCATTGAGTAACAAGGTAGACATGCTCGAAACACAAGAGGGTCGTCCACTTAAGAAAAAAGAAAAAGACGACCTGAAAGAAGACATTATTATTGATTTACTGCCGCGTGCATTTAGCCGAAGCAACCTCACCTATATGGTTATCATGCCAAAAGATGGCTTCATTATTGTTGACTCAAGTAGCTTTAAAAAAGCAGAAGATGTGATAGCGCTACTTCGAAAAACGATGGGCAGCCTTCCTGTTGTGCCAGCCTTCCCAGAACAGCCAATAGAAAATACGCTGACGGAATGGGTAAAAACCGCAAGTACACCTGCAGGTTTTAATATGCTAGACGAAGCAGAACTTAAATCGGTACTCGAAGACGGCGGTATCATCCGATGCAAAAAGCAAGAGCTATCTAGTGATGAAATTCTTGGGCATATAGAAGCAAACAAATTTGTCACCAAGCTCGCGCTTAACTGGCAAGAACGCATTGAATTTATTTTTGCTGACGATGGCAGCATTAAGCGCTTGAAGTTTAGTGACGAACTCAAAGACCAAAACGAAGATATCCCTAGAGAAGATGCTGCTGCACGAATCGACGCTGACTTTTCTCTATTATGTGGTGAATTAAGTACGTTTTTACCCGACTTGTATAAAGCATTTGGCGGCTTACCACAGCAATAATCCTTTCTAATCAATGCCCGGCTAGTCCGGGCATATTTCTGCACTTGGAATACCCACACTTTTAGCGTAGAATTTGCGCCCCTTAGTACCATCAGGTGGTACTTCCCTGACTTATAATCAGAATAGAGATTTTAGCAATGTTTACTCCAGAACTCTTATCCCCTGCCGGTAGCCTCAAGAATATGCGTTATGCATTCGCCTATGGGGCCGATGCCGTTTATGCAGGTCAACCTCGATATAGTCTTCGTGTTCGTAACAACGAGTTTAACCATGAAAACCTTCAAATAGGTATTAACGAAGCCCATGAACTTGGTAAACAATTCTATGTGGTATGTAATATTCAACCACATAACTCTAAGCTAAAAACCTTTATTCGCGATTTAAAACCTGTTGTTGAAATGGGCCCAGATGCACTTATCATGTCAGATCCAGGTCTTATCATGATGGTACGTGAAGCATTCCCCGATATGGCGATTCATTTATCCGTGCAAGCAAATGCCGTAAACTGGGCAACCGTAAAATTTTGGGCTGCAAACGGCGTCGAACGCGTTATCGTCTCTCGTGAATTATCGCTTGAGGAAATTGAAGAGATTCGTGAACATTGTCCTGAAACAGAGCTCGAAGTCTTTGTTCACGGTGCACTTTGTATGGCGTACTCTGGTCGTTGTCTATTATCTGGCTATATCAACAAGCGCGATCCCAATCAAGGGACTTGCACCAATGCTTGCCGTTGGGAATACAATGTTGAAAAAGGTAAAGAAAACGACGCTGGTCAAATTGTCGAAGAATTCGATCCCAACAGCGCAAGTGCTATCGAAGTTCAAGATGAGCGTCCTGATAATACTCTAGGCTTAGGAAAACCCACTGACGAAGTGGTACTTCTTTCTGAAAGTCACCGCCCTGATGAGAAAATGGCAGCCTTCGAAGACGAGCATGGTACTTATATCATGAACTCAAAAGATCTTCGTGCTATTCAACATGTCGAGCGACTGACCAAAATGGGTGTTCACTCTCTAAAAATTGAAGGCCGCACAAAATCATTCTACTATTGCGCAAGAACCGCTCAGGTTTATCGTAAAGCGATTGATGATGCTGTTGCTGGTAAACCATTTGATGAGACATTAATGGGCACTCTAGAGAGTCTGGCACATCGTGGTTATACCGAAGGCTTCTTACGTCGCCACACTCACGATAGCTATCAAAATTACGACTACGGTTACTCAGTTTCTGATGCTCAGCAGTTTGTTGGAGAGTTTACAGGCAAACGTCGTGGCGTTTTGGCGGAAGTTGAAGTTAAGAACAAGTTTCTCGTCGGTGACAGTTTAGAAATTATGACTCCTCAGGGTAACGTAATTTTTAAACTAGAGATCATGGAAAACCGTAAGTCAGAAGTTATCGACGATGCAAAGGGTAATGGTCACTTTGTCTTCATTCCAGTTCCAGAGGATATGGAACTAGATTTCGCATTGCTTATGCGCAATCTAAATGCTGGCCAGGATACTCGTAACCCTACAGGCAAATAATATGGCTCTGTTAATTACAGGAAAATGCATAAACTGCGACATGTGTGACCCAGAGTGTCCGAATGAAGCAATAGCGATGGGTGCGGAGATTTATGAAATCGACCCAGCCCTATGTACTGAATGTAAAGGCCATTACGATAAACCGACATGCCAATCGGTTTGTCCTATAACGAACTGTATCATCACAGATCCAAATAACCTGGAAACAGAAGATGAGCTTTTAGAAAAGTTCGTCATCATTCAAGGTATGGCCTAAAGAAAAAGCCTCCAGCTCGGAGGCTTTTTTTATCCTGATTTTTCAATAGGAAACACATTACAGTACAGCTCTTTTTCGTATTGTATTTCCAATTTTTTACGCCAATTTTCGGCAGAATTAATGGGGATTAAATAAAACTTTTCCCTACTAGTATCGGTAACAAAAGCGATACCATGCTGCATCAGTTCGTAGTGAATATCATTGATAAACCCCAATGTGAAACCTTGACGACCAGAAAGCTGGTTTATGTCCTCTCTCGTCAAGATCACTCCCTCTTTTTCTGAAGAAAACCTCTCCCTCAGCCAACGGGAAAATTGCCGTGCTGAAATCATAGTCATAACGGTATTCCTTACCTAAACTCTAAAAGTCTCGCAACCAAAGGAAAACAGCAAAGTAGCTCAAGCCGAGACAGAAAGGCTAATGACAGATAACTAATCCACTGAATTACTGATAAATATAGTCAAGTAAAAGTCACTTCTCCAGTCCCAAAAATGAGAGACCTAGCATTCCTTTATTTGTGACAAGTATCTATAACGATAAACTAGGAGGGAGTTAGCCAAGGTCAAGTTCACATTTGCAATTAACGAATTGCGCCAAGAAATATAACGATATATCAATAGGTTACTGAGCATAATGAGGTTATTGGACAGAGTGAATCGAAAAAGAAGAATATCGAACAAAAAGCCTTCAAAAAAGGAGGGATGAGATCTTTTATTACGCTACTTTAAAAGTATAAATGAAAAAGGCCCTGACCTAAGTCAGAGCCTTGAAGATGGCAGGGGTGGAGAGATTCGAACTCCCAACACGCGGATTTGGAATCCGCTGCTCTGCCAATTGGAGCTACACCCCTGTAGTTGTTTTAAAGACTTAACTTTGTCTAAATAAATGGCGGAGTGGACGGGACTCGAACCCGCGACCCCCGGCGTGACAGGCCGGTATTCTAACCAACTGAACTACCACTCCGCAGTGTCTATTCAGCATAATGCTATTTCTTGTTCTCATCTTTCATTAAAAAGATAACAACG
>NZ_JAMKMS010000011.1 GCF_023634655.1 Vibrio methylphosphonaticus | reverse complement strand
TGACGCTTTGCAACCGCCGATGTAAAGGTCGTCGCCTTGAGTGCTTAACTCGTCAGTAGGAGTAAGAATATTTTCGAGGCGTTCAGCATAGTTTTGGTTCGCTTTGTGCTCTTCCAACAGTTGCTGCTGAGTCTCTAAAATAGTGCTCAGTTGCTTTACAGATTCTTCTAAAAGCGCATGATTTTTCATATTCGTTCCTCACGAGGTCATTTCAATTGGTAGGCATGCTGTATGTCAGCATTGCTTGATGACCACTAGTTTATCTGGAGGCTAAAAATTCAACATGTCACTGAGGGTCAATTAATCTTACGCTTACAGTTAAGATAATGAATATTAAGCCTTTAATTGATTTTTCATAATAAATTTTCAACGCTAATGATGAATGGTAACAATGATTCATTGAGGTTATTTACGTAACGTTACTATTGTGGAATTTGCCGTTATGAGGAAAAGAATAGGGGTAACTTGCTGATCTTTAGGCTTGGTATGAATCGCTTGGGTCGTCGTCAAGTAACATGCCCAACTAAATAACGGTGATGAGTCAAATAAGCTGACGCCCAGTGACAGTGTGTTGGAGGGGAATAGGGTTAGATTATAGCCGTTTCAAGATGAGAGTCTGACACGAGTCATTTTTGAGTCTGACCAAATAAGTAGAAGAGAGATGAGACAATGTCTGGCTCTTCACAATACCCAATTTTACGAGGTAATAATCATGTCTTTCGATATCAACAACGCTAAAGGTGTATTCGCGACAGTGGACGCTGCGATTGAAGCAACTCACAAAGCTCAAAAAGAGTATTATGTGAACTCCACAAAAGAAGATCGCGAAGCCATCATTGTTGCTATTCGTGGAGCAGTATTAGCGCGTGCAGAAGACTTCGCTAAAATGGTTCGTGAAGAGACAAAATTAGGTCGTGTTGAAGATAAAATTGCTAAGCACCAACTGACAGCAGCTAAGACGCCAGGCACTGAAATTTTAGATACTGAAGTCTGGTCGGGCGATAACGGCATCTCTTTGGGTGAGCGCGCACCATACGGTGTGATTGGCGCAGTAACGCCAGTGACTAACCCAACAGAAACCATTGTAAACAATGCTATCTCTATGCTTGCGGGTGGCAACGCGGTGACCTTTAATGTTCACCCTTCTTCTAAAGTCGTGTCTGCAGTCATGATTGATATGCTAAACACCAGCATTGTTGAAGCGGGCGGCCCAGAAAACCTAATTACTATGGTGAAAGAGCCAACGCTAGAAACACTGAATGAAATCGCTAAATCACCACTTATCAATATGCTGGTTGGTACGGGTGGTCCTGGTCTAGTTAAAGCGATTCTACAATCGGGTAAGAAAGGTATTGGCGCAGGCGCGGGTAACCCACCTGTTATCGTTGACGCTTCTGCTAACCTAGACCTTGCTGCTGCTGGCGTATACGGCGGTGCATCTTTCGATAATAACTTGCTTTGTATCGGTGAGAAAGAAGTCTTCGTTGAAGAAGCGGTAGCCGATGCGTTCCTAGATAAATTAGAAGAAGTAGGCGCTTACGTGCTATCTGCAGAAGAAGCAGAAAAACTTACCGAGCAAATCCTAACGCTTGATGAATTTGAAGGCGCTAAGCCATGTACTGCACATGAAATCGCACGTGTGTGGCACCCAGTGAAGCAACACGTAGGTCAAGACGCAAGTGACATCCTGAAGTCTATCGGTGTTGAAGCTGATACTCGTCTTGCAGTTATGCTGGTTGAGAACGATCACCCACTTGTTCACGTTGAGCAAATGATGCCAGTACTGCCAGTGGTTATCTGTAAAGATATCGATGAAGCGGTTGAGCGCGCTGTCGCGGCAGAGCGTGGTAACAAGCACTCTTCATGCATCTACTCAGGTAACATTGACAACGTGACTAAGTTTGGTCGCGCGGTTAACACTACTATCTTTGCGCACAATGGCCCAACACTTTCAGGTGTTGGCTACAACGCAGAAGGCACGTCAACCTTCACGATTGCTGGTCCTACGGGCGAAGGCATCACGAACGCACTGTCTTACACACGTGCACGTCGATTCGCTATTGCTCAAGGCGGTCTGCGTATCGTTTAATCGAAACGTTACTTAATGAAAAAAGACGCCCTTGAGCGTCTTTTTTTGTGTTTATTAGATTGATACTTTTTGGATAACCTTCCGTTATTGAGGCTTAACAATTAGCCTAGTTACGCTTGCGGCTCACCAAGTGGTTGGACGCGGCGGCGGCGAGCAGTGCACCACCAATGACGAGTGTTTGATAATAAGCCGGAACCAACGTTAGCATTCCTACTGTCAACGTCATTATGATCAAGGCGCCGACAAACGAGCGCAAAACCTTACCTTCACCGCCGCTAAATGCGGTGCCGCCAATTAACACCACCAATATCGCAGTTAGCTCCATACCATCTCCGGACAGTGGGTCACCTAAAGACATGAAACTCGAGCGAGCAATCCCAGCAAGCGCGGCAGTCGCACCCACAATGGCGTATAAGCTGAATACCACAAGCCCGGTTTTGATACCAGAAAGTTTGGCTGCGGTTGGGTTGCCGCCTGTCGCCGCCGCATATTTGCCAAGCAATGAACGGTTTTGCAAGATGATCAAGAGCGCGGTGACCCCCACCGCGACCCAAAAGGCCATTGGCAGGCCGAGTAGGACACCATCGCGACCATAGTCGTTGAACCATGCTGGCATTTTTAAGTCGCCCATGGATTTGATCGCCGACACGCCGTCTTGTACCAACAGTAGCGCAATGCCTTTGTACAGACTAAGCGTAATGAGCGTGGCAATCACTGGGGTGATATTGAACTTCACCACCAATAAGCCATTAAATGCCCCCAATAACACGCCGCAAAAGACGGTAATGGAAAATGCCGCCCAGAAGGGGACGCCATTAATGGCAAGTAGCGCGTAGATGACCGCGGTCAGCCCCATTGTACTGCCCACCGATAAATCGATGTAACCAGAAACCATTAGTAATGTGAACGCGCCAGCCAAGACTAAAATGGGCGCAGACACACGCAAAATATTGATGACATTTTTCTTATAAAGAAAGTTGCCACGTTCAAACAGCGCATATTGCTCTAGGTTGACGCTACTTAAGAAAATAACGATCGCCGCCAGTACAAAATAGATGTAGTAATTGGCAATAAATTTAACCAGCTGTCCACTAAACGTGGGTGCCATACTCAGTGATTTAGTTGAATCAGACATAACCCTCACCTTCCTTATTTATTTCTGAGGGACAACGCCCATGTTTGCGCGGTGATCGCTAGAAAAACGGCGACTGCTTTAAGAATGAATTGCCAATCCGGTGAAAGTGTCAGTCCGGTTGCGGCTGAGGTCACGACGGCTAAAATAATGGCGCCGAAGAACATGCCAATGACCGAGCCGAATCCGCCTGCAATCGCTATTCCGCCAAGTAGGGCAATGACTAATGCATCGAACTCCATTAAAAGCCCGCGATTAGAAAAGCCAGATTTGAATTCCGAAGACAATAAAACGCCCACGATGCCAGCGACTAATGCACTAAACAGATATAAATAAGTGATGTGCTTAGCGTTATCGATGCCAGAAAGCTTTGCTGCTTCTGGGTTCGCGCCAATCCAGTAGGTGATGCGGCCAAAAACGGTTTTACGTTCAATAAAGATCGCAACGAAGAACAGTATCAACATGAATAGAACAGGAAATTGCATGGAGGTATCGAACACTTTTAGATTGCCCAATACACCAAATTCTTCTGGAAGGTTGGTATTACGTTGCGAGCCCTGAGTAATCACCTGTGCGATGCCGCGCGCGACCATCATTGTTCCTAAGGTGACAATAATCGACGGGATACGAAACTTGACCACAAACAGTGCGTTGAGTCCGCCGATGGCGAGAGCCCCTAATAATGCACCGACAATGGCCATCCAATAGGGTAAGCCAAGTCCGGTTGACAGTGCAGAGCCGCCACCAATTGCTTGTGCAAACCAAACCGATAGCACCCCTGAAAGTGCTACGATACCGCCAACAGAGAGATCAAAGTTACCCGAAACAAGAAGGAAGGAAACCCCAACCCCAAGCGATATGACGGCCCAGTTATTGGTGATTAAATTCAACATGTTTTGAACTTGGAAAAAGTTAGGCACAAAAGCGGAGGCCACTAAAAACAGGCCAATAGCGACAAACGCAACCAGTAAGGTAATGTACATTTGGTCGCTTATCCGTCGATATTCGACGGGAGAGGGATTACGTTTTACCGACGTGTTCATTATACTGCCTCCTCAAGGCCACCCGTGGCGGCATTCAAAATATAGTTGGTGTCGACATTGGGTCCGTTTTGAATCTCTGAAACCAGCGCGCCATCGTAGAGCAAGAAAATCCGGTCACATACGCCAAGGATCTCTTCAAGCTCTGTGGAAAATACTGCGACCGAATTTCCTTCATTGGCTAAGCTTTTGACTAAATCATAAATTTCTTTCTTGGCACCCACGTCAACACCGCGTGTCGGCTCGTCGAGCAGCAGTAACTTGGCTTGGGAAAAAAGACATTTGGCGATCACCACTTTTTGTTGGTTACCACCAGAAAGTTTCTCTGTATGTTTTTCGATTGAGCTGGTGGCGATGGACAGTTTGTCGACATAATCCATCGCAGCGTTGAGCTCGTCATTTTCTCGAAATACTCCAAAATCCGACATTCGCGGTAGGTTCATCACCGGAATATTTTCGCGAATGGTTAAGTTGGTGAATAGACCTTGCGTTCGGCGCTCTTCGGGTACTAAAGCAATACCAGCGGCGATAGCCTCTTTCGGTGAGTTGCCGACGTCTTTCCCGTTTAGGCGAATAGTGCCAGAGACTTTATCGGCACCAAAAATGGCGCGGGCGATTTCGGTTTTACCGGCACCCACTAGCCCATAAAAGCCAACGATTTCGCCTTTTTTAATATCAAATGAGACATTTTTAAGTCGGTGATTGTTGAGACGTTGCGCGGCTAAAAAGACTTCATCGGTGATGGAGTCACGGGGGGAATAATCATGCATGATGCTGCGACCAATCATCATATCAATCAACTCTGCTCGCCCGTTAACTTCAGACATCGGTTTTGTGGCAATGTGCTTACCATCGCGCATTACTGTTACTTGGTCACCTAAAGCGAGGATTTCATCGAGTTTGTGAGAAATATAAATCACCGTAACGCTTTGTTCTTGCAGTCGTCGAATGACGGTAAATAGCCTCTCTACCTCTCTTTCAGAAAGGGCGGCGGTTGGCTCGTCCATTATAATGACGTTGGCACCTGATGAGGCGGCTCGTGCGATTTCGATGATCTGTTTTTGCGCTACGCCCAGTGTGGATACACGAGCGTAAGGGTCAATTGAAGGTTCGATAGTGGCGAGCGTATCGATGACTCGGTGTTCAAGATCCGATTTGATTAGAAAACCAAAGCGACTTTGTTCCATTCCTAATGTCAGGTTCTCGAGTACTGTGAGTTCGTCTACCACATGCAGCTCTTGAAATAGGGTCGCAATGCCAGATTCGCGTGCAGATTGAGTGCCGGTTGGTTGGTAATTATGACCATTGACTTTCATCGTGCCCTGAGTGGGTTGTATGGCCCCCGTTATCATTTTGACTAACGTCGATTTACCCGCGCCATTTTCGCCAATTAAACAATGAACGGTACTTCGCTCAATGGAAAAGCTAACATCATTCACCGCCCTCACGCCGGGGTAGTCTTTAATAAGCCCTTCGATTGATAGAGCGGGTGTTGAATTGTGACTATTCAAGATGACATCTCCTTCAGTTGCTTCCCGTTCCTACTGCTTGTTGTAAGACAATGCAGATGAAGTCGGTCTTTCCTTAACACTGAGATTTTGAATATATTAAAAGAATCAAGGTCAGCCGAGTTGTGGCCGACCTTGAGTGAGAGTTAGTTGCTAAATTGAGCGTCTAGCCATTGCTCTGCATCTGGCTTTGGCATTGACCAATATGAAATGGTATAAGCCTTATAGAAGAACTCTTGTGCTTCGTCTTGAGTCGGTTTGACTTTCTTATTGATGACGTCCATCACCAAGTCGATACGACCGCGAGCAGTTTCAATCGGTGGTAGCCCCATAGACACTTTTAGGCTGGATTCTGGGTCGTAGATTTGACCAAACTCAACCGAATCAAAATCGACACTAGCCACAATCTCTGTGACCGGTTTGCCATCCTTAAATTTGCCACGTCCCAGTTGTGATAGACCCGCCATCGTACCTACGGTTAAGTTAGAGGCTTCTGAATAAATAAGATTAATTTCAGGTTGTTGGGTAAGTAGGTCTACAACAATCTGTTTGGCAGCTTCTTGACCGCCACTGGCATCCAACGCTCCTAAGTTTTTCGCCGATGGATCTACCGATAATACGCCTTCCGCAAACGGATTTGTTCGACCTGAGCTTACTTCGGTGTGGTTAGGCCAGCCTAGTTGAACCATGACAATTGGCTTGTCTGGATTGGCTTGCTTCCAGGCTTTTGCCATTTGTGCACCCATATCAAACGAGACCGTGGCTTCATCACTACGCGCAGTAGGGATCCCAGTGGCGGTAATAGGGCTAAAGAAAGAGGTCATGGCAATGTTTTCTTCTAGCGCTTCTTCCACGCCAGGCGTTGCCGCTTCGCCATCCCAAATATGTAAAGAAGCGCCATCAAATGCCCCAGCGGCCACTTGGTCTACGTTTTGCGTCATCACAGCAGAATCGGCTTTGCCATCGAAAATAACCACTTCTGCACCGTACTTCTCTTTTGCATAACGTTTTGCTTCTGTTGCTTGAGATTGGTGAAAAACATTCGACAAGTCGGAAACGAAAAACGCGATTCGTTCGTTAGCTTGTGTTGTGGCAGCTAGGCTTGAAGCGACAATAATACTCGTAGTAATAAGTCCCTTAGTAAATATCTTTTTCAAAGTCACTGACTTCATAATTTTCTCCATTTTTTATTGGGTATTCACTCGTCGTCTTAGGAGCAACTGCTGCTTTGCTTTGGAAAAACACCTTTGTCTTTAGCAAGATATGTTTTGTCTTTTATCAGCAGTAAGCAGCACAACACGTTGTTCTTGATGATGTGAATTATCTTTCAGTCTGTTGAAATATATTTCACGTGTTAAAAGGTAGTGAACAAAATGTAGTCGGTCAATCCCATATCGATACAATACGTATCATTTTGCTTGATATTTGTGATCTGTCGCACCTAAATAATTAAAATGATACGTTTGGTATCATTTTATCTTGTAAAAGTTGTTTTCTATGATTACTTTTTACTCAGATGAAATATATTTCACATTCCGTTAACTCGAGTTGTTTAGATAAAGTGCAGTTAAAGATGGGGTGTGACGTCTTACTAAAGATGAGTTTGAGTGGACAAAGATAGGGATATGACGATGAACGAACGTGACGACATATTAAGGCAAACTGCAAAGGTTCTGACGCTGCGTTATATGGAAAATCGCAGTCAGTCGGATATTGCAAAGCTGCTTGGGTTGTCCACGGCAAAAGTGAATCGAGTCATTAAGCAAGCTCATGATGACGGCTTGGTGGAAATTACCTTAAATCTTCCTCAAGAAAGAACGCACACTCTTGAGCAGCGTTTAATCGAGCATTTCCGCATTAAGACGGCGGTGATTCAACCTAGTCTTAGCCAAGATGATGACGTCGTGACGCGCCAAGTGGCGCAGGCGGCGGGTGAATTACTGATCGAAACCATCAAACCAGACAGCGTTATTTGCATTAGTGCAGGTAAAACCATGGCGCAGATTGTCGACCAAATAAAACCAATGAGTTTCCCCAAGGTTCGCGTTGTACCGGCAACGGGGGGGATTCAGGGCCATCATTTTACTGATGTGAATTATCTTGCGAGCAAACTCGCTGAAAAGCTGGGGGGAACCAGTACTCAATTGCACGCTCCGTTATTTGTTGATACCGATGAGCAGCGTTCCATCTTAATGGAGATGCGCAGTGTGAAAGCGGTGCTTGATTTAGCTCGCCGTGCTGATATTGCTTTGGTCGGCATAGGGTCGGTAGCCAGTGAAAGTGACAGTTATTATGATTTACGATCGCTCAGTGGTCATGAAACAGAAGCCATGATCAGCGCGCAATGCAAAGGTGAAGTGTTAGCTCATCTTTATGACGGACACGGAGATAAATGTGCAGAGCATATTAATAAAAAATTGATTGGTCTTAATTTACAAGAGCTTAGCAGCATTGAACACAGTTTTGGTGTGGCAGCTACGCGCTCTAAAGTGTCGGCGGTGTTGGCGGCCTTAAAAGGCGGGCTGATTAATGGGTTGGTCTCAGATGAAGACACGGTCGCCAGTGTTTTAGAACAAGCAAAATAGGGAATGAACATGCAAACAAGAGAAATTGGTCAGTCAGGCATTGAAGCCTCCGTTATCGGTTTAGGAACGTGGGCAATGGGTGGTTGGATGTGGGGCGGTACAGACGAGAAGGCCTCCATCGATGCCATTCACGCGTCGTTAGATAATGGGGTTTCCCTGATTGATACTGCGCCTGCCTATGGGTTAGGCGTCTCTGAAGAGTTGGTGGGTAAAGCCATTAAAGGGCGACGCGATCAAGTGGTATTGGCGACTAAGTGTGGGCTGGTCTGGCACACCAATAAGGGCAATCATTTCTTTGATGAAAATGGTAAGCCAGTGCATCGTTACCTTGGTGCGGATGCTATTCAACATGAAGTAGAGCAGAGTTTAAAGCGGCTTCAAACCGACTATCTCGATTTGTACATCACGCATTGGCAGGATCCCACTACGCCAGTTGAAGAAACCATGGATGCGTTATTAGCACTAAAAAAAGCCGGTAAGATCCGAGCGATTGGCATCAGTAACGCCAACCAATTCGACCTAGATCAATATCAACGAAGTGGAGTGGTTGATGCGGTTCAGGAAAAATACAACCTAATTGAACGTCAATTGGAAAAAACGTTGTTACCAAGCACCATTAAAAGCAACGTGTCTTGTCTCAGTTATTCTTCTCTCGCGATGGGGTTGCTCAGTGGCAAGGTGACGCCAGAGCGCATATTTACCGGTGATGATCAGCGTATTACGGACCCTATGTTCACCGTCGAAAATCGTCGTTGGGTGCAGAAATTCTGTCAGTCCATCGAGCCGATTGCTCGACAAAAAAATATCAGCGTCGCGCAACTCGTGATAGCGGCAACGTTGCAGCAACCTGGTATTACCTATGCGTTGTGTGGCGCTCGTAATGCTGTACAAGCGATTGAAAATGCCGCCGCTGGCGGTGTGGTGTTGTCCCAAGAGGAAATTAAGTTCATTGATGCCAAATCTCATGAGTTTTTTGGTGAGTTGGAGTTGGCGTAGTAAGCCGCTTTCATAGAGCTGAACTCACAGACTATGGTTCAAGGGATACGGTTCAAGGAAGCATGGAAGCATGGAAGCAAAAACCGTTGGCAGGGAGCAACAATGAAAAATAGCGCAGAAACCTTTAGGCAATTAACAGACAACGATGAGTTTGACGTCATCGTGATTGGTGGTGGGATCAATGGTATCAGTGTATTTCGTGAGCTGGCGCTGCAGGGTGTGAAAGTCTTACTGGTTGAAAAGGATGACTTTTGCTCCAAGGCCAGTGCCGCACCTTCGCGTATGATTCACGGCGGATTACGCTACTTAGAAAACGGTGAGTTTGGCTTAGTAAAAGAAGCCTTATATGAACGAAATCGACTGCTCGACAATGCGCCGCACTTTGTTGCTCCTTTGCAAACCACCATCCCCATTTACTCTACATGGTCAGGGCTGTTTGATGGGCTGTTCAAGTTTCTTAGTCTAAAAGATAAGCCGTCTCAACGTGGCTCTGTGGTGATTAAGTTAGGGCTGAGTTTGTATGATTGGTTTACCAAGCGTGACCAATTGATGCCAAACCACCAAATGCACTCTGCTAGATCAACTGACCAACGCTGGCCAATGATGGCTGCTAGGGCTAAAAGCAGCGCCACGTATTTTGATGCGTGGATTAGTTCGCCAGAGAGATTAGCCATGGAGTTAATCCAAGAAGGCGTTGAGGCTGGTGGCATGGCGCTGAACTATTGCAAGGTTGCACAGTTTGAAAACGGTCAGCTATCAATCGAAAGTGAGAAGTTGGCGGAGTCGGTCAAGCTTACAACGGGACACATCGTCAATGCCACTGGGGCCTGGGTTGATTTCACTAACGGGTTATTGGCGGCGCCAAGTCAGTATATGCAGGGGACTAAAGGCTCTCATATTATTGTTGATAACCCTGAGTTACTGGCAGAGCTTGATGACAATATGCTGTTTTATGAAAACAGTGAAGGTCGTGTCTGCATTTTATTCCCGTATTTCGACAAGGTATTAGTGGGGTCGACAGATATTCCTGTTAGTGACCCAGACTCAGTGCGCTGCACCGATGAAGAAATAGATTACATCTTAGAATCTTTAAGAGGTGTTCTACCTAAGCTGACGATTAGCAAAGACCAAATTGTCTATCAATTTTGCGGCGTAAGACCGTTGCCGTCTGTTAACACAACAACGACAGGGCAAATTCCTCGCAGTCATTCTGTTAAACAAGACACGGTCGATGGTGTGAACATTCTTTCGCTCATTGGCGGAAAGTGGACAACGTTTCGTGCTTTCGGGGAAGAAGTCGCCGACGACTTACTTACATCGTTAAAAAAACAAAGACAATGCTGCACCAAACAAAAAGTGATTGGCGGTGGTGTTGATTACCCTGTCACTAAGGCCGATCAGCAAGATTACATCGATGAGTTGGTCGCACAACATCTTCAGTATTCTCGCCAACAAATTAGGATTTGGTTTCAGCGCTACGGCACCCACAGTGCGACACTACTGGCTTGGCTGGATGGTTTTAACGATGCGCCTTTTACTTCATTGCCGTCATACACAGAAGGCGAGATAAGTTACATCCTGGCGCATGAGTCTGTCTCGACCACGTTAGATGTATTGCTACGTCGTACCTCTATAGCGATCGAAGGGCAGCTTTCTCAACACAGTTTTGATGAAGTATCAGACTTTGTGGCTGACTATTTTTCTTGGCAGCAAAACGAGCGTGATTCAGATCGAGCTCGAAGCAAACACGTGCTATTGCAGTTCCATGGTGTGACGTTAGAGGTTGCCACGCGCCCCCAGAAAACTCAATTGCCACCTACCGTTACGGAAAATGAACAATTACTAGATGGAGAAGAGTATGTATTTAACCAGTAAAGTCAGGATGAACCGCCTGTTTAAACGAGGACGTTGTCTGGACGTTGCTATTGATCACGGTGTCTGCAATGAGCCATCATTCTTGGATGGACTAGAAGATATGTCTTCAGTGGTTGATCAGCTGGTCGAGGCAAGACCTGATGCGATTCAGATGAATGCTGGCCAAGCAGATTTACTGCAAAACGTGGACGGTAAGGATAAGCCAGCATTAGTGATGCGCATTGATTTAGGTAATCCTTACAATGCTGAGCGTCATCGTCATATGTGGGCGCTGCTACAAAACTCTGAGCAGCCTTTGATACAGGCGCTTCAAATGGATGCCGCGTGCGTAGTCGTGAATCTATTTATGCTGCCAGACGAACCTGATTTGTTTAAACAGTGTGTGGCGAATATCAGCCGAGTTAAAGCGGAATGTGAGAAGTATGGTATGCCGCTTATGGTTGAGCCTTTGGTGATGCAACCCAACAGGCAAGGTCAGGCGTATATGGTGGATGGTGATTGCGAGAAAATTGTGACGCTTGTTCGTATGGCTCGCGAGTTAGGTGCCGATATTATCAAAGCCGATCCTACGGCGCAGGCGGATGATTTCCATAAAGTGGTGGAAGCGGCACGTTGTCCGGTGCTCGTTCGCGGGGGAGGTCGTGAAGATATTGAGTCTGTGTTTAGCAAAGCGAGAGCACTGCTCGACCAAGGCGCACTGGGGATGGTGTATGGGCGTAACATTTATCAACACCCGAACCCAAGCCGCGTTGTTGATGCGTTGATGGCAATGATTCACAACGATGCGTCCACAACAGATGCAATGAATATCTATATTGGTGATAAATAGTCACTCTAGGAGGGGGATAGGATGTCATACGCGATAGGGATAGATTGTGGTAACACAGCGATAAAAGCGGCGCTATTTGATGAGAATGGTCATGAAATAGCAACGGTCGCCAACAATTATCCGACTCATATCCCCTGCCCGGATTATACCGAAGCCGACATGAATGAATGTTGGCAGATTTGTGCCAACGTCATTGCGAACCTTATTGAAAAAACAGGCATTGATAGTCAACACGTAGTGGCAATTGGTACCAGTGGACATGGCAATGGACTGTACCTTCTTAACCACGATAAGTCGCCATTACTAGCCATTAAATCGTTGGATAATCGCGCGGAGAAGGTGGTACAACAACTCCAGTACTCAGCGCGTTTTCAAGAAATAAAAACAAGAAATCGGCAGGGGGCTTGGTCATCGCAGACCGCGACATTGTTGCTGTGGTTGAAACAGCATCAACCTAGTGTTTACCAGAAAATTGGTCAGGTACTGTTTTGCAAAGATTTCGTCAACTTCTGCTTAACGGGCGAATGTGCGACCGAATGGGGCGACATTACTGCATCTGGTTTGTTTGATTTTGAACGTGACATGATTTCAGAAGAGTTGCTTAACTGCTACGATCTGGCTGATATTCGCGCCAAACTGCCGTCAATTTATGAAAGTCATCAGGTGATAGGGTCGGTGACAGATAGTGTGGCAAGCCTAACTAAGCTGAAAGCCGGTACGCCAGTGATTGCCGGGTTATTTGATGTTGTGGCTTGTGCCTACGGATCTGAGGCAAGCCAACTTGGTGCGACTTCTGTGGTGGCAGGAACGTGGAATATTAATCAAGTAGTCACGGACTCGCTGCCACCGAAAAGTATTTTCATGGCGTGTAAGTTTTCCAAAGACCGTTATTTAGCCATTGAATCCAGTACCTGTTCAGCATCCAATTTAGAGTGGTTGGTGGAACGCTTCTTCTCGGATAAAAGAGCGCGTGAAGCGGAGTCAGGCACTACTATTTTCGAACAGTTTAATCGTCAGCTTGAAGACGTAGAACTGACCCATTCTCTGCCAATCTTTCACCCCTATCTATATGGGTCAACCCATCAAGATAATTCATCGGCCAATTTGTTTGGACTTAAAGGCTGGCATCAAGATATACACATCGTTTACGCCTTTTATGAAGGCATCGTTTTCGCTCACCTTGAGCATATCGAGCGCTTACGAGAAAACGGTTATCAAGTTGATTGTATTGCGATAAGTGGCGGAGCATCGAGAAGTCAGTATTGGTGTCAGCTATTTGCCGATGTGCTAGGCGTTACCGTAATCCCTGGTGGCTGCGATGAAGTGGGCGCAAAAGGGGTCGCGATGTTAGCGTTTGCGAGCGTACGGAGTATCGACAAGCGTGATAAGCGCGCTCAAGCCGGTCAAGTTACTCAACGACGATTTGAGCCAAACCACAAGCGTGGCGAATTTTTTGCTGCGCGATACCGCAAATATGGCTTGTTAAGAGACGCGCTGACCTTGTTGAGCTAATCACGAGCGAATAAATAACGACTAATTCTAATTCAACCACGATTTTACGGTGGTGGGGTCATTACGCCAAGAATATGGAATTTCAGATAATGATACATATTGTATCGATATAAAGTGTGAGGTGGATTATGAGTCAATTTATTGTTTTACCGAAGTTTTTGGAAGTAGGAGAAGGGGCGATAAAGCAAGTTGGAGAGATTGCCATTCAACTTGGTTGTCGCCGAGTCATGATTGTCTCCGATCCTGTTATGAAAACGCTCGGTCAGGTTGACCAAGTGATAGCGATTGTGAATCAAGCCGGCGTAGAAGCGGATGTGTTCACCGATACGATTCCAGAGCCGACAGAAGCGTCTATATTACCAGCGGTCACCAAGGCCATCGATGGGTATTACGATGGCGTGATTGCGTTAGGTGGAGGCAGTGTCATCGATAGTGCTAAAGCCATTGCTTTACTGGCGCAGTATCAAGGGCAGATTCGCGATTATTGTGTACCCAATATCGTCACATCGCCCATCATGCCGCTTATTGCCATTCCCTCGACCGCGGGCACAGGCTCTGAAGTCACCAAAGTCACCATTATCACCGATGAATCCAATGATGAAAAACTGCTGTGTATGGGGCCGGGCCTGATTCCTTCTGCGGCGATTATTGATTTTTCCCTCTCGATGACAGCCCCTGAACGAATTACGGCGGATACGGGGATTGACGCCCTGACGCATGCCATTGAAGCCTATGTCAGTGGTAAGTCGGGTTTGTTTACCGATCAACAAGCGCTGTTAGCGATGAAGCTTATCGCTCCCAATTTGCGAGAAGCGGTGAATAACCCCGACAACAAAGCGGCGAAGGAGCAGATGATGTTAGGCGCGACATTAGCCGGTGTGGCTTTCTCTAATGCTTCCGTTGCCCTTGTACACGGCATGAGTCGTCCCATCGGCGCGCATTTTCATGTCCCTCATGGCATGAGCAACGCCATGTTACTGCCAACGGTCACTGAATACTCGATTCCAGCAGCGAAGACTCGATATGCTGAGTGTGCTAGAGCGATGGGAGTTGCCGACGCGATAACCAAAGAGGATGACGCAGTCGCCGCATTGCTAAAAGAGCTCAAGCAAATCAATCTAGATTTATCGGTTCCTTCGATGAGTGATTTTGGTATCGATAAACAGGAGTTTTGGTCAAATCTCGACATCATGTCCGAACAAGCGTTGGCGTCCGGTTCGCCCAATAATAACCCAAGAATTCCAGATAAAGAGGCCGTTATCGAGCTATACAAAGCGGCGTGGTAATTGTGCCTATGTCCAAGGTAATTGTATCTATGTCCAATAGCTCAAGCGCAAATGAGCCCATTACAAATTAAGCATAAAAATACAGACAAGGAAGACAAAATGATCAGCAATTTCATCAACAACCAACGTGTTGAAAGTCAGTCAGAAAGGCAGCAGCCTGTGTTTGATCCTGCAACAGGGCAAGTGCAAGACCACGTTGGGCTCAGTACCAGCAATGAAGTGACGCAAGTGATCTCACACGCTGAGGCGGCACTGCGTTCTTGGTCTACAACCACACCTCTCAACCGTGCACGAGTGATGTTTAAATTCAAAGCGTTACTTGAGGACAATCGCGAGGAGCTGGCCAATATCATTAGCCGTGAACATGGCAAAGTGTTTAGTGATGCGTTGGGAGAAATCACCCGCGGTTTAGAAGTCGTCGAATTTGCTTGCGGCATTCCCCATCTACAAAAAGGCGAGCATAGCTTAAATGTCGGCACTGGCGTGGACTCGCATTCTCAAATGATGCCGTTGGGTGTGGTTGCTGGTATTTCACCTTTCAATTTTCCAGTGATGGTGCCGATGTGGATGTTTCCGATTGCCATTGCGACGGGCAATACCTTCATTCTTAAACCGTCAGAGAAAAATCCTTCTGCGCCATTGTTTCTTGCTGAGTTACTTAAACAAGCGGGTTTACCTGACGGTGTGTTTAACGTGGTGCAAGGCGATAAGGAAGCCGTAGATACGCTCCTTCAAGATGAGCGAGTACAAGCCGTGAGCTTTGTTGGCTCAACCCCTATTGCTGAATATATCTATTCTGAAGGTGCAAAATATGGCAAGCGAGTCCAAGCCTTAGGTGGTGCAAAAAACCATATGGTGGTCATGCCTGACGCGGATATTGACGGTGCAGTCAATGCATTAATGGGGGCTGCGTATGGCGCAGCGGGGGAACGTTGCATGGCGATTTCTGTTGCCGTTGCCGTAGGAAAAGAAACGGGGAATGCCTTAGGTCGCCATCTGCAGGACAAATTAGCCACGCTCAAGGTTGGACCTGGTTACGGCCAGTCAGTTGAAAACGACATGGGTCCGCTCATCACCAAAGAACATAAACAAAAAGTCTGTGGTTACATCCAAAAAGGGGTCGATCAAGGCGCGAGTTTACTGGTGGATGGTCGAGATTTGGAGTTGGCGAAGTCGAGTGACGGTTATTTCGTGGGAGGCACTTTATTCGACAATGTCACCACGGACATGACGGTCTATCAAGAAGAGATATTTGGTCCGGTATTGTGCATTGTTCGAGTCGACAGTTATCAAAAGGCGTTGAAGATCATCAATGACCACGAGTATGGCAATGGGACGGCCATTTTCACTGCCGACGGCGATACCGCGCGTGATTTTAGCACCAATGTTCAAATCGGTATGGTGGGTGTTAATGTCCCAATCCCAGTGCCTATGGCATTCCATAGCTTCGGCGGCTGGAAACGTTCGTTATTTGGGCCCCTTCATATGCATGGGCCAGATGGCGTGCGATTCTTTACTCGAATGAAAACCATCACCACTCGCTGGCCAGAGTCTGATGTCAAAGTCGGCTCAAAAGAGACGACTCAATCACAAGCCGAATTCGTCATGCCGACTATGAAATAGCGAGATAACGCATTGACGTGATGAGGGGTGCGGTAGGTTTGCTTAAATTTAGTTAGCGGTCACTAGATTGGCTAATTGAATTTGGATTGAATAGGTTGGCGATCCTGTCCTCTTCATGTTTTTAAGTGCTCACTTTTCTTAGAGAAGTGAGCTTTGTTTAGTGACCATAAAAACAAGGAGAAGGCGATGAAAGCCATTAGTGTGAAAAAGTCTTTTAAGACGTGGCGTCGCCCAGTTGTAAGCAGTGTTGTTGTAAGAAGTGTTCTAGCGGGGTTATACGGCGCCTCGGTGATGACCCCGGTTCATGCGGTGCAAGGACCCGGCTTAGGTAATCTAAGTTATGGTTCATCTGAAGCATTTACTCATGTCTCGAGTCCGCTTGTCGATGATACCACCAACTTTTTGCCACCTGATTACCCTGGACGAAAACATTATGGTGTCAACGTTATGACCATGCTTAATGGTTATATGGTGGGTGTGTTCGCTCCTGATAGTGGTGGTGGTCCTGGCGGTTGGATTGCACTTGATGTTTCTAATCCCAAATCTATGCAGTTAGTAAAAACGGTTTATGAGCCAGATTTAGCTAATTTGGATCGTACTGGTGATGGATTAAGAACGGCAGAGTTTCGCGAACCTCATTCGTTTGGTTTAGGTGAAAACAATACGATCGCTATTCAGACGGGTAAGGGTATTGAAATCTGGGATTGGTCTGATGTTGCTAACCCAATTCGCTTGTCAAAGCTTGCGATATCAGGGGTGAACTTTGGTGATTATAACAATGTGTCGTGGCAACTTTTCTGGCAAGCACCTTACCTTTATATCGCTCGTGGTAATGCTGGACTCAGTATCGTTGACACCAGCGACATGAGTAATCCCACATTAGTTAAAACGGTCGCAAACTCTGAACTGGGTGGCTTTAATATCGGACCATTGTTTGCGTTGGGTAACCGTATGTTTATCTCAAGCATGGAAGGGACGGCGGGTTTCTCTATGCTGAATATCGATGATCCAGTCAATCCAACGTTAGTGAAGACGGTGAATCGGCTTCCTGAAAAATACTATGCGTCCTGTTGGGATGGGAAATACGCCTATTTTGGTGCTCGAAGCACCAATGATGCATTGCGCGTTTATGATACGACCACCAACCCAATGAGTTTGGTTAACGAAAAGCTTACTGGCTTTGAAAACCTTTACTGCAACGTGCAAGACAATAAGTTGTTTCTGGGTAATCAAGACGACATCGCGGTGTTAGACGTTAGTGATATCAACAACATTCGCGAGCTAGGGCGAAGTTCTCTTAATGCAACGAGCAGTAACACAGACCATGGGCAAGTGTTTCCATTTGGTAACCTAGTCTGGGTGGGGAATGACCATGGGTCGGGAAGTGGGCTGATTGCTCATCAAAGTACCGCCGACCAGGTGCCGCCTTATATTTCTGCGGCCAACCCAGCGATTGATTCGACCTTGCAACCACTATCAACCCGGATTGGTGTCGCATTGTCAGACAGTGTGCTAATGGAATCAGTCAACAGTCGCTCATTTACCGTAACAAAAATTGGTAGTGTGACACCACTTCAAGGCCAATACAGCACCAACTTAGGTTTTGTTCACTTCACACCATCGCAAAGCCTAGAGGCGGATAGCATTTATGAAGTTGTGCTTGAAGGGATCGAAGACTTTGCTGGAAATCCGATGGCGCGCACTGAGTATCGATTTGCTACAGGCTCTCAAGTAGGGCATGACGTTTCGGTGTCGGCGAACGATAAAGTGACGTTAGGCAGTAGCGTGAGTGTTTCCGCCTCAACCGTCCCTTTGCTAGGTGGCACTGTAGAGTATTCGTGGAACTTTGGTGATGGAGGAAGCTCGACGCCGTTCTCTGTGAGTGGAAATGCCGATTATGTGTATGGTCAGCCGAATCATTGGTCGGCAGTTGTGACGATCAAAGAAACCACGGTTGATGGGGTATTTGAAAGTAGCAAATCGGTGCCGATTACGGTGTATCGAGAGCCAACCGCTACCTCACCTACTGCCTCCTCTACTATTGTTGAGTCGGTAGGCCAAGTTGTGATGGTCAATGAAGATAATGACACGATAAGTGCGATCAGTAATGTGGCGCCTTATGCTAAGTTGTGGGAAACCGCAGTGGGTGATCAGCCAAGAACCTTGGCGGTAGCACCTAATGGCAATCTCTGGGTGGTGAATCAAGTAGACGCTACGATTTCTATCGTGACTAGCGCCGGGCTATTTGTCGAAAATATTGCTCTGCCACGAGGCTCACAACCCTATGGTATTGCATTCTCCCCAGATGGAAGCAACGCTTTTGTTTCTCTTCAAGCGAGTGGCCAACTGGTTAAAATTGACCCAAGTTCGAAAAGTATCGTGGCGACGGCTGAGGTGGGGCGTAGCGCTCGTGGATTAGCGATAGACAGTGCTTCTTCTCGGGTTTTAGTGACCCGCTTTATTTCTCCGCAATCTAATGCTGAAGTGGTTGCTGTTGATGCCTCAACAATGACCGTTGACCAGAGTTACCTCATTAGCAAAGATACCACCACGGTTGATGGGCCAGACAGAAGCCGAGGCATTGCGAACTACCTAGGTTCGGTAGCGATCTCGCCTGATGGCTACAGTGCTTGGTTACCATCCAACAAAGCTAACGTCGATCGCGGTGCGTATCTTGAGGGGGATGATGCGAAAGCGTTAACCTTTGAGACGACGGTAAGAGCGGTCGTGAATCGACTCGATCTTAATACGAATACAGTGATGGCGAATGCGCTTGATATCGATGACCGAGCGCAACCCAAAGCTGCTGTGTTTAGTGATATTGGCGATTTGGTTTTTATTGCTGTTGAAGGTCAAAATAGTATTGAAATTCGTAATACCTTCAATTTGAATCGAGCGGGGGAGATCTTCGATACCGGGCTTGCACCACGAGGGTTGTTGTTGTCTGGTTCAACATTATTTGTCCATAACTTTATGTCGAGAACGGTGTCTGTCCACGATGTCACCACATTCCTTTCTGACCGCGGTGATATCTCAACACTCGCCCAGGTTTCGGTTGTGGCTAATGAAGCGTTACACCCAAGAGTCTTACGCGGGAAGCAAATATTCTACAACGCCGCCGATGCCAGAATGACGCAAGATGGCTATATTTCTTGCGCAAGTTGTCATGCTGATGGCGATAGCGATCATCGGGTTTGGGACTTCACGGACCGAGGTGAAGGGCTAAGAAATACTATCTCATTATTAGGCAAAACAGGGACAGGCAACGGCCGAGTTCATTGGACTGCTAATTTCGATGAAATTCAAGATTTTGAAAACGATATTCGTTATGCCTTTGGCGGGCGGGGCTTTATGGTAGATGCTTTATTTAATCTGTCGGAAAGTCCATTAGGCGTATCTAAATCGGGAAAAAGTGAAGACTTAGATAACCTGGCTTTCTATGTGAGTAGCTTAAATCAATTTCCGAAAAGTCCGCATCGAGAATCGTCTGGTTCATTGACAGCGGAAGCGTTGACTGGTGAAGCATTGTTTAGTTCGAAAAGTTGCGATAGCTGTCACTCTGGCGTGTATTTTATCGACATGCAGCGACATGATGTTGGCACCATTGAAGCGTCATCAGGGCAAGGCATCAATGCCCCATTAGCTGGAGTTGGCTTTGATACTCCAAGTCTTATTGGGCTTTGGAGTAGTGCGCCGTACTTCCATAACGGACAGGCTGCGACACTCGATGATGTATTACAAATTGGGGCTCAGCATAGCGTAGCTGATAGTACCGAGAGAGCGGCACTGGTTGCGTATCTTGAGCAAATCGAATACGAAGGTCCAGATATTGTTGTTCCAGAGCCGCCTCAGGCTACGACTTACACTTATCTCAGTGATCTAATCGAAACGACATCAAGCAATGGTTGGGGACCTGTTGAGAAAGACAGTAGTGTGGGAGAAGAGTTAGCAGGAGATGGGCAACCAATCTCTATTGGAGGCAGTGAATTTGAAAAAGGCCTTGGCGTTCACGCTCACTCGGAAATTACCTATAGTCTGACGGGCAGCAATTACGATCAGTTTACGGCCTTTATTGGCGTTGATGATGAGACTGGTAGTTCAGGTTCTGTTGTATTTGAGGTCTGGTTGGATGGTGTGATGGCCTATCAAAGTAGTATTTTACGAGGCAGTGATGTCGCCGAGTACGTAGCGGTAAACATAAGCAATAGCGCGCAAGAGCTAAAGCTTGTGGTAAGCGATGCGGGTGATGGTGTAGGTAGTGATCACGGTTCTTGGGGCGATGCAAAACTGCGTACGCCGAGTGATGGCTCTACCGCCGCCGTTCCTGGTCTTTTCTATGGCACCCTTTCGGGCAATATTAATGAAACTGATGCCAACCCCAAAACGGTTATTACGACCAGTTTGAGTGAGACGGAAGACACTATTGTAGGCAATACAACAGAGGTTTATACCGGCTATATCTACGACGCTGATGGTCTGATTTCGTTTAGTGAGAATAACGATGACAAGACGCGTCTATGGATAGATGGTCAATTAGTATTAAGTAGCGATCTATGGAGTGACAGAGTATCGACGACTAACCTTAATCTCTCTCCAGGGTGGCATCAGTTTGAACTCAGATTGAGTAACGGGAGTGGAGGGAGTGGGCCTCATAATGGTTTTGCCTTTGCGTATGATCCTGATGGTGGAACCAATTGGCTTCATCCATCGGATAATGGCTCTGGTCACTTATTTATGACAGAAGACCCAGGCAGTAATTCAACACCGTCAACATTGGTTTATTTAAGTGACCTCCAAGAGGACTCGTCGACTAACGGTTGGGGAGCTATTGAAAAAGATATGAGTAATGGAGAGCAAGCAATTCAGGACGGAACGACAATCTCAATTGACGGGCAAAGCTTTGCTAAAGGGCTTGGTGTTCATGCCAACGCTATCATTAGTTATACCTTGTCTGCAGGTCAGTACAGTCGTTTCTCTGCAAATATTGGCATTGATGATGGAGTGGGTAATAAAGGCTCGGTAGTGTTCCAAGTGGAATTGGATGGTGTGTTGTATTATCAGAGCGCAACCTTAACGGGAATGGATGGGGTCGAGGTAGTGTCTATTGATATCCCACCAGGCACGACGTCACTGACTCTCAAAGTAAATGATGCGGGTGATGGCAACGGACATGATCATGCGAGTTGGGGGAACGCCGCACTCCTTCAAAACTAAATTCAGTAGGGCTTACTTAGGTAAGCCTTTTTTTATTCTAAATGTGATAATACTTGATTGAAGAACGTGTTAAGTTGCACTTACGTGATAAAAGCAATAGGCTATCCAGAGCATATTGGCTACCCTCTCAAGGAAGAATTCAGTTTTATGGCAACTTCTAATTCGGCAAGCTCTGATTCGGAAAGTACAACTAAAGGTTCGACTTTAGACCGTGTGCTGCAAGTTATCGCTATAGTGGCGAGTTGTCGTGGTCAACTGAACAGAGAATCGATAGCAGAGCAGCTTTCTATGCCAATTGCTTCTGCCAACAAACTGATCAATCAGCTTATTTCATTAGGTCACCTGCAAGAAAACATCATCGGTAGAGTGATTGCGGGCCCCAACCTCCAATCGCTGTCTCATGATATTTTAAAGAATCAGCGTTTTTCTGAGCAGCGCACAGTGGTGCTGCAAGGTTTATCTGACCGTATCGGTGAAACGTGCGGAATTTCAGTGCCTAATGGCATAGAGATGATTTATTTCGAGCGCGTGAATTGCAACTGGCCGTTGCAAATTAACTTGGCAGAAGGCAGCTTAGCACCGATTGCGGCGTCAGCCTCTGGCAAACTGTATCTTTCATCGCTTGATAGTACAATTCGAGAAAACGTTGTACAGCATATGGGATTAACAGAATACACGCCGCAAACCATCACTAATGAAGGTCTCTTTCTTGAAGAACTCGCGCGTATTTCTGAACAGGGATTTGGTGAAGATAATGAAGAGTTTGTTGATGGCATGGTTGCGATATCGGTACCCATTGGCTCTGATGAGCTTAGTTTTGGTTACTTATTTTGCCACGCCCCGAGCTTTCGTACTTCGTTAGAGAAGTTAAAAACCTATCTACCAGAATTGCAGTCTTCGGCCAAAGAGATTTTAGATTTTACGTTAGCGGAGCTAAAGCGAGATCAAGCGTAACGTCGCTGACGTTTATCTTTTCTGCTTGGGTTCTAGTGCTTAGTGCTTAGTGCTTATTATTTAGTACTTTGTACTCAGTGAGTCCGATCTAAGCAGCACAGTTTAATCCTGCCTACTTAATTAATCTTTGCGATCAGCCGACAGTTTCATATCTTGATAAACGGCTTCTAAGCTCTGTTGCGCGATACGTAAAATGGGTAAGTAGTTTTCAAGCTCAGTGACGCTCTTACGGCTTTTCGGGCAATGACAGAATAATGCAGCCATAAAATTGCCTAATTGATCGTAAAGCGGCAGTGCAATAGCGACCATGCCATCAATAAATTCTTCATCATCAACACTGTAACCACGTCGTTGAATTGCATTGAGCTCTTTTTTAAGACTCTGGTTATCGACAATGGTGTTTTTCGCGCATTGAGAGAGCTCTAACTTACTTAAAACGCGGCGAAGTTGTGGCGGTGTAAGCGTACTCAAAAATAACTTACCACTTGCCGATGCCCAAAGTGGTGTCGGAAAACCAACAGGGATAACGATTTGCAGTGGCCAGTTGGTTTGAATGCGATCGTAATACACCATATGTGGGCTAGGATCGTCATTGGCAAGCGCGAGACCGCAGGTTTCTTCAAGTTTACGTGATAGACCGTGCAGGATAGCTTGGCGTTGTAACTTGTGTTGGTTGGTCAATCTTACATCTAGAGCAATCGACAGCATTTGTGAGCCGGGATAGAAATGACCACGTTCATCCAGTTGAACGTAATTGGCTTCTTCAAGCTGTTGAAGTAATCGATGGCAAGTTGGCTTTGGAATGCCAGATTCAAAAATGATATCAGAGGCTGCAATCGGGCTCTTGGCTTCACCAATACGCTCAATAACGTTGATAAGACGATCAACTGAATTTACTTTTTCTGACACCTTTATTTCCTTTTAATGGCGAGCCCTAAGATCACATCTGGCAATAATGCGTAACGGTGTGGGCAGAAGCGCTTTATAGTCCCAGAGTCTTCAACGACTTTCAACTGGTTAACGGTTCAATAGCGTGTTTCAAATTGGGTAATGCGATCGAATTAATTAAATATTCCTCTCGACCAGTGGTTGGTGCATCCATCATCAGTAAGTGTCCTGATAAAGGGTATTTACTTATCTCTTGGTCGGTGAGTTCAAAGTTTGCGGTGGTGATGAATAAGGTGTTGAAATCGTCACCGCCGAACGTACAGCGAGTGGCGTGCTTGACCGGGAGGTTGATTTCGCCAACGGGTGTGGCAACACCGACCTGCTGAGCGTTAGCGGAATAATAAGAGATAATGCCACCGTCCCAGTGACAGACATAAAGGTTGCCTTGACGATCGACCGTCAGTCCGTCTGGATACCCTTGGTTTTCTTCAAACTCGACAAAAACTGCCTTGTCTAGAATTCGGCCCATGCTGTCATCTAATTGGTATTCATACACTTTCCGCTGAAACATGTTTGAACAGTAAACGCGCTTTAGTATTGGGTTGAATGCAATACCATTAGCAACACTAAATCCTGTGTCCATTTCTTTTGCCACACCGTCCGTCAATTGATAGAACTTTCCATCAGGCGCTTCAAGCTGTGCATGATTCATAGAACCAAACCATAAAGTACCGACTGGTGAGGTCACGGCATCGTTAAGGTGGAGGTGAGCGGCTGAGAAGCAGGGATCAATAATAGGGATGAATTTATCAAAGTTCATTGAGCAATAAAACAGCCCTTGCTTACTTGCGCAGACCCACCCATTGTCATCGCAACGCGCGATGGCGGTAATATCGAATGGCACACTAAATGTCGCGACGGTTGTGGTTTGGAGCGAGTATTCGTAGATCGCCTGACCCGCTGCTTCGACCCAAACCACACTATTTGTGTCAGGTTTCCATATGGGGGACTCACCGATAGTCGTTACAACGTTGTTTATCACCTGCATCACTCACGCCCCATAATTAATCTATATCGATACCAATTGTATCAATATATATTAATTGTGGGTTGTGGCAAGCTTGATGGAAGAATATGCGAAGCTGCGCAGAGCTGAGGAATGGAGTGCTAAGTGAATACGTGATAACAACGAAATAATGTGAATGGCTATGACGATATGCGTTGTCTACGCGGCGGGTAAGAGATCTCTCACAACGTTGTAATCCTAAGTGACGGCTTGAAGCGCGAAATGGGAAGGTGTTTTTCTATCTATTTGTTTTACCTTGTTTTATTTTTATGTGTGATTATGTAAATGGTATTTTTACAGCCTATTAACAAGTAAAGGACGCGGATTGTCGTTATTATATCTCTTGTCGACAGGATGACGACCACGGTGGAACAGGAATCGCTTAAGGATTGAGCCTCTTCAGGATGAAGAGATAGCTTTAAAAGGAAAAAAGCCAAGAAAGGAATTCGTAAAGGATATTGAAAGGAAGCAGTTCTACAAGGATTGGTAGCGCTCTAAGGAAGGCAGTGGAAACTTCTGGATGAAGTAATGGAATAGCATTGAAATGATGCAAAGGACACCGCTTAAGGATTGAGTGACGTAGGCTAACTTGGACAGTTGGTCGGTTAGGAAAACCAAATTGGACACCGCTAGGACGGCGATGAATGGAATAAGCTAACGGAGTTTAGCATTACTATCATGGACTGATGCAGGGAGCACCATTAAGTAGCTGGACTGCTGCAAGTAAAAGTTATGACCCCGATGACCGAAAGGTCTCGGGGTTTTTCTTTGTCTGCATACGGTAAATGTGTCCGAAGCCACGACGGATGTTAAATTTGTCTCGGAGTCCAAGCTAGTCTAGGACTCTAAGCGAGTCTCGAAACTTAAACCTCGCCTCGAAATTCAAACCTCGCCTCGAAACTTAGAACGACCCCCAAAGATAAAGTTAATCTCAAACGTAGAGGTTTAAGCGGTTTAGCTTGGAAATTTTGCAACGTGCGGATTGTTATTCCATCCAGAGAAAGTACGATAAGGATTAATCAAAGCGCCGACTCAATGAGATTAACTGATGCTCAACTATATCGAACCTGTATTCCGTCCACCTTCAGAGTGGAAGTCGTTGATCCTGCAAGTGACCAATGGGTGTAGCCATAATCGATGTACGTTCTGTGACATGTACACTCAGCCTCAGAAAAAATTTCGACCGAAAAAACTGGAAGAAATAGAACAAGAGCTGAAGACGATCGCCCAGTCCGGTGCTCGGGTTCACCGTGTATTTCTTGCCGATGGTGATGCTATGACATTGCCGTTCCATCGCTTGCAAGCGATCTGCCAACTTATCAACCAAATCCTTCCTCAGGTACAGCGTATTTCCAGTTATTGCTTACCACGCAACTTAACGAACAAGACGACTGAGCAGTTAGTTGAATTGCGGGCGTTAGGGCTGAGCTTAATGTACATCGGTTGTGAAAGTGGTGACGATGAAGTGTTACAGAAAGTACAAAAAGGAGAGACGTTTGACTCATCACTCGCTGCGCTTAACAAAATTAAAGCGGCGGGAATGAAAAGTTCTGTAATGATCTTGAATGGTCTGGGCGGTCCTACCTTGAGTAAGCAACATGCGTTGAACTCCGCCAAATTGATGAATGCGGCGCAACCAGACTACCTTTCAACCTTGGTGGTCTCCTTTCCATTAGGGGAGGAGCGTGTTGCTGCAGGCTTTGATGGTGAGTTTCGCCAACTGACGCAACCGGAACTGTTTAGTGAAATTCAGTTATTGCTCACGAATCTAACCTTAGAAAAGACGATTTTTCGTTCGGATCATGCGTCGAACTACTTGGTGTTGAAAGGCATTCTGGGGCGGGATAAGCAAGCGTTATTACAAAAAGTTGAGTTAGCCATTAATCACCCTGATCAGATCCCACTGCGTCAGGAATGGCAACGCGGTTTGTAGCCGAGAGAGTTTTTGTGACTGGTTCTGTACGCTTTTACACAGCCCTTTTTTAAGGGCTGTGTTGCGTTAAGATCGCTTTATATTTAGTTAATCTTCTGATTATTAAGCGTTAATTGGTTTTATTTCTGATGGTTGTCTTGTCAATTTTACAATTTGTTTTTGTAAAATTGACAGTGTGAAAATTTCGTTGTGAAATTGTTGCGTAAAAAGCGCTATGCTGTTTAACAAGCAATAACGAAGACGAAAGAGACAAGCGTTTAGGGTATTTGCTTAAGGTATTATCCATTAGCTTTGAAGGAATAGACTATGAATATGCAGACATTCGATAAAACAGAACAACATAACCCGCATAATTTTATCGCTGAAGCTGTGTTTGCCGTGGAAATGGTCAAATCCAATGAGCAGACGCAAAAGCAAATTAAAGCCAAACAACTTCTTGATACGTTATTCCCATTGGAAAGTGGCTCTCATGAAGATGTAGTAAGTTATGAAATTGATTACCGTCATGTACAGGCTTACTTTAAAAATGGTCAGCACAGCGGTTTAAAGCACGCGAAACGCTTCGTTGCCTATGCCGGTGATAAGTGCTCGCCAGACTCTATTTTACTTCGAGACGAAAGTGGTACCCATGTTGAAGTGACAATGGGTCGCCGTAAAGGAACAGGGTGCCTTGAATTAGTGGCCATTGACGATATTCAACTGGAAACCTGCACGACGTTTGGACAAGCGGAAGGGCATAACGGAACGGGACTTCGTCATTGGGTAAGCTTGGTTAAAGGGGATGAAAAATGCCGCCCGAAAGCCAGCAATGAAGACAAAGAATACACAGCGAAAAACGGTGAAGATTATACTCTAGGGTTTGCGTTCTCCTTTTAATATGCGCTGAGCAATGACAGTATTATTCGATAATGAGTCAGAGAATCTAATTCTCTGGCTCATTTTTGTATTCACTTTTACTCGCGATGTTGATTTTTTGTTGTCAAAGCGTTGAATGTGGCAGTTGGTGTGTAAAAAGTAGCCTTCATGTTTGGTTTTTACTTGTTGTTTCTCTTGATTTTTGGGTTTAAGACTCTGATTTAATGTTGCTTTTTTGGGTTTTGTCTTATTTTTGTTGAGACGGATGAAGTGAGTGGTTTTTGCGCGAATTTAAAAGTGAGTATCCGTTATTTTCCTAGAACCTCATAGATGTCAAAGGATTTAGTACAGGCCAAAGGCGATGTAGAGCCAATATGAAAGGTGGTAGTGTGGCGGCCACTCAAGCGGCTAAATGTCTTGTTAAGTCCCCTAATCACATCGACATGTCCGGCCATCTTCCTGTATTCTCGCACTTATTAGAAAACGCCGTGTTTGGCCCGTCATTGTCACCGTTTCAGGAACCACTATTGTGACCGATTATGTAACCATTGATATACCTTTTGAATCACGACATCAGTGTTGGTTTTGTGGCGAGCCTAGCAATGGGACGTTGCGATGCCCTCAGTCTATCAGTCATGTTTCATTACATGGTATTGAGCTGCCTGTGTGTACCGAGTGCGCATCCTTTGTTGATAAACGGTCCCAAATGACGATTTGGCCGCTTCGTCTGCACATTAAAGACCGCCTTCTTAATAAGTATGCGAAACATCTTGGTATCGGTGTGATTTGGACCAAGGAAGAACTGGAACAGTCGCAATTAGAAGGGGCGATTTTTGAAGGCTTTAGAACCAGCGCTTGGACAATGTATGAAATCGCGCGTCAACGGATCGATTTTCAAGGCTGGGCGCTAACGGTGGATGGTAATGCCGTTGAGTCATTGGATGATACCTTCTTTTTTGAGTTTCAAGGTACTCGGTTTTTAACTGTGGAGTCAGCTGTGGCTTACTATGTTAAATCTGAAGGGTTAGATGATGCATTGTTGTCAGGGTTGCTCGATATTGTTGGTAAGGATCAATTTGAATACGGTTTGCGAATTACACGGTTAAACCCAAGGCCGACAAAAAAACTAAGAAAGCAGTTACTACGTGAGGTAGAGCAGCAACGCAGAGAAACAGATAAAGTCGCAACGCTATCAAACTCGCGGGTGAATGACGTAGATATTAGCGCGATTCGACCGATTGTATTGAACAATACAGTGATTGAAGTGGAAGCCATCACATGGATGATGGCTCGAGCTATCTCGACACTTAATGAGCTGTCGCGCTTTGAAGATTGCTTTTTCGAAGAGCATGAACACTTAGGTGGCCCAAGAGCATTTCAGTTATTTGATGGCATTCAATTGTATTTACAGGCTCGTGAGGATCAAACTTGGGCTGAAAAATTAGACCCAAACCAGCTTCTTTGGTCTCAATTATACCGCTAGCGCTGGGTCTATGTCGTAAGCTAGTAATGCTTGCTCCAGCACGACCACTCATGAGCAACGATCGCCCCTAGCTAGCAGCCACACATTTTTTATAAGTACCAAACCAACCACTAAAAGTGCCAGTTACAACACCCCAATTGTTCTCCCCTATGACAAACCCATACATGTTAAGACCTGCCTTTTATGCGTGCCTTTTATAATATCTATGGCTATATTTATATTATCTATATATCACCTTGATATTTACAGAGAATTGACGTAGGGCCGTTTAGTCTCGAGTTTATTTTGCGTAAAGTTCACAGCCGAAAACGTTAACAACGATATGAAAGATATCGGGGAGTCAGTTCAGCCAATGCTAGCAACAATCTTAAGTTTTGATCGAGAAGGGGTAAGCGCCTCAGAGGTGGAGCGTTCACACCGAATGGCTGGTGTCTGGTGCTTTATTTATGCTGTTGCATGGGCACTTGTCTCTTACCAACTTGACCCTACCGTCCCTTATGATGCGATTGAAGCCTTAAACTGGGCCAGTAACGGGGAATGGGGTAGCCCAAATAACCCTTGGTTTGTGGGATTTTTTGCTCGCATCCTTTTAATGTCGACTTCTACAGAATTTGCCTCTGCATTTTGGTATGTGGGTCACTTTGGTGTCATCGCGTTAGGTATGCTGGGTTGCTACCGATTGGCGTTCAAGCTAACGGATTCTGTTGCGCTAGCGTGGTTGGGATTATTAACGCTTAACCTTTCTGGTGTCATTAACTTCGAGGCAATCCCTTATAACGATAATTACTTGTTGTTTGGGTCATGGTCATGGTTATTGTTGATGTTTACCAAAGCGGTGTATGAGAATCCAAAGTGGTGGGTACCATTTGGTATTCTTGCGGGTTGTTCTGCGATGGCGAAATACACTACTTTCGCACCGGTTGCGATGGTGTTTATTGTGAGTCTAGCAGTGCCAAGCGTGCGTAAAGCGTGGAAACAACCGATGTTTTACGCGGGCATTGCGGCGTTTATTGCTCTGGTACTGCCAAACTTTTTTTGGCTGTTTGCTAACAATTTCTCTTCACTAAAGTGGGTGAGTGGACAGGTATCAGCTCAGTTAAGCCCTGGTAGTTGGTTGGCGCTGCTTTCGGTATTTTATCCGTTTATTCTCCTTGCAGGTTTGCTTGGTAAGAACGCCTTTCGTTTTAAGTCATCCATCCCTGAGAAAGTATGGCTAAACACGTTTGTATTACTCGCACCTTTAATTGCGATTATGGGTTGGTTTACCTTCCATAAAGGTGGACGTTTGGTTGAGTGGTTACACCCATTCTTCATGCCTGCGCCTGCTGTGTTAGTGGCTTATCTGTCGACGCAAGTCCACGGTCAACTGCGCGGCGCGTTTAAGGTGCTGTCTGTGATGGCACTGGTGATTATTACTGGTTATGCATCGGTGATGATTTTTAACGTGAAGAATGCAGGGCAAGATTTTAGTGGTATTAAGACGCTGAGCAATCAAGCTAAGCAGTATTGGGATGAAAATAGTGACGCAGAGCTTACGTTAGTGGGCGGCAGTGAACTGTCTGAATGGCTGACGTTTTATATCGCATCCCATCCAAAAATGACGAATCAATGGAATAACGATACGTTGCCTAATGTGTATAACCGTTACATCACCGCAGACCAAATTCGTACTCAAGGTGTGTTGCTATTGGGCTACGCTGGTCAAGGTTGTCATGATGGTGCGTTTTCGCGATTCACGAATGAATGGCCTCAGTTTACGGTCGATGTTCAAAAAGAAGTGATATTTCAAGATTCACCACAAGAGCCAGAAGAGCCGATCTGTATTGGTGTGGTAAAGCCTCAGTAAATCGCCGTTATTAATCAATAGGCATGGAAATAAAAATGGCTCGTTTAAACAACGAGCCATTGTTGTATCTGAGGGTATCTGTGGGTACCTGTTGTTACTCGTTACGTTACTCGTTACGTTATTCGTTATGTGACTTACGCGACGCGGATCCCATCTAAGTGTTGTTGGCACTGCTGTCTGGCAGTGGAGAAAAAGGCTTGCAGGTAATGCTTGTCCTTTTCGCTGTGTCTAACTGCCGCATATAGCCTTCGCCATAGCCCATCACCCAGTGGTTTACTGGTAATCAAACCTTGTCTTGAAAACTCGCTTACCGCCCAATTAGGTAATGCCGCCACGCCAAGCCCGGCAGAGACCATCTGAATCAGCATTAAGGTATTGTCGGCTTGTTTCCATTTCTGTGGCTCAACACCTGCTGGGGTTAGAAAGTGCTTCACGATGTCGAGACGCTGTTTCTGTACCGGATAAGTCAGTAGAGTTTGGTCGGCGATGTCGAGAGGGTGAATGCAATCTTTTTCCGCTAATGGGTGAGAAATTGACGTGACTAGTCGCATTTCAAAATCAAACAGTGCTTCATAGTGCACTTCAGAACGGGGCTGAATATCGGAAGTGATGACGAGATCCAGTTCGCCAGCCACTAACGCTGGTAATGGTTCAAAGCCAAAGCCAGAAGAAAAATCCAACTCCACGTGGGGCCACGCAAGCTGATACTCCTTAAGCGCCGGCATGAGCCATTGAAAGCAAGAATGGCAATCAATCGCCATGTGTAACCGACCGTGAATGTCTTCTCTTAGCCCCGCCAACTCACCTTCTGCTTGCGCAAATCGAGGCAATATTTCATTGGCAAGTTTTAACAGAATCTCGCCTTCTGAGGTGAATTTTACAGGGCGGGTTTTCCGAATAAACAGCGGCGCACTGATCCGTGTTTCTAGATCTTTAAGCTGATGGGAGAGAGCAGACTGAGTCAGGTGTAGTGAGGTCGCTGTCGCGGTAAGCGACCCTGTGTCCCGTAATGTTGCTAATGTTTTTAGATGCTTAAGCTCTATCATGACTGTCCCTAATCTTTATCCCTATCGACTAACTTAACGCGAATTCTTCTTTAAGTAAACGTCTAGACGGCTATGAATTATTACTAAAGGTGTTGAAAATAATTCATAATCAAGGTGAATTAATTGGAGTTGTTTCATATTGGGCGGTGCGAGATAGTCTAGCCATCTGGACTGCTTAATAAGGAACATCATCATGACAACCACACATATTTTGGGTTACCCACGAGTTGGCGAGAAACGCGAACTGAAATTTGCACTTGAACAATACTGGAAAGGTGAGAGTGACGTAAAAGAACTGCAACAAGTGGCGGCGGGTATTCGTAAAAAGAATTGGGTACTCCAGCAAGATAATGCTTTGTCATTTACGACGGCTGGCGATTTTGCTTGGTATGACCATGTATTGGGAACAAGTTTACTGTTGGGGCATATTCCTAAGCGTCATCGAAATGGGTTCCCAGATCTGGATACGCTTTTTCGTGTCGGTAGAGGGCAATCACAAGCTAATTGTGATTGTTCGGGGGAAGCGGCGTCAGACATGACTAAATGGTTCAATACTAACTATCACTACATCGTGCCGGAATTTACAGCCGATGATAAGTTTGAATTGAGCTGGACACAGCTGTTTGATGAGATAAGCGAAGCGAAGCAGCAAGGTCATAACGTGAAACCCGTATTGCTTGGCCCATTGAGTTATCTGTACCTAGGTAAAGAAGTGGAAGAGGACTTTGACCGACTAACGTTGTTGCCAAGACTGCTCACCGCTTATCAAGCTATTTTCACTAAATTTGAAAAGTTGGGTGTGGAGTGGGTACAAATGGATGAACCTATTTTAGCGCTTGAGCTTGAACCTAAGTGGCGAGATAGTTTCAAACTGGCCTATCAAGTGATTCGTAGTGACGTGAAGGTCCTTCTGACCACCTACTTTGACTCTATTGTTGATGCGCTGCCCACCATTACCGAGCTGGAAGTGGATGGCTTACACATTGATTTAGCCGCCGCGCCTGAGCAACTTGATGACGTTGTGAAAGCACTACCAAGCCAATGGGTATTGTCGGCCGGTGCAATTAATGGGCGTAATGTTTGGCGTGCAAACCTGCATAGTAAACTCAATAGCTTACGTGGAGCGAAGCAGGATTTGGGCGAGCGCCTTTGGGTTGCCACCTCGTGTTCTTTGTTACACAGCCCTGTTGATTTGGCGCTTGAGACTCAGCTTCCAGAAGAAACTAAAAACTGGTTTGCGTTTGCTAAGCAAAAAGTGGCGGAAGTCAATTGGCTATCTAGAGCGTTAGAAGGGGATGAAAACGCCATTGAGTATTGCGCCCAATACAGCCAGCCAATTATCGATCGTGAGCTCTCAACTTGGGTGAATAAAGCGAATGTACAACAACGACTGGCGGGTTTACATGTCAGTGATGCTAACCGCAGCGCGGCTTATGCAGAGCGTGCTCATCACCAAAAAGAAGTACTTAACCTCCCATTGCTGCCAACGACGACAATTGGTTCCTTTCCTCAAACCAGTGAAGTGAGGCAAACTCGAGCCGCATTTAAGCGAGGTGCTATTACACCAGCCCAATATAAAACAGCGATTCAAGGGTTCATTCAAGACACTGTAAAGCGTCAAGAGGAGATAGGCTTAGACGTATTGGTTCATGGCGAAGCTGAACGCAATGATATGGTGGAATACTTTGCAGAAAATTTGTCTGGCTTCCAAACCACTCAATTTGGCTGGGTGCAGAGCTATGGTTCACGTTGTGTGAAACCCGCCATTGTCGTTGCTGATATTGAGCGTGAAGCACCAATGACCGTTGATTGGACGTGTTACGCGCAGTCGCTAACTGACAAACCGATGAAAGGCATGTTAACCGGGCCCGTCACCATCTTATGCTGGACGTTTCCCCGTGAAGATGTGACGAGAGAAACCATCACCAACCAGTTAGCGTTTGCTTTACAAGATGAAGTGTCTGATCTTCAAGCCGCTGGTATCAATATCATTCAAATTGATGAGCCAGCCATTCGTGAAGGGCTGCCGCTTAAAACGAGAGATCATGCCGAGTACCTAAACTGGGCGGTGAACGCTTTTAAAGTCTCGGCTGCCAGTGCGAAGCCTGAAACTCAAATTCACACACATATGTGCTACAGCGAGTTCAATGAAATTATTGACTCGGTCGCTGCATTGGATGCTGATGTGATTACTATTGAGACGTCTCGTTCGAATATGGAATTGCTCAATGCGTTTGAAGCTTTTAACTATCCCAATGAAATTGGCCCTGGTGTCTACGATATTCACTCACCTAACGTACCTGACGTAGAATGGATAGAGCAGTTGATTGAAAAAGCGGCGACCCGTATCCCGGTTGAGCGTTTATGGGTAAACCCAGATTGCGGGCTAAAAACGCGTAACTGGCAAGAAACAGAAGCGTCACTAAAGCATTTAGTCGAAGCCGCGAAGCGTTTACGTACAACACTGGCTTAGCCGGAGCGCAGTCAGTTTAGGTCGTAAAATTAAAAACGGCTTGCCGATGCAAGCCGTTTTTATTGGTATTTCAAAGACATTACGTGAGCGCAATAACGATTTGCTTGTTGAACCGCGCGCTAACCGTATTATTTTGCTGCAGGTTGAGCAGCAGACTTGGACGGTTGGTCACAATATTGTTTTGTCACCACTTGGTCGACCATCATCTGACCGCGAGTATTACGCATCATGATGCGATAAGTCAGCCCTAAGTCGAGGTTGGCTTTCACTTCTCGGTCGGTACAGTAAAAGTTCATGCTGTTATGCAATACTTCGTCAATAGGCTTAGCGCCTCGAGCATCCGTGTTGTATAGCATCATAATCTCAACCATGCCTTTATTAGCAGAAGCTTTCATGATGGAGAGAGGGCCATGCTCAATGGGCAAACCAGAAGATAAAATACTGGCTCGGCTTTGCGCGAGCATCTCCAATTGACGTTGCTCATCATCACCTTTGCTTGAACAGCCTACAAGAGAGGTAATGGCAGCAAGTGACAACCAAATAACGCGACTTTTCAAAAGAGATTTCATGATTTTAGAATACTTTTTTAAAAGGTTTTACGATGACGTTTTGATATACGCCAGCGTCAATATACGGGTCACTATCAGCCCATGCTTGTGCATCGGTTAAAGAGCTAAACTCTGCGATGACCGTTGAACCGGTAAAACCTGCATCGCCCGGGTTATCACTATCGATAGCTGGCATTGGACCTGCGGTCAGCAGGCGTCCTTCATCTTGAAGTTGTTGCAGCCTAGCGAGGTGTTGAGGACGAACGCTCATACGTTTCTCAAGTGAGTTCTCGACGTCTTGAGAAAAAATGACATACCACATATTTGGTTCCTTCAAATCTTTAAGTCGTGACAATGGTGCGGTTATATTGTTAGCGACTGGTCTCTCAGCCCATAAGGGCGAATACTTGAGTTGACTCATGCTAACGTACAGAAAAACAATAACACACGATACCTATGACTATACGATGTCACTTTTTAGCTGAAAAGTCATCGTTCACAGATGCTTAATTTGGATTAATTGGACGTGGCCTCCCATTTCCGTCAATAGCAACGTAATGAAACGTCCCTTCGCAGACTTGATAACGCTCACCAACCCCTTCTGTTGTCACAGGTTTAACCCAAACCTCCAGGTTAATAGACATCGATGTATTGCCGATTTTTGTGCACTCGCCGTAACAGCAAACGACATCACCCACTTTCACAGGGTGTTTAAAAGTGATGCCTGAAACCGAAACCGTGGCGATTCGACCGTGAGAGATTTCTTTCGCAAGAATACCGCCAGCTAAGTCGAGTTGAGACATGATCCAGCCACCAAAGATGTCGCCATTAGCGTTGGTATTTTCCGGCATTGCCAGCGTGCGGATGATTAACTGACCTTTAGGAGTGGTCGTAATTGTATTTGTCATGATAATAAGCTTCCAAAAAGCAAAACAGCGACCCTAAGGTCGCTGTAATTCAAATATGGTGCGGAGTATACAAAATCCGCACAATGAATCAAGACATGTGATCTTCATTCTCATCTTTGGCTGGTTTGCCGTCTTCGTCTTTTGGCATGTATTTGTAGATGTAGACACCCGTTACAACCGTAAAGCCGAGAGTTGCCGCTAATAGACCAAAGACTTTAAAGTTCACCCACACGTCGAGTGGAAACTCATAAGCAACATAAACGTTTAGGCCAGCACAAAACGAGAAGAACGCAACCCACGCCCAAGTGACCTTCGCCCAGACGTGCTCGGGTAAGGTGATTTCTTTGGCTAGCATGCCTTTAATGGCACTACGCCCAATGGCATGGCTTACTGCTAGGCCAATTGCAAAAATAGTGTATACGATGGTGACTTTCCATTTAATGAAATTGTCATCGTGTAAGAAGATAGTCATACCACCAAATACCGCCACCATCAAAAAGGTAATGACCTGCATTTTCTCTACTTTCTTGTAAAGGAAGTAGGTTAAGACAATTTGTACTGCAGTTGCAGCAATGAGTGCGCCTGTTGCGACATAGATGTCCTGCATTTTATACAGCACAAAGAAAATAATCAGAGGAATAAAATCAATAAGTTGCTTCATGTTTCTTGCAAACCCTGCAGTAATAATTGACGACAGTGTAACCAAAACTTCAAGAATACAAAACCATTTGAGACAATTAGAAACAATAACCTTCCTCAATAGTAAGTATTGTAGAGGTCATAGTATGTATTTTAGCAGTAAGAGTAAGGAAAGAAGGGTGTTCAAAGTGACCAATGGGCACTTTGAACAAATGGTGAGAGTAAGGTAAAACAATTGAGTAAAGATAAACGTTAGTTTGTTGTTACTGTTACTGATGCAATTGCAACTGCTACTGTGCAATCGGTTTTTTGAGCCCAGAGATAGACGCGTATTGCGGTGGGTTCAGATCTTGCGGTTTAATTTGCACCCGAGCATCACTCGCTCGACAGACGCCATCTGTATCCCCACCATTGCCGCGCACATATTTATGAAGACCAGCCAGCCCATCTTTGTAGTAAGAGTCTAGCTTACCTCTGTATCCGTAATAGGTGCATTTGTCATAGCCCCAACCATACATATAGTCCGCTAACGCTTGTGCAAAACTTCGGTTACCGTCAACCCATGATGCACTGTTGCAGTTATAGCACTTAATTTTGCCAGAAAAGGTTTTAGGCAGCCCATTCTCTTTTAAACGATCCACAACAAAACGGTGACCAACCGTCGTTCCCCAACATTTGGCCATCGCGATATGCTCAGTGCCTGGATAACCATGACCGCGAATGTAGATTTGGTCGTCATTGGCTATATTGACCAAATCAGCAATTTTTACGCCGGGTTTATACCACACTTGAATCGCTTCTTTATCCTTTTCAGTCCACAAATGTTGGATCCACTGATGATTCTTACGTCTCATTGGGCTGGTAGAGTAAGCGCCATTTTCGTCTTGATAATCACCATACTCTAACCATGCTCTAGCATCCGTTGTGGGCGTGGGCATGTAAAAAATAATCTTTCCCATAGTGTCCTCGACTTCCTTTTCTAAACATTCTGTTATCGACCGATGAAATACGTTTGAACTTAGATGAAGCATTTCAACGTAGTAAAGAGGTGCATTTTGATAACAGTGATTTGTTAACCATAGTAGAAGACTGGCAGGTTATGCGAATAGGACCGATGGCAACATTTAAATCTTTTGTGGAAGCGTTTGATTAATTTGAATTTTATTGAGTTTCTTGTAGAGGTTGGATGAGGTTTGTTCTTTATGTTTCATTGCTATATGCGACCTATGCCACGCAATGAGGCATGTCGATAGAGAATTCCCCATCGAGTATTCGTCGCCGTGGCTCCAATACTATCAATGTGGTGTGCGTAAACGGCTTCTATATCTTTCAAACTAGAGATAAATAGACGGTAAAAATCCGGACTTCTTGTATGCGGGAATAAGCTAGGTATTGAAATACGGCCAATTACCATGCCAATGTTGATCACACTAATGTGCGTTAATCGACATCTCTGATGTGTAACTTGGTTGATATTGTTCGCAAATGCAATTGCTGGTTAATTGACCGATCGCGTGGCTTGATATTATGCAGATCGCGTGATCGTCGATAGAAATGCCCCCTGGCGATATGAGAGCGTATGCCGCAAAGGAACGGTAAGGCGACAGGTATTGCAGATATACGATTTACTTTAAGGGCACAGATTTACTTTAAGGGAATAAAAGGAAGCTAACATGAAGACTAGAGGTTTTTCCATCATAGCGATGGTTCTTGCGCTAGCAGGCTGTCAAAGTATCCCCGTTATTTACCCTACTGCACATAAAGTTTTAGTGGTTGGAGATACGCTTGTTTACGATGGAATGATCACGGGGGAAGCGGTACTTGAGGCTCAGCGAGTCTTTCAAGATAGCAACAAGCCAATCAAAAAGCTAAAGATTACCAGTACTGGTGGCGATATGGCTGTGGGTATTGAGTTTGGTTATTTTATCAAAGAGCATAATCTCGACGTGGAAGTGAGTGAGTTATGTTTTTCTGCTTGTGCTAATTACATTTTACCAGCGGCAAAAAACGTGGTGATTAATACTAACTCGTTGATTGGCTGGCATGGTGGAACAAAGCAAGCTGATGAGCTTTGGGAGTTAAGTGTTCCTAAAAAAGATAGACCAGCATTTATGATTTACTTAAATCGCTTACGAGTTAAAGAAACCGCCTTTTTTGGCTATATCGGTGTCGATCAACAGATTACGTCGTATGGTCAAACGGTAAAAAGTAGTTGTCAAACTAAGCAAAAAACAGATGGCTGGTACTATTCTATCGAAGACCTAAATAAAATGGGCCTCAATAACATTACCGTCAAAGGCACAGGGCTTCTAAATGAAATAGAGTACAGGGATGATAGTGGACAGATGGATACTACTAACATCAAAAGTAACAAAATTACCTCTTGTTTACTTGATAGCGTGTTCCAGAGTTAGGGGCGCTTGTTTTGTACTTTTTGGCTAGGATTAAACAGACGAAGCCTGAATGGTCACTTCACTAAAATAAAAAGCCACTCAACAGGGAGTGGCTTTCAGCGCTAATGGGTAATTTACGCTTCTTGTTTCTTCAGTTCTATTTCTTTCTCTTTTTCTTCTTCAACAAGAGCATCAACGATAACCGCACACGCCGCGTCACCTGTGATGTTAAGTGCTGTACGAATCATATCGAAGATACGGTCAAGAGCGAATAGAAGCGGTAAGCCTTCAATTGGAATACCCGCAGCAAGTAATACGGCAACCACAAGGAACGATGGGCCAGGGACACCAGCTTGACCGACTGCACCTAGCGTTGATGTAACGATAATCGCTACATACGCACCCATTGATAAGTCAATGTTGAATAGCTGAGCAAAGAAGATAGCAACCAAACCGTAGTAAATCGCATTACCAGACATATTGATGGTTGCGCCAAGTGGCAGAACAAAAGAGGCGGTAGAGTTACGCACTCCTAGTTCTTTTTCACATGTTTCCATTGTTACTGGAAGTGTTGCCATTGAAGATGCTGTCGATAACGCGACTGCTTGTGGCTTCTTCATTACGCTCAGGAATTTCTTAGCCGATGTTTTAGTAAACACTTGGATAAGTAGTGGGTAAACCACAAAACCAAACACTAAAATCGCTGCGATATAAACCATGAACAGTTTGAATACGACCATCAAAGCACCAAAACCAAATGTACCTACTGCTTCAGCCATGAGACCGAATACGCCAATAGGAGCAATGATCATTACTTTGTTAATCATCCAAACCATAACATCAACGATGGCATTAACACCGTTTAGTAATGGGTCACGCTTCGTAACTTCGAGTTTTGATAAACCAATACCAAAGAATAAGCAGAAAACGAGAATTTGCAGGATGTTTGCTTCATTTAGTGATTGGAAAACGTTGGTTGGGATCATACCGGTTAGGGTCGCCCAAAAAGAAGGTAGGTCACCTTTTGAAGCGTACTCTGTCGAGAACATGCCTTCGATACCAGCAGTGTCAATATTGACCCCTGGTTCAAAAACCTCACCCATGAATAAAGCAAGCGCTACTGCAAGCGCGGACGTGAGGCCAAAAAAGGCCAACGTTGTCGCTCCAACTTTACCTGCGTTACTACTGTTACCTAGCCCTGCAGCACCAGAAATCAGTGCGACAGCAACTAGGGGAATGACCAGCATTTTAATTAGATTGATGAAAATGGTTCCGAGTGGCGCAAACATAGCTGCCGACTGACCCATCATTGCACCGATAACGGTACCAAGAATCATCGCGATGACGACTTGCACACCGATGTTTTTTATCATTGACTTATCTTTTAACACTTCCTTAACCTCTGTGCTGTTATATTGCAATACTCCAGAATAGTCTTCCATTAGAACGGGTAATGTTGGACTATTATTTCGAGTGTTTTTTTACACTTAATTAGCACTCTTAGCAACTGTTAGGAAACGAATAATGCCGAATAATGCACAAATTGAGTACCGAGCGGTCAATTATCCATCAAGGGCAAACGTTTGCGCTGTGTAATTGTTATTGGTTGGTGTGGTGGTATGGGTTTTCTGAATGGGTTGGCGGGGCGGGATGTAAAAAAAAGGTTGCACTTAAGTGCAACCTTTATGAACTGATAACAATTCGCTTAGTGTTGAGTGGCGGCTTTCATGGATGCAACAAATTCACTGAGTTCAGCAAGCATTTGTGTTGGGTTCTCGAGGTTACGTTCGATAGTTTTTACAACCGCTGAGCCTGAAATTGCACCTGCTGCGCCTGCGCTAAGCGCATCTTTGACTTGCTGCGGTTCAGAAATACCAAAGCCTAGCAATGATGGTGGCGCATTATGTTTGATCAGTTTGTCTAATTGCGTGGTCATCGGCATATTCGCTTTGGTTTCAGTACCGGTCACGCCCGCACGAGACAGTAGGTAGGTATAACCACCACCGAGCTCCGCTACTTGCTTAATTGTTTCTTCTGTCGCTGTTGGTGGCGCGATGAAGATAGGGTGTACGCCATGTTTATGCGCTGCTGCCACAAACTCATTGCTTTCGTTGGTTGGTACATCAGCAATAAGTACGGAGTCTACGCCAACCTCAGCACACTGTTGGTAGAATGCATCGACCCCTTTTGAATACACTAAGTTGGCGTACATAAGTAGGCCAATAGGCAGTTCCGGGTATTTACTGCGAATCTTTGCAATCAAATCAAAGCAGATTGGTGGCGTGGTTTTCGCCTCAAGTGCACGGATGTTCGCCCCTTGAATTGTCGGACCATCGGCTTGAGGGTCGGAAAATGGCATGCCTAACTCTAGTGCATCAGCTCCTGCATCCACTAGAGTTTCCATGATCTGTAAAGACAGCTCAGGGTTAGGATCACCAATGGTGACGAATGGGACAAACGCGCCTTGTTTTTTTTCTGCTAGGCGACGAAACATGTCTTGATAACGGTCCATTATAGCGCTCCTTTTTCTTTCAAAATGTCATGTACGGTAAAGATGTCTTTGTCTCCACGACCTGAAAGGTTTACCACGAGTAGCTGTTCTTTTTCTGGTTTGTCGTGTGCCATTTTCAGCGCATATGCGAGCGCGTGAGACGATTCTAGAGCAGGGATGATACCTTCTTGACGAGCAAGGATTTGGAAGGCGTCTAGGGCCTCGTCATCAGTAATTGCGCCATACTCAGCACGGCCAATGGCGTTTAAATGAGCGTGTTGCGGACCTACCGATGGGAAGTCAAGTCCTGCAGAAACTGAATAAGACTCTTCAATTTGGCCATGAGGATCCTGCATAAGTGGCGCTTTCATTCCAAAGAATATGCCCGTTGTACCATGTTTAAGCGGTGCACCATGTTGGTCGGTATCAATACCAAGTCCAGCAGGTTCTACACCGATAAGGCGTACCGATTCTTCTTCGATAAAATCAGCAAACATACCAATGGCATTTGAACCGCCACCGACACAGGCAATCACCGCGTCTGGCAAGCGACCTTCACGTGCCAAAATTTGATGTTTGGTTTCTTCACCAATCATGCGTTGAAATTCACGTACGATGGTTGGGAATGGATGCGGGCCTGCTGCTGTACCCAGTAGGTAGTGAGCGTCTTCGTAGCTGGCTGACCAATCACGCAGAGCTTCGTTACAGGCGTCTTTGAGCGTGGCAGAACCAGAGTGTACTGGAATCACTTCTGCGCCCATTAAACGCATACGGAATACGTTAGGGTTTTGACGCTCAACGTCTTTAGCACCCATATAAACACGGCATTTTAGTCCGAGTAGTGCACAGGCTAGGGCGGTGGCAACGCCATGTTGACCTGCGCCAGTTTCTGCAATGATCTCTTTTTTACCCATGCGTTTGGCAAGCAATGCTTGACCAAGTACTTGGTTGGTTTTATGTGCGCCACCGTGCAACAGATCTTCACGTTTTAGGTACAGTTTTGTTTTTGTCCCTTTCGTTAAGTTGCGGGTTAGCGTCAATGCCGTTGGGCGTCCCGCGTATTCTTGCAGCAGTCCCATGAATTCCGCCTGAAATTCGTCGTCCTGTTGTGCATCGATGAAAGCTTGTTCAAGTTGGTCAAGCGCAGGTACAAGAATTTGTGGTACAAACTGCCCACCATATTCGCCAAAATAGGCATCCAATTTCGCCATGGTTGTTTCCTCTCGTTAATTCTGGTGACTCGCTGGTGAGCAAGTGTTAGTAATCTCTTAAAAGTGCAAAGGCTTGGTTTAGTTTATCGGCGTCTTTTTTACCCGGTGCAGATTCCACGCCAGAGTTTAGGTCCAATCCGATACAGCCCAATTTACTGGCTTGCTTGATGTTGTCTGGAGACAAACCACCGGCAAGCATAATGTCGTTGGTATTATTGAGAAGTTGCCAATCGAAGCGTTGACCCGTTCCACCAGTTTGCTCACCGACCTGAGCATCAAGTAAATGTCGGTCTGCACTGATTGCGGTGAGATCAGGTAGCGCGTCTTTTACCCCATGCGCTTTCCAAATAGCAACATCAGCTTGTAACTGTGTTCTTAGTGCCTCAACGTAGGCTTGGTCTTCATTACCATGTAGTTGAACTGCAGATAGACCTAAGTCGTTAGCCGTACGCGCTACGCTGTCTACATTATGATTTTGGAACACGCCAACATATTCAAGGGGCGCGCCACTCATGACCATTCGAGCCGCTTCAAAATCTACATAACGAGGGGACTTTTCAACAAAAATCAATCCACCTTTAACGGCGCCAGCTTGATACGCTTTTGCTGCATCATCAGCGTGGGTCAATCCGCAGACTTTGTTTTCGCCAAGCAGTACTTTACGTACCGCCAGCTCAAGATTGTCTTCAGCCATCAACGAACTGCCAATTAAAAAGCCCGTTGCGTAGTTTGAAAGGTCACGAACTTGCTGGTTATTGTAGATACCAGATTCAGAAATTGTGATGGTCCCAGCAGGTAGCTTAGGTGCGAGTTCTTTGGTTCTATCTAAATTAACCGATAAGTCTCGTAAGTTACGGTTGTTAATGCCAACCACTTTCGCTTGTAGCTTAATGGCACGCTCAAGCTCTTCTTCATTGCTGACTTCAGTAAGAATACCGAGGCTAAGTGAGTCGGCAACCGCCGCTAATTCACGATACTCGTCATCATTAAGTACGGACAGCATTAAGAGAATTGCATCGGCTTGATAATGACGAGCTAGGTAGACTTGGTATGCATCCACCATAAAATCTTTGCAGATAACAGGTTGCTTAACTTGACCACGCACTTGTGGCAAAAAGTCAAAGTTACCTTGGAAATACTTCTCATCTGTTAGCACCGAGATCGCACTCGCATGGTTATTGTAAACCGAGGCGATATAGTCTAAATCAAAGTCGTCTCTGATTAGCCCTTTAGACGGTGACGCTTTTTTACACTCTAGAATGAACGCGGTTTTTCCCGTTGAAAGGGCGTCATAAAAAGAACGATCTGAAGGCGTTAATTGCGCCTTAAAACTTTCAAGCGGCTGTGACTGTTTGCGGGCTTCTACCCAAACTCGTTTGTCGTCGACGATTTTTGCTAGTACCGTTTCCATTGCTAGTTCCTATTTCTTAACCGCGCGCTGCGAGTTGTTTTACAAGCTCATAAGCCTTACCAGAATTCATGGCGTCGATAGCTTGTTGTGCGTTTGCTTTTAAATCTTCAAAGCCAAACAGTTTCATGAGTAGTGCGACGTTAACGGCAACCGCGCCAAGTTGGGCTTCGGTTCCTTTACCCGTCAGCATATTGGTAATGATGGCGCGATTCTCTTCCGGCTCGCCACCTTTGATGGCTTCGAGAGGGTGTCGATTCACGCCAAAATCTTCAGGCGTTAAGGTGTACTCGGTGATGACGCCATCTTTTATTTCTGCCACTAAAGTGTCGCCATGAATCGCCACTTCATCAAGGCCGCTGCCGTGGACGACTGCCGCACGTTTCATCCCCATTTGTACTATGGTCTCTGCAATTGGGCGAACCAGCTTCGCATCGTAAACGCCCATCAATTCAATGTTGGGACGAGCTGGGTTGATGAGTGGACCTAGAATATTAAATAGCGTGCGTGTTTTCATTGTTTGGCGAACAGGCATCGCGTGCTTCACCCCACCGTGATATTGCGGAGCAAATAAGAATGCTACCCCTAAATCGTCCACGGCTTGGCGTGTATCTTCCGGGCTCATGGCGAGATTGATACCAAACGAGTCAAGCAAATCAGATGAACCCGATTTGCTCGAGACACCGCGATTGCCGTGCTTTGCGACTTTTAAGCCACATGCCGCGGCAACAAATGCGGCGGTGGTGGAGATATTGATCGTATTGGATCCGTCTCCGCCTGTGCCGACAATATCAGCAAAATCATAGTCTGGTCGTGGAAATGGTTGGGCATTGGCAAGTAACGCTTTCGCCGCGCCAGCAATTTCGTCTGGTGTTTCGCCTTTGATTTTTAGCGCCGTTAATGCCGCGGCCATAAGAATAGGGTCAAGTTCACCTTTGATAATGGTGTCAAACAACTCTTGGCTTTCTTGCTGGCTAAGCGAAAGCTGGTCGTAAAGTTTGTTGATGATATTTTCCATAATTACGATTCCTTAAATTTGTGAGTTATTTGAATTAGCGAAGTGAACCCGCTCTAGCCCAATCGATAGCATTGCCGAGTAGCGCAGCGCCATGGGTTGTCATAATGGACTCTGGGTGAAACTGAAAACCGCAAACTCGGTCTTGTTCATTGGCAATTGACATCACTAATCCATCCACTTCGGCAGTAATGGTTAGGCTATCAGGCACGTGCGTCGCCACGAGTGAGTGATAACGTGCGATGGCGAGAGGCGAGGGCAGCCCGCGATAAATAGCATGATTTTCATGTGCCATCATCGAGATTTTACCATGGATAATCTCACCTGCGCCTGCCACTGTGCCACCATAGGCTTCCACTAGAGCTTGGTGACCCAGACAAATACCAATCATCGGTACCTTGCCTTTGAGTTGTTGAATTAAAGCGGGCATGCAGCCTGCTTCTGATGGCGCGCCTGGACCTGGAGACAAAACAACCACGGCATCGGTTAATTTAAGCACCGCGTCAGCAATGGTTTGCGCTGCAATATGATTGCGGTAAATGGTCACGTTGTGCCCTAAACTACGAAATTGGTCCACAAGGTTGTATGTGAATGAATCGAAGTTATCGACAAAGACAATGTTTGCTGTGCTTGTAGAACAGGTATTGGCTTGTTCGGATGTGTTGGATTGCTTACTCATACGTGTCTACCCCTGATGCGCGGTTTTAATAGCGGAAATTACGGCTTGTGCTTTACCACGGGTTTCGTCAGCTTCAGCTTGTGGATCGGAATCAAATACTACGCCGGCTCCTGCTTGAACTTGCGCGATACCATCTTCTACGTAGGCCGCTCGAATGACGATGCAGGTGTCCATATCACCAATGCCATTCATGTAACCGACCGCGCCGCCATAACTCCCTCGAGTCTGGCCTTCGACCTGACGAATGAGCTGCATGGCACGAATTTTTGGTGCGCCTGTTAAGGTGCCCATGTTCATACAAGCTTGGTAGCCATGAAGCGCGTCAAGATCGAGGCGAAGTTGACCAACCACGCGCGACACTAAGTGCATCACATGGCTATAGCGGTCGGTTTGTAGTAAGCTTGCAACGTGGCGGGTGCCTGGCTCTGATATACGAGCGACGTCATTTCTTGCCAAATCGACTAGCATCATATGCTCAGCATTTTCTTTCATATCGCAACGGAGTTCTAACTCCATACGGCTGTCTAGATCTTGGTTGATAGAGCCATCCGGGTTTTTACCGCGGCGACGTGTCCCAGCGATTGGGTAAATTTCGATTTGATTACTTTGAGAGCAATATTTCAAGGCGCTTTCTGGTGAAGCACCAAAGAGCGTAAACAGTTCGTCTTGCATGTAAAACATGTAAGGACTTGGGTTGCTTCTTTTTAGCTCTTTATAAGCCACAAGAGGGGATGGACAAGGAAGCGTGAAACGTCGAGAAGGCACAACTTGGAAAATATCGCCGCGGACGACGTATTCTTTTAAGTCACGGACGGTTTGGCAAAAGTCTTCATCCGAGACACTGGCGACTTCTTGATTGTCTTTGACCACTTGCGCAGTAGGCAGAGCTTTCAGGTTGTTGCACTGCTGACTGATCTCTTGAATGCGTTCACGAATACGAGCAAGCTCGTTGTCGTCATGATTGAAGAGAGTGGTTTGTAGGTCGCATGACTCTTTCTGGTGATCGACAACAAGCAAGCTTTCAGCGACGTAAAAAACGTAGTCAGGGCAGCGATTAGACTGTTTCGCATCACCTAAAGGTTCAAATTGAGCGACGAGATCATAAGCGAATAAGCCACCCATGAAAATCGCGTTTTTGTTTAGTCCGCTTACATCAAAGCTATGTTGAACTAATCTTAAGGCATCGAACGATGAGGCTTCGCGTAATCGAGAGTCTTCATCAAGCTGATCATCGGGCATTTCAAAATGCACCGTTAGCTCGGTCTTGCTAAGTGTGTAATGAATGTCGGAAGATAAGTTTCCCGCTAATATGGCTAATAAATTTTCGCCATTTGTCGTCAACGCTTCATAGCGGACGATGTGTTCGTCACAAACAATACGAACGGCAGAATCAACGATCAATAAGCTTTGTAGATCTTGTTTTGAGTCAATCTCTGCTGACTCAAGCAATAGGCTGTCGGTTTTGTTTTCACAAAGCGTGTGAAAAAGTGCTGTCGGGTCTTTTGAGTAAGGGACTTGTAATGAAAGAACCTCTAAACGACCTTGTTTTTGAATAGTAATGGCTTTGTTCACAAAACCTCCTCTCTTCATCAATCTGCTTTGGCAGTATCTACCCAGAAAACTATGTGCTCCATACTCGCACAATTAAAACGTTTGCCCAACGTTGAATCTGTCCAAATTGCCGCATAGTTAATCAGTTAAACTAAAAAATAAAAAAGCCCACTCATTTGAGTGGGCTAGTATTAAATCTACTTATCTTTTACGCACGTAAAAAAGCCCACTTGGAATCGCTCCATGTGCGCCACCAATTACCCGCAGAGTGCTTAACTCCGATTTGGGGTTTTTGGATTGGGTTAATTTCTTGTACCATACGTGCATTACTCTAATTCTGTACCTGCGTACTAGTTAACTAGTTCAGGGTGTGAAAGTCAACCGATATTAAAAATAAAATGAAGATAGATCTACACAGTCACACAACAGCATCGGATGGTCGCTTATCCGTTGAAGCGCTTCTAGAGCGAGCGATTGAGTTTAGCGTGAAAATTATTGCGATTACGGATCATGATACGCTCGATGCGTTGCCTGAAGCTCAACGCCTGATCGAAGAGCGTGAATTGCCGATTGAGCTTGTGAATGGCATTGAAGTCTCAACCGTTTGGCAAAATAAAGACATTCACATTGTTGGCTTAGGCGTGGCGCTCGATAACGATGCGCTTTTATCCCTCATCGCCGCACAAAAAGCACGACGAGCAGAACGCGCTGAGTTAATGGCACAGCGTTTAGAAAAAGCGACACGTCCGGGCGTGTTAGAAGAGGTTCAAGCGATAGCCGACGGTGCACCAATTACACGCTCGCACTTTGCCAAGTGGATTGTTGAAAATGGCTACGCCAAGAATATGCAGCAGGTATTTAAAAAATACCTTACGCGAAACAACACCGGTTATGTACCTCCAAATTGGTGCACAATGCGTGAAGCCGTCGATGCCATTCACGCTGCAGGTGGCGTAGCAGTGCTTGCACATCCTGGTCGATATCAACTCACGGCGAAGTGGTTAAAGCGATTACTTGCTGCGTTTTCTGAGGCTGGTGGAGACGCCATGGAAGTAGCGTTACCACAACAAAGTATGCAAGAAAGACGCAACCTTGCAGATTATGCGATACAATACAATCTATTAGCTTCTCAAGGTTCCGATTTTCATTATCAATCGCCTTGGACGGAACTGGGTAGAAACTTATGGCTGCCATCAGGTGTTGAACCTGTCTGGGATCGCCTATCATTACAAACGGCAACAACGCTCGAAAGCCAGAGTGCCGAAAAATAGTATTATTTAAGCTCTTGATGTGAATCAACAAGGAAAGTTGAGCCGAGAGTATTTAGCTGAAGGAATAACAATGAGCCAATTTTTTTACGTACACCCAGACAACCCTCAAGCGCGTTTGATCAGTCAAGCTGTCGCGATTATTCGTAATGGGGGCGTGATCATTTACCCGACAGATTCGGGGTATGCACTGGGTTGTCAGCTTGAAAACAAACAAGCACTAGAGCGAATTTGTCAGATTCGTCGTCTAGATGATAAACATAATTTCACACTTTTGTGCCGTGATTTGTCGGAAATTTCGCTTTATGCGCGAGTCGACAATACGGCGTTTCGTTTGCTAAAAAACAATACGCCAGGGCCGTTTACTTTTATCTTCAAGGGAACAAAAGAAGTGCCGCGTCGCTTAATGAATCCTAAGCGAAAGACGATTGGTATTCGTGTGCCGGATAATAGAATTGCCCTCGATTTGCTTGAAGCATTAGGCGAGCCGCTGATGTCTACGTCATTGATTCTTCCGGGTAATGACATAACAGAGTCGGATCCAGAAGATATTCGTGACAAACTTGAACATGCCGTTGACGTTATTTTGAACGGCGGTTACTTGGGTGAACAACCGACCACCGTTATTGACTTTAGTGATGACGAGCCAAAAGTTCTTCGTGTCGGTGCTGGCGATCCTGCACCATTCGAATAAACATCGAGCCAGATGATGTGATGAAATAACCTGAGAAACTTGGTGATTCTAACCGGTTTCTCTGCGATAATACGCGACCGCGATTTTGACGATCGCAATATCTGGTTTCGACGTCTGTGAAGACGACATTATAGGTAGGTAGATGAGCGAAAAATTACAAAAAGTGCTTGCCCGCGCAGGCCACGGCTCACGTCGTGAACTTGAAACATTGATCAAGTCAGGACGAGTGAGTGTCAACGGTCAGGTTGCAAAATTGGGTGAGCGCCTTGAAGACGACAGTGCGATAATTCGTATTGACGGACATACTGTATCGGCGAAAGCACAAGAAGAAGTGGTTTGTCGTGTATTGGCGTATTACAAGCCTGAAGGTGAGCTTTGTACGCGTCACGATCCAGAAGGTCGTCGTACGGTATTTGATCGCCTGCCAAAAATCCGCGGTTCACGCTGGATTTCAGTTGGTCGTCTTGATGCAAACACATCTGGTCTTTTGTTGTTTACTACCGATGGTGAACTGGCAAATCGCCTAATGCACCCTAGTCGCCAAGTTGAACGTGAATACCTCGTTCGTGTGTTTGGTGATGTGACTGAAAGTAAAATTCGCAACTTGGTTCATGGCGTAAAACTTGAAGACGGCATGGCTCGTTTTGAAGATGTTGTGTACGCAGGTGGTGAAGGTATGAACCACACCTTCTACGTTGCGATTAACGAAGGTAGAAACCGTGAAGTACGTCGTTTGTGGGAATCACAAGAGACAACAGTGAGCCGCCTGAAGCGTGTTCGTTACGGTGATATCTACTTAGACAAAAAGCTGCCTCGTGGTGGTTGGACAGAACTAACGCTAAAAGACGTGAACTACTTGCGTGAATTGGTTGAGCTAAAGCCTGAGAAAGAAACACTTCTTGATCAGAACAGCGCCAACACTTCTCGTCAGCGTGAGCGCTCTCGCAGTCAAAAAATCCGTCGTGCGGTACGTCGTCACGAAGAGCGTGTGAGCACACCGTCGAAAGGACGCAGCAACCAACAACGTCGCAACAAAAAGAGTGCAGGCGAAGCGGGTTCTCGTGCCAAAACGGGTCGTAGCTAATAGCAGACGCTAGCCACTTCTTAAGTCGTTAAGAGTTCTTAAGTCGTTAAGAGAGTGACAAATTATAAAAAGCCCGTTAGTTTGACTAACGGGCTTTTTTTATCGGTATGTCCCACCCTAAATGTCTCTATACACTAAAGCGTCAGTGTGAAGCACATGCCGAGAAATATTGATGGGGAGACGGAAAAGAGCGGTTTAAGTCTTAGTGAAAATTTAAATAGTAGCGTTAATTTAAATACCAACGTTAATTTAAATACTAGCGGTAAACTGGCTTTTTATTAAAATGACTCTCGACCATTCGCTGCGTCACAATATGTTGAGGTGTGGTGAGGATGTCTTGTGTATCGCCGTATTCAACCACGTCGCCTTCATGCATCACCATCACTTTGTCCGTAATGTGTTTAACTATCCCTAAATGTTGCGACACGTAGACAAACGCCACGCCCATTTCTTCTTGCAGCTCTAAAAATAGGTTAATAATTTGCGAGCGCATCGCCATATCCAAGCCATTGAGTGCCTCGTCAGCAACGATGATAGAAGGCTGTAGGATAAGTGCTCGTGCCAAACAAATACGTTGTTTTTGACCGGTAGCGAGCATCTGTGGGTAAAAGTAAGCGTGTTCTGGTAGTAGACCAACTCGGACTAATGTGTCTTTTACGCGTCGCATTCGTGCTTCTGGTGGCATGTTGGTATTTCGTTTAAGTGGTCCTTCCAGAATCCGACCAATTTGTATTCTTGGATTCAAAGAGGTGTTGGGATCTTGGAAAATCATGCGAATCAGCTTACAGCGTGTGGAGTAATCCTTGTGTTCTAGCAAATCGCCATTGACACGTATTTCTCCGGCAGTGGGCTCGACAACACCTGCTAACATGCGAGCCAGTGTCGACTTACCAGACCCATTCTTACCAATAAAACCAATAGTTTGACCCGCTTCCAGGCTAAAGCTGACGGGCTTAACTGCATGTTGAATTTTTTTCTGAAAAAGCTTTGAACGAGTCACAAAGTCCTTTTTAAGCCCTGTGACTTCTAACAATGCACTCATGCTTTTTTCTCCGTATTCAGCGGGAAGTGACAGCTGAATTTATGGTTTTTCACTCGTTTGACGGGTGGAATTTCGACACATTGCCTTTGCGCATAAGGACAGCGAGGACCGAGCCGGCAACCGATAGGGAGGTGCTGAAGCGGTGGAATGGAACCAGGCAAAGACTGTAGCTTTTCTTTATGCGGGATCCAATCACCAAAGTCTGGCATCGCTTTCAATAAAGCAACGGTATAAGGGTGCTTGGGCATCTCCAAGATCTTTTTGGTGTCAGCAGACTCAACAGACTGTCCACAATACATCACGGTAATACGCGTTGCCCATTGGGTAATGGTGGTTAAATCATGGCCAATGAGGATCAATGTGGTGTTATGGAGCTGATTCATACGGCTCAGTAAGCGTAAGATCTGCGACTGAGTAATCGGGTCCAAATCGTTAGTCGGCTCGTCGGCAATCAGTAGCTTCGGCTTAGCTGCAATCGCCATGGCAATCATGATTTTTTGACATTCGCCATCGGTGAGCTCATACGGATAGCTGTGCATGACGCGAGTATGCTCTTTGATGCCGACTTTATGCAAGAGTGCTATAGCTTGCTTTTTACGCCATTTAAATCGCTCCCACCACTTGCCGTCGAAGGATCGTGAAGGAATCGATTCAATTAGCTGACGTCCCACTTCTTCTGATGGGTCCAGACAGGTAGATGGTTCCTGGAAAATCATCGCGACATCGCGGGCGATGACTCGACGTCTTTCACGTGGTGTGAGTTGCAATAGGTCGATGTTACCAAGGCGCATGCGGTCGGCAGAGACCCGCCAGTTTTCTTTACATACGCCAACGATGGCTTTGGCAACTAAGCTTTTTCCGGATCCAGATTCGCCAACAAGCCCACGAATTTCACCGTCATTAATGGTAAAGCTCATTCTGTCGACGGCTTTAACTAAACCTTGTGGGGTTTCAATTTCGATCGTTAAATGACGAATATCTAATACAGGCATTATTCCACTCCCGCGTTTAACGCGCTGCGCACGCCTTCGCCGACGATGTTGATGACGACAACCACACATAAAATCGCAAGGCCGGGTAAGACCACCGTCCAGGGTGCGAGATAAAGAAGCTCTGCTGCATCACCCAATACTGCACCCCATTCACTACTAGGGGCTTGAGCACCTAACCCTAAAAAGCCCAGCGCAGTAATATCTAAAATTGCGATGGACAATGCGAAGGTGAATTCGGCAGCAATAATGGAGAAAATATTTGGCAAAATCGAGTTCCACAGTAAGTAGAAGTCATTGGCTCCATCGAGGCGGGCGGCCATAATGTAGTCTTTTTCCACTTCGGTATGCACCGCTACATAGACGGTACGAACAAAGCGAGGGATCAACGCTAGACAGATGGCAAGTAGAATGTTGTATTCACCGGGGCCTAAAAATGCCACAAAAATGATAGCAAGTAATAATGATGGAATTGACATCACGGTATCAAGAAGGTGGTTCAAGATACTCGATAGTAAACCCTTTGTCATACCCGCTAGGATGCCTATAAAACAGCCCACTAGGGCCGCAATAACGGTAATAATGACCGCCGCACCGAAAGATAAGCGAGAGCCATCGATAATCCGCGAAAGAATGTCACGACCTAAATCATCGGTACCAAAAAAGAACTCGACTGTCCCTGCTGGGTCCCAAGATGGCGGAATAAGCAAAAACGAGCTTTGTGCCATTGGGTCATGTGGGGCGAGCCATGGAGAGGAGAGCGTAATGAGAATGATCAGCCCAAAACACCAAAGTCCAAACATGGATAGGCTGTTACTTCGATAGCTTCGCCAAAAACGCTCGAGTTGGGTTGGAATACGCTCTTCCTGATAGATGTTATCTGACAGCATACCATTCCTTCCTAACTAACGGGTTGATCATTGCGCCGATAATATCGGATAAGATACTTGCTGCGAGCACAATGGTCGCAACGACCATTACACCAGCTTGTATTGATGCGTAATCTTGACTTGATAAGGCGTCCAAGAGCCAACGACCGATACCTGGCCAGTTAAAAATGGATTCCGTCATAATCGCGAGGGTAATCATACTCGACAGTTGAACACCCAGTTTAGGTATTATTGGTGGTATGGCGTTTCGCAATACATGCTCAATTACGATTTCGTAATTGGATAAACCTTTGATTCGAGCCGCTCGAATGTAGTTCTGTGCCATCACTTCCGTTACTGAAGTACGCATCATCCTGATGACTTGCATCGTAGGAGAAAGTGCAAGGACGAAACAAGGAAGAATCATATGTTCGATAACGCTTTGTAGCGCTTCGCGTCGGTATGGTCCATCCGAAAGTAGGGCATCGATTAATGCAAAACCAGTGACGTGGTCAATTTCATAGAGTAAGTCATAGCGACCAGCGACGGGAAACCATTGAAAGTTGAGTGAAAAATACATAATCATCAACAGTGCAATCCAAAATAGTGGGGCAGCATAACCCACCATCGATGAAAAAGAGATGATGTTATCGAGCCACTTGCCTTTTTTCATGCCTGCGATCGTACCGGCGGGGATGCCAATCAAAACGGAAATAGTAAAGGCGGCAAAGCACAATTCTAATGTTGCAGGTAGAACCGCGGTGAGCTCATCAATGATCGGAACACCGGCTTTCGTTAACCCAAAATCCAGTTTTGTCAGCTGGCCGACATAGTGAATCCAACCTTGAAAAAATGTTTGTTGTGCCCAAAAAGAGTCAGGCTCTAGGCGCAATAAGTTATAGCCAACAAGCGTCAGGATAAGCAAGGTGATGACGAACAAATTGAGTCGGCGAATCGCATACCAGAACATCTATTTTAACCTCACGACTTGGTCAAACGGTTGGGCATTAAATGGACTAGTTCGAAACCCAGTCAGGTCATCAACATGCGCTTGATATTTTCGTCCATGTGCAATCGGGATGATCGGCACTTGTTCGAACAGAATGTTCTGAGCTTGTCGATACAAATTAACGCGGTAACGGGGTTCGCTCACTTCAAGCGCAAGATCAAGTAAAAAGTCAAAGTCGTCATTACACCACATTGAAAGGTTGAGTCCTTCCCGTTTTGATGAACAGGAGAGTAATGGTCTTAAATAGTTATCGGGATCGCCAGTATTGCCAACCCAGCCCGTCAGTAATAAATCCACCTCTTGGATGTTGGCTAACTCAATGCGGTCAACGCGTTCATCGGTGAGTAAATTAAGTGTGACACCCACATCGGCAAGGTTTGCTTGGATAAGCTCTGCCGTTTTTCTCGGGCTCGGGTTATATACTCGGGGTTCGAGTGGAACCGCCATCGTGAGCTCTAATCCATTGTCATAGCCTGCGTCACGAAGTAACGCCATCGCATAATTACGGTCATAACGCACTTGAATTTGGTCTTTTTGATAGGCCCAAGAGCTTGGTGGTAATAGCGTATAGGCTTTTTCACCGCTGTCGTAGTAGACCGCTTCGAGAATATTATCTCGGTTAATGGCGAGATTAAGGGCTTTGCGGACGCGTTGGTCACTGAGTGCAGGATGCTGGGTATTAAGTGCAATAAATGACACGTTCATCGCTGGCTTAGCTTGCAGTACGACAGAGTCTTCTTTCTGAATAATGGGTATTTGACTCGATACTGGTGAGTTGAGTACGTCACATTCACCACGCAATAATTTCGCCAGTGCTCCAGCTCCTCGGTGGGAGATGTCGAAAACCACTTGGTCCATTTCAACGGGGCCACGCCAGTAATTGTCGTGACGCTTTAAGCGCACGAGATCGGCAACTTGATACTCGTCCAAGTAAAATGGTCCGGTTCCAATAGGGTGTGTGTCGAGATTGAGCTTATTGTCTTCTTGTTGCAATATTTTACCGTATTCGGCAGAGAATATTGGTGCGTGTGCCGTTGAAATATTGGACAAGAAGGAGTTGTCTGGTTTCGATAGCGTGAATTGTACGGTTTGATCATCGATGGCAATAACATGGGTGACCAACGAAGCAAAGTTGATACCCGCAAACCATGGATACACGCTACCACCCACTTGATGATAAGGGTGGCTCGGGTCCAAAATACGCTCAAAGCTAAATACCACATCCTCGGCATTTAGCGCTCGAGTTGGGGAGAACCAATCCGTGGTTTGGAATTGGATATTATCGCGCAGCTTAAAGGTATAGACAGTACCGCTTTCATCTACCGTCCAGCTTTTTGCCAGATTGGGCACCGGTTGATGAGTGCCTGAATTAAGCGTGAGTAACGTGTCATATAATTGAGGCGCGATCGCTTCGACAGTAATGCCACCGTCGACTAATTGAGGGTTAAATGTACTTGGGCGACCTTGATCGCAATACACGAAACCGTCCTGTCGAACTTTCGTATGGTCGATCGTATCCTCACAGCCAGCGACAAGCGCGATACTGCAAAGTGTAATGGATAGTTTTAGTAATGCCTTCATAAACACGCTACATTCATTTTAGTGAACGTAATATCTGTATTGAGAACAGAGTAATTTACCACTAATTTGATGGTTAAACCAATAACGACAAGTAGTTATCGACGATTTTATTTATTTTAATGGTGACTCTTTGAGCGCCTTCATATGAGTTTGTGCTTTCTAACCAGCCCTCTTAGCTGATCATAGCTTAAGCTCAGCATTTTAGCGGCGGTTCTTTGATTGTATTGTGCTTGCTCTAACGCCGCACGAATTACAATGACTGCTTGCTCTTCTTTCCATAATTTGAAGTCAATAGGAAAGGTTAGGGTATCAGGGAGTGGTGTGGATGATGCCTGCAAAGGGTCATTATCGGGTGTTACGGCGGGAGTGATGCCTTCCGAATCTGCATTGACGGATTCAGTAACGGCATTTATAGCCGGGTTTTTCGCAGCCTCTGAGTTTAATGACGGGAAGTCGTTGTTAAACGGGTTAAAAGTGAGCGTATTGATTGGGTGTGAGCTCGTACCGTGCTGATAAACAGCGCGTTCAATAACATTTTTGAGTTCACGGACATTTCCAGGCCAAGGGTATTCATGAATACTACGCCAAGCTTGGGAAGTGAAACCGACAAACAGAGGTAGCCCAAGTTCTCTGCACATCTTGATAGCAAAGTGCTCAGCCAGTAACGCAATGTCGTCTTGGCGGGCTCTTAGCGGTGGAAGCTGAATCACATCGAACGCGAGCCTATCTAATAAGTCTGCCCTGAACTTACCTTTTTGCGCTAACGCTGGTAAATCTTCATTAGTCGCGCACACCAACCTTACATTGGCTTCTAGTGCTTTTATTCCGCCGACACGCTCATATTGACCATATTCAATGACACGTAATAGTTTTTCTTGAACCGATAGCGGCGTTGTGGCCAATTCATCTAAAAACAATGTGCCATTTTCTGCACGTTCAAATCGTCCTAGGTGGCGACCTTTTGCGCCGGTAAATGCGCCAGATTCATGACCAAATAACTCAGAGTCGATGAGCCCGTCACTTAATGTTGAGCAGTTTAGCGAAATCAGAGGGTGATCCCAGCGTGTGGAAAGGTAGTGAAGGCGCTGGGCAATGAGCTCCTTGCCGGTTCCTCTTTCGCCAATAACCAGTACCGGGCGATTAATCGGTGCCAGCCTTGAGACTTTATCGAGAACGGCTAAAAAGCGAGGAGATTCACCAATGAGGTTTTGCGCCATGTGACAGTCCTTAGATGTGGTTTTTTTTACCAACTATTGGTCAATTATATTAGCAGGCTAATAATGAAATGCGAATGATTGAGCTAACATATTGTTAACATTGGCTTTGTAAAACTGGCATGAAACTTGGAGTGTCTTTCATAACACTCGATTAGTTTCATGACACCACGTTATTTTTAGGAGATGTATTATGGGTATTTTTTCTCGTTTCGCTGATATCGTAAATTCTAACGTTAGCGCTCTTTTAGACAAGGCTGAAGATCCGGAGAAGATGATTCGCCTGATCATCCAAGAAATGGAAGACACCTTGGTGGAAGTTCGCACTAACTCGGCAAAAGCCATTGCAGATAAAAAAGAGCTGGCTCGTAAGGTCAAGTCATTAGAGGAACAAATTGTTGAATGGCAGCACAAAGCGACGTTGGCATTGACTAAGCAAAGAGAAGAGCTGGCTCGAGCGGCACTGATTGAAAAGCAAAAAGTAGAGAAAATCGTTAAAGGCCTGCACGATGAACAGACCTTAGTTGAAGAGACTATTGATAAGCTAACCAATGAAATAAGTAAACTTGAATCAAAGATCATCGAAACACGTTCTAAGCAGCAAGCATTGATGATTCGCTCACAGACCGCTAATAACCGTCGTGATGTGCAAAAGCACCTCCATACGAGTCGTACTCATGAATCGATGGCGAAATTTGAACAGTACTCGCGTAAAGTGGATGAATTGGAAGCAGAGGCCGATCTGTACGCCAATAGCGGTAACGCTAAGTCTTTAGACCAAGAGTTTGCCGAGTTGCAAGCGCAAGACGAAATTGACCAAGAGTTGGCTAAGCTAAAAGAACAGATGAATAAAAACAAATAGGAGATAACTATGTCGACTTTTCTTATTGCTGGACCCGTTATTGTCTTTTTAATATTCGTGGCGCCGCTATGGTTGTTTCTTCATTATCGAAGTAAGCGTAAGTCTGAGTCTGGTTTGTCTTCTAAAGAATTTGAGAAGCTGCAAGCGTTGTCAGTAAGAGCGGAAAGTATGCAGCGTCGCGTCGAGAGCTTAGAACGAATCTTAGATGCGGAGTCACCGAAGTGGAGACAGAATTATGACGCATAAAGACCTTTATAAGGATCCAGTCAACGGTAAGCTAACCGGCGTCTGTGCAGGGGTTGCCAATTATTTTGGTGTTGAGGTGTGGTTAGTTCGAATCTTGGTTATCTCCGCGGCTTTGCTGGGGGGAAGTTTCTTAGTGTTGTTAGCGTATGTTGCAATGAGCTTGATGCTAGAGAAGCAACCGGACAATTTTGTTGAAGAATTAAGATCGAAACAAGAACACTCGCTCAAAAGCAAGCCTTGGAAACAAGGGCAAAATGCTAAAGATCTCCTCAACACTATTGAAAAAGACATGGATAAGATGGAAGGCTCACTTCGCAGTATGGAAGCCTACGTTACGTCGGATGCGTATGCCGTGAACCGAGAATTTAGTAAGTTGTAACTGATGTTTTGACCATGCTAGAGCCCAGCTGTCTTAGGACACTGGGTTTTTTGTTGCCAGTTAACCATGGTGATGAGTATTCAATGACTACCTAGCTGATAAAATTTCGAATAATTAATCACTTGTTGGCGGAGGGTTGAGCTCTAGGCTATCTTTTTAACTATAAGCTAACATAGGGTAGTTAGAAATGAACATGAAGTTATCGGCATTATTTTTAGTTGTAGCAGTGCTTAGTGCATGTGGAAAAGCTCCCCCTCCCATTCCCGAGCCGGAATCTCGCCCGGCAAAATTATTCTCTGTTTCAGTTGGTAATAGCCAATTTGAGCGTTCATTTCCTGCAACGTCTGAAGCCGGTGATAAAGCGGTGTTGGCGTTTAGGGTACCGGGACAATTAGAACAAATAATGGTGCGTTCGGGTCAGAGCGTCAACAAGGGCGATTTGCTTGCCAGCCTTAATCCGGACGAATATCTGCTATTAGAAAAACAAGCAAAAGCGAATTTTAGGCTGGCAGATGTGCAGTATCAAAGAGCATTAAAGTTACGCAAAGAAAAGGTCGTCTCCGAGCAAGATTATGATCAAGCCAATGCCAATATGAAGTCTGCGCGAGCAAATTGGTCACAAGCCAAAGCCAACCTAAGTTATGCTCAGTTAGTCGCGCCATACGATGGTACCGTTTCAATTATTCCCGCAGATAACTTTGAGTATATTCAAGCCAAAGAAGGGGTGATGAATATTCAGTCTAACCAACTGCTCAAGGTTATATTCCAATTGCCCGATTACTTACTAAATCGCTTTCAAGGTAAAAACCAAATTGATGCATCAATGGCGTTTGATGCGTATCCAAGTAATCAATACGAGCTTACTTTCCAAGAAATTGACACGGAAGCAGACCCTAAAACCGGCAGTTACAAAGTGACGATGGTCATGGAGAGGCCATCTGATATTGGTATTTTACCGGGTATGGCTGGGCAAGTCAGAGTGATGGCAAAGAGTGCGGCAGCTACTGTTATCCCAGTGTCTGCGTTGTTTGTAGAAAATGACAAGCAATGTGTGTGGAAAGTCACGGAAGATGGCATCGTTGAAAAAGTTGCCGTGGAGCTGAATGAGAAAAGACAAGTGATTACCGGGCTTGAAGATGGCGACAAAATCGTGATTTCGGGTGTTCAGGGCATAGAAGCGGGCATTAAGGTCCGTGAGTGGATTAAGGAAAGAGGGCTATGATGATGAATTTTCGCCTGGTCAGTCTACTTGGTATCGCTGCCTTGCTAGTAGGTTGCGACAAAGCCCCCATAGAGGCAAGAAATGAAATTCCGAAAGTGAGAGCGACAACGATCAGTAAAGGTGAACTTAAAGACAGATTGTATTTTCCAGCATTGGCAACGGCGGCCGATCGTTCGCATTTGAGTTTTCGGGTACCGGGAGAGATTAATAACATCACCCTTAAAGAAGGAGACTTTGTTAAAAAAGGCGATATTCTCGCCACGCTCGAACCAACGGATTACAAGTTAGATGTTGATAATGCGCAGGCTCGTTACTCGGTGATCGATAGTCAGTATCGCCGTTCGAGTCCGTTAGTAAAGAAAGGGCTATTGGCTAAATCGCAATTTGATGAACTAGCAGCACAGCGCGCCTATGCTAGAGCAGAGCTCGAACTGGCTCAGTTGAGGTTGTCGTTTACTAAGCTGCTTGCGCCAGTGGATGGCGTGATTTCACGAGTGTCAGCGGAGCAATTTGAAAATGTCCAAATTGGCCAGCAAGTCGTTAATATTCATAGCGTCGAAGAAGTGGAAATCATTATACAGATGCCCGATAGCTTCTCGCTAAATCAGCCGAAAAGTAACGATATAAGCCACATTGCAGCGCTTGTAAGAGTTCCTTCTGGGAATGAATATGAAGCACAGCTCAAAGAGTTCACCACGGAGCCAGACCCTGCACTCGGGACGTTTACTGCCACTTTAGTGATGCCGATGCCAGAAGAGGAGTTTGTTTTGGATGGGATGGCAGTGGATGTGACCTCTAAGGCGAAAGATGTCGGCATTAAGTTGGACTTGGGCGTGAGTGTTCCGATTGAATCGGTGTTTAATCAAGATGGTGATGGGTTAGATGATCTTGAAAAATATGTCTGGGTTATCTCTAGTGAGGGAAATCTTAGCAAAGGAAACCTTAGTCATGGAAACAGTGCAACGGTAAGAAAGCAAAAAGTAATAACGGGTAAAGTTTCTCGTTCTACTATTCAAATATTGGGCGGGATTGAGCGCGATGATCAGATAGTCATTGCCGGTGTTGCCCGATTACGTGACGGTATGGAAGTGGAAGTTCTAACGCAGGAGGCGAAGTAATGAGCCAAGAAGAAAAGAAGTCTTTGCCTCAAAGTGATGACGAGATCACGGGTGTAGCCGCCTATTTCATTCGTAACAAAGTCGTTAGTTGGATGGTGTCGTTGATTTTCCTTATTGGAGGTGTATCCGCCTTTTTTGAACTAGGGCGTTTGGAAGATCCCGCTTTTACCATCAAAGATGCCATGGTGGTGACATCTTATCCGGGAGCGACGCCACAACAAGTGGAAGAAGAAGTCACCTACCCAATAGAAAAAGCGATTCAACAGCTAACGTATGTTGATGAAATCAATTCAATTTCCAGCCGGGGCTTATCTCAAATTACCGTAACAATGAAAAACAATTATGGTCCTGATGATCTGCCGCAAATTTGGGATGAATTACGCAGAAAAGTGAATGATTTGCAAGGATCCTTGCCACCGGGTGTTAACGACCCAACGGTGATAGATGACTTTGGTGATGTTTACGGTGTATTACTGGCGCTAACGGGGGAAGGATACAGTTATAAAGAAATTTCTGATTATGTGGATTACTTGCGGCGCGAGCTCGAACTCATTGATGGCGTGAGTAAAGTGTCGGTGACGGGACAACAGCAAGAACAAGTTTTCATTGAGATCTCCATTAAACGAATTAGTGCTTTAGGCATTGCACCAAGTACGATTTTTAATTTACTGCAAACGCAGAACGTGGTGTCGAACGCTGGCGCGACTCGCATTGGTAGCGAGTATATTCGCATTCAACCAACGGGTGAATTTACTGATGTCAGCGAACTCGGTGATTTGATTTTAACTGAAGGCGGCGCTGAAGGGCTCATCTATTTAAAAGATGTGGCGGATATTAAACGCGGCTTTATTGAAGTGCCGACGAATATCATCAATTTTAATGGTCAAGTTGCGCTGAATGTAGGGGTATCATTCGCGACAGGCGTGAATGTAGTGGAAGTGGGAGAGCGGTTTGACCGGCGACTTGCTGAGCTTAAGTTCCAGCAGCCAGTGGGTATCGAGATCTCTGAGGTTTACAGCCAACCAAAAGAAGTGGATAAGTCCGTCCGTGGTTTCGTTGTGAGTTTAGGGCAGGCAGTGGCGATTGTTATTATTGTCTTACTGTTTTTTATGGGACTGCGATCGGGTCTATTGATTGGTTTGATTTTGCTACTAACGGTACTTGGCACCTTTATTTTCATGCAATACATGGCGATTGACCTGCAGCGCATCTCACTAGGTGCACTGGTCATTGCACTAGGGATGCTGGTGGATAATGCCATTGTGGTCGTTGAAGGGATACTAATCGGAACCCAGCGAGGGAAGACGCGGCTTCAAGCCGCGACAGACATAGTCACTCAAACGAAATGGCCACTACTAGGTGCTACGGTAATCGCTGTTACCGCGTTTGCGCCTATTGGTCTGTCGCAAGACTCTACTGGGGAGTATTGTGGCACCTTGTTCACCGTACTGCTTATTTCCCTAATGCTAAGTTGGTTTACGGCGATTTCTCTTACTCCGTTTTTTGCTGACATGTTTTTTAAAGGTCAGAAAATCAAAGGGGGTGAAGACGGTGGAGAGGGCAGTGATCCCTATAATGGCATTGTCTTTGTGATGTATCGAAAGTTTCTAGAATTTTGTATGCACCGCGCTTGGTTAACCGTCGTTTTTCTTATTGTGTGTCTAGGTGGAAGTTTATACGGGTTTACTTTAGTGAAGCAGTCCTTCTTCCCTGCATCGACAACGCCGATGTTTCAAGTGGATGTTTGGCTACCGGAAGGTACGGACATTCGAGCGACCAATACTAAGTTAGAAGTATTGGAAAACTGGATAGCGGAGCAACCGGAAACGGACCATATCACAACGACAGCAGGTAAAGGTTTACAGCGTTTCATGCTGACATATGCACCGGAAAAGAGTTATGCCGCTTACGGTGAAATCACCACAAGAGCGAAAAGTTACGAACAACTTCAACCTTTAATGAATCGCTTTAGAAGTTATGTAGACAGCACTTTTCCCGAGATCAATTACAAGCTCAAACAAATTGAACTTGGTCCCGGCGGAGGGGCGAAAATTGAAGCGCGCATCATAGGTTCTGATCCGACGGTATTGCGAAGTATTGGGACCCAAGTCATGGATATTATGTATGCGGATCCCGGTGCATTTAATATTCGCCATGATTGGCGAGAGAGGACCAAGGTACTTGAGCCAATATTTAATGAAAGCCAAGCAAGGCGCTACGGTATTACCAAGTCGGATGTCGATGATGTGTTGATGATGTCTTTTTCTGGCAAATCGGTTGGGCTCTATCGTGATGGTACGACACTGATGCCTATCGTCGCGCGCCTTCCTGATGATGAACGGGTGGATATTCGTAATATTGAAGGCATGATGATATGGAGTCCGGCCCTGTCTGAGTTTATTCCATTCCAGCAAGTGACGCAGGGGTATGACGTTCGCTGGGAGGATCCCATCATAGTGCGTAAGAACCGAAAGCGTATGCTAACGGTGATGGCAGATCCTGACTTACTTGGTGAAGAAACCGCAGCGACGCTACAGAAACGTATTCAGTCGCAGATTGAAGCCATCGAGCTACCACCAGGTTACTTCTTGGAGTGGGGTGGGGAATATGAATCATCAGGAGATGCGCAGGCGTCGCTGTTCCAAACGATGCCAATGGGCTATTTGTTTATGTTCTTGATCACCATATTCTTGTTCAATGCCGTGAAAGAAGCGTTGATAGTGTGGTTGACGGTGCCGCTTGCCATTATTGGTGTCACGACGGGGTTACTGGCGTTGAATACCCCGTTTGGATTTATGGCGTTACTGGGTTTCCTCAGCTTGTCAGGAATGGTTCTGAAAAATGGTATCGTACTGTTGGACCAGATTGAAATTGAAATTAAATCAGGTAAAGAAGCGTATTACGCGGTGGTCGATGCCGCGTTGAGCCGTGTGCGGCCGGTGTGTATGGCGGCAATTACCACGATACTGGGGATGATTCCATTACTACCCGATATCTTTTTTAAACCGATGGCGGTAACCATCATGTTCGGGCTTGGATTTGCCACGGTGCTGACGTTGATTGTTGTGCCTGTACTGTATCGATTGTTCCATCGAGTAAAAGTGATGTAATGAATTCAATGCCGTGAAAGGAAATTGCGAACGCGGGTTTTACTGGATTTTAGTGCCCTAAATTGAATGCTGTCACGAACTGCTGTGACAGCATTTTTGCGATATTGAGAACAGGAAGGAAGTGAGTATGTGTAAGCGTTGTCCTTGGTTAGATGAAACAAAGGTCGACTACGTCGAATACCATGATAACGAATGGGGGGTACCCGTTCTTGACGATAAGACTTTGTTTGAGTTTTTGGTGCTTGAATCCGCCCAAGCAGGCCTAAGTTGGTACACGATATTGAAGCGGCGAGAAGGCTATCAACGCGCATTTGCCGACTTTGATGTTGAGAAGGTCGCGCAGTTCTCCGTGCAAGATGAAGAACAGCTCATGCAAGATACGGGCATTATTCGTAATAGATTGAAAATTAAATCGACAGTGACTAATGCTCAATGCTTTATCAAAATTCAGCAAGAGTTTGGCTCGTTTAGTGAATATTTGTGGTCGTATGTTAATCACGCGGTCATCGTCAATAATTGGCAGCGCTTAGAAGACTATCCTGCCACGTCCCCTGTATCGGACGCTTTAAGTAAGGACCTCAAAAAGCGTGGCTTTAAGTTTGTCGGCTCCACCATTATTTATGCCTACCTCCAGGCCGCAGGCTTGATTAATGATCACAGTCAACAATGCTATCGCCGACAACAGATTATCGATAGCTATTCCTCTTTGGGCGTTAACTATGAGATGGCTAGCCTTTAGCTTTTAACCATTAACCATTAACCATTAACCATTAACCATTAACCATTTCTCCAAACCAATAGCACCTCGTTATGGCTGGTTCTGATAGCAACATGATAGCGGTTAAGTGACATTGTCACTTGTGTTGGGAGGGGGGAGATGGAAATGGCTAAATCCAGCGTGTTATAGTGACGAAAACCAGTAGCCAAAATGTTGAACAAGACAAAGGATCATATGGAAAAGTTTTCCTCTATTTACGCTCGTGCTTCAGAGCGAAAAGGCGGTGACGATGCGTTGGAGTCTCTGCTTACTAAACCCCTAACACGATCAGAAGTGTTGGCGATATCAGATGATAGGTGGCTGGCTGCGTTTACGATGAAGGTGTTCCAATGTGGTATCTCATGGCAAGTGGTTCGCAACAAATGGGACAACTTTGAAGAAGTATTTTTCCAGTTTCGAGTGGAACCGTTATTGATGCTGTCGGATGAGCATTGGGAGCAAAAAGCCCAAGACCCACGCATTATTAGACATTTGACCAAAGTGATGTCGATTCCTAGTAACGCGAGAATGATTCAATCGGCTCGTTTTGACCATGCCTCTTTCGCTGACATGGTCGCTAACTGGCCTGCCGATACCGTCACGGAGCTGTGGTTGTATTTGAAAAAACACGGTGCACGATTAGGGGGGAACACTGGACCTTACGCATTGCGTCAGCTTGGTGTCGATACGTTTCTTTTATCCTCAGATGTAGAATCTTACCTAAGAAATACCAATATCGTAGATTCAGGAAGAGGGACAAAACGTGCTCTCAAGGCCGCCAATAGGGCGTTTGCTGATTGGCAGCAAGAGTCAGGACGGTCGCTGTCAGAGATTAGTCAAATTATAGCGTATGGCTTTGGAGAAAATAGAGTCTAGTTTCGGCGCTTGCAAGGGCATTGACGATTGTGAACGCTAGCGCTTTTTGTCACTGTTATTGGGCTATCTAAGTAATACTGTCATCTGAGCAATACAGTTATCTGAGCAATACAGTCATCTAAGCAATATAGTCTTCTAAGTAATATAGTCATCTAAGTAATATAGTCATCTAAGTAATAAAGCCATCGTAATTGCGATGGCTTTGGGTCGAAGCGTGTACAAAATTTTGAGACGAAGCGTCTATAAAATAAGGTCGGTTAAGACTCTAAAATAACGCGTGTATCTTCGCTGAGTGCTTCTAATTCATTAGCTATATCGGCAATTTTCATTGCTTGTGGGATCTTAAGGGCGATATTCGCGGTAAATAAACTAGAACTAATGCCACCTCCTCCGGCGAGGAAAACTCGCTGACAGTCCATATCTAGAATTCTAACGTCTTGCGCATCGAGGTATTGAGTAATCTCGTTGACAATACCGGCTCGATCGCTGGCATCTAACCTTAGATGGTAGATGGTTTCTTGATCGTGAGTGTGTCTTTCTGTATCGGTGATCTGAACCGTGAGATTAGAGTGATCTTCAAAAGCTTGTTTGACGATCCTTTGATTTTCGCTCGGGAGCTCTACCTTGATAACGGCCGCAACATGATCTTCGAGGAAATTCACTTTACTCACCAACCATTTACCACCATTTTCATGGGTTATGGCTGCCAAGTTCTTAATGGTGGTTGGGCTGGCTTGTCCGACAAAGCTGACGATGAAAGTAGTACTGCTCATAAAATTCCCTCCACAGGTTTAAACCGATCACTATCTGAATAGTTAATACCAGTCTAGAACTAAAATGGCGTGGCCGCATGATGAACGTCAAGTATTCACTCTAAAAACAATGCAAGATTGTTGAACTGTAATTAGGCGCACAATTTCTCCGTTTTTTATCGAATCAACAAAGAGTTAGTCATTATATCCCTTGTGCTTGCATATCCAATTGACACAACTCTGACAATAATCGTCTGGACCGACCGGTTTGTTTTGTTTATTGTGTAATCACTTTCTACGGAGGATTACCATGCAAAACACCACTTTTGACGATTTAAAACTCATTCACAAGCGACTAAAAAAGCATTACCAGAGCGATCCTATGCCAAGTTATGCGGCGCGCATTGCAGCACTTACGTCGTTAAAAGTGTCGTTGCAACGTTTTAGTGATGCACTTTGCGATGCTCTGAATCAAGACTACGGGAAGAGAAGTAGACAAGACACATTAGTCGCCGATGTCTTGCCATGTATCGGCAATATTGACCACACTTTATCTTCTCTATCGCAATGGATGAGTCCATGTCCTAGAGATCCAGGTCCATTGCTCTCTAGCTCTACCGTAGAAGTGGTGTATCAACCTAAAGGTGTTGTCGGCATAGTCACGCCGTGGAATTTCCCAGTTATGTTGTCTATTGGACCTTTGATTTCCGCCATTGCTGCGGGCAACAGAGCCATGATCAAACTCAGTGAGTTTACCCCTGCCACCAATGCAGTCATTCGCGAAATGCTAGCGTGTAGCTTTAGCGACACCGAGGTTGTCGTCGTAGAGGGTGAGGCCGATATCGCGGCTCAATTTACCTCGTTGCCGTTCGATCACTTACTTTTTACTGGTTCGACAGAAGTTGGCCGTAAAGTGATGAAGGCTGCATCAGAAAATCTCACTCCGTTGACCTTAGAGCTTGGTGGTAAGTCTCCGGTTCTTGTCGCAGACGACGCTGATATTGATTTGACGGTGGAACGCATTATTTATGGCAAAAGTTTAAATAATGGTCAGGTCTGTGTCGCCCCCGATTATGTGATGGTTCGTGAAGGTAAGCAGCAGGCGTTTGTTGACGCGTATGTCGAACATTATCAAAGGCTGTTTCCTCAAGGGGTAAACAGCGACTCGATGACCAGTCTTATTAATCAGCGTCAATTCCAACGCCTTCATGACTTGCTCACAAATGAACTAGCGGCAGAGTCGCAAGTGACCGCCTGTCATAACCAAGCAGTCGATGTAGAGGAGCAATTGATGGTGACACACTTAATTGTCAATCCATCGTTGCATTCACCGGTTATGACTCAGGAAATTTTTGGTCCCTTATTACCCATCATTACCTATTCCAACATTGATGATGCGATTCAATTCATTACTGAAAGACCAAGACCATTAGCGCTCTACTTAATGAGTGAAGATGGCTCATTGCAACACAAAGTGGCTAATCAGGTGCATTCTGGTGGTATGTGTATTAATGACTGCGTTTTCCACCTTGCTGTCGATGATGCGCCATTTGGAGGTATTGGAGAGTCAGGAAAAGGGGCTTACCACGGTAAAGAAGGGTTTCAGACCTTCTCCCACGGTAAGACGGTGATGACAACCAATACACAGCAGCACAATGTCAGCTTATTGCTTGGCCCAGAAGACAACGAATTCAAACGTGCAGTATTAAAAAGTCTGTGCGAATAAATGACTAATTGGAGATTTAACTATGAATAACTTTACTTTTAATCTTAGAACCGTCATCCACTCTGGTTCTTCATCAATCGAAGCGATTCCAACGCTGTTCAAAGCAAAAGGAGCGCAGCGAGTATTGCTGATTAGTGACCAAGGTCTTGAGTCATTGGGCTTTGTAGCGCGCTTAGCATCGCTATTTAATCACAACGATGACGTGAAACTCGCCGGTATTTACACAGACGTTGAGGCAGATGCGAGTTGTTTGGATATTAATCGTGCTCTGGAATTTGCTAAACAAGTGAATGCCGATAGTATTTTGGCCCTGGGCGGTGGCAGCGTTATTGATGCATCAAAAGGCATTAAGTACGGATTGGAGCACAAGCTTGATGATATTCGTGACGCGATTCAGGGAGGCGGGCGTATTGAAGTTGGTCCAGAAGTCAAACCGTTTTCAATTCCTCATATTGGTGTTCCGACTACGGCAGGCACCGGTGCAGAAGCATCACCTATAGCGGTTTTTTATAATGATAGAGAACAGGTTAAAGCCAGCTTGGTGGTATCTGGACTTGAATGTGATATTGCCGTCCTCGATCCTGAACTGACGGTAAACTTGCCGGTAGCATTAACAGTATCAACAGGGATGGATGCATTAACACATGCCATTGAAGCACTGGCTTCACCAATGAGTAATGCCTTTACTGACGCCTATGCGATACAAGCTTGTCGTTTAATACTGAATAATCTGCCGAAAGTGCTCCACACTCCGCAAAATATGGTTGCTCGTGGTGAGCTTCTCCAGGCCAGTACGATGGCCATTTCTGCGTTCTATTCGTCACTAGGCGGAATACCTATTCATAATTGTGCGCACGCGTTCGGTGCGATCGCTCATATTCCACATGGTGATGCCAATAGCGTCTTATTGCCTGTGGTGATTGAAGCCCTGCCAGAGTTTTACCTATCAAGTATTAGCAAGCTCGCTTCGGTGTTTGATATTCCACAGAATCTAACGGATAAAGAAAAACATCAAGAGGTCGTGCACTCCTTACGTGCGTTCCAGACCTTAGTCAATGCGACTCAGAATTTTGCTAAATGGAATCTGGATGACACCACAAAACAACAGATTGTCATCGGAATAGAAAAAGACATCAGTTTTCAGTTCTATCCAATCGCTCAAGATAAAGTCACCGCTATTCTCGCTAGCACTTGTTAGTTTCCCGTTTACCCATCGTGGCATAGGGATGTGCCTTACCTTTTTAAAACTAGGAGGCAATTATGTTTTTTACCCAACACGTCAACAAGATGCTACTGATTACCGGTATTGGAACTGCGGCCGCTTTTGCCTACGCATTCTTTCCGCAATGGGCTATCACCAACATCGGACAACTCCCTTATGTGGATCAGGACTTTGTATTTTATCAGCACTGGGGCGTCATGGTTGGAATGATGGGCGTCATGATGGTAGGTGCTGCTTTCAAGCCACAGTGGAGAGAGAGCATCATGCTTTACTCTGCCGTAGAGAAAGGCTTTATGGTGCTTCTTCTTCTACTCAATTTCGACAGCCCACACATTACTGGCTTTTTGCTCGCAGGTGCCATGGATACCGTTGTTGTCCTTTGGACATTGGCTTACTGGCGAGAGCAGAAAACCCTACGTTTACAAGCCGTAACCTTGGAGCATTAGCGTTAGATTATGAATAAACGCATTCAACATTGGTTGCTTAGTTTTCTCAGCTTACTTGTTATTAGCATAGCGTTTCTAGGGCACGCAACTGACACGCCAGAGACGTTTTCTAGTGAGATTGGAGCAACGTTTCAAAACGGCTATGCAGGTGACGCGGTAGCACAATACGATATTGGTATGTTTTATCTACATGGCGTCGACTCAGGCGGTGAATATCTTGAATCGAACCAGCAAAAAGCACGGAAATGGATATCACATGCAGCGAATCAAGGGAATGCTGACGCTCAAATACAGCTTGGTCTTATGTACGCGGCAGGGACTGGTGGCGAGAAAGACGACTCTATAGCGGTGAGCTGGATAGGTAAAGCCGCTAAACAGAACCATCCTAGAGCACTGGATATGCTCCACTGGATGTCCCAAAGTGCTCATTAAATAAGGGTGAACCATGAACAATTCAAAAACGATCCTGTGTACGGCAATCGCCGCCTCTTTTGCGCCTAACGCCTTCGCTGCACAGGAACAACCCAATATCTTACTTATCGTTGGTGATGACGTAGGATTTGCTGATACGCAACCCTTTGGCTCTGAAGTATCAACGCCAAACCTGATGGAACTGGCTGAAGAAGGGGTGAAATTTACCAACTTCCATGCGTCACCAACATCGTCTGTCACACGATCTATGATGCTAACCGGTGCAAACAGTCATGAAGTTGGATTGGGTACGTTCGACTATGCCGTCTATCCGCCAGCTATTGGCAAGCCAGGTTACGAAGGTTACCTTACTAAAGATGGTGTCACCGTCGCGACGCTGCTTCGTGATAATGGATACCATACTTACCTTTCTGGAAAATGGCACTTGGGCCATGACGATGGTTTCCTACCTGATGATCGAGGTTTTGAACAGAGCTACGGAATTTTGGCTGGCGGTTCGAATCATTTCAATAGAGATATGATGTTCCCTGCAAAAAATGAGGCGACAGCAAACGCGCTGCAAAAAGGGGAAATGCCAGGTGTTGAGGTAGAGCCGACGTATCAAAATGGCGAACAGGTAAAAGATAAGTATCCGGGAGAGTATTCAGATCAAGGCTATACCGAAGAGCTAATCAGCATGATTGACAGCAATAAGGATTCTGGGAAACCCTTCTTTGCTTATTTACCATTCACCGCGATTCATTTGCCACTTCAAGCGCCTAAAGCGTCATTTGAAGACAAAATTGACTACTACGTAGAGCATGGGTGGGACTCTGTTCGAGAGAGCCGCTTTAAAAGAATGCAGGAGATGGGCGTGATTCCAAGTAGCGCCAGGATGTCTGATCGAAATTCATTGAGCCGACCATGGGATGATTTGTCTGATGAGCAAAAGCATTGGTATGGCAAGAAAATGGCCATTGCGATGGGGATGATGGAGCTTCAAGACCAGCAAATAGGCCAGGTGACGGACTATCTCAAGAAGATTGGCGAGTACGACAATACGTATATTATCTATCTTGCAGATAATGGTCCGGAAGCCACGGATATCACGGGTAAAAATGTCAGTGACCTCATTCGTACTTGGACAGACCACCACTTTGATAACAGTACCGAAAACCTGGGTAGTGCGAATTCGAGTGTCTCTTTGGGCCCTGAATGGGCAAGTGCATCTACTGGTGGGTTGTCTTGGTTCAAAGCTTATACAGCAGAAGGTGGAGTTCGTGTTCCTTTAATCGTCAAGCCTGCAAAAGGTGTACTAGGAGAGAACCAATCTCTAGATGCCGGAACTCAAACCAATGAACTGACTCAAGTAAAAGATCTCGCCGCTACGATTTTGGACGCTGCCGATGTAGAGCCTGCGGGAGGTCAATATAAAGGCAGAAAAGTAGCGCCAATGAGTGGGCAAAGCATCATGCCTTATTTGCAAGGAGAACGAGACACTGTTCATAGCGACGGCAATGCCATCCCGTTCGAATTATTTGGCAGTGGCATTCTTCTTCAGGGTGATTTTAAGATCATTCGCATTTCGAAAGGGATGGGAGGGGACAGTGAGTGGCATATGTATAACACCAAGTTAGACCCTGCTGAAATGATTGACCTAAAACGTCAACTCCCTGAGCAGTTCCAACTCATGTTGTCCGTTTATAAAGAATACGAAAAGAAAATGGGTATCGTACCTGTAGACGAGCAATGGAATCCATTTGAAAACGTGAAGTAAAAAATTTTCGCTTAATGCAAACTGACCGGTTTGTATTAAGCGAGTTTAATTCTTGTCAATGATTGAACAGTTTGAAATCACTCTGTAGAGGAACGACATTATGTCTCGCTATCATCTCGATGTACCCCAGTTCCAAGGTAAGCCCCACGCCAAGTTTCAGGCGCTGGCAAAACCAATTGGAGCTGTGTGTAATATCAACTGTGATTATTGCTATTATTTGGATAAACAACAGCTACTCGAGTATCCCAAGAATCGTTCATATAAGATGAGTGATGAGATGCTAGAGCGTTATATTCGTCAATATATTCAAGGTCAGAACACACCAGAGATCATCTTCTCTTGGCATGGTGGTGAGCCGCCAATGTTAGGTCTTGATTATTTTGAGCGAATTGTCGAGCTTCAAATGAAATACGCCAAGCCCAATGTGAAAATCGTGAATGATATTCAGACAAATGGGTTGTTACTCAATGAAAAATGGTGTCAGTTTTTGGCGAAATACACGTTTAGTGTTGGTTTGAGTATTGATGGGCCAGAGCTGCTACATAATACCTATCGTAAAAATCGCTGTGGGCAGGGCACGTTTACCAAGGTATTAGAAGCTGCTGAACGTCTAAAGCGCTATGACATTCATTTTGCGACTCTTACCTGCGTCAATAACATTAATGGCGATCACCCTCTAGACGTATATCGATTCATAAGAGATGTCATTCAGCCATCACAAATTCAATTTATCCCAGTCGTAGACCGAGATGAAGAGGCCAAATGGGTCCAGTATTCTGAAGCGGCAATCATCCCAGTATCAGCTCAAACAACGAGCTGGAGCGTTACTCCGACTCAATGGGGAGATTTTTTAACAACGGTGTTTGATGAATGGGTAAAGCACGATTTTGGCAAAGTCCATATTCCTTACTTTGAGAATTTTTTTGGAATCTGGATGGGCAAATCAAGTTCGATGTGCACGTTGAACGATATATGCGGTAAGGGTATTGCCGTAGAACCCAATGGTGATGTTTATGCCTGTGACCACTATGTCCATCCTGAGCATAAAATTGGCAATATAGAACAGATGCCTTTGCAGGCAATCGCTTTATCCAAACAGCAAATGACCTTTGGCTTTGCGAAACAAAGGGCGCTACCTAAGCAATGTTTGGAATGCACATTTAAATTTTCGTGTCATGGTGAGTGTCCAAAGAATCGCATCATCAACGATAAGTACGGTAACCCAGGTCTCAACTATTTATGCAAAGGCTGGAAACAAATATTTCATCATATTGACCCGGTGATAACGCATATACTTGAGCTTAATAGCATTGAGAAAAGTACATACACACATACTGGGTGAGAACATGGATAGTTATTTGCTACTCGGCTTGGTCATGGCGCTGCTCAGTATTTGGAAAACATATACTGGCCCTGCATTAGCAGGCTTTGTGGGTTTTAGTTATCCCGAAATGTTGTTGTTTAATGTTGTTCCAGCTTTGATGGCAGGATGTTTTGGCTGGTTTATCGGCCGATACTCTTTCTACCTTTATGCGAGAAAAAACTTTCAACCCTATCGGCCAAAGCTAAGGCGCTTCTTAGTTGTATGGAAAAGGTACGGCAATAAAACGATGGCCACACTCGCCCCTGTTCTCGTTGGCATTCCATTGTACACCTTGGTTGCAAGTCGACTTAGGCAAAATCACGTTACAACCTTCATTTTATTGTCACTGTCTATTCTGTGCTGGAGTGGCTTAAGCTATAGCCTCGTTAATGCATTGAATTTAAGTACGCACTTCAATCTACAAGACCTACTCATTCAGATAGGGCTTTAAGCTAACTTACTCTATTCAATCTGTATATTTGCTTTATTGATACCAGCAACTAGTCTGTAAGAATAAATAGGAGAAGCAACATGACGCATACTCAAAAATTCCTGTTACTCGCAGTACTTGGGCTGATCCCAATTGCCTTAATGTATGGATTGGTGCCGAGTGTCACTTTACCTTTTTTGTTTGATATAGATGCTTCACCAACAAACGTAAGTCATATTTTTCGTGCCGTAATGGGGCTTTATCTTGCATTAGCGGTCTACTGGCTTATGGGCGCTTTTGGAACACAACAAATGGCTCGATCCGCACTACAAAGTTTGATTGTGTTTATGTGGGGCTTGGGTTTGGGCCGCGCCATCAGTATGGCGATAGATGGGATTCCAAATGGGATTTTAATCTTTTATCTACTGCTTGAAATAGGGTTTGGAGTAGTAGGAATTATGCTTATTAAAAATGATGATAATAGAGTCAAACAAGTAGAATAAATATATTTAGGAGGCAGGATGCACCGTATATTAATGAAATGGTTAGTCGTTAGTTTATTAGGGTTAAGCTCACTCGCCAACGCGAATGAAAAACCGCCGAATATCTTTGTTATTTTCACTGATGATATCGGTATATCGAATCTAAGCGCCTACCATCGAGGCGTGATGAGTAGCGAGACTCCTAATATCGACAGTATTGCTGAAAAAGGCATGCTGTTAACAGATTATTACGCTCAGCCTTCTTGTACCGCAGGGCGTTCAGCGTTTATTACGGGGCAATTCCCCGTTCGGACGGGTATGCACACTGTTGGTCTTCCAGGTAGTCCTGTAGGGCTTAGCGCCGAAACACCGACGCTACCGGAGATACTGAAAACACTAGGGTATACAACGGGTCAATTTGGTAAGAACCATCTCGGTGATAGGGATGAAGTATTGCCGACAATGAAGGGCTTCGATGAATATTGGGGCTGGTTATATCACTTAAATGCGATGGAATACACGGAAGACCCAGATTGGCCACAAGACGAAGCGTTCCAGAAATTTGCCCCACGAAATGTCATTCACTCGAAGTCAGATGGCAAAGGTGGGCAAATCATAGAAGATGACGGGCCGTTGACGATAGAACGTATGCGTACCTTGGACGATGAAGTTAACAAGCATGCTATTAATTTTGTTGAAAATGCAGTCAAGGAAGATAAACCTTTCTTCACGTGGTATTGCCCATCGAGAGGTCATGTTTGGACCCATTTGTCACCAGAGTATGAAGCGATGCTTGGTCAAAATGGTTGGGGGCTACAAGAAGTAGTCATGAAGGATCTTGATGACCATGTGGGTGAGATGCTCGCTAAATTAGAAGAATTAGGCGTAGCAGATAATACCATCGTGATATTTACGGCGGATAATGGACCGGAAATTATGACTTGGCCTGATGGTGGCATGACGCCATATCATGGTGAAAAAGGTTCGACTTGGGAAGGGGGGGTGCGTGCGCCGTTGCTTGTGAGTTGGCCGGATAAAATCCCTGCCGGAAAAGTACATAATGGTGTGTTTGATGGAATGGATTGGTTACCTACATTGGTTGAAGCCGCGGGTGGACCAAGCGACCTTAAACAGAAAATGCTGACAGGTTATGAAGGTTTTAAAGCGCATTTAGATGGTTACAATCAAATGACGATGCTAACTGAGCTCGCCCCTTCAAATCGAAAGGAGATCATTTACTACGAGCGTGATCGTCTACAAGCGGTTCGTGTTGGTGATTGGAAAGCTCACTTTGTTGTACAAAATCATGGTTGGAGTGGGCCGAAAGAAGAACTTAATGCGCCGCTGCTTTTCAACTTACGCCGCGACCCTTATGAGCGAGCTGCTGAGGAGTCCGGGATGTATATCAATTGGATGGGTAAAAAAATGTGGGCGTTTGGTCCTGCTCAAGCGGCCGTACAACAGCACTTAGAGACATTCAAAGAATGGCCTCCTGTGACGTTTGAACCCGATGCAGTGGATGCGTCGGGAATTGGGCGTTAAACCGTGTTCAATTAACCAATATAAAGAGTATCAAAGGTATAAAGAGTAAAGGGCTGCTTGCAGCCCTTATTTTATGAGCGTTTTTGTTTCGGTCATGGCTTGTTCTAAATGTGTTCGGTCTTTTTGTATTGCGCAAAGCAACGTCGCCCCTAGCCACTTAGCATAGAGTGTTCGTGATGCCATGTGTGGTGTTTCTATATCCAGCAGCTCTTGTTCATTGCCAGATACAAAGTAATCGGTCATGCGGCTAATCACTTTATTAGCGCCGTTATCTAACTCTGCTTGCATGCTCGATGATGTCCCTGATATTTCACCAGATAATTTCACGACTAAGCATTTAATCTGAAAATCTTCCGTCACTTTTGATTCTGACCAAAATTCGAAATAATGGATTGCGCGTTGTTCAAACGGAATGGAGCTGTCTTCAAGATAATGGTTGAGTGTGTTGAGATGGTTCTCAAAATAGTCTTCTAATAGCTGACGGCCAAAATCTTCCTTCGATTTGAAATGGTGATAGAAAGAGCCTTTTGTCGCCTTCGCTTGTTGAATGATCTTCATAATGCCAATGCCAGCGAACCCATGTTCACTAATGAGTTCAAACCCAGCGTTGAGAAGTGTTTGTTTTAAATCGGCCATACGTCCGCCATTCCTAGAAATTTATGCATATTGTAACTCTGAAAGATTAGACCGTACAGTCTAGAAGGTCGTAACGAACGTAATTAGATGATTGCGATGAAATCACTATTGCTATTTAAACAACTCGTGTCATTCTTATGAAAAAAATCAAAAGGAAAAACCATGACCAAAATTGCAATGCTAAGTACAGGTGAAGAAGTCTTGTATGGCGATATTGTCGATACGAACGCTGCATGGCTTAGTAGAGTGTTTTATGAGAACGGTTTTTCGATGTATAAGCGTTCTACTGTCGGAGATCAGCGAGCGTCACTGCTACAAGAATTGATTATGTTGAGCTTGAATCTTGACGTGGTTATTGTCAATGGCGGTCTTGGGCCTACGTCCGACGATCTCAGCGCTGAAGTTGCGGCTGAAGCTGCAGAAGAGCCACTGGTACTAAATGAAGAATGGTTAGCGACCCTAGAAGCTTTCTACGCCTCTCGTGGTAAGGTTATGCCTGAGAGCAACATCAAACAGGCCGTACTGCCAGAAAGTGCCTCTATTGTGGACAATCCCATAGGGACGGCGTGTGGCTTCAAGATGTATATCAATGATTGCTTATTTTATTTTACCCCAGGTGTGCCAAGTGAATTTAAAAAGATGGCAACCGAACAAATTCTACCCGATCTGAAGCGACAGTTTGGACAGACTGAGGGGCGTGAATGTCGCCGCCTCTATACGTTTGGTCTTTCTGAGTCCGGTATCGCTGATACGTTGTCGGTCATTGCATTGCCAGATGGCTATGAACTTGGTTACCGTTCTTACTTGCCTTTTATCGAGGTGAAGTTATTTGGACCGAGCCAAGATGTTGAAAAGGGTGTTCGTCTTCTTGCCATGATAGAGAAGCTACTGCATCAAAATGTGGTCAGTGTTGACGAGCCAATGCTGTCTCGTATTAGCCATCTTGTGGATGCTCATAAGCCGACAATTGCCATATCTGAGCATGCGACCAAGGGATATTTGTCGGCATGGTTACAAGACGATGAGACCTTAGCCCAATATTGCGGTGCCACATGGATACTCGGTGATAAGACGTCATCACCATTGACGGCTGATGGAGAACCACTAGGTGCTGTTTTGGCATTAGCGGCTGCGACCAAAAGCAATTGCCATGCAGATATTGCATTAGCGACCGGTAAATTTGAGGCGGGCGTCTTTTCAATTGCGATTGCGACGCCGAAAGGTGAATGGGGGCAGATTCTTCAACTGCAGCGAAAGTACCAATCAAAGGATGTGAAAACGATCATTAGCACGGTCGCAGGGGACATGTTACGACGTTATTTAGATGGCAAACCAATGTTTCCAGATTATGGCTATGTGAATCGTAAAGAGGAGATTTACGTACCCTCTAGTCTGTTGTAAGAGGCGGGTAAGTCAGGCTTTTTCAGGTTGGCATAGCGACATAAAAGCTATTCAACCGAGTGCTTATATGCCAAATAGTTATCACTATATGAATATAAGATCTATGTCACAGTATATTGATCTTAAAGCAAAATTTAAGATTCTCATTTTTGAGAGTAGCTCTTCTTAAGAAATTGATTAGAATCAATGTTCACTCTGGAAACAGTGGTGTCTAGGGAGGAAGCAATGATTCAACAATCAAAGATTCGGGTGGTATACCAAGTCGCAAACGAAAAGATCATGTTGGGCGAAGCCTTTAGTAAAACATGCGGTGATATTGCGGCGATGTGGTTGAAAGCTCCGATGGAAGATCTTTTGTCTGATGATGAAGGATTTAAGATCTCACTTTATGATGATGGTGGACGTCACGTGGCGGATAAAGCCGTTTCGATGGGCACTGCCGATAGCATTCTTGCGACGGTTGATTAGCCGTCTATATCGTATTTTCTCTTTAAAGCCGGTTTATTCAACCGGCTTTTTCTTTTTGTGCCATACCTGCTCAGTATTTGTCGCTCTGTTTTGATTGCCTGCCTGACGCTCATCATCATTAGTTGTTATTTATAGCGGAAGCTAACCAACTAGTTACGACTAATCCATTAGTTAAACGTGATCCATTTTGTGCTTTTGCTCTAATTCTGATCATGATTGCAAATCATGGCTCATACTCGATGTAACACGTTTATTACGGTTGGAGTATGAAGCTATTATGAGTGCATCGTCACTGGTGGAAATTGAAAGCCTTTTTAACGACAACGGGAAACCAGAATTTGGTCATCTTACTGCCATCCCCAAATATCTAGATTTGGAGCGTTTTGTCTATCGCACCACCATGGACAAAACAGCAAATCGACTAGCGAAGTACTTTCATTATAAGCAGTTTCAATTTGTCAGTATTTGTACCCCAGATTACATCATAGGGGTAGCGATGGCTGACATACGCTACCTCGGCAATAGCTTCTATTACGTCTATGACATTGCCACTAATGAGCTTGTAGAGGCGAAAACAATCCAACTGTTGGGGTATCAGTACCAAATGAGTCCGTCACCATGGCAAAGTGCGAGTTACTTTAAAGCTCTGGATACTCGGTTTGAGATCGAGGAGGGCTTATGGCACGTCAGGGTAACCTCAGAGTTACTTGATATGGACATCACGTTGAGTCCTCCGAGCAACGGGACGGGTCCGTTAATGTTGTGTACGCCTACAGGATACTCAGGCTGGACGTATACGCAAAAACACAACGCGTTGGACGTGACAGGCCGTATCGTGGTGAAAGGTAACGCACTTGATGTGTCAACTTGCTTAGCTGGTTACGATTTTTCAGCTGGCTACATGAGACAAGAAACTAGCTGGCGCTGGGCAAGTATTAATGCGTGGGTCAACGGGCGGCGAATTGGCGTCAATGTTGCGGCGGGTGTTAATGAAACTGGCGCGACAGAGAATACCGTGTGGATTGATGGTCAGCGCTATTTACTTAATGGCGTGCATTTTGACTTTGATCGACTGGACTCAAATAAACCATGGCGAATTTATGGGGATGACGGTGGTATTGATCTGACTTTCCAACCACTTCAATCAAGATCAGAAAAGCTCAACGTTGGCGTGCTAAAGAGCAATTTTCGCCAGTATGTCGGTTACTTTTCCGGAGTATTAACGGATCTCGAAGGTCACCGTTATCCATTAGACCGTGTGATTGGTTTGACGGAAGATCACTATGCCAAATGGTAAGGAGAGCTTGTTGTGGCTGATATAGTCGAAAACCCAGAGTGGTTATTACTGCTGCTTGCGCCGGCTTTTGTTGTCATGATGATACTTGAATATGTATTTGGACAGCGTTTAGGGCGGTTACCTACATCGGGCCATTATTCGTTAAAAGAGCTTGTGTGCAACTTCAGCTTAGCTGGCTTGCATCAACTGTCGGAGTTACTGGCGGGTCTATTCATTTCATACGTTTACTTGAGTGTCTTTGGCTGGCGTATTTTCGATATAGATATGTCGGTCTTTACGTTTCTATTATTGATGCTATTGCAGGATTTTTTCTATTATTGGTTTCACAGGGCGAGCCATCGAGTTCGTTGGATGTGGGCGGCTCACGTGGTTCACCATAGCTCAGAGAACATGAATTTTAGCACTGCGTTTAGACAAAGCCTAATGTACCCCTTAGCAGGGATGTGGTTGTTTTGGCTGCCACTGATTGTGATTGGATTTGACCCTAAATGGGTGGTATTTGTTGTGCTGCTGAACCTGGGGCTACAGTTTTTCGTTCATACCCAATGGATAAAACGACTTGGTTGGCTTGAGTGGGTTTTTAATACGCCCTCCCATCATCGCGTGCATCACGGACGAAATTCCCAATATATCGATAAAAACTATGCAGGTGTGCTGATTGTTTGGGACCGGATATTTGGCACGTTTGAGCCTGAAGTGGAGACAGTAAGATATGGCATTAGCAAGCCGGTTGAGAGTTTTAATCCCATTACTGTGACATTTGCCGAGTGGAAAGACATGTGGCGAGAGGTTTTTGCACCAGACCAAACGTTAAAGCAACGACTTACTACCATGTTATTACCGCCGAATGATAACAAAGAAGGTAATTAGGCAATGATAACAAAGAAGGTAATTGGGCTAGGTAGCAAAGAACAAGGTTAACGACAGATTTAAACGAGCGGCAACAAAAAACGGCTCATTAAGAGCCGTTTAAAGAGGGGAGAGCTTGGTTTATGCTCGCTTCTTTACTTGATGCGCAATATCGCCGAGTTCAATGTTTGTTTTCGCTCGACAAATACAAGGCAGTATCTCATTGCCTTGAGTGTAAGCCATCGCAAACCCTACATATTCCACTTCTCCAGATACTAACGTACAGCGACAAGCACCACAGTGTCCGTCTCGGCAGTTATATTCTGGCTCTAATCCCGCTTGCTCTAGCGTCTCTAAGACCGTATTAGAAGGGTTAGATTCAATGGTAGTGATAGAGTTTATCTTAATGGTTGGCATTAAAGTTCGAAGTCCTCGAAGTCATTCGCACTTACTTCATTGTCAATTTGACCAACAAGATAAGAACTGATTTCGGCTTCCTGAGGGGCAACTTGAACATTATCTGAAGATAACCAAGCGTTAATCCAAGGAATCGGGTTCGACGTCGCTTCCGGATAAGCCACACCCAAGCCAACAGCTTGCATACGTACGTTAGTGATGTATTCAACGTACTGACATAGAATATCTTTATTCAAGCCAATCATAGAACCATCTTTGAATAGGTATTCTGCCCATTCTTTTTCTTGTTCTGCCGCCTCTTTAAATAGGTCGAAACAGTCTTGTTTACATTCTTCTGCAATTTGCATGAATGAGAAATCATCTTGACCGTTACGAAGAATGTTCACCATGTGCTGTGTGCCGGTCAGGTGCAATGCTTCATCACGTGCAATGAGTTTGATGATTTTTGCGTTACCTTCCATCAGCTCGCGTTCCGCAAAAGCAAATGAACAAGCAAAACTTACGTAGAAACGAATCGCTTCTAAGGCGTTAACTGACATTAAGCAAAGGTAGAGTTTTTTCTTTAGCTCATACAGGCTAACTTTAACTTCTTCACCATTTAGAACATGCGTACCTTCGCCGTAACGGTGGTAGTCGTTTGTTGCTTGAATGAGGTCATCGTAGTAATGCGCAATGTCTTTAGCACGCTTTAAAATGTGCTCATTTTCAACGATGTCGTCGAAGACAACACTTGGGTCATTTACAATATTGCGAATGATGTGCGTATATGAACGAGAGTGGATCGTCTCAGAGAACGACCATGTCTCAATCCAAGTTTCAAGCTCAGGAAGTGAAACCAATGGCAAAAGCGCAACGTTAGGGCTACGACCTTGAATCGAATCCAGTAGAGTTTGATACTTCAAGTTACTGATGAAGATGTGCTTTTCATGTTCTGGTAGCTTGTTGTAGTCGATACGATCGCTGGATACGTCAACTTCTTCTGGTCGCCAGAAAAAGGAAAGCTGTTTTTCGATCAACTTTTCGAAAATTTCGAATTTTTGCTGGTCATAACGCGCTACGTTTACCGGCTGCCCTAAGAACATTGGTTCTTTTAAGGCGTTATTCTTTGTTTGAGTAAAAGTACTGTAAGCCATGGTGCTGCAATCCTTTTTAGCCCCTTCGCTAAGGAAAGGGCTGTGTTACTAATTTGTCTTATGAACGATTAAATCTTACAACCGCCGCCTGCACAATCATCTTCTTGCTCAACAACCACGCCTTTATCGCCTTGGTCATCTTTTGCACCGTCTCGGGTGTTATGATAGTACAGCGTTTTTACGCCGAATTTATATGCAGTCAGAAGGTCTTGAAGTAATTTCTTCATTGGTACCTTACCGCTGTCATAAACGCTTGGGTCGTAGTTTGTGTTAGCTGAGATAGCCTGGTCAACAAACTTCTGCATAATGCCCACAAGGTGCAGGTAGCCGTCGTTGTTACCAATTTCCCAAAGTAACTCGTAGTTTTCTTTAAGATTAACAAAATCGGGTACTACTTGTTTCAAAATACCATCTTTAGAGGCTTTTACTGAAACGTAACCACGAGGTGGCTCAATGCCATTGGTCGCATTTGAGATTTGAGATGACGTCTCCGACGGCATAAGTGCAGTCAACGTCGAGTTTCTCAGACCAAACTCCATGATTTCTTCACGCAGTTTATCCCAGTCGTAATGCAAAGGCTCGTCACACAAAGTGTTGATGTCACTCTTGTAAGTGTCGATAGGCAACAAGCCTTTTGCGTAGTTGGTTTCGTTAAACAGTGGGCAACGGCCTTGCTCTTTCGATAACTCAACAGACGCTTTCAACAGGTGATATTGAATCGCTTCAAATGTACGGTGTGTCAGATTATTCGCTGACCCATCAGAGTACTTCACGCCGTTTTTCGCTAAGTAATAGGCGTAGTTAATTACACCAACCCCTAACGTACGGCGGTTCATTGTGGACTTATACGCCGCTGGTAGCGGGTAATCTTGGTAATCTAGCAGTGCATCTAGCGCGCGAACCACGAGGTCAGATAGATCTGCAAGATCATCAAGCTCATTGATAGCGCCAAGGTTAAAGGCAGATAGTGTACAAAGTGCGATTTCGCCTTCGTCATCTTCAACATTACTTAATGGCTTAGTTGGCAGTGCGATTTCTAAACAAAGGTTAGATTGACGTACTGGTGCAACTTTTGAATCAAATGGGCTGTGTGTATTACAGTGATCAACGTTCTGAATGTAGATGCGACCGGTAGAGGCACGCTCTTGCATTAGCAACGAGAAAAGCTCGACCGCTTTCACTGTTTCTTTTTTGATTGAAGGGTCGTTTTCGTACTGAACGTACAAACGTTCAAATTCGTCTTGATCTTCAAAGAATGCGTCGTATAAACCCGGTACATCAGACGGTGAGAACAAGGTGATATTGCCACCTTTCACAAGGCGCGAATACATCAGCTTATTGAGTTGAACACCGTAGTCCATATGACGAACACGGTTTTCTTCAACACCACGGTTATTCTTCAGTACAAGTAGTGATTGAACTTCCCCATGCCACATTGGATAGAAAACCGTTGCTGCACCACCACGAACACCACCTTGCGAACAACATTTTACTGCTGTTTGGAAGTATTTGTAGAAAGGAATGCAACCAGTGTGGAAAGCTTCACCGCCACGGATTTCTGAACCCAGAGCACGAATACGACCTGCATTGATACCAATGCCAGCTCGCTGTGAAACGTAACGAACAATCGAGCTTGCTGTTGCGTTAATAGAATCTAGGCTGTCACCACATTCAATCAGTACGCAAGAGCTAAACTGACGGGTAGGGGTACGTACACCAGACATAATCGGTGTAGGTAGAGAAATTTTGAAAGTCGATGTCGCGTCGTAGAATCGCTTGATGTAGTCAAGACGTGTTTCTTTTGGATATTTAGCGAATAGACAAGCAGCAACCAAAATGTACAAAAATTGTGCACTTTCAAAGATTTGACCCGTTACACGGTTTTGCACGAAGTATTTACCTTCCAGCTGTTTAACAGCGGCGTAGGAGAAATCGTGATCGCGAGTGTGGTCAATATAGCTATCGAGTTCATCAAGTTCAGCTTTGGTATAGTCAACAAGGAGATGCTTGTCGTATTTACCTGCTTCAACCATCTTAGACACTTGGTCAAATAGCGTTGGGGGCTCGTACTGGCCATACGCTTTTTTACGAAGGTGGAAGATAGCTAAGCGAGCAGATAAATATTGATAATCTGGCGTCTCTTCTGAAATAAGATCTGCCGCTGACTTAATGATTGTCTCGTGAATATCAGACGTCGTTATCCCGTCGTAAAACTGGATATGAGCTTTTAGCTCTACTTGTGAGACTGATACGTTTTGAAGACCTTCTGCTGCCCATGCGATAACACGGTGAATCTTCTCAAGATCGATAGTTTCTTTGCGGCCATTACGTTTGGTAACGGTTAGTTGCTGGTTCATTCTGAGGTGTTCCCTAACAAAACAATATGAAGTCTTGCTTTTATGAAATTTTGTTGAGTCTTAGCGATGACTTCGTGATCCAAGTCGCCCTATGGCTTTTTGTTGTTAACACAAGATATAGGGGTAATTTGCATTCCGGCTTACAAGATAGTGCTATCAGCCAAAATTTTCAAGCTCACATATTTGTTTGAATCTGTGGATAAGCAGGGGACAGAAAAAAACAGTTAGTAGATACTAACCATTGAAGATAGAGCAGACTTAGCGGTGAAATTTGCGTGCTAGCAAAACGGTTTTCTTTTAACCATTTCAAAAAAAAATTCCTTGATCTTTGATAATTTCTGGACGGTATTGAGTAGATAATTAAAAGTGCGATATTAGGCTGCAAAACGCACAGGTTTGTCTTGTTTTTGTAGCGTATTTGTGTCGAATAATTAACGTGATTAACCTAGTGCAATGAAAGGAATAGACAGTGAAAGCTTTATAGTGGCTCTGGAAGGAGTGACTAGACTAGATGTAGTGGCAATTATAGGAAAGTATGATTTAGCGTAGGGCTCATGAGGCGACGGTCATGAGAAGTGGCATAATTAATCGGCAGGGTAGAGGTGGCGCTAGTCTGCCACGAATGGCACGTTCAATGTATAGAGCGTAAGACACAAAGAGTAGGCGATGAACGCTACCCTTTGTGTTGATGAGAGTCTTCTATTTTGCTTTTTCTGTGTAGACGATGTAATTGACGTCAACACGCTTCCCAAGCTTGTAACTGTCTGTCAGCGGGTTGTACTGAAGACCAGTGATGCCTTTCTCAACCAATTCTGTTCTGTCGACCATTTTTATCAGCTCTGAAGGCTTGATAAACTTGTCGTGGTCGTGGGTACCATCGGGTACGATTTTGAGTAACTTCTCAGCGCCTACAATGGCAAATAGGTAAGACTGCAAATTACGATTCAATGTAGAGAAGAAGACTTGTCCGCCCGGCTTGACAAGCTTTGCGCATGACGCAATGACAGATGCAGGGTCAGGGACGTGTTCTAGCATTTCCATACAGGTCACAACGTCGTATTCACCGGCGTGTTCACTCGCATGCTGCTCGACAGTACTTTGAACGTAAGTGAGCTTGGTGCCTGTTTCTAGCGCATGCAGTCTTGCCACTTCTAGTGGCTCTTTACCCATATCGAGGCCAGTAACCGTTGCGCCTTGAACAGCCATGCTCTCGGCAAGTATGCCGCCGCCACAACCGACATCTAGGACTTTTTTGCCAAACAATCCATTGGCATTTTCAAGAACATAGTTAAGTCGCAATGGGTTAATTTGATGAAGAGGTTTGAATTCACCTTCAAGATCCCACCAACGGCTTGCCATATCTTCAAACTTTTTGATTTCGTCTAAATCGACGTTTTGATGCTTATCCATACCGAGCAGTGCCTATTTCCAATTTTCGTCGAGTATACCGCAAATCTTTTTTACCACGAATACTATGAAGCAGGTTTGTGTGTTTTTACCTACGTTGGCAAATTTTCGTCAAATAGTGGTGCTTTTTACACCACTTATCCATGTGGCGGATTTGAAATGTGCAAATAGTGGACAGTTGAATCGTAACAAAGGTCACAACATGATAAAAGCCGCGTGAAAGTGATGCCGAACTACGTATTATTGTGTTATATTTTCTGACCTTATACGTATCGAATATACGATCAATATATAGAGGAATGTTAGCTCTATGAGCGATCTAGCTAAAGAGATCACGCCCGTAAATATAGAAGATGAGCTGAGAGGCTCTTATCTCGACTACGCGATGTCCGTCATCGTTGGTCGTGCTCTTCCTGACGTGCGTGATGGCCTAAAACCAGTGCACCGTCGTGTTTTATTCGCGATGAACGTGCTAGGCAATGATTGGAACAAAGCATACAAAAAATCTGCTCGTGTAGTAGGCGATGTTATTGGTAAGTATCACCCACATGGTGACAGTGCAGTTTACGAATCGATTGTTCGTATGGCACAGCCATTCTCGCTTCGTTACATGCTGGTCGATGGCCAAGGTAACTTTGGCTCGGTCGATGGTGACTCAGCAGCGGCCATGCGTTACACCGAAGTACGTATGTCGAAAATTGCTGGCGAACTGTTGGCAGACCTTGATAAAGAGACGGTTGATTACGTTCCCAACTATGATGGGACGGAGCAAATTCCAGCAGTATTACCAACAAAGATCCCTAACCTATTGGTTAACGGTGCGTCTGGTATTGCCGTTGGTATGGCGACAAATATCCCACCACATAACTTGAATGAAGTTATTGATGGATGTCTGGCGTTTATTGCTAATGAAGACATTACGATTGATGAGCTCATGGATTATATCCCTGGGCCAGACTTCCCGACAGCAGCGTTAATCAGTGGCCGTAAAGGTATCATTGATGCGTACAAGACGGGTCGTGGTAAAGTGTATATGCGCTCGAAAGCGGATATTGAAGTAGAGAAAAATGGTAAAGAAACCATTATCGTTACTGAAATCCCTTATCAAGTGAACAAAGCACGCCTGATTGAAAAAATTGCTGAGCTTGTTAAAGACAAGAAAGTAGAAGGCATTAGTGCACTGCGTGATGAGTCTGATAAAGACGGTATGCGTATTGTTATCGAATGTAAGCGTGACGCTGTGGGTGAGGTTGTTCTGAATAACCTTTATTCTCAAACTCAACTGCAAACGACATTTGGTATCAACATGGTTGCGCTGAACAACGGCCAACCACAGCTTTTCAACCTGAAAGACATGTTGAAGTGTTTCGTTGATCACCGTCGTGAAGTCGTAACGCGTCGTACTATCTTCGAATTGAAGAAAGCACGTGACCGCGCTCATATCCTTGAAGCGTTATCTCTTGCATTAGCGAACATTGATGAAATCATCGAATTGATTCGTAACGCACCAACGCCAGCAGAAGCGAAGGTGGGTCTTGTGGCGCGCGGTTGGGAATTGGGTAATGTTGCTTCTATGCTTGAAAGAGCAGGAACTGACGCTGCTCGCCCTGATTGGTTGGAAGATGAATACGGTATCCGTGATGGTCTTTATTACCTAACGGAGCAACAAGCTCAAGCGATTCTTGAACTTCGTCTACACCGTCTAACCGGTCTAGAGCATGAGAAGATTCTTGATGAGTACAAAGCACTTCTAGAAGAAATTGCTGAACTACTGCACATTTTGGGTAGCACAGAACGTTTGATGGAAGTGATTCGTGAAGAGCTTGAACTTGTTCAAGCAACGTACGGCGATGCACGTCGCAGTGAAATTACTGCAGCGGTACACGATATTGATATGGAAGAGCTAATTGCTCGTGAAGATGTGGTCGTCACTCTATCTCACGAAGGCTATGTGAAATATCAAATCTTAAGCGACTACGAAGCTCAACGTCGTGGTGGTAAAGGTAAGAGCGCCACTAAGATGAAGGAGGAGGATTACATCGAGCGTCTGCTTGTTGCTAACACTCATGACAACATCTTGTGTTTCTCTACTCGCGGTAAAACATACCGTCTGAAAGTGTATCAATTGCCTCTAGCGAGCCGTGCGGCACGTGGTAAGCCTATTGTTAACCTACTTCCATTGGAAGAAGGCGAGCGTATTACCGCTATTCTGCCAGTCAGCGAATTTAGTCCTGAAAAGTACATTTTCATGGCTACGGGTGACGGTACGGTTAAGAAAACGTCCTTGGATCAATTCTCTAACGTACGTTCGAATGGCTTAATCGCTGTTAACCTACGTGATGACGATTCACTGATTGGCGTTGATATTACCAACGGCGATAGCGATATTATGCTGTTCTCCAAAGCGGGTAAAGTCGTTCGCTTTAGCGAAGATAAAGTCCGTGCGATGGGACGTACTGCAGCCGGTGTTCGTGGTATGAAGCTTGCTGATGATGACCAAGTCGTGTCGTTGATTGTTCCTTCAAACGAAGGTGATATCTTAACGGTAACGAAAAATGGTTACGGTAAGCGAACTGAACTTGCTGAATACCCGACTAAAGGTCGTGCTACTCAAGGTGTAGTGTCTATCAAAGTTTCAGATCGAAATGGCCCTGTAGTCGGTGCCGTTCAAGTTGAACTTGGCGACGAAATGATGATGATCACCGATGCAGGTACGTTGGTTCGTACACGCGTTGCGGAAGTAAGCCAAGTGGGTCGAAATACGCAAGGTGTGACACTGATTAGAACTGCAGACGATGAGTCAGTGGTTGGCCTTCAACGCATTGACGAAGTAGAAGAAGCCGATTTACCTGAAGGTGAAATCCTTGAAGGTGACGAAGCGAATACTGCTGCATCAACAGAGGAAGCGCCACAAGTGGACGCGGAGCCTAAAGACGAAGCAGGCGATGAAGAGTAATCTTTTAAGCTAAGATGTTCTGAAATAAGATAAGAAAAAGCCGAGCATAGCTCGGCTTTTTTGTGTCTATAGTATTAGTATTTCTGAAAAAGAGACGCGGCTATTGAGCTGCGATAACAACGTTACAGGATACGTGCTCTAAAACTACGGCCTTTCATTTTGCCGTTTTCAATTTTTCCGTGTGCTTTCTTAGCAATCTTTTTCTCAACGGCAACAAATGACGCCATAGGGAACATGTTGATTTTACCAATCTGACTACCTTGAATGGTCTTGTCGCCAGTTAGCGCACCAAGGATATCACCTGGGCGTAGTTTCTGCTTTTTGCCACCAGATACTTGGATCGTCACCATTTTTGCCTGATAAGGTTGATTTGATGATGGTGCGGGTAATTGACTCGGCTCAATTGGCATATCCAAATATTCGTCGATTAAAGCCACACGATGCATTTCATTGCTGCTAAAGAAGCTAAACGCGAGTCCTTTATTACCAGCTCGGCCAGTACGACCAATACGGTGAACATGCACTTCAGGATCGCGTGACAACTCATAGTTGAACACTGCATCTAGGTTATCAACATCGAGTCCACGAGCGGCAACATCCGTTGCTACAAGGACAGTAACACTCTTGTTCGCAAACTGAACCAATGCGCGGTCGCGTTCTTTTTGCTCTAAGTCGCCATGAAGATCAATGACGCTAAAGCCGCGGTGATGAAGCTCATCAGCAACGTTTTGAACTTCTTTTTTGGTGTTACAGAATACGACGGCCGACTCAGGTTGGTGAGTCAGTAGTAAGTTCTCTAGTGCGTTGTCTCGGTCTTCATGTGAATCCAATTTGTAGAAGAACTGCTGAATGCTGCTGTGGTCATGTTTGCTTTCAACTTTAACCACTTCTGGTTTATTCATGATACGAGAAGCAATTGCCTCGATTTGTTTTGGAAACGTCGCGCTAAAGAGCAAGGTTTGGCGCTCTTTTGGTACTTCGCTAATGATCGCGTCTAGTGCGTCTTGGAAGCCCATATCCAGCATTCTATCTGCTTCATCTAATACGAGTGTATTCAATTCACTTAGGTCTATGCGACCTCTTTCTAAGTGATCAAGAATACGACCTGGTGTACCGACTAGGATGTGTGCGCCGTGCTCAAGTGACCCGATCTGAGGACCCATAGGTGTACCACCGCATAAAGTCAGAACCTTAATGTTGTGAATAGAGCGGGCAAGGTTACGAATTTCTTTTGCTACTTGGTCTGCGAGTTCTCTCGTAGGGCACAGCACGAGTGATTGAACGCGAAAGCGTTTAACGCGTAGGTTAGAGAGCAACCCTAGACCAAATGCCGCCGTTTTACCTGAACCGGTTTTTCCCTGACCGATAACGTCTTTACCATCAAGAATCAAAGGCAGCGACTGTGCTTGAATTTCTGTCATGTTAGTAAAGCCAAGTCCTTCTAAGTTGCTTAATAAAGAAGGGGATAGATTTAGGGTAGAGAAAGTGGAACTGTTCAAGAGCGATCCTTAGTGGTCATCGGGCAAGGGGGTATTATCAACATATCTGTGTGGGATACCAGAAGAAAGTGAATTTGTTCATGTCGAAGTGGGAAATTTGTACGAGCCAACGTCGATATTAGGGGGAGAAATGACAGTAAAAGCACCGATAATAAATACAATGGTAGATATGCGGTAGAAAGGTCGATAATGGGAACATACAGAGACTCGTTTGAAACAAGTCTCTGTAATGGTATTCAACAGTGGTCTATATTGACTGACGTTGTTTTAGCGTGACATTGTTTTAGCGTGACATTACTCGGAAATGGGTTGAGCCGTTCTCATCCAATCGCGATAAGCATCGGCGCCGTCTTCGCCTTCTGCTGGTGACCAAGAGGCAAAATCTTGTGGCTGCGTTGGAAGGTAAGCACCTTCTTTTATTTCTAATCCAACTGTACCCTCGCTCATACAAGCGTAGCCGTGCCATGTACCTGGTGGAATCTCAATAGCTCGGTTCGTGTCAGGAGAAAGACTGTGACGCTGTGTTAACTGCCCATCATCGTTAAAAATCAATAGATCAAGTTGCCCTTTTAGTACCAAGAACAATTCCCATTTATGGGATTCACTATGGCGGTGTGGTCGCATGTAGGTATCAGGTTCTGTTGATATGAACAAGCGCTGCACGTTCGCGTCTAATTGTTCGTGTAAATTGTGGTGGCTGCGTTGACGAGGCGCTTGTTTTGCGTTGTTTGAAAACGTATCAAAGTCTTGATTACTGATTATTTTTAACATTGCTGGGCTCTGTAAAGTGAACGATCTTATGTATTCTAAAGCTTTGCAAAAAATGTGCAGCAATAAATTTGATATCCCCTTACTTCTAATTAAACAGATTGAATATATGTCGCTCAAAAATGTGATTATGATTCCAATTTGTTCGACGTAAAGTGTATGAAAACGCGATGATGTTATTATCAATATAATGATTATAGATTAACCAGTTACGATGGTGGATAACGCAGTGGAAGCAGCAATTAATCAGTTAAAAAAGGACTTTTACGCTCACCTTAAGTCGTATCAGGAACCGAAAGCCAGCAATGGCTCTAAAACCCTTTCTATCTTAACTCAAGATGAGTTAACTGAGCTTGAAAACGTCTGGATTCAGCTTGCGGTTTGGAAGCAAAAGCAGGCGTAGAGTTAGTGTGGGGCTCCTCAAAAAAGTATCTGCGACAGCAACGCGACTTACGCCAGTGAGCTGCGCCGAAAACTCGGCTCATTAGAGCGTCGTGATTCGCCGATAGATGACAATGTTATAACCCTAAGTGGCAGCACTTAGGGTTTTTTAGTGTCCTGATAATATGAATTGTTATAATATAACAACTTATGTGGTGAACTTATCATTGAAAACTCGGTGAACAACCCCCATAGTCAAGGGTAGAGTGCAGTGTGAACTGGCTAAGACGACATTGATATTGGCCTTAAAAATCAAGTGAGAGAAGTTATGGCGGAAGTACGAGCCAGAATAGAATTAAAAGTTGGACTTAATAGTGACATCCAAGCTGAGATGCTTTCCTTTCGTGGACTTAGTACAGATAAAGAGCACGTTGCTCTGATCTTTAAGAGTGTTGACCAGCAACAAGATATCCCTTTGGTGAGAATGCACTCGGAATGTTTAACTGGCGATGTCTTCCATTCATCTCGTTGTGATTGTGGGGAGCAGTTGGAAGAAACCATACAAAAAATGGGCGCTGAAGGCGGCATCATTCTTTATCTGCGCCAAGAAGGGCGAGGTATTGGTTTATATAATAAGCTTGATGCCTATAAGCTACAATCTGAAGGTATGAACACCTATGAAGCGAATAATCACCTAGGGTTTGGTGATGACTTACGAGACTTTTCTGAAGCAGCACAAATGTTACAAGCGCTTAATACGGATGCGATTAGATTGGTCACTAATAATCCAAAGAAAGTTCGAGAACTGCAAGAGCACGGCATCACTATTAAAGAAGTAGTGAACACCAATGCTCACGTAAAAGACGGCAACGAGAATTATCTAAAAGCTAAAGTCTCTCATGGTAAGCATAATTTGAAGTTCTAACCATGCGGTTTGGATTTGTTAAAAAACCTCACGAAAGTGAGGTTTTTTTGTATTAGTCATTGAAAATAAATTGTAACTAAGTATTATTGCCCATTGATAGTGTTAATGATAACAATTCGCACTACACAATAATAATTATGCTCAACAAGGATGCTTCAATGAATGTAACCACTTTTGTGAAGAGTGCAGTGGCTGCCTCTCTCGTACTGACTTCAACGACTGCGTTATCTGCAGTTTCAGAACAGCAAGTCGTCGAACATTACGCCGATCTAGCTCACGCCGTTTTTTCTGATGCCCTTATTACGGCCCAATCTTTAGACACCTCTATTAACACTTTTTTAGCCAATCCCTCAGAAAAGGGTTTGTCTGACGTAAAACAAGCTTGGATAGCGTCTCGCGTACCTTACCAACAAACGGAAGTGTTCCGATTTGGCAATGCCGTCGTAGATGACTGGGAAGGGCAACTAAATGCTTGGCCATTGGATGAAGGTCTGATTGATTATGTCAACTCAGACTACCAATATGAATTAGGTAACGATGGTGCTCAAGCCAATATTGTTGCGAATGAGAGCCTAACTATAGGCGCAAAGACGCTTGATGTTAAAACGATAACACCAGCATTGATTGCTGACTTAAATGAAGTCGGTGGCTCAGAAGCGAATGTTGCTTCAGGTTATCATGCTATTGAGTTTCTGTTGTGGGGACAAGATCTTAACGGCACCAATGCTGGTGCTGGAGAGCGTCCATATACCGATTATGTCGTCGGCGACGGTTGTACCAATGGTAATTGTGAACGTCGTGCAGAGTATTTACAGGCCGTATCTACGTTGTTGATTCAAGATTTGGCATGGATGGAAAAGCAATGGTCTGATGCTGAAAAAAATAATTATCGTTCAACACTACTCGCTGATAAACCAGTTAATGGTGTGAGAAAAATGTTGTTTGGTATGGGCTCTTTGTCATTGGGTGAATTGGCTGGTGAGCGTATGAAGGTCGCACTAGAAGCGAATTCGACAGAAGATGAGCATGATTGCTTCTCAGACAATACTCACAACTCACATTACTATAATGAGCAAGGTATCTACAACGTGTATACCGGAACGTATGTACGTACCAACGGGGCTTTAGTTGTTGGTCCAAGCATCGCCGATCTTGTCGCACAAAAAGACAAGGCAGCGTCGAAAGAGATTCAAAAACAATTCGACGTGACTCGTGCTCAAGTGGGTCAACTTGTCTCTTCAGCAGAGAATGATAATCAACATTTTGATCAACTTATCGCTTCAAATAATCCTCAAGGTAACAAATTGGTCAACGATACAATCGTCTCGTTAGTTGCTCAGACAGGTTCTATTGAGCGTGCGGCTGGAATCATTGGAATCACAAGTCTAAACCCTGACACAGCGGACCATGACTTTTAGTCAATTAAGCGCTCGTTAGTGCTAAACACATAATAATAAAAAGGGGGGATGAACCCCCTTTGTTGATCAGATATGAGTGAGTGTTGAATGTTAAAAATAGTATTGCCCGCCGCCTTAGTCGTCATGTCCTTTTTTACTTATGCGGAACAACCGGTTCATGCGGAACAACCAGTTAGTGTAGAACAACCAGTTACTGCAGAACAACCAAATAGTGCAGAACGACCAATTAGTAAATATTCTGGCGGTAAAACGACCGTTAATAAGCAAGGCGCGAACGCGTTTTCTCTTCCTGCCGCCAACTTACCGATGAGTAAGCGCTTGGATTTTAGCGTGGGAAACAGTTTTTTCCGAAACCCTTGGGTTCAAGCTCCCGCATCAACCGACGCAAGAGATGGGCTTGGTCCACTATTTAATACAAACGGGTGTCAAAACTGTCATATAAAAGATGGAAGAGGGCATCCGCCTGAGGCAAACGATCAGCATGCGGTTTCCATGCTAGTAAGATTAAGTATACCCGCTGAAACAGAAGCACAGAAAGAGCAAATTAAGCGTTCAGGGGTAATTCCAGAGCCAACATATGGTGGTCAGCTGCAAGATTTTGCTCTGCCTAATATGACGCCGGAAGGTCAAATAAGCATTACATATAGTGAGTTTCCGGTTCGATTTAATGATGGGACGACGGTACTTTTACGCAAGCCAAACTTAAAGATTATTGAGCTGGCTTATGGAGATATGCACCCAGACGTCATGATGTCTGCGCGAGTTGCTCCTCCTATGATTGGTCTTGGGCTATTGGAGTCCATACCAGAGTCAACAATTCTCGACATCGCAGAACAACAGGTTCAAGAAGACTCGCTTATCTCAGGCAAACCTAATTATGTCCTTGATGCTCGTACAGAAGAAATGGTTTTGGGCCGTTTTGGTTGGAAGGCTGGGCAGCCTAATTTAATGCAGCAAAACGCCGCCGCATTTCAAGGTGATCTTGGCCTAACTAGTACGCTATTTCCTGCGGAAAATTGTTCACCACAACAAGATGTGTGTCATGAAGGAGTAAGTGGAGGCGTTCCAGAGGTAAGCGACAAAATATTAAACTTTGTCGAGTTTTATAGTCAACATTTGGCCGTTCCAAGTCGCAGGAATATTCAGGACCCGCAAGTTATCGAAGGACAAAAGCTCTTTACGAAAGTTGGCTGTGAGAGTTGTCATCGAACCAATATTCAAACCGAAACCCGAGCGGATTTACCTGCTTTGTCAGCACAAAAGATCCATCCTTATACCGATATGCTGCTGCATGATATGGGAGAAGGGTTAGCGGATAATCGACCAGAATACGCTGCGACAGGTCAAGAGTGGCGAACGCCGCCGCTGTGGGGGATTGGGTACACCCAAGAAGTAAACGGCCATACTTACTTTCTTCATGATGGGCGAGCGAGAAACTTAACAGAAGCCATCCTGTGGCACGGCGGGGAAGCAGAAGCGACAAAGCAAAATGTATTGGCGTTAAGTAGCAAAGAGCGCAAAGCTCTACTCGCATTTTTGAACTCATTGTAAGGAAGAGAGATGAATCACAATCTATCGATGATAGGCCTATTGCCCGTCATGTTTTCAGCCATGTTAGTGGGTTGTGCGGCGACAAGCGATGAACACGTGCATGATTCGTTTCAACTTGAATCTTATCAACCAGAACAGACGCAACACGTCAGTCAGTCTGTTTATGAACGTGAGCACCAATCTGCGGTTAAATTTAACCTTGCTATGGGCCATTTACATCAGCAATCTCAAGCATACTGCCAACAAGGCGAATCTATCGCTTCTGTCGAACATGCCTGGCAACAAGGGATGGCGCAGTGGATGTGGTTGCAGGGGCAAGAAAGAGGGCCGACTCAAGCGTTAGAACAAAACTGGAATATTCAGTTTTGGCCAGACAAAAAAAACACCACTGGACGAAAAATGACGGCCGCAAGTCAACGTGACCAATGGTCTGTTGCAGCAATTAAAGATGAGAGTGTCACGGTACAGGGATTAGGCGCCGTAGAGTGGCTATTATTTGATCCGAATTCTAACTTGGACACTAACCCTTCATCGAGCTGCTCTTTACTTATCGCCGTAACAGGGGCTCTAACGGAACGTTCGGACACGATCGTGCAGGCATGGTCAGCCAACCCTTGGCGCGCACTGGATGACAAAGCGTGGACAGCTGAATATTTAGCCTTGCTGACCAATCAGTTGGATTACAGCATGAAAAAGTTGTCACGCCCTTTAGCTAAAATAGGCGCAGCGAAGCCGTATTTTTCTGAATCTTGGCGCTCTCAAACATCAATGCTGCATCTCCGATCCAATGTAGAAGCATTGCAGGCGCTGTATTTGGCAAATGGGCAAGGACTTGATGCGATACTCCGTGAATCTGGCTCACCAGAGTTGGCAATGAGTATTGAACGTCAGTTTAGGTTCATCTTGGAGACTTGGCCTGAGTCCAGGAGCCTTTTTGAGTTACTGCAAAGCAAAGAGGGTTACCGTATGGTGCTTAGCCAATATAACAAACTTGAGCAGCTTAGATATTTAATGAGTGAAGAGGCGGCGATCAAGTTGGGTGTAGTAATAGGGTTCAATGCAACTGATGGCGATTGATATTACCAAGAGAAACCTAATGCGGGTAGGTGCGATGGGTGTCATTGCCCCTACCTGGTTAGTAGGTTGCAGTACAGCAAGCCCTCTAGGTGTAAAGAAAGGCCCTGCTCCTCGGTTGATTGGTGGTTCAATTCGTCAAAATGGGGAATTTGATGTCGTCATTGCGGCAAATGGCAGCGATCCTGTACATCAATTACCACTGCCGGGTCGAGGACACGGTGTGGCTATTCATCCTCATCAACCGCTGGCTGTCATGTTTGGTCGAAGACCAGGCACTTACGCGATGATATTTAACGTCCAAACAGGCCGAATGGAGTCTCTGCTCTTAGCATCCAAACAACGCCATTATTATGGTCATGGTGTGTTTTCCTCTGATGGTCGCTGGCTGTATGCAACAGAAGGAGAACGTTCATCTAGCCGCGGTATTATTGGCGTATATGATACGCAGCAAGGTTATAAAAAAGTCGAGGAATTCACAGGATTTGGCTTGGGGCCACATGAAATCATTGTGATGGAGAATGGCACTTTAGTTGTTGGGGTAGGCGGGGTGCATACGGATGGACGTACGCCGCTAAACTTAACCACGATGAAGCCGAGCTTGGCGTACCTAAGTGCGAGCGGTGAGTTGTTAGAGCAGGTGACTCTAGCGGATCATCGAAAAAGTATTCGTCATCTAGCCCACGATGGTGATGAAGTAGTGCTGACAGGGCAGCAATATCGCGGCGAAGCCGATTCATATGTCCCGCTTGTGGCACTGCACAAGCGAGGGCAACCAATGCAAGAATTAGGTGGAGATCCCGAGGACTGGGCTCGATTTAATCACTATGTCGCCAGCATTGCCGCCACTAAACAGCATATTGTCGCCACTTCCCCGAGAGGCAATTGCTATGGGATTTGGGATAAAGAGACACGGAACTTATTACAAATCAATGTGCTACCAGATGCGTCAGGAGTTGTGGTTAAAGACGATCAATTTTTTATTAGTTCAGGTGCGGGGAAAGTGGTGAAAATATCCTCAGATTTGACCGTGAAAATGATGCCCTCACCGATACAATGGGATAACCACTGGCAGATGATCACATAAGTGAGACGGATGATATTTGCTGGTGAATTAGTCATGTTGATGCGTTGAGATCTGCCATACTTAAACTCTAGAAAGAGGGAGTGGCTAGATGTCAAAACAGTTAATTACCATGGTGACGGCAGGGGTGGCGTGCTCACTCGCGGTGCCAGTGTGGGCGACGCCCGATCAAGTCATCAACGAAAGGGAAACGCTTTCCGCGTTCGCGGTTGACGAACAGGCTGCCTATTATGATCAGCGCATTGCGCTATCTGCCCCTGTGCTATCTTCATCTATACCAAAGCAGTCGGGTGCGGAAGATTTACTGTATGCTTCGTTGGTTGATTATGTTTATAGCGAAACCGGTCGTCACAACATTTGGTCTAATAATGAGCTCAATGCACAATTAAATCTGCAACTAGAGATGTTGAAACTAGCCGGATTTAGCCCCTTATTTGAACGCCGAGTCAATCGTATGCAGTCTTTGTATCAGTCCGACGATTTTGCAGACTATGATCGAGCCGCAACCGATACATTATTACTCTATATTAGTTATGCTGCCGCCGTGCCAGAGTTGGGGAAACAGTGGTATTTTTCTGATAATCTCATTGATGTCCTGCCAAGGCCATCGGCGACTGAAGTGCATCAACTTCTGCTTGCCATAGAGGACGACACATTAGCAGATTACTTGCTCTCAATATCCCCACCTATGCTGCAACAAACAGGGTTTGAAAATGCGTACATTGATTTAGTAGCCAAATCTCAAGTTGAATTGACGACCTACGAACAAGCTGGGTTAACCAGAAAAGGCGATAAACTTGAGCCTGAATCCTACATGCATTTGTTAGATCGCCTTGCAGATTCTGAACTGTATGTTGAAGTCAGAAAGGATAGCCTATTTGACCAATCGTTAGAGTACGCCATCAAGGAATTTCAAAGGCTCTATGGTCTAGAAGATGACGGAATAATTGGCCCCAACACATTGCTTTGGTTAAATAAACCCGCACAGGAAAAGTTAAGAGTATTAGCGCTAAATGCTGAACGATCACGACTTTGGCCTCAACAGCGTGAACATATCATTTTGGTTAATGTACCGAGCTTTGAACTCAAATATTGGGGTGAAGGCGAAGCGCGTTTTGAATCGAGAGTCATTGTCGGGCGGCTGACGCGCCAAACCCCGATATTTGAAACTAAAATGGATTCATTGATCGTTAACCCGACATGGAACGTACCGTGGAAAATAATGGTAAAAGACATCATTCCTAAAGTTAAAAACGACCCAACATATCTGTTCTCACAACGTATCGAAATTCTAGAAGGTTGGCATAATAGAGTGACGGTCGATCCAACAATGATAAATTGGAAAGAAGTTCAGCCTAAGCAGTTCCCTTATAGGATGAGGCAACAAGCCGGTGTGTCAAACGCACTCGGGCAGTATAAGTTTAATACACCCAATGAGCGGGCAATCTTTCTGCACGATACTCCAGGAAAACAGCTGTTTAATGAAAGCAGCCGAGCTTACAGTTCGGGATGTGTTCGAGTTGAACATGCTGATAAGTTTGCCCAGGTGTTACTAGAACATCAGGGAAAATTGCTTGACGATTTATCGACCTACCGAGCAAACAAAGCCATTTCATTTAAAACCAGAATTCCTGTCCATATTATCTATCAAACGGCGTGGCTTGAAGATGGTAAAGCGCATTTTCGGGCCGATGTTTACCAGTATGATAATAGAAGAGGAAGTGTGACTGAAACGGCTTCGATTAAAAACTAGAGAGGGCTTTATCTGACTTGTCATCGCTTATAGACAATGTCATAGTCTCGCTACTTTTTTTGAATAGTAGGATTTCTGATGAGTCTTAAGTATCAAATCGTGCCCGTGACGTCTTTTGCACAAAATTGTTCAATTGTTTGGTGTGATGAAACCATGAAAGGTGTGTTGATTGACCCAGGCGGAGACATTGAACAGCTACAAGTTCTGATAAAAGAGCTTGGCGTTCAAGTAGAAAAATTAGTGCTCACCCATGGGCATCTTGACCATGTAGGTGGAACAGAGCCTCTTTCAAAAGCACTGGGTGTAGAGATTGTTGGCCCACATAAAGCCGATCAGTTCTGGTTACAAGGTTTAGAAAATCAGAGTCAAATGTTTGGTTTCCCGTTGACGAAAGCTTTTGAACCGAATCAGTGGCTTGATGACGGAGATGTGGTCACGTTTGGTAATCAGACTTTAAACGTCATTCACACCCCGGGTCATACTCCAGGTCACGTTGTCCTGTTTAATAGTGATGCGAAACAAGCGTTTGTTGGCGATGTGCTGTTCAAAGGTGGCATTGGTCGAACGGACTTCCCTCAAGGTAACTATGAAACGTTGATCCAGTCGATCAAAGGTAAGCTATGGCCTTTGGGCAATGATGTTTCGTTTGTTCCTGGACATGGACCAGAGTCTACGTTTGGGCATGAAAGGGTGTCAAACCCCTTTGTTGCTGATGAGATGCCTCTTTACTAAGCTAATTTAACTAAGCGCTAAGCTAATTTAACCTAGTAACATAACATGATTACGGCTTTAACATGTCACGATCCGCTGCTGCTAAATAGCGGCGGGTCAGTCCTACAAATGCCTCCCCATTTCTGTCTAAATCCGCTTCTGAAATAAAAATATCATAGCCGAAGAATTCTCGTTGATACTTCATACGATTGGCAAGCATTGCCATAAGCCCATGATATTCTGAGCCATCGGCATCTATAAATGCGGTGGAATCTAACACAATGTCCTCGAAGGTAGCATGTGGGGTAGTTTGCTGCATGCCAAGATAAAGTAGAGCACGCTGACTAAGCAATAAGTCCGTCGCGATGCGTGGGCAAATAGCATTGAGGTAAGCTTGATAATTGTTGATCCGTAAACCAATCCAAGGAAGCGGGGTATGCCAGCCATTTTGATGGTGACTGCAAGTGCCAATGCGCTCGATGTCACTCCACCGAAGCGCCCAGCCACCTTTAAACATGTGCTGTTGAATATGGGTTGCGGTTAAAGTAAAGGTGACTCGGCTTTTCACTAAGGTGTAATAGGTGAAGGTTAGCGCGATGGTAAGCAAAATAACCACAAGAAGTGACAGTTGCCAATTCGGTGAAAAAAGTACAATAGCGAGTCCTACCAGCGTTGCGATAGCCGCACTTTTACGCAAAATGGGAGAGTGCCAAGAATAATGGTGATTACTAATGTGGATAGTGTCCATATATTACAAATAACATCCTTAATCGTAAAAACAGGTCCTCGGTATCATGTTATACGATGACCTCGAAATGTTAGTGTTGTTGTTTAAATAATAGTCATAAACGTTGAAAGTCGGCATTTTTCGTGACGCTTTGTGTCATGCCTCTACAAAAGCTGTCAAAATTTTGGTATAAAACGCGCTTCAAATTTTGACCACTGCTTACAGCGCAGTGAAATGGAGAGAAAACTCAATGAAACTTGCTCATAAGCGCAAAGTGCAATCAAAATTGCAAAAGCGCATTAAAGCGGTAGTTGCGAATACAGCAGCTGCAACAAAAACTGAAAAACCTGTTGTAGCAAAAGCATCTGTAACAAAAGAAGCTGTAGTTAACCAAGCGCCGGTAGCTAAAAATGCACCGGTTGCTGAAAAAGCAACTGCGACAAAAAAAGTGGAAGTAGCATTAACTCCTAAGCAGCAGCAAGTATTAGATATTGTTGTTAAGCACGCCGATGGTATTAATCCTAAAGGGATTGGCCAAGAAGCTGGCCAAGAAGACGCTAAAGCAGCATCTTGGGCCACAGGTGCTCTTAAGAAGTTACTAGAAGAAGGCTTAGTTGCGAAAGAGCAGCTTGCTGGTAATAAAGTGATCTACAAAGCGCAGTAATGCCTCACTTTATTCAATGTCAAAAAGGCCCCTGTTCAGGGGCTTTTTTGATCTTACTTTGTCAGCACCTATCTGCTATTTGACCGCTACACCTAAACAGAATGCTATTTTCTGGACCTGACCTTCTGCCTGCTTTAGACCCCACTCCAACTATGATATTTATTGCCTATCAAGGATCTTTTCTAGAGTGCCTTGTTAGCGTTTGTTGTGAGTTACGTAGCATTTCTGTAATTTACAGCAAGGGTAAATACGTACGTAATTGCTAGTTATAAAAATAAACTGAATTTTTTAAGTAATTGAAATATTGCTGATATTTAAAATTGATATCGACTGTAGTACGTAGTACTACGTAATACCAAGGTCGAACTTACGGACTTGAGATATTGAAAATGCGTGGTCGCACGAATACAAGATATTGATAATTAGATTCATAGTTACCTTGAACGTGAAACTTGGAGTGTTCGGATGTCACTCCATATAAGAAACTACTCAAGGAACTGAAAATGAGTCTAATCAAGAAATCAGTCACTCGCGCGCTAAAAAGCACCGCCATTGTTGCGGCGACGTGCTTAGCCTTTGTTGCAACAACGGCAACGGCAGCAGATAAAGTATACCGCCTTAAGCTTGCTGAGACATGGGGGCCTAATTTCCCAATCTTTGGTGATGCCACAAAAAATATGGCGAAGATGGCCGAAGAGATGTCGAATGGTCGACTGCAAATTCGTATCGACTCGTCAAACAAACATAAAGCGCCTTTCGGTGTTTTTGATATGGTAAAGTCTGGCCAATACGATATGGGTCACTCAGCATCTTACTACTGGAAAGGAAAAGTACCGAACACACTGTATTTCACAACGATGCCTTTTGGTATGACGGCGCCAGAACAATACGCGTGGTTTTATCATGGTGGTGGTATGGAGTTGATGGAAAAAGTTTACTCGCCGCATAACATGATGTCATTCCCGGGTGGTAATACCGACGTACAGATGGGTGGATGGTTTCAAAAAGAAATTAACAGCGTTGAAGATCTACAAGGCTTGAAGATGCGTATTCCAGGCTTCGCAGGTGAAATTCTGGCTGAAGTCGGTGCAAAACCAACGAATATCGCATCGGGTGAGCTATACACCTCTCTAGAGCGACGCACAATCGATGCTCTTGAATGGGTCGGACCTTCTCTAGATCTTCGTATGGGCTTCCACAAAATCGCGCCATACTACTACACAGGTTGGCATGAGCCTGCAACAGAACTTCAGTTTCTTGTTAATAAACGCACATGGAATAAGTTACCCGATGACCTGAAAGCTATCTTACAAATCGCAATGAAAACCGCCGCGTACGATATGTATATTCAGTCTACCCATGAAAGTGGTAAAAACTGGGCGACAATCCAATCGGATTATCCGGATATTAAAGTGAAGGATTTCCCACGCGAAGTTATCGATGCGTTGCGTGATGCGAATGATAAATTGCTAAAAGAGCATGCTGAAAAAGATGCAACAGCGAAAGAGATTCAAATGTCTCAAGCTGCTTATCTTGAGCAGGTTCGTTCATGGACGGATATTGCGACGAAAGCTTACCTCAATAAATTTGATGATTAATAGCTCTGAAGTGGCGCTTAGCGCCACTTCCTTTTTCGGTTGTTACTGAATTCAAATTACACCTAATTACTTTTATAAAGAGGGGTGGCGAGATGCTCACAGAGCGTTCGTTATCACACTTTATTTTACGATGTTCTATTTTTGAATCTTTACGCACTCTGCACATAAATAAAACTATATGAGTCGCGGGATGGAGTCTGGTATGCGAAGCCTAATTTATATAGAGAGACTGTTTAACAAAGTCAGCGACGTGCTGGGAGTAGTGTCGAGTCTTTTGTTTTTATTACTACTTGCCAACGTCGTCTATGACGTGGTGATGCGTTATGTATTTAATGACGTGTCGATTGCCTTTCAAGAGATGGAATGGCATCTATTTTCAGCGGTATTTTTACTTGGCGTTCCCTACGCGATTAAAGCAGGTGGTCACGTGAGGGTCGACGTATTTTACGAGCGACTGTCGGTAAAAGCGCGCGCTATTATCGATTTGATCGGTACGTTCGTGTTTCTTTTCCCATTCTGTTTGTTAGTGGCATGGTTTGGTATTGATTTCGCCAAAGAAAGCTTCGCACTGGGCGAAACATCCGGGGATCCAGGAGGCTTGCCGTATCGTTGGGTAATTAAAGCCATGATCCCGCTTTCGTTCTTCTTCATGGCGATCAGTGGAGTAGGACTCGTGCTCCATTCTCTGAATAAGCTGATTAACCCTCATTTGATATACGCCAATTCAACCGACTCTAAAGAATAAGGATTGTTTCTATGATCGGCATAGTCATGTTTTTTGTAGCGCTGTTTGCGCTGCTGTTAGGTTTTCCTGTCGCCTTCACATTTGGAGGCATCGCGCTGATATTTGGGGTATGGGCAGAAGGCATCGAAATGTTCGCTTTCATGCCATATCGAATCCAATCCATTATGGAAAATACCGTTTTGATGGCGGTTCCGTTATTTGTCTTCATGGGCTTAGTGTTACAAAAAACCAAGTTGGCAGAGCAACTGCTTGAATCAATGGGGCGTCTGTTTGGTGGTGTACGCGGTGGTATTGCTATTTCAACGGTATTAGTTGGAGCATTGTTAGCCGCGTCGACAGGTGTGGTAGGTGCATCGGTTGTGGCGATGGGGCTTATCTCGCTACCTGTAATGCTGAAGTACAACTATGACAAAGGACTAGCGTGTGGCACCATTTGTGCGTCTGGTACATTGGGGCAAATCATTCCACCTTCGATTGTATTGATCCTTCTTGGGGATGTATTAGGTGTCCCTGTCGGTGATTTATTTCAAGCGGCAATTTGGCCGGGATTAGTCTTGGTGGGTGCCTATGTTTTATATATCCTGATTTATGCAAAACTTAATCCAGAAGCGGCGCAGCCTATTCCTAGAGATGAGTCCATTTCTCGTTCTCAAGAAGTAAAGACGGCGTTGAAAGCGATCGTGCCGCCACTGGCATTGATTGTCATTGTTCTTGGGTCAATATTTGCAGGGGTCGCAACGCCTACAGAGTCGGCTGCTCTAGGGGGCGCTGGCGCAATTTTACTGTCTCTTGCCTATGGCCAATTTAACTTCCGTATGCTTTATGAAGCGTCAAAAGAAACGGTGAAAGTGACCGCGATGGTCTTTGCGATTCTGTTGGGTGCGACGGCATTCTCAATGGCGTTTACCTATACCGGTGGCGATATGCTGGTGGAAGAGTGGATGCTAGAGATACCCGGTGAGAAATGGGGCTTCCTTATTATCACTATGTTGGTGATTTTGATTCTAGGCTTCTTCATCGACTTTGTGGAAATTTGTTTCATCATTGTTCCTATGATCGCACCCGTTGCTGAGATCATGGGCATCAATATGACCTGGTTCGCTATCCTTGTAGCCATGAATTTACAAACCTCGTTCTTAACACCGCCATTTGGCTTTAGCTTGTTCTACTTGAAAGGGGTAGCGCCGAATGGCGTGACGACTCGAGATATATACCGTGGTGTTATGCCGTTTATTGCTATTCAAATCCTCGTGTTAGCGTCACTGTTAGTCTTCCCATCCTTCTATGGAATGTGATCTAATTACCGTTGTGGCGTAAGGAAGTTCATTTATTTGACCGCCGTGGTAATGTGTCTTTCGGGATGCATTGCCTTTATCGGCGGCTGCAGTTAGAAGGGACTTCTATGCCACTCAAAGCAAAACTGATCTTATTGACGTTGCTGCCGTTAGTGATATTGACGGCTAGCGTGAGTTGGATTGCCCTCCATCAAGCCAAATCCTTTGGCGAAAAAGAAATCGAGATTTTCCGGGAAAGCTTAATTCGATCTAAAGAATCGGCGCTGAAAGATAGCGTTGAACTAGCTTTTGATGCTATCGAATACGCTTACAATGACCCTGATCTGTCTGAATCCGAAGCAAAAGCTCAGGTCCGGCAAATTCTCGACCGGTTACGCTATGGAACCGATGGCTATTTTTTTGCTTATGACAAAGCCGGGACTAACCTCGTACATCCAATACAACCAGAATTGGTGGGCAGGAACTTACTCAAGTTACAAGACCAAGACGGAAACTATCTAATTGAGACACTGTTGTTTCAAGCTCAGGCTGGTGGTGGCTTTCATCAGTATTTGTGGCAAAAGCCATCTACTGGTGAAACGGTGACTAAGCTGAGTTACGCGGCTTGGTTAGATAAATGGGAATGGATGATTGGCACGGGGCTTTATATTGAGGACGTGGCAAGGGAAGTCGCGGTACTTCGAGCCGCGATTGATAACAATATAGAAACCACAATGTTTTCTATTGTGACGATTTTTACTGTCACAGTAGCTGTCATTATTGTGCTCACGCTGGCCGTGAACTGGCATGAGCATAAATTAGCCGATAAGAACTTAAAAGAATTGGCTCATAAAACGGTGATGTTTCAAGAAGACGAAAGAAAGCATCTTGCCAGAGAACTACATGATGGGGTAAACCAATTGTTGGCTTCGAGTAAGTGCCATCTAGAGTTGATGGATACTAAGTATATTGATGCTCGATCCATCGGGCATTTGAGTCAGTCCCAATCTTCGTTGTCAGAGGCCATCATTGAAGTGAGGCGAATCTCGCATCATCTTCGTCCAAGCGCACTCGATGATATCGGGCTGGAAGCGGCGATTTCGAGTTTGCTGCAAGATTTTAAAACCTATTCTCACGCCAACACAGAACTGGTGCTTGATACACAAGCATCTAAACTTAAATCAGAGGTGGCAACAACCTTGTATCGCGTGGTGCAAGAATCATTAAATAACATAGAAAAACATGCGAATGCGACGCAAGTTACTGTTTTTCTGAAACAGTTTGGTAATGTGTTGCAGTTAATGGTTCGTGATGATGGTATTGGTTTTGATGTCACCAATGCATTGGCAACGCGTGGAATTGGTTTGCGTAACATGAGAGAGCGTGTTGAGTTTATTGGCGGCGAGTTTGAATTATTGAGTGATTATGGGTCCGGTACTGAAATAACAGTCTTGCTCAAGCTAGAAGGAACGGAATAATGGATGAACCGATCAAAGTGGTGATTGTGGATGATCATCAAGTGGTTTTGGAAGGTTTCATCGCTCGGCTTGAGCGAGAGCCTGATATCGAGGTGATTGCCACGGCAAGTAACGGGCTAGAAGCGGTGGATGTAGTCAAAGCTTGTCAGCCTGACGTGGTACTAATGGACGTGAGCATGCCTATTATGAACGGCATAGAAGCGACACAATTACTCAAAGAAGAGCGTCCGGAAACTAAGGTGCTCATGCTGACGATGCATGACAATCGTGAGTACATAATGAAAGTGATGCAGGCCGGCGCTGTGGGTTACATGTTAAAGGAAATCTCTGCAGAAAAAATGGTTCAAGCCATCAAAACCGTTAAACAAGGTTCGACGTATTTCTGTGAGTCCGTCACGCAAACGTTATTCTCCCAAGAGGTGTCACCAACGCAGAGCAAAACTAACCCTTTGAGTCGCCGAGAAGAGTCAGTGTTGAAGTTAGTCGCACAGGGAAGCAGCAGTAAGAAAATAGCGCAGATGCTCAATATTTCTTATCGCACGGTAGAAACTCATCGGCAGAACATTAAACATAAGCTGGACTTACACTCAACAGCTGAACTGGCAAAGTACGCATTGGAACATGGTTTGGGGTAACGGCTTGATGCTAACGAAGATATTGGATAAAAAAAAGACCCGCAAAAGCGGGTCTTTAAGTGTTTTGAACGTTATAGCGTTACGCGTAGCTATGTTGATGCACTTGCAGCTCGGTACGCATACCTTTTAATAGGCTCACACACATCACGAGCAGGATAATGGTAAATGGTAACGCGGTAGAGATTGCACCAGCTTGTAGCGCTTGAATCGCCTCTGTACCACCAACCCATAACAACACCGCCGCAATAGCACCTTCAATGGTTGCCCAGAACACACGCTGTGGTACCGGTGCATCCACTTTACCGCCCGCAGTGATGCTGTCGATCACCAACGAAGCTGAATCCGATGACGTAATGAAGAACACCATAATCAAGATGATAGAGATAACCGATAGAAGGGTACTCATTGGTAGCGCTTCGTATGCATAGAACAGTGATAGCGTTAGATCGGTCAGGCCATTTTGGCCAAGCTCACCAACTTGGTTGATTACTTGGTCGATCGCCATACCACCAAACGCCGCCATCCAAAATAGAGTGATGGTGGTCGGAATAACGATCACTGCTGTCAGGAATTCACGTACGGTACGTCCTTTAGAAACGCGCGCAATGAACATGCCAACACATGGGGACCATGAGATCCACCACGCCCAGTAGAATACGGTCCAACCATGCATCCACGCTTCGTCTTCACGGCCATGAGGGTTACTTAAAGGGATGATATTCTCAACGTAGCCAACAATAGTCGTACCAAGTGAACCAAAGAAGGTGGCAATGGATACCACAATCACAACCATCAACAATACGAACGCAACAAGGATGTTGGTGTTACTCAGTAGCTTGACACCCCCATCAATACCACGTACGACAGAAAAAATAGCTAACGCCGTCACAAAGGCGATCACGACCAGTTGTAACGATGTGCCAGATTCAAACCCAAATACATGCCCAATACCGCTCGCTGCCTGTTGTGCACCAAGACCTAAGGAAGTCGCTAGACCAAATAGGGTGGCCAAAACAGCGAGGACGTCAATAACATGACCAAACCATCCCCACGTTCTATCACCAAGCAATGGATAGAACACAGAACGCATTGAAAGTGGCAAACCTTTATTAAAGGCAAAGAATGCCATCGAGAGGGCAACAACCGCGTACATGGACCATGGGTGAATACCCCAGTGGAACATTGTCGCGCCGAGTGCCACTTTACGCGCTTCTTCGGTATAAGCTTCAACACCAAGCGGTGTTTCATACCAACCAGTGAAGTAAGCAACGGGTTCAGCCACCCCCCAAAACATCAAACCAATACCCATACCGCCAGCAAACAGCATAGCGATCCAAGATAGGGTTGAGTGATCAGGCTTGGCCGTTGCACCACCAATACGGATTTTTCCGTAAGGAGACAAAACGAGGCCAAGGCAGAAAATCACAAAGATATTACCCGCCCACATAAATAAGCTGTCAAATGCGCCAATGATTTGCCATTTAGCGCCATCAAGAGTGGCTTTGGCGGTGGCTGGGTCTACGACGAGAAGGGCGACGAGAAACAGTACGATAAGTGCTGCGCTGGTGCCGAAGACAGGGTTGTGAACATCAAATCCCCATTTTTGGACGTTATCTTGTCCAACAGTATAGTCAGTATTTTCAATACTATACTTGTCCTTAGTATTATTCATCATTCCTCTGATACTACTTAGAGCTCTAACTAAAATTCGGGCGAATACTAACAAAAGTAATTATTAAAGGGAAGATATTCATTGTTTTGCTCGCATTTTGAACTATTTTTAGTAGACAAACTGTATAGAGCACTAATTGTTTTAGCTCTAATGAAGTGGGCTGTTTTTTCTGAGCTTTTATCGGTAAAATAAACGCAATAAACTTAAATGCGACCAAGGGTTGCAGCTCATTATGAAATGAGTGTGTGAGCGCACTTTTTAAACACTAGTAATGAGTTAATGGTGGTCGCGATCGGTTTATAGGTGTGATTGAGATGCATCATTGATATGAATGTGTTAAAACGCAGGGATCAACGGATAATCGCTAATTTGGAATTAAAGAATTGGAAAAACACGAAGAAGTGCTCGTGGCGATACGCCAAGTAATAAGAGCCATCGATTTGCATTCGAAAAAATTGAAAAAAGAGTGCGGACTCACTGGACCGCAACTGGTGCTGATGAAGGCAATCAGGGAAAAAGGGAATGTAACCATTCGTGAGTTATCGAATTATACCAATGTTAGTCAGGCGACAGCGACGACGATTATCGACCGACTTGAGCTAAACGATTATGTAAGGCGTGAACGAAGTCATCAAGACAAGCGAAAAGTTCATGCGGTTTTAACCGAAAAAGGTACCGAAGTGTTAGATAGCGCGCCTTTGCCACTCCAAGATAGCTTTGTGCAGAAGTTTCAAAGTCTTGAGGCGTGGGAACAAACCTTATTGCTATCTTCTATCCAAAGAATTTCATCGATGATGAATGCGGAAGGTATCGATGCCGCGCCAGTATTACAAATAGATGCGATAGCGAAAAACTAACGTCATTTATTTACGGACAATAACGCCTAAGCCCATGTTACTGGAAAGTACTGTGGGCTTTTTTTTGCTCGTAAGACAGAGACAAATAGAGGTGGTTTTAGTCTTAATTATTTGACATCTAAATAGTCTATACTTTGCCTTAGTCGGCGATGGATGGCGGGCTAATGGCAAAGACTGTATGATAATTCAGACATTTTTTGCTAAACTAAAATTCTCGTAGCACTAAAAGTTGAGTGATAACTCAGTCTGTTTCGTACGGATTGTTGGTATTTCTTAGTACACAAATATTTTGATGGATAGCAGTTCGTCAGGGTGAGGAACGATGACAAAAGGTATTGATAAGTACAGTATTGACAGTACTGACTATACAATTGGACAAGATAATGTCCAAAAATGGGGATTTGACGTACACAACCCAGTATTTGGCTGGAGTGCAGGTTTTATTGCGCTTTTGCTCGTGTTGGCTGTGGTTGTCGATGCCGAGACAGCGAAAAATGCGTTGGATGGAATTAAATGGCAGATCATAAATAAGTTCGACTGGCTATTTATGTGGGCGGGTAACATTTTTGTTATCTTCTGCTTGGGCTTGATTGTTTCGCCATTTGGTAAGATACGCTTAGGTGGTAAAGACGCAACGGCAGATTATTCCTTTATGTCATGGCTCGCGATGTTATTTGCCGCGGGTATGGGTATTGGCCTCATGTTCTGGAGTGTCGCAGAGCCTGTGGCTTACTTCACGGGATGGTATGAAACCCCTCTAGGCGTTACTGCCAACACAGAAGAAGCTCGCGAGCTAGCGATGGGCGCCACTATGTTCCACTGGGGATTGCACCCATGGGCAATCTACGGTGTTGTTGCTTTATCTCTAGCATTTTTTACCTATAACAAAGGTCTACCGCTTTCGATGCGTTCCGTGTTCTATCCTATTTTAGGCGATAGAGCTTGGGGTTGGGCAGGGCATATCATTGATATTCTTGCGGTGCTGGCGACTTTGTTCGGTTTAGCCACCTCTCTTGGTTTAGGTGCACAGCAAGCGGCAAGTGGTATTCATCATGTCTTTGGTGTTGAGTCCGGCATGACGCTGCAAGTGATCGTTATTGCGGTCGTGACTCTGCTTGCCGTTGTTTCGGTATTACGTGGTATTGATGGTGGTGTTAAGGTCATCAGTAACATTAATATGATCGTGGCATTTATTCTATTGGCTTTAGTCGCTTTAATTGGATACGCGGTCACGTTCGCATCGATTCCTGATACCTTGTTCGCGTATTTGAAGAATATAGTGCCATTGAGTAATCCTCATGGCCGTGATGACGAAGCGTGGATGCACGGCTGGACAGTATTCTATTGGGCATGGTGGATTTCTTGGTCCCCATTCGTCGGTATGTTTATTGCGCGCGTATCTAAAGGACGTACAGTACGACAGTTCATTACAGCAGTACTGATTGTTCCGACATCTGTCACGATTATTTGGATGTCTGTATTTGGCGGTCTTGCCATTGACCAAGTGGTTAATCAAGTTGGTACGCTAGGTGCAAATGGTTTACGTGACGTACCACTGGCTATGTTTGAAATGTTTGATGCGCTACCAATGGGTACGTTACTGTCTATTATCGCAGTGATCCTAGTTCTGGTGTTCTTCATTACTTCTTCAGATTCTGGCTCTTTGGTGATCGACAGCATTACCGCTGGTGGTAAAATAGATGCACCGGTTATTCAGCGCGTGTTTTGGGCTTTCATGGAAGGTGCTATTGCAGTCGCGTTATTGTGGATTGGTGGTAGCGAAGCTATCCAAGCTCTGCAAGCAGGGGCTATTTCATCGGCGTTGCCATTCACCTTTATATTGCTTGCAATGTGTGTGAGTCTGCTTATGGGTATGAAGACAGAACGCACCTAGTGGATGTGAAGCTTAGTGTGTTGATGTAAGTAAATTATAATAATGAAAAAAGAGCAGCCTTAGCTGCTCTTTTTTGATCTAATCGATATTATGTCATGTTAAACCTTGCTTATTAATTCGCTAACAGTGATGTGTTATTTTCTGTTATTCAGTGTTGCAATCTTACATTGAGTAATTTATTAATTATTAATTAAATCAATCGTTTACATGTAAGCTATTAAATGGGCCTTGCTGGGTTTATTGAATTAATTATTTAATTCAATGCCTTACGATGGTTTTTTTATTTTATTGAAAGGTGAGTTGGCGAGGTGTCCATGGGCGAGTTGGTGTGAATAATATCATTTAAATCAGTTGGAATAATATAAGCATAAATATGGTACTGTATAAAATAAGACAAAATATTGACGGTCGATTTTGTGTCGGAATTTATATATTATCTGCGCGCAATACTAATTATGACGACCATGATTAGTTAATAATTCAGTGACGAGAAGAATAATAATCAATGACATTATCTCTAAAACAAAAATTAATTACAGCAATGTTATCTGCTGTACTATTGATGGCAGTGGTATTGACCATCTTATCCGCGCAACAATTGTCAACACAAACGCATACTGCTATTTCAGATCGAGCAAATAACGTCTCGCATGCCGCAGTCGAAGGGATAGAGAATTGGATTGGCGTTAGGAAGTCGATTGCGACCGCGTTTAATTCATTTTCGGAAGCCGAAGATAAAGTGCCATACCTCAGACAAGCACGTGTAGCTGGAGGCTTTGATGACATATTTTTAGGTACTCCAGATGGTAGAATGTATCGCTCTCACCCTGAGCGAAACCGGGCAGATTACGATCCTAGAACCCGTCCTTGGTACCAAGATGCTGTGTCGGCGAATAAACAGATCATCACCGAGGCATATCAAGATGCCATTACCAATGCTTTGCTTGTCACTATTGCAGAACCAGTGAAAAAAAATGGTCGTTTAGTTGGCATTGTGGGTGCGGATGTATTGATTGATCACTTAGTGCAAGACGTCATTAGTTTGAACGTAGGGCGTAATGCCAGCGCGATGCTGATTGATTTATCCAACAACACCTTTCTTGCCCACCAGAATACGTCTTTGTTATTAAAACCAATGACACAGCTGAGCCCGACATTGACGGCCTCTGCTATTAGTGAGTTAGCGTCTCGTGGTGATATGACGGAAGTGAGCATCCAAGGCGTAGACAAAATGTTGTACTTTACTAAGGTTCCAGAAACGAACTGGGTACTTGCAGTAGAGTTAGATAAGCAAACCGAGCTGGCGAAACTGAACAGTGCTCTTACGCAGTTAATACTGACCTCAGTTGTCATCGTTATTTTTGTTGCCGCCATCGCTTCTTGGATGATGAGCTTTCTCATTAATGATTTGGCGCGAGTGTCTAAAGCACTGGCGGAAATCGCGTCAGGTGAGGGGGATTTAACCAGCCGTTTAGAACCAAGAAGTAATGATGAAGTGGGGCAGTTAGCTCGTAACTTCAACACGTTTGTTAGTTACATGCACGAAACGATCATGAAGCTTACCGATGTATCGGTCGCCTTATCTGCGCAAGCGAAAGACACGGCCAGTCATGCGCGAGTTCGTAGTCAGCGTATTCAAACGCAGCAAGACGAAATCAATATGGTTGCCACGGCAATTAACGAGATGGCAGCGGCGACTCAAGAAATTGCCAATAACGCAGATATGACCGCGAGTAACTCTTCAGAGGCAGTAGAGGCGAGTAATCATGGCGCGGGTCAAGTATCCGCGACCCAAAATTCGATTCAGAATCTTGCTCAAGAAGTGGATGTTGCTACCGCGGTAATTCGTGAACTTGAAGTGCATGGTAGTAGTATTAACACCATATTATCGACGATTCAAGGCATTGCCGAGCAGACAAATTTGCTGGCTCTTAATGCCGCGATTGAAGCCGCGCGAGCGGGTGAGCAAGGTCGAGGTTTTGCTGTGGTTGCGGACGAAGTGCGAGTGTTAAGTCAACGTACTCACGCATCGACACAAGAGATTCAGCAGACCATTGAGACACTACAAGCCACAACGGGCAAAGCGGTCGATATTATGAATGATAGCCGCGGTTTAGCCGAAACCAGTGTGGACGATGCAAACAGTGCAGCAGCAAGCTTGACTCAAATCTTGGCGGCGGTAGGTCAAATCAGTGATATGGCCACGCAAATCGCAACGGCGGCAGAGGAGCAAGCGTCAGTCACCTCTGAGATTACACGCAATACTCAGGGTATCCGCGATGTTTCTGATGAACTCGCAGAAGAAGCGCACGACGCCGCTCAACAAGCCGTAGAGTTGTCAGAACTCTCCCAGAAGTTAGGTCGCGAGATTGGCCGGTTTAAAATTTAATGAGGTAACACTCTAATCTAAAAACTAAAAAAGGCTCATCAGAGCCTTTTTTTATTGGTGCACACCATCCGATGCAAGACGAAAGGTTGCATTGCGGATATGTTCAGATCAACGTGTCTTCATATCCAGATATCGTTGAGCACGGCGTTTTCATCGTAGTGATAAGCTAATTGCGCTTGAAGCAGCTCTGCGGTCGCCACGGCATCGGTTAACGCATGATGGGGCGGATAGTCAGGCAGCCCGTAGCGACGGCGAGTCTGCCCTAAACGAACGGAGTCCGCCTGTTTCCCCTTCAACATGTTAATCACACCTGCTGTTACGCGTTTTTGATAGATGGATTCAATTTGCATCGTGTCAACGACAGGGAATTCGATGCCTTCACCAATCATACCTTTCAAGGCATCATCAAAGAAACCACGTTCAATGGGGTTGTAGTGCACCACAATAATATGCCCTGCCAAAGAATCGAGCACATCACCAAGGATATCTTTAAATTTTGGTGCATCTAAGATGTCATTATGCGTGATGCCATGAATGACCACAGATTCTTCTTCTAAGATTGCCTTGGGTCTTACCGTCCAGTGTTTAGCGGCGTTAATCCGTATTCTTGAAGTGGTAAAAGGCACAAGACCTATCGACAGGATGCCATCTTTTTCAGGGTTTAATCCCGTCGTCTCAAAATCTAGTGCAACAAAGGAGACATCTTTGAGCGGAGTCTCGCTGTCGGGTAACCCTTTAGCGTAAAACGATTGCAGCCGCTCATCCTGAGCCCGGCCAGCTAATGTTTTAAATTTACTTTGCCACTGGATGCTCGGCGCACTAAATAGCTTTTTTATCATAATCCACACTCACCATTTAGTCTGACGCTATTTGAAATTGTTGTTAGCTTGATAGCGAAATTTTAGGAAATTTTGACCATTACTCAAGACTTGGAATGCATCCTTAAGATTACGACGTTCGAAGTCGGATAAATTTTCTGGTTCTATGTTGTTATCCGGCTCTATTCCCATCTGAACATCCATTGCTTGGTGGCTGATACGAACCATTGAGATGAATTCCATCGCATCTTTTAAGTCACGAGCTCGCCCTTTGGGCAGTATTCCTGCATCGTGGATGTCATCTAAGCGCTCGAAGGAGTTAGTAGAGCGTGACCCAACCGCCAAGGCGTGGACACGTATTAAGTCAGCGAGTGGCGCCGTCCCACGTCGTTTTAGGTTGATGGAATTGTTGTGTTGCCCATCCTTTTCCATTACAAAATCTTTGAAAAAGCCTAGTGGAGGGGTACGATTGAGGGCATTTCTCGCTAAGCAGGCAAGGAAGCGGTTATTCTTTCTGGCTCTTCTGACAATAAAACTATTGAGCTGCTCGGCCCATTTGAGTTTGCCGTAAACCCCATCCAAATCGAAAAAGATGGAGGCATTGAGTAACGCTTTAGGATTTGGATCATCAATCCAGTCAGAGAAGCAGGCTTCCCATTCCTTTCTGGTCATTCGCCACTCAGGGTTGGTCGCCATAATGTCGCCGCTGCAATAGGTATAACCGCAGTCCGCAAGCGCATCACAGATAAAGGTTGAGAATGCCTTAAAGTAAGCGCCGTGTTTTTGTTCGTCGTAGCTGTCGTCAAGAATGATAGCGTTATCTTGGTCCGTCACCATTAGCTGTTCATCACGTCCCATCGAGCCAAGGGCAAGGAAGCAATAAGGAATGGGCGCATGGCCAAGCTCTTCTTCCGCAAGCTCAACAATACGTTGTTTAAAACTGCGGCCAATGACCGACATTGCTGTTCCGACCATGTGTGCGTTGGCATCTTCATTGACTAGGCGTACGAAACTATCCTGAACCTGGTCAGAAAGCAGTTTAAGTTCTTCTACGGATTGTTGCTGGAATATGCTGCTTACTAACAGCAGTGAATTTTGAGATTCATAGCGTACGATATCTGAGGTCTCGATGACGCCAAGTGGGATTTTGTTCTTTACTACAGGGAGATGGTGTACGTTATAGCGCAGCATGATAAGCATGGCTTCGTAAACATAGGCATTGTGGTCAAGTGATATCAGGTCAGTAGACATCACGGTGGCCACTTCATCCTGTGGGCTTAGGTTTTGCGCGAGTACACGCGTACAGAGGTCTCTATCGGTAATGATGCCGACGATTGGCGATGAGTCGTCTTCATCGTTCTCACTAATGTTGGGGTTAAGGATCAGTAATGAAGAGACTTGTTCGTCCGCCATTTGTTTAGCGGCTTCTTGAATCGTTCTATGACGATCAATAGTCGCGGCTTCACCAGTGAGCAGTGTGCGAACTTTTGAGGTAGTGAGATCATTGGTGTTGCTGTTATTGGAGACGGTTTGTCTCAGTCTGACTCGGTCCTCGACTTCTACAAAGTCGGCAAAGGCATCGAACTTGTCATAAAGCTCTTGAAACACGTCGGCGGATAAGCAGTAGACAAGGGTATCTTCGACGGCTTTTGCAGGAAATCGGACTTTATTATTGGTCAATAGACCCATTTGCCCAAAGAGATCGCCCTCATCTAAGCGGTTATAGAGCTCGCCTTTACGGCGATACACTTCTACGACACCACTTCTCACGATATAAAGGTCATTGATCTCGTCACCGAAATGTATGATGGGTGTATCTTGCCGATAGTAGGCTATCTCGATGTTTTGAGAGGCATATAACACGGCTTCTTCTGGTAATTCATCAAAAGGTGGGTAGCTGGCGAGAAAGTGTTGGATCTCTATGAGTTCTGCGTCCATGTGCGGCCTTAAGTACTATTTAAATGTAATTGACGACTATCTAAATGTAATAGTGATGGCTTAATAGTACACGCAGAAACGCAAAAGGTCAGCCGAAGCTGACCTTTATTTTTAGCAAGCACAACCGCTAACGCGTTGATTATTAAGCTTGTGAATACGCTTAATGATTGGCGTATTCACGCGTAATTGTGCATAGCAGTACCGTTATAGAACGGCTGCAATGCCTTTACATAGTGGTGTCATGTTAGACTTTGTCATGCCCGCAACACTGATACGGCCAGAGCCAACAATGTAGATGGCAAATTCGTCTTTTAAGCGGTTGACTTGCTCTTTAGACAAACCAGAGAAAGAGAACATACCATTCTGGCGTTCGATGAAGCTAAAGTCGGCATTCACACCTTCTGCTTTTAGTGTTTCAACAAACAGGACACGCATTTCTTGTATGCGATCACGCATTTCTGCTACTTCATTTTCCCACTCTGCACGAAGCGCTTCATCGTTAAGGATGTACGTCACAACCGCAGCGCCGTGAGCAGGAGGGTTTGAGTAGATTGAACGAATGATGCCTTTAACTTGTGAGAAGGCCGTCGTTGCGATTTCTTCAGAAGCGGCAACCAGAGTGAAGGCGCCTACACGCTCATTGTACAGGCCGAAGTTCTTTGAAAATGAACTCGCGACGAGGATTTCTTTATTGTATTTTGCAAACGTACGTAGACCTTGCGCATCTTCTTCAACGCCTTTTGCAAAGCCTTGGTAAGCGAAGTCGAATAGTGGGATTAGACCTTTTTCCGCTACCAGTTTCGCTAATTGCTCCCACTCAGCTGCAGTAGGATCGATGCCAGTTGGGTTGTGGCAGCAGCCATGCAGTAAAACAATGTCGCCTGCCGCCGCTTGCTCTAAATCAGCAACCATGCCAGCGAAGTCTTTGTCTTTTGTTTCGGAGTTGTAGTAGCTGTACTGGGCTGTTTCAATGCCTGCAGCCGCAAATACGCCGTTATGGTTCGCCCATGTTGGATTGCTGATCCAGATCTTAGCGCCGCTAAGTTGACGTTTAATAAACTCACCAGCGACACGAAGTGCGCCAGTACCGCCAGGAGCTTGCGCGGTTTTTGCCAATTTTTCGCTAACTATCGCTGAATCTGCACCGAATAGCAGTTTTTGTACAGCTAAACCGTATTCAGCAGTCCCTTCAATTGTCAGGTAAGATTTTGTTTTTTCATTTTCTAGCAGCGCTGCTTCAGCTTTCTTTACGGTAGCAAGAACAGGGGTTTGGCCTTGCTCATTTTTGTAGATACCAACGCCGAGGTTAATTTTTTCTGCACGAGTGTCTTTTTTAAACTCTTCAGTGAGGCCAAGTATAGGGTCAGCGGGTGCAGCTACAACTTTTTCAAACATAATCTTCATCCATGTTAATTGAAGGGGCAAATGTGAACATATTTTGTGACGATAACAGCCTATTTATACCTTTGTAGGCCATACGTGACAACCAGATTAAAGAAGAAAACAGAAAATTAGTTTGATTTGGAGCAGAAAAGGGCGCTAATTCGTTCTTTTTGTAATTTATAAGCGGAAACGATTGTTGGTCTCGCGAGTGATAATGGACTTCCAAACGCCAATTTGGCGTTTGGAATCAATGATCTCGCTATTTCTTTAGGTCTATTTCTGATTCGTGTGCTTGAGTTTCAATATCTGGATGTTGAGCAAATTTTGACTCAACCCAGTCATTTAGGTGCTTAATTACAGCCGAAGCGGCGTGAGTTTTTGATGGGGTAGCGGTGTCCTCAACATCTAGCTGCGCTTTGGCGTGCAGTCCCATTTCATCTTCTGCCACGTGAAGCCAGTCAGGGTGCCAATAATAAGGTTGACCGTTGCTGGCTTCCCATTTATGAACACCATTGGACTCGCCTCGATATTGAATATCAGATTCGGTAAATTTACTCATAGTTTTCACCTTCTATCATGTCAGCCGTGCTGTTGATTCAGATATACGTGCTGTTGACTCAGATATAGCATCGTTGACTTAAATGTAGTGCTGGCGAAGAAAAAAACCAAGCAAAATGATGAATTGAAAATGAAACGTAAGGGTGCAGATATGTGAGTTGAAACCGCTATATCTACAGGAAGAGAATTGACTGAGCAGGGGCAAAAAAGGTCACCAAACGGTGACCTTTTATTATTTGTAAACGCGCTTAGAAGTTAGCTGAGCGAGGTGTACGTGGGAATGGAATCACGTCGCGAACGTTGCCCATACCGGTTACATAAGATACTAGACGCTCAAATCCAAGTCCGAAGCCAGCGTGAGGCACTGTGCCGTATTTACGAAGGTCGCGGTACCAGCTCATATGCTCAGGGTCGATACCCATAGCAATCATGCGCTCATCTAGAATATCCAGACGCTCTTCACGTTGTGCACCACCGATGATTTCGCCGATACCAGGCGCAAGGACATCCATTGCTGCTACTGTTTTGCCATCGTCGTTTAAGCGCATGTAGAAAGCTTTAATGTCTTTCGGGTAGTTCTTAACGATAACTGGCGCTTTGAAGTGCTCTTCAGCTAGGTAACGTTCATGCTCAGAAGACATGTCGATACCCCACTCAACGTCAAACTCAAATTTCTTACCAGAGTCTAGTAGGATTTGGATGGCGTCAGTGTAGTCAACTTGTGCAAAGTCGGCGTCAACGAATTGCTCTAGACGAGTGATAGCTTGCTTGTCGATACGAGAAGCAAAGAACTCTAGGTCGTCGCGGCGCTCTTCAAGAACAGCGGCAAACACGTACTTAAGCATGTCTTCAGCCAGTTTTGCTGCGTCGTCGAGGTCTGCAAAAGCAATTTCAGGTTCAACCATCCAGAACTCGGCTAGGTGGCGACTTGTGTTTGAGTTTTCAGCACGGAACGTAGGACCGAATGTGTACACTTTGCTTAGTGCACACGCGTAAGCTTCAGCATTAAGTTGGCCAGATACCGTTAGGAATGTCTCTTTCCCGAAGAAGTCTTCATTGAAGTCCACGTTGCCGGCTTCAGTGCGAGGTAAATTTTCCATGTCTAGTGTAGACACGCGGAACATTTCACCAGCACCTTCTGCATCAGAAGCTGTGATAAGCGGAGCTGAAGTCCAGAAGAAGCCTTGCTCGTGGTAGAAGCGGTGAATCGCTTGAGATAGGCAGTTACGTACACGTGCTACCGCGCCGATTACGTTAGTGCGTGGGCGAAGGTGCGCCACTTCACGAAGGTACTCAATAGAGTGACGAGTCTTAGCCATTGGGTACGTTTCTGCGTCTTCTACCCAGCCTACTACTTTAACGTCAGTCGCTGCCAGTTCGAAATCTTGACCTTTCGCAGGAGATTCAACAATCTTACCTGTTACTTCAACAGAGCAGCCAGTGGTGAGCTTAAGTACTTCGTCGTCGTAATTATTAAGATTATTAGGGACCACGGCCTGAATCGGGTCGAAACAAGAGCCGTCGTAAATGGCAAGGAAAGAGATTCCAGCTTTGGAATCACGACGTGAACGGATCCAGCCGCGAACAGTTACTTCACTGTCTACCGCAAGCTTGCCGCCGAGTACGTCTGTTACAGGCGCGTAAGTCATGTTATTCATCTTCTCCATGGAGGTAAAAAACCACTCAATGCTTATTCGTTAAAATAAGTGTGTGTTGCTTAAAATATAAGCGCGACATTGAGTGGAGTATAAATTTCTTTTCAAACGGATATATTACCTGTCAATTTTCATGGTTCAACCTTTATTGTGGTTAATCAGCCTTTATTGTGGCTATTCAATACAAATTGATTAAGTAATGTCTCCAATTGATGAGAAAGTTGTTGCAAATCCATGCTGATTTGATGAGTTTGTGTCGCGGCTCCAGAGGTTTCGTTGGCGTGTTCAGTGATGACGGCGGTCTTTTGTCCAACACTCACACTAGTTTGACGGTTAGCTTGTATCTGAGTTTGAACCTGATTGGCAATGTTCGTCGTCGATTCGATTTGCTCGACAACGGTTTGCATCTTACTGGCTAAGGCTTGTACCTCATCCGCACGTTGATGGGCTGTTCTCGAGACTTTGTTGACGGCTTGCACAGAAAAGCTACTGCCTTGTTGGAATTGGGCAATGATCGTTTCTATGTCGTTGGTGGCTTCAGTGGTTCGGTTTGCGAGTGAGCGGACTTCATCGGCGACGACGGCAAAACCACGACCCTGTTCACCCGCTCTTGCCGCTTCGATAGCCGCGTTTAAAGCAAGCAGGTTTGTTTGGTCAGCAATCCCTTTAATCGTCGATAATATCGCGGAGACTTGTTCGGTTTGTTCATTAAGCTCAGAGATATGAGTGGAGACTTGACCGATGTCTTGAACCAAAGATTCGATATCCGCGCTGGCGTTTTGTGCTTCTTCGCTACTCACTTTGGTGAGCTCGCAAGTTTGCTGCATGAGTTCCGAAGCACGCTCTGTTGCTTCACTTACGGTACTTTGCTGATTTTTTAATATTTGCATGCTGCTTTCAACGGCTGCCGTTTCGTTGAGCTGCCTTTTAGCGGTGGTCTCATTGTTTTGGGCAATTTCTGTCAACTTGTCAGCATTGACGCTGACAGTCTTTGCCGTTGATTGCACTTTATTCAAGCTCTCGGATACTGTATCTAAAAAAGTGTTTATATCGTGAGTCAGATCGCCAACTTCGTCATTTTGGTCTTGAGATAGGCGTACCGAGAGATCTTTACTGCCACTGACTCGGTTCATAAATCGAGATGTCGTTTGAACCGGTGCGACAATGAATCTACGAGCAATAAAAATGGTGCACAAGTAACCGAGAAAGGCGATGGCCGCCATGATGCCGACAGCGATTGCCGTGCGCTTATTAACTAAGGTATTTATTTGGTTTAAATTGTACTCAATTCGGATAGCGCCAAGCACTTCCCCTTCTTGTGTCATGTGACAGGAAAGACAATTGGTGCCGCGATAGTCTGCACTGGCTTTCATTGGAAGGGCAACGACGAGTCCTGTCCCCCATTCTGCTTTAAAGGGCTCTAATACGGTTTCTCCCAGTAACGCGCGCTGATCGATATCATCAATAGGGACTTGGTTGGCTAAACCCGCACCATAGAGCTTACTGACCGCGTCGCCACGTAGGACCCTTACTGTTTCTATATTCTCTTGCGCTAGCGCCTTATTTCTTAGTGTTTCTTTTTGCGCCATGGTGCCAGTGATCATCATCATATTAAGGCTGTCGAAATAGTTACCCGCCTTGTCATGGAGCTGTTCACCGAGTACGGAGTAGATGAGCTCACGTTGTTGATTATATTGGTATGTTGTTGAGGTGATCACAACGATACCAAATACCAAGATAAGCGCGATAAGTAGTTTATTCGTTATAGTAAGTCGCATAATTATTTTTGTTAAAAAGTTGGGCTGACAGCGTGAATAGTAAGTTAATTTCAATGGATTGGAAAAGTCGAATTTCTATAAAACCTCGCAAAGTTCATGGTTTTTATTGAAAGGATTAATATTTATGAGAATTGGCGCTATTTATAGAGAAAGCGTGTGGTCCTGCGGATAGGGAAGTGAAAACAAACATTCGCAGTTCAGATGAGTCACAATGCGACATTCGGCATTCATCTAATCTTAATTAGTTTCTGACGGCGTGCTGACAGGCGGGCAAGGGGACAGGCGTAAAACAAGTACCATATGTAACTAAATGTATGTGCTTATGCCTTCCCAACCTATTGAATTACAAAGAGTGGATGCAAAACAGACGTCAAATGCGCGTTTTAGTCGTCCGTTGATGTTTGTGTTGTTAATTTGCTTGTCGTCTTTTTATATATGGACGCTTTACCTTGCCGCACACCCTAATGTCTCGTTGGCTTATCAAACTTATTATATAGACAAGAAAACCCAATATTGGGCGAAAACAAACACAGACATGCTTTTCCCGAAGGCAGGCGTGATCGTTACCAGTGACAAAACCCCGTATTTGAGTCGCACTGGGTGGGCAAAGGAAGCGACTAAAGAAGGCAGAGTCATGCTGCATTCAGGTGGGTTATTCTTTAATTTTGCCGAGTTCCCTAAACACCCGGTAAAGATTCAACTGTTATTGTCAAAATCAATTACTGAGCCCGTCTATCTGACGCTGGGTGATGGTAACAAAATCAAATTATTGCCGTTAGAAATAGAAGCGATAGAAGCAATTATTCCGGTCGAGGCTATTGATCAACGTCTCCCGCTCCAACATTGGCAAATTGAAACCCCCGCGAGCTTAACGGTTAAGCAGATCTCTATTCAGGAATTGACCTCATGACATGCAACAACAACTTTACTTTATCAATACTGATTCCCGTTTATAACGAAGAAGCATCCATTAAACCATTCATGCATGCACTATACACGGCGCTAAAACCCATCAAAGCAAACCTTGATGTTGTTTTTGTCAACGATGGAAGCGGCGATAACACTAAGCTGATCATTGAGTCGGTCATGGCCTCGGATTCACAGGTCAGTTTGGTCAATCTCGCTCGAAACTTTGGCAAAGAAGCGGCAATGACCGCAGGCCTTGCTTACGTAGAGGGTGACGCCTGCGTAATTATGGATGTTGATTTACAAGATCCACCGGAAGTGATCCTAGAGTTTGTCGAGTTATGGAAAACGAAACAGTGGGATACGATTTATGGCGTCAGAGTCGACCGTTCCAAAGATTCATGGTTTAAGCGCCTGACGGCGGGCGGGTTTTATCGATTCTTTAACTGGATAACGTCAGACACGAAAATTCCAGAAAATGCGGGGGACTTTCGTTTAATCGATAGGGTCGTGATAGATGCATTACGCCAACTGCCGGAACGCAATCGGTTTATGAAAGGTTTAATGGCATGGTCGGCCTTTCGTTCTACTGGTGTCCAATTTCATCGTCCGGAGCGGCATAGTGGTGAGACCAAATTTAACTACTGGAAGCTTTGGAATTTTGCCGTCGATGGTATCTTCAGTTTTACCGCTTGGCCGTTGAGAATTTGGGGGTTTGTGGGGTGCGCAATTTCTTGTCTCGCTTTCATCTTTATGTTGAAAATTGTTATTGGCGCCACGTTTTTTGATGTCAAAACACCGGGCTATGCATCTACGATTAGCGTCGTTCTTTTTCTTGGTGGGATTCAACTTATTTCTCTGGGCATTATTGGTGGCTATATTAGCCGCATGTACCGAGAACTTAAGCAACGTCCCATCTATTTGGTAGAAGGGGTGTATGGTCGTTATGGAGATGAAAACGGTACGAAAGACGTTGATCTAGAGCTGACTAACTATCTAGCTAAAAAGGCGAGTTAATCGAATGCAGCATGTACAACCTTCTCTTACCCTCTCTAAGCAACAATGGTTTACCATTTTTCTCGCTGTTATTGTCAGCAGGACGGTGTTTTACAGTTTAGGGCTAGCGGGTACCTACGCCTATAACCCAGAATCAGTGGTCAACATGGATCTTTGGCAGCAAATTTGTCGTTTTGACTGCATGTGGTTCCAACGAATTGCAGATGATGGGTATGCGTTGATTCCCACTTATATGAAAAACGGCAATGCGGCGAATTGGGCGTTTATGCCAGTGTCTCCTTATTTAGGTAAGTGGATGTCAATTTTCGTTGGTGATACCAACCTAGCCTTAATAGTGGTCTCTAATCTTACTTTTATCCTTAGCGTTGTCGTGTTTGTGATGGCTCTAAAGCAACAATCATTTAGCAACGACATCCAAGATATTGCTATTTGGTTTATGTGCTTTTCACCCTATACGGTTTATGCGTTATCAGGATATTCCGAGCCTCTATATATCGCACTTATAAGTGGTGTTTTTATTGCGTGTTATCGCAAGAATTGGTGGCTTGTTGGCCTGCTTGGCTTAGTGGCGGCTATTACTCGTAATTTAGGCGTTATGCTGGTTTTCTCCGTTCTAATATTTGGTATACAGGCGTACGGAGTCTCTAACTTTGTTCGGTTGAAAAACAATGCACTATCGGTTCTCACGGCAATATGGCTAATCCCATTGGGATTCTTTGGCTATATGGTTTTTCTTCATTTTCATATGGGCGATGCATTAGCGTTTGGTCACATTCAAATCGCTTGGGGAAGAGTGTTTAGTCACCCTCTTGAGTGGCTCATGTATGGCATAGAAACGGGTGGAGCAAAAAGCTATTTAGTGGTGGTATCGGTATTGGGATTAATGTTGAATGGCTATTTGTTTTACAATAAACGCTATGCTGAAGCGACATTTATGTTGATCAACTTGCTGATTCCTCTGTCATCCGGCGTGAACGCTATGCCAAGATACTTATTTGGGCTTTATCCTACTTACTTAGCAATATTTATTCTGCTTGAGCGCTATCCAGCAGCAAGAATGCCGATGCTACTTGTGTGCTCAGCGGTTTCAACTTTTATCACCATTGGATTTTTCTCAAACGTATTCTTTACTGTATAGCTTGAGATACGACTCGGTTTTCAGTAGGATTGCGTGTCATTTTTTACCAGAGATACCCTATGAAAACTGAGTTGTATAAAGAGTTCATGTTTGAAGCTGCTCATCATCTTCCACATGTGCCAGAAGGGCATAAGTGCGGACGTTTACATGGACACTCTTTTTTGGTGCGTCTCTATGTTGAAGGTGAAGTGGATCCACACACTGGCTGGGTGATTGATTTTTCTGAAATAAAAGCGGCATTCAAGCCAATTTATAATCGCCTGGATCACTACTATTTGAACGACATTGAAGGGTTAGAAAACCCTACAAGTGAAGTGCTAGCAAAGTGGATTTGGCAACAACTGAAGCCAAGCTTGCCATTGCTAAGCAAAGTAGAAATTAAAGAGACGTGCACGGCTGGCTGTATTTATATCGGCGAGTAGCCACACGCTTTTTGAAGACGAAAAGTATTGAGCTGTTATAAAGCGAATAAAAAAACCGAAGCGGATGCTTCGGTTTTTTTGTTTGAGTAGCTTAGGCGCTCAAGCGCTCAAACATTTAGGGGTCTTGAGCACTTGTTCGCTTGGTTTAGCACACAACCTTGATAGCAAGTCCGCCTTGGGAGGTTTCACGGTACTTAGCGTTCATGTCTTTACCGGTTTCAAGCATTGTCTCAATGACTTTATCTAGAGACACGCGTGGCGCCGAGGCGCGACGAAGTGCCATACGAGTTGAGTTAATTGCTTTAACCGCGGCAATACCGTTACGCTCAATACATGGTACTTGAACTTGCCCAGCGACAGGGTCACAAGTTAGTCCTAGGTTGTGCTCCATTGCAATTTCTGCCGCCATACACACTTGCTCTGGACTTCCGCCCATAAGCTCAGCAAGACCGGCTGCAGCCATAGAACAAGCCACACCCACTTCACCCTGACAGCCAACCTCCGCGCCAGAAATAGAAGCGTTCTGCTTATAAAGACCACCTACCGCACCAGAAGCAGCAAAGTAGCGAATGTAGTCTTTCTCTGTCACGGTTTGGATAAACTTATCGTAGTAAGCCAATACCGCTGGGATGATGCCACAAGCGCCATTGGTTGGAGCGGTTACGACACGACCACCCGCTGCATTTTCTTCATTTACCGCAAACGCGTACATGTTCACCCAGTCTACAACTGCCATTGGATCGGTTGTTGTTTTTTCAGAGGTGATTAACTGCTGACGTAATGCAGATGCGCGGCGTGGTACTCGCAATGGACCAGGCAAAATACCTTCGGTATTCATACCGCGTTCCATACATTCACGCATGGTTTTCCAAATGTTAGCAAAGTAGCTGCGAACTTCTTCATCAGAATACATAGCGTGTTCATTGGCCATCACAAGGGTACTGATAGACAAACCGTGTTCTTTACATTGATTCACCAATTCTTCAGCGGTGTTAAATTCGTACGGCGCTTTGATTGCAGATGTTTCTTCTTTGCCGAAGTGCTCTTCGTCGACAATGAAGCCACCGCCAATCGAGTAGTAGGTTTTTGAGTACGCTACTTCGTCATCTATCCAAGCATGAATTTGCATGCCGTTTTCGTGAAGCGATAAGTTTGAAGAGTGGAAGTTCATTCCGCCATCGCGCGGAAATGACACAGTATGGCAGTGCATACCAACTGGAAGACGCTCAGTTTCCTCGACGCGCGCAATAAAATTTGGAATCGAGTCGATATCTACCTTTTCAGGTGAGTTACCTGCTAAACCCATAATAATTGCGATATCTGTGTGGTGACCTTTCCCTGTCAGTGATAGTGATCCATATACATCTACGGTAATTTTGGTGATGTCACGTAATTTGCCCATTGAACGTAAGTCATCAATAAACTCTTTACCTGCTTTCATTGGGCCCACAGTGTGTGAGCTTGAAGGACCAACACCAATCTTATAGATATCGAAAACACTGATCATACTGATTTACCTCTAGCAAAGCCCCCTCGAATGAGGAGGCTTATATTATTGTTATAGGTTGTTTATTTTATTAATTGATGGAGTCAATTAAAAAGCGCCGTAGATTACAGAAGTAATGGCTGCAATACCACACACTGCTGTAAAAATTTGTACAGGAGCAGAAGTTTGCAGTTTAGCCATAGCGGGTACTTTGCGCATTGCAAACACAGGCATTAGGAACAGGATAGCCGCAATCATAGGTGCGCCCATTGTTTCAATCATGCCAAGGATGCTTGGGTTGATGATAGAAACAATCCAAGTAGTGATAACAATGAATAACAAAGAGCCTTTTTCAAGCTTCTTAACTGGCATTGTAGAGCGAGACTTACCTAAGCCAACCAAACCTTCGTGAGCACCTAAGAAGTGACCAAAGTAGCTTGATGTAATTGCAGCGAAGGCAACAATTGGACCAAGGTAAGAGATCAGTGGAGATTCATGAACGTTCGCTAAGTAGGACAATACGCTGATGTTTTGTTCTTGTGCTGTCGCAAGTTGCTCTGGTGAAAGAGACAATACAACAGAGAATACGAAGAACATGACAAAGCCCATAAGCATTGTCGCAGCACCGCCAGTGATCATGTCTGTTTTCTTTACTGCATCATCACCGTATACACGACGCTGCTCTTTAGAAAACTGGCTGATAATTGGGCTGTGGTTAAATGAGAATACAATGATAGGGATTGCAAGCCAGATAACTGCTGGCATTGAGCCCCAGTCTGGGCTAACGCTAACCATTGAAGTATTCCAATCTGGGATTAGGTATAGTGAAAGAGCAAGTAGGATAGCAACCAATGGGTATACCATCACTGACGTTGCTTTTAGCATCAGCTCTTTACCAAATACCACACCACATGTCATTGCCGCGATTAAACAACCAGACAGTAACCAGCGAGGGATGGACTCCATACCCATTTGGTTTACTAGGAATGAATCCACAGTATTGGTAATACCTACACCGTAAATTAGAACGATAGGGTAAATGGCGAAAAAGTAAGCAAAGGTAATAAGGTTTGCGCCAGTTTTACCGAAATGTTCTTCTACCGTATCGGTAATATCTGCATCTGGGTTTTTAGCTGAAAGAACAAAACGCGCTAAGCTTTTGTGCGCGAACCAAGTCATTGGAGCAGCAATTAGGGATAAGATAACTAATGGCCAAAAGCCACCAGCACCCGCTTTAATTGGTAGGAAAAGTACACCGGCACCAACAGCAGTACCAAAAAGTGATAAAGCCCAAGTGAAATCTTTGTAATTCCACTTAGATGAAGTGCGGCTTGACGCCGTAGAAGTTGAAGTAGTCATTAAGTTTTACTCATTTTGGGAACAGGAAATAAGTCGGGAGGAGTTTGCAATGTTTTTACTTGTAAAAATTAGATCTAGGTCATGATTTGGTGGTGTCTATTCATTGTACTGATGAATTCGTTATTTAGCTCACGTTTTTTGCGTGCTACAGATTAGTTTAATTGCCTTATTCATTAGTAAAACTAATCTATCTTTACGTAAACGATTGCTTGGTGTTGCTGGGTTGTGAGGGGGTTGTTGCGGGCTTTTGGGTGGATGTTTGTTTGAGTAAAATTACTGTTGTAAAAGTTGAGTTTGTAAGCTTTCGATGATTTGCGCGGTGACTCCCCATATAAAGTGAGATTGATAAGGAATGGCTAGAACTCGATGATTTGCCCCTTTAATAGTAAACCGCTGGGTTGTCATATTGGCGGTATGAGCTAGAAACTCGAGTGGTACCTCGAATAGATAATCGACTTCATTTTTGTCTACTTGCGGTTGATAACCGGGATCAACAAATGCAACTACAGGCGTGACGTGAAAACGAGTAATTGTGAGTAGATCAGGTAAATGACCTACAATGTTAATCTCGTCGTATTTAATGCCTATTTCTTCATTCGCTTCTCTTAACGCTGTGAAATATACACTGGTATCGCTGTCTTCCACTTTACCACCAGGAAAGCTGATCTGCCCCGGGTGGTGCTTGAGGTGATGGGCTCTTTTTGTAAGGATGACATGCAACCTTCCTTCGCGCTCAACCAAACCAATAAGTACACTTGCCGAACGATGTGACAATTGCTGTACATGAGCTGAGCGTTGTTTTGATTCAGGGTGATAGTCAGCCAATAAATGAAGCTGAAAGCGTTGTAAAAACTCGATTCGTGTCATTGGCCCTTACGCTACTGACGCTAGATATTCGTTAATTTGGTTTTTAATCACCTGCATTTCTTTGACGACAAAATCGATATCTTCTGCATTAGGAGATTCATTGTTACGCGTTGTTCCTTCAATGGCCTCTAGTTTGTCGACCGCTTTTGTTTCGCCGAAACTGGCCAGTATGCCTTTCAAGGAATGGGCTGTGATAAATAGCTCGCTCCAGTTTTGACTTTGATAAAGGTTTTGAAGCGTTTCTGATCCATTCTCATGTTCTTCCATGAACGCCATAAATACTGCCGCGATGATGTCTTCGTCATTGTCCATGTAGCCACGCAATACTTCAAAATCAATCATTCTAAGATCCTTCTGTGAATGTCTGTTGGGTTTTGAGTGTAGAGTTAATGTTATTTTTCAACTTCATACCGTTACAAAATAGTACAGCTCAGCAAAAAATGAAAATAGAAACTGATGCGAATGAGCAATCTAGCTGTACTACCTAAACTTATTAGTTTAATTGCTCATCAAACTAATGCTTTTCTACTAATTTTTGTACTATCTTCATTAATCTTTGGTTGTAAACTTTGATGCATAGGATAAACATGCCTATGCTTATTTGGACGGTATTTATTACAATGATTTAATACCTCGACACACGGCGATTAATACACAATAGGGATAGAGGAGCATGTTATGGGCGCAAGGATAAACAGCAGGGGCTCGACAGCTGCAGCATCAGACAACGGTGAAAAACGCCTTGATTTCTACTCCCAATACATGAGTGATGTTGTCGGTATAGATTTGCTTACGCCAGAGCAAGAGTTTCATTATGCGACAATGGCAAGACGGGGTGAAAATTCAGCGAGGGACGTCCTGATTGAATCTAACCTGAGGCTGGTTGTAAAAATAGCAAGAGGTTATACCAAGAGAGGCCTGAGTAATCATACGATTTTGGACCTCATCGAAGAAGGAAATTTGGGGCTCATGAAGGCGGTAGATAAGTTTGACCCTGATAAAGGGTTTCGTTTTAGTACTTATGCCGTTTGGTGGATCCGGGAAAGTATAGAGTCTTCGTTGATGAATACCGGTAGAACCGTTCGTTTACCCGTGCATGTGATTAAAGAAATTAACCGTTTGTCTAAGCAGACAAATCAAATGAGTGCGGACTTGAAACGCGCACCTTCGGTGAAAGAGATCGCGGAACTTGCAGATAAATCACAAAACCATATTAGCGAATTGATTCACATGAGTGGTTTTATCGAGTCTAGCTCTTCTGTGGACATTATAGATAAAGCCTATTTGTCATTGGACAACTGCAGTTCTGAGGCTATCCCTGAGCCTTATGAAGTTTGCTATGATGAAAAGTTGCTTAAAAATTTAGAGCAGGTCGTCATGACTTTGCCAGATAAGTACAAAGATATAGTGATTCATCGCTTTGGATTATTTGGTGAGGAAACGCTGACGTTGGATGCATTGGGTGCCAAATACGGTTTATCAAAAGAACGTGTTAGGCAGTTGCAACAAGAGGGGGTATCTAAACTGCAAAAGAAACTTGAGTTTGACGGTTGGATTAACTAACCCACATTTGGATTTATTCCCCCTGAAAGGGAAACGAATTGTACGAGATGTCAGTGTTATTGCGTCGTGTATCACCCTTTTGATTCCATAAGTAGTCTTAGCAGCCTGTCTTTACTTATTGATGCTGTCGTTGTCGTTAAAATACGCTCGAAAGCCGCCTGATAGGCTTTATTCTTCAATACAACAAGTAACGTTGTTTCTAGTTTCTTCAGACGCGCGCTTTCAGCTCGAGTATCATTATCATCGTTATTCGCTTTGATGAGTGGTTGATATGCGGTGTCATACCAAGCCGATAGCATTTCTCTCATTTCTATTTCTTCTAATGGAATATCGGCTTTATTCAATTTTCTGTCAGTGGGTGGCGCTTGACAGTATTGAGTATCTAGCTTGTTTACAACAAATTTATACATAAAAATCATAATCTTGACCTTTTCATACAATACTAACATGGAGTGTTGTATGATTCTATTGATGTTATTATCATTATGTTAATTCTCTCACAAATGTGACAAGTAGGTAGTTCAACGTGACAAGTTAATACTTCAAGGTGACAAGTTAATAATTAACTGTGACAGGTTAATACTTATAGGTTCGAGCTACGCTTCAGGTGAATGATGGGCATACTTATTAAGTAAGTAGGCCAGATACTGGCACTCAAGAGAGCGGTTGTCCCATATTGAAATCACGCGTTTCACGGCAAAAAAATACGCCTTACATTTAATCAACCTGCATAACGTACGTGTATGTCTAACAAATAAATGCTTGTGCTCAGTAAATTCTTTTTTCAGCGCCATAGATTGTTGTAGTGGAATGAATCCCGTCTCGTACCAGCATAGTAAAATATCCCTAATTTCAATTTCAGCTTGTGGAACGTCCAATATGGTTAGACGCCTCAATGGTGGCGGTGAGGTGTAATTATCATCATACATATCATGCACATACAGATAGTTCATAAGACGCTCTCATTGAGTTTTAATATCACTAAACTAGGAGCCTTTTGATCTGATTCAAGCGAGTTATTGATAAAATTAAATAATGTCAAAATAAAGGGACGGATATCACATTCCATTGCATATCATCGAATAACGAATGCTGACGGATCTAAGAGCCATTTATAAGGGTATTGCTGAGAGTGGTTTGATATAGCGTGGTTTGATATAGAGTGACTGGATACAAAGATAAGTTTGATACAGAGATTAGCTTGATTGTTGAACTATTTTTCCTAGTTTGTATTTAGGCTTATTTGACATTGCGCAACGTTGCTTTAGGGCAACATCATTCTTATACAAATAACGTGCATTGGTTTTCTGAGAGAAACGTCATGGTATCGAATTCGAAGAGCGGAAGAAAAATGTTTTGGGCGGAAGCGCTCTGCGATGTGGCATTTGTCATACCGACGTCCGAGTTTTGGCAAAAGCTATTAGCCAGTGAAGAAAGTGGCAAACATGTTCAAGCTCCTCCCTTGGATACGACTAATCAGTTACTCAGTTTAATAAGGGAAGTGGAGTTTAGTGGTAACCCCGCCGCACAGTCAGTCCCTTTGCAAACGTCTGATGGCGACGTTTTTATTGTTAAGTTTGAAGTTTACTTAGTGCTGGAGGGCAAAGTTAAAGGGTGCGTGAGTATTTTATCAAAAACGATTGATTATATAAGCGTACTGACGCTCATCGATCAGCTTCTAGATGAGCGAATGGGTGGGGTAATGATAACCAACCATAATCATGACGTTATCTTTGTCAACGAGGCGCTTTGTCATCAGCATTCGGTATCGGCTTTAACCATGCTTGGACATAATATATCGGATATCAGTTTATTCCATCAAAACAGAGCGCATCTTCACGCGTTTAAACGGGCGATCGCTTGCACGCCAAAATGGCAGGGGGCAATGGCAACGCGCTCAAACGAAAGTAAAACGATGCTTGAAATGGTAAGCGTTAGAAAAGTTCAGTTAGCGAACAGACAAAGTTTATACATTTACACTTTTCGAAGCGATTTTGATCTTAGATTCCAAAGCGCTTTATCCACGGGCGCTGCGGATTTGGCTGCGCGCGTACTGGATGAGGCATCGTTTCGAAAAAAAGCACAAGAATTATCGCGTCAAACGGAAAAGTTTATCGTCTTAGCATTTCAGCCCAACTTTTATCCGGGTCTTGAAGAAGAATCGCGTGATAAAGTACTGCTAGCACTAAGCGATTTCCATAACAGAGAGAGCTTTGGTTACTTGGGAAACAATACGTTTATTGTTCTCATCCGAATCCGACATACAGATAGTCAAAATTTACAGACCATTAATGCCAGTGTGGGCCAGTTTCTAGAGGGTCTTAGGACTTATCTGGATGACCACTTAATTAATGATATTTCTGAAGGAAAAGTGGGTGTGGCATTACATGGCGTTAATGAGTACGCCGTTGATGAAGTGATTTCACAATCACTACAGGCAATGTCGGTCCATGAGGTTGCCTCTAGTAATATAAATTTCTACGATGAGTCACTTGTAAAAGCAAATCTTCGACGGCGTCATTTAGAGCGCTTGTTGATTAACGCGATAGAAAAGAAAGAGATTGATGTTAATTTTCAGCCAATCGTGGATGCGGTTACGGGGCAAATTGTTAAGTTAGAAGCGCTTTGCCGCTTTCGATTTGAAGGCATTAAATACTCTGTTCAGGAAGTCATCTATCTAGCGGAAGAACTAAAGTTAATATCCGTACTCGACTTAATTGTCGCTGAGCGCGCTATTACAGAAATAATGGAGATACAAGCCTCCACGTCAGTACCATTATCAATTTCACTTAACTGCTCGCTCGCCGAATCTGGAGAGTATTCAGACCACCTCCATGACTTGTTTGAGCTGATTCGTTCGTCTTCGATTAACGATGATCGTGTCACGATTGAAATCACGGAAACCTCTTATTTTAATAACAATGCTAAAAACGCAACACTCATTGAAACCATTCGCGCTGCTGGTGTTAAGGTTGCAGTGGATGACTTTGGGACAGGGAATGCGTCGTTTTCATATTTTAGTGATTTTGATTTTGACGAGTTGAAAATCGACAAAAAATTCATTTCAAATATTCAAGAGAGCAAGCAAAAGTATTTTGCAGTTAAAATGTTAGGCCGGTTATCTCATGACTTGGATATTAAGGTCGTTGCTGAAGGGGTCGAAACTGAGGCTGAGGTCGAAGTGCTAAGACACATTGGTATTGATTATATTCAAGGTTATCTCTTTTATCGACCAATGACGCCATCGCAAGTAGAACAATTGCTTACCCGTCCCATTGAAGGGGTGGTATGTTGATATGCTCTCCTCTGAATCAATATCTGACCAAGTGTCGGTACTCCGATCACAACGACCGATTGTTAAACTTTCTTGTGGCCTATTTCTTTTCTCTGAGCATTATTTGTTCGCTGAAAGTGAAGCATTAAACGGCTTATCGCCCGACTTAGTGGTATGCGATAGTGTTAGTGGAGTGCTCAAAACGTTTGGTGACGGGTTATTTGGTTTTCTCCCGATGGAAAACTTCAAAGGTAGCATATCTTTGCGATGCATGGTGGAAGGGATTACCGTGTCTATTGAATGTCACCTTAACGATTATGCCAACTCGCGTGTTCCGGCTCAATTTAGGCGTGCAGACAGTAAAAAACCTAGCGTTTCCCACACACTATCCAGTGACGATTCAATCATTATTTCTAATGCGCAGCTTGCCGATGGATTGGGACTAGAAGAGCCTACAGAGGGTCCATTATCGAATCTGATTGTATCGACTCAATGTCCAAACTATGAGGTTCGGCAAACGGCTCAGTTTTGCTTTATATCTCCAAAGGACGTTAATGCTATTGCAAGAACGACCCAATGTACGCTCGATGTGGTTGTATGCGATGAGATGAACAGCAGTACAACCTTTCGCTCTTTGACCATAGATCTAGGGATATTCTCAACCGTGCTTGCAAAGCCAGCGAGATCTGCAAGCAACCAGCACTATACGTTTGAACAGCAACAATTATTAGTGAATTCGGGACAAAAACTAAGCCCTATTTTATTTGTTGAGTCGTTGTATTCGAGTGCCAAAGAGGTCTTATTCGAAGCCAAACCGAATGGTGTATTTGAAGTTGAGTGTGGTTATCTTCAAGGTCAAGGCACGGATCTTCTTCTATACAATATTTCAGATGCGATTGATGTGGTTGGTGTTGGTGTTGTGACGCTGACCAAAGGTCTAAGCGATCAGGAGATAAACCACAAAGGGCGGAGTAAGTGGTGTCCGATAGAAACCACTCTATCTGATCTGATCAATGCCGGAGTCGTATCGGAGGCGGAGTCAATGACAAACAATCTTCGATTTGAGTGCTCCAATAGGGTGACGGTAACGCGACAAAATAGTGAAGGGTTTACGTTTACTGCGGAGAGTGGACGGGGGGTGGAAAAAGTATTGGTATCGTTTGAAGGGGGTGTAGAACAGGGGGGCTGTCGTTTTGTTGAATTAATTTTTATGCCTGACCTACTTTATCAGCAATGTGCGGTTCGTAAATCAGCGCACCTTTGGCAAGTCAATTACCATGAAGTTAAACAGCTAGCCTGTCAGCGAACAAGGCAAAGAGTTCGACATGTTAGTGTTCATTGTCTCCATGCAATCGTTATTTCTAAAGATGCTCATTTATGCTCACTTTGGTTCACAGAGTCGAAACCGCAAATCGTATTGAATGTCACCCTAGATTTTGATGATGGAACGGTAGGGTTTTCTTCTATCGCTATCTAGCTGCCAGTACGATTTGATGATGTCATTCAAAGAAATAGTATTGATTTATGGTGATATTCTTCTAATACTTTTATAGCAGGGTTTCAATAGTACTCAGTTTAATTATTGGCAGGGAGAGCGCGGATGAAAGGAATTATTTTTACCGAATTTATGGAGTTGGTCGAAGAGAAGTTTGGCCTAGATGTGCTAGATGAAGTTCTTGAAATGTCGGGAGATGAGGGGGTGTATACTTCAGTCGGCAGTTACGACCATAAAGACTTGGTCAAACTTATCATGAGCCTCAGTAAAAAAACCAATATTGACCCAGCCACGTTGCAGCAGGTATTTGGGCAGACGGTCTTTAATGCCTTGCTAAGCTCATTGCCCGATAATGCAGGGATAAGCAATAGTGACTCCACGTTCCAATTCATCCGACACGTGGAAAACTACATTCATGTTGAAGTTAAGAAGCTCTATGCCGATGCTCAACCCCCTAAGTTCCATTTTATTAGTGAAACCGAAACGGAAATGGTAATGGACTATGAGAGTGCCCGCTGTATGTCTCACGTTTGCTTAGGCTTGATTGAAGGATGTGCTACTCATTTTGGAGAAAAGATTGAAGTCAATATGTCTCCTCAAACAGAAGACAATAGTGTCGTTCGTTTTAATTTAACTCTGACTTGAGAAACCTATGCCTAGTCAAGCGGCGATAGAGAGAAAATTAAATCGGGAAAAGGCTGCTCGTCAAGCTGCGGAGAAACTACTTGAGGAGAAAAGTCTAGAGTTGTTTCACGCCAATCAAAAATTGGAATTGGCGCTTAAGCAAGTAGAACAACGTTCTGAAGCGAGTTTCAAGCGACTGGAGCTGCAGCAGCGTGTGGAAAAAATACTGATTTATTTTGGTCGGCTCTTTTTGCGAACAAATATCGATGATGTGCTACTGCTTGACGTAGTGAGACAGCTTGATGAAATATCAGACAGTATAAAATGCTCTATCACGTTAGTCCCAGATACCGTTCCATCGCTAAAATTATCCTCTTATGTGTCAGGCTCTCCTCATCAAGTGAGTGAGGGAGATACGCTCATCAACGCTAGTATACCGTTAGAAGTTGAGCAAAAGAAAATTGGTTCGATTAATCTTATCGTGTCTCAGTCCTCAGTGGATTTGGCGTTTGTTCACAGTCAAATGTCCCTGGTTGGCGAATTGCTATCGAGTTCAATCTATCGAAACTTGATTAATCTACGTTTGGTTGAATCCAAAGAACGCGCCGAAGCATCTGAACGCGCAACTCGCGAGTTTTTGGCGATGATCAACCATGAACTCAGAACACCGCTGAATGGGTTATTAGGCAGTGTGGAGCTATTAGCCGATACGCAACTTACAGACTCTCAAAGAGATCTGCATCAAAACTTAAGCCAATCAGGTTTGATGCTACGAACCATCATCAATGACTTACTTGATTTCAGTAAGATCAACGCAGGGATGTTGGAGCTGATTGATTCTGAATTTCGTTGGCACAACATCAATACGATGTTGAAAAGCATCTTTGAACATAAAGCCACGGAGAAACAATTAAAATTTAGTATCGATTCTCAATGCTTAGATGACAAAATTATTTGTGCTGATCAAGAGCGAATGACTCAGGTTTTTGTGAATTTGTTAGGAAACGCGGTTAAATTCACCGATCGTGGAGAGGTGAGCTTAAAAATAGAAGAACGGGGCGATAATTACGTGTTTCGAATTATTGATACTGGGATTGGTATCAGTCAGTCGGCCCAAGAAAAACTATTTCAGCCATTTACTCAAGCCGATCGCTCAAGCTCAAGAAATTATGAAGGCACTGGTTTAGGTCTAGCGATCTGTAAACGCTTGGTTGAGTTAATGGGAGGGAAGATCTCTCTTAGCAGTGAATTAGGGGTGGGAACGGCTTTTGAAGTGACTTTACCACTGAGGGTTGAGGCTGCAAAAACGTATTTGAAGCGATCAGAAAATGCGTCATCAGCGGCTGTTGACCTATCAACAATGAAAATACTGGTGGTCGACGATATCAAGCTTAACCAGGTGATCATAACTAAGATGTTGAGTAAGTTAGCGATCTCTCCAGACGTTGCGGTTAACGGTGTTGAGGCGGTCGATTGTGCGAGAAAGCATCGCTATGATCTGATCTTTATGGATTGTCGCATGCCCGTGATGGATGGATTTGAAGCGACACGGATATTGCGGTCAGAACACTACCAAAACCCTATTGTTGCTTTGACCGCGGGCACGACAAGAGAAGAAAGGCAAACATGCTTTGAAGTGGGTATGGATGATATTTTATCCAAACCCTACACAGCAAAAGATTTAGTGAAAACATTAGAGAAATGGAATCCCAACAGCGTGTAGTTGGCGCTACAAAACCGGTAGGATTTTCGCTAGTTTATCAAAGGTTTCTTGGTATTCCGCTTCACACTTACTGTCGGCTACAATTCCACCGCCAGCCCAGGCGTGTAGCTTACCTTGGTAGGCCGCTAACGTTCGAATCGTAATACTGGTATCCATCACACCGTGCGCACTGATATAACCGATACTGCCGCAGTATATATGCCGGCGATGAGGTTCCAGTTCTTCAATGATCTCCATGGCACGTATCTTCGGCGCTCCGGTAATGGAGCCTCCAGGAAAACTCGCTCTCAAGAGGTCAATCGCGTTATACCTCTCATCTAACGTTGCCGTAATCGTGCTGACCAAGTGATGAACCGCCGGGAAGCTTTCAATGTCGAACAGCTTAGGGACCTTAACGCTGCCAGGATGCGCAACACGACCAATGTCATTGCGGAGTAAATCCACAATCATTAAGTTTTCAGCTTGGTCTTTTTCGGCATTGGCAAGCTCTATCGCATTGGCTTTATCTTTTACTGGGTCAACGCTACGTGGACGAGTTCCCTTAATGGGTTTGGTTTCAATCTGTGTGTCGTTAACGAGTAAGAAGCGCTCCGGTGAGATACTTAATACCGCGATATCTTCAAGGCGTATGAACGCGCTAAAAGGCGCTTTGTTCTGCTGATCAAGCTGTAAAAAAGCTTGCCACTCACTGCCTTGATAGTCGGCTTGCCAACGTTGAGCAAGATTAATTTGATAACAGTCACCCGCTTGCAGATACTGCTGCACAGCTGAAAATTTATTTGAATAATCCGCAGCATCCATGTTCGCTTGCCAGTCAGAAGTACGCTGAAAAGGCGTAGCAAGCACAGGTGCTTGATTCTTTAGCCATTGCAAACGCTCAGCTGCATCAGGGCCAATAACGACGGCTTCTTGATCTTGATGATCCACAATCAACGCCCAATCATAAATGCCTACTGCCATATCTGGCGCATGGATATCATGAAGTGACAACTCTGGAAGTGATTCAACCCTTCTACCCAGGTCATAGGAGAAGTAACCTAATGCGCCGCCGAGAAATGGCCATTTTGAATCATTTTGAATAGACCCAATATGCTTTTGAATAGCGGCCTCGAGCAAAACAAAAGGGTCGTCTTGACTCTCAATGGCGCTGCCTTCATCAGTTAACTTATTGGGAGTACTTGTCTGGCTCGTTAACGTCGTGGTCACACCATGCGTTACCAATGTTGCGATAGGTTTGCTAACGAGAATGTCAAATCGACCGTTTTCATGATTCAAAGCGGAGGATTTGAGTAACATTGACCAAGGTTGAGATTCAATTGCGTCAAAGTAGTGTTTCGCAAGATCTTCTTGATAAGGAACGTCAAGGAATTGAATAGGTTGTAGTTCTTTTGTATTCATTTGTGTAAATTGTGACAGAAACGTTGTCGCACACATGGCGCATAGAGGAAAGCAAGAGTATCATATTTTCACAATAAAAAATCGGACATTTATCCTTGAGTTTAATAGGGTTTAGCCTGTTAATGAACAAGGAAATCGCACAAAAGAAGTCAGTCCGTTCTACAGGAAGCAATTAGAATAAAGAGGTATTCAATGGCGATTATTCGTAAAGAAGACGTAATCAGTAGTGTCGCTGATGCATTGCAGTACATCTCGTACTATCACCCCCTCGACTTTGTCCAAGCGTTAGATAAAGCGTATCAAAAAGAAGAGAGTCAAGCGGCAAAAGATGCGATCGCACAGATTTTGATCAACTCTCGAATGTCTGCAGAAGGCCATCGACCAATTTGCCAAGATACGGGTATTGTTACGTGTTTTGTTAACATCGGTATGAATGTTCAATGGGCGTCAGATCTAACCGTTCAACAGATGGTCGATGAGGGAGTGAGACAAGCGTATACAAACCCAGATAACCCTTTGCGAGCGTCTGTTCTCTCTGATCCTGCTGGCAAACGAATTAACACGAAAGACAATACGCCCGCGGTTGTGCACATCAACATGGTCCCGGGTGATAAAGTTGAAATTCAAATCGCTGCAAAAGGCGGCGGCTCAGAGAACAAGACCAAAATGGTGATGCTAAACCCATCAGATGACGTTGCTGAGTGGGTAGAAAAAACATTACCTACAATGGGCGCAGGCTGGTGTCCACCGGGTATGCTGGGAATAGGTATAGGTGGTACAGCAGAGAAAGCCGCGGTCCTTGCCAAAGAGTCGCTGATGGAGCACATCGACATTCAAGAGCTTATTGATAAAGGTGCCGAAAACGCAGAAGAAGCGCTTCGTCTCGATATTTTTGACCGTGTGAATAAGCTTGGAATTGGCGCTCAAGGCCTGGGTGGTTTGACGACGGTTGTTGATGTCAAGATCAAAACCGCACCAACGCATGCGGCTTCTAAACCAGTGTGTCTTATCCCGAACTGTGCAGCAACACGTCATGTGCACTTCACTCTTGATGGAAGTGGTCCTGCGGAGCTCACGCCACCTAAATTGGAAGAATGGCCGGATATCACTTGGGAAGCGGGCGCGAATACTCGTCGTGTAAACTTAGATGAAGTCACGCAAGAAGATGTCCAAGAATGGAAAACAGGAGAAACGGTTCTGCTTTCCGGTAAAATTCTGACCGGTCGTGATGCGGCTCATAAGCGCATTCAAGGAATGTTAGAAAGCGGCGAAGGTTTACCCGCTGGCGTGGACTTTAAAGGCAAATTCATTTACTACGTTGGCCCTGTGGATGCGGTGGGCGATGAAGCGGTTGGCCCTGCGGGACCGACGACATCGACACGAATGGATAAGTTTACCGATATGATGCTCAATGAAACTGGCATCATGGGTATGATTGGCAAAGCAGAACGTGGACCAGCGACGGTTCAATCCATTAAAGAGCACAAAGCTGTGTATTTAATGGCGGTAGGTGGTGCGGCGTATCTCGTTGCTAAAGCGATTAAGAAAGCCCGCGTTGTTGCGTTTGAAGATCTCGGCATGGAAGCAATTTATGAGTTTGAAGTTGAGGATATGCCTGTCACCGTAGCGGTCGACTCAACGGGCGCAAATGCTCACCAGATCGGACCAGATACCTGGAAAGTTAAAATTGCTGAGGCTGAAAGCGCGTCATAGAGGATAAAAATAAGAGAGTATGTGCAGACATATTCTCTTTTTTATCTATAATTCAGCAGTATACTGAAAAAATAATGAAGGAGAGCGCGCGAATGCCTCGATTTATACAAATATTACAAATTGCAGTACTGCTCATCGTCGGTTTTTTTGTTGGTTACGACCTAATTTTTCATGGGGTCAGCATCTTCAATGAGAAGTATGTAACCATGGTCTGTGTACTTACCGCACTACTAGAAATAGCACTTTTCGTTATTTACAAGCTCATCGAAGACGATTAGTCCAGTCAAGGGCCGGTTCTGATTATCACATTCCTAGTTATGGTTAAAAGCCCTGATTACGACTAAAACCTCTGAATAGCTTCAGGGGTTTTTTGTTCATGTTTCATTAATCTCGTATAGTGCATACTGCAATCTCGTTATTTATTTGGAGTTCGTTGAATGAACCGAATTGGTCAGGAAGTATCAGATCTTTTACATCGCAGTATGGATTCTCATGTCAGAATTGCGGTCACCGGTTTGTCTCGCGCGGGGAAAACCGCGTTCATTACTTCGTTAGTTAACCAATTACTTCACACGTCGACTCATGACAATTTACCGCTATTAGAATGCGCGCGCGATAAGCGTTTAATTGGCGCTAAACGCATACCACAATCAAATCTCATGGTTCCGCGTTTCGCTTACGATGAAGCAATGGAACAATTGCATGGTACGCCACCAGATTGGCCAAAGCCGACAAGAGACGTAAGCGAAATACGTTTGGCATTAAAATATAAACCGGCAAAAGGTGCGAAACGATTACTGAGCAAAACATCCACTCTGTATATTGATGTCATTGATTATCCAGGCGAGTGGCTGCTTGATTTACCTTTATTGGATATGTCGTTTGAGCAGTGGAGTGACTTGCAATTTGAACACTTGAAAGGTGTTCGTTTGGAATGTGCACAAGCGTGGTTGACCTCACTAGAGGGCTTTGATTCGAACGAACCCGCGAATGAAAAAGCCATTGCTGAAATCGCACAAGTGTTTACTGACTATCTATTTGATTGCAAAAATCGTGGTCTACATTGGGTGCAACCGGGGCGTTTTGTTTTACCAGGCGAGCTTCACGGTGCACCAGTTCTGCAGTTTTTCCCGTGTAAACATCCAGATGGGAAAGTGGTAAAAAATAGTAGCTATGACATGCTTAGACATCGATACGAAGAGTATCAAAACAAGGTCGTCAAGCAGTTCTATAAGAACCATTTTGCGACGTTTGATCGCCAGATAGTGCTGGTGGATTGTTTGCAGCCTTTAATGGCTGGAGATGAAGCTTTTCATGACATGAAAGAAGCGTTACAGCAGATTATGAAAAGCTTTCGTTATGGGCAAACTAACTTACTGCGTCGGTTGTTTTCATCTCGTATCGATAAAATTTTATTTGCTGCGACTAAGGCTGATCACGTGACGCCAGAGCAGCACAATAACTTAGTCAGCTTATTACAACAGATGGTTCACCCCGCGTGGCAAGAAACCGCGTTTGAAAACATAGATATGAATTGCATGAGCGTCGCATCGATCCGCGCGACCCAAGCCGGATTTGTTGGCAAAAGCAGCGAAAGCGTACCTGCGCTTAGAGGGACAAATTTAGATGGGGAGCCAATGACGCTTTACCCCGGAGACGTCCCCGCTAAGTTACCTAAATCAGACTACTGGCAAACGAACCGGTTTGAGTTTACGTCGTTTCGACCACTAGAGAGTTCTGCTGATGAGCCGTGCAGCCACATTCGTATTGATAAAGCACTGCAGTATTTAATTGGAGATAAACTTCGATGAATGATCTAAAAGGGCGACAAGTATTTACAGAAGATGAGAAGACATCGGATATTGATTGTGATGTCACGAGCCAAACTCTCTTTGAACCCCAAGAAACATTTGTACCGATCACGTCAAGCGAAGCTCATGAAGATGAGGATGAAGCGTTAGAGCGCGTTATTAAAGGTAATAGTAAAAAAGGCTGGATCGCCACGTCTTTGCTCGTTGCTTTTGCTGGATTAGTAGGTTGGCAAGCCGTTGACAATGTTATAACGGCGGCTAGTACAGGGGATTGGCTGTCATTGGGTTGGTCTGGTTTAGTTACGGCAATTGCTACCCTAGGTATTGGCGCGCTCGGAAAAGAGTTATACAAACTTAGGAAACTGAAAGACCATTTTTCAGTTCAAGAGCAAGCTGAACAACTTATTGATAGCGATGGCGTAGGGCAGGGGGAAAAATTCTGCCAACGATTAGCTGAGGAAGCGGGAATACAACCTGAACATCCATCGTATGACCGCTGGAAAAACAGTGTTCACAGTGCCCATAGTGATGCTGAGGTACTGAATATGTACCAGTCGATGGTGATTACCGAACAAGACAAAAAAGCACTATCAACGGTATCAACGTTGTCCGGAGAGGCCGCGTTACTTGTTGCTTTAAGCCCACTCGCGATCGCCGATATGCTGTTAATTGCGTGGCGAAACTTCAAGATGATCGACAAACTGTCAGAAGTCTATGGTGTGGAGCTTGGATATTGGTCTCGTTTACGTCTCTTTAAACTTGTCCTCGTCAACATAGCAGTGGCTGGTGCGACGGAACTGGCGATAGAGTCAAGTGCTGATATTCTGTCATTGAATCTAGCTGAAAAGTTATCAGCTAGAGCAGGACAAGGGCTAGGGGTTGGTCTTATCACCGCTCGCTTAGGACTCAAAACGATCAGCTTAATGCGCCCGATTCCATTCCCAGCTCAAGAGCAGCCAAAGCTTAGCTCTATTCGTCAGTCTGTGATGGCGAGTTTACGAAATAAACTAAGTTGATTGGTAAGTGGGTTGACGCTTTTATTAGAAGCTACAAACTACAAACTAGAACCTAGAATGGCGTTTGTTTAAGTCATCAAATGTTATAGAGGAAGCCAGTAAGGATGAAACCTAACTGGCTTTTTTATTGCTTAGTCTATCAGCCAAATATTACTCGCAGGGTGGCGCAAGGTGAATGAGAGCCAGTCCCCCTTGCGACGTTTCACGATACTTCTTATGCATGTCTTTACCCGTCTGGTACATAGTTTCGATAACTTTGTCCAAGGAGATGAGGCATTTACTGGTGCGTTTTAACGCCATGCGGGAAGCATTGATGGCTTTCATTGCTCCCATAGCATTGCGTTCAATACACGGTACTTGAACTAGCCCGCCAATAGGGTCACAAGTCATACCGAGGGAATGCTCCATCGCAATCTCGGCCGCGATACAAATCTGCTCATTGCTTCCGCCTCGAAGCGCGGTTAATCCTGCCGCTGCCATTGATGAAGAGACACCAACTTCGCCTTGGCATCCTACTTCAGCACCAGAAATAGAAGCATTGGTTTTATAAAGAATACCGATTGCCCCTGATACGGCTAGGAAGTCTTTAAGCTGTTTCGTATCGAGTTCTTTGATAAAGCGATGGTAGTACATTAATACGGCAGGGATCACACCTGCAGCCCCATTCGTGGGTGATGTCACCACTTGTCCGCCAGCGGCGTTTTCTTCACTGACCGCGAAGGCAAAAAGGTTGATCCAATCAAGAATTTCCATTGGGTCATTTTCTATTGCGGCATTTGCTTCAAGTTTTTTAAGTAGGTTAGGGGCACGTCGGGTAACGTTGAGACCGCCATCAAGGATACCTTCTGTTTCAAAACCGCGCTCCATACAACGCATCATTACCCGCCAAATTTGCTCGGCTTTGGCGTTAATGGTTTCCAAATCGGTAAACGAGACTTCGTTGCGAAGGATCATCCCACCCAGACTCATGCCACTTGTTTCGGCTTGCTCTAGCATCTCGTCCGCACTGGAGAAAGGGAATTCGACATCAATCGCTTTGGTTTTTTTCCCGTTTTGCAGCTCATCTTCTGTTGCGATGAAACCACCACCAATTGAATAATAGGTTTCAAAGGCGAGGCGATCGCCATTTTCATCAAAGGCAGAGATTGTCATGCCATTTTCGTGAAGAGGGAGGTTTTCCTCATGAAAAATGATATCTTTTTTAAAATTAAAACTGATGTCATGTTGGCCTGATAGCGTTAACGTACCTTCTTTAATCGCTGCGCGCATCGCATCATTGGCACTGGTGATCTTAATGGTGTCAGGCTTGTTACCCAGTAGCCCAAGGATAGTCGCTCTATCGGTATGATGACCGATACCAGTGAGTGAAAGCGAACCATACAAATCGACTTGAATTCGACTCACATTGTTGAGGTTGGTGACAAGGAGTTGAGTAAATTCATACCCGGCGATCATTGGACCATTGGTATGAGAGCTTGAAGGCCCGACGCCGATTTTGTAGATTTCGAAAATTGAAAGCATATTGACTGTCTCACTGTTTCTTATAGCTATTCGTCGATTGACCTTTCTATTATATTGTTAAATTTCCTATTTTATTATTATTTGTTTGTAAATTTTGGCAATGGTTTGATTTTCCTCTGCTGTGAAGAGGGAATTCGTATGGAATGTGCTGTTTTTAATGAGTCTGGTTTTATATGATAAGTGAAACGTTTGCGCGTTAGTGGTCGGATGTCATAAATTGAGTGAATTTACCTATTATTTGGATAGGCAAAAGTTATTTTCTTTTTGCCTAGCACGCTGTTAACATTGCGTCCGCTAAACAATTGCCCCCATTGTCTAAGGAAAAAAGATGGTAATCCCTGAAAACAGCAGCATCGTTATTTTTGGTGCTTCGGGTGATCTGACTTACCGTAAGTTGATCCCTGCACTTTACCATTTGTTTGCCAGCAAACAGCTGCCAAAATCATTCGCTATTCTTGGTGTAAGTCGCACAAAATACAGTGACGAGTCATACAGAGAAAAGCTTAAAAAATCGCTGCAAGAAATGGAGAAAACGGAGCCGGAAACGCTAGAAGCGTTCTGTGACCACCTTCATTATCAAGCGATTGATACGTCGGACACGCAAGATTACGCAAAACTGGCGACTCGTCTTGATGAGGTTGCTAACCAGTATGGTTTTGAACAACGTAACACGCTTTTCTATTTGGCGACGCCGCCAAGCCTTTACAGCATTATTCCAGCAAGTCTCGCGGCCCACGGCCTTAACAGCGAAGAGGATGGCTGGAAGCGTCTTATTATTGAAAAACCATTTGGCTATGATCTTGCGTCTGCTCGTAAACTAGATAAAGAGATTCATGAGCACTTCCAAGAGCACCAAATCTATCGTATCGATCACTACTTAGGTAAAGAAACGGTTCAAAATCTGCTGGTTTTGCGTTTCTCGAATGCGATGTTTGAGCCGCTTTGGAATCATCAGTACGTTGATTATGTTGAGATCACTGGTGCCGAGTTCCTTGGTGTAGAAGAACGTGGTGGATACTACGACGGCTCCGGCGCCGTTCGTGACATGTTCCAAAACCATTTATTGCAAGTATTAGCAATGGTGGGCATGGAATCGCCAGCGCAAATCAATGCGGATGCTATCCGTAATGAAGTCGTTAAAGTACTGCAGTGTCTTCGCCCGCTATCGGATGATGATTTACGTGACAATCTCGTACTAGGGCAATATACCGAGTCCAATGTTCGTGGACAGTTCCTGCCTAGTTACCGTGACGAGCACGGCGTTGCTGATGACTCCAGAACGGAAACGTATGTGGGCCTTAAGATGTTTATCGATAACTGGCGTTGGAATGGTGTGCCATTTTACGTTCGTTCTGGTAAGCGTTTACCTACACGTGTGACTGAAGTTGTTATTCACTTCAAACAAACACCACATCCTGTTTTTGGCAAAAATGCGCCAGAAAACAAGCTCATCATACGTATTCAGCCAGATGAAGGTATTCAGATGAGCTTTGGTTTGAAAGAGCCAGGTGCTGGGTTTAATGCCAAAGAAGTGAAGATGAACTTCCACTACGCGTCGTTACAAGAAACACAAATGTTAACGGCTTACGAACGTCTACTACTGGATGCGCTAAATGGCGATGCTACGCTATTTGCTCGTAGTGATGCAGTAGAAGCATGTTGGGAGTTTGTTCAGCCAATCTTAGATTATAAGCAGGGACCACAAGCGCTTTATGGCTATGCCTGTGGTACTTGGGGACCAAAAGAGTGCGACAAGTTGTTGCATGACGACGGTCGAGCTTGGCGTTTCCCATGTAAAAACCTCACAGACACAGACTACTGTGAACTGTAATTTTAAATAAATTTAACGACCAGAGCCGTTTGCTTTGGTCGTATGAAGTTAACTAAAACTTAATCGCAGCAAGTTAAGTTGCCGAATTGATGGAGAGAACGATGAAAGGTGATATTGGTGTTATTGGTTTGGCCGTAATGGGTCAGAACCTTATCCTAAACATGAACGATCACGGCTTTAAAGTTGTGGCGCATAACCGTACTGCTGCCAAAGTTGATGAATTTTTAGAAGGCCCAGCGAAAGGCACTGACATTGTTGGTGCTTATTCTTTGGAAGAACTCGTTGAGAAACTAGAAACACCACGTAAAGTGATGCTTATGGTACGTGCTGGTGACGTAGTCGATACGTTCATCGATAAGCTGGTACCGCTTCTAGACAAAGGCGACATCATCATTGATGGTGGTAACACTAACTTCCCAGACACTAACCGTCGTGTTGCCGCTCTTCGTGAGAAAGGCATTCACTTCATCGGTACCGGTGTTTCTGGTGGTGAAGAAGGCGCACGTTTCGGTCCTTCTATCATGCCAGGTGGTTCTCCAGAAGCTTGGGAAGCGGTTAAGCCTATCTTCCAAGGTATTTCAGCGAAAACTGACGCGGGTGAGCCTTGTTGTGATTGGGTTGGTAACGACGGTGCTGGTCACTTCGTTAAGATGGTTCACAATGGCATCGAATACGGTGACATGCAGCTTATCACTGAAGCATACCAATTCATGAAAGATGGCCTAGGTATGAACCACGACGAAATGCAGGCTGTATTTGCTGACTGGAACAAAACTGAGCTAGACAGCTACCTAGTAGAAATCACGGCTGACATCCTTGGCTACAAAGATGAAGACGGTGAAGCGCTAGTTGAGAAGATCCTAGACACTGCTGGCCAAAAAGGTACGGGCAAATGGACAGGCATCAATGCACTAGACATGGGTATCCCACTCACTTTAATCACTGAATCTGTATTCTCTCGTTGCCTATCTGCACTTAAAGATCAACGTGTTGAAGCTGAGAAACTGTTCGGAAAAACGGTTGCTCCAGTTGAAGGCGACAAGCAAGAGTGGGTGGATGCAATCCGTCAAGCGCTACTGGCTTCTAAGATCATCTCTTACGCTCAAGGTTTCATGCTAATGCGTGAAGCGTCGAACGAAAACGGCTGGGATCTAAACTACGGTAACGTTGCGCTTATGTGGCGTGGTGGTTGTATCATCCGTTCTGCTTTCCTAGGCAACATTCGTGATGCTTACGAAGCGAACCCAGAGATTGCTTTCTTAGGTTCAGATGCATACTTCAAAGGTATCCTAGATAATTGTATGGGTGCATGGCGTAAAGTTGCCGCTAAGTCTATGGAGTCGGGTATCCCAATGCCATGTATGACTTCTGCGCTTACGTTCCTAGACGGTTACACGACTGCTCGTCTTCCTGCGAACCTTCTACAAGCTCAGCGTGATTACTTCGGTGCTCACACTTATGAGCGTACTGACCGTCCACGTGGTGAATTCTTCCACACGAACTGGACTGGTACTGGCGGCGATACAGCGTCGACGACTTACGACGTATAATTAATCGTTGATAGTAACCTTGATAGTGAAATGGAGCCGTTAGGCTCCATTTTTTTATTTGAATAAACCGCGAAACGTGGTCACTTGCGTGTCTCTTTTCGTGACTGGCTTGCGTCTATTTCTTCATCTATTTCTTCATCATTTTCGCTAAATCAGCGAACGGGTTATGAGTGGCACTTTCATGCTCATCCTGACCCGGTTTGACTTCACTGCCGTAACGGTCGTGGTCGGTGTATTTTGAGTGCTCATGATCGTGACAATACAGGCATAACAGCTCCCAGTTACTGCCATCATTGGGATTGTTTGTATGGTCATGATCTTTATGGTGAACAGTAAGTTCGCGAAGGTTTGAATAAACAAACTCACGAGCACAGTTGCCACATACCCATGGGTAGAGTTTTAGTGCTTTCTCGCGGTAGCCGCTTTCTTGGCGAGCGTACGCAGAGCTAGAACCCGTATAATCAGAAGACATATTAAATCCTTCGTTGTTTCAATTTTAATACCAGTGTTGATTTTATCATACTAATGCCGGATTGAGGCGATGTCAGCGTTAGCCGGATCTCACTTTAGCCGGATCTCACTATTGCTGCTTATTCTCAGGTGTGTTGCTGTCAGGCGTTTTACTCTGAGGATATTTGAGCTCAGGCTCTTTGAGCGTATGAAAGCCCGAGTAGATACGAGTAAATGTGGTGAACCAGCACGCGGTACCAAAAATAAACGCGATAGTGGAAAAGTGTTGTGGGAACAGGCAAAGCAGCACAAAACAACCAATGGTTTCGGTTCCCTCTGTTAATCCACTCATATAATACAGCGACTTGTGCTGGTAAACGGGATTTTCGATGCCTCGTTTACCTGCCATCACGGCAAACGCCAAAAAGCTTGAACCGGTACCAATAAAAGAAAAAATCAGAAAGGCACCCGCGACCGCATTGCTTTCAGGGTTGGCTACCACAAATCCAAAAGGGATGAGAGAGTAAAACAAAAAATCGAGACTGATATCCAGAAAGCCGCCCGCATCAGAGATACCTTGAATTCGCGCCAATGCACCGTCTAATCCGTCGCATATCCGGTTAAGTAATATGAATAGCAGTGCGACGGTATACTGTTCCAGTACAAGTGCAGGAAAGGCTAAGCAGCCGAGAACAAAACCAAAAAGAGTGACTTGATTGGCGGTAAATTGGAAATGATTGAGCGTCTCGGCGCTTTTTGATAACGGCCATCGAATGACTTTAATACTGAGTCTATCAAGCATCTTCATTATTCTCCCATGGCCAAGTATAGACACGACTATTCACTGGAATGTCGTCTTTATCATGAGTCACCATCAAGGTGGGAATATTGGCATCACGCAGTTGCTCGACCACCCAATCACGAAACTGACTTCGTAGCGCTTGATCTAGTTTACTAAAAGGTTCATCGAGGAGTGCAACCTTTGGTTTGGCCAGTAGCATTCTTGTTAAACTAATCCGTGCACGTTGCCCACCGGACAGTTGCTCCGGAAAATGGTGGGCGAGTGGTGTTAGCATAATCGCCCCCAATGCTGTGAGTGCTTGCGCTTTGCGATCTTTACCTTTTACCTCATTAGGAAGAGCAAATGCTAAGTTTTCCCACACGTTAAGATGAGGGAACAGCAAGTCATCTTGAAATAAAATGCCGACCTCTCTCTCGTGTGGCTCGAGTGCGTCAATGGACTGCCCGTTAAGCATTACCTGCCCTGTGTAGGCGAATTCGTTACTGAGATGACCTGCGACGGCATCAAGCAGTGTCGATTTCCCACAGCCACTTGGACCCATTAATGTCACGATTTCTCCCGGTTGAATCGAGAAGTTGCAATTAGAAAACAGCACCTCACCATCACTCTTACGGATGGCGAGGTTTTCTAGAGAAAGACTCATTTGGTATTAATCCTTTTACTCGCTTATATCGATGACGAGTATTTAGCCGACTGACCATGACAGCCAGAGTAAAAAATAGTAGCGGTAGCAACGCTTGGAAAAGCGCATAAATGGCCGTGACACGGCGGTCAAAACCGCTCGATAGCGCGACTGCCTCGGTGGTGATGGTTGAAACACGTCCCGCTCCGAGAATCAGGGTAGGTAGGTATTGCGCTAAGCTGACACTTATTCCCACCGCCCACGCAAAGATGATGGCAGGTAATAGCTGTGGAAGTTTGACATGGAGCCATGTGTTTATAGGGCTTTTACCCAGGCTCAAAGACACTTGAGTCAATTTTTCGTTATAGCTGCGCCATGGACCGTCTAATGAAAGGTAAATATAAGGAAAAGCAAAAAACACATGTGACCAGCAAACCCAAAAGGTGTAGTGCCCGTTGCTGATAACAAGCGTCGCCACTTGTAAGCCGAATAAAATACTTAATTGCGGAATAAGCATTGGGATAGCGATGACGTACCCAGGCACCTGCCATCGATAACGGAGGCGATATTCATGACCAATAATGGCAAAGACAAGCGCAATAGTGGCTGAAATCAAGGCAATGAATAAGCTTTGCGATAGCACCTCTAACACTCCGTGCCACTCGTACTCCCAAAACCTCAATGTGTATCGGCTAGGCAAGCTGTCTGGAAAGCGCCAACGCAGCGCAAACGTCCAAGTCACGATCAGTGGAAGCATCACAAGAAAAAGCGCGATAAGGGTTAAAATCATCGCTTTGCCGGGTAGGCGAGGCGCCCATCTTCCGGAATATTGCCACTGTTTCGCTGAGCGACAGATCGCATGTTCGATGAATCTAGCGAGCATAATTAATAACGATGCCACTAAAAACAATATGACCGCTCCTGCTGACGCGCGAGGCAGTAACTGGAGGTCCGGATCGTTAAACCACTGCCAGACGAGCACGGCGAATGTCGGTGGGTTAGTGGGGCCAAGGACTAAAGCAACATCAACCACAGATAAGCTATAAGCAATGACCGCAAGCATAGGAAAACGCATTTTGTTAAACCACTGAGGCATGATGACTTTCCACCATGTCACATGATGGCGATAGCCTAACGCCGAGGCGACTTTTATGGTTTCCCGAACTCTAAGTTGTTTCAGGATAGGTATGCTCATGAGGAGCAGAAACGGCACCTCTTTAAGAGCAAGCATTAAGGTAAGTCCAACCCCGTATGGGTCTTTAATCAGCAAAGCACGCGAGTCTACTCCTGTGTTCTGGCTGATATTGAAAAACTCACTGAGTACACGAATACCAAAGCCTGTCGGCGCGAACAAAAAGGCAAATCCTATTGCGAAAGCGACGTGTGGCATGGCAAGCAGTGGCGACAGTGCCAGTTCGATCTTGTTCCAAATTGGTCGATTCCAGCACGACTCTAAGATAAAAAAAGTCAGTACGCAGGCAAGATAGCTGCTGGCAAGGGTCGTGAATAAGGTCAACATTAACGACGTTTCAACGCCTTGCCAGGAGAATACCTGGCTAAACCCATCCAAAGAAAACGCATGTAAACTCAATGGGGGAATATACCCAAGTGAGGCCACACCCACACCCAGTAATCCGGGTATGGTTGGCAATATGCAGACAACGACTAATAGGCCGTACAACAGTCTTAGCATAGTGAACTAGCTACCATAGCGCTGCAGCCACTCTTGCTCGAGTGCTGCTTGCCAGCTCGGGTGAGGCTCAGCCACTGATTTAAATTGCTGACTTTTAGCCGCAGAACCTTGTAAATACTGACTTTTGAGAACAGAAGGATCCCCCCATACGGTGATATCACCCTTACGCGATTGGGCTTCTGGGCTAAGTAGGAAGTTGATCGCGACCTTTGCACCAGCTTGTGCGCTTGCATTCCATGGAATGGCAAGAAAATGAATATTAGACAATGCGCCGTTGTCGAACGCGTAAGCGGCGGTGCTTTCGCTTAATGCGCCGCTTTCTTGGGCAGAGAAAACCGCGTTGGGGTTAAACGTAATCGCTAGATCAAGCTGACCATCGTCCAGTAATTGCAGCGTTTCTGCAGTGCCAGCTGGGAATTGTTTGCCGCCACGCCATGCCACTTTATGAAACGCGTCGAGATACGCCCAAAGCGGTTGAGTGACGCCGGAAAAATCCGCATCAGTAACCGGTTTAGCTAAAGATGGGTCATTTTCAGTTAACTCAATCAGTAGTGATTTTAAGAAACTGGTGCCATGGAACTCCGGTGGTTTAGGGTAGCTGAGCTTGCCTGGGTACGCTTGTGCGTAGTTGAGCATTTCTGAGTAGGAAGTTGGGGGATTGTTGAGAGTCTGTGTGTCATGAATGTAAACCAGTTGACCCACTCCCCACGGGGCTTCAAGTCCGTCGGTTGATACTGAGAAATCGACATCGATAGGCAACGATTTATCGACGTATTGCCAACTTGGCAGAGAGGAAACAAACGGGCCATGAAGAAGCGCATTTTCTTTCATTGATTTGAAATTTTCACCATTAATCCACACCATATCAACGCTGCCGTTTTTATTTTTACCTGCGGCTTTCTCTGCTAATAATCGTGCACTGGTTTCGGCGATATCGGTGACTTTGACATGATTGAACGTGACGCCATATTGCTGCTGAATTTGTTGTCCAGCCCATTGCAAATAGCGATTAATTTCTTGGCTGCCACCCCAGGCATGAAAGTAGACGGTCTGTCCTTTGGCTTCCTTGATAACCGCGTCCCAATTTTGATCAGAGGGACTATTGTCTTGTGCGTAGAGTGGAAAAGACGAAAGACTGACCATAGTCGTTAGACTGACGATAGTGGTCAGTGCGGATCTGCTGAATGTCTTTTTATTCATTTTATCATCCATTGTGAATAGTGTGGCAAACCATGCCGAGTTGTTAATAAAAGATACTAAAGGTTAGCGTGTCAGAATCAATAGTGAGTGTGCGTTGAGCGCGAAACACCCGCAAGATTCATTAAAATTTGAGACTTTTGATACTCGACCGGACAGATTCAGAATAAATTTCAACGATGTGGCGTAATTTTTAGGGAAATAATGGATAAGGAGGTGAGTCGTATCTTAAGAAGGGAGGGGTAACTCAATAAAGCCTAACGCGCGATGATTTCACCGCGCTCTGGACAATTTCATCGCCTTTAAATTGCGAGGTAAATGTTTTGGCACTTAGCGTACTTGTGACCTAGTTAAGGTGCTTGTATATGGTTAAGGTACTTATACTTGGTTAAGGTACTTCTATATGGTTAGAGTACCTATATACTTCCAGTGCTTATGCTTATGCTTATGCTTATGCTTGTATAGATAAAGTACTTATACGACGCTTCGATTAATTTTCAATCAGACCATTGCGAACAAGACCCCGTCTTACGCTATGGCAGAGTTTTCCAAAACGACGTAACTCTTCGAAGTTGGGTATGATGCCACGCTCAAGCGCCGACTCCCAATAACTCACTTCCGTTTCAACCAGCTCTAATAGCTTTTTCGGACAGCCTATGCAGGAATTATCGGGCCCACACTTAAACGTAGACTCATCATAGAGCGGCAGTTCAGCTTTGACCTGCGCAATGAGACCCTTAGCGGCTTCGTATAAGTTAGGCTTTCGAATGCCTATAGATGTTGTGGGGGCGGTAGGGTTAGGGGTGAACCTATGTGGCTGATTATCAGCACTAAATGTCTGCTCAGTTTGAATGTTCATAATGAAACCAAGAATTAGAGAGACGCGATGCTATTGCATAAGCGTCATGCAACACATGCCTCTAAATGAGTAATCAAACAGGAGTTTGATCTGTCTCAATTTTGAGTATTTTGTAAATAACGACAAGCCAGTGATTCGAATTTCCATGATTACGCGCTTCAATGAGAGGAAATATTTTATTTACGTCGTTATTTTTACTTACGCTGATCACGATAACATCGACATTAGGCGAAACATAACTGCTCCCCAACCCTTTAGAAGGTAATGAGCCTTAGGCGATAAACATCAGCGTGAACCATGCCAGTCTGAGTCTAGGGATACAGAATGGATACCGTAAGGGGTAGCAAGGAAATGGATGAGAGGGGTACCAGCAATTTGAATAGTGCGATATTGAAACTGTTTGATATAACATCAGTACCGACGATCATCACGGAATCGTCAGGTAAGCTTCATTATGTCAATCAAGCGCTGTTGAATTTACTGGGATACACCCAAGCTGAAATTATGTCTGATGAGGTGGTGATCACTCATCAAGACGATCTTCGCCTTAATAAAATTATTCGTAGTCGGCTTGACCAGAACCCAAATGAGCCAGTCGAAATTCAAAAGCGTTATCGGCACAAAGATGGTCATACTATTTATGCTGTCTTATGCATTGTCGCTCATTGTAATGATGATGGAGTCACGACGCAGCTAATATCCCAAATTCGAGACTTATCCGGTGAACGGCAATCGCAGGCCGGCGAGCTGTTATTAGAGCAGCTAGTACTCAAGTCTAATGACGCCATTTATGTGGTGGATCCCGCTTCAGGACAAATTCTCAACTGTAACGAGCTAGCATACCAACGCTTAGGATATTCGAAGTCGGAAATGCTGCGTTTGAGCGTATCAGACATTAATCCGTTGTTTAACCCATCTGTGTCATGGAGTGAACATGTCTTAAATATGAAGATAGAGCGCAACAAATATATCGAAGCAACTCACAGAAGAAAAGATGGTACCGAGCTACCCGTTGAGGCCAGTGTAAACATGGTAGAGCATAATGGATGTTGTTACTTATTGGCGGTGGTTCGGGATATTTCTGAGCGTAAGGCTCGTGAGGTTAAAATCATCGAAGAGCAAAATTTAGACCCGTTAACGAATTTGCCTAATCGTCGGTTACTTGATCGCCGTTTGCAAACCTTAATCAATGCTAGCGAAAGCTTTACCCAATCTATTGCGTTTCTTTATATTGATGTCGACAATTTTAAAATCATTAATGATCAATATGGTCATACGACGGGAGACGAAATCTTAGTCGAGCTGGCACGACGAATGAATGACTTTACTCGTCAGTCAGACATAACCGCGCGGCTGGGAGGAGATGAGTTTCTTGTGGTGATGAAAGGCATTAAAAACCAGCCTCATGCTCGCAGTATCGCTGAACATTTGTTACAAGTTTTTTCTCATCGCTTTAAGAGCAGTGAAGGTAAAGAAATTGACGTGAGTTTAAGCATTGGTTTGACGCTGTGTAAAGAGTCTAAGTGGTGTACAACGGATGCAATAGCGATTGCTGATAGGGCGATGTACTTAGCTAAAAAGCAGGCTGGCTCTGCGATTGCGTTCTTAGACTGCCAATAAGAGTGCTTGCCTCAACGTAACAACGCAGATTTTGGTCATGCTTGGGTCGCTAAAGCAAAACCATTGTTTTCGCTCCCACCTTTCCTACCCAATCCTACCGACGACTGACATCGTAATAAATCTTACAAAAAAAGCCTGTGAAATGGCTGATTTTCATCTAGTTTGATGAGAGGGGAACCCTTTTTAGCTCCGGACGTGGCTCGATGAATTTAATCCATCATGCGCTGCTGCATTTCCTCTATCGAAAACGAATGGAGCAACCATTATTTAAGGAGTAAGTGAGATGAATAAATCATTGTCACTGCTATTTGCATCGATGACTTTGTGTTCGTCTGCTACCGCTTATGCGTTGGTGACGCCAAACCCACCAACATTAAATGCGAAAGGCTATGTGCTGATGGATTACCAATCTGGCGCGATTTTAGTTGAAAAGAACCAAGACGCCGCATTGGCACCAGCAAGCCTGACAAAATTGATGACGGCTTATGTCGTGGGCAAAGAAATTGAATCCGGGCGCACCTCTTGGGACAGTAAAGTCGCAGTGAGTGAAAATGCGTGGTCGGTTAAATTCCCTGATTCGTCAAAAATGTTTATTAAACCAGGTGACAGCGTCACTGTGGCGGATCTGATGCGCGGACTTATCATCCAATCGGGTAACGACGCAGCGGTAGCATTGGCTGAGCATGTTGCGGGCACAGAGAGTGGTTTTGTCGCACTAATGAATCAATGGGCAGTCTCGCTAGGAATGACAAGCACCGAGTTTATCAACGCGCACGGACTTGATGGCCAAGGGATCCACACCACACCGCAAAATATGGCGATCTTGATGCAACGTATTATTGAAGATATGCCAGAGGTGTATGCGTTGTACTCGGAGAAACGTTTTGTTTGGGCGGATATTCAACAATATAACCGAAACCGATTGTTGTGGGACAATTCACTTAATGTGGATGGAGGGAAAACCGGTTATACGTCGGAAGCAGGTTATAGCTTAGTGAGCTCTGCCACACAGGGGCAGATGCGTTTGATTTCTGTCGTGATGGGAACACCAAGTACACAAACACGAGCTGAGGCATCCAGACAGCTCCTTAATTACGGTTTCCGCTTCTATGAAACCGACCAGCTGGCGGTTGCCGATAGGGATGAGCGCTCAGTACGAATTTGGAAAGGTGAAGGCAAGAATCTTTCTGTTGGCTTTGAGCAGGATGTCTACGCCACGTATGCGCGAGGAAAAGGCCGAGATCTATCGAAAGAAGTGGAGATTTATGCGCCGCTCATTGCCCCCGTGAAACAAGGCGATATTGTTGGTAGCGTGACATGGAAAATTGGCGTTGACGAAATCATGACTGAGCCGCTGGTGGCGAAATCGAGCGTTGAAGAAGGGTCAATTTTCACCCGCGTCGTTGATACTGTCGTTCTTTGGTTTAAGTCATTGTTTTCAGATACCAAGTCGCTGTGGGAAAGCTAGGTTCTTAAACATCGACGTCACAACTTTCGAAGAAAGTAAACCCAAAAAAAAGCCCAAACCAATAGTGGTTTGGGCACATACAAATATAGGAGTTTATAAGAAAAAACAGCAGCAGTGCCGTCAGCTATGAAAAGTCAGTGTAAATGTGTTCATCGGTTCATTACTGACTGCATAGTAATAGACCCCCTTCTTTTGCGTTAGTTCCCCTTTCTTCTCAAAAAAATTTAAATGCATTTCTTTTTTTGTAACCGTCTGATGTATCGCGACCTTTTTGATTCTGGTCTAACCAGTTTCAAAATGTTTGATGTTAATCACTTGTTATATCTCTGTTGCAGGCGTATATTCAAACATATGTTTTATACGGATGATTGAAATGGCAAAGATAACCACCAAAGACAAAATCTTAGATGTAGCAGAGGTATTGTTTGCCGAACAGGGCTTTAACGACACTTCCTTGCGGACTATTACCAGCAAAGCAAATGTAAACTTGGCATCGGTCAATTATCATTTTGGTGATAAAAAAACGTTAGTAAGAGCGGTTTTGAACCGTTATCTGGAAGCCTTTATGCCGGCGGTGGAAAAAGCACTGTATGAGCTTAATGATCGAGACTCGCATACGATGGAAGAAGTGTTCAAGGCACTGAAACAGCCGTTGTTGAGTTTGAACCAAGTGAAGCCAAATGGCGCCAGTCGTTTTATGTTGTTAGTGGGTCGTGGTTATACCGATGTACAAGGGCATTTACGCTGGTTTATTTCCACGCGTTACACCGAAACCCTGGCGATGTTTACTCAATCGGTATTAAAGGCCAATACTCAACTAACCCCAGAAACCCTGTTTTGGCGGTTGCATTTCACCCTAGGTACGTGTGTTTTTACGATGGCTTCAAGCCAAGCGCTTTCAGAAATTGCGTACAGTTCATTTGAAAGAAAAGTCGATGCCGAAGTGATCATCGATCAAATTATTCCGTACTTGGCTGCAGGTGTCGCCGCTGAGACGTCATGATTGTTAACTAAAGTTTTCCCGATTTAACGGCTGTTAAACGGAGTGCACCACCAAGTTTGTACCCTAAATAATTATTTTAAAAACAAGACAAATTGTGAACAAAAGGATAGGTAACATGAGCTCTCTAAGAAGAAAATGGGTGAGTGACCCAGCATTTAAAATGTTTAAAAAAGTACTGCCACCACTATCCGCAACAGAGCGTGAAGCGATGGAGGCGGGCAGTGTTTGGTGGGATGGGGAGTTGTTCTCTGGAACGCCTAACTTTAAAACACTACACCAGTACCCAAAACCGACTCTAACGGCAGAAGAGCAGTCGTTTATGGACAACGAGCTTGAAACACTGCTCGCGATGCTTGATGACTACAAAATAGTGACGAAAGACCGCGATTTGCCGAAAGAGGTATGGGATTTTCTACGTAAAGAGCGTTTCTTCTCTCTGATTATTTCCAAAGAGTACGGTGGCCGCGAGTTTTCTTCGTTGGCGAACTCGACAATCGTCACCAAGATCGCAACACGAAGCATCAGTGCTGCTGTGTCGGTGATGGTACCTAACTCGCTGGGTCCTGGTGAGTTATTATCCCATTACGGAACGCAAGAGCAGAAAGATTACTGGTTACCACGTCTTGCAGACGGAACGGATATTCCATGTTTTGCATTAACGGGTCCAGAAGCCGGTTCCGATGCTGGTGGCATTCCAGATAAAGGTATTGTTTGTTATGGCGAGCATGAAGGTAAAGAAGTGCTTGGTATTCGTCTCAACTGGAATAAGCGATACATCACCCTTGCACCTGTTGCAACGGTATTAGGCTTAGCCTTTAAACTTCATGATCCTGACCAGTTGATGGGTGAAAAAGAAGATCTCGGTATTACCTGTGCGTTGATACCGGCAAACCATAAAGGTGTGGAAATTGGCGAGCGTCATGATCCTATTCATCTTGCCTTTATGAATGGTCCAACACGTGGTAACGATGTATTTATTCCGATGGATTGGTTAATTGGCGGAGCGGATTACGCGGGTCGTGGATGGCGTATGCTGGTGGAATGTTTGTCAGCAGGGCGTGGTATTTCACTGCCAGCATTAGGCACGGCGATCGGGCATCTTACAACACGAACGACCGGAGCTTATGCCTATGTTCGTAAGCAATTTGGTATGTCGATTGGTAAGTTTGAAGGAGTAGCAGAGGCCATGGGCCGCATTGGCGGTCTAACATATTTGCTTGAAGCTACGCGTACCATGACGACGACTTCTCTTGATATGGGCGAAAAGCCAGGCATTGTTACTGCCATTGCGAAATATCACATGACAGAAATGGCACGTACCATTCTAAATGACTCCATGGATATCCACGCAGGGCGGGCTATTCAAGATGGACCAATGAACTACCTCGCATCCAGCTATCTTGGGATCCCGGTAGCCATCACTGTAGAAGGTGCCAATATTTTAACTCGTAACTTAATGATCTTTGGTCAAGGTGCGACGCGTTGTCACCCTTACGTGTTAAAAGAGATGGAAGCGGCGGCAAATCCAGATGAAAAGCAGGCATTAGCGGACTTTGACAAGTTGCTCTTCAAACACATTGGTCACGCCACAAAAAATACCTTTGGTGCATTTGGTGCGGCATTAACGGGCTCGGCGTTCGTTGGGGCTTACATGAGCGGTCCAACGAAGCGTTACTATAAAGATATTACGAGGCTTAGCAAAGCATTAGCGGTGAGTGCGGATTTTGCCATGCTAACGCTTGGCGGCGACTTAAAACGAAAAGAGACGATTTCAGCTCGCTTAGGTGATGGACTGGCGTACTTGTTCATGGCGTCAGCGGCGTTGAAAAAATATGAAGATGATGGTCGTCAGCGTGCAGATCTCGATTTTGTTCACTACGCGGTTCAGCACTGTATGCATCATGCCGCGACGTCTTTGAATGAAGCGTACCGTAATTTCCCAGCGCGCTGGGCAGGGCGAACATTAAAAGGGTTGTTGTTCCCAATTGGTAATCACTTTGAAAAACCATCGGATGAAATTGGTCTTAATATCGCTAAAGCAATGATGGTACCAGGAGCCCAGCGTGATCGTTTAACCCAACTTTGTTATATCGGTTCGAAAGAGGATGATAAAATCGGCTTGATGGAGAACGCTTTCATTGCGATGTTTGACATTCAAGACCTAGAGAAGAAGTTATTCAAAGGTGTGAAAGAGGGCAAAGTGGCGAAGAAAGGCTTGCTCAAGGAGCGTTTGGCTCAAGCATTGGAAGCGGAGGTATTGACGCAAGAAGAAGTCGATAAAATCAACGCAGCCGATGCCTTACGTTATAAAGCGATTCAAGTGGATCACTTTAGTCATGACTTGAGTGAAGTCAGAACACACAGCGAGAACAAACCTAAGCTAAATAGTGTGGCCTAACGAGCGACTTCTGCTGAGGATAAGTCCGTTCGGTACTAAAAAACGTAACAAGTAAAGTTAAGAAGGGCGCTTATGCGCTCTTCTTTTGGTCTCAATAAAAGATGATTTTGCTCTGAAAGTGCTCCAACCACTTAGGAAATTAAGGGTTTTTGACAGAAATAAGATGCGATTTGTCTTTGAACCTTTTATCCTAACAAAGATTTTTTGAGGAACTGAATATGATCATCAAACCCCGAATTCGTGGATTTATCTGTACTACTACTCACCCAGTAGGTTGTGAAGCTAACGTAAAAGAACAAATTGCTTATACCCAAGCGCAAGGCCCAATCGCTAATGCACCAAAGCGCGTGCTTGTTGTTGGCTCTTCTAGTGGTTACGGCCTTTCTTCTCGTATCGCTGCGGCATTTGGTGGTGGTGCGTCAACAATCGGCGTATTTTTCGAAAAACCAGCGACTGAGCGTAAGCCAGGTACTGCGGGTTACTACAACTCAGCGGCATTTGAAAAACTGGCAAAAGAAGAAGGCCTTTATGCGAAAAGCATTAATGGCGATGCCTTCTCGCACGAAGCAAAACAAAAAGTTATCGATCTGATTAAAGAAGACCTTGGTCAAATCGACATGGTCGTTTACTCACTAGCGTCACCAGTCCGTAAGCTACCAGATACCGGTGAGCTAATTCGTTCATCGCTAAAACCAATTGGCGAGACGTACACCTCTACCGCCGTTGACACGAACTCTGACACCATTATTGAAGCGAGCGTTGAGCCGGCAACCGAAGAAGAGATCAAAGACACCGTTACCGTTATGGGTGGCGAGGATTGGGAATTGTGGGTTAACGCACTTTCTGATGCTGGTGTTTTGGCTGATGGTTGTAAGACAGTCGCTTACTCATACATTGGTACCGAGCTAACGTGGCCAATCTATTGGGAAGGCGCGTTGGGTAAGGCGAAGATGGACTTAGACCGTGCTGCGTCTGAGTTAAACGCTAAGCTTGCAGAAAAGGGCGGCAGTGCAAACGTTGCTGTGCTTAAGTCTGTTGTGACTCAAGCAAGCTCTGCGATTCCAGTCATGCCGCTATACATTGCGATGGTCTTTAAAAAGATGCGCGAAGAAGGCATTCACGAAGGTTGTATGGAACAGATTCACCGTATGTTCTCACAGCGTCTATATAAAGAAGACGGCACAGCACCTGAAGTGGATGACAAAAACCGTCTGCGTCTTGATGACTGGGAACTGCGTGAAGACATTCAGAAGCACTGTGAAGCGCTATGGCCACAGATCACGTCTGAAAACCTGAAAGAGCTAACGGATTACGTTGAGTACAAAGAAGAGTTCTTGAAGTTATTTGGCTTTGGGGTTGCAGGCGTTGACTACGAAGCGGATATCTCTCCGCTTGTCGAGTTTGACGTTATCGACCTATAATCTAGCGAATAGCAAGATAAAAAAGGAAGCCTTTCGGCTTCCTTTTCTCATTACTCATCTTGTACTTTGATGTCGGTTAAGCGAACCCCGCTAGCTAACTGTATAATGGCTGTCGCTTCTGAATTAAACTGATGATACTCATCTTGCATGTTGTCAATCTCAATCACCTCACTTCCTAAAAGAAGGTGCCCATCGCGATAGACATTGGCATGGCCATTTTTATTGAGTCTGACGTAATAATCCAAACTATCCATACTGTTCACCTAAATGCCGTTTACTTAAATGCCGTTTACTTAAATGAGTAAGCGTTGCCAAGACGTTTAACGCCTACACACTGATACTATTAAAATGCTTACATGACTAATAGTAGGAAAGTTGGTCGGTAATTCAATCTTCATTATTCCGTCACTGACCCGTCATATGTTTATCTGGGACAGTAAAAATGTGACGAGTGATAGAATTCGATTGTTATTTAACACTCATTAGTTACAATGTCGCCTTGCGTTAAAGGGTGCATCTGTATTTGCACTCAATAGCGTAACTCTCTCGATAAATAGTGACAGTCTTACTCTGTGTAAGGTTGTTAATCATTAATGCAAGTCTTGCTTGGTGTGCAAGACCACTGTAATAGGATTATACATGCCTGTAATTACTCTTCCTGACGGCAGTCAGCGTTCATTTGATGCCCCTGTTTCCACTCTAGATGTTGCCCTTTCTATTGGTCCTGGTTTAGCGAAAGCAACCATTGCTGGTCGTGTAGATGGCGAACGTGTAGATGCTTGTGATCTTATTGAAAATGATGCAAGCCTAGAAATCATCACGGCAAAAGACGAAGACGGTCTAGAGATCGTTCGTCACTCATGTGCTCACCTTTTGGGACATGCGATTAAGCAATTGTACCCAGACGTAAAAATGGCGATTGGTCCTACGATCGACAATGGCTTTTATTACGATATCGATCTAGAAGAATCTCTAACACAAGATGATATAGAGAAGATCGAAAAGCGCATGAAAGAGCTTGCCAAAACCAAATATCAAGTGGTTAAGAAAAAAGTAAGCTGGCAAGAAGCACGCGATGCATTTGAAAGCCGCGGCGAAACTTACAAGATTGAAATCTTGGATGAAAACGTCTCTAAAGATGATCGTCCAGGCCTATACCATCACGAAGAATACATCGACATGTGTCGTGGTCCACACGTGCCAAACATGAGCTTCTGCCAGCACTTTAAATTGCTGAACGTAGCAGGCGCATACTGGCGTGGTAACAGCGACAACAAAATGTTGCAGCGTATCTACGGTACGGCATTCCACGATAAAAAAGCACTGAAGGCGCACCTAACACGTCTAGAAGAAGCGGCAAAGCGTGACCACCGTAAAATTGGTAAACATTTGGACTTGTTCCACATGCAGCAAGAAGCACCGGGTATGGTGTTCTGGCACCACAATGGTTGGTCTATTTTCCGTGATCTTGAAGTGTTCATTCGTGAAAAACTAACAGAATACGATTACCAAGAAGTAAAAGGCCCATTAATGATGGACCGTGTACTTTGGGAACGTTCTGGTCACTGGGATAAATACGCAGAAGCGATGTTTACGACTTCTTCTGAGAACCGTGAATACGCTATCAAGCCAATGAACTGCCCAGGTCACGTACAGATCTTTAACCAAGGTCTTAAGTCTTACCGTGACTTACCGTTGCGTATGGCTGAGTTTGGTTCTTGTCACCGTAACGAGCCGTCTGGCGCATTACACGGCATTATGCGTGTTCGTGGCTTTACTCAAGATGATGCTCACGTATTCTGTACAGAGCAACAAGTTCAGCAAGAAGTAAAATCTTGTATTGAGATGGTTTACGATACATACCAGACGTTTGGTTTTGACAATATCGTTGTTAAGCTATCTACGCGTCCTGAAAAACGTGTTGGTTCTGATGAAATGTGGGACCGTGCAGAGTCGGATTTAGAGCTTGCGCTTAAATCTATGGACATCGCATACGAGATTCAAGAAGGTGAGGGTGCATTCTATGGACCTAAAATTGAATTTACTTTGCATGATTGTTTGGACCGAGCTTGGCAATGTGGTACAGTGCAGCTCGATTTTGCATTACCCGAGCGTTTAGGAGCAACTTACGTAGGCGAAGATAACGAGCGTCACACGCCAGTTATGATTCACCGCGCGATTTTAGGTTCACTAGAGCGCTTTATTGGTATTCTAATTGAAGAATATGCAGGCTTCTTCCCAACATGGTTAGCTCCAGAGCAAGCTGTTGTTATGGGAATTACTGACAAACAGTCTGAATATGTTCAAGAAATTACGAAAAAACTGCAAAAAAGTGGAATTAGAGCCAAAGCGGACTTGAGAAATGAGAAGATTGGCTTTAAAATCCGCGAACATACTTTGAAACGTGTACCGTATATGCTCGTTTGTGGCGACCAAGAAATGGAAGCAGGCGAAATTGCAGTACGTACTCGTAAGGGCAACGATTTAGGTAAGTTTAAAGTGGATGACTTTATCACATACATCCAAGCCGAAATCGCAAGCCGTAAGCTCAATCTGGAGGAATAACCTATTAAAGGCGGAAGACGTGGCCAACAACCGGCCAAACAAAACCAGCATCGTTTAAACGGTGAAATTCGTGGCGTTCGTGAAGTTCGTCTAACAGGTGCAGATGGTGAACCTGTTGGTGTCGTTCTGATTCAAGAAGCGTTAGATGCAGCTCTAGAAGCTGGTATGGATCTCGTAGAGATCAGCCCTAACGCCGAGCCACCAGTCTGTCGCGTGATGGACTATGGTAAGTTCCTCTTTGAAAAGAGCAAAGCTGCTAAAGAGCAGAAGAAAAAGCAAAAACAGGTTCAGATTAAGGAAATAAAATTCCGTCCTGGAACTGATATTGGAGACTATCAGGTAAAACTACGCAACCTGACTGGTTTCCTTGAAGACGGCAACAAAGTGAAGGTAACAATTCGCTTCCGTGGCCGCGAAATGGCTCACCAAGACATCGGTGTTGACGTTCTACATCGTTTGAAAGCGGATACTGAAGAATTTGCAGTAGTCGAATCTTTCCCAACGAGAATTGAAGGTCGCCAGATGATCATGGTATTGGCCCCTAAGAAGAAGTAATTTACGGCTTGCAAGTAATATAACCTTGCCGTGCCTTGTTAAAGAGGTAAGCGGTAGGGTTTTATTCGCCTAATTACTAGTGTTTAATTAACTCAACAATGCGGAGTTCTTCATCATGCCTAAGATGAAATCCAACAAAGGTGCAGCTAAGCGTTTCAAGAAAACAGCTGGTGGTATCAAATTTAAGCACGCTGGTAAACGTCACATCTTGACTAAGCGTACTACTAAGAACAAGCGTCAACTACGTCCGAACGCAATTCTTCCTAAATGTGAAGTTGCTGCAGTTCTACGTATGTTGCCATACGCTTAATTCTTTTTAGTTTATCAATCGTTTAGTTTAGGAGAGACATAATGCCTCGCGTAAAACGTGGTGTACAAGCTCGTGCACGTCATAAGAAAGTTCTAAAACAAGCTAAAGGTTACTACGGAGCACGTTCACGTGTTTACCGCGTAGCTTTCCAAGCTGTTACTAAAGCAGGTCAATACGCATACCGTGACCGTCGCAACAAGAAACGTCAATTCCGTCAACTGTGGATTGCACGTATCAACGCGGCTTCTCGTCAAAATGGTCTATCTTACAGCCGTTTCATCAACGGTCTTAAGAAAGCATCTATCGAGATCGATCGTAAGATCCTTGCTGATATCGCTGTATTCGACAAAGCTGCATTTGCAGTTCTAGTTGAAAAAGCGAAAGCTGCTCTTTAATTAGCAGTTTAGATCTTTGATAAAGGAGAGCATTTGCTCTCCTTTTTTATTGCCTAAATTTTATTACCTAAAGTAAGTTGGATAGTGGGCTTTTTACGCCATTGGCACCACGATTCACCACATGAGTATATATCTGGGTAGTTTTAATATCCGTATGACCAAGCTGCTCTTGAACTGTGCGAATATCTGCACCACTTTCAAGAAGGTGAGTTGCAAATGAATGGCGCAACGTGTGACAGCTTACCGACTTACTAATTCCCGCCTTTTTTACCGCTTGTTTAACAACTTTTTGAAGACTCGTCTCATTAATATGATGGCGATAAAGCCGCTTTGATACTGGATCAACGGCCAATCTTATCGAAGGGAATAAATACTGCCAGTTAAGCTCTTTGTTAGAGTTGGGGTATTTCGTTGCCAATGCATTAGGTAAAAACACACCTGAGTATTCCTTTTGCTTAAGATCTTGCTGCCAAAGCTTCATGACATTTTTCTGCTGTAGTTCGATTGCCGGTAATAGTTCTTTAGCCAATGTAACAATACGGTTTTTATTACCTTTAGCTCGCCATATCCTCAGTGCACCATATTCAAAATCAATATCTTGATATCTAAGCCTTAAACACTCCATTAAACGCAGGCCAGAGCCATACATCAATTGTGTTGGAAGCAAGTAGTTAGCGGGAATATTTTCTAATAGCTTTGCGACTTCACGTGTTGTTAGTACCGTAGGCAGCTTTTTTCCTTTATGTGATTTTTTGAACTGGATATCCAATTCAATCGGCACTCCAATTATGTGTTTATATAAGAATACTAAAGCATTGAGAGCGACAGCTTGGCTGCGAGCCGCTAGGTTTCGACTAGTCACTAGATATGACAGAAAGTCCTCTACATCTTTGCTATTAAGTTCGCGAGGATGCTTCTTGTTATGGTAGACAATGTATTGAACTATCCAGGTAAGGTAAGCATCAATGGTTCGCTCTGAATAATGTCTAGCACGCATAAATTCACGAATGTAATTCATAAAAGGAGATTTCATCGCCACTACCTTGAATACTGTTTATATATACAGACTTTTAGTTTAGGCGTGAGCTCCGAACTTAGACGGAAGAATTCTAGCTTTTGTGATGAGCAACAAGTTTAATACTACTTAGCTAACTGATTTTTCAGTAATAATACTCTAACATAGACCAATTCTATGATTATAGAAGGCGGTAGCGTGCGAGAAAGTACGGAATAAGTCCGTCTATAAAGCTACATGGACTCCCTCTTTTGTCAACAATAGCTCGCGCTGACAACAGTGGATCGGACAGCAGCTCTACATTCGGTGTTTAATCGGATTCGTTCCGTCACCCTGATGATATTCGCTTGATGCTGACCTCATTCGTTAGACAGTATTTGCTACTAGCTTTATAGACAGGTTTAAACATCTCGGTCTGATCGTATTGTCATCATTTGCTATTGCTTTGACTCGGTGAGTGTTAACCGTTTACATAGTTAATCTTGTACTCTTTTCCTGTTGTTAATAATGCCCATATGATACGAGCATTCTTTGCTGCTAGGGCGACAGCCGCTCGTTTATAACCGCGTCGTTCAACGAGTTGGTTTAACCAAATGCTGTTGTGGTCGGTCTTCTCTTTGCATCGTGCAATAACGGCTCTTGCGCCATGAATAAGGAGAGTGCGAATGTGTTTTTCGCCTCTTTTGCTGATGCGCCCAAGATGAACATGACCACCGGTTGAGTATTGCCTTGGAACCAACCCTATCCACGCGGCAAATTGCCGGCTAGAGCCAAATTGCTTAGCGTCATTGACGGTCGCGATAATGGTACTTGCACTGTGTTCCCCAACACCAGGAATATTCATAAGAGCCCTTGCTGAAGCCATTTCTCGGACTAATGCTGAGACTCTTCGGTCATAGTGTAGGATTTCAAGATTAAGGCTTTGAATCTTGTTCGACAGATCTTGAAGTAGTTCACGAGCCAGCATAGGCAAGCCATTTTCCGCATCTTCGAGGATACTCCCGATAGTGTTTTGGGCCGAGTAGCGGCCTTGTGGCATGACAAGGCCAAATTCAGAGAGTAGCCCTCTAAGTTGGTTGATGGTTGCGGTTCTTGTTTTAATTAACCCCTGGCGAATACGATGCAGGC
>NZ_JAMKMS010000106.1 GCF_023634655.1 Vibrio methylphosphonaticus | reverse complement strand
ACCTCGCCTTCAACGTCTGAGCTGTTCGCTAGCAGTTGATCGTCTGAGATAGTAATGATGCCGTCTTCATTGACAGAGTATGTGGTTGAACCGGCGACTGGAATGTCGTTAACCGAGTCAACGGTGACGTCAATGTTGGCGTCTGTTGTTGTCGTACCATCGCTTACTGAGAAGCTTAAGTCGACTTCGCCATTGAAGTT
>NZ_JAMKMS010000105.1 GCF_023634655.1 Vibrio methylphosphonaticus | reverse complement strand
TAGACGTCACTGTTGTAGATGAAGACGGTGCAACAGCGGACACCACAGCTGGTATTGACGTGATTGCCGTGAACGATGCGCCAGTCTCTGGCGACTTGGCTTACAGCGTTGACGAAGATGGCTCTATCACCTTAAGCCAAGAACAATTACTGGCACAAGCAACCGATGTTGAAGGTGACGACCTCACCGCCGCCAACCTAAGCGCGGG
>NZ_JAMKMS010000104.1 GCF_023634655.1 Vibrio methylphosphonaticus | reverse complement strand
CGCATCGGGTGTGATGGTAAAGCTGCCATCTTCATTGGCTGTGACTGTGGCATTATCACCCGCACTTAAGTTGGCGGCGGTAAGATCATCGCCTTCAACATCAGAAGCTTGAGCTAATAACTGTTCTTGAGACAGCGTAATTGAACCATCTTCGTCAACGCTGTAAGCCAAGTCGCCAGAGACTGGCGCATCGTTCACGGCAATCACGTCAATACCAGCT
>NZ_JAMKMS010000103.1 GCF_023634655.1 Vibrio methylphosphonaticus | reverse complement strand
TTCATTTGGTGAGAAGGTATAGCTGCCATCACCGTTATCGGTGAACACACCGTCGGTACCAGAGTAAGACACATCCGCTACGGATAAGTCGTCACCATCAATGTCTGAAGCGCCTGCTAGAAGCTGCTCATCAGTAAAGGTCAACGAGCCATCTTCTTGGATGGTATAACCCACATCTTCCACAACCGCGGCGTCATTCACTGGATTTACCGTGAGGTCT
>NZ_JAMKMS010000102.1 GCF_023634655.1 Vibrio methylphosphonaticus | reverse complement strand
GGCATTAATGACAAGCCCGTCGCGTTGCCTGCGGACGAAATGACGGATGAAGATACGTCGATTTCACGTAGCGTGCCTGACGCGTCTGACGTGGATGGCACTATCGCCTCTTACGCACTGCAAGACGATGTCCCAGATGACAAAGGTAGCCTAACGTTTAACTCGGATGGCTCGTACAGTTTCGATCCGGGTGAAGATTTCCAAGGGCTCAGCAATGGTGAATC
>NZ_JAMKMS010000101.1 GCF_023634655.1 Vibrio methylphosphonaticus | reverse complement strand
CCAACCAGTGACACGTCACCTTCGATGTCGGAGGCATTGGCGAGGACTTGAGATTCATTGAATGTCAGTACACTGTCTTCATCAATGGTATAGGATGTAGGCCCCGCGACTGGCGGATCATTCACTTCAATGACCGTCAATCCAGCGTTGGTTTCAGCGGTAGCGCCTTCTTCATCCGTAATCACTACGTCAAAGCTGACCTCACCAGAGAAGTTCTCATTTGGC
>NZ_JAMKMS010000100.1 GCF_023634655.1 Vibrio methylphosphonaticus | reverse complement strand
TTGTACTTGGCTTTTTCGAGTCGCTTATACCAAAGGGCGAAGCCTGTTTTATCCCAATACAATACTTTCATTTTGTCGCGCTGTTTGTTGGTAAACAAGAACAGTGCGCCACTTCCCAAAGGCAAATCGGTGTCACTTTCAATAATCGCAGCGAGGCCGTTGATGGATTTTCTAAAATCGACACTTTCACGATAAAGGTAAATGTCTGGCGCGCTAAGCATACCTTTCATGA
>NZ_JAMKMS010000010.1 GCF_023634655.1 Vibrio methylphosphonaticus | reverse complement strand
GTTTATTGGAGGTATGTTTATTGGAACTGCTGGAGTATTACAGGTCCTGTTTAGCTAAATTTATCGTCGTAACAAGGGTTTCGTCGAACTCGTCGTTATAAACAAATGCGATTCTTGAGCCAACATGGTGCCCGCTTCGCACTTTGTTGGTGCGCGTGAGACTATGAAACTCCCCAGATTAGTGCCTTAGCTCACCTTTTTCTCTATTCTATCTAAAAAATCGATATATTTCAGTTAGGTACGTAAATTGCAAAGTAGTCAGTAAATCGCAATTAAAGGGAATTGATCATGGATTTAACTCATTCAGAAAGACATTGGCTACCGTGGTTAGGGAAAACCGGCAAGGTCGCTATGAAGATGTCATGTTTTGCAAACCGACGACGTCAGGTAGAGCTGGAGCAAACATTTGAAAGTATTGCGGAGACACGAGTCAAGCTCCTGACGACGTGGGCAAATAATCAGTGGCGCTTTCTGGAGGATGCGGCATTCTATTTGTCATCAAAGTCGGAGCAGGAATACTCGGAAGCTTTAACATTGCTGCTGAGTCGAAGCCGTGACTTTTCTGAGCTCTTTGTTGTCAATGACGAAGGCAGAGTTTCACATTCCACCTATCTTCCTCAGAACAATGAAAAAGTTACCCAAGCCAAAGCGCTCGATCTCGGTCGCTCACAACCGTTTTTACATGGACCTTATGTTGATCCAGTGACCACCGCTGTTGGTCCATCTTCCTCGACATTTCACGATGCCGTAACACTGATGTTCTATCAGCCCATCTTGCTTAGTGACGGCGAAAAGAAAGTACTGTGTGGCCGAGTGCCTAACGATGTTTTAGGCGATTTAATTCAACGTGAAGCCGGGCATATTTACACAGAATCAGGTGATAACTACCTGTTCATGGTGGAGGCGAAATTTGACCCAAGTATCCCACAAGGCTCAGCGCTTTCTCGGTCTCGATTTGAAGATGCCACGTTTTCTCATGGTGAAAATTTAAAACAAGGCATTTCTACGGACTGGGGAGAAGTGAAAATACGAAATCACACGGAATTTGAGGTCATATTCAATGATCCAGCGACGAATCAGCTGCATCCGGGGGTACGAGAGACGATTCGTCATGGACGTAATCTATTTGTCGATTATCCCGGCTATTCAGACTATCGACATATCCCTGTAATAGGTAAAGGTGTCACATTTTCGTTGCCGGGCTCAATGGATAAATGGGGCATGATGTGTGAATCAGATTTAGAGGAAGTGCATCGTCATCGCTCTGTGACAAGACGATTGACGTCGCACTTTTTTCTATCTGTGTTGTTGGTGACGTCTCTCCCTGTTGTATTGCAATATTTTCTTTCGTGGTCAGCTTATATGAGCGCGGGTGTATCCTTGGTGTTTGCTTTGGCAATGACCGTGTTGTTCCAGCAACTGACCGCTAGACCGTTGGTAAAAAGTCTCGAGCAGATGACAGGGGTGATGAAAGTCCTTGCTGAAGGAGACGGCAATTTAACACAGCGACTTGACGCGTCGAAATTCAAGTCTGATGAAACCGGTGATCTGGGACGGTGGACAAACAGCTTTATCGATAATTTAGAAACGGTGGTACTTGAGCTAGTTTATGCGAGTCGAGAAGTGAATAAGGTTTCAGAGTCGATGTTCCGCTGCAGCCAACGTTTGTCGAGTTCAAGTGAAGACACCGCCAATTCAATTTCTCACTTGCTTGAACTTTCTGGTAAGCAAGGTAACGAAATACAGTCAGCAAATGATAATGCGCATGAGATGCATGGATTGATGACTGACTCGGTTGAGCATGCACAAAGTGAATACGTTAAAGCTCGAGACAGCGCAGAGTCAATTAAGCAGATCGTACAGGCGTCGGCGACCAGTGTGAATGATGTGAATACTGAAATGGAAAAAATTGGCGATATCGTGACGCTCATTACTGATATTACAGCACAGACGAATTTGTTGGCGCTCAATGCAGCGATTGAAGCGGCTCGTGCTGGTGAGCACGGACGAGGGTTCTCTGTGGTGGCTGATGAAGTGAGAGTATTAGCGGATAGAACCGCCAATGCGGCGCAGGATATTGGGCAACTCATGAATCAATTACGCCAACAGTCAGAAAAAGCAGTGGGTACAATGCATCAAGGCATTCGAAATGTGGAGAGTAATTCTCAGCTCATCGATGCTTCGCATAAGAATGAACAACTGCAACTTTCGGTGAACTCACTATTTGAAGCGATCACTGATCTTGCCAGCATGAGTTCTAGCAATGCGACAACGGCGGAAAAAGCGGCGAATTCAACAGATACACTTCAACATCAATCTCAACAGCTCGCACGAAGGACAACACTGATGCAAAATGCTATTTCTAGACTTGATCAATTAGTGGGGCGGTTTGAAGTGTCTTAACCGCATTTTCATTCCTAATGTTTCGCGACCCTATCGTTTTTACAAGCCTAATGCCTAATATCGGTGCGAAAGTGATAGTCATGGTGATTGCGCGCGTCTTGTTTACTTGATGTTTTTCAATAGGTAATGAATGCAAATTGATCTAATACAGTTAACCTATCAGTCTGAATGGGGTAACATCCGAGACTATGATGTAAATGCCTGATTAAAATGGAATTGAATAGTAGATGTTGTTGGAACGAATTGCTGAAATCATTGAACTTACTGATAGTGACCACCTCGCTCAAGCGATGGAAATATTTAACCAAAACGGTTCGGTATTAGATGAGTACTTACCGTTTTTAAATGTTGTCTTTGAACAAGCTCCGGAACTATTGGTAATGCGGCTGAGCAAGCTTGGATTTAAAGGCACTATAGTGATTACCCAGGTTAATGGTACTGAAGGTTTTAGTGGTTATATGCTTTACGATGCTGAGCGAATTACCCATAAGAGGACGTTAGCGCCTGTTACAAATGAGGCGGTAGTTCTTCCTGCTGAGTAGTAATGAGTTTCTCTAGGTTACTTATTATTGTTGTAAATGCGGGTGGTTTTAGTGAGCTAAATTACGAGCGTCCTTCATTTCTACAGTGTCGGGTCTGACTTCTTGCCGACGCTATCATCTCTATATTTTTAGTTCTGTACACAGTCGAATTTTAACGGCTTACACTCGCTACGGAGCGAGTTAACACACGATCAAGTAATGCGCGTTTTAGCTTTCGATATTCAATAAAAAAGCCAGTCATTTTAATTTCATAATGACTGGCTTTTCTTTGCGTCGTAGCATGCTAACGTTAATGTCGTCTCATGGCTAAGGCTAGCGAGACAAAGCGTTAAGCTTAACCTTCTGCGCGTTTTACTCGGATTTTGCTTTTGGCAACGTCGCTAAGGTTCAGTGCCGCGATAGCTGCTTTAGCTTCATCGTCGTTTGGCATTTCAACAAAAGCAAAGCCCTTAGACTGACCTGTTTCTTGGTCTAGAACGAGTGTGCATTCGCCCACAGAGCCATGTTCTGAAAAAAGAACACGAATTTCATGCTCTGTCGTGGTGCGCGCTAGGTTGCGAACTAAAAGTTTCATAATGAACCGTTTGATATAAGAATTCCATCGGCGATTGTCTCAGGTTAGCTGGTGCAAACCAAGGGATTATTGATACCCAACCCATTTTATTATTCACACTCACCCGCTTTATTATTCTAACTCTCGAAAGTGGATAGTTATTTTTGAGCAATGGCGTATCTCAGAGTAGACTGTCTCCTATGAAATTTTTGATAAAACGACAGATTCGAAAGGGGAACGGGTGAGTATTCATCGTCATAATATCGTGGGTGGGCTTTTCGCACTGATCGCCCTGTTTTTGAGTGTCTTTTTTATTGTAGAGGGCTCTCAGTTCCCTATTTACCAATGGATCCCAGAGGCGTTTAACGGCTTGGTCTTTAGTTTCGTTTGGGGATTTGGCGTGTCGAAGTGGGTCGGTAGTGCTTATGCCGTGATGAGCTTTGTCACCATTGCCGTCGTGAGCTTTGCTTGCGGACATAAAGTCAGTCGTATGTTGAACTCTGACCAAACTGAATAGTTCGCGCTAAGGTAGGCGCAAAAACACAAGGAGTGTGTTGTTGAAAAAATTTGCAGTGATCTCAGACATTCACAGTAATGTGTATGCCTTAAAAGCGGTGGTCGCCGATGCTCGCGCAAAAGGAGTCAATGATTTTATTAACTTGGGCGATATACTTTATGGGCCTATCGCGCCTCGTGAAACGTATGAATATTTACGGACATTGAACGCACTGACAATTTGCGGTAACCAAGATAGACAGATCTATCAAGCCACGCACAGTGACGTGCAATCTAATCCTACGATGCCGTTTATCTTGCAAGATCTAGGGGCAGAACCCCTTACTTGGATGAGGCAACTTCCTTTCGATTCTCGTGTTTTACCCGACTCTCGGCCACTTTCATTACCTGCTGATATTTATGCGTGTCACGGTACGCCTAGTGATGACCTGACTTATCTTTTAGAGGATGCCTCTTCTGGACGAGCCGTGGTTCGCGAAGATGCCGAAATTATTGATCTATTGGCGGGTATCACGGCCCCTATCGTTCTTTGCGGGCACACACATTTACCTCGCTGTGTTCAAGTATCGACTGGGCAATGTATCGTCAACCCAGGAAGCGTAGGTTTACCGGCTTATGAAGATGATGAACCGTTCCCACACGCAATGGAAACGTATTCGCCTATGGCCTCTTATGCGGTAATTTCGCAAACCACAGAGGGAAGCTGGGATGTGTCATTCAATAAAGTGGCCTATGATGTCTCGAAAGCCGTTGAGGCCGCCCGCGCTCAAGGACGTCTGGATTGGGTTCATTTTTTGACAACGGGTCGTCGTCAATAATGACAAGTAGCGATTCTAATGAGTTGAGCGCCTATGCTCAAAGCGCGCTATAAAGGGAGTATGCATGGCAAATTCGCAGGCACTATCGATGCCAGAAGCAAGAAAACTGGTGTTATTGTCACAGCAATTACCTTCGAAGCAGCAAAAAGGCACCGCCCACCACGCCACCTTGTCTGCGATTGAACATTTAGGCTATGTGCAGATTGATACGATATCGGTTGTTCAACGCGCCCATCATCATACTTTATGGAATAGAAACCGACGTTACCAGCCAGAGCACATTGATCACCTAACAAAAACACGAGATATCTTTGAGTATTGGTCCCATGCCGCCGCATACTTACCTATACGTGATTATCGCTTTAGTTTGTTCCGTAAACTCGCCTTTAAGGAAGGACGATTACGTCATTGGTATCGTGATGACCGTGAGTTAATGCAGCAGGTTCACGAGAGAATTAGAACTGAAGGTCCATTAATGGCAAAGGATTTCTCTGGGGCCCGTCACAGTAAAAAAGGGTGGGGCAGTAAACCCACTAAGCAGGCATTAGAGTGTTTGTTTATGCAAGGCGATCTTATGGTGACGGCGCGCCATAATTTTCATAAGGTTTATGATTTAACTGAACGCGTTATTCCGGCTGACTCGGATGTTAATGTCCCTTCCGAGTATGACTATGCCCGCTTTTTAGTGATGCAATATTTGCAGGCCAATGGTCTTGGGCGGGTGAGCGAAATGACCTATCTACTCAAAGGGTTAAATACGGCGGTGAGTGGTGTGGTTGATGCCATGATTGAAGACGGGGAGCTCCTTGTCGTGAATGTTGAAGGGGATCGTTATGTTGCACTATCTTCTGCTCTTTCCTTGCTGAATCAGCCACTATCACGAGCCAAGGCTGTTATTCTATCCCCCTTCGATAATTGCATTATTCAACGTAAGCGTATTAAAGCCTTATTTAATTTTGACTATCTTCTTGAGTGTTACGTACCAAAACAAAAACGCCAGTTTGGTTACTTTTGTTTACCGATATTGTGGGCTGGGGAGCTGGTGGCAAGAGTGGACTGTAAGGTCAACAAAGCAACGGAGATCCTTGAAGTGTTGCATTTGGCTCTAGAGTTAACGTTGAAAGAAACCGCAGTATTTATGGAGGCGCTAGAATTAGAACTGCAGCAATTTGCTCGCTTTAATGGCTGTCGCACGTTCAAAATAGTGCGGATAACGCCATAAAATTTACGTTTTTAGGCATGGCATGGCATGAGGTAATTGGTTTCGGGGGCTTTACAGGATTAGCTATAGGATTAGTGATGCCAAGCCTCGCGTATTGGTTTACCACAGGGCTTTCGAAGGGCAAAAAAAACGCAGCGGGTGAGCGCTGCGGAATATAAAGATAGTAATCAAAACCAGAGGGCTGAGTTTCCGGTTGAATTCTCTATAGGATGATCGGCTACTTTGTGAGTAGTGCTTAGATCTTATCGGGATCGTTCAGTTTGAAGAATTAGACTAAAGAGGTATAAATAGTATGATACTTACAAACTTAGATTGCATCTTTGTTGTGTGCTTTTAGTGTAAACAAGCATGTGGCTATTTTTGGTAGACGTTTGCTTGTTTTATCAAGTCTACTTTCCTCTGTAGACAAAGACGCTCTTTGCCTAAGTTCACCTCCTGCTTACGGCGGTCAATGGGCGGCTACTGTTCGTGTCACACCGGCATGGAATTGATTTACGCTTCCAGATTAAGCAAAGCCACTATTGGGCAGCTGTGTGCTGAGTCCTGTAGTTAGCAGTATGTTTCTGGTTTGTCAGAGTTTGAATCGGTCAAAAACTGTCGTCGACTGACTTTTAAATAACGCATGGTTACGTTTGATAGGAATGACCTATTAAATAGATAGGAACAGACGAATTTCCTAAAACTCTCCGATGTTGCAATATACCTCCATCGGCGCAAAACAGCGCTTAACCTTCTAAAAAAGAACACGTTAAGAGAGAACGACATTATGATTAACACGACTATCAAGCCATTTTCAGCAACCGCATTCAAACAAGGCGACTTCGTAGAAATCACCGAGCAAGACGTGAAAGGTAAGTGGGCAGTCTTCTTCTTCTACCCAGCAGATTTCACATTTGTATGTCCAACAGAGCTGGGTGACCTTGCAGACCATTACGCAGAGCTTCAAGCACGTGGCGTAGAAGTGTACTCAGTATCAACAGATACTCACTTCACTCACAAAGCATGGCACGATAGTTCAGACACTATTGGCAAAATCAATTACTACATGCTGGGCGACCAAACAGGCAACATCACCAACAACTTCGGTGTGATGCGTGAAGGCCAAGGTCTTGCAGACCGTGCAACGTTCTTAATTGACCCAGAAGGCGTGATTCAAGCCATGGAAATCACAGCTGAAGGCATTGGCCGCGACGCCGAAGACCTAATGCGTAAAGTCAAAGCAGCGCAATACGTAGCGGCTAACCCTGGTGAAGTTTGCCCAGCAAAATGGAAAGAAGGTGAAGCGACATTAGCACCATCCCTAGACCTAGTTGGCAAAATCTAAGCGAGCATCTTAAGTTAGCGAATACCAACTAACTAATAATGAGTTTAAACGGAAGTTTGAGCCGGTTACACGCCCCAATATCGCCTAGCGAATTGGGGCGTGTGCTTTTGTGGCAAAGCAAAGGGGCTGTTCCAAGTGATAAGCTAGCGGCGAGATCGTAACTGTCCGTCACAAGTTTTTCTGCTTTTGTATCGCCACCTTATATTTATCTGATGATATAGTGCAGTTTCTTATCAATAGAGAGGGAGGAGATAATATGGATAAATTTTTAGAGTTGCTGGCGACAAAGCCGAATGAAATCATGTTTGAACAGACGATGCAAGTGATTGACGAACATTTTGATTTTAACCCAGTCAGCTTTGTAAACGGAGAAACCGAAAACCAAGCAGGCCAAAATAATGGGTCTTGTAAGATTTTTGCTTTTGCTCAGATACAGGGATTAGGTGAGTCATCTACGCTGGCCTGTTTTGGTCAATTCTATCGTGATGACGTTTTAAAGAATCCCAATGGCAGCGATCACGCCAACATTCGTAACTTTATCCAACACGGTTGGGCCGGTATTCAATTCGATGGTGTTGCGTTAACAGAAAAGTAAGCCTTTGACATGACTCATGTCAATAGCCCCGCCTTATAAACAAGCCCATCCGAAGTATCAGCAAAAAATTCTATCTTGCTCACCTTAGAGGTTAAGTTGAGCAAGGTGCGATGAGTTCAATAGTATGCGTAATGGCTTTACTATTCTCCAAGCCGCTTCGTTAATCATACTGCCGTTGTTGCGATTGTGACTTTCCGCACGTTGAAACTCATTTTTGGACAATTCCGTGTCAGTGAATCTACTAATTTAGATATTTATGGATTACTTCGAGTAAGGCGAATCGTGCCTTACTCGTTTGTTAGGTGACAGCAATGCCTATCGAAAAAGTAAAGCTGATTTGATTGTGTCTATCATCAACACCTATATTACGACTAACCAGTTCACGGTGTGTGATTAATGATATGACGTCCTGATTAGCGGGGCTATTTCCGTCATAGCCTAAATAGGCTGTACCAATCGCAATACCTAATATAAATGACTTCAAGTTGCCCCTGTCACCTAACTCCGCCATAATCGACAGCTGTGCGTGAAGCGAATTTTAGGCTGCCCTACCACTAAGTGGCGATGGCTAATGGCGTTGCTGTCATTGCCTTTTAATATCTTCCGTAGTTCTTGCTGCCATCGGTGTCTCAATATCCAATGCTTGAAACTCATCGAACCATTTATGTATTTTTGGTGATGATTTAACAAGTTGTGCACAATACACCTGAAGAAACCCTACCAGATTTCCAAGTGCTAATTCAGGAGAATCAAAATTATATGAATAAGATTGTAGTGGTCAACTAATTTAGCAAGATGCGGATAACTTTAGGTATTGGAAAGCCGCTTGGTAAGGCGGTCTACGGCAACTGGTAAAATTTTAGATAGAGGCAGGTTTGCTCAACAATCGGATTAAGCACTGGCTTCGTAGCGCTTAATCCTTATTTGTTATGGTGCACTTAGTAACAGCTACTCTACTCGCTCTCGTTCCAATTTATACGCTAAATACTCTCGAGAGACCTGTTCATCAGAATAATCGCCATCAACATTATTCGTTTCACCGACACCATCTAGTCCTTTTATACTTTTAATTGAACCGCCCCATGAATCCCGATTTCTAGATGAGCTTATAAATTGAGAAAGATATGCGTTTAAAGATTTATCTCTTGGCTTCTCAATCTCTTTACTCAAGGCAGTCAAGTATTCAAACTTCGTCGTTTTTTCCCACTCTATCGAGAAACCTGCTCGGTGACACAACTCAGTATGAATTAACAACATTGTACGACCATTTCCGTCTAGGAAAGGGTGACCATAGGCAAATAAGCCCATAACTTCACCCGGATTAGCCCGCATGTACTCTTTGTCTTGACCTAACCGCAACCCGTAATCAATTGAAAGCTGTATTTCCATAGGGTGACAAAACTTAACGCCCGCTTTAGATATAGCTTTATCAGGCACTAACTCATTTCTATCCTTACCTGCCCATGGATAAATTTCTGAGAATAATATTCGATGGACCTCTAGGAAGTCACTGTATGCAATCTCTTCTCTTTTTGATAGGTATTCTAATGCGTCATCTAGACCAGCACGAAACATCGTATGCTCTAGTTCTCTAATTACATTAGGATCTTTTTCTTTGAACCTATTTTGTAAATAGCCGTTTTCCTCAAAGTCTAAAAAAGGGTCAAAGACTGGCATGACGTTCCCTTAGATAATTAACTGATAACGAAGCAACTTGTTGCATTGATAGCTTTCCAGCTCTTTTTAATGCAACTAGTAAGTCCTCAACTTGATCATGTTTAACCTCATCTCCTGCCAATGAGGTCACCGAATCGGCAAATTGATCTATTGAACTGTATGTGTAAAAAACATTATGGAGCTTAGCCAGTGCTAACACGTACTCTCTAATATTTTTTTTCGGTATTCTCTCGACCGACTCCACATCACGGTTCTTATCACTCTGACTTTTCTTATGGCTTCTAAGTATGATTTTTATACCATTAAACTTCAAAACTCTTTCCGTACGCGAAGACTTTGTTTCAACAACTAAAGTGGACTTTGGTTTGGCGTTTTTTAGCTCTTTAGCTGCATTGCCGTACAATTGTATGCCTAGCTTTTTCAAAGTGTCTCTAACCACTTGATCTGCAGGAGCACAGGTTTTTACCTCTCCGCCCATAAAATGAGCTTTTGCATAAAACCCTCGTGAAATTCTCAACAACTCGCCATTATCAACTAGCTTAGATAAAACGAAAGTAACTTGAGATTGACTACCAAGCGAAGCTAAGTCTGAACGTGAAAAAACAGCATCTTTACGATGTGTTATCGATTGTCTAATACGAGTTTCAAGCTTCATAAAATGCACCTACTAAAACACACAGCTTCATTTTAACAGCAACAGGAAGAACCATCAAATTAATAGATGTAAAACAATAATTTAAAGTAAAAACAAGCTCTTATAAACCGTCAAAAGTTGTAGTGAATTAGAACTGAGATTGTGTTGGCACATAACGCTTTACCTACGGTTCAAACCCGTACATCACCTTATAAAACCGAATGTATATCAACTCAAAGCTGCTCGAACTATCGATCATCAAGCTATGTACAAATCTGTATTAGAGGTTCGTATTAGGTTTAGTAATACTCCTCTATTGGGGGCCAAGCACACTTTGGGGCAGATCTACGTTACGACGATCTACCCCGTCAGTGTGATCACCAAGCGACTTTGTACAGTCCTGTGTTGATTTCTGCTTAATGACAGAATTTGGACAATATGGAATAGCGTGTTGTCGAGTGTTACAACTCACTCTCTCTCAAACCGCACTCCTTTAATAGGAAACTCCTATCAAATAGATAGGAACAGACGAATTTCCTAAAACTCTCCAATGTTGCAATATACCTCCATCGGCGCAAAACAGCGCTTAACCTTCTAAAAAATAACACGTTAAGAGAGAGCGACATTATGATTAACACGACTATCAAGCCATTTTCAGCAACCGCATTCAAACAAGGCGATTTCGTAGAAATCACAGAGCAAGACGTGAAAGGTAAGTGGGCAGTCTTCTTCTTTTATCCAGCAGATTTCACGTTTGTTTGTCCAACAGAGCTTGGTGACCTTGCAGACCATTACGCAGAGCTACAATCGCGTGGCGTCGAAGTGTACTCAGTATCAACAGACACGCACTTTACTCATAAAGCATGGCACGACAGCTCTGACACAATCGGCAAAATCAACTACTACATGCTGGGCGACCAAACAGGCAATATCACGAACAACTTTGGTGTGATGCGTGAAGGCCAAGGTCTTGCAGACCGTGCCACGTTCCTAATTGACCCAGAAGGTGTTATCCAAGCCATGGAAATCACAGCTGAAGGTATTGGCCGTGACGCTGAAGACCTAATGCGTAAAGTCAAAGCAGCGCAATACGTAGCGGCTAACCCGGGTGAAGTTTGCCCAGCAAAATGGAAAGAAGGTGAAGCGACACTTGCTCCGTCTTTAGACCTAGTTGGCAAAATCTAAGCTGGCGTCTTAAGCCCGCCAAGTACTCGCTAACAACCCGTTAGCGTTAGCAGAAATTCGAGTCCGTGTTGCACGCCCCACTGTCGCTTTTATTGTCTCTACCATTGGCACATAAAAGTGGGGGCGTGCAGCCCTTAAACAGTAAATATAGTTATTAACCAAACATCAAAAGGGTCTCTTTTTTATTCATCCCTTTTTAAATTCCTTCTGATGTTAAGCAGTCTTATAGAGTAGGTATCGTTATGTTAGATCAAGCAATGAAGCAGCAGCTAAAAGCGTATTTAGAAAACGTAAAAACCCGAGTTCAATTGGTTCTCAGCCTTGATGACAGTGATACAGCAAGTAAGATCCAGTCTCTTGCCGATGACATCGCATCACTAAGCAGCAAAATTGACGTCGTTCGTGACGATGCTGCAAGTCCGAGAAAGCCTGTGATGCGCGTTGTTAATCCAGAAAAAGGCACGGCAATTGGTTTTGCTGGCCTGCCAATGGGTCATGAATTTACTTCACTTGTGCTCGCGCTGCTGCATACAGGTGGTCACCCAATCAAACTTGAAGCAGAAACGATTGAGCAAGTAGCGCAGCTCAACTCGCCACTTGATGTTGAGATTTTTATCTCGCTATCATGCCAAAATTGTCCAGAAGTGGTGCAATCTTTCAATATGATGGCAGCCATTAACCCACTGATTAATGCCACTATGATTGACGGTGCAGCATTCCAAGATGAAGTGAAGCAGCGCGATATTATGGCGGTGCCAAGTGTATTCATTAATGGTGAGTTGTTTGGCCAGGGTCGCATGTCGCTAAACGAAATCTTGAATAAAGTGGACACTGGTGCCGCTGAAAAGAAAGCTAACCAACTTAATGAAACCGCACCTTTTGATGTTCTGGTTGTTGGTGGTGGTCCTGCGGGTTCATCTGCCGCTATCTATGCGGCGCGTAAAGGCATTCGCACCGGTGTGGTTGCCGATCGCTTTGGTGGTCAAGTCATGGACACCATGGCAATTGAAAACTTTATCTCAATGAAATCCACTACCGGCCCGAGTTTAGTAGCGAGCTTAGAAGAGCATGTAAAAGAGTACGGGGTTGAAGTGATTACAGAGCAACGCGCGGCAACCATCATTGATGCAGAAGATACCGAAGACGGCTACACGCATGTGGTATTGGAAAGTGGCGCAGTACTCAAAGCTCGATCTGTTATTACCAGTACTGGTGCACGCTGGCGTGAAATGAACGTTCCGGGTGAGCAAGAGTATCGTAATAAAGGTGTGGCTTACTGTCCTCACTGTGATGGCCCGCTATTCAAAGGCAAGCGTACTGCGGTTATCGGTGGTGGTAACTCAGGTATTGAAGCCGCTATTGACCTAGCTGGCATCGTTGAGCATGTTACCGTGCTTGAATTCGCCGACACGCTTCGCGCTGATCAAGTATTGATCGACAAAGCAAACAGCACAGCTAACATTGAGATCATTACGATGGCTCAAACCACGGAAGTACTGGGTGATGGCACGCGGGTTACTGGTCTTGAATATAAAGACCGTAATACGGATGAAATTAAGCGTGTTGAGCTGTCAGGTATCTTCGTTCAAATTGGTCTAGTACCAAACAGTGAATGGCTGAAAGGCACCAACGTTGCATTGTCGCCGCGTGGCGAAATCGAAATTGATGCGCATGGCGCGACGAGTATGAAAGGTGTATTTGCGGCGGGTGATGTGACCACAGTGCCATACAAACAAATTATTATTGCGATGGGCGAGGGTGCGAAAGCAAGTTTAGGCGCATTTGATTTCTTGATTCGTAATCCAGCTCCTGTGAAGGAAGTAGAAGCCGCCTAATACTCGCTCACGATGAATATCATTTAAACCACGCCACTTGCTAGCACGAGTGGCGTTAGTGTATTAGACAAAGGGTATTTAATGGTAGCTTTAGACGTATAGCGGGTTTAGTGGTCACTTTGAGTTGGTTGATTCGCACCTTATACTGGTACACAGTGGCAACGCATCGTATAATCGCAGGTTCATCAAAAACAAGGTAATGAAATGAAAATTTGTGGTGTTGAAATTAGTGGTAATGATGCAATTGTAAGCCTGTTGTCACTATCTGACGGAGTGTTTACCATTCTTGATTGCCGAGTGGCAAAAGTATCCATAGGTGATGCAAACGACACTCAAAAAATGAAAGATTTTCAGTTTTCGTTCGCTAAATTAATGCAAGATTATCAGGTTGAAAACGTTGTGATTCGCCAACGCCAGACCAAAGGTAAGTTCGCGGGTGGTGCTGTTGGTTTTAAACTTGAAGCGGCGATTCAACTGATCGATGGGATTTCCGTTGATGTTGTGCCTGCAACAGAAATTAAAGAGCGCTTGAAACGAAACCCACTTGCGGTTCCGTTTAAAGAAACGGGTCTTAAGCAATATCAAGAGCAAGCCTTCCTTGTGGCTTATGCGAGCGTCATGAATTCGAACGGCTAAGTATCGTTTGGGGAAGCGATTATTTCTCGTCGCCTTCCCCTTTAATGATGACCTTCCAAAACGCGCGCTTAACGACGCTTGAGACTTTTCAAATTCGTTGCCTACATATGCCGTTCGTTATCGAATGAGCAATAAGGGCACCTCGCTATTTGCCAATACTTTCGTTGTATTACTGCCGACAAACACCTGCCTTAGCTTGGAATGCCCATAGGCACCCATGACAATCATACCTACCTTATGTTGTTGCTGGTAGGTGAGTAGGGCCTCATCAATGGGTCCATTGAGACATGCTGCTGTCACTTCCATTCCAGCGCTCTTTAGTTGTTGTTTCGCCTGCTCAAACGCAACACTTTTGGTTGATGACTCATCAATCGTCGTGAGGTGGCAGGGCAGTCCTTTTAGTAATGGGGTTCGAGTGGCCTTATCAATTAACTTCTGACTAATTGGACTACCATCAAAGGCGATCATATAGGAATGAGGGGCTTTGAAGTGATCACTAACTACGAGAATATGTTCATCTACTGCTCGAATGACGCTTTCTAATTGAGATCCGATAATATTCTTACTGCTGTGATGCTCGCCTGACTTTCCAATGACTAATACTCGTAATTCGCTAGTGAGATCGGATAAGGTCTCTAGTAAGCTACCGTGTCGTTGCAATTTTTTGACGTTACTGACGCCGTCACGGCATGCCCATTCATAGGCGGAATCGAGCATTTTATGGCTATGTTCTAGCATGATTTTACTGCGTGTTTCATCGAGTTTCGCTAATTCATCGAGCAACTCTTCTTGGCTACCTAGCCCAATTTGGCCTGAGAATTCACTTAAAACTGGGCGTGTTGTTTTATCAAGCGCATGAAACAGAACAAGCGGTGCATCAAGCGTCTTCGCCACCCAAGCGCTTCCCTCACAAGTCGAAATCGTCGACTGAGAGCCATCAATACAAGCGATTATGTTTTTCATATTTTATCCTTAATGTCCGGCCAATAACTTTTCTACTTCTTCTGGCTTATCGTGCACGCCAAATTTGTCCACGATGGTACGCGTTGCTTGGTTCATGCCAATTAGATTGACTTGAGTCCCTTCGCGGCGAAATTTAACGACGACTTTATCTAACGCCGAAACGGAGGTGACATCCCAAAAATGCGCTGAGGATAAATCGATAGTGACGGTTTTGATGACTTCTTTGAAATCAAATCCCCCAATAAACTTATCTGCAGACGCAAAGAATATCTGCCCAGTTACGGTGTATTTACGACAATGGTCTTCCGTTGTTTGGTTTTTCATCACCATCATGCGGCTAATTTTATTGGCAAAGAATAAAGAGGCGAGTAATACGCCAACCAAGACACCAATGGCAAGATTATGAGTCGCGACGACAATACTGACAGTTGCAAGCATCACGATATTGGTGGAAAGGGGATGCTTTTTTAAATCTGCAATTGAGCGCCAAGAAAAGGTGCCAATGGCTACCATAATCATGACTGCGACTAACGCGGCCATGGGAATTTGTTTGAGCCATGGTCCAAGAAATACCACCATAACGAGTAGAAAGATGCCCGAGGCTAAGGTTGATAGACGACCACGTCCGCCTGATTTTATGTTTATCATTGACTGTCCAATCATAGCGCAACCTGCCATCCCGCCTAAAAAACCAGTACAAATGTTGGCAATTCCTTGGCCTTTGCATTCCTGATTTTTGTCACTTTGGGTATCGGTTAAATCGTCAACTATGGTGGCTGTCATCATGGATTCTAGTAGACCGACAACCGCCAATCCGGCGGCGTAAGGAAAGATGATGAACAAAGTGTCTAAGTTGAGTGGTACATCCGGCCAAAGAAAAATGGGTAAGGTGTCGGGTAAATCTCCCATGTCGCCAACTGTTCTCACATCAACCCCAAACATCATTGTGATAATGGTGAGGGTAATAATGCAGACTAAGGGGGATGGGATTAATTTTCCAATAACAGGCACATAGGGGAAGAGATAGATAATCGCAAGCCCGCCGGCCGTCATGGCATAGACATGCCAAGTGACATGAGTCAATTCGGGTAACTGCGCCATGAAAATTAATATCGCTAGGGCGTTAACAAAACCTGTCACCACAGAACTAGAGACAAAACGCATGAGATCACCCAGCTTTAAATAGCCTGCTAGAACTTGTAATAGCCCGGTTAAAACCGTCACCGCAAGTAGGTACTCTAACCCATGCTCTTTGACAAGCGTCACCATTAATAAGGCCATTGCTCCAGTAGCTGCGGAGATCATACCGGATCGTGAGCCCGTGAAGGCGATGACAACAGAAATACTAAATGAGGCGTATAAGCCTACTTTAGGGTCAACACCTGCAATGATTGAAAAAGCGATGGCTTCGGGAATAAGCGCTAGAGCGACAACGATACCTGCTAGCAGGTCGCCACGGATGTTCGACATCCAATCGAGTTTGAAGTTTTTGTACATTGAATTCTCAATTTTTGCACGGCAAAACGCACCAGATAATATCTGGGGAAAGTGGTGCTTTGATGAATTTTTGGCGCGACAAATTAGCCTGAAATTGGCTGATTTTAATAAGCGCGAAGGTCAGCATGGCACTAAGGGTAGTCCAGTACTTTAGTAGCAATGAATGCTATAGAGAGGGGGTGGAGCGTTTAAGGCGGCGTAATTAACACGGTGATTAATATCCTCTTACATTTTGAGTGTGGCGAAATCATACGCCGATATTGATAGGAAGAATACTACAAATTAGATTAATTATTTTGATGGCTGGTTTTTTGAGCACCATCAAGGGTGTTTTGCATTGAAGAGCGTTATATCTCCTCAATGCAATGGCCACATCAGAACCGTTAAAGTTTTTAATTCTAATACTGTTGTTCTTGGCGAAATGACTGGCTAGGAAATGGATTTTTGGGAAGTCGCGACCATTTTTGCAAGTACGCATTTTAATTGCCCGTAATCATAACGTTGCTCGAAGTGTTCATGCAAAGGCTTGATCTTTCCTTCTGATAAAATATTGAGCGTGATAGCTTGTGCGATGATGGTATCGATCTCTGATGAAGACAAATCAAGGACTTGTTCAAGGTCGCATGCACCATTTTCTATGGCAATCGCTAGGTGTGCCAGCACCGTGGCCTTTTTTATTTGGCGCTGCTCTGCGATGTCATCAGCACTTAAACCACGCTTTAGCATGGATAATGATTCTAACTCAGTGTCGGTGAGCGTATTTTCATGCGCCATTTTAGGTGTGATTGCGGCTAGAAAGCGATCGCCATATTTTTCAATTTTAGTGTCGCCGAATCCTGAAATTTGGCTAAGCGCGGCTTTTGATAGGGGACGCTCTATGGCTAATGCTTGTAAGGTGGCATCGTGACAAATCATGTACGCAGGTACTTGTTGTTCAGACGCTAAGGCAGAGCGTATCACTTTCAACGCTTCGAACTGTTTGCTGTCTGCTGACGTTAACCCAAGGTGTTTTTGTTTCTTTGTTGATGCCTTATTGGTTGAAGCGCTTCTTAATGTCCTTAGCTGTATTGGCCGTTGGCCTTTTAGGAAGGGGCGACACATTTCAGTTAGCCTCAAGCTGCCATGATTACCGTGTACTTCAAGTAAGTTCATGGCCAGTAATTGTCGAAAAACGCCTTGCCATTGTTTGGCAGACAGGTCAGTCCCGATACCAAAGGTCGAAAGGGTGTGGTGTTGGTTTTGTTCAATTCGTTGGTCAGTCTTTCCAAGTAAGATATTAATGAGGTAGCTCACCCCAAATCGTTGCTCGGTTCTAAATACGGTAGACAATGCTTTTTGCGTTGCTTCAAGGCCGTCCCAAGTCTCAGGTGGCGAGACGCAGTTGTCACAGTTTCCACATGGCGTCTTTAACGTCTCACCAAAGTAGGCAAGTAAAGATTGTCTGCGGCAACTAGCAAGGTCGCAGTAGCCTAATAAGGCATTGAGCTTTTGCAAAGAGGTGAATTTAAATTGCTCATTGGCGTCAGAGTTTTGCACCATCTGCCTTTGCAGCACCATGTCTTGCATGCCGTAAGCCATCCAAGCATTAGCGGGTTCGCCATCACGACCAGCACGTCCAGTTTCCTGATAGTAGGCTTCAATGCTCTTTGGTAAGCTCAAGTGAGCAACAAAACGAACATCTGGTTTATCGATACCCATTCCAAATGCGATAGTTGCAACGATGATAATGCTATCTTCACGTAAAAAACGCTGTTGGTTTTGGGCGCGTTGTTCATTGGACATGCCTGCATGATAGGCGAGCGCTTGTTTTCCTTGGTCGCATAGCCACTTTGTTGTTTCTTCGACTTTTTTACGCGATAAACAATAAATGATACCCGCATCATTGGCATGATGAGTTTCAATAAATGACCATAGCTCTTGCTTGGCGTTACTGAGGTCCGAAACGTGATAGTGAATATTCGGTCTATCAAAGCTGTGTACAAACACCTGAGCGTCTTGCAACCCAAGCTGCTCAACAATTTCATCTCTTGTCCGGCTGTCGGCCGTTGCGGTCAGAGCAATTCTTGGCACTGACGGAAAGCGTGCTTTTAGAATGCTGAGTTTTTGGTATTCCGGTCTAAAGTCATGACCCCACTGGCTTACACAGTGAGCTTCATCGATAGCAAACAGTGATAAATGAGTTTGTTCTAAAAGTGATAAGGTTCTCTCCATTAATAACCGCTCAGGGGCGACATAGAGAATTTGAATTTCACCCATTAACAGCTGCTGCTCAACCGCTTGCTGATCATAAGGACTGAGAGACGAATTGAGATAAGCCGCTTTTACTCCAATTTGATGTAACGCATCCACTTGATCTTGCATCAATGCGATCAGTGGTGACACTACGATACCAACGCCCTCACGCAGAATGGCAGGGATCTGATAACAAATGGATTTACCACCACCTGTTGGCATCAATGTTAATGCATCTTGACCTGAGATTAAGGTGTCGATAATAGTGGCTTGTTGATGGCGAAAGTCATCGTAACCAAAAAGAGATTTGAGCAGTTGTTTTGGCGTCATTATTGTCAGAGAGAAAAGATTGATGTAGGTAGTGTCGCAACCTCACTCGCGCTTTTCAAGCCTTGTTCTGCCTTGTTAGAGTCGACTCACGAGAATTTGCTATTTCGATGTTGGTAAAGTTGTAGCCGAGAGGATGTTATTCTAGAAAGAAAGAAAGAAAGAAAGAAAGAAAGAAAGAGATGTCGGGCCTAGCTTGGCATGTAAGCCCGACATTTACGGAGCTTTGGAATACGCTAGCACTCCATTGCTAGTCACTTTTTGTATCTAGTGACGTCTTTTTAGAACAAAAGGTAACAGAAAAGTTCCGTTACCCTTTGTCAAAAAGTCTTGTTATAGATCTTTGATGTTTTCTACTTCAAGTTCGTTGAAGTATTTAACCGTCTTCACTTTTAGTTCTTGTTGTGCAGCTTCATCGGCAACGATGATAGCTTTACGGTGCATTTGCAGCGCAGTAACGGTCCACATGTGGTTAACTGAACCTTCAACTGCCATCTGTAGTGCAAGTGCTTTGTTGTGACCTAGTGTTAGGATCATCACTTCTTCGGCATCAAGTAATGTAGCAACACCAATGGTTAGCGCGTATTTAGGAACTTGGTTAATGTCACCATCGAAGAAACGAGAGTTCGCAATACGAGTATCTTCAGTTAGAGTTTTGATACGAGTACGAGACGCTAAAGAAGAACCTGGCTCATTGAATGCAATGTGACCGTCGATACCAACGCCACCCATGAACAGATTAATTTTGCCGTATGAGCGTATTTTTTCTTCGTATGCTGCGCAGTGAGCATCGATATCTTCAGCTTTACCATCGAGTAAGTTGATGTTTTCTTCTTGTACATCAACATGGTTGAAGAAGTTATTGTACATGAAAGAACGGTATGACTCTGGGTGGTTAGGGTCGATGCCTACGTACTCATCCATGTTGAACGTCACAACGTGTTTGAAACTCACTTCTCCAGCATTATAAAGCTCAATCAGTGCTTTATAAGTAGATAGCGGTGTACCACCAGTCGGCAGACCAAGTACAAATGGCTTGTCAGCCGTTGGTTGGAAAGCGTTGATGCTTGCTGCAATATGACGCGCTGCCCATTTACCTACTTGTTCTGCTTTTTTTAATGGAATAAGTCTCATGTTCTTCCCCTAATAGAAAAATTTGTGTGTGCTGAAACATTAATTCGCATTATAAAATAAGTTTTTCGAGTCGGCTATTACTTTTCTATGAATTTTATGTTTTTTCTTGATCGAGATCGCTAATGTGGCGAAATTCTCATTTAACGGCATGAATGGTTGGTCAAACCTGGGGCTAATTTTTGTGAGTAAATAAAGTAGAGGCTTAATTGAGTGGATTATTAAGCTTCTTTATTTTCAGCATGGAGTGCATGAAAAATGATCGTTGGGTGAGGTTGTGACGTAAGCAGGCGGTGAAAACCAAAAAACAACAGAAAAGGAAGCCAACATGTTTAAGAAAATGACGTCACTTCTATCAATTGTCGCGGCAAGCTTTTTATTTATGACCGGAGCGCACGCTGACCACCACGGGATGAAAAAAGACATTGTCGATGTCGCTGCAGATAACGGTTCTTTTAATACACTTGTCGCGGCGGTGAAAGCAGCAGGCTTAGTTGAAACTTTGAAAGGGGATGGACCTTTCACAGTTTTTGCCCCTACAGATGAAGCATTTGCTAAGTTGCCAGCCGGTACCGTTGATATGCTTTTAATGCCAGAGAACAAAGACAAGCTGGTTGCGATTCTTACATACCATGTTGTACCGGGCAAAGTAATGGCGGCTGATGTTGTCAAATTAGATAGCGCGGCTACGGTAGAAGGTCAAATGGTGACTATTAAAGTGGACGGAGGTAGTGTGATGGTTGACCAAGCCAATGTTGTGGCGACCGATGTTGCGGCCAGTAATGGTGTGATTCACGTCATTGATGCTGTATTAATGCCAAAATAATTCTGTCTTAATGCCCCTAGGCTCGACCCAATGTCGAGCCTATACAAAAAGAGCGCACCACTTCGTCATCTTTTCTCGTTGAAAGGATAGAAGTGAGGGCGCTCTTTTTTATTCGAGATGACAAGCGTAATCGGTCAACGATTAAAGGGCTTGTCCATTAGCGGTTACCTTGACATCAACATTGCCACGTAAGGCATTTGAATACGGGCAAACTTGGTGAGCGACCTTCACAAGTTCAACGGCTGCTGACGTCTCTAACTCAAGTGTTACGTCTAACGCCACATCCAGAACAAACCCACCATTTTCGTTTGCTTTTAGCGCAACGACGGCTGTCGTCGGTGCTTGCTTTAGCGGGATTTTTTGCTGTTGTGCGACATGCAATATGGCATTAGAAAAGCAAGCGGAATAACCAGCCGCAAACAGTTGTTCAGGGTTGGTTGCGTTACCTGTTCCACCAAGTTGCTTGGGATAGGACAGCGCAAGATCAAGCATGCCATCATCCGTTTTTACTTGGCCATTTCGGCCTGCTAGTGCTGTTGCTGAAGTAGTGTATAGAGCGCTCATGGCAATTCCTTTCGTTATAGGGGTTACTTTAATTGCTAACAATTAGGTTGTGTGCAAACTATATTGATCATTTGTGCCTTTTGCAAGTATATTGTGCACAACTTAAATTTTTGGTTCATGATAATGGATGTAAATAGCCCAGATAACTTAGATATTGATAAGCAAGTTTGTTTTGCTTTGTATAGAGCAAGTAACACGTTAACACGCGCCTACCGTCCGATTTTGGATACACTGGATCTCACGTACTTACAATATATGTCTATGTTGGTACTGTGGAAAAAGTCACCAATGAATGTCAAAAATATTAGTCAGGACTTAAGTATAGATTCTGGTACGTTGACACCGTTGTTAAAGCGATTGGAACAAAAAGGCTTAGTACTGCGCCAACGCTGTGAGAATGATGAGCGCGCCAGACTCATTTCTTTAACAGACGCCGGTTGGGCATTGAAAGAACAAGCGGAGGCGGTGCCATCAGCGATCGCCTGTAAAGCAAAGCTTTGTGTAGAGGATGCGATACAACTGAAGCGTCTTTGTGATCAACTAACAAATAATCTAATGGAATAGATAATGGACTTCGACGGACTGTCTCGTGTCAGCTTTAAACATTTAACGGCTTTGCATGTGATGTTGGATACCAACAGTGTCACGAAATCGGCAGAGATTTTATCTGTGACGCCCTCAAGTGTGAGCAAGACGATAGCGCAACTGCGGGAACTTTTACGAGATGAATTGTTTTACCGAGATGGGACACAGCTTACCCCTACTCGCTATGCATTAAAAATCGCCCCATTGGTTCACTCGATGCTGGCAAGTATGAACGGACTACTGAACCAAACAAACTTTATCCCTCATCGATTTGAAGGGCGCTTTTCCTTGTCGATGCGTGAAAGTACTTTTGAGTTGTTTGCGAAACCATTGGCTCATTTGACGAATGACTATATCCCGAACGGCAAACTTAATATTCTTACCAAAGCAAAGTATGGCTTTGATGCACTCATGAGTGGGCAGGTTGATTTTATTATTTTGCCCCATGACGTGAGTCAGCCTCCCACTAATATGAAAGATCTCATTTGGGAGCCTATTGTAGAAGATGAATTTGTTTGTTTGATGTCACCAACCCATCCGCTCGCCGATGAAGAGCTAACCATTGAAGCGTACCTAGACAGCCAGCACGTTGGTATTACGGACTCTGAGCTGAATCGCCCTTACTTTGAGCAATCATTGCGCCAAACCCATCGCGATCGTGATGTAAAAGTCATGCTGCCAGATTTTGGTTCAGCAGCGATTTTGTGTCACCAGTCCAATTTACTGTTTACTTGCTCTAAAAAGTGGGCAGATGTCGCCATGCAAGCAAAGGGGTTAGTGGCAAAACCAGCACCGTTTGATTACGGGCGTCTGGGTTACAGCCTTGTTTGGAACAAAGCGAGTATTAATGACCATTCGATTCAATGGCTGTGTAATTACCTTCGTGGATTGATTGATACTCACATGGATAGCGAGAAGGATCGCTAGACAACAGAATGAATAATGAATAATGAATAGCGTTCTGCTCGTTGCCTGAATCATGTCATTGTTCGCTCATTATTGACAAGGTTGCATAATCACTGATTTGTCCGTAGTGTAGTGAATGCTGATCTATGGAGAATAGAATGACACACGCAATGACCTACCTCTGGCTTCTTCTGCTTATACCTGTAGCCCGGTAGGTAACACTGTGCCTGGCTACGAGTAACGTAGTTAGGTTAGCCCTTCTCCATTTCTCGTAGCCCCAAAATATAAGGGAGATGAGAATGGCCAACCGCGACACTATGCATAATAGTAACTCTTCTATCCAACAAGCAAACGTTAGCAATCATCAACATGATGAAGCGCCTAAGCGAGATGCGTTAATAGGTACGGCTAACGTGGCCTGTGAGTCACTGCCGACCAAAAAACTGTTAACAGGAATATTGTTGGCGCTGCTCGGCGCAGCACTCTTTTCAATCAAACCTATTTTGATCAAAATCGCGTATCAGTACGGGGGCGATACTACCTCTATCATGTCGTTGCGCGCGTTCAGCTCGCTGCCTTTTTATTTGGTCGTATTCGTCTTTCTTTGTCGTGACAAAGAAAGACGAAAGAAAGTACGAAGTCATGGGCTCAATGCAGCGGCGCTTGGCGTGTTGGGGTATTACGGCGCCAGTTATTTAGATATTGAAGCGTTAAGCTATATATCTGCACAATTAGAACGATTGTTGCTGTTTTTATTCCCCAGTTTTGTGGTTCTTATTTCATGGCTATGGCTCAAGCAAAAACCCAGTGCGAACGTGTTGAAATCGGTAATGATTGGTTACGCCGGGATCACGCTCATTGTTGTTCATGATGTCACTTCATTGGGTAGTGACGTCTGGCGGGGAAGTGCACTCGCGGTGAGCTCAGCGTTGGCGTTCGCGTGTTATTTAGTGCTTAGTAAGCCGGTCATTAGTCAATTGGGCAGCACGGCGTTTACCAGTATTGGTATGGGTAGTGCTGGTCTTGCGATTTTAGTGCATTTGCAGTGGTCAGATACTGATGTTACGCAGTGGAGTATTGAGCTTGTGTCTTTGGGTCTCGCCTTAGGTGTAGTTTGTACCGTGATACCGTCTTATTTGATGGCGGGTGCCATGGCGCGGTTAACCGCAACGGAATTCAGTTTGACGGCAAATGTAGGCCCTGTCATCACGGCTATTGCAGCTGTCACCGTTCTAGGAGAGTCTTTTACGATATTCCACGCATTAGGAATGCTATTGGTGATCATCTCGGTTTATTGGATGACTAAGCCTAAATCGGAATGAGGGTGCACTATATACACGCTATCGCTGGGGTATGAATCCACGTACAGGTTTGATTCACAACTCTAGCGATAGTGGTGAGTAGAGCCAGTGCTATGACATTGGCAGATGGTAATTCGGTAGACTTACCAGGCGCCACCAAACTGAATATACGTTGTCCACTCCTCTGGACCTTTGGCAACATCTACACCCATTCGTAACCCTAATTGCCGTGCTAATAAGTAACGAAAGCCACCGCCACGAGTGTAGTGTAACTTGGCTTGACCGATACTCTGATCGTGATTGAAGGCCGTCCCTGCGCCAGCGAATGCCAGTACTGTCCAACGGTCATCGATATCGTAACTCAACTCTACTTCGCCCAGTGCGGTGTTGTCAGCTTGGTAGCGCATAGCGGCGATGCCGCGCATATCGACAAATGGTTTAGCGTAGATAGAGGCAGGAAACTCAACATTCTCCGATATCGATTTCGCATCCGCACGCAAGCCTAAGCCCCAGTCTTTCGATAAGCGTCGATAATTATGAACGTACGCATGGTATTTTTGATAGTTGAATTGCCCACCAAACGCTTTTCTATGATGATCGACTTGGAATTGTGCTTTAGTCCCCTCTCGCGGGGCAAATTGATTATTTCGACTATCGTATAAAACTCGCCACCCTAAACGTCCATCCTTAGAGTCGGTGTTGAGATCTTGCTGTCCCGCAATGGTCGACTCAGATGACATGTAGCTGTAAGAGCCGCCCAAAAAAAAGTTACTGTAACCTATTCGTACATCGAGATCTTGAAAAAAGTAGCTACCTTTGAGGCTAAGGTCGGTGGCACCGAGTTCTGGTACAGGATAAAACTTGAGGTTGAATGTCGCGCTGAATAATCCACCGAGATACCTCACTCGATCATTGAGCCAGTTACCCGAATGAAACCCTCCAACCATGTTACTGCCATTGCTCGTGCCTAGCGCCATAACGCCCGACACACTGGCAGGTATATCGCCTACATGTTCACCTGCGAGACGTTTGGCTTCGCGTTCTTCCGATTCGTGGAAAAAGAGCAGTGCTGCACCGCCGCCAAAACCTACGGCTGGGTCTGTGATCGTCAGGGGTACAGGTAAGAACCCTACAGCGTTGTCTAGAATAAATTGGCTGCCATCTAAGCGACCGTCTTCAGGATCGATAAAAGAGTCCATTAGGCTCGCGTTAGCTTGGAGCGGAGAAAATAAAGTCAATGCAAGTAGAGGAGGCAATGAAAGTGTATAGGATCTTTTCATGGGTCGTTTAATCTTAATTTATAGGCAAAAAGTGCTCCTTGCATTTAATGTCATTATAAACAGTAACTTTCAGTCCTGAAGTCAGCGTGGCGTGTATTATCCTTGATTATTTTTTAACTTCAAATATGTGTTATTTATATAATGAATGGTTCCTGGTTCAATATTGAATGGTTGTATTAAAATCGAACTTTTTTATCTGTTTACGACAGTGGCATGCTGAGCTTAGTGGGCAGGATCATGAGATTATTTGAGCGGCATTTTGAGTTCGCTGTTGTTCAAGAATTGTGACAAAGCGGTGGATCCCCCTTATCCATGCTTGATTATCATGAAAATTGGCGACATTAAAACGTAGACAGTGTGCGTATTGTCCCTTACTGCCAAATAATGTCCCAGGCAGTACCGATACGCCCTGTGTTAAGCATTGTGCATAAATTCGCTGACTGTCGTAATGGGTAGGCAGTGTTAGCCAGCATAGAAAAGAACCGGTAGGGCTGGTGAGTGCATACTCATCAAGAAAGTGACTGTCTAAGCGTTGACGTAGTAGGGTAATAAAATGGGTCAGATTATGTTGATAATGACGGGTCATACGGCGAACATGTTGCTTATATTTACCCGTGGCGAGAAACTCCCCAACAGCGGATTGTATAAGATTCTGACTGCCCATATTGTCACTAATGAGTGAGCGCTCTATATGATGATGGTATTGCCCGGCGATTAGCCAGCCAACTCTAAGACGAGAGTCCAACGTTTTTGACAAAGATGTGCAGTAAATGACTCTCCTTTGTGTGTCGAGTTGCTTGAGCGATGGAATGGAGGCGTTGTTGCCCAGCGCGCCAAAGACATCGTCCTCAATGATCGGAATATTGCCGCTGTTTTCGAGCAGTTGCTGACGAGCGTCTAGTGGCATTAAGGCCCCTGTTGGATTGGTATAGTTTGGGGTCACAACGATAGCGGCAACAGGCCATTGCGCCAGAGCGGATTGCAGCGAAGGAACATGCAGGCCAAATTCCGGTGAGCTTGGGATCTCCAGCGCTTTTAGGCCTAATGATTCAAGCATTAATAAGATACCGAAATAGCAAGGAGACTCTACCGCGACGGTGTCTCCGGACTGGGTAACGGCTCGTAAAGCCTGGCTGATGGCTTGTTGCGAGCCATTGGTCACAAACACCGATTCACCTTGAAGGTTAATGCCTTGGTCAATGGATAATTTCGCTATTTGTTTGAGTAGTTTTTCGTTCCCTGGTGGGAGTTGATAGTGGCTAGGGATGTGAGACTGTGCTCGGCTGTGGCGACCGATTTCTGCGTACAGGCTACTAATTGCAGGTCCTTCCGTGTTTGGGTGAGCTGAGCCTGCTGGCATTAGCAGTGTTTCCCGAGATTGACCGAGAATTTCTTTAGTCATTGATAGTAAGTCGACGGTTGTGGGGACAGTTTCTACCTGTGTTGAAATAGAAAACTGCGCCAAGCCGCCAAGAAATGAACGATGTACAACAAAGCCTGAACGGTCATGGGCGATAATTTTACCTCCGGCTTCTAACTCTTGATATGCCCGAATGACGGTGTTTTTCGCCACTCCTAGCTTAGCGCTGGTGGAACGGATTGATGGAAGTTTATCGCCCACATTCAAACCTCCGCTTTGTATGAGCTTATTGATATATTCTTCAACCGCTTTATATCGTGAGACGGCTTTGGTTTCTGTCACAGACATAATCATTCCTTAACGTGGCAGTGGAAACATAGCGACGCAACTATGGCAACGGACTTTTCAAGTCACGTGATAATTAACTGTACCCATAAAATAAAAGCAAACTGTATCTTACCGTTCATTTTGTACCCTGTTAATTTAGCACTATCATGGAGTGAATGACTAGGCTATATCATGTTAAAACAAGCTATTCCTTTTATTTTTGTTGTGCTTTGGGCATCGGGTTTTGTCGGCGCTAAAATTGGGTTGGTGTACGCTGAACCTGCCACGTTATTAATCATTCGAATGGTGGGTAACGTCGTGTTTTTTTCAGTGCTTATTATTTTGCTTAAGCGCTCGATACCTAAAGGAAAAGCGCTACTACACTCTGGTGTCGTCGGCATTCTAATCCATGGTTTTTATCTCGGTGGCACCTATGAAGCCATTAAATATGGGATGCCAGCAGGATTAAGTGCGCTATTAGTTGGCATTCAGCCACTTTTGACGGCGATTATTGTCACGAGTTTTGCTAAGCAGGTTTTAAAACCTTCTCAGTGGCTTGGTTTAGTTATCGGGTTTATCGGTATTGGGTGTGTGTTGGTGGGTAACATCCATTGGCAAGAAGGGAGTGAAAAGCTTGCTGCCTTTGTTTTTGTTTTTGCGGCGTTGTTAGGCATTACTTTTGGGACGCTTTACCAAAAGCGTTTTTGTCAGGGAGTCGATATGATTGGTGGAGCGATGACGCAATATATTGCCGCCGCGATGTTATTCATTCCAGTAGCGTTAATGACAGAGACTCGAGAAGTGAATTGGACGTGGGCGTTTTCATTGACCATGTTATGGCTGGTGGTCGTGTTATCTGGTGTCGCGGTATTATTGCTACTTTATATGGTAAAGCATGGTGAGTCTTCTAAAGTTGCTTCAGTCTTCTATTTAGTACCTCCGGTTGCTGCCATTCAAGCGTGGCTATTATTTGGTGAATCCTTTGACCAATTTGGTATGTTGGGCTTTGCTTTAGCCTCTGCTTCTGTCTATCTCGTGGCGAAAGCACCAAGGCTAAAGTTAAACGCGTTTTCATCCCGTGGAGATTCATTCAAAAAATATAAAAATGTCGACAAAGGCATGTCCAAGCAGTATGAAATACGATAATGTCCGAGATTATTGACACCTTATAGTAAGAATTTCCATGTTAACCCGTTTTTTAAGCTTATCCGAATCAACAAAGGGCGTTGTTGCTTCTATCATTGCTTCGTGCCTGTTTGCACTAATGCCACTCTATGTTCAGTTTCAACCGGAATTTAGTCATTGGTCTGTTGAAGGTGGGGAAGGGCATTGGATTGCCAGTCAAAGGGTGATATGGAGTGCACTCTTTATGATGCTCGTGCTCAATATTAGTGGGCGCTTTGCCCTTTTTTGGCGCGCTTTTCGTCAAACTCATCGCTGGCATAGATACCTTTTTTCAGCCTTGCTGGTGGGGCCTCAATATTGGATCTTTGTCTGGGCTCCTTTGTACGGTGAGACACTTTCTGTAGCGTTGGGTTACTTTTCTCTTCCGCTGGTATTGGTATTGGTGGGGCGATTTGTCTATGGAGATAAACTGTCCCCTCTGCAAACGGTCGCCTGTATTGTTGCTGCGGTTGGTGTGGCGTACGCTTATATGATGGCGGATGGGTTATCTTGGATTGTACTGCTGATCGCTTTAGGTTATCCGGTCTATTTTGTTCACCGTCGTTCACTCAATATCCAAAGTGATGTGGGTTTTACTCTAGACAACGTATTTTTGTTGCCATTTGCACTTAGTGCAGTGTTTTATTTGCAACCGCTGGATGTCATTCGTAACTTAGACCTATCCGTTATGGGGTATTACGTTGGCTTGGCGATTACTGGCTCTGTACCAATGCTGCTGTTTCTTTTCGCCTCGCAGTCATTATCTATGTCGCTATTTGGTCTGCTGGGCTATGTTGAACCAGTATTAGTTTTTGTCGTAGGGTTGCTATTAGGTGAGCGAGTGGCAACGGCAGATTTGCCTACTTACCTACTGGTTATGGCGGCGTTAATGATACTGGCTATAGACGGTGTGCGTCGGGCGCGCTCTCACGGTATGGTGAAAGCCAAGTCATAGCGGATTTCGTGAGTGAGTTAATATCTGGCAGTTGCGTGATGTTTATACGCTAATTTGATTTATACTCAATATTCAGGCGTTTTAATACAGAGGGTTTAACCATCATATCGTGGTTAAACCCTCTGTCATTTTGCAAGTCAGAGACTAAACTGTAAGACAAATGGAAAGAGACTATGATCGAAAAGAAACTATGATCGAAAAAATATGGGCTGATTATCAAGCTAGCCTGAAACGCTTCTTGTGGACGAAGTTATCAGACCCCGATGATGTAGAAGATGTGTTGCAAGAAGTACTGATTAAAACCTATCAAAATTTGGAAAAGCTTGAAAGTCCGGACAGCGTTAAGGCATGGCTATTTCAGATTGCGAATCGAGCGGTGATTGACTTATATCGTCGTAATGGGCGAAGTGCAGCATTAGAGGATAATTCGCTTTGGTTTGAACAAGATGAAGAAGATGCGAAAGCGCAACTGGCTCAATGTATGCAGCCGTTGGTCGACTCTTTGCCAGAGGCCTCTGCCTCATTACTGACAGCTGTGGATCTAAATGGACAATCTCAGAAGCAATTGGCACAAGAAATGGGAATTAGCTATTCAACGTTGAAATCTCGCATTCAAAAGGGACGTCGTGATTTAAGGGATACGCTTGAGCAATGCTGCCTACTCTCTTTTGATGCTAATGGCAATCTTATGGATTATCAGCCAAGAAAAAAAGGGTGCGACAACTGTTAGGGCGTTACGTTATGAGGCTGCTAGGGCTAGGTTAACGATAACTCGCGCGTTAGTGACGGCTTCTATTTGATTTTATGGTGGTATTAAATGATGTTAAGCCCATGGTAGTAAGCATTTACATTGTAAATCTATTTTGCGATAAATGGTCTCGCCTTGTAATGTCTTGTTTAGATTGGACCAAGAGGTGAGTGAGTCAGGCCTACTCAACATCGCGTTTGATGTAAGCCTGACTGAATATCTTAGTGATGACTTAAAGACTTAAAGACTTAAAGATGCTTGTGCGTTAAGAAAGCACCATCTTCTCTTACTTGTCATGCCAATCACTAAGAGGCTCTATGCAATACTTACATTGCGGTCTCGAATATCGCCATGATTTCTTCTTTTGACGCTTGTTTTGGATTCGTCATGCAGCAAACGTCTGTCAGCGTGCTTTCTGCCAACGCTGAAATATCGGCTGATTTCACGCCAATTTCCGTTAAATTGGCAGGGATACCGACCAAACTCGCTAAATCAGCCATTGCATCAATAGCGCAAAGCGCGGCTTCTTCAGCGGCCATGCCAGAAACGTCTCTTCCCATCGCGACAGCAATATCACGGAATTTTTCAGGGCAAGCCGTATAGTTAAATCGCTGCACGTGCGGTAGTAATACGGCATTACAAATGCCGTGAGGCAGGTGGTAGGTCGCGCCAAGTTGATGTGCCATAGCGTGGACATAACCTAACAACGCATTGTTAAACGCCATACCTGCCATAAACTGTGCGTAAGCCATTTGCTCACGAGCTTCTAAGTTTTCGCCATTTTCGATGCATAGCGGTAAATTAGTGTGGATCATCTCTATTGCTTTGAGCGCAACGGTATTAGTGATTGGATTTGCTGCCGTAGAAACATACGCTTCAATGGCGTGAGTTAATGCATCCATACCAGTTGCGGCAGTAAGAGATTTAGGCATCGCGAGCATCAGTTGCGGGTCATTAACTGAAATAAGCGGCGTGACTTTTTGATCAACAATCGCCATCTTGATTTGGCGAGCTTCGTCAGTGATTACGCTGAACATTGTCATTTCTGAAGCAGTACCAGCGGTAGTATTGATTGAAATCAGTGGGAATGGTGCCTGAGCCGCTTGGTTAATACCTTCGTAATCTTGGATCTTACCGCCATTCGTGGCAACCAGTGCAACACCTTTTGCACAGTCATGCGGAGAACCGCCACCGACAGAAATAATCAGGTCACAGTCGTTATCGACTAAGTGGCTTAAACCTTGCTCAACGTTGTCAATAGTTGGGTTTGGTTGAGTGCCATCATAGACTGCAAATGAGATATCACGCTCTGCCAACAGGTTGGTAATTTGAGCTACGACGCCGATTTTGTTTAGCACTGCGTCTGTGACGATCAGTGCTTTTTTAAATCCTTGTTGCTCAATAATATCGATGGCTTGTGTTAAACACCCGTTACCTAACAAGTTTGTAGATGGGAGGATAATAGTACTGCTCATTTGAATGCTCCTTGCTATTCGTCATGATGAATATATGGCGTAAGCTAACACGGAGTTTTTTTGAATTTTATGACTTACGTCAATGAGAACAATGCCGCATATTTAGTGAGCATTTTTACTTAATTAAATAAAATCATACACTTAACTTGTATTTTGGTCGCTACATCAAGCTGAGTGGATAGTTTGCCTGCTCAAGTATAAGTAAATCGGATGGTTAACTGAGGCTCAGATCACCTAATGTGACCTTTGATAACGCGTTGTAAGCCATATTCGAGTTGTGAACAATTTGCGCCGCGCCTTCGAGTTCAAACCCTAACTCTAACGATTCTTTCGTGCGTTCATCGACCTTGTTTAATAATTGAATGCAAAACGATACGTCGTCATTGGACCCTTTTATAGAGTCTAATAATTGCAAACTCATTAATTGGTCGGCGAGTTTTCTTACCGTCACTTCTAAATCATAAGCGTCTTCAGTGCGGCAAATTTGTTGTTGGTATTTCTCTAGTAATTTTAATGTGATGACAAGGTGTTCTTGTAGCGTCAACTGATCCATGTTTTTACTTATCCTAATTAGAAACGAAAAGGTGTTTAACTGTCTATGATAAACACCAGTGTCGTTCATAAAATGTTCACATGCAGGAAACAATTGAGTAACGCGACCTATATCCCATTTTAAGTTACTTGTTTCATATTGTATGCTGAAGTAAATGGATCTATCACGCGTAACCTGTTAGGCGCAGGAGCCGATGAATCAATGAAGCCTAAGTCAAATAAGGAAGCCTAAGCTAAATAATGCAACGAACCCAACCTAGCCAATAAAGCCTTTCAGTTTTGCCAGTCCCCAAGCGCCAGTCGTGACGATATCTTGAATGTCACCAGTAATGATCATGGCCTCAAATTCTTCAATAGAAAATGATTGCGTGATTAAATCTTCTTCCTCGATATCAAGATCACGTTGTGTTTGGGTCAATTCCGTTGCGATATAGATGTGACAAGTCTGTTTTAGGAAACCATAGGCGATGAGCTGTTGACCCACGGCAACCATGCTGCCAGCTATTAATCCGGTTTCTTCTTGAAGCTCACCTTTTGCCAGAGTCAGTGGATCAACGTCAGGATTAGACTCCCAAGCTCCTTGGGGAAGCTCCCAGTATCGAGCACCAACGGAGTAGCGATACTGCTGTACTAGGTGAATATACCCATTATCAATGGCGATGATCACCGCGCAGTCTGGCTTTTCTACTACGCCGTAAATCCCTTCTGCGCCACTTTCTCTTTCAATTTGGTCTTCTCTAACGGTCATCCATGAGTTTTGATAGACGACTTTCGAACTTAGGGTCTTGATGGACACTACGATTGCTCCTTTTCGTTATCACTAAAACGTCCGTCGATACTTTTGCAGCGAATAAGGGCTACGTTGAATCTACGGGTGTTATGAGAGAGTTGATATATTCTATGCTGATACAGCCACCTGCTCAATAACGGTTCCGTTTAGTTGCTATTTGAAGTAGTTGCTATTTAAGGTTCCGCTACGACAGCCATTTAGCATCCATTAGATAGAGGCAAATAACGATAATCAAAGCGATATCACAGTTAAGTGGAAAGGTAGTTATGAATAGGCAGAAATGACGAGGATTTCTACTAATTTACAGAGTACAAGTTTGAAATCAAGTAGAGTGGGTTGGAGTGATAAATATGATGCAATGGATGATGAAATGGGTGTTATGCCTGGCAATGGTAGCATTTCAAAGCGTGGCTCAGAGTTCATTTCCATTAGCACCGCCAGATACTAGCTCGCCAAGTGCGACGTACCATAGTTATTCAGAATTGGTTGAGGAAGCCAATCAAACCCTACAACAGGCGATTGAGTCGTCAAACACAATGACGGATGCTGAAAAGCAACATATCTATAGTCTTTTTGATAAGGCGACACAAACGTTTGATCTATCGGGAGTACCGGCTTCCAGCCACCACCGGGTTGGCGTTGAGTCCGTTATGTTGTTAAAAGAGATCCTCGACCGTTTGCCTGTGTTCGATCTGAAGACGATTCCAGTCAATCAAGATAGCGTTAGATGGCGTGTCCCCAATTCGAACATTGAAATTGTAAAGACCCCAGATGGGCAATTCTTATTCTCAAAGCGTACGGTTAATCAGCTATTTGAGTATTATTCGCTGGTGCAGCACTTACCAAGTCGTGATGGGATGGCGGTGGATTACTACCAATATTACTCACTAAGTGCGGGTCGCCTAATCCCACCAAGTTGGTTTGAATACATTGAAGCACTACCGAAGGGTTTTATGCAGGAATTCGCCGACCAAGCGGTATGGCAATGGCTTGCCATTATGGTGGTGAGTGCGTTGCTTGCAAGTTATTCTTTTATTGTCTATCGCCACGTTAAGCGCACTATGGTAAAGCCTATGCTGATGGCCATAGGAGTATTTGGTTATATTTGGGTTGCGGATTATCAGCTCAATCTAACGGGCAGTGTCATGAACCTCATCAATATTGTCGGTGAACTATTACTTTGGCCGTTAGTGGCACAAGTCGCTTATATGCTAGGTGCGTCAACGTGTAAGTGGCTACTTGGTAGTGGGCAGCAAGATAATGGATTGCGCAGAAGTTTGAGGCAAATTACAGGCACCATTATTGGTACTTTGTGCGCGGTAGGTGTACTGGGTTTTGGTTTGCATCGTTTAGGAGTACCTGTTTATGGCATTGTTACTGGCTTAAGTTTGGGGGGGATGGCCATTGCGTTGGCGATTCGCCCTACGATGGAAAATCTAATCGGCGGAGTGATCTTGTTTATGGATCGTTCGCTCTCAGTCGGGGACTTTTGTGCGGTAGGGACTATATCTGGTGTGGTTGAGCAAATAGGTGTACGTTCTACCCGAATTAGGGCAAAAGATCGTACACAGGTAACCATTGCTAATGGGGATTTGGCTAAAATGCAGATCATTAACTTTAGCCGACGAGATAGATATCCATTTCTGGTTAAGTTGGGGCTGCGCTACGAGACGCCGATGGAAACTATGGTGCAGATCACTCGAGGTATTCAGCAGGTTTTGTCCGCTCATGAGTCAGTATTAGAGTCGCCACTGCGCGTTCATTTCTCTGCTTTTAGTGACTACAGTATGGACATAGATGTGTTCGCACACATTGACACATCCGACAGGGAAACGTTCCTAACTATTCAACAGGGGTTGTTGGTGGAGATTAATGCCGTGATTGTCGAGCATAATGCGAAATTTGCCTTACCTTCGAATACGACTTATTTAAACCCAGACAATTTGGCTCAAATGACAACGCCACGCAAGGTCGCGAATGATACGGTTCAGTGATGTGCGAAGTAAGACGATATAACCGCGCGCGTTGTACCCGTTAATTACGCGATTTCTGCAGGTAAACCGAAAATGCTGCTAGCTCCAGTCCTGACTTTTTGTTAAAAAGAGCAGATAAAAATGAGAGTGCACCGCCAAGTTATCTTCGCATCATCGTTTGTGTGCTAATCAGCATAGCGAACGTACTAATTCGCATAGTTAGCGTATGAATCTGCATAACTGGCGTGTACTCAATAAATCCCAATTGAAAAATAGCAAAAGGACATAGGCGTGCAACCCAATATTCAGTTCGAAAAATTTGTAGACCTAGATTTTGACCTTGCCGAATGCCCTCGATGGGATTGGCGCAATGATTCTTGGATGTGGGTAAACATCTGCGATGGAGAGTTATGGCGAAATAAAAACGGTGAAAATGAAAAGCTCGAATTCGGTGAGCCGATTGGCTGTTTTGCTTTGTACGGTGAGCAGGGCTTCATTGTGGCATTAAAATCAGGAATGTACCTTGTTGATGGTTGGAGCAGTGAGAAAACCTCGCTAGCGCCGCTGGTTTCTGAGTACCCGAGAATGCGCTACAACGATGGGCGCGGTGCACCAGGTGGACGTTTTGTAGCAGGCACTCGTAATGGCGCAAAAGTTGGCGACCAAGGTCAGTTCCACCAATTGAATCTTGATGGCAGCATTGAAGCGTTACCTATGTTTGCATGGACTTGTAACGGCTTAGCGTTTTCTCCTGATGGTCAGTGGTTATATTGGGCAGATACTGGGTCAAGTAAAGTTTATAAACATAGCTATAATCCACAAACGGGTGAATATGGCGAGCAGGAACTGCTTTGTGATCTTGAAGGTTATGCTGGTCGACCAGATGGCGCAAGCGTGGACGTAAACGGTAACTACTGGGTTGCGATGTATGCTGGACAGTCGGTAGTACAAATTTCACCTCAAGGTGAGGTTATGCAGGTTGTTAGCCTAGAATCTGAGAACCCTACGATGGTGGGTTTTGGTGGCGAATCAATGTATGATCTGATGGTGACGTCTGCTGCGGGTGAGAATGAGAAAGGTCAGTTGCTTATTGCTAAAGGAGTCGTTGAAGGCTTGAAAGAGTCTCTGGTTACTGTCGCGCTATAAGCTGCTGTGAATGACGTAAACAGCGATACTTTGCTATCGCTGTTTAAGAGGTCATTAATAGCCGTTGTTTTTCCGTTCTGTTCATCTCACTTAAATCATCTTCCGTAATGTATTTTTTGGCTACTACGTTACCGGACACAACTAAGTGTGAAATGTAATCATGCCTAGGTGATGACGGCATATTGCTCCACAAAAAGTCCGCCTTTGTGGTGTCTGAAAATTGGATATTTAGCACGATAGCGTCTTGCTCATCTCTTACGTCATAGACGTTAATTTCGCATTGCCTCATGGGGTCACCTCTTTATTTAGTGGACGCACTTCGCTTCGTGAACTCACTAACGTTAAATCAAAACAAGTAATAGAAGAATGCGCTCTGGTGTTTCCCTCGTCAGCTTCTCAATACTGCAACATGTTCTCACATTCGTTAACGTTCAGGTTACGCGTAATCCGTACGGTAAACTTTGAATTACTTCTAAATGCCTCAACTTTGTGTTCTAAAATTGGCTAATTTGGAATGTATCTCTTAAAAAATCACCACTAAGTGATGCTTTTACCGGTAATTTCTAAAATCTATTCTGCATTTGGAAATCTTAATCTTATTTGTAAAAGTAGTTAAATATCGAGAACGAGTGTTTCATCCTTACTTAGGTTGGAAGCGTTGGTGGTGGTTGCAAATGATATTTGGGGGTCACCAAGAGGCATGTATTGGTCAAGAGGTAAGCGTGGGCAATATAGATGTTGACCGAAAGAGAAACGCTAAGCAAAGGTGAGTGTTGAGTAAGCGATGTAGCGCCGATGATTTAGAAATGAGAACGGTATGGCTCACCAAAATGGCAAACCATACGAAACTTTATTATTGAAGCACTTTTCTTGCGTGGATAGGTTGCACAGGTCTCGCGTTATTACCCATGATAGTTTTTAGCTGATCGATTTCTTGTTGATCTGCGGTTTGTTTGTCTTTGAGTACAAACCAACGAACGCCTTCGCTGCACGGTGGTGTGGTTAGGGAGCCACTAAAGCGATAATAGCTACGCACTCTAGGAAGAAGTGAATCCAGGGCAATAGATGCTGAGGGTTCTATCGTTTGGCTGTTGTTTGGGATGCTAGACAACACTTGCTTTAGCGCACTGTCTTCTCTTAATCCTGCTTGGTAAAAAACGCTGACGACGGCTAAGGCGTTATCGCTATTAGCATGGACAAAATGCGCCTCTAGCGGCGAATGTTCACCATTAAGCGTATTTTCTGACGGGGTATGGAAGTGGAACTGTTTGAGCGCAAAGGTATCACCATCGATACTGAGCGTATTGTCTCCAGAGACATTCACTTGCACGGTGTGCCCGTTGTTCACGATGTCAGAGACTTGCCCTGAATAGTTCATAGCGAGGTTGGTTAGTGAGGCATCAACGGTGACGTTGTTATTGATGTCTATAGGGCTCTGATTTTTGCCCTCAGAGCAGGTTGCACTAATTGCCCCCCAGCTATCAACACCATGTTCGCCTTGATACCCCCATTCAGATGCCATTGTAATTGATGGGGATAATAGTGCCCCCACGGTGATAAAAGCAAATAAACGGGTTCGATGGGGTGCGGTACGTGTCTTCATACAGTCTCCTTATCTTTGTTGAAATAGTGAGCAAATAAGCCCAGTTCCTTTGGATGTGCAAGCGTGGTCACGAGTTCACGACATGTCGTCATTTTATAAAGTAACAAAGACTAAGGGATTTATTTATGTATGCCATCGATTGACTATGGAGTTGTGAGACTAGTCCAATTTTATGCAACGAGTTTGTTTTGCTAGGCTCAGGTCACCCTGAGTGACAAGAGAGGCGCCTTTAGGAATAAGTCCCCACGAGAGGAGGGGACAGGGTTGGTGTGATTTTTAGACGCGGTGCCGGGATTAAAGTTGGTCTTTCAGACGCGCCATGTAGTAGGTAGAAATGAATTCGCCGTCACGTAATACGGAGCAGAGTGCTTCACCTTCAATTTCAAAACCGTACTTAGTATACAGGGCTATCGCCGCTTTATTGTCCGCATTGACTTCAATTTGCACGCGCTGAACATTTAACCAATTGTCGGTCAGCTCCAAGACGGTATCGATTAACCGACTACCTATACCCATACCATGAAAGTCGTCATGCACGCCGATCCCAAAACTGGCGCAGTGTGCCGTTCTTGGTCGTTGTGAATGTTCAAGACCTATATTACCGACGATTTTTCCATCTAGCTCAGCGACAAAGCTATATGTGCCCGTAGGCATGTTTTTCAGGCGCTCTTGCCACATACTAATGGAAGGGAAAGGGAGCTGAAGTGTTTCGCGCTGTGCTTTAGGTTGAGAGTAAAGTTGCGTTAGGCCCTCGGCATCTCTAAGTTCTGTCGGTCGGATAAGGATATTCATGCTCATGCCCTAGTATTGGATGGTAATGATATAACTAATTGATTTTAGTTGTTTATGCAATAGCGTTGATCATTATTCACTCTGGTCCCTACGTTTAAGCGTTATACTGACAATAGCGTGATCGGTACTGACATCATCATCACCAAACCTTGGGTCGATGATGTGTTTATCGACTAATTGATAATCTTGCAGCTCAAATAGAGAGTGAGTGTCGCTGATATCAAACTCTGGGGAGAGTAGGATATGGTCGAGTCGGTTTCCTTTCGCACCGTAATAATGGGTAATTGGAGAAACCGCGCTAGGCGATGCTTGTCGCTGTTGAAATAACGCCCAGCTGTCTAGCAACGTATAGGGAAAAATAGGCTTGGTGGATAACGGCTGGCGTCTTAAATGGTTGGAGCGTAGAGGGGTAAACTCAAAAGCGTCGAGATTATTATTGAAGTCTCCTAACAGGACTGCAGGGTTATACGTGGATTTTTTACGCGTCACAATGGCGTTGTGAAGCGACAGCACTTCGGTTTGTCGCAGTTGTGTAGAGGCATGGGAGGCATGCAGTTCGTTTAACCATTGTTCAACCGTTGATTCAAGTGTGGAATCAAGAATATCGGATGCAGGGCGTTGAGACTTTAAGTGAACATTGTAAAAGTCGATATTGTGTCCATCACCAATGTCGAGAGTCACATGCAATGGAGGGCGGCTGAATTCACCTTCTGTTCCCGAGAGAAATGGTAGGTTAGCCTGCTGTGTTAATGGAAAGCGTGATGCAAAGGCAAGTGAAGGCTCTGAGTAGATATAATCCGCCTCGATATGGCAATCTTGGTTGAGATAAAAGTAGCGATAGCCAAGCTTGTCTAGATGCATACGCAGTGTTTCTGCGGAAAAAACCTCTTGAAAGGCGATAATGTCGGCATCGAGTAAGCGCAGCGTTTTTTCCAACCAACGGGTCTTTTGAGACCATTGCTGGCTGGTGTAGATATTGTCCATTTCATAGAAGGCAAAGGGTGGGGCGGCGAAGTTACATAAGTTAAAAGTCGCGAGTTTTATTGTATTTATATTTTGCAACGGTTTAGACTCCACATTGGCTCGTAAAATCACTCGAATAACAGAACGAGCATCGGTCAGTTCAATAGTATCAGTACTTCAGGAAAATAATCATGTTATCTAGCCATAAATCACAAGATTGGCGAACGCCACAAAACTTTCTCATTATCATTTCGATTATTGTTCCTATCGCATTTTCCAGTTGGATGGCGCTGTTGAATAACTTTGTCATCGAAAAGGCGAACTTCGATGGCGCAGATATTGGTTTGCTGCAAAGTGTTCGAGAAATACCGGGGTTTCTGGCATTTACCGTGGTGTTTGTGCTGTTGTTCATCAAAGAGCAGAAGTTTATGGTGCTTTCCCTGCTCATGTTAACGTTGGGCACTGCCATTACAGGTTTCTTCCCGTCGGTTGCCGGGCTGCTGATCACCACATTTATTATGTCTACCGGCTTCCATTATTTTGAAACGTTAAAACAGTCTTTATCCCTACAATGGTTGAGTAAAGAAGAAGCGCCTGAAGTGCTGGGGAAACTCATCTCTATTGGTGCATTAGCATCGTTGCTGACTTATGGCGCGTTATGGGTAATGCTGGAAATTTTTGCATTGGACTACATTTGGGTCTATGGAATTTCAGGTGGTATTGGCTTTGTGTTGGTGCTGGTTATTGCCTTTGCGTTTCCTCAGTTTAAAACAGAAACGCCACAAAATAAGAAATTGGTATTACGCAAGCGCTACTGGTTGTATTACGCCCTGACTTTTATGAGTGGTGCAAGACGACAGATATTTACCGTTTTTGCCGGTTTTTTAATGGTAGAGAAATTTGGCTACAGCGTGGCGGATATCACGTTACTATTTTTAATTAACTACTTGTTTAATTTCTTGTTTGCGAAAAAAATCGGTCGCTTTATTGGCATTGTAGGTGAGAGAAAAGCCCTTATTTTCGAATACATTGGCTTGATCTTTGTGTTCGTTGGTTACGGACTTGTACAAACGGCGGAATGGGCGGCAGCGTTATATGTTATTGATCATCTGTTTTTTGCACTTGCACTAGCAATTAAAACCTACTTTCAAAAGATTGCGGACCCTGCAGACATGGCGTCAACGGCTGGCGTGTCGTTTACGATCAATCATATCGCTGCAGTCGTCATTCCAATAACGTTTGGTGTGATTTGGCTCGTGTCGCCGTCTAGTGTGTTCTATATCGGTGCCGCTATGGCGATGGTGTCATTGGTGCTGTCATTGAATATTCCTAGAAACCCAGAAGAAGGGAATGAAGTACGAGTACTAAAGTGGAATTGATCAAGTGGTGATTGTGTCGCTGATGACCAAAACTGCACCTGACGGTATAGGGTAATTGATATGTGTAGGCAGCCTTTTAGGCTGCCTTTTTTATGTGTTACATCACAAGGATAAGGGGAATAAACGCTACAACCGAGTTATGATTACTGGTATGATTGGATTTATTGAACCGCCATTTCATAAAAATAGATTCAACCTTTCGGATTGTTAATGGTTAATGGTTAATGGTTAATAGCCAATAGCCAATAGCCAATAGCCAATAGCCAATAGCCAATAGCCAATAGTTGGTGGTGAGTGAAAAAATCAGGGCGATCAAGCATCGCTGAACATGAGCTGTTTTTATAGCAGCGGCAATTTAATATTGAATAGAACACAACTGGACAGCCAATTATGACCCAATACAAAATAGCCATCATTGGCGAATGCATGGTGGAACTGCAACGTAACGGCGAGCTACTCAAACAGAGTTTTGGTGGTGACACCTTGAATACGGCACTCTATCTTTCTCGTCTTACTCAGCAACACGATCTCACCGTCAGTTATGTGACCGCGTTAGGTCAGGACCCTTTCTCTACTCAAATGATGAATGCTTGGCAGCAAGAAGGGGTGGACACGCATTTAATCCTCAAGCTAAATGATAAAATGCCAGGCCTATATCATATTGAAACTGACCAAACGGGTGAGCGAAGTTTCTTTTATTGGCGTAGTGACGCAGCGGCAAAATACGTTTTTGACCAACCAGAGTCGGATCGCCTGCTAGAAACCTTATTAAGTTATGATGCAGTGTATCTAAGCGGAATCACACTCGCGATCTTAACAGACCACGGTCGCCACAAGCTGTTTGAATTCTTGAGAGCATTCAAAACGCGCGGTGGCAAAGTGTTTTTCGATAACAATTACCGCCCGAAACTGTGGCAAGATCAAGCGTTTGCTGCTGACACTTATAAAACAATGCTAAGTTACACGGACACGGCGTTATTAACGTTTGACGATGATCAAGCATTATTCGGTGATGACGTTGTTGAGCAGTGTATAGAACGCACCTCTCAAGCGGGTGTTACTGAGATTGCGATCAAACGTGGCGCGGAAGACTGCTTAATATACAGCGGCAATGAAACGATAAGTGTCGCGCCAAAACCGATTAGCCATGTTGTGGATACAACGGCTGCAGGAGATTCGTTTAGTGCCGGTTACCTTGCCAAGCGACTCACTGGTGGCAGCGCTGTTGCATCTGCTGCTATGGGCCATAAAGTTGCGGGTGCGGTTATCCAGCACCGAGGCGCAGTGATTCCAAAAAATGAAACACCAGAACTCGATTCGTAGGACAAAAAAATGACAACATTGAATGAAAAACTAGCGGACTTAAAAGTCATCCCAGTTATTGCTATTAACAAGGTTGAAGATGCTGTTCCACTAGGTAAGGCGTTGGTTGAAAACGGCATGCCTTGTGCTGAAATTACGTTCAGAACAGCGTGCGCGGTGGATGCCATTGCTGCGATGCGTAAGGCGTTCCCAGAGATGTTAATCGGTGCTGGTACGGTGCTAACCAATGAGCAAGTTGATCAGGCTATCGATGCTGGCGTCGACTTTATTGTTAGTCCTGGCTTCAACCCAAGAACAGTTCAATACTGTATTGATAAGAACATGCCAATTGTTCCGGGTGTTAACAACCCGAGCTTGGTTGAGCAAGCGATGGAGATGGGATTACGTACATTGAAATTCTTCCCAGCGGAACCATCAGGTGGTGTGGGAATGCTTAAAGCGCTAACCGCAGTGTATCCTGTTAAATTCATGCCGACCGGTGGAGTTAGCCTTAATAATGTTGATGACTACCTGTCTATTCCGTCAGTACTAGCCTGTGGTGGTACGTGGATGGTACCAACGACGCTTATCGACGAAGGTCGATGGGACGAGCTTGGCGCATTGGTCAAAGATGCGGTTGCTCACGTAAATTGATTGAAAGCCGCTGCGCTCGTTGGGGTGGCTTTTGATAATGATTCCGATGATAGAAAAAGCAGCCGCATCGTATTGATGTAGGCTGCTTTTTTATCGTCGGTTGAACGTGAGTTACACAGGGTAGTTGTTGAACCCTAAATGCTCGGAAATATGTTTGCCGGCTTGGTGTAACAGATGCACATAATGATCTTTTCTATTTTCGTCGAAACGAATGGTGGGGAAGGAGATCGATACACCAGCAATAACGGTACCAAAGCGATCGTAGACTGGGGCGGCAATACAACGCAGACCAGGCTCTTGCTCTTCGTTATCTTCACCAAAGTGCTGTTGTTTGACCAGACTCAACTCTTGAAGAAGCTGTTCGATATTTTCCAGTGTATTGGGCGTGCTTTTGACAAATTCGGCATCGATTAATGCATGACGAATAAAGGCTTCATCACGCTCTGCTAGCAGTACCTTACCGATTGCCGTTGTGTGTAATGGGTTTCGGCGCCCGACTCTAGAGTGCATCCTTAATGCATGACTAGAGTCTATTTTATGAATATAGATGATAGAGCCATGATCCAATGCACCCAGGTGAATGGTCTCATTGGTTTCTTCTGAAATAACACGCATTTCTTTTTCCGCTAGCTCAACGAGATCAACCCACTCTAGCGATTTTGAACCCAGTTCAAACATCTTCAATGTTAATGAATATTTGTCAGCCTCACCTTGTTGGGAGACATAGCCAAGCCCTTTCATCGTTTGTAAAAATCGATAAGTGGTGGCTTTAGACATCATTAGACGTTGTGACAGGTCGGAAACACTGATCTCTTTTTGGTCACCTAATGACTCTAGAATATTGAATACTTTTAATACCGAAGAAACGGCTTCAGGCTGCGTGGATTTCTCCATGTTCATTCCTTTCTCATTATGGCTAACAAGCGAACGCTAACACTGTTCACTATTTTTAAAAAGCCTTTTTAGAAAAAATGATTCAATTGAGAAGTGCTTCACATTTGCTTTTGGTTTTGAAAAATATTTTTGAAATGATGTTTTAAAAATATTGCTAAAGGTGTTTTATTGATTTATTGTAATCACATATTCAGTCAGCGATACACATCGCTACGATGACAATCATAAGTTGAGGAAAAGGAAAATGATGTTAGATTCATTTAATTTAAGCGGTAAGGTTGCGATTGTTACTGGTTGCGATACTGGCTTAGGTCAAGGTATGGCGCTAGGTTTAGCGGAAGCTGGCTGTAAAGTAGTGGGTGTTAACTACGTAGAGCCAACTGAGACCATCGAAAAAATGCAGGCTGCGGGTCATACTTTCTTAGATGTACGTGCGAATCTACTCAAGCAAGAAGATATCCCAACGGTTATTGATAAAGCGGTGACTGCGTTTGGTCGAATCGACGTGCTAGTGAACAACGCGGGTATTATTCGCCGTGAAGATGCGATCAATTTCTCTGAGCGGGATTGGGATGATGTGATGAACATTAACTCTAAGACTGTTTTCTTCATGTCTCAAGCGGCCGCTAAGCAGTTTATGGCACAAGGTAATGGCGGTAAGATCATTAACATTGCGTCAATGCTTTCTTATCAAGGTGGTATTCGTGTGCCATCTTACACTGCGTCAAAAAGTGCAGTTATGGGCATCACACGTGCCATGGCAAATGAATGGGCAAGCCACAATATTAACGTTAATGCTATTGCCCCTGGCTACATGGCAACGAATAACACGCAAGCATTGCGTGAAGATGCAGACCGTAATAAAGCGATTTTAGAACGCATTCCTGCAAACCGTTGGGGTACACCACTTGATGTTGCTGGCCCATGTGTATTCCTAGCGTCGTCAGCGTCTGATTACATTAATGGCTATACCATTGCCGTAGATGGCGGTTGGTTAGCGCGTTAATACACAAAGAGAATTATTGAGATGGTGGAGGAAGTAACAGCACAAGTTTTTGGCTTAATTAGCTTTGCGCTGGGTATGTCGACGTTTTATCAAAAAGACGACAAGAGGCTCAAGATTCTGATGCTGTTACTTAACCTTAACCATCTGGTTCACTTTGTCTTAATGGGTTCGATGGTGTCTGCGGCAAGCGCGCTATTGTCCACTTTTAGAACCGGAATAGCGATTTACACCCGTTCATTATGGGTCGCGGCATTGTTTGTGATTATCAGTGTGGTGGTGGGCGTGACGTTAGCTCAAGATGCATGGCAATTATGGCCAATTGCAGGCACGGTTATCGGAACCATCTCTATTTTTTTATTAAAGGGTATTCCTTTACGCTTATGATTCTTGCTTGGTGCTACGTGTTGGCTTATCAATAATATTTCGATAGGGTCAATCGGTGGGAGCTTACTTGAAGCGTCTGTCATTATGATGAACCTATTGACGATTGCTCGCTTATATCGTGATAAGCGCAACCTAAACACCGTCTCGTCAGGTTAGCTAATCGCTATTATGGCAAGAGAGCGGACAGCAAAACGTCTTACACAAATAGCGCTCCTCGAAAGTAAAAATATGAGTAAGCAATATCTTGCGTGACATTGTAATTGGATGGTTGTTGCTATTAGTCTCTCTAGATAAAGATAAAGATAAAGATAAAGATAAAGATAAAGATAAAGATAAGACTCAGCGACCGCGTGTAGGCGAAACCGTCACACTACTGGAGCTTACTCCAGACAGCATGATATCGATTTAATCGGCTATGATAGTTTCATGCTAAGTGATAAAAATATTTTAGTTATAACTTTTGATTCGCAATATAGCGGGAGAAACAAATGAAAATTGCATTGATGATGGAAAACAGCCAAGCGGGTAAAAACGCAGTGGTTTACAACGAACTGACTAACGTGGTTGCACCACTAGACCATGCTGTATTCAACGTTGGTATGAGTGATGAAAATGATCATCATCTTACTTATATCCATCTAGGTATCATGGCAAGTATCCTTGTAAACTCGAAAGCCGTTGATTTTGTTGTGACAGGTTGTGGTACTGGTCAAGGTGCAATGATGTCACTTAATATCCATCCGGGTATTGTGTGTGGTTACTGCCTAGAGCCATCAGATGCATTCTTATTCAACCAAATTAACAACGGCAACGCGTTGTCTTTAGCATTTGCAAAAGGTTACGGTTGGGGCGCGGAACTGAATGTACGCTATATTTTTGAAAAAGCATTTACCACTGGTGAGCGTGGCCAAGGTTATCCACTTGAACGTGCTGAACCACAACAACGTAATGCTGGCATTTTAAATGATGTTAAAGCGGCAGTAGTTAAAGAAAACTACTTAGACACGCTAAAAGCCATTGATGTTGATTTGGTCAGAACAGCAGTGACAGGTGAACGATTCCAACAATGTTTCTTTGAGCATTGCCAAGTGCCAGAAATTGAGCAATACGTACGTACGTTATTGGATTAATCGTTACCCTACTCATACTCATACTCATACTCATACTCATACTCGAGCTACAGCTACAGCTACAGCTACAGTAATAGTAATAGCAATAGTGATAGAGAAAAGAATGGCAACCCTAGGGTTGCCATTCTTATTGTTTGCTACTTAACGATTATTCGGTTGGGTACTTACCATCATTATGGCTAAGAACGGTGCTCTTCACCGGAGGACACAGAGCTGATCTTAGTGATCCAAGTAGAGGTAATTTTGCCAACTTTTCATACGAATCAATACTTTTCGCATAATCGAAACATGTTTGAAACTATCGGAATAAATCGCAATCTCGGCATTGGAGCCAGTAGGGAGTACGTATTCACTCATATCATCATCGAGCACTAGTTTCACCATAGCACGACCCGTGGTATTGAATGTTTGCGTACTTCTCAGTGTGCCGCTTGCACTAATTTGACCTTCAGCAATGGTCGGTAACACTTCTACGATTTTACCTTTGAAGACTTTCCCCGGCAGTGCTCTAAATAAGAATTCTGCTTCAAAGCCAGGTTTAAGGCGTTGCAACGAGTTTTGTCGAAATGCCCCGACAAAGTATTCTTCTTCTTTATGCACGAATGTCATTAGTGGTACCAAAGGTAGCGGTACTGCCATCATGCCGGGTCTAAGTGCCAATTGAGTGACATAGCCATCAGTAGGGGCACGGACAACCGTTTCTCTTAGGTTAAATTCGGCTTGAATTAATGCGGCTTTTAACTGAGCAACAGTTGTATTCTCGCCAAATATTTGTGACTCAAACGCGAGTCTCGAGCTTTCTTCTTTCGCTTCTGCAGCTTCAAGTGCCGCTTGGTTTGCCTTGAATGATTGACGACGTGTATCGACTTGTTGCTCAGTAAATGCGCCTCGTTTGAAGCCTTTTTGATAACGAGCAAACTCTCGCTCTGCTTTGTCACGCTCGGCTACGGCTTTAATCGTATCGGACTGCGCCGCTTTATAATCACTCTCGAGTTGCAATACATCTTGATTGGCATCGGCGAGCGCTGCTTTAGCTTTAATGACTTCCGCTTCATAAGGAATCGGGTCAATTCTTAGCATGACATCGCCTTTTTTCATTTCCTGGTTGGCTTCTACGTTGACTTCAACAACTTTGCCTCGAACACTGGAAACGATAGGAGTAGTACTATAAAACTGACCGCCAACTTGCGTAAACGGGTGGTTATAGTTCATTAATAAGATAAGTGTACCGATGAGAACAACGCCACCCAATACGGCGGTAGGAACGGTCCACTTGTTGAGTGGGATTTTAAAAATTTTGAAAATGGCAATACACAGTGCTGCGTAAGTTAATACCAGTAATAAATCCATGAATTACTTCTCCTCTTCCACAGCTTGAGCTTGCTGTACAACTTGCTTGCCTTTTAGGTATTTTATTTCTTCTTCCATATCAGAGACTTGGTCAATCAGCTTTTCAAGGCGGTGGTGTAAATCATGCTGTTCTTCTTCAAGTTTATGAAAGCCCCATCCTCGTTCTGAGCGCCAAAGCGTTGCCCAAATCCATAGAAATGGCCAGATGGCATGCAGGGTGAATAAGCTGACCCAACCGGCGACATGAATCGCGTCCTGATGAGGGTGATCGCGTTCTTTTGCAATTTCAAAAGGAATGTCGTGAATAACAATAATGCCGTAAAATATGACTAGGGCGACGAAAACGAGCAGCCCAAGAGCAAAGTAATCAAGAAACATAATTCATCCTTGCGAGAGTTAAAGTTGCGAATTGAAATAGTTCGACTGGTTAAGTATTTGTTATATTTATGTATTATGCAATAGATAAATGATGATTAAAGAGGGGTTTGATGACATTTATTGGCGAGAGTGCTGCAATTGGTGCAGCGATGGTTTGGGCGATGGCGACTTGGATTTACAGCCAGTTTAGTCATCACTTTAGCTCGATGCAGTTAAATATCATTAAAGGCTCTATTGCTTCACTCATGATGCTCATGGTGTTGCCGTTGACTCAGATGCCTGATGTCACTGTAGAACCAAGATATTTATGGATTCTCGGCATTTCAGGAGTGATAGGTATCGCTATTGGCGATAGCGCTTATTTTGCGGCGCTAAAGCGTATCGGTGCGAATAAAACCTTACTGCTAGAATCTTTGGCTCCGCCACTTTCTGGTATTTTGGCGTTGTTATTTTTGGGCAGTGCTTTGCAGCTTCAAAGCTGGCTTGGCGTTGTGATTACCACCATTGCGGTGACGTCTGTCGTCATTCAGCCAAATGATGGCAACGGAAGCGGTTATGATTTAAAAGGCATTGCTTTTGGTCTATTGGCAAGTACCTGTCAGGCATCTGGCGTAGTGATTTCCCATTTTGCATTGGTGCAGGGGGATCTACCACCTTTACTTGGCGCGTTAATTCGACTGACGATTGGGGTTGCAGCGGTGGCTATGTTTGTTGTGGTTGCCGAAAAAAAGCCCTTTAGTGCGATAAAAAAGCAGTGTTTGTCGATGACACATAACAATTGGTTATGGTTACTAGCGGCTATTTTTGTTGGGACGTTCTTGGCCCTGTGGTTACAGCAGGTGGCATTAAAATACGCCAACCCTGCTATTGCCCAGACTCTGATCGCAACCAGTCCGTTGTTCATCTTAATTATTTACGCGATCCGTGGCGAAAAGATTAGTCGTCGTAGCGTCGTTGGTACGTTGTTCGCGGTGTTAGGAGTATCGCTATTCTTCCTTTAAGGCGCTGTATTATTTAAAGCACTATTTACAGTGTGGTTCCTCGAAAGGAAATTTTATAGAGCATCTACTTAGTCCAGTAACTGTTTTAAGGTCATCGGGGTCTCACAGACGTTTAGCCTTTGGGCTGCGGTGAGCCCTTGTTTGTCTTGATAACAGAGGTTATGCCAAGCCCGAAAGATGTCGAGTAACGGCATAATGCCTCCCGGTCTTAATTTTCTTCTTGGCTCGTTAATAAAGCTTTCAAACAGCAGCTGGAAACGAGATTGATAAAATTCCACGCTCTCAATAGAAGCCACCTTTAGCCAATAATTGGTGTGGTCGACGTTGTCTGAGGAAGAGTTGTTGCCTGACAAAGTCTCATTTGCGGATGATAGGTAACATAACCCTTTGCTTGCCCCACTGGCTTGGTGCGCTATAGCCCAGCGGTCACGCCACCAACCCATCAGGGCAATATCGGTTGTTTTTGATAGTCCGCTATTGTCCCATTCTGGATCTTGCATGACGTATAGGAGGTCGATGCTATGGCTTTTGATACGTTCAAGATAAACGGAGAGTGCTGCAGAGCGAAGAACCGGATCTTGAGGCATAAAGATAGCAAGCGGCTTTTTATCACCAATCATCTGCGATATATACAGGTAATGAGCATAAGAGGTATAGGGCGCTCGTATAAGCGTTCCCGTATTGGGGTAATCAAATGTTGAAAAATTGCCTAATGGGTCCTCAACATTACTTCTTGCCAGAATATTCTGATAATTGATGTCTATACGTTCTTTGATGTTTGGAGGCATAGCCCCAATTGATGCCGGTTCACGACGACCAGTTGGGCTTCTTTCGCTTTCGGTACGTTCATTGGTACTGCCATAGTTTTCTGCTACATACTGCTGAGATAAAAACTGTGCATTGTTTTGATAGGCATCATGATCGAGAGTGCTATTAGCGCTATTTTTTAAGGTGTAGTTGGTGTGTTGGCACAGCACATAGCCGGAGTCAGCGTCGCAGGTCACGAACCAAAAAACACCGTTGTGACTGTTTGGTTGTAGGCTTTGATAGTTCGAAGCAAGGGTATATTGGCTAGCGTGGTTTAACCAACGTGCATCAATATGGGCGAGTTTTCTACGACAGCGGCTCGCGATTTGGTCGATATTGTCATAAAAAGTTTTCGGATTGATGTGAAGCTTACGACAAATTTCTCTTACCGAGTACCCCGTAAACAAGAACGCCAGTAATGCTTCTTGAAACTCAATTTTTTTATTGGCTCCAGACCATTTGTCGACAAAGGTCCCCTGGCATGATTTACATCGATAACGTTGGCGATCACCGCTAAATCCAAAAGCGTGGTAGCGCTCTTTATGGGTATCCACCGATAGGCCAAAGTTGTCACACTGGCTATCTTTACATGCAGGAAGTCCATCATCATGAGCAAGCCTCAAGCGTTGCAGCTCGCTTAGGACTTCTTGGTTGTTAAGTAGGGGGGGAAACGCACCACACTCTCGGCATACCATCGCAGGTCGCTTAGGATTACTGTGCTGCAAAATATAAAGGTTTGCATCACTTCTTCCAAAATTGTCACACGCCAATGTTTTACAAAAATTGAGCTGTAATCCATTAGCAACCAGCGGCAATTTGCCTTCTGACACGTTCACCCCCTAAGGTCTATAAAGCGCCGGTCTATAAAGCGCCGGTCTATAAAACATCGGTCTATAAAAATGGTTTTATACAAAACGGGTTGTATAAAAAGTGCTTCATGCAAAACACTTGAAAAAAAGCCAGGGTAACTTCAGGCGTTACACTGGCTTTAAAGCTTATAGGTTGATGGCTGTTTCTAGTGCGACGGTCATCATTTCGTTAAACGATTTTTGACGGTCTTCAGAACTTAATTTCTCGCCACGGATAATATGGTCGGAAACCGTAAGAATAGTCAGTGCTTTTGCACCGAGATCGGCGGCAACGCCATAGATACCCGCAGCTTCCATATCCACACCCAAAATACCTAAGTGTTTCATTTTGTCGAAGATGTCTGCTTCTGGTGTATAGAAAAGGTCAGCAGAGAAAATATTACCGACTTTAACGGGAACGTTTTGGCTGCGTGCCTGTTTAACCGCTTCCTCTAACAGACCGAAATCAGCAATGGCAGCAAAGTCATGGTCATTGAAGCGGATACGGTTTACTTTTGAGTCGGTTGATGCACCCATGCCAATAACAACGTCCATTAGGTTAACGTCGTCACGCACTGCACCACAGCTGCCTACACGAATAACGTTCTTAACACCAAAATCTTTGATGAGTTCGTGTACATAGATGCAGCAAGATGGGATACCCATGCCATGACCCATAACGGAAACGCGTTGACCTTTATAAGTGCCGGTATAACCGAACATATTGCGCACATCGCAGACTTTCTCAACGTCTTCTAAAAACGTATCAGCGATATATTGAGCACGAAGCGGATCGCCTGGCATCAGGACGGTTTCAGCAAAGTCACCCGGGTTTGCGTTGATATGAGGGGTAGCCATGGTATTGCTCCTAATATTTTAACTAATTCTGTTGAATGATGTCATTCTTTGTTGGAATGAATAGTAGCGCCAATAATAAGGGCTCTATGAGATTTCAGTCACATTTTCTCCTCAATCTGACATTGTTTCTCTTGATGATAACTGAATATGTTGAAACCTAATGAGCAATCGATTCACTGGGTGAATTTATGGTTATAAATAAAAACGTTGCATGAGTGAACTGTTACACTTAAACGACGTACTATTGTACAGAGCAAATTTTTGTATCACTTAATACTTAATACTTGGTGCCAAAGTGTCACCACACTGCATTATTAATCGGGAGCATGTCATGGAAGAGCAAACCATTACTATCGGAATAAGTTCTTGCCTTTTGGGCGAAAAAGTTCGTTTTGATTCAGGCCATAAGCAAAGTAGTTATGTAAATAAGGAGCTGCGTGATTATTTCTCGTTTGTGTCAGTGTGTCCGGAAGTAGGGATGGGCCTACCCGTCCCCCGACCAACAATACGTCTAATGTCTAATGAAGAGCGTATTAGTCTTGTTGAAACTAAGGATGCAACCAAAGACTATACCGATGGGATGCTGTCTTTTACGCATAAAAAAGTAGCCGAGCTAGAGAGTACGGAAATGTGTGGTTACATTGTGTGTGCCAAATCACCGAGCTGCGGTATGGAACGCGTGAAGGTATATACTGTTGGTCACGCGAAAGCCAATGGTGTCGGCTTGTATACAGAGCATTTGATGAAGAAAATGCCATGGCTACCAGTCGAAGAAGATGGCAGATTGAATGATCCTGTACTTAAAGAAAATTTCATATCGCGTGTATTTGGCCTAAATGATTTCTATCAGTCAATGCAAGGTGAACCTACTCCAGGGAAAATTGTAGATTTTCACTCCCGTTACAAATTGACATTGATGGCGCATAACCCAACCTCTTATAAAACGCTTGGTAGACTCGTCGCTCATCAGAATGAGTATGAACCAGGCGAGTTTTACCAAGCTTATCGCTTGGGGTTGATGGAAGGTCTCAAGCACAGAGCCTCTCGTAAGAATGTCACCAATGTCCTCATGCACATTCAAGGGTATTTTAAGCGAGCACTGGATGCGGACGAGAAACGCGAACTAGCACAAGTAATAGACGATTATCGTACTGGATTATTGCCATTGCATTCTCCCCTTACACTGCTGAAGCACTATCTGCGTGCATACCCAGATGACTATTTAGCGTCGCAACGATTCTTACAACCTCACCCAGAAGAAATGCGTTTACGTTATGGGCTCTAGCAACGCCCGCTATGCAATCCGAGAAGTCGCTGAGATGACAGGTGTCAAACCAGTGACTTTAAGGGCGTGGCAAAGGCGTTATCAGCTTGTGCAACCTGAACGTACAGAGAAAGGGCACCGTTTATATACGCCAAAAGATGTGGAAACGATTAAGCGTGTGCAGAGCTGGCTGGCGAAAGGGGTATCCATTGGCAAAGTTAAAGCGCTTTTGGCGTCGAATAGTTTACCCGTTGAACACGATTCATCTCAGCGTCTTGATGAAGCTGAGTCCTTGCTGCAAGCCTTGAGCTTACTCGATGGCGACGAGGTTGGGAGAATTCTCTGTTTTGTTTTAAAAGAGTACCCGCTAGACATAGTTGAAACGCAATTTGTCATGCCGGTGTTGACGGCAATAGACTTTGTCAAAATGGGTCAACGGTCGCTGCAATATGCGCTATTTCGCACCTTACTTATTCACCAGTTATTGCTGATGATTCAAGCCGAGTCAAAGAAAGGTGGGAAACATAAATACCTTCTCGTCAATTTAGACACGGTAGGCAACCTTTTCGCTTGGCTCTGTTACGCCCGTCTTATTGAAAAAGGGGGGAGAGTAATATTTTTGGATGGTGTCGATGATATTGGTGCTCTATTCAATGAAGAGGTGATTACGACCTATCACGGGGTGCACTTATTCGCAGAAAAATCGTTATCGGAAAAGCATCTTTCAGTGATAAGAGAGCAAAGAGCCAATCATCTTGTTCCGGTTTACGTTTCACCTGTCATTGAACATTTAATTTAGTTTAATTTAGTTTAATTTAATTTAATGCGGAATAGGATCGTTAAGCGCGGCGATGTCACGCATTAGGAGAAAGTAATGAAACGATTAGTGTTATTCAATCGTGATCTAAGAACTATCGACAATACCGCACTAATACAAGCCATTGATGGTGAGACACCAGTCATAGCGGTATTCATCGCTACGCCACAGCAATGGGCGCAGCATGACTTAGCGCCGATTCAAGCTGATCTCATTCGTAGGCGCTTAGAGGCGTTACACGAAGAACTCGAGTTATTGAACGTGCCTTTTCTTTATAAGGAGTGTGATGATTTTGAACGGGCTAATGAGTGGTTGCTAGCGTTGTCTGCGGAGCTAGGGGTAAGCGAATTATTCTTGAATTTCGATTATGAAATCAATGAAAGGAACAGGATCACTGCGTTGTCTGAACGACTGGAACAGCAGGGTAAAACGGTCTGTGTATTCGATGATAAATGCATACTTCGACCGGGTAGCGTATTAAATAAGCAAGGTAAAAACTTCAAAGTATTTACTCCATTCAAAAATGCTTGGAAAGCGCAGTTTACGTTAGCCAGAGTTCAAAAACCGAAAATGTCCGTCCCCACAGATGTTCCCGCGCATTATCGATATGAGTCGAATGTGCCGTTTAACTACCCGACGGTGTCGAGCTTACCTATGCCCGTGGATACCAACAGCATCATCGATAAGCTTCGAGCATTTAGTCACGATAGAGTCGCTAATTATCACCAGGATCGAGATTTTCCAGCAGTGGATGGGACAAGCCAACTGAGCGCCTATTTAGCGATCGGAGCGCTTTCAGCCAGACAGTGCGTGGCTCGTCTTTACCTCGATGCGACGATGTCAAATGGCCAAGAACCAACGCTATCAGAAGGGGCAGAGATATGGTTAAGTGAGTTGATTTGGCGAGAGTTTTATCAGCACTTGGTCTATTTTGAGCCTAAATTGAGCCGTCGTCATGGTTACCTGAGCTGGGAGCGAAATCTGATTTGGCAGGGAAATGAAGAGGCGTTTACTCAATGGTGTAATGGCGTGACCGGCTACCCCATTGTTGATGCGGCAATGCGACAACTGAATGCAACAGGCTGGATGCATAATCGGCTGCGTATGATTGCGGCAAGCTTTCTAATCAAGGATCTTCATGTGGACTGGCGCTGGGGTGAAGCCTATTTTATGTCCAAACTAGTGGATGGGGATTTCGCAGCAAATAATGGCGGGTGGCAGTGGTGTGCCTCTACAGGGTGCGATGGTCAGCCCTATTTCCGTATTTTTAACCCCATCCGTCAGGGCGAGCGTTTTGACGCACAAGGAGAATTTATTCGTCAATGGATTCCGGAACTGGCCAATGTGCCTAATCGTCATATACATCAACCTTGGTTGTGGGAAGCGTGTCAAAAGTTGGAATATCCTGAACCGATAGTTGATCACAAGACACAAAGAGAGATAACCTTAAGTGTATATAAAGCAGCAAAGGATCAACATTGATGTATCGTAGGACGATTTTAGCGGCTTGTCTGAGCTTCTCACAATGGATAAGTGCAGCTACTTATGCGCTTCCCGAGGATGGCAGCAATCTTGTTGGCACCATCCATTACCATAGTATCGTGGCGGGCGAAACCATGTCTGACATTGCTAAGCACTATGATGTTGGTTTTTTGTCATTGATGGCGGCGAATAAAGGCGTCGATCCTTTTCTACCACCGGAAGATTATGTGTTGACGATCCCAAGTCAGACCATATTGCCAGAGGTCGAATACAAAGGCATTGTCATCAACCTTGCTGAACTTAGACTGTATTATTTTGAACCAGAAAAAGACATCGTCCATATTTTCCCTGTCGGTATCGGTCGAATCGGGCAAGATACGCCAGAGATGACGACCAAAATTAGCCAATTGCGTAAGAACCCGACGTGGACGCCCCCGACGTCAATACGCAAGGATTATTTGGAGAAAGGGATAGAATTGCCTGATGTTGTTCCAGCAGGTCCTGAAAACCCGTTAGGGGACTACGCGATGCGGCTAGCGTATGGAACAGGGTCGTATTTGATTCACGGAACCAACAAAGACTTTGGCATTGGTTTACGTGTCAGCGCGGGATGTATTCGTATGGATCCTAAAGATATTGACTGGTTGTTTAACGAAGCAAAAGTTGGACTGCAAGTGCGTGTTATCGATGAACCCATTAAAGTCGCTCTTGAGCCAGACAGAAGCGTGTTTATTGAAGCTCATGAACCATTAACGCGGAGTGATGGGACGAAAAAGGCCATGTCCATTCCTCAAGAACTAGAGTGGTGGTTAGAAGAGTATGGTATTTCTGACCGAATCGCTAAAGCGGCGGTGTTAGCACAAAATGGTGTGCCTGTAGAAGTGGTGCCCGCAATGGAAGATCTTGAGTAGTTTGTGTTTGAGCTAACTTATAATGCGTGACGGATTGGAAAGCGCGTTCTAACACGGTTTTAACTAAGCGTATAGCAGGCTAGATTAACGTATAGCGGACTGGATTAAAGGTATAGCGGTAAGAATTTAACTTAAGACAAAAAAACACCCGCCTTAGCGGGTGTTTATCATTTATCTAGTGATGCTTACTTAGTGTAATGCGTAGCTATTTCAAGAACCCAGTAAAACCAAGGGTTCCGTAGCCATTTCAATGCCTTAGTGATTCCCTGTTTTGTCAGTATTGTTCAATAATGACCAGTATTTAGAAAATCTGTCGCCATTTTGTCGCCACTTTCCTCTGAATTTATGGCTACAATCCCAAGCTGGAAATGGGGTTTAACTCTGCCGCCTGAATGAGATGATCAGGCGAGAAATGGGCATAACGCATGGTCATTTTTATGTCGCTGTGACCAAGGATTTTTTGCAGCACCAAAATGTTTCCTCCTGCCTCCATAAATCGGCTTGCGAAGGTATGACGAAAGACATGGGTATTTTGCCCATCCGGCAAGTCTGGGAAGGTTTGGTTAATGATAAACGCAATGCCATGATGGCAGCTTTTAAACAACCTATCCTTTTCTCCTGTTGGCTCAAACGCCATCAGTTCATTATAGAGCTTTTCTGTGATTGGCACCGTACGGTTCTTTTTGCTCTTGGTATCCAAAAATGTGATTTTGAATTTGGTGATCTGCGAAACACGAAGATTATTGGCTTCTGAAATACGTGCGCCAGTAGATAAGCAAATTTTACAGACCAGCTCGAACTCTTTAGCGCGTTTGCTTTTAGCAATCCTATCAAAGAGCGCAGTAATATCCTTATCTGAAAAGAAGCCCATTTCAGATTCCGTCACAGGGATCTGTTTAACGCCAGTCAGTGGGTTAGGTTGCGTCCACTCGCCAAGGGCAATGAGTTCATTAAACACAGCACGCAAGCATCTTAAATCAAGGTTATTAGTGGGAGCGGATATCAATTTGTCTGTATCCGCTCCCGTGTGACTGTGTTTTGCTTTTCTGCTAGAACGCCAGTGAACAAAGTCTTTAGCCGTAAACTGGATGGCAAAAGGGTTCCCCAGTTCTTCAACAATGGTGCAGAGGCGAGGGTAAAGCTTAACCGAAGATTTTAAGTGCTGGCCGTGAAGCTTGTACCAGAGCTCAACCAAGTCATGAAGTGTACGTAAGTCCTTTTTATCACCCAGCCAAGGTTTATCATCCACCTCGGCCATAGTGAACTTTTCGAAAGCAAGGGCTTCGCCTTTAGTAGCGAAGCGCTTGCGAATACGCTTACCTTTACGGCCCTGCGGGTAACACTCGCAAAGCCATGGTTTTTTGTTATTGTCTTGAAGGTTTCTGACGGTCATCTAGTAAGTAGCTTTCTTGATAAACATATGATCTACCTGGTTTAACTGTTTCAAGTACTTGTGATAGATACGTAAGTAGCGGACTAGGACATCAATATCTGCTTCGCTTAATCTCTCGGTTACAAGTTTGTCTAAAGTTTCAATTGGAATCCCCATTTCTTCTAAAGCGGAGAATGCTGTTGGCAAATGACTATGCTCAAATAAATGTACTAGGTAGCCTAGGTCTGCAATTTCTGGTACACCCAAACTTGTAAACTCAAAATTTAAAAGATCTTCTAATAGTAATAGAGCTCGTGTAACTGAGTGCTTAAAGATATTCCTTGTGATTTTTAATTCTTTGTCCGTCATATCCGAACGGGATACAGCGTCGTCTCTTGAGTCATATATGAAGCTAATTTGTTTCTTAATATAGCTACTATGATTTTCGGCATAGATGTACCACCCCAACCTATTTTGAAGGTCAAGGTTATCTTCAAAATGGAGGTTAAGTCGAGTTAATGAACCACTTTCCACTGTTTTTATGAATGTTGATAGGAGCTTCAAATGTTCGCTTTTAGGAGCTTTAATGGTCGCAATCTGATTCATATCTGAAATGGATAGTTGTGTAATTAACTCGTATGCTTTTAAGATTAACTCAACCTTATAAGTTGAATGTTTTTGAATGATTTCGAGAGGAACATCAGAGTTTTTAGCGAACTTCATAAGACTTTCGGTGCTTTGTTCAGACAGATGTTCTGGTTGAATTCCTGCTAACAAGTTTATTGGGGATTTATGGTCTTGCTGCCCTAAAGGTAGGTCCACAACTTGAGTCTGTAATTCTTGTTTAGGTAGCGCCTCTAAACAAAAAACATTACCAACAAGATATTGATTCATTCGCCCCGCACGACCTGAAATGTTTTTGTGCGTAAAGTTGTCTATTCTAGGTGTTCCATTTCTATTGTCGTAAATAATTATATTTTCAGCAGCTGTGTTTACACCTTCAATTAATGTAGAGGTGCATATCAAAATTTTAATCTTTTTTGAGTTAAATAGGTCAATGTTTTTCTGTTGAATTGCACGAGGTAAGGCACCATGGTGGATTCCTATACCATGACGAATAGCACTGGTACATCCCCAATCTTTTCCGTAATATTTTACCAACCACATATAATATTTTTTTAATGAGTTGGAATTTAGATAACCGATAGATTTTTCTTGAATTTGGTGTAAGCGCCCTAAGTATCGAGATACTTGTGCTATAGAAGCAGCGGATTTACAGTAGATAATAGTCTGCCCGTGGTGGTTGTTGACTATTTCTTCAAGTTGGAGGTTCTTTGATGCTAAGTCCATCGCTGCAATATTAAACTCATGAATATTAAGAGCTACGGTGTTAAATTCGGATGGAACAAATACATAGTCTCGCTGTATCACTTCCATTCCTCGGATTGCATCTATATAAGGCCCGATCATGTAGAATTGCTTTGAAACAGATAGCAATTTACTTAGGGCAATATTCAATGCGATTACTCTAGATGAGTCATCATTTCTGAAAGCAAGCTTATAGAACTCATCAACAATAAATAAGTCGATGTTTTTTAGATCCTTACGTTCGTTAACTCGCTCTTGGGTTAGTATGTAAACAACCTTGTTTTTTCGCTTGATCTGTGAGCCGTGGTGAATTACTTGATACTCTGAACTGAATCTTTTTTGGATTCGTCTTCTGGTTTCATCTATCAGCGCTATCGTAGGAACAACAATAACGATCTTACTGAATTGGTCTTCCGCGATTAGAGCATCGATAATTGCACTTTTACCCATGCTAGTAGGCGCACTTAGAACTAAATTATTTCCTGATTTCAATAGGTTGAAGATCTTTGCTTGCATCGAGTGGAAAATAAACTGCTTGTCAAAGTTACTTTGATATAAGTCTAATGTTAATTGTTTGTCATACGATAAATCGGAGAAGTACTTTTTTAAGTATGGGTATAATCCAGCTTTTCGTATGAGATTTTGCAGTAATAATATTTGACTTTCAAAGAGTTCTAATTGGTCTAATGCGCGAATAAGATACTCACGTCCCTTAGCTTGTTTCGCAGGGATAGATAAGTATTGATTTGCTTTTTTTAAATATAAGAAAGGTGATAGTTTCTCACATTTTACATCTTCAATACATGCTCTAGGTTCTAAGTTAGCTTGCATTATTTATTTGCCTGTGTTGTTACCGCATGAATAAGGGAGGGGATTGATGGAATTGGGTAAATATATACATCGATATGTAAATCTTGGTAAAATTCACTTTGTTCAACTAAGCACTCAATTAGTCTTTTAAATCTATCCTTAACTTCCTCTTCAAGGGTTAATAAGTAGTCCTTATGCATGTGTTTATTGTTACAGTCAAGGTTACATGATTCGTAACCTAAAAAGAAAGCAAACCGAAATCTATCAATATTTTCGTCTAAGGAAGAGTTAGCATTAAGTATTTCATCAATATCATGCTTTAATAAATATCCATCCTCTTTGGTTTCTAATATTTTTTCTTTCTGGGTATCAAATGCTTCGGAACCTAACAACTCATCAAACTGCATGATCATATTGTCGACAGCGTCTTTGATACTACCTTCAATAAGATAACTAAACCCCATGAGTAACTTATCAGGAGAGTGATCTTCTAAAAGTATATGAACGTTATCAAAACATGTTTTCATATTGTCGTCGATATATAAATTAGCAGCAATTGGTTGAGATTTATACTTGGTTCTGATTATTGAATAAAGCAGTGCCTTTGAAATTAACTCATTAATATTTTGATAGCTCTGTTTTTTTCTCTTGGTATAAATAGCTATTTTTTCATCAAGGTTTTCAGGTTTGTGATCTGCTAACTCATTAGGAAGTAACAGTACCTGAGGTAACCACTGGCATAGATTTTTGGCAATTTGCCCATAGGTATAGTTTCTGCGATGGTAACCTCCATGTAATCCAGTACATATCTTTTCACCGTCAAAGCTATGGTTTTTGTATAAATCCCGATCAGTAAAGAAAGACTTAATAATAGCCGTCAGTTTATTTTGATTGGTGGAGTATACTTTTATATGTCTGCTATTTAAGTTCGCGTAGTGCTCAATCTCATTGCTGAACCATTTAATAAAGTCAATACGATGGTATGACTTATCAGCAGCAGAATACAGTACTCGAGAAGTTGCACTTTTTTTGGTAAGGTTGCTTAGAAGCGAACAAAGTATTCGTATGTCGTCACTATTAGAGCTAAGAAAAATGCCTTGCTCCTGAGCTGCTTGCAAAATCAAACTAGTACAAGCCAGTTCCAACTGAGTTTGGTTGGGAATTACGGTCCACTCTGCGTGATCTAACCAGTATTCAACATCATTTCCTTTTGGTGTTTTGAATTCGGTACTATTACGAGGCTTATTAAGTTTTATTTTTCTTCGCAGAGATGCCAGTAATTTTTCTTTACCTTCTTTTTGCGGCCTAGTATTTATATCTATTTTCAATAGGTGAAGTTCTTTTTTAACGTCACGAGTAGTTAGTATTCGAAAGTAACCAGGAAGCTGAGATTTATCACATGCCATAGATTTGTGGAGAATCGAGTCTTCTTTACTTACGATTTGATCTTTTTTTTGTTGTCCTGTCTTTGGTACAGTTCTAGTCGACGCTACTGCGAATTCTTTAATGGACCATTTAGTATCATCGTCTGTGGTTTTAACTTGAACATATTCAATTCGGTCATCATAAACGAGGTCTATGTCGTCAACAACTTCACAGCGGACAGAGAGTAAAGACTTATCTCGAAGCATTGATAACGTATAGTACGCTGCAGCAAAGTTTTGGTAGGAAAACCCTTTAAGGGCAGCTGGTCCACCACTATCAGATTGCTCCATTTCCGTAGAACTCATATTTTTACCTAGCCATTAATAAGGATTTTCAGGTACAACTCTATTTTGAGTGTTTACCATTTTTCATTTTAGAATGTGTAGTTCGTTAATTACCCAAACCGAAAACAAAGCCATGTTAAAAATCAGTGGTAGCGAAAGATCAAACACTTCGCCATTTCGAAGAAATTCTTTTAGGTAGTGGCTAGACTTAAGCCACAGCAACCGCATTCGATATCTAACACTAGTGATTTTATATGATCGATAGGTAACGTGATGTTCGTCTGAGTCGGGTTTTAATCCCCATTTTTTTGCCAGTGCTCTCTTACGCGAAACCGCTTCGGGAATTCTATGTATTAGGTCTTCAGAACTTTTGATAGATTCGAATTGATAGCTGCCATTGAACCTAAAGCTGAAACTATAAACTAACTCTGAGGAGTACTCTGTTTCATCGTATTGGTATGTATTTATGTCGATGGTGTGTACTGCTAGATCTTCAATTGTTCTAATATTAACGTAATAGTGATCTTTACTAATAAATATGGATTGTCTAACAAAAGACTCGCCTATTTTGCCTATTTCTAAACTACTTGCTAAAGCATTGAACCAGTGTTTTCTAAACACGGTTGCATGCTCAAGAACATAGCGATACATGGCGTACCATACTAGCCCCCAGTAGAGATAAATTAGGTTCTGAGGGCTTTCAAAATTAATGGTAGGAAACCAAGGGATTGCTATCTTTACATCCTCTAAACCTACGCCCAACACCATATGCGCCAACCCAATACAGAATAGCGTCATCAAACCTTTTGCTGAGTTGGTGAACGTTGGGTCGGTTACTTTATCGAGGACTGGATTCATTTCTTCTTCATTTCCATAGCCACTCGGCCTATAACTTTTATGTCTTCTTCTGCAACTTCGACGGTTGATTCACCGAACGCTATTGCCAGCTTTTTGCCTGGTAAGCGTTGCAGGTGATTGATCGATAGCGAGCCGTCGATATCAATGAGGTAACTACCTGCTGTTGGGTGCGTTTCGCTAGTGCTAATGAAGTGATTGCTCCCATCTTGCTCTACTACAATGAGCGCACTCTTTTCAAGCCCAAAATCGGCCAAAGTAGCATGACCAATTTCTACTTGTCCGCTCTCAAGAAGCTGACCGTTAACTAGTCCGTGTTTGACGAACCCATTTCCCTTCGCAACGTCGTCGGTTTCTTTTGGGAAAGGTTTGCCTTCACCAAGCGCAAGGTATTTAACCGAAGCTCCTGAGTGGAGGTGTTCTCTTACAATAAGCTCAAAAGGAGTCCTATCATGGCGGTGCCAAGTAAGAATGGTTGAGCGTGGGACACCAAAATAATCTGCAAGTTGGTTGTACTGAGGGCATTCCGTTACTTCTCTCAGCTTATCCGTAAACTCTCGACCCTTAAGGTATTCAAAAGGCTCTACTTTTGCTGGAATTCTAGTCATTTGTCTCACTTTGTATTCATTTGCAATCATTTGAACTGTGATTCAGATCTCTATAAAACCGCATGAATATGGTCAAAAGACTCTTGTAAATGTATTCATTTGCGATCAATAATGATTGTGAAAGTTACCTATGATGCTGTCATGTACCACCATTAAGCATCAAGAATAGTCTTTAAGCGAATAGGATACCACTTATGGCAAGTCTTCAAATAGCGTTAGACGCACCTTTTTGCACGAAAAAAGAGTTTATTAGACGTACTGGCTGGTCTACATCGTCACTCGATAGAGCAATAGCCCGTGGCGAAATCCCAATTCTTCCTAAACATGGCGAGAAAGGCTCTGTGCTCATCAACTTAGTGAAAGTATTCGAGCGTTCTGCGGAGCAAGAAGTATGAGCTTTCTTACCATCCTTAAAACCAAACCCACTTTGCACCAATCGCAAAGTGAGTCTTGGGAAGAAAGCTATCCAAACGAATGCCCAACTTGGCTCAATGTCGTTGGTTGGCTATTCGTTTTCGTCCCTTTCTTCTTCATTTGAGTATTAGCTATGGACGTAAACAACTCAATGTGCGGATTCTGTGAGTCCAAACAAAAGTCATTTGACGAGGCTTGTTTCTCATTCGCGAGACAAGAGAACATGGAAGCGATAGCTAGAAAGCTAAAAATGCAGCCCGGTATGCTGCGTAATAAGCTGAATCCTGATCAGCCTCATGTTCTAAAACCCGTAGAACTGATCGCCATTTCTAAAGTGAGCGGCAACTACACCCTTATCAATAGTCTTTTGCTTGGGCTAGACGTTGTCACCGCCCCCATTGAAAGCGCCGAACAAGCGCAAAGCATTGTAGAAAGAGTGCTCACGCACAGTACCAACGCTGGCGAACTGTCTACTTGGGCGTTGCAGCACGGCAACGGCCCACGCTTATCACGCACTCATAAACAGTCACTCATTAAAAAAGCACAAGCTGGCATCGGCAACCTTGTGCTTCTTATCAACGATATCGAAAACCGCACTTCTGGCGTTTCCCCAATGTTAAGCATGGGCGTGGACTTTATTGCCAACGGTGCAGCAATCCCAGGTTTAACCTAAGGAGCCATGATGACCCAGTTAGCGAGAGAACAAATTGAACAACAGCAAATAGCGCAGCCCACAGCCCCCAATGCAATGGAAAGTATTGCGGCTTGTAAGTCCCTTTTTAACGGTGAAGCGACGCGTCGTAAGTTGAAAAAGGTGTTCAACAATATGCCGGATAAAACTCGTGGCTTAGTGCTGATTGCTGGCGGCTTACCCGCCAAAGATTACCAACGACGCTTTGAATCCTTCAATGATTTAGAGCTGCAAAAAATCCGCACCGGAATGCAGTGCCTAAAAGAAATCGTGGTGGGCTTTGATAAGAAACTCGGCGATGTCCGCCGCCTAAAACACTACCAGTTCAGCAGTACCCATTAACACCCTAGCCAGTGTCCTTTGCCCTCGAAAGGGGGCGTTTTTTTCGTCTTAGCGTAGGAGCATAGAAGATGACAGACCCAAAATATCGACACAGACCAAGACAACCAATCCCGCCAGTTAGTGACCAAGCATTAGCGGAGAAGTATCACAAGGAGGCAAGCGACATGCTGCGTCAGTCGCGGGAAATCCACGACGTGATGTTAAGCAGCCAGCGACGTTTAACCTTTGCTTTAAGTTGGCTAGTGCCGAAGCAATTACTCACTCAATGCGGTTTCGACGAGCATGACCAATCTGCAGAAGGTGTTGGGAATAATGCCCAAGCAGTGAACGTGAGTTTAGATATGCGCGATGTATTCGACATTGTTCACGCCATTAACGTGTTGGCGATGGCGAACACGGATGTGATTCATGTCTTTACCGAGTTTAGCGGCCAATATAACAACTACAGACTAGCGGCTTATGACACCTGCGAACTACCCATGAAAGTTCTGTTGGTTGCACAAGTTGAAATGTCAGCAAGCGACATATTGGAACAATTGCTGTCTATTGAAAGCCAATTAACAGAGCTGATCATTGAAGCCCGTGAAGAAGCCGAAGCAAAAGCAGAGGTGAAATCATGAGTGATTTTGAAATCCATCTATTTGACACGTCATTTGAGCAAATTTCGGCAAGGTTCGAGAAAAGCAGCACTGAGCAACAACATGAAATGCTCATTCAACTCGACGCCATTGCGAAGAAACTCACCCCCGTTCAAACCCATCGACCACAAGAAGATGTGTTGGCCGACATCAAACAAGCCATGCAAGGCGACCGCGCTTGTGTCTTCTTTGCTCATCACTACGTGAGCTGGTATCGCTCTTGCCAAAGTGAAAACGCGAAACCACAGCTACACCATTGGTCACAGCTAGATATGAACAACCGCCGCTTGTTTATTGAAATGCTCGCCCTACGTGACTTAGGCCACTGGGATGATGAGGCACTTTTTCAGTTCGAGCAGTACTGCTTGGCAGCGATTGGGGAATAGGGGAACGCTATGCAATATGCCGCAATAATGCTTTGTCCAGATGGAGGAGTTATTCGCCATGAACAAACGCAAGAAGTTGCCAATGTTTTGGTTGGTGATTTTGAATCGATGGAACGAGCTATTGACCAAGCTTGTTTCGAACTTGGTTGTACTCACTTAACTAAAGGTGTGTTGAAACAAGTTGAAGGCAAGGGCGGTTTTATGTTGGTCACAACTCAGGAATTGGAGGCAGTATGAAAATACGAGAATATGCAACAATGCGATTAGTTAAGGGCGCCGATAGAGGTGCCGAGATTAATCTTACATCTAAACAGAGAGCATTGTATGAACGAAAAGTTAAAGCAATTACAAAGTGTCTTGGCAGACATATGCCAAGAAAGCGACCTTCTTCTTAAATTTGAAGTCGATGAGTATGAACTGGAGCCTGCTCAAGACGACACGTTTTTAGACGTGAAGGAAAATAATCCCGATTGCGCAGTAGCGGTCGGGATTGGCAACGAATACATGCAGCGGGTTTTCGTACTTGATGAAATTGAATCGAATGTTTATTCGTTCGTAGAAATTTCGCAAAAGCATGCCTTTTTCAATGTGGCGTTACGTGCGGAAGATGGAATTTGGGATATCAATGTTATTGAAACCAGAGAAGGGGAGAACTGGTAAAGCACTTACCAGTAACGACCTCACTTTTGTCGCAGGGGCAGTAATGCCCCTTGATAGAATCAAAAAGAATGATGCCAGCTATAATGCTGGTTTTTTTGGTTCCAAACTTTATACCGACCAAGAACAAGCGATTTTGGATAGTGGAGTGGTTAAGAAAATCCCTATTTATGACCGTGTTCTTAATAAAAAATCGAAGCGCGAAGTTGATCTTATTAGAAGAACGGACTTCTTTAACAAGGTGAATCATACACCCAAACCCCTCCGCGAAGCGGCGGCGAGAATCGCCGAAGAGTATAGGCTAGTCAAGGGGCGCAAAAGTCCGACAGGTCGACATAGGGTTGATAACTTCAAGAAAATTAGCCGATTGCTGCGCCCTTTGAGGGAGAGAAGCTCCGGCACAATCCTTTTGGCGTCAACGCAAGCGCATGATAATGAGGACATCCTGTACCGCTCTACGGAGCAAAATAGGGCGTCTATCCTGAATCAAAATGGTAAGAAGGCGAGAGGTGAACCTGACAAAGTACCAACATCTGTGCAACTCATGCATAGAGATTGGAACGAGACATACAAACTGCAGGTCATTACGGAAACGCCATCAGGTAATGCCCCGGCTGAAAATGTCGGAGTGAGGTTCACTGACAAACTTAACCCCCGAGCGGTGAGTCGAATATTCGAGGCCGGAGCCTATACGGCTGCTTGTCATGGAGGCTTCACTACTTTCCTTACATTAACGTTTTCCCAAAGGAAGCGACTTGAACTGTTTGGAGGCATGGTGGATGAGGTTGATTGCAACACTATGGGTTCCCATCACCCGATACGCTACAGGCGCAACATGGTTACGGCTCATCCAAAGCGCGGTGAAAAGAAAATTTGGGACTCAATTACTGAGATTGGGGGAGAGTATTGTACCGTCCCTTCCAAGGATACGCCGTATCCCAAAACAATGAATCGTGGTGGCGTTATCGCTGGCCCCTATTGCGATATTAAGCAAAAGCCAGAGCAAGAATTCACTATGGAAAAGACTCTTGAAACGAGCATAGGAAAAGAAGTATCTCGCTTTCTGGATGCGGCTAAGAAAATGTATCAGCGGGGTTGGGTTGCAGACCACACTACCCAGATAGATGCGGACTCGGGAGCTAAGTACAGTGATCTCAAAAATCACAAAGTTCCTATGCATGTGCAGCCTTCACCTGAGGGACCAACTATCACACCCGCTGATTTTCATTACATCTGGGTAGCGGAGTGTCCCGCAAATGAATACGGAGAACCAAACCCACATGTTCACTTGCTATTGCGGTGGTCGGTTCCCGAACCGTTGTTTAGTCCTTGGGCGAAACGGCTTGAGAAAATTTGGGGGCATGGTTTTGCTCAGTTGGCGCGAATTCGGAAACCGACCGCAGCCAGTTCGTACATCATCAAAGCTGTTGGGTATGCAGCGAAAGGTGCTAATGCTGACCAAGGATTGATACGTGGGAATCGCTATAACATAGCTAGGTGCTCACGCGCTCCGGGTTGGGAGTGCCTTGCCGCTTTTGAAACTCATAATATGACAGCTATTATCCGAGAAATGGGCTCTAAGCTTGAGCAGTGGAAGAAGCCTCTACAACGCAAAATCAGAAAGTTGAACACTGAAAAAGCTCAAGCTATTAAAGCCAAGTCAATTGCAAAGCTACAAAAAAAGCCTGACGTTTATCAGAACAAGCTCTACCAACGAATTATCCGTTTGGAGAAAACTGCGCAAAAGATAAGTAAAACGGTTCGAGAGCGCGGCGTACACGTCAGCAGTGCAAATCGCTTCTGCATTTCATTTGATGGAGAAAATTCGAAATCTAAAATGGACAGTTTTCTGCTTTGGGCTGCAGGTGCTCGTGGTTGGAGTTTGAAATGTTCCGACATTGATATGTGCGATATAAAGCAGGATGCCAATGAGTTCTATAAAAAACACTACATTCGGTTTAAAGATCGGCAGGCTTATTGGCGTTCGTTAGCAGACCGTTACACGGTTCCTGATGAACCAGAACAAGAACAGATAGATAAATGGAATCAGGAACTTCTTGATTATAAGCAAGGAACGTTGGTGCCGATGCTATGTTAACATCAGTTGAGCAATACGCTCCGTGTTTGAGCTTATTAATATCTGAAGGTGGGGAATGGACAAGGAAACGAAGTTAGGACATCTATTAATGACTCGTGCTGTCGATAAGACAGGTAATGTCATTTCCATCAAAGATGCTGATAACGGACTTAAATGTGATTGCAATTGTATTGTGTGTGATAAGCCAGTTCTTGCTCGCCAGGGTAGTATTGCATGGAGTTTTGCGCATGTTAGTACGCAAGCTTGTTCCTGGTCAGGAGAGACCGAGCTTCATTTAATTGCTAAAGAAGTGATTAAGAAGGATAGAAGAATCAAGTTTCGACACTTAACGTTGAATGGGCAAAGTCACTATATTGATGTTGAATTCTCGGAAGTTGAAGAAGAAGTGTTTGATGGTCTATATCGGCCAGATCTTGTCTGTACTTCAGTTGATGGTGAACGTTTCTTAGTTGAAATTTGTGTGAGTCATCAATGCGAAAAAGAAAAGGTATCCTTCTATCGAAAGCAAAGAGAAAACCTAATCGAAATAGTGTTACCAACTCGTCTCCCTGAGGGAGTGGAGTATTTAGATGAAGAGATAGTTAGAGCATTGATCGACCAAGCGACGGTTCACTGTCTATCCATTAACCCATTATCAATTTTTGCTGAAGAGCTTGCAGCGTTAAACCAAAAACATATCTCTGAGCAGGGTAGCCAGCTCCGGTATTTGCGCGAGTGTGGTAGAGAGTTGGAAGCTAAACGGGACACGCTCAGTCAGTCAGTGAATAAGCTATCAAGATGTTACTCTGACTGGGAGAAGCACAAAGTTAAAGTTGAAAATAAGGTCAAAAAATACGAAAACAACCTACGACGAAATATTGAATCTCAAAAGGAGGTTAGGGCTTATCTGCAACAGACACATCAGCTTCAACATCAAATTAAAGAATTGAAATCTCAGTGTAGCGCAGTCAAAAATCAATTTAACAATGCGAAAGTCGCACTTGATCAAGAAATCTCAAAGTATAGAAAACAGCAAATGGAAGCGGTTAAACACCAGGTTTCCACCACTGAATTTAGCTTGAACTCTCAGCTAAGCCTCCTCAAGTCTGAAATTGAAACGCTCCGTACCCTAGAGCTGGTTTTAAGAGAAGATGACTCTGTAACGAAAGTAGACACTGCTATACAGATTATAAAGCTGCACTACGAAGACAAATTCGATGAATTAGAAAGAGACTGGATGGTTGTTAGGAGATTAAAAAATGATTCTCTTATGCCGACTACTATTGCTGAAAATAGAAGAACACTACCTCCGTTGACTAGTGAAAATGTTGATTCACTTGTGTCATCAGTGAGAACTTATAAAGACATGAAGGGGTAAGCCCAACTCATAGAATGTAGTGCATTACCGTCATCGTCTAACATCACAAATACGAAAGAAATAATAGTCTGATAGTTTTTAAGATATTGATTAATATAAATAAAATAACTCAGTGTCAATAAGGTCATTTAAACCAAAAATGAATGATTGACACCATGAAAGAAAAGTAGATTATTAAGTTAACTCTCCTTCCCAATCCCCCTCCACTCATTCAGTTTTTTATTAAGCACAATTGCGCCATAACATATTTGGTTCTGCAAACAAAATACGTCAAGTAGCGATCAATTGGTTTCAGACCGAATTTGTTACTGTGTTTGTGTATGGAAAAAAACAAGGAAAAAGAAGATGAGTGAAGTGAGTCAAAAAACGCCTATAGAATACTGTATGAATATACAGTATATTTGTAGGGTCGTTGGTAAGGGTATTGATATGAAAGAAGAAAAAAAGCTATTTCAATTGGCGCTTGATGTGATCATTGACGGTGTTTCAGTGAGTATGCCTGCGGAAGGGCGTGCTGAAGCGGGAGTACTATTGATGAGAGGATTAGTGGCGAAGTACCCTCACTTAATTGATGCTGAAAAAACAAAAGCCATTCAATCGATAATTGAAATGGCCGATGAGGTAGAAAGCCCTGAGTTTAGGTTGTAATTAGAACATCGATAGCTGAAGACTAAGCTCCTGCCTCTTTTCTGGGGGCAGAGCCTTTACCAATGAATTAGCCAGTTGCTGTGTTGTTTTTGATGATGGGCTTAATGTGTGGCTGAAGTATAACGACATCACAAATTGATGTTCACATTCAGGGTTTTTACATTCGCAATAAAGGTCTGCGCAGTCATTGGATAGGCGGTTGGTTTTGTTGATTACCGCCCGTTCTCCGCAACCACAAAAAACACGGGTACCAAATACTTTACCAAACAGAGGCTTGCTGGCTGCACCAATCCCTAGGTGAACCTTTGAAGGCTTTAAAGAATGTTTATACCCTAGCGCACTTACAAAGGTGTGGCCGCAATCTGGGTTTGAACATGAACAAGATAACTCCGCGCAATTTGCATCCGCTGCTTTGCTTCTGCTAACAATCGCGCGTTCACCGCATTTGCAATAAACTCGCATACTTAACCTAACTCGCTGACTGACCTTGATATAGTAGATTAAATACTGTGCTTTTGTACAGGTTTAATGGGGGTGTATGATCGATGAAAATGCCAGGTTTGGGCGGTAAATGTTGGCTATTTCATGTGACGCTAAATTAATGAAAATACGGGAATACTGAGAAAGAACGTCTTCACTGGTCAGCGCCAGAATGAACAGGATATCGGGCAGGCTTTGGTCGTTCATTCTGTGAAAATCAATTTCATCATCAGGCGTTTTTTTGACTGTTTTTTCCAATGTGCTAGTGAAGTGGTCTAAAGCTGGTTTTTCAGCTCTTACGAATTTGATAAGGGTGAGCAGTTCGGTTTTTGTATTCATGTCGCTATTTAAGCAAATTTAGTTGGAAGATTAGTATGAGATAAGAGGCGATATTTGCGAGTAACGTCTTAGGTAATTGAACATCACACTATTAATAAAAAGGTAAGGAAAGTCGTTAAAACTATCCTATAAGAACATGTACAACTTGTTTAGTAATTAGAATTGAAGGTATGAAAAATTTTAAGCTAATAGCGATGTTGGTAGTATCCATGGTGATGTTTGGGTGTGCTTCTACAGAGCAAATGCTACCAAGTGAACCCCGTGAACCCAGTGAAGATGACGAGTCATATACTATGGTTGATGTTTTCTTTGCTACAGATCGTGCAATCGATAATGAACAAGACGTTTACGAATATTATGGTGCTAAACGTGCGGATGTGACCTACGGAATTGCTGCAGTCTCTATTCCCCAAGATCATAAAATTGGTGAATTAGAATCACCCACATGGTGGAAGTTAGAATTCTTTGAAAATCCAGATAAGCATGTCATTTTACACACTATTTTCCGGTCGGAAAAAGAAGACTATTTTGAACGATTAAAGGGTAGAGTAGGAGTATCACGTGACAACGATTTGCTCATTTATGTGCATGGCTACAATGTGACGTTTTCAGATGCCGCGAGAAGAACTGCCCAGATGGTTTATGACCTGAGCTTCGATGGAGCAGCGGTATTTTATAGCTGGCCTTCACATGGGAAAATGTTGAAGTACACGTCAGATGAGGTGAATGTCCAGTGGGCTCAAACAAATATTACGGCGTTCTTGAAAGATGTTGTTGAAAAGTCTGATGCTGAAAATATCTATTTGATTGCCCATAGTATGGGGAATAGGGCTCTCACTCGCTCTTATGTTGACTTGATGAGGAGTAACCCTGAATTTTCAGGTAAGGTTCGGGAAGTTATCCTAGCGGCGCCAGATATAGACGCTGATGTATTTAAGAGGGATATTGTCCCTGAGATGGTTAAGTCGAATACCCCAATAACGCTATATGCTTCATCCGAAGATATACCACTTAAAGTATCGCGTGAAGTGCATGCCGGCTACCCAAGAGCGGGTGATGCGGGAGCCAATTTAGTGGTTTTAGATGGAGTTGAAACCATCGATGCGACTAATGTAGGATCTGGATTTCTAGACCATTCATATTACGCTGAAGAACGCCCTGTTATTTCTGACATTTTTAATATTCTTCATCATAGTATGAGGGCGTCTGACCGAGCGAGTTTGACCGAAATACAAACCCAAGATGGAACGTATTGGAAGTTTAGACGTTAGTGGAGCACGACTTAAAAACTGTTAACCCGTGTTGACGGCCATTGTTTTATCAAACTCTAACTTCAGTGACCTAGGTATCTCTGGGTCACTGTTCACTTCATCCATAATCAGTTCACAAACAGGAATGATTTCATCTTTGGCGTATTCGCTGCCAATCTTGATCGGGTCCCCTAAACTGGTTGTGCCTTGCGGGATAATGCCTGCTTTGCCAACTGGGAATCGGTGGCCTACCAGAATGTCTTGTGCGGTAATGTTCTTAATTCGCTCGAACTCATCTTTAGTGGCAATGTCTCCTACCGGAATCAATTGAATACCTTTCTCTTTGCCGTTCGGGATGTTCACAAACATGCTGCGAAAGTTACCCACGCCTTTAGAGCTGGCAATGGTCTCCTTCATCATCTCTTCGTCGGCTTCGCTTAAGCTCGGGTCTGTTGCGTAAAAGATAAAGCCCATGTGAGCGCCGTTCTTGTAATAACGGCGGCGAAACAGCGTGGCATCTTTGTTCAATAAGCTGCTTTGGATACTGCCTAAGTAGTCGGGTAAACCATAAATCTGCTGTTGGGGATCATACTGTGGTAAAAATATCACATCGTCTTTGCGGTATTCTCGCTGTTGGTTGTCGCGTTCTAGAATGATGAAGTCGCCATTTTTACGTTTACGCAGGTACATACCTGGCAATGGATGTAACCGCACCACGCGCTTAAAACCATCTCGAATTTTTAAGAACCCAGCATGACCAAAGGTGAAGTAATCACGACAAAATGCTTGAACATGTCGACGGCGAATTGCACCACCTTGTTGGAACCGTCCTGCTACGTAGTTAGCTCGAGCGATTAGCAAAGAACCATGATAAGAATTGGCTCTGGCCACATCAGCCAATCCTGTTGGTGAAATGGGAGGTTCCCAGTAATTATCTGAATCGTTGTAAAACAAATCTGAGTAGGAGGTCATCCAACTATTGCTATCAATGGCTTCTGATGCAGAGTCGATGTGATAGACAGATTCAGGTGCTTGTTCTTCTTGTTTGATTAGTGTTTCGGTTTGCTCGGTCATGCTGCAGTCGCCCAAGTTGATTTAGTTGGTGATGAATGGTCTAACGGCTCATTAATAATGGCGTGAGAGATGGCCCAGAATGCATCGGCGTGGCCTGTGGTTTGGCTACGCTCTGCTTTAAATGTCATTGCATTGCCGCTGGCGGTTGGAACTCGCTTAATTGCCATAAATGCCATGGCAATGTCTTTGTGTTCAGCATCGAATTGAAGCCGCTTAGCTTCTACAATGTCGATCATCTTCATGACGAGACGGTTTTTGTTTTCGTTGCTGTAGTGAATGGCGTGCGCTTCACGTGGGTGTTTTTTAGAGATTAAGTCCCAAACACCGCCACCAATGCCCGTGGTATCTACGCCAATGTAAGTGACTTTGTAACGTTGAAAGACTTTGTCGATTTCAGAAACGTGATACTGAAAGTTGAGCCCTTTCCAGTAGTGCTTTTCTAGTACGCGGAATTTTTCCCCTGCGACGGCAGGTGGTGCGATGACCACTAAGCACGCATTGTCTCGAGTACGGCTTGGGTCATAACCCAACCAAACCTCACGGTGGGCGAAGGGCTGTTTATTGTTTGGTTTGAAATCTTGCCAGTGGTCGGCATCAACCATGCTTTTTTCAAGGTCTGAGAACTTGAATACTGAAAGTGAACCATCAACAAAGATGCACATGAATAGGTTGTTGAAGTCGTCTTGGCTGTATTCTTCACGCAGTTCGTCAATGTCGAATAGGTCACAGCCACCGTTGGCGGCATCTTCAATGGTGACGACATAACGCCACTGTTTATCGTCACAAAGTCGGCCACCGTCGCGAAATTCTTCAAACGTTGGAAATTCAATTTTCTCGCGAGATTCTTTGCCTTTGCGCCATTGGTCACCTGTCCAGAATGGGTAAGCCTGGTGCATTTTTGACGATGGTGTAGAAAAGTAGGTTTTACGCCACTTCTTATGTGTTGCCATTGCTGACGCGAGTTTGTTCAGCTCGTCGAACTTGGGTATCCAGAAATATTCATCCACATAAACATGGCCGTGGTAACTCTGGGCGGTTTTGCTGTTGGTTGATAAAAAGCGAAGTTCAGCACCATTAGAAAGAATGATAGGGTTGCCGGTTAACTCGATGTCTAAAAACTCTTTGCCAATAGCAATAATGTAGCTGCGGAAAACCTCTGCTTGAGCGCGAGAAGCGGAAAGGAATATTTGGTTGTCGCCCGTTAGGATAGCGTCTTCTAGTGCTTCACCACTGAAGTAATATGTTGCCCCGATTTGGCGCGACTTAAGGATGTTGCGAATACGCTGCTTGATGTTGTTACGCATGGTGTGTTGGTATTCGAATAATGATTCATGCCAGTCTACAAAGTCACCTTCACCAAGGTGTTCGATGTTGTTTTTTCCTTTTCCTTTCTTTTTACTTCCGCCATTACCATTACTGCTTTTATTGGATGATCCGGAGTGGTTTGCCTTTGAGCTGCTTTGCGAAAGCATTCGTTCTGCTTTGGCTTTTGCATCGGCATTCGCTTTGAGCAGTTTGACGTGATGGTCTATGAGTTTATCCATCTCTTTAAGCTGCTGATCGCTTTTCTCGTCTTTATCAATTAACACGGCCAAGCGGCGGTTAATCATTTCCTCTACAGACAGTTCGTTTAACAACAAAGCCCAGCCGAATTTCTCCGCCCAGGTATAAATGATGCGGTCACTATTTAAGTTAAGTTGCACCGCGATTTCTTTTGGAGGTACTCCGCGTAAATAAAGCTTTTTCGCGGCCTCTTTTATTTCATCTGAATATGCCATAGCCGCATCATACGCGCTGAAAATACGCAAATGACTAACCAAAATTCGGATGAGTTCGGATACGCGAAAAATCCGAATTTCTCGGAATTGAAGTGGCTGAAAGCAACAATTCAAAGGCGTATTGTTGGCTCAAATGAAAATGTGAACAACGAATTTGAGTACGCAAATGCCAAAGACGAGTGACTGGAAAATCGTAGCGACAGAAGGGCCAACCGTAGATGGGCGAAAAATTACCCGTGAATGGCTAACCCAAATGGCGGAGTGCTATTCACTTGACGAATATCCTGCATTGATTTGGCCAGAGCACCGTCGATTTTATGGGTTTGGTGAAAACTGGGGCAAGGTTGTTGAGCTTAAAGCGGAAGAAAAGGACGGGAAAATGCGTCTTTTTGCCAAGCTAGAGCCTAATGACTACATGCTTGAAGCCAACCGTAAAAAACAAAAATTATTCACTTCTATTGAGCCAAATCCTGATTACAAGGGCGAAGGGCGTTGTTACTTAATGGGCCTAGCTGCGACTGACTCCCCAGCATCCACAGGTACTTCGCTACTTCAATTCTCCCGTAAAGAAGGCGAAACCACTCGCCTTGAGTGTAGCCACCTTGAAGAAATCAATCTTGATGAATGCTTTACCCGCAGTGAGCGATTTTTCTCGATGTGCCATCAATTCTTTTCCTCTGGCGAAGATAGGCCAGAGAATTCATCGCAACCAGAGGATAGCGACGTGACCGAAGAGCAACTACAAGCCGCACTACAAAAGCAATTTAGTGCTTTTAAAGGTGAGCTAAAAACCGAACTTACCGACGAACTCAAGCAAGAGTTTAGTAAGCAAGAATCTGAGCCAGAAACAAAGCCAGAAGTTAAACCAGAAGGCACAACAGTAGAGCAGTTTTCTGCAGCGTTAGACGCAAAGCTCAGTCCACTTTTAGAAAAAGTGTCTGGACTCGAAACCAAGTTCAACGCGCTTTCGCAAGAGGTACCTGGTCAAGAGCCTGGCGGTGAAGGCTCTGATGAGAAATTCTCTAACAAGGAGATGTTTTAAATGTTAAATGCAATTTCTACCAAGTATTTGCAAGAGTTCTCTGCCGCTACGCTGGCGAGTGCTGGAGCATCGACTAGCGCTGGTATGTTCTCCCTTACGCCACCAATGGAAACGAAGCTTCGCCAAGCCATCATGCTGTCTGATGCTTTTCTTGGCATGGTCTCTTTGTTACCTGTTCAGCAAATTAAAGGGCAAGTGGTTGATGTGGGGGATGATGGCCTTTCAACAGGCCGTGGTGATGGCAGGCGCTTTAGTGTTGAAGTCGGCCAAAGTGGCAACACCTATGAGCTGGTTAAAACAGATTCAGGCGCACATATTCTTTGGGAAACCATGACCCAATGGGCGAACTCTGGTTCTAAAAATCAGTGGTTGAAGATGATGCAAAATGCGATTTCACGCCGCTTTGCGTTAGATATGCTTCGTATCGGTTTCAATGGTACATCTGCAGCGGTGGTCACAGACCCGCAAGCAAACCCACTTGGACAAGATGTAAACAAAGGTTGGCTCAAAATTGTGAAGGAAAAGAAAGCCTCACAAGTGTTAGCGTCAGCTGATTTAGATCCTACGGGTGGCGTGCAAGATTCGTATAAAAACCTTGATTCGTTGGTTCAAGACCTCATCAACACCACGATTGCACCAGAGCATCGTCAAGACCCTGATCTAGTAGTTTTGGTCGGTTCAGACTTGGTAGCAGCCGAGCAGCATCGGTTGTTGGAATCTGCGGATTCACCAACCGAGCATAAAGCGGCGCAATCCCTAGCGAAAACCATCGCGGGCAAAAAAGCGTATACGCCACCGTTCTTCCCCGCTACCCAAATTTGGGTGACTAATACCAAGAACCTGCAAATCCTGACCCAAGAGGGTACGCAGTGGCGCAAGCAAAAGAACGATGATGATGAACTTCGCTTCAAGCAGAACCATATTCGTATGGAAGGTTATGCAGTGGGTAATTTAAACAAGTTTGCTGCTATCGAAGCGGTAACTGTTGCCGACGCGGCATAAGGGTAAGTCATGGCTAGCTCATTAGCGAAACAACGTAAGCGAATTCTTGAAAAACAGGCTAGTCAGTTTGCACCGGAGGTTGTTTCTGGTGCAGACACCAATAGCTTGCACATTAAGCTGATTGACTTCGAAGAAGACCGTAAGTATTTGCGCTCTTTCAATGCGATTTCTGATCGTGTTGAGCATAAACGCAATGTGTTGGTACCGAAATACAAACCGTATGTTCAAGCCTATCTAGAAAGTGGTGAGCAATTTGAAAACCCAATTTTTACCAATTTAGTGATTTGGTTATTCGATATTAAAGAGTTGGATACTGCGATTGATTGGTGCATGACGGCCATAGAACGTGACCTGCCAACACCAGAAAACTTCCGTCGTGACTGGCCGACGTTTTGTGCTGATGAAGTTCTAGCGTGGGCTGAAAGTGAATCAGAGCGTGGTAACTCAATTGAACCGTATTTCTCCAAGGTGTTTGAGAAGGTTAATAAAGAGTGGCGGCTGCATGAAAAAGTTGAAGCTAAATGGTTCAAGTTCGCAGGCTTACACCTGATTCGAAATGAAGACGGCCAACCGCAAGCCACTGCAGTTGGCAATTTGGAAACGTTGGAAAAGGCTTTGGGCCTACTTCAACACGCACACAATAAGCACTGCAAAGTGGGTGTGGGTACGCAGATAAAGAAAATCGAACAACGCATTCGTGCCATTAGAGACGGTACGAATCTTTAAGGACTCCTACGCCACCGCGCCTCGGCTGGCAAGAGTGCAATAGCAAACGCTCATTGTGACTCGTTGACCCAGTGGCTAGAGGCGCACCTATTTCGTAATTGGAAAGCAAGGAATCGAAATGAGCTTTGGTGGGAAAGTGAATAGCGCAGTAAATGCCGCCTTACCAGGTGAAGGTTGGCCGGATTTATCAACCGATGAATTCCGCCAATTGCGCCGTATTCCCCACACCTTTGATAACGATTCTATGGCTGCTGCCGTGAGCATTGCCGCTTTGAATATTCAGCAGCGACTTGAAAGCCTGTTGGTTGATGGCAACCCGCCAGTACTAAGCGCAGCAAAAACAGCCGCATATAAGCGCGCAGTTTATGGTTTGGCTCATGCTGATCTTTTACCGGAGTTCGCCACGCAGGACCGTCGAAAGGAAGGTGAAAGCGTAGCGACTGATGAACCAGAGCAAGAGGCTCGCTTCATTACGCAAAGCAACCATGATGTGCGTTTGCTACTCGGCCGCAGCGCCAATGGGATTGGTTCGATATGAGTGACACGGTTTATAACAAAACCAAGCTTGAGCATTTAACGGGTTACATTGTCAGCCACCTAAACAGCAATGTGCTTAATAACAAAATTGATGCTTGGCAAGAAAACGGTTCGATAGTGCCAAGTGGTGAAGACCGCGGGAACAACGGTTATATCGCGTGTTATTGGAAATACAACGCGGTGCTCTCGGTTGAAGAATTCCCGCACCAGAAGTTAGACCCACGTTGCTTGTTAGCTTTGGTTGCTTGTTGGTTAAGCGACCATGAAGAAGACCGAAACGAACAGGAACTAGAAGACCCAACGCTGTCGGTCGATGTGATCAGTAGTGAACTGGCGGATGTGAGTATAGAGCTTGAGTTGATGGAACCTATCGAGCTAGTACCAGATTCAGAAGCCGGAATGATTACCTGGCGCGGCATTAAATATCGAGTTCAAGCTGTAGAAATTTACACCGCAGAAGAAGCGGAGTTGGTGAATGAAACCGACGGTTAGTGCGAATAAAAGGGATGTGCTCAACATGCAAGAGAAGCTTGCCATGTTAGCCCTTCCACCTAAAAAGCGCATTTGGATTTTGAAAACGTTAGGGCGCTGGGAAAAAGCCAATACGCGTAAACGGATCCAGCAACAAAAAGACATTCACGGGAAAGCACTTGCGCCCCAAAAAGGCAAGAAACGCGGCAAAGTGATGCGCCGTATGGCGAAGGGGTTAACCCCTTATGTACGAAACGCCAACAGGCTAGACCTAACTTGGAATAACAAGCTCACCGCAAAAATTGCAGCCAGGCACCATGTGGGTCAAAAGCAAAAAATGACCGCACGGCAAATGCAAAAGCGATGGGGAACACCAGACTATTCAGCGTCTTGTTCCAAAGGACAGGCGAGAAAGCTAAGGGAGCTGGGTTACACGGTATCAAGGAAAAGCGGCAAAGGGCGGAAAAAGCCAAGCCTTCGTTTGTTAATGGACACCGTTACCCATGGGCAAGCGGGAAAAATAATTCGAGAGCTGAGCAATCAGCCCAGCGTGACCGCTTGGGATATTCCGTTAGCACAACGGCAAATATTAGGCAGTAAAGAACGCGAAGTAACCCGCCGACTCATCACCATTTTTGAGCAGGCCAAGACGCGAAAATAAGCGAGGAAACAACCAATGGCAACCGGAAAGGTAGAGGTAAACAACCTCAATTTAGGGCAAGGCGGGATACCAGAAATAGAACGCCACTTGCTCTACATCGGGCGCACCGATAAAGCAGAACTGCAAGGTAAGGTCACGCGCGTAAATAACATGACCAACCTTGATGAAGTGGTAGCAGATGATGTGTTAGGCGCAAACATCAAAGCTGCACAGCTTAATGGCAAACAAAACTGGACGGGTGCCATCTTCGGTTTGGCCGTGGATGATACTTGGCAAGAAGCCGTAGACATTGCCAACCGTACGGATTCGTTTGAAGGCGTTTGCATTGTTGATGTGGTGACAGACAAAGCGCAGTTCACTGCCATGCAAGACAAAGCAACAGAGCTCACGAGCAAACTTGGCCGTTGGGTGTTCTTCTTGGCTGCGTGTCCTGGCATTGATGCAGATAATCAAACCTGGTCGGATTATGAAACCGCCATGCTAGCCCTAGTGAAAGATGTGGCGGCAAACATGGTCACGCCAGTACCAATGCTTAACGCCAATAACATGGGTGTTCTGGGTGGCCGTTTATGTGACCGTGCGGTCACGGTCGCTGATAGCCCAATGCGAGTCGCAACAGGTGGTTTACTTGGCTTGGGTGCAATGCCGATTGATAGCACGGGTAAGCCATTGGAGATGAGCACTATTTCAGCATTAGCTGATGCCCGTTACTCATTACCGCAATGGTATGCGGATATGGAAGGGGTGTACTGGACGGACGGTTGCACGCTAGAAGCCAAAGGTGGCGACTACCAATACCTTGAATACGTTCGTCCGGTTCACAAGCTTAACCGCCGCGTTCGTATTAAAGCGATTCGCCGTATCGCTGACCGAATCCTTAATTCGACACCACCAAGTATTGAGCTTAACCGCACTTACTTCAGTAAAGACATGCGCGACATGTCCAAGACCACTGAGATTGGTGGCATTCCGTTCCCTGGTGAAATCATGCCTCCACGCGATGAAGATGTGTCCATTCAGTGGATGACCAAAACCAAAGTCAACATTGGCTTAATGGTTCGCCCTCATAACTGCCCGAAACACATTGTGGTCAACATTGGGCTTGATCTCTCTAACCCTGCCGATGTGGAGGCATAACCAATGAGCATGCGTATTTCTGGCAAGAACATGCACTTTTCAATGGGCGACTACAAGCTAAAAGCGCAAAAAGTCACCCTATCGATTACCGACAATTCAGCCGTGAATAAAACCTCTGGTGTACCTGATGGTTGGGTAGATGGCGATGTAGAAGCAAGCGGTGAAATGGAGCTGACCACTCAGCAGTTCAACCAAATGAGCAAGGCAGCCAAACAAGCCGGCTCTTGGCGTGGACTACCGGACTTTGATTCGCTGTTCTACGGCAAAATTGATAAAGACGAATTGAAAGTAGAAGCCTTTGGTTGTCGTATCAAAATCTCTGATCTGCTTGATGTGGATTCCAATGGTGCCAACGCACTGGTTCATAAGTTGCCGTTTGAAGTGACCAGCCCAGATTTCATCAAAATCAATGGTGTGCCATACCTGCGACCAGATGAAACCGAAGACTTGGTTCAGTAACTTTTTGCTAAGTAGATAGGAGGCGTAATGTCTGATGTTATCGACCATGCCAGTGGCCTTGAAGCCCAATTCACACAAGTGGCGCTTGCCAACCACCTGGCAAGGGCTAAGCAAAATGAACAACGGGAAAGTGCAAAGGATTGCGAAGAATGTGGCGACCCAATCCCTGAGCAACGCCGTCAAAAAGTGCCAGGGTGTCAATACTGCACTCAGTGCCAATCCTCAAGGGAGTGATGAATGCGCGACTGGCTAGATAAAATCACCGCAGGCATAGCGTATTTGTGTTCTGTGTTCGGTATCGCTGTCAGCCAAATGACGATGGAGCACTGGTACTTCCTGTCTTCTATCGTGCTCGGGGTAATTATGGCGGGGGTTAACATTTGGCATAAACGCAACATGCAGCGCATTGCCAAGGAAAAGGGAGTAGTCATCAATGAAGCTGGCTAAAAAGATAGTGTGTTCGGTTGGTGTGGTTATCGCCTTAATTACAGGCGGGGCAACATTAGGTACCCATTCAGTAGCACCGACAGGGCAAATAGTTATCGCTAATGAAGCCCTAGGTGAACTTCGTATCAGTCCGAAAGGGCTAGCGATTGTCGGCAATATGGAAGGGTGTCGATTAGACCCTTATACCTGCCCGTCAGGTTTAACAACCAATGGCATTGGCAATACGCACGATGTGCCGGATCTCATTATTACCATGAACCAAGTGGCTAAGGATTGGGTGAAGAACTTGCAAGGTGCAGAGCGCTGCATTGCCAGAGCCGAGAAACAGTCGGGGGTAGCGTTATCTCAGGGCCAATTTGATGCCTTTGTCTCTTTTGCTTTTAACACGGGATGCCCCCGTTTTGAACGTAATCGTAATGGCACCAAAACTCGCATTTACAGCCACCTCTTGGCGAGTCGTTATGAACAAGCGTGCAATCAATTGCCGCGATGGGTTTATGGTGCGGGGAAGAAGCTACCTGGTCTGGTGAAACGGCGGAGGGCGGAACATGCTCGCTGCATGGAAGTGGATTAAGTGGGGCGGGCTCGTGTTGTTCATTGGTTTATTGGTACTGCAGGGGTTTGCGCTTAAGGCGAGTTACGCCAAGCAAGATCTTCTTCAAATCAAGTTAGATAAGGCAGAGCAGGACAACCAAACCAATCACCGCACGATTAACACGCTCAAGCAGGATAACCAGCACATCAACCAAGTGTTGGTTGCTCGCAAGCAACGACAAATTATTCAGCGTCAGGAACTAGAAGATGAAGTACAGCAGCTCAAACAACAGATGGAAGGCATTGAATGCGTTATTCCTAACGCTGTTACTGACCGCTTGCGCGAGCACTACTAAGACGACAGCAACCGAAGTGATCGTGAAGCTGCCACCTGCTGGTTTGATCGAGCCTTGCTATAAACCCACCGTGATCGGTACTTGGCCAGAGGTGGTGACCGATGACATACCCAATTTAAAAGCCGCACTCGGAGAGTGTGCAAAACAACCCGATGAATATTTTAAATGGCGTGCGATGCACGAACAGGAGACACAACAATGAGCAAGTCAATTGTACTAACTGTCGGTAATACCGATATTGAATTTATCCCAACCCCTGCCGAGTACGACGAAGCACAAAACACCATTCTACAAGGTGATGCGAGTAGCGCGGCGCACAACTTCTTAATGAGCTGTGTTAGCGAAGACTCCAAAGATGCGTTGCGCGAAATTACCAGTAACAACGCAGGGGCGGCGACACAGATTTATGGCGCCGTTCTTAAAGAGTACGCGCCTAAGCTCGCTATCTCAGTAAAAAAATAGATGCGCTTGTCGCTGCTGTGGAAAGCAGCGACAGGCAAAAGATGTATGCGTGGCGGCGAAAGTGGCTACCCAATGAGCCGGATACTGAGCAGAACCTTGCTTACGCGATTTGGTTAGAGAAGAACCATTGGGAAAACATGCAAGCTGTCACCGCTAGCGGTGTAGCGAAAGGGTTTGGCGCATAAGCCTATTTGTTAACAGGAACTAGTAATGTTACCAGAAGCACTCAGATTTCAAGTTGGATTGATTGACCAGATTTCAAAACCTCTGGGCAATATTCAACGTCATCTGAATGATGTCACCAATACCTATCGTCAAGGTACTCACACCATGATGGCAGGTGCGGCTGGCATGGTGGGTGCAGGTTTCGCATTGCAAAAAGCGTTGATGCCAGCGATTGAAATGGATAGAGCGCTAGGCGAAGTAAAGTCTCTGGGTGTGGCTGATGATCAATTGAAAACCCTTACGTCTACCGCTATGAAGTTTTCGGTTGAATACGGTAAGTCCGCGACGAATTTTGTGGCCGCGTCTTACGATATTAAATCGGCGATGGGCGATATGACCGGTGATGAACTAGCGGGTGTGACAAGAAGCTCTGCTATTTTGGCCGCCGCGACCAAAGCCGACACCGCCACGATTACTAACTACATGGGCACCATGTACTCGGTATTCAAAGACCAAGCGGATGATATTGGTAAAGATAACTGGGCAGAACGTGTCGCAGGGCAAACTGCTAAGTCAGTGGAGCTATTTAAAACCAACGGGCAAGGCATGTCTGATGCGTTCAAAGGGGTAGGCGCTTTGGGTAAAACTCACGGCGTCGCCATGGAAGAACAAATGGCCATCCTCGGTATGTTGCAGGGCTCGATGTCAGGCAGTGAAGCGGGGACTCGATACAAAGCGTTTTTGAGTGGCGTAGTGAAAGCTCAAGATGACCTGGGCATTTCCTTTACTGACAGTAACGGAAAGATGCTGCCCATGTTCGACATCATGAACAAGCTTCGCAGTGAGTTCGGTGAACTGGACTCGATGGAGATGGCCAAGCTGAAAAAGGCATTTGGTAGTGACCAGGCGCTATTGGTTATCACGGACTTAATCGGCAAAACGAACGATCTAAAGTCCAATGTATCCAGTCTAAACAATGCCGCGAATTTAGATACTGCCGTCAATATGGCGCACAGCATGACCGACCAATGGGAACGATTAGAGCAAGGGGTATTTGCGGTTCGCACCGCGTTTGGTGCAGCGTTACTTCCGGCACTGCTACCGGTGATTTCAAGCTTGGCTGATGGTGGTATGGAAATCATCGAATGGACCGAGATGTTCCCGAACCTCACCAAATACATTGGTTTTGCTGCGATAGGGATTTTAACCGCGGCTGCAGCGGGTGGTGCATTTACGTTAATGATGGGCGTAGGCAAACAGGCAATGGCCACTTACATGTTAACGATGAAGTTGTTTACGGGAGTAAGTTTTCTACTGACAAAAGGCATGGCAGGACTACGAGCGGTCATGCTTGCAGCAAACATTGCGATAGCTGCGAACCCTATCATCTTAATTGTTGGCGCCGTCATTGCGGCAATCGCTGCCGTGGGTGCCCTGATTTATTACTGGGATGATCTTAAAGCCTCGTTTGGTGACACAACTTGGTTCCAGATATTAGAAGGTGCCATCAATTTAATCACCCTGCCATTTCGAACATTATTCAATTTCGTATCGGCAGGTTGGCAATGGGTGATGAGTGGATTCACAGATACCAGTGGTTTTGCCTTCATTGGGCAAATGGTGGCTCGTTTGAAGAACGGATTTGAAAGCCTAGTGTTTGGTTGGAAAATGTTTACAGCCGCAATGGCCGATACATGGTGGTTTGCTTCATTATCCGGCGCAGTAGGACTGGTGACACTGCCATTTCGAACCTTATTCAATTTCCTATCGGCAGGTTGGCAATGGGTGATGAGTGGCTTCACAGATACCAGTGGCTTTGCCTTCATTGGGCAAATGGCCGAATACATGCGCAACATTTTCGGCAGCGTGTTTAGTTGGTTCACCGACAAATTAGCGGGTATTTGGGAAAGCTTAAAAGGATTAGTGGATTGGGTTCCAGATTTCGGTGGAGAGGATGAATCGATTCAAGTGAAATCGAAGTCAGTGCAAAGCGCGACCCCTCATGCACAAATTCCGCCAGGTGGCGCGGCCAAGAGCATCGCCAGCTATCAAACCAGTTCCACCAATTACGGTGGTGTGGCGATTTATCCAACTTACATGAGTGACCCACAAGACATGGCGAGTGAACTAGAAATGGCGGCAGGCTAATGGCGAACTATCTCTATCAAGACATCCTAATTGAAAGTGGTGATGTGGTGCTTGATGCAGGCCGTAACCCGGTATTGATTCAAGACCGAGCCGTGATCGCCCAAGACATTAAACACGCCATCATTGAAAGCAATTTAGCGGTGTATCTGATTGCTGAGCGCAGTCCTTCGAAAAAAGCAGATGCACGAACCCAGCTAGAGCTGTTGGTTGAAGAAGATGTGCGATTGGTGCCTGGAACCGTTCGTATTGAAGAAGTCGATGACGGACGAATTTATATTTTTGCAGAAACCTTAGAGTTTGGCGGCGTAAGCGCAGAGGTGAACCTTGACTGATATCCCTAAACCAGATTTTACCGAGCTGGCCCAAAAAGCGGGTTTGCCGCTTGAAGAAGCACAGTGGAAAGCGGTGCTGAAAGAAGAAGCTGAAAAACAAGGCAGTATCGTTGCGAACGATTCAAAGTACTCACCGTTCTGGCGCTTAATCGAAACCATGGTGATCAGTCCGACGGTCTGGCTTATCAATACCTTTTTGGTGGGTTACATACTGCCAAATATGTTTGTCGCAACAGCAAAAGACAAGTGGTTGGATTTATGGGCATGGCAATTCAATGTACTACGAAAGCCTGCCACGAAAGCGGTGGGGCAAGTGGTGTTCTATCGGGCTGCATCAAAGGGGCCGGTCATTGTGGTTCCAAAAGGCACCTTTATTCAGACTGACCCTATTAACGGCACGGTTTATCGCGTGATTTTAAAAGAAGATACCACCTTGCCTGAAAATGCGCAGTCTGTAGTGGGCGAAGTAGAAGCTGAACATGAAGGCGCTGCGTTTAATCTTGGTGAAGGTTACTACCATATTTTCGCCACGGCAGTGCCAGGTATTGGAGAAGGCGTTAACTCAGCGGATTGGCTTATAGAAGCAGGGGCGGACAAAGAGAGTGATGATCAACTTCGAGTACGCATTCGCAACCAGTTCAGTGGCGTAGCAAAATGGCATATCGATGCGGCGTACCGTTCTTTGCTTATGCTCCGCGCGGGTATTAATAGCGAAAACGTCTACTTCGAACATAACGCACCGCGCGGTTCGGGTTCAGCTAACGCATTCATTTTGTTGGATTCCGGTGAGCCATCTTCTCAAATGCTCAGTGACTTAAATAATCATATCAATCGTGATGGCAACCATGGCCACGGCGATGATCTTCTTGTGTATGCGATGCCAGGTAACCTCATTGATGTGACATGCAGAGCGTGGGTAGGTCGAGTGCTAACAGGTTCAGAAAGGCAAGAACTAGAAACAAATATTGGCTTATTTATTGGTTCAGCATTTAGGCAGAACACCGACTACAAGGCGACGAAAACGAAACCATCATCGCGCTTTAGCTTTTCTAAATTAGCGCAAGAACTTCACGGCCAGTTCCCTGAAGTAGAGTCGATAGAGTTTGAGAATGCTGATATTGCCAATGGAATGGAAGTTCCACGAATGAGCCGTTTGGAGGTGAACATTGAATCTGCCTAACTTAACGCTCAAGCACTGGATGGGTAAAGGCGAACTCTACAAATTAGGCAATGCTCTGTTGGGGTATTGGAGCCGAATTAAAGCCATTTTGGAATGGCCGCTTCAGCAGCTCGATCCTATGGTCGCGCCCATTGAGTTTGTCGATTTGATTGCTTGGCAGCGTGACATTGAACGCTTACCCAAAGAGCCCGAGCAGATATACCGAATTCGAGTGAACTTTGCTTACTCGTTTGCGGCAGGCGGCGGCTCGGAAGTGGGTTGGGAAGATATGTTCGATAAGTTGGGCTATCCCCATATCGAAATCGACGAGCGGCTGAACTATTACCCTTGGGATATTGTGAGCGTCAAAGTGAAAGACGGTGATATTAACGATGTACCGGGTTTGATGGATGCCATTGTAAGGCAGTACGGACGAACGTGCCGTCGATACAGTTTTGATGTGACCTCTACCGCTAATTTTCACGTTTCGGTTGCTGAATTCAGCCATACCCATGAAACCTACTCCGCCTCAATAGGATAAGAATATGGCAGTCATTACTATCGCGGGTGAACGGCTTGTTGCACAAAAGCAGCAAGCAGAGGAGCCACTAGAAATTGCAGAGTTTGTGTTGGCCTACGTGCCAGGTGTTGATCCTTCATTGCCGCCAGAAAGAAACCAGTCATTGCCACCGAGCAATCAAATTCGACTGAGAATGCCTCCAACGAGAAGCGCCTATGTGAATTCGAATGAAGTGGTTTATTCACTCATTTTGGATAACACGGTTGGTAACTTTGATTTCAATTGGCTCGGGCTAGTCAGTGAAGAAGGTGTGTTGGTCTCGGCCAACCACATGGTGGTGCAGTCTAAACGCAAAAAGAATGAATTGACTGGGGAAGAAGGGAATAACTTAACGCGCAACTTTTTGCTCAAGTTCTCTGGTGCGCAGGCAATTACAAACATCACCGTGCCAGCCGAAACATGGCAATTCAATTATTCAGACAAAATTAATTACTTTGACACGATGGTGGTGTCTTTAGCAGCAAATCACTTTGCTTCTCAAAAACACATTATCGAGCTTTATCACAAGAACATTCAAATCACTGAACGATTGAATGCATTGGAGAAACAAAATGGTTAATCAATCTATTGAACAGCTATTGCAGCAAGCGGTAGACCAGTCGATGGCCCAAACGCAAGAAAGCCGAGAGTTGGCGGATGATGTTTCAGGTCTAATTGGTGACATTCGAAATGAAGTTGCACAGGCTGTTCAGCGAACAGAACAGGCTATTACAGATGTGAATGCAGCTATTCCGAGCGCTGTTGAAGATCAGATGTATCAAAAACTATATCTTGATTCAATTAATGGAGATGACAGCACCGCTGATGGCAGCAATGCTAAACCATTTAAAACATTAAAGGCATTAATTGATTCTTGTCCTATAGGTTCATCAATTGAAATTGTCGGTAATAATGGCCAAACGATTGATATTGATAGCGATATAATCATCAACAATAAAAACATTAGATACGCGTTATACCTATCGACCATTAATGCTACGGCATCAATATACTTGTATGCATGTTTATTCCGGACTGGAAATGGAATTAATTTAAATCAAAATGTTTACAATTTCATCTACTACCATAACGCCGATGTGTCTTTATATGCTTTAGATATCAACCCTGGAGCAAACGCAGCTTCTCTGAGCATGGTTCGCCATGCAAGTGGTTTTGGTGGGAATATGGGAACATTTCAGATTGGTGGGCTTGGTTCATCGAGTGTTTCAGATGCGGCTAATCCGTATTATTTGTGTGATAGACAGAATTATGACATGGCGGTAATCGCATTAATCCGTAACATTTCAATGGGATCTAACGTAGATACTTTCTCCCCCAATATTGAAGAAACAAAGTTCGGAACTAAGCCAGTATATATGTTAGCGGGGTAATATTGTGATAATAAATTTTGAACACCAAGGCAAACGTTATGTGAATTACGACACTGAGAGTGAGGCTTGGTCTGAACTTGAAATTGATAGTCGTGATAAAGATAACATTATTCATCAAGCGCAATATGATGAAGCTGTAAGCCTACGTAAAAAAGCTTATGCCGCAGAATCAGACCCACTTCGTAATGAATGGAAATATGAAGAGGAAACGGGCAATCCAGATGCTGACCAATATAAGCAAAAATGGTTGGATAAAGTTGTAGAGATTAAAGAGCGAATTCCGTTACCTCAATTAGTGGTACAAGCCTAATGCTAACTCTCGACGGCTCCCAACTCCCACTAAAAAACCTACGCATTAGCGTGCGCCAACAACTTGCCGGACAAGACATGTCCGGCCAAACTTCGGCTACTGACCAAGCGGAAACGGGTACTAAGGGTAAAATCTTAACCGTAAAAGGGGTGATCCCGTTCAGTAAGAATCAGCTCCTTACCAATCTGTTTAGCATGGCCGAAGCGTTAGAAAGTGGCTCTCGTCATATTTACCGAATCAGTAACAAAACGGCAGAAGCTTTGAAAATTCGCCAGGTGAAATTCCAAGGCGCCGTTCGTGCTGATGAGCAAGATTCTCACAGGCAATGGAGCGTGTCATTTGAACTGGTAGAGCATCTATCGGTACCAGAACGAGTAGAGCAACGCCAACCGGATAAACCTGCGGCACAGCAAAAAGTGCAAGGTGTGAATACTCCGGTTGAAACCGGACAAAGTGACGATGTGCCGCCAGATACATACATTGAATTAACGGGCGTAATGAAAGTACTCAAAGCGGTGGATAATGCTTTGGCCTAACCGTGAAAAGGCGGTGAATAATGACAACAAACAACAAGTTTCTTTGCCGTGCTTACCTTGGTAAATCCAAGGTCAAAGTGAAAAGCCATCGCATTGTGTTTAGCGAAAACACACCGGGACGTTGTGAACTCTCAATTCAAGCAAACCCGCAACCCAACGCTATCATTGCCGTGGACCTTGGTTGGGGGGATGACATTACTCGAGTATTCCTTGGTTACATTGAACGAGTTCAACCCGCTGAAAAAGGATGGTCGAAAGTGTTTTGCCGTGAATTAGCCGCAATACTCTACAAGCCACTTAACATCATCATGCGTCACCCAACACTCATGCAGCTGCTTAGCGAAGTCACAAACAAAACGGGACTTCAATTTGTGGTACCAGAGAAAGCTTACAGCAAAACAGCTATTCCTTGTTTTTACAGCGATGGTAACGGCTACCGAGTTATAGACGAGTTAGCCCAAGCGTTCAGCATTGATGGCTTATTCTGGCAGCAACAAGGTAATGGGCAAATTTACGTAGGCAGTTGGAAGGATTCATTCTGGGCAGATAAGCCTATCACCATACCCAATGAACTCATGACCAAGCACACGGCCAACAAGTCAGTAAAGGTACCGGCTATTCCAAAACTAAAGCCGGGTGTTGTCGTGAATGGCCTTCGCTTAGTCGGCGTCGAGTTTGAAGGAACGGAGGCAAAGCTAACATGGATGTGAATGTTATCAAGCGTATTATCTTCCGCTTGTTCCCAGAGCTTACAGGCCAATGGCATTTGCCAAGGTGGGGCAAGGTCGTCGCATTGCCAGAACTTCCAGAAGAAGGGGATTTATCGGATCGTTTTTATCCTCACTATGCGGTAGATGTTCAGCTACTTGATGAAAAGGGCATGGAATACGAAGATAAACCACCATTGCAGGCGGTACCACTTCCGGTGCCTGGTCTTGGTGATCACGCAGGTCGGTTAGAGCCGCCGGCTATTGGCAGTATTGTTGAGTTGGGTTTTATGTTTGGCCAACCAGACAAGCCGTTTATTCGTTGCGTTCTTCCGCTTGGCTTCAAGTTACCAAGTATCAAAGAAGGTGAAAGCCGATACCAACAGCGTAAAGGCGTTTACCAGCTGGTAGACCAAGACGGAAACTTTGAGCGCAAGACGGATAAAGAAGATAAGTTGGAATGCCTTACTCAACGCATCAGGGTGCTTGAAAACCGTTTAGCCGAAATCGAAGGCGATCACACGGAAACCGTCAAAGGTAATAAGGCCACCACGGCTAAGAACATCACTGAGAATGCAGACTCGATAAAGATGAATGGCGGGAAAGGAGTTTGCACAGGAGCAAGCATTTGCCCGTTTATGGGTAAGCCGCATGTAGACGTATCAACCACCGTATTTGCAGGTAAGTAAGATGGCACTAAGAAAAGCATCACTGAAAGAGAAATTAGAAAACGAATTGAAAGCACAGGGCTTTGTTCTTGATGGTGAATTCGCTATGGCTGGTAAGATGGCAGAAGCCATCGCTAACGCAGTGGTGGATGAAATTACGCAGAATGCCCAAGTGCCAGTCACAGGCGGCAGTTCAGCCGGAAACTACAAAGTCACCTAAACCCACACAATATCATCATCAAGCGCCCATCACGGGCGCTTTTCTTATATCTAAAGCCAATGGCATAGCGACAGCCTAACGCCACGGAAAGGAGCAATCAGGTGACGGAATCCGCACTCCTCCTCCCCACCTGCGACGTTTTTGATCTGGTTTTTTCGCAATTTTGATTTGGTGAAAATCTACGGGCCTAGGAGGAACGTAGAACATTCGTTAAACCCTTTTGCTATAAAGCCTCCGAGTGATATGAAAAGCCGCTGAAAGGGGCTTATATTGCACCTAATAGAATTTCTATAATTGCGTTTTCTTTCGATTAATTGCAATAATGACGATCTGAAAAGATCTGGTGGTTTGTTGTAACTTGTTGATTTTTAGGTGTATCTTGTGTTTTTTGTCAGTTTTTTAAAGATCTAGTACGCATGATTCAAGATCTCTTTTTGTGTCTGTAAACCCCAGTATAATTAGGTCTGAGAGTGAATCTCAGACCGTTAGAAAATTTCAATTTACGGGCTAGGTTTTGGAAGAGGGATCTTTCTTTTAAGTTGCCTCACTTTATCGCTAAGTCGCTTTAAACGGGAAACATCGTCAGTAAGTGCAGTAAGCACACAGAGATTTTCGTGGAGTAGTTCTCGAATTTTAGTTTGGTCAACAGACAGTTCTTGTATCTTCTCTTGGTCAGAAAACAACTGACATAGAGCGATGTACTGTTGATTGACCTCAGGATTTTTTCTTAGTTCAGAGTTGTCGAATGCAATAAAACACTCGTAAAGGCAGGAAAGGAATTCGTATAGTTCACCAAAATGTACGTTATGGCCTCTCTTGTTCGTTGGGGAAAGCGCGAAATCAAGAAGAGTACGAGTGAAAAAGCTAGAGTGTCTGTGGTTTAAGTTGTCTTTTAATCTGACTCCGGAAAAAACGCATATTCCTCGGAGTACCTCTTGGAGGACTACTTGAGTATGGATGGGTCTGAACACATTGATAATGAGAAAGCCTTTCTCAATGTCAACTTTTACATCTCCAATCTCATTTTTGGAGATAAAGTTAACTCTCAAAATAGAAGTCATACTAAGGATGTTACCCAGATGTTGATGTAGTAACCTATTTTGTTTTTGAGCGGGCGTAGTCGCGTAAGCCTCTAGATCTGAGATAAGTTGATTGTACAGATAAAGGATATCTCTCAATGAGTCAGGTTCAATCTCTGAGTTGGAATCAATATCGATTTTGGTAGAGCAGTGTGAGAAGTCATTCATAGGGAAGATGTTGTGATAAAGACTATCTCTATCGAAAAACTCAAACTCACCATCATACTTGCTTTCTAAACCATCGAGCATTTTGTCGAACATTTTCTTGTGCGTCTGGTATTTCTGAAAGTTAATACTTTCGGCTTGCGAATCCCACATATCTTGTTGTTTCTTCTCAGCATGGAGTAGTGCTGTTTTCTCATTAATATTCTGCCAAGTTAGAAAGACAAGAGTGCTTATAGTACCAAAAGCAGCGAAGACAGTTGCGATGGCTGAAACCCATGCAGCTGAGTCGTCTACCAATTCTAACAGGCGAATAAAAATCTCATTTGCACCTGTCAATATGGCACCTACCATACACGACATGATAGCGACTAAAATTACTTTATAAGTCCAAAATGTTGAATGCTCAGACACTATCTACTCTCCAATATTGGTCAATGCGCATAAATATAACCCATTGACACAAAAGGAACCACGACCTATTCTACAAAAGCACTGGCAAAATCCAGTGTCGGGATTCGTACCCCGCATTATTACACAAGGCGCATAGACGCCAGCTTGCCGCTGGTTTTTTTATGTGCGGCTTCAGCACACCTATACATGGTGGTTTGCCTATTATATAGGCAAGATGTACCTCATTATGGTGGGCTGGGCAAGGCAGCTTAGGCTGGCCGTTACCTTGTGAGCGGTAGTACGAACCTTGTCCAGTTCACCACCCATTGATTCGTACCTCTGAGTGGTGATTTAACTGTAAATCACAAGGAGGTCACGATGACCGCAATTACTTTTCTTCCAGAAAATGCCGTTGTAGAAAACCACGGTGCTCTCAGAACAACTTCACTTAAAGTTGCACAAGCCTTTGGTAAGCGTCATGACAATGTTTTACGTACTCTTGATAATCTAGAATGCTCGCAAGAATTTAACGCCCTCAATTTTGAGGCGGTTGATTATATCGACCAAAAAGGGCAATTTAGGAAAGCCTATCAAATGACCAAAGACGGCTTCATGTTCCTTGTTATGGGCTTTACTGGTAAGCAAGCAGCACACATCAAAGAAGCCTACATCAACGCATTTAATCAAATGGCAAACCAACTCAAACCGGTCGTTCCCGTCCTTTCTCTGTCGAGTAACTTACTCACTACACTTTCACGGTTACCAAGCTATTATGATTCAGGTTGGCTGCCAGCACTTTATCGACGCTGCGAATCTGAGAAACATTGGACTTACCACATAACGTTCAGCGTTCGAATGGAGGGTGATAGGTTTACCGTGCTATTTAAGTATGGTGTCGCAGGTAAGAATGAAAGAGAACCGACTTGGTCTAACGGTGGAAGCAAGAGTGTGAATAGTGGTGACTACTTTGTTTACCGTGATCTTGAAGAACTTTGGGAAAACATACGCAAGGTGTTACAGAAATATTCAGCGCAAAGCCCGTTCTAAAGAGTATGGCGACAAAGTAAGGTGTGGGGATTTTGTTTCAGTTGGCGCTGACAGCGCGACTGCAGCCATAAAAACAAAAGTGGCGACATGAAATTATGTCGCCACTTTATCGCCATTAGGCGGCTATTCGAAATGTAACCTATTGATTAATATCGAATTTTAAAGCCAGTTTAACTTACTTAGTGTAAGATTGAGCGATGTTATCAATACGCTCATTGGCACGTGCTGCTTCTTCTTGTGCAGCCATCGCATTTTTGTTGCCCATTTGTACTTCGTCTTTTAGCGCTTGTACGTCAGTGCTAAGTTGGCTTACTTGATTGTTTAAATCGTCCATTTTAGCCATTTCTGCTTCATCTGGACCAGATGCACAACCAGCTAAAAGAAGAACCGACGATGCTGCTGCTGCAATTAACACTTTATTCATTATAAGCTCCTTAAGGATTATTATTTCAAACAGCCCTGCTACGTCTAGGCAATAAGGCTATTTTTGAGTTTAGTGCCTTATTTTAAGAACGCAAATTATTTAAAAGTCAGAAAAACCAAAAAATTACGCGATTTTCATGTTAAACATGTATTGTCTTATTTTTGAGAAAGCCCATTTTCGGCATTACCTGATGCATATCACACTTTCATGGCCGCTTGTCGTTAACACTCTGTTTAAAGAGTGGTTTAAAAGATGGCGATGTTAAAGAAAAATGGCGATCAGAATTGGCCTACATTCGTCGGCGTTGTTTAGGGTTTTTAGTTGATATGCACTATGCTGGTGGCATTGGGAAATATCATGTATTATGCGCCCCTTATTTTTGTTCGTCCCATCTCGTTAGGAGTATAACCTTTGCAATTTAAAGATCTTGGTCTTGATAACCGTTTATTGAAGAATCTGAAGCACTATGACTTCAAAAAAGCGACAGATATCCAAAAGCAAGCGATTCCAGTCGCGATTGCAGGTAAGGATCTGATCGCCTCTTCGAAAACGGGCTCAGGTAAGACTCTGGCATTTGTATTGCCAATGCTTCACAAATCTTTGAAGAGTAAATCTTTTTCAGCAAAAGACCCGCGTGCGGTTATTTTGGCTCCCACTCGTGAACTTGCGAAACAGGTATACAGTGAATTAAGAGCTATGCTGGGTGGGTTAACCTACGATGCAACGTTGATTTTAGGTGGTGAGAACTTTAACGATCAAGTTAAAGCGCTGAGCCGCTACCCTAAATTTATTGTTGCCACACCGGGACGATTGGCGGACCATTTAGAGCACCGCTCACTATTCCTTGATGGTTTAGAAACATTAATTTTGGATGAAGCTGATCGCATGCTCGATTTAGGTTTTGCACCTGAGCTTATGCGCATCCACCGCGCAGCGAAACATCGTCGTCGTCAAACATTGATGTTCTCTGCCACGCTCGATCACGCGGAAATGAATGAGATCGCAAGCGAAATGCTTAATGCACCGAAGCGTATTTCCGTTGGTGTTTCTAACGAAGAACATAAAGACATCACGCAGAAGTTTTACTTATGTGATCATTTAGATCATAAAGAAGCAATTTTGGAGCGTGTTTTAGAAGAAGCAGACTATACGCAAGTCATGATCTTCACTGCCACGCGTGCAGATACTGAGCGCTTGGCAACTTGGCTCAACGAGAAAAAACTGAAAGTTGTGGCGTTAAGTGGCGGTTTGAATCAAACCCAACGCAATAACATCATGAGTCAGTTTGAGCGTCATGTATTTAAGATCCTAGTAACCACGGATGTGGCTTCACGTGGTATCGATATCAACACAGTGACTCACGTCATTAACTTTGATATGCCTAAGCATACAGAAGAATATGTCCACCGTGTTGGACGTACTGGTCGAGCGGGTAATAAAGGCGACGCAATCTCATTAGTGGGTCCAAAGGACTGGGACAGCTTAAAGCGTGTGGAAGCTTTCTTACAGCAAGACATTACGTTCTCTGAACTGGAAGGGTTAAAAGGTAAATTTAAAGGGTTACGTCCGCGTAAGCCTGCCTTTGCTAAGAACACAGCAGCAAAACCCGTTCAGAAGAAGAAGAAACAAACGGGTACCAAGAAGCCAGTTAAGCGTGATAAAGCGTTTTACCAAAACGTGGCAGTGGGCGATTCGGTCTTTATTCCAAAGAAAAAACCAAAACCAACTGCTGATTCAGAATAAAGAAAAGAGCCTCATTAGAGGCTCTTTTTTTATGTCTTCGATTTGAAAAGTGTCACCTAATAAGTCACTGATTGAAACTTAATGAACACCTAAGCGTATACGAACAATTTGTTCGCATTTATCGATATGAGCGACACTCTTTGGAATGACTAGCACGGTATCATTCCCTCCGACTGTGCCAAGAATTTCGCTATGAGGATCAATATCAACCAATCTAGCGATGAGTTGAGCGCTTCCCGGGTGAGTTTTGACTACCACAACGGCTTGATTATGAGTAATAAACTCTATCTGTGATGAAATGGAAGATTCCACTCGAACAGGCGCGCTCTCTACGGTCAAGCAGTATGCTTTTTTCCCACACGCATTCTGCACTTTAATTACGCCAAGTTGTGAAAGTAAGCGAGAGACTGTTGATTGACTTATGCCACCAAAACCCAGATTTACAAGTGCTTCTCGTAGTTTATTTTGTGTAGTAAAGCTTTGCTGCTGTAGTAGTTTTTTACACGCTGCAGTGAGTGTCTTTTCATCAGCGTCGATGAGTTCAAGAGTCTCGTTCATGATAACTCCTTCTTTTATGGGATGAACGATAGCGTCCTTGTTGTCACACACTCCGAACCCTTGGAGTGAGAAGCCATATGGATGTTTGATGATTTCAGAATTCTTACTTGCAATCTGCGTTCAATATAAATGTATCATCTAGTTATGGTCTTAAATTCTTTGCTTATCATCTAATATTCTATCATTTTCTGGATTTTAATAATTGTAGGTGAGTTAACATTATTGGATATTATCTACCCTGTGAAAGAAGTCCCTATTGAAGGCTTGAATGTCACTAGGTTTAAAGCCGCTTGGGTTAAAAATGCTTGGGTTAAAAGGTTAAAAGGTTAAAAGGTTAAAAGGTTAAAACTGCTTGGTTTAAAGCGACTAGTGTGGCGGCGAATAAGATTAATGCTAGTAAAATCCATGATGCGAGCCGTATTCATTGTGGGCGTGTGTATCACCCGCGATGAACTAGACTCGCGATCGGTTTTGGAATTAACAACTAGTCACCCAGCGTTGCAACCATCACTGCTTTAATGGTGTGCATTCTGTTCTCTGCTTCGTCAAAAACAATCGAGTGCTCAGATTCCACTACTTCATCGGTGACTTCGCACCCTTGGGCTAAGATAGGGTAGTCTTTAGCAAGAGATTTACCGACCACAGTATCTTCACCGTGGAAAGCTGGTAGGCAATGCATAAATTTCACATGGGGATTCCCCGTGGCTTTTAGCATCGCCATGTTTACTTGATAAGGTAGCATTAAATTAATTCGCTCTGCCCAGGCTTCTTTTGCTTCTCCCATTGACACCCAAACGTCGGTATAAAGGAAGTCACACCCTTGAACCCCTTCACTTACGTCGTCCGTTAGCGTGATTTTCGCGCCAGTCTGCGTTGCTAACTCTTGGCATTGTTCCACTAAAGAGGCGTCAGGCCAGAACTGCTTTGGTGCGACAAGACGGATATCCATGCCCATTTTTGCAGCGCCTACCATGAGTGAGTTACCCATGTTGTTGCGAGCATCACCCAGGTAAGCAAACTTAATTTCATGCAATTGCTTGCCACGACCATGTTCCATCATAGTTAAGAAATCTGCGAGGATTTGAGTGGGATGGAATTCATCGGTTAGTCCATTCCAGACAGGGACGCCTGCATATGCACCGAGCTCTTCAACGATGTCTTGCCCATAGCCGCGATATTCGATGCCATCGTACATTCTTCCCAATACACGAGCGGTGTCTTTCATGGATTCTTTATGGCCAATTTGAGATCCTGTCGGACCGAGGTAAGACACTTGTGCACCTTGGTCAAATGCTGCGACTTCAAAGGCACATCGGGTACGGGTTGATGTTTTCTCAAAGATTAACGCGATATTTTTGCCTTTTAGACGTGGTTGCTCGTAGCCATTGTATTTGGCTTTTTTGAGTTCAGCAGACAAGTCTAAAAAGTGCTGAATTTCACGTGGAGTAAAATCAAGGAGTTTAAGGAAGTTACGGTTACGAAGATTAAAAGCCATGATGATTTCCTTTTTGATTCGTCGCGATGTCACACGACCGATATTATCTATGTGCTAATTGAGTTCAGTTACGTATTGAGTCAATCGAACCCTATTTAGTGATTAGTTAGTAAATAGGCTGTTAGCCTTTGACGATATTAGTGCCAGCGGTCCCTTCTAGGATCTTAATTCCTTGCGCTAATGACCCGATGCCGACCACTTTTCCACCTCGATTAATGAATTCACACGAAGCGTCAATTTTTGGTCCCATTGAGCCTGCATCAAATTGGTGTTTCGCGAGCTCACTTGGTGTGGTTGAACGCAGCGCGTGTTGGGTCGGTTTGCCCCAATCAAGATAGACCGCGTCGGCGTCGGTGAGAATCAGTAGCGCATCGGCGTTGAGTTGCCTTGCTAGGTACGCCGCTGACATGTCTTTGTCGATCACGGCTTCGACACCAACAAGTTTGCCATTTTCTCTTTTGACTGGAATGCCGCCACCGCCAGTACAAATAACCAAATGCCCTTGATCGATAAGCGTGGTGATCGCCTCATGTTCAATAATGCCAGTTGGTTGAGGGCTAGGAACGACACGGCGGAAGAACGCGCCATCGGGTTTTATGGTCCAGTTGAATTTCTCTGCTAACTCGCACGCTTCTTCTTTGCTATAAACCGGACCAATAGGTTTCGTCGGGTCAGCAAAAGCGGGGTCGCTTGGGTCAACCGTCATTTGCGTTAGCATGCATGTAACATTAACTGCTGGCATTTGGTTCTTGAACTCTTGCATGAGCATGTAACCAATCATGCCTTGAGTTTCACTGCCTAATACGTCAAGTGGGTAAGGGCTAACTTTTTTGTACTCCAGACCTTGTAGCGCGAGCAAGCCGACTTGTGGGCCGTTGCCGTGGACTAGAACTACATTATATTCTTCGGCAATTTTAGAAATGGTGTTGACGGCAATTTCTATATTATGACGTTGGACGTCAGCTTCTAGAGGCTCGCCTCGGCGTAATAATGCGTTTCCACCAAGGGCAACAACAATGGTTTGTTTAGTCATGATTTAACTTCCTATTACTAGGGCAAAGTCGTTGGCTCTGCCCATAGAGATACATGAGAGTGACGCAGTCTTGTCTATTTGTGCTTGTTAGATACCATCTCGTTCAATCGGGCAGCTCATGCAGCGAGCACCACCACGTCCACGCCCTAATTCGTCGCCAGGAATTGGCAATACAGTGATACCAGCTTTGTCGTATTTCTCATTGGTATAGGTGTTACGTTCGTAACCGATAACAACGCCAGGCTTCACCGTTAACACGTTATTTGCGTCATTCCATTGCTCACGCTCAGCTTCGAAGTTGTCTCCCCCTGTGGTAATGAGGTTGAGCTTGTCAACGTGCAGCGCCTTTTCAATGGTATGAATATAGGACTCTTGTTGCGTTGCTTTAACCAACCCGGATTCATCACCGGTTAGGCTCCAGCATTTCACATCGTCAGGAATCACATTTGGATAAACCGAGAATGTGTCTTCACGCATGTGTGTCATGACGGTGTCCAAATGCATGCATGAACGATCTTTCGGCAGTTCAAGAGCAATGACTTGTTTTGCCTGACCATGTTTAAAAAGCCCAGATGCTAGTTGCTCAACCCCTTGAGGCGTCGTTCTTTCTGACATGCCGATTAACACTGAGCCTTTGCCGATAACCAGGACGTCACCGCCTTCAATAGTTGAGCGGTCGTATGATTTCTCTTCATCTCCGAAATACTTAACAAAATCTTGACCAGCAAACGTTGGGTGCCAACGATAAATCGCCCTGACATGGTTTGTTTCTCTCTGACGAGCCACCTTAGCCATTGGATTAATTGAAACACCGCCATAAACCCAGCAAGACGTATCACGAGTGAATAAGTGATTAGGGAGTGGGTCAATAATGAAATCGGTTGGTTTATGCATAGACTGTAAAATAGAAGAGGATCTCATTGGCATTTCACCAAAAGACAAGCCGCCAGTGAGTATTTTTGCTAACTCTAGATTAGGAATGTCGCCAAGGTAGCAACGAACGTCATTGGCAAAGGTAGGGCCAAAACGATAATTAGATATTTGCGTATTCAATAACCATTCTTTTGCTTCTGGTACGGCAAGTGTTTCGGCAAGTAGATTAGTGAGTAGTAAGACTTCAACACCTTGATCTCTTAATGTTTGTGCAAATACGTCATGCTCGTCGCCAGCGCGCTCGACTGACAACACGTCGTCGAACAGCAAGTCATGGCAGTTAGAAGGCGTTAAGTGAGTAAGAGCGCGTCTTGGGCGATGAATGAGTACGCGACGTAGTTGACCAACTTCTGAACCGACATAAAGTTTATTCATGATCTTATCTCTCTTATTATATGACGGCTATCTATTATTAATAAACCATCATAGTTAGGGGCGTTTTATTTATTAGCTTTGTCGTGGTGTTATTTATATTACTCATTACTCATTGTGATTATTTGAGCTTAATCACAAATGTATTTTACTGCCTGAATCTCTAGGTTCTCGGCTAAATAACAATATGTATTCAGCGTGAATTTGCGCTTGCTAAAATTTAATGGCTAGTTAAATGGAATAATATTCATATTTCATTCAGGCTGAGTGTTGTTTTGGTCGTCTGAGAGAATTTCATGCAATCGTAAAAACGGCAAAGTGCGACCTGCGAGACTATTTATGCACGTATGGATGCTAGATATATAATTTTCCAATGTGAATTAATAACTTTGCAACAAAATTTCCGTGCAGATCTGTTAGCTGAATCACAATTTTGTGTTAGTGGTATTTCAACTTTTAAAGATTACATATTAAAAATTCTAATTAATATGGCTTACCTATATTAATCTCAAGGTAAAGAAATATTAACAGGCTGCGTTATTGATAGAGTATCGAATTAAATTAGAGAATAAAAATACGAAAGTTAGGCCGAGTATGCTCACGCGTGTTCTTAATTGGTGCGATTAAAGTGGGCGCTAAAAAGTGCATGGTCTAAGCTAGGGCACTGCTGAGCCGCTTACAGTCGTCTCAAAATTGGCGTAGGATTTAGCGTGTAGCACGGAGTGGCCGCGTTGATAGGTGTGTAGGGCTGGCGATATAAAAACGCAACACATCGTGATAGCGCGATGTGTTGCGTTAGGTCGTGTCCTCTATATATTACGATATAGAAGCATCTTGTCTTTACGCGTATCTGTGTTTAGGCGTATTAGTATTGGCTGAATTTTATTACGCGATAAGCGCACCGATACTGAGCACGATGACACAAAATACCGTCAAAATGCCGAGTAATGGAGCGACCCACTTAACCCATCGAACATAAGGGACTTTAGCGATAGCAAGACCGCCCATGACCACTGCTGACGTTGGAGTGATGAGATTGACCAATCCCGACGCTGATTGATAAGCAGTAATGACGAGCTCACGGCCAACACCCGCAAAATCGGCTAATGGCGCCATGATTGGCATGGTAAGAACGGCAAGCCCCGATGTTGATGGTACTAAGAATGACAGCAGTATTTCTAAAAAGAACATGACATTAATAAAGACCACTGAAGACAGACCAGTAATCATATGTTCAGCTGAATTCAAAATAGTATCGGTAATCATCCCACGATCCATAATCACGACGATGCCACGGGCAATACCAATGATGAGAGCAACCCCAAGAAGATCTCGTGCGCCATCGATAAAGCTATTGGTAAAGTCCTCTTCGCTCATTCTGGCAACGAGTCCAACCAAAATGGTTGCCGCAAGGAACATCGCAGAGATCTCTGCCATCCACCAACCTGCGACAGAGACACCATAAATCATGACAGCAAAAGAACCTGCAAAGATGGTTAAGATGACTTTGCGTGTCATGGTGAATTCGAGCTTTTCACCGTTTTGATTGCCAAGGAAGTGCGCTTTGTTCTCTTCATACTTGTCGTATACGATCGACTTCGTTTGGTCTTTTTGTACCATCCTAGCGTAGCGCATGACATAGGCGACACAAATCCCCCAGCCGGCAACCAGCATGAAAACCCGCAGCATGATACCGTCGGTAAAGGGTATTCCTGACGCGTTAGCGGCAATAACAGTTGCAAATGGGTTGATGGTGGAACCAAGTACGCCGATACCCGCACCTAATAGCACGGTTGCTGCTGCCACTAATGGATCGAAGCGAGCCGCCATCATGACAGGGACTAATAAGGTATAAAAAGGCAGAGACTCTTCCGCCATGCCGTACACAGTGCCACCAGCTGCGAATAATGCCATTAGAATTGGTATCATCAGCTCTTCTCGGCCATGCAGCCTAGCCGTGACGCGTTCAATACCAGCATCAATAGCGCCGGTTTTAGTCACCAGCCCTAGAAAGCCACCAATAACCAAGATAAATAAAGACACATCAATAGCGGCAGCTTCATAGGTATTGTGGTCGTAGAATCCGTCAATGGGTGCCAGTAAGACATCAATCACACCTTGTGGGTTACTCTCAACAGATTGATACGTTCCAGTGACAGGCACTTCACGACCTAAATCATCATTCATGACTCGGTCATATTGTCCTGCCGGAATTATCCATGTCAGCATGGCAACGAGTGCAATTAAGATGAAGAGGATGGTATAAGCGGATGGGAACTTGAAATTAGCAAAGAATCCCCGTTTATTCGTTTTTTGGGGTATGGTTTGTGTAGTCATAGCTTTCTCCTTATTCTATCCAGTGACCACCAAATAGAATGCCAGTAGAATATATTAAGTTATATCAAGCACCACGTTGAAACTAATAATATAAAGTATAGAAAGCGAACTTCTTTTAATTAAGAAGTGTTTGTGTGGTAAGTCTATTATTAATGGTTGCAAGTAACTATGTGGTTGTTCACAAAGTATGAGTCTAAAATTAAAAGAAGAACGTCTGATATTTATTGACTTGGATAGTATAGATAATATGTTGCATCAATATTCACCTTATCCTAATTAAGGTAAGTAGCGGCACTTAGATATCAAGCAACGAACCGGTATGTCAGAAATTCTATTCATCCTAGCGAACAATCAACCTTAATGACAAATTCGTACTATTGTTGATTTAAATCAATTGTCAAAATTTACACAAAGGTTCACATCAAAACTCAAACTCAAACTCAAACTCAAACTCAAACTCAAACTCAAACTCAACTAAAACGAGCGAGAACCAGCACTCACATTGTAGCCGTGTCAGCGATCATGCGGTGTATGGTGACTATTTATGACAGTCACCAAGTGAAATTGTGGAGAAATATGACAACTTTCTCTCCAACAAAAGTACCTAGATTAGCGATAAAATCATCAGTAATGATGGTAACTAATTGAATTTATTCTTAATGCTTGATTTTTGACCCTAGTAAAAAAAATGACGCTGTCATACACCTTTCAACTTAGTGAAACACAACTGTCATATTTAACCTCTAATCTTGACCTCGTTCTAATGAAACGGGCAATCAAGCCAATAAAGGAAATTGTGATGAAAAAGACAGTTATCGGTGCAGCAATCGCACTACTAGGCGCACTAGCAGTGACTCCAGCTTCAGCTAAAGAGACTATCTCTGTAGTGGGCTCTAATAGTGCTTCTCCACTGGTTGAAGTTTTTGCTGAAACTTACATGAACAAGGGCGAACCTGTGTTTATCGAAATTCAGGCACCTGGCTCTTCTGCAGGTATTCGTGCAGCAAAGGATGGCAGCGCTGATTTAGGTATTTCTTCTCGTGACTTGAAAGAAGAAGAAAAGTCTAGCGATTTAAAAGAGCTAGTTATTGCTCGTGACGGCATCGCTGTTGTTGTTAACCCTAACAACGAAGTTCAAGAGTTGTCAGCAGAGCAAATCACTAACATCTACAAAGGCGACATCACTAACTGGAAAGATGTTGGCGGCGCAGACAAGCCAATCGTTGCTATCACTCGTGATACAGCATCTGGTACTCGTGGCGCATTTGAAGACATCATGACACTTAAAATGGAAATTTCTGGTCAGAAAGTATCAGCAATCTCTCAACGTGCTCAAGTTGCAAATGGTAACGGCGCACTTAAAGTATCTGTAGCAAGCAACCCTTACGCAATCGGCTATATCTCTCTAGGTACAGTTGATGAAACCGTTCAAGCTCTTGCTATCGATGGTGCAGCTGCAACTGTGGACAACGTTAAAAACGGTTCATACAAAGTGGCTCGTCCTTTCCTAGTGCTATACAAAGATGGCGCGACAAGTGAAGAGACTCAACAATTCCTTGACTGGATGGTTGCTGACGAAGCTCAAGCAATCGCAGGTAAGAAAGGTTACATCACTGTAAACTAATACCAGTAAATATTTAGATTGCTCGGCCCACCTTTGGGCTGAGCCTTTTTGTGCCTCTATAAATAGAAGCTTTATTATGACCATCGCAACAAATAGTGAGAAGCTTATGAACGACCAAGCGACTCAGTCCACAACCCGTAGCCTAAAGGCTCGTAAACGCGTTGACTGGAAAGAGAGAATCTTCCACGGACTTTTCCTAACTAGTGCAATTGTTGGCATTTTGTCTCTTGCCATCATTGCCTACTTTATTGTTAAAGAAAGTATTCCAGCCTTCCAAGCTGTCGGTGTCTCTGGCATTGTTCTTGGCCAAAACTGGTTACCGCCTGCGCTCTACGGTGTTGCTACTATGATTGTAGCCTCCATTGTATCCACGCTGGGTGCGGTTGTGGTAGGCGTGCCAATTGGTGTGTTGACGGCAGTTTTTATTGCCGAAATTGCTCCGAAACGTTTGGCAAATATCATCCGTCCTGCGGTCGAGTTACTTGCGGGTATCCCGTCGGTAGTTTACGGCTTCTTTGGCTTGGTTATTATCGTTCCTTTGATCCAACAGGTCTTCAATGTTCCAGCAGGTAATACCATCCTTGCGGGTATCATTGTGCTTGGGATTATGATTCTACCAACCGTAATTACTGTATCCGAAACATCAATTCGCGCAGTGCCTCGCACGTATAAAGAGGGCTCATTGGCTCTTGGTGCATCAAAGATTTACACCATCTTTAAGCTGTTAGTACCAGCGGCTCGTTCGGGCATTATGACCGGTGTTATCTTAGGTATTGGTCGAGCGCTAGGTGAGACGATGGCGATTATCATGGTGATGGGTAACTCACCAGCGATGCCAGAAGGCATTCTAGATTCCGCACGTACGCTGACCGCGAACATCGCGATTGAAATGTCGTACGCGAGTGGCGTGCATGCTAATGCGCTTTATGCGACGGGTGTAGTACTTCTTGTGTTTATCATGATGCTTAACTCGGCACTTCTTTACTTGAACCGTAAGAAAGAGAAGTAATAATTATGGATACAGTAAAACTTAAAAAAGCTCGCCAGAACAAAGATACAGTTCTACATGCATTTGTTTGGGCAGCAGCAGCTCTAACCGTTGGATTCTTATTCTGGATTATCTGGTACATCCTTTCTAACGGCCTGCAATACGTAGATTGGAACTTCGTCACTGATAACTACACGCGCACAGGTGAAGAGCGCGGTATTTTTCCGATGATCATCTCTACGATTTACATGGTAATTGCATCTATTGCAGTGGCAGCACCATTGGGGATTATGACGGCGATTTACCTCACTGAGTACGCGGCAGTAGGCAGTAAACTGGTTAAGGTAATCCGTTTTTGTACGGAGTCTCTGGCTGGTATCCCGTCGATCATCTTTGGTCTATTCGGTATGACGTTCTTCGTGGTTATTCTTGGCTTCGGGTTCTCTATTTTGTCTGGTGCACTGACACTGAGTATTTTGATCTTGCCAGTCATCATCCGAACGACCGAAGAAGCGTTGATGGCTGTGCCGCAAACTTACCGTGAAGGTTCGTATGCACTGGGATCATCAAAAATATACACCATCTGGCGCTTAATCTTGCCAAGCGCAATGCCAGGTATTTTAACTTCAGTCATTCTTAGTATTGGCCGTGTCATTGGTGAATCAGCGCCGGTATTTATGACCGCCGGTATGGTTGCGCGTATCCCTGAGTCTTTATTGGATTCTGGACGTACCTTAACCGTTCACCTTTATAAGCTAACAACAGAGCTGTTTACAGTGGACGAGTGGAACCAAGCATATGGTACAGCGACAGTACTTATCGTAGTGGTATTACTTATCAACATGCTGACTAAGCTCATTGCTAGCCGATTTAACACAGCAACGTACTAATAGATAATATACTCGTCGGATGGCTTAGCCAGAACATAAAGAGCTAAGCCACCAAACTAAAGACAGTATGACACGACAAAGAATTTAGAGATTAAGCAAATGAACAAATTTAACATTGAAAATCTAGACCTTTTTTACGGCGAGAGCCAAGCGCTAAAAAGCATTAACCTTCCAATTCCAACGCGTCAGGTTACGGCGTTAATTGGCCCATCTGGCTGTGGGAAATCGACGCTTCTGCGCTGCCTAAACCGCATGAATGACTTAATCGAAGGCGTGACCATTACAGGTAAGCTAGAGATGGATGGCACGGATATTTACGGCAACATCGATGTTGCTGACCTGCGTATTAAAGTCGGAATGGTATTCCAAAAACCAAACCCATTCCCAATGAGTATTTATGAGAATGTTGCTTATGGCTTGCGTGCTCAAGGCATCAAAGATAAAAAGCATATCGATATGGTTGTTGAGCGTTCTTTACGCGGTGCAGCGCTTTGGGACGAAGTAAAAGATCGCCTCAAGTCTCATGCTTTTGGACTATCTGGGGGTCAGCAACAGCGTTTATGTATCGCTCGTGCAATTTCAATGGAACCAGACGTCATTTTGATGGATGAACCAACGTCGGCACTGGATCCTATCGCAACACACAAGATTGAAGAACTGATGGAAGAGCTTAAAAAAGACTATACCATCGTTATCGTTACTCACTCGATGCAACAAGCGCGTCGAATCTCAGACCGTACGGCTTTCTTCTTGATGGGTGAATTGGTTGAACATAACGATACCCCTGTGATCTTCTCAAATCCAAGTGACGATCGTACTCAAGGTTACGTAAATGGTGACTTCGGCTAAAGATTACATTTAGTTTTGCTCTAGATGATGCAGAGCAGCTAGGAACGAAAACTGGTAAACATAATCACTATAACTATAAGCGATGGAACTTTTGCCCCTCATGATGAGGGGCTTTTTTTTGCCTCGAAAATAGCCAATGAGGTTGGATGGTGATTATCGTTGCTAGTTGCTTTTGCTTTGAACTATCAAGTGAACTACTAATCTTAATAAGCCCCTCAAAAAGAGGGGCTATTTGCTTGACATAGAACCAGATTAACGTGAGTGCAGCGCATCAAATCCAATGCATTCAATATTGTTAGCGGCTAGCCAGTTTTTCAATTCGATAGACGTTAGGATGTCGAGCTCGGTCACGCGTTTATCTGTGTAACCGGATAACTGCTTGAGTTCCGCTGTGACAGCCTTTGCAGGGTGACACATGAACTCCACAATACCGTCGGGCATTGTATGTTGATAGTGAGTCAGCATCGTTTTGAGGTGCTCAAGGCTTGCGCCGGCATCATAGAAACCAAGATCAAACGCATCAGGTGTCGCGACCTTTAGTAGGTCTTGCCCCTCGATAATGTTGTCAGTGCGTCGTACGGGTAAACCAACGTCGTTAGCAAAGCGCGTAAATGTGGCTTTGAGGTTAGGAAAGACACCACCGAAGTGATGAGAGTCGAGATGGTTGATCGCTAAACCCGCATTGAGCGCAGCGTGATATTGCGCTTTCAACTCTTTATAGACTTGCTCTGAGCAAACATCAGTTTTTCCATATAACTCACGTCGTTCTAGAAAATACCCTTCCTCATCAACTAATGTTGATACCTGATTCGCGTCCAAAATCGGTTTTCCTGCCGTGACAGTGAAATGCAACCCCACTTGGTCAATCAGCCCCTGATGATATAAATCCACAGCATGTTGCGTACCGGGCTGATTCATCATGATGGTTGTCGATTTAACAATGCCCATTTTAAAGCAGTCGACGATAGCGTTATTCACGCTTTCCGTTAGGCCGAAATCATCAGCATTGAGAATAATTTTCATACGATTACCTTCCGTTTATCGACTTCGATCGTGAGTGAATACGGACAATAATTCAATCTTATTTTTGCTGCTTTGTCTTTGGTTTCTTCAAAATAGCCTCTTGCAATAGAGGCTATCAAAAAAGGAAGGTACTAGGCTAAGCCGCTGCTAAGGGTTTAAACGGACGCAGAGGTTTGTCATTAATTGGCAGATGAATGAGCGCCGCAAGGAAAGCAAGCACGACGGTTGACCACCAAATAGGCTCATAAGAACCATAGTAATCATAGATGCGCCCGCCTACCCAAGCCCCTAAAAAGCTGCCTATTTGGTGAGTAAAGAAGACCAAACCATAGAGTGTCGAAAGATAACGCGCGCCAAAGATCTGACGAACAAGACCTGAGGTGAGTGGCACGGTCCCTAACCAACAAAAACCAATGGCACCACCAAAAATAGCCGCGGTACTTTCCGTAACTGGTAGCGTGACGAAGCAAGCAATAACGACAGTACGAACCAAATAAAGCGCAGACATCACGTGACGTTTACTGAAACGATCCCCCATCACGCCCCAAAAGTAGGAACCAAAGATATTAAAAATACCCACGTAGGCGAGTGCTAAAGCCGCGCTGCTGGCAGGCAAGTGCTTGTCCGCAAGATAGCTTGGTAGGTGGGTGGCAATAAACATGACGTGGAAACCACAAACAAAGAAGCCAGCATGAATGAGCCAATAGCTTTTATTGTTAAAGGCTTCTTTAAGGGCTTGGCCGAGTGTTTCCTCAGTCTCTATCGCTTGGTTGGCTTGAGAGGAGGTATTCGCTTTATTGGACTTCATAAATAGTGCAAACGCAATCATCATAGTGCAAAGCATGGCAAACGCTTGCAGCGCGCCTTGCCAGCCGATGGTTTCTAGCATCATTTGTGCGCCAGGGATCATGGCGAACATACCAAATGATCCCGCCGCCGTCGTCAAACCAAATGCTTTAGCAGCGTGTTGTGCAGGGACTACTTTAGCAACGGCACCAAGCACAATGACGTAGCTGGTGGCGCTTAATCCAAGCCCGACCAACGCGCCTAGCGAGAAGTAGAGTTGCGATGGGATAGTAGCAATAGAAGTTAGATACAAGCCAGCCGCGTACGCGACCGCACCCATTAAGATAATGCGCTTCGAACCCCATTTATCGGCCGCCATGCCAACAAAGGGCTGGAACACACCAAACATTAGGTTTTGCAACGCAATGGCGAAGCTAAAAAATTCACGTCCAGTTTGGAAGTGTTCAGAAATAGGCATCATAAAAATGCCAAATGACTGACGGATACCTAGACTGGTAATTAAAATGCCAATACCAAGCCAAACTAAAATAGGAAAACGGAAAATACTCATATAAATCTGGCTCTAATGATGGTGGTGTGTTGATTGGTGTGAATGATGAGATTCACCCGTTGGGTTTTGTTGGTGGCAGCCAGAGTTAATGGCTTGTCCAGCAAACAGTTCAAGTAATGTCGGGGAATGATGCACAGCCGCCAGCGTAACGGTAAGTAATGCGATCATCCTAAACAGTTGAGCCAAAATTGATTGTGAAAACATGGCACTCAGTCGTGATGTTAATGGTGATAAAAAAGAGCGCGCAGTGTAATGATGAGGAAGTGATGACTCAAATGATATTATGTGAACTAGTCTATGCATTTTGTGCATAGACTAATTTGGACTTGATATGGCGCGGACTCGTTGTTACGCAGATTTGATATTGTTCGGAGATCATACTGTCTAGAGCAAATTACATTTAGATCTGAAATGATGGAGCATTGATCTTGCAAGAAGAGAAAAAAACGACCCGATATAACGGGTCGGTTTTCTAATCATCAAAGAGTAAATTAATCGCAACGCCCATTAACACTAACCCGGTAATCGGTCCCATTACTGCCAGTGGTGCTCGCTCAATATAGGGCAAATTCTCAGCAATCATTAACCCCCATTCCGGTGACGGCGGTTTTTCCCCTAAGCCAATAAAACTGAGTGACGTTAGGCTAAGGGTAATGACGGGCAATCTTAGCAGCGCGTGTTTTAATAATGGAGGCAACACGTAGGGGAGCAGATAGTATCTGAAAATTCGTATTTGGCTGGTCCCCCAGATGGGTGCGAGGTGCGTGTACGGTTGGGCTTTAGCTTCCACAATCAGACTAGAACAATGCGCGGCAAGCGGTGCCCAAGAGACCAATACAATAGCAATCATCGCACTATTTGGGTTCATGTTAGTCAAACCGGCAACCAGTAAGCCTGCGATAATATAAGGAATGCCTTTGGTCACCTCTATTAGTCCCTGGCTGAAACGAGTATTGAAGCCGAGAACAAGTCCAACGAGCAAGCTTAACAGCGTTGCTATTATCCCGGACTGGAACGTTGAAAGCATACCGGTACCAATACGAGCCAATAGATCTCGTCCAATCCCATCCGCACCGAGCGGGGTGTTTAAGCTAGGGGAGGCAAGTCGACCAAACTGGCTGGTGTAGGGATCACGAAACATTGACCAGATGATAATGGCTAGCAACAATGCAAAAATCGCGCTAGCAACCACACGTTTTTGTTTGCTAGAAGTGAAAGCCAATGAAGAATGACTGCTGATCAATTTACCATTTTTAGCACTGTGTCCAAGTATCCATTGCTGAAGCAGTAGACTCACACTACTGATAAAAATAGAGATCAATAATAAGACTAGCAGCCCCCCTTGCAGCGTGGGCAGATCTTGTGCTTTTGCTGCACCGAGGATGAGTCTACCGATACCCGGAATAGAAAAAATCTGCTCTACCGCCACCGCGCCACCGGTTAGACCAATCATGATCATCGCAATTTGAGGGATCAAGCTACTGAACGCTCGTTTGATGGCAAAACGTAGAATTTGGTTGGCAGTGACATTTGCGCTCAACCAGGTAATCACCCAGGGCTCATTGAGAACCCGCAATAGGCTATCGCGGAGTAAACGGCTTAATAAACCGCTAGCGGGTAAGGCAAGAGCTAAACTTGGCAACCAAACATCTTGCCAACCTTGCCATCCGTAGGGTGGTAGCCACCCTAACCAGATAGAAAAGACCAGAATTAAGATGGATGCCACAACGTACTCTGGAAGCGAAATAAGCACAGTGCTCAAACTATTATGAGATTGGGCTAGCTTGCCTCGTTTCCAGCGATGAAATGTGTGAAGTAGACTTAATGTGCATAACAAAAAGGTAAGGCTTAATGCTATCGCCATTAATAGTAAAGAGGTGGAGAGTGTCTGTTGAATACCCTCAATAACAGAAGAACCATCAATCCAAGAGAGACCAAAATCACCCTGAACAGCACCGTGTAACCAATCGATTAGACGTTCCGTTGCGCTGCGGTCGAGTTGTAGATCGGCTCTTACCGCGGCTAGCGCTTCAGGTGTTAGCATGTGCTGCTGGCCTGAACGCGCTCTCAGAATGGTTTGGCTGGGGTCAATACCGGCAATATCGGGCATCAGACCGACGAGAATCACCACCACAATAAGTGCGGCAATTCTCGAGATCCAAGGCATCAACATGGTCCAAAATCGACCCGAGGTTTCAACAGACAACATCGCGTTAGTTTACCTTGGTCGATGCATTGATAAGACGGCGCTCACTTGGATCGCGCACGACATCGACTACTCGGGTACTTTCGCCTTGAATGACTCGCTCATGAAGCAAAGGGATAGCGGCATAGTCATTAAGGATCTTTTGCTCGGCGGCAATAATGGCTTTTTGGCGCAGAGGACCTAATGGTTGTAAGTCCGCGTGCGTTAATGCGTTATCGACATCTTCTGAACAAAACTGACCTAAGTTAAAAGAGCCTTCACACCCAAAATCACTCATCATGTAAGCCACAGGATCACCCGAATCTAACACGGTTGCTCGGGAGAGGATAAAGGCATCAAATCTCCCTGCTAGTGCATCGTTTTCGATCTGCGCATATTCGCGGATATCGAGTTCAACTTGAAAAGCGGCGGCTTCAAGTTGCTGCTTTAGCAGTGCAGCCACTTCTGGCAGCTCAGCTCGGTCAGTAAACGTACCAATAACGATTTTCTCACCGTTCGCCTTTTTCGTGTTATCAACCACCAATGCTTCTGCGCCAACCTCGGTTCGAATTGGGCCAGCCCACGCTAATGCGGGACCTAACAAACCTTCAGCGATGTCTGCATGGTTTTCGTAAACAGTGTTAATGATCTGCTTTCTGTCAACGGCTGCGGCGGCGATTTTACGCATTTCTAATTGGTTAAAGACGCCCGATTTACTGTTCAGATACAGCGTATTGGTACGTGGCATTGCTACTTCATATAGCAGTTCTGAATCAATCGTCGCAATTTGAGACACGGGTACCGCTTCTACCACATCGGCAGTTCCGGTGCGAAGCGCGGCGGCGCGGGCAAAACCATTTGGCACATATTCTGCGATCACAGTTTCGATGTTGGCTTTTTCACCCCAGTAACCATCAAAGCGCGTTAATTTAGCGCTGGTGGTCCCGTTGATTTCAACAAGTTCAAATGGTCCTGTTCCCATGCCTGTCGGAACGACTCGACCGTTTTCTTTATAAGCGTTGGTTGAGAGAATCGATAGCTGCGGGCTAGACAATCGGCTCGGCAGCAGTGGGTCGTTGAAGCTGGTTTTAATCTCAACATGACTCTGATCGAGTGCGATTATTTCAAGATCAATACCGTCCAGAATTCGTGGCTTTGGTGCAGCAAGTAGTGCCTTTTGCAGGGAATTAGCGACGGCATTTGCATCAAGAACCGATCCATCATGAAACGTCACACCTTGGCGAATAGTGAATTGCCATGTCAGTGGGTCGACTTGCTTCCAATCGGTCGCCAGCATGGGTTCCGCTTCAGATGTTGGCGTGAGGTTGATTAAGGTTTCAGCCGTACTCCAGCGGGATAGTTTAAATGCATCGTCAGAAAGCGGTGATAGTCCGGTACGTGGAGGCTGCATCATTGCAACACGGATTTCAGATTTAGCGACGGGTTCACTAGTGTCTGTTTTTGAGTCAAAACAGCCGGTGAGTGGCAGGGCAAAAGCGAGTGCACAAGCCAGTTTAATGGAATTAAAACGCATTCTATATTCTCTAAGGTTTGATGTTGTGGAGGCGCTCTAGATCTAGGTCTAGGTGGTCGAAATTCAACGCCGCCTGCGCTGAAATGAGCGCTTGAGTGACGGGATGACTCGGAGCGCTCATGATGTGTTTGCAAGCGCCATATTCAACGACGCAACCATGGTCTAGGACGAGCAGTTCATCGCACAAGGCGTGCGCTGCTTGAAGATCATGAGTGACTAAGATTAGGGTGAGTTTTCGTTTACGCTTAAGCGAGTTAAGAAGGTCAATGACTCGCTGTCGATTCACCGGATCTAAGCTGCTAGTAGGCTCATCGGCAACCAATACCGAGGGCTCCACAATAAGTGCTCTTGCCAGTGCCACTCGCTGAGCTTGACCTGTGGATAGTTGGTTCGGTGTGAATGCCAGCAGGTGGTTGGGTAACCCTACATCCGCTAACGCCTGTTTGGCTAGCGCAGTATGATCGCCACTAATACTGAGATTCACCAATGGCTCAACCAGAATTTGACCCAGATTATAATATGGGTTCAAGCTCGTATGGGGCTCTTGAGGCATCATTTGTATTTGCCGGCATATTTTGCTTCTGTCTTGCTGAGAACGGATAGGAAGTTTGATCCCACAAATCTCGACCTGGCCTGAAGAAGGTGATTTCAAGCCAAACAACAGTTCAATAAGTGTTGATTTTCCCGCTCCAGATGGCCCGACAATGGCAAGGTTTTGCTGTTCTATTGCCAAAGAAATGTTATCGAGGGCCTTAAAAGGCTTCCCTCCTAACCATTTTGGAAGCGTAAAATACTGCACGCTAACATTATGAAAATGTACGCTGTTGGCAGAGTCATCGTGCTGCGGCGTTATTATTTCTTGCGTTAATTCACTCATTGAATCAATGTTCTCAAAGAACGACAAAATTCATGTGAGCTGCCTAGCAGACAGGCTTTAGGTTCGCCATACGCGATGACTCTCCCTTCATCAATAACGAGTAACTTATCGCACTTCATTGCGCTATGAAGATCGTGGGTTATCACAATGCCAGCCATGCCATTTTGTTTCACGCTGTGGTGAATTAACGTTAATATTTCTTGCTCGGTAACGGGGTCCAGCGCGCTTGTAGGTTCATCAGCAATGAGTACTTTCGCCTGACCAAGTAGCCCCATAGCAATGCAAATACGTTGTCGTTGTCCACCAGATAGCTGACTTGGTGTTAGAGGTAATATTTGCTGAGGATGTTGGAAACCTAATTTGTTAAGCCACTGATTTATCGTTGTTTTGTCTTGGGCTGTCGGTGTCGTGCGACGCGAAGTCAGTGCGAGGCATAATTGGCTTTGCACTGAAACCAGAGGATTAAGCGCTTGCAGCGCGTCTTGGAAAATAAACGCGACCCTTTGTTGAGGTGTTCTAGTGAGTAAAGGCATTGCGCAGACGTTAGTGCCGTCTAGTATGATGTCACCAGATACCGTTATCGTCTCGGGTGTGAAGCCTGCGATAGCCTTTGACAGCATAGACTTACCAATACCAGAGGGGCCCATCACGGCTAGCACTTCCCCTGCATGCACATTGAACTGAACATCTTGAAACAGAGTTTTGTCAGTACTTTTTATGGAAAGCTGATCGACAGAAAGAAGAGGGGATGTCACGGAAACTACTCAATATAAAACGTTATAACATAACAATGTTAACATCTATCTTTCGCCATGAGAAGGATTAACAAGGCTGTTAATCATCGTTTTATTAATATCATTGATTTGTAAAGAAAGCGCGATAAAGAAGTACCAAACTCTCGGCACTCCTTTTCGGTTTTCGCATCCTGTTACTAACCAACCCGAACGGGTCCTAGGGCTAAAACGCCATCGCCTTTTTCTTAACCTGACTAATGAATGGATATAGGAAAGCAATACGCCCGCAATAAAATAGTGTAAAAGCTAACCATAAACCATGGTTTCCCCATCCTTCTACGGCAATGGAGAGAACCAACAAAAATAAGCAAAGAGTGGCGATACTAGAGTTTCTGACAGGTCTCGTTGTACCCGTGCCAGTGAAAATGCCATATACCGTTAAGCCAAACCCCGCAACGAAAGGGAACAGAATGAGCCAAGGTGTCATCTGTTGATATAGATGGACAATGTTAGGCAAATCGGTAAAGAGATAAACAAACTGATTTTGGAAAACAAGGGTGATAGTAGTGAGAATGACAACAAATCCCATGGTCCATTGGGCATTCAGCGTGATGACGCGATTTAACATATTAGCGCTTTTCTGACCAACCGCTTTACCTGCAAAAACGCTTGAGGCGTTGGCGATCCCATCAAACATATAGCTGATGATGAACGTAATTTGCATGAGAATGGCATTGGTGGCGAGAACATCGGTACCCAGTTTAGAACCTGTTCTCGCCATCATGTTAAAGAACACCAGAATGCACACAGTGCGCAGCAGTAAGTCCGTGTTGGAAGAAACGATAGTCGCAAGATCTTGCTTGCTCATTTTTGTCGAAGTAAGAAATGTCGTGACCGAAAGCTGGCTGGTTTTTAGTACTAAGGTCACGCCAATGATGAAGGTGATGATCTGAGAGATCAAACTCGCATAGGCAACCCCGGCCACGCTCAAGTCGAAGTGCAGGACAAAAATAACATTAAGGACAATGTTTAAGACATTGCCGAACACTTGTGTGTAGAGCGTTTCTTTGGCTTTAGCTTGCCCCATCAACCAACCAATAATGGTGTAGTTAAGTAGAACGAAAGGCGCGCCATAAATCAAAACTTGGAAGTATATGTATGCCTGCTCAGCGACAGCGACCTCAGGCTCCATCACCCAGAGTGCGCCTTGCCAAATGAACGACTGTAGCGCAATAAAACACAATCCAATCAACGCTGACAGCATAAATGGTCGCATTAAACTGCTTGTCAGTAATTGCTGATCGCCTTTACCCAGCGCCATCGCACTTTGTCCTGTCGTACTGACGCGGAAAAAACCAAACAGCCAGTATAGGGTATTCATGATAACAGTGCCGATAGCTACCCCACCAATGAGTTCAGCGATACCAAGCTGACCAATAACGGCAGTATCAACTGCGCCAAGCAAAGGTTGCGTCACAGTGGAAATAATGAAGGGCAGAGCAATTTTGTAATAGTCTTTGTGGGAGATAGTCATGAGAAATACTGCTAGTGATGAAGTGGTGGTTAAAGGTGAAAATAGTTATCATTAATATTTAATGGCGATGGTAACTGACTGTCTGCGACTTGTCATTACTAATAGATCAAATAATCGCTGTTGCTTAGTAACCAGACGTATCATTACATTGAGTATCGGTGGAAGAAGCGAGACGGAGTGTGTCTCAATTACGCGATCATCAGTTGACCTCGTTTTGTGAAAGAGTGTAGCGTGTTGATTGTCGATACCTTGGGGCTAGAGTGTCTGTCTTTAATGTAAGGGAGCTTATGAAGAACGAATTATTTGGCAAAGATGGCACCGCGCAAGGGGTAGCGAAGCAACGCTTGATTGAATCACTTGCCAACCCGAAAAAGCGCATCATCTATGACCCTTATGCGGCTTGTTTTGTTTTCGGTACGAGCTTAATCAAACTGATGGGACATAGACTAAGTGTTTGGATGACTCAAAAGTTTGCCCCCGGGTTCCATGAGCATCTAATTTCCCGAACCCGTTTTATTGATGATCGTATTAAAGACGGTGCCCAGAATGGTATGGAACAATATGTCATTTTAGGGGCAGGGTATGATACGAGAGCGCATCGCCTTGAACTGCCACCGTCACTGACGATCTTTGAAGTCGATCAATTCGATGTCCAGGCTAGAAAGCGAGAAAAACTGCCTAATGCGCTGAAAAATGAAGAAAACGTGACTTATGTGAGCGTTGACTTTAACCACCAGTCGCTTAGTGAACAACTGCTTTCCGCCGGTTTTGACCGAAGTAAATCAACGGTGTTTACACTCGAGGGTGTTTCTCAGTACATCACCAAAGCGGCATTAGCATCGACCATCGATGAATTAGCCGCCTTAACTGAACATACAGACGCGACATTTATCATGTCTTATGTCGATCAAGCTTTAAACACCGATCCTGAGCGTTGTTTTGGGCAAGGCTACCCAAAAGCCGCGAAGCGAGCGAAAATGATTCAACAGTTATCGGCGAAAGTTGGTGAGCCGTGGATATCCTTGTATTGCGCGGAAGAAATCGACACGTTGTTGTCTCAAAAAGGATTTTCACTGCAAGAAAATAAATCGTTGGCTGATCTCAACGACGTGTATTTTACTCCGGTCGGCAGAAAAATCCCTGAGCAACAAATTATGAAGCTTGAACATTTTGTCATGGCTAAATCATTCGCCCATGATGTTTCTCAACAATGACGTTTCTAAACAATGATGTTTTCGACCCCGACAATTCGACACCAACGATAATAAAGCGCACGGCGAAGCCATCGCACTAAACCAGATAACACATAAGAGTATGTATGAATTCAATTAATATCAGCGAGTCTTTCTCCTTAACGAATGGTCAATCGATTAAAAATAGACTGTTTAAATCGGCGATGAGTGAACAGCTCGCTGACAAGCAACATAACCCTACAGCCGGCTTAGTAACCCTGTATCAGCGATGGGCGGAAGGCGGTATCGGTTTAGCGATTACGGGTAATGTTATGGTGGACCGAGGTGCGTTGGGCGAGCCTAAAAACGTGGTGTTAGATGAGAACAGTGATTTAGCGTGCTTTAGGGCGTGGGCAGACGCTGGAAAACAAAATGGTACTCACGTGTGGATGCAACTAAACCATCCAGGTAAGCAAATTCCGAAATTTTTATGCGCTGAGCCGGTTGCCCCTTCTGCAATTTCACTCGGACGTGGATTAGAAAAAGGCTTTAATACCCCGCGTGAGCTAAAAGAAACGGAAATCTACGATATTATCAATAAATTCGCGTTAAGTGCCAAACTTGCCAAGCAAGCGGGTTTTACCGGGGTGCAAATTCATGGCGCGCATGGTTATCTGGTTAGCCAGTTTTTATCTTCGAGGCATAACCAGCGTCAAGACCAATGGGGAGGGTCACTGGAGAATAGACTTCGTTTTGTTGTTGAGGTTTATCAGGCGATCCGTCGTGAGGTGGGTAATGACTTTCCTGTGGGCATTAAACTCAACAGCGCCGACTTTATGAAAGGGGGCTTTACTGAAGAAGAGTCTATGCAGGTTGTCCAAGCGCTTAGTGCAAATGGCATTGATCTCATCGAAATATCGGGAGGGACTTATGAAAGCCCTTCAATGATGGGGGCTAAAGATAAACATGAGCCCGTCAAAGCGAGCACCGTCAAACGCGAAGCTTATTTTTTGGATTATATGGAAAAAGTGAGAAAGCTGGTGGATACACCGCTCGTAGTGACAGGTGGTTTTCGCACCGCGCCTGCAATGAATGAAGCATTAAGCACTTCCGCGACCGATTTTATCGGCATCGCGCGTACCATGGCGGTCGATCCTGACTTTCCAAATAAGCTTGTTGAAAACCCCAATTACGGTATGCCTTTGATTGTGCCGACGACAGGCAAACCTGCACTCGATAAAATGGCGATGGTTGGTTTGGTTTGGTATGAACATCAAATGTGGCGAATCGCGGATGGAAAGGATGCTGACCCGAAATTGAGCGCATTGGGTGTGGTACTGAAAACGATGTTTAGTGCAGGCTGGCATTCGTTTAAAAAACGCAGAGGATAGTCACCAATAGGCCGAATTCAGGTGCTCGGTTTATTCTGGTCATCGCAGTTTTTGAAAACGACCATAACGACGCATCTAAATTGGGCATAACTCAACGACTTAAGGTTCAGGCTGTTAACGCTCGTTTACTTGTTCAACTCAGCAACGCCTGTTTTTGACCATTTAAAGATTAGATACCAGACATGAGAATAAGTCGCATGGTATGCTTCATCGGCTTTTTACTCAGACGATGAAGTCCCTGGAGTGACTTCCCACCAACCAATAAGTGAACCCAAGCATTGAATAGATTATTCGTCCTCTTTGCATCGATGATTTCGTTATCGGCTGTATCATTTTGTAGTTTTTCTAGTGAACCAACCCAATTAGATTGGCAGGATTTAAAACCCGCACAGGTAGAAAATCAAATGGTGTTGCCAGAGCTAAGCTATCAACAAAAAATGATTCTTCAGCAAATACTCACGCTTAGTCAATTTGATGATCCCGAGACCAAGAAAGATTTACTTGAACTTAAAGCAACCCTAAAAGCGGATGGATTAAATGCGGATGGATTACTAAAACTTCGCGCCGAGTATATCCAAAATGAGCAGCGTGTCGCACAAGCCGTAACGTCTGACTTTGATGGGCAGAACGTCAAAATTCCGGGGTTTCTCGTTCCCATCGAATTTAGCGCGCCTCTAGTCGCAACGGAATTTTTGCTTGTTCCTACCGCTGGGGCTTGCATTCATTTGCCTCCTCCTGCGGCGAATCAAATTGTCCGAGTGTCCTATCCGCAAGGATATGAAGTGGACACCGTGCAATATCCGGTTTGGGTTGAAGGCGTGATTTCCTCCAACTTAAAGACAGATAATGTCTACCTTGTTGATGGGGATGCTGACGTGACGATGGGTTACCAACTCAATGCTTCATCGGTCGTTGACTATCATGAGTAGTTTCATGTTATTGCTTACAAAAAGAGCCTAATATTGGGCTCTTTTTACATTTAAGGTGTTTGCAACTAAGCCGTTACATTCAGGCTATAAGGTCTTTTTGTCGACCTTGCCGTCTTTCATTATCACTTTGTTCGCGTCGTCATTCATCACGTACTCAACGCCTTGACCTAATTTCTCTTCATTATACGAGTGCTGGTAACTCGGCATTTCAAATAAGCGCCCACAGCTTAAGGTAGCCATTTAATAACACCACGAAAACTAACCGTTTTTCGCCATAGTGGTTGCCGAGGTCGCGTTACGTAGTGCACTTGGTGTAGTTCTAAACCACCGTTTACAAGCTCTACAAAAATTGGCGCTGTCGCTAAAACCAAGCCAGTCGGCGATGGTGAGAAATGGTAGCGTTGTCATGGTGATATAGTGGTAACTCACCAGCATAGCAACCTCATCTTTCATCTGAGTTAACGTTTTGTCATGCTTGGCTAGGCGACGTTTAACTGTTGCAATACTGCAGTGGGATTGGTTGGCAATGAGAGTTAGGTTAACGGGTTTTCCTTGCCGAGATAGTTGCTCATAGATAGTCCGATAGAGCTCAGATAACCACATCATATTCTCTTGATTGCTATGTACCGCCCATGATTCGAATAGCGATGTTACGGTTGACGATGGCGCACCGATTGATCTTAACCAGTCGGCTTTAGGTAGCTCGATAAATGTACGTTGAGCATTGAATTCAATATCAACCGAAAAGGGCGATGTGCGCGCGATACTGTGCTTTTTTGCTGGGGCTTGCAGCGATACTCTTCGCGGCGTTAGCTGGGTTTGTGCCAATTGTGTGAGCATTTGCCAACAAGCCATGAGCGCATCTTCATACTGCCATGCAAGGGGGGACTGGTCGTCTGAAAACCCAATGTAAAGTCTACTAGTGTCTTCGCATAGGTGTATTTTTAGAATCGCCTCAAACTGAGGTGCATACTGCGAAATCAAACGTACAGAACTTGCTAGGTTAGGCGCGCTTTGTAACGCAATATTAAACGCCCCAAAACTTGCCACGTTGAATAAGCCTCCCAGAGCAAACCCAGCATCCGAGTGTCCTGCTTGAAGCATATTTTCTATTGATGTTTTCTGGATCTGTCTAAGCGCGACTCGACCAATATCTTGCTTAGAAAGAAGTAATTCATCGATGTGAATGCTCAATGAATTCGTGAGTTGATAGCGTCGGAATAATGTTTTTAGGTTTTTTAGCGTGTCATGATTGTAGTCATTCTCGATCGCTAGAGAGCCTAGTGCTTTTGCAATATCCATATTCGTCTCCGCATCAGATTGAGCTATAAGGACAAATATTATAAAGACAAGTTCGATATAGTAAAAGGCAAGTAATAACTTGTAGGAGAAAGAATATGAAAGTAGCAATGATTACCGGCGCTTACCAAGGAATTGGTTATGCAACGTGTGAGCTTTTACTTGCCAAAGGGTATGCGGTAGTGATGGCCGATATTCAAGATTGCAGTGAAAAAGCCGCACAGTTTAGACAAAGCGGTCACCATGCTATCGCGGTTGATCTTAACTTAGCAGACAGCACGACTTTCACTGCTGCTTACAATGTCATTCAGTCGAAGTTTGGTCAGCTGGATGTGTTGGTGAATAACGCTGCCATCCTCAAAGACTTTGGGATTGGCCCAATCGAGCTTCAAGAGCAAATGCTTCGTGATGTTCTGGAGATTAACCAAATAGGGCCGTTTTTGCTCACGCAGTCGTTGGTTCCGCTGCTTAAAAAATCTAAGGCTCCCCGCATTGTTAATTTAGCGACTCAAGTGGCTCAGTTAGAGCAGCTAAGTGATATGAATTCACCTCTCAAAGATGATATCTGCGCCGCCTACCAAATGAGTAAGGTGGGGGTTAATGCCAACACCGTGCTCTTTGCCAAAGCGCTCGAACCCTTCAATGGAAAAGTGAACAGTTGTTGCCCTGGTTGGGTAGAAACGGATATGAACCTCGACGATTTACCTGACTACGGTGAGGCGCAAGAGCGACCAAAAACAGTAAAAGAGGGGGCAGATACACCTGCTTGGCTGGCAACACTTGATGAAAATGGACCGACAGCCGGTTTCTTTACAGACCGTCAGCGAATCAACTGGTAAGGGGCTAAATTATGCAAAAGACAAAAACAAGCGGCATGCTGATGGGCACACCTATCGACAATAAGTACCTTGAGATGATGACAAAGCGAGACCAGCTGCACTCAGTATCTAAAGGGTACATTGAACGCCACAGCGGGAAAGCGTTTAAAGTAAATAAAGGGCAAGTGTTCCGTATTATTCAAGCGGATGGTCCTCAGATAGGGGATGTGTGGGTGTTTAACCAACATGACCGCACAGAACATTTTATGGGACATACCACCTTCTTGTACGAAGGGGCTTACCTAGCGCAGTATAATCAACTATGGTCGTGCATGCCTAATGTTCGACCAATGGCCACCATGCTGGTGGAGCATTCTGGAAATCCAGTTCTACCTGAACACTTCCATAACCACGTTGCGTTGGGCGGACACTGTACTCAAGCTCAATGGGAATTACTAAGTGGAGTGAAAGGGCATAACAGCTGTCATGATAACGGTATTCAGGCTGTGACGGAGTTTGGCATGGGAGAGCAAGACATCATTCACGATAACTTTATGGTGTTCCAACCTAGTTTTATCCAGATGGATGGCAGTGGTGATAGTATGCCTAGCCAAAGTAGTCCGGGTGACTACGTGGAATTTGTGGCCGATATGGACATACTTGTTGCTGTCTCAGCTTGCCCTGTTGGCGATTATTCGGTCCCTATGACGGAACCTGATAAAGTGAGCGCAAAAGGACTAGGGTTCGAAATTCTAGAATGGCGAGACTAGCAGGTTAGCTTAAAATTAGTATCGAGGAGTGGAGTTAAGTTATGCATTCGTGGAATCAATCTGTAAAACTGGCGTTGGAACCTCTGGCGAACGCTGAAAACGCCAGTTTTATGAAAGCATACATGCGTGGGCAATATCAGTTCTTCGGTATTCAATCGATGCCAAGAAGAACAGCATTAAAGCCGTTATTTGCTAAAGAGCAGCTCCCTTCTTTTGATGAAATCCCAGACGTGATTGATGAGTTATGGGCGTCACCCGAACGCGAGTTTCAATTGGTCGCGGTAGACCTACTCATCAAATTAAAGCAACAATTGCCACTGGCTATGCTGAAGGATTTAGAACGTTGGATCACGACGAAATCATGGTGGGATACGGTGGACATGCTAGCGACTCATATCCTAGCCAGCTTTTATCGTCGCTTTCCTGAAGAAACGTCAGAGGTAATAGGGCGCTGGCGTCTTTCAGACAATATTTGGTTGCGCCGTTCTACATTACTTTATCAGTTAAAGTTCAAACAGGAGACTGACAAGGATCTACTGTTTGAACTTATTCGAGAGAATCGCTCAGACAAAGAGTTTTTCATTCAAAAAGCCATTGGATGGATGCTAAGAGAGTATTCAAAAACCGATGCAGAATCTGTCGTTCGATTTATCGAAATAGAGAAAATTGACGGACTGGCCAAAAGAGAAGGGTTAAAGTGGTTAAAGAGCAAAAAGCTTATTTGATAGCCTTAACCACTTAACCACTTAACCACTTAACCACTTAACCACTTAACTTCTCATAATTCGATAGGACACGGGTATCAAGCGTTGTTTAAATACTGCTGCTTAGTGAGACCATAGAACAGTTTAGAATCAAACCCTTGTGCCGTTTTGTAGTAGTCAGCATGCGCACCTTCCTGAACATAGCCACATTTTTCAAGTGTCTTGTACGAGCCAGTATTAGAGCCGTAACAGTCCGCGCACACTTTATGGCTGCCCAGGTCGTTAAACGCTAATTCAGTCATCAGTTGGCAAGCTAGAGTGGCGATACCTTGACCCCATGCATGCACTGGAAGCTGATAGCCTACTTCGCGGTTGCCCTCTAAGAACATCACTTGAGTAATCGCCGTCATCCCCATGTACTGCCCTTGATGATCTCTAATGACAAACGTTGGATTGTCCGGCCATTGCTGTTCTTTAAGCGCCGCTTCAGTGTTTTCAACGATAGGACCAAAAAAGGCTTGATATAAGCTTTCGTCTGCCGGTGCAAAGAAAAGGTACTGGTTAACTTTTTCGTCTTCAAACATTTTGAAGATATCGACGAGATCTTTCTGTTGGATTAATTGGATAGATAGCGTGTCGCTTAATGGCATTGACTCGCCGTGTTTTAATTTTGAATATGACATGGGTTACCTCGTTATTTACGGGCTATCTTAATGGCTTTCACCAGAAGTGAATTGTACTTTTGCGACAAATTACGGCTCAAAGTCACCATAGATATCGATGGTGAGGTCTCGCTGATCGAGATAACGATTCGGTGTCCGCTTTATTTGCTGCTTAAGTTGCTTGATAAGGTGTGACTGATCGCTAAACCCAAATCGTTGTGAAAACTCAGCCCAATCCACAGACCCTTTTTCTTCATAAAGTGCAATGACCATCCGCTCGAGTTTTAACATCAATTGATACTTCTTTATACTAAGCCCCGTGACTTGCCGAAAGTGACGCTCAAGCGTACGCCGAGTACTATGACAACCCTGTGCGAGCCGTTCGACATCCAATTCAATGGCATCATTTTCAGATAACCACTCGCCTATTAGTGATAAAGCTCGATTCACCAGCGAATGCGCTTTGTCTTGCCGATAACTCAATCCCAAGTGTTTCAGCTGCGTTTCGATACAGTCAACAATCTCTTGCTGAGAAACGCAGTTCAATAATTCCCGTTGAAACTGCGGATTGAAGTGTGTCTCCAGCCAATCGTACCAGCCACATTGGTTTGTTAGCTCAGAAGATTTTTGGTTGATCAAATAGAGCGCGTCTGGTTGAAAGGTGATGCCAATTCGCTTTAAGGGAGCTACATCATCCATGATAAGCAAATGTTCCGATGCCGAGAGCAAATGGCTACCATGACCCGTCATGATCTGCTGCCCGTTGTCATAATGGTAATTCTGAGTAGGAGGGGTAAAGAGCAGATGCGCTCTCGGGTTCGGGATCAATTGTGGCGGCGCCGCAATGGTTTCATCATGCCCAACTTCTAGGTACCAAATCTGATGAATTAGCCATTCATATCCATCTAGAGATTGCTTCCAAGTGATCATTCGTACCCTGTTCGTTATTGAGCTAATTCAGCATTAATTCTAAGCGAATTTCAGGTTTATATGGATTAAATAATGTTTGGCTAGTCTTGGTTTCGGCTATCTAACCTGCATTATTGCATGTAGTGACACATTGATGCTGAGTTCTACCTTTAAAATACACACTCGTTAAGAGTCGGATGAGGTTTTTTGCTCAAATTGATTGAAGTGACTGATGAGTTAAGCGCCTTAGAAGATCTTCGTTTTCAAGAAGTTGGCGGTCTAGGCGGTTTAATTGAGATAGTAGGTGGGGGCTGGCTGGTCAATGAGGTTGCGTAGAAGTCTTCTAGTTGGCACTTGGTAACACGTGTCGTCCACCCGACCATTGTGTTTCACGTTAGATATTCTGTATGACATTTAATTTGGTATGTGACGAACTTTTCCTCATGACGCAAATCCTAGCGACATGGTCAAATTGGTTAATCCGTTACAAGCTCGTGTACCTTAGATTGTGAGGTTAACTTAGCAATCATGGTGTCTCGGCGAATATCTAAAATCTCATCAATCAAGTTCTGCTTTGCATTTAAACCAAAGTGTGTCGAGTAGTTATTAATCTGTTTTATTTCATTAGGTTCTAGTTTGTAAACGTGCTTTTTTAACTGAAGTTGTGCTTCACTTTTGATCATTCCGCTGTTTTGGAGCAGTGCAATGATTTTGCTATCAAGAGGATTCTTCGCCTTTGGCATATCGCTTCTATTTATAATGTTGGTTGCTAAATGTTGGGGGGTAATTTAAGCGGAATATATGACAACAATATGAAACAAAGAGCAAAGTAGATAAAGTAGGAGAAATTGCGGGCTAGGACTAAAGCCAAGCCAAAACGAGTGGAGCTAATACAATCATAAAACGAAATATTAGCTCATTTTGAGTAAGGCTCAGTCTCGCCTCGTTGAATATCTGTCGATTAACGATAGAGCGAATCTACTGTCGTCCGAATTGACTCAAACTTTTGCAATCCTTGCATAGTTCTCTCAGGTGCCAAAGCGGTAAGGTTTCTTATCATCGCATTCGTAATGACCAAAGAAGGGCTGACAGATTTCGTTCCTTTATGCTCACCTCTATAAATTCGTAACAGCTGAATGTCTTTTGGTAACGTCGCTGAACCTAAATCGGTAATGGCGATAATCGTTAGTTTTAGGTTACGAGCAATAGTGATTAAGCTTTTGGTTTGGTCACTTAGACTATTGTTAAACAATAGAATTAGGACATCTCCTTCTGAAGATTGAGCAAAACGCTCCGCGAATTTAGAGTGATTGAGAGATACGGTATTTGCGTCAAAACCTGAGCGCATCAGTCGCCTTGAAAAATGGTCAGCAAACCCTTCGACATTATCTTGGCCATTAACAAACACCTTACTCGCACTAATTATTAACTGACAGGGTTGGTCAAGTTGAGTTTGTGTCAGTGCCGTTGTCATCAACTTAAGATGTTCAATTTCTTGTTCAATTGTCGCTTGTAGCACATTTCCATCTATCTGATTCTTCGTGTGCTGATGGCGCTTACTTGCGTCTTCGAAGAGCTGGTTTTTCTTTCGTAAATAATGTTTAAGTTCGGGGTGCCCTTTAAAGCCGAGTTTTTGCGCCAAACGGACTAAAGTAGAAGGGTGAATTTGTAAGGCGTTGGCGATTTCTTTACCTGATAAATCAACATGAGCATCATTACTTAAGTAGTAGTCGACGATACGCTGTTCCTTTCTGGTGTAGCTCTTAGCTTCATTGCTAATCAAACGCTCGAAAATACTCTCTAATTGTGATTGATTATTAGGTTTGAAGTTGTTCATGGTGTTCAGTCATCAAAAGTTTGCTAGAGCATACTGTTCGTTCATGACCATTTAATTTCAAAGTTGCATTAATACTGAGTTTCGCAATATTTACGCTGTCAATTATTAACTATAAATACAGTCACTTAATATAATTCTGCAATTGTTGCATGGTCATATTCAAGAAATGCAATTATATATGTAACTAAAGTGTCATCGTGTGTGCTTAGCATGCTCAGCAGTTTTTCAATAAATGGAATGAAACATGAAACTGCGTCTATCTACAGTGGCACTTTCGCTCGTTACAGCAAGCTCAATAGCCAAACCTGTTCAAGTTGATCTTTGGCACAACCAAACGGGTGATGCGGAAGCTGTACTACAAAGCATCATCAACGATTTTAATGCAGCTCATGAAGGTGTTGAAGTCAATGCAACCTATAATGGCAAGTATGCCGACATTATTACGAAACTTCAGGCTTCAATTCCTGCTCGTCGAAATCCTGATATGGCTGTACTCGAGGTGACACAGTACGGTGTGTTTGCGGAAGCTGAGGTTCTGACTGATTTGAATCACTACTACGATTCAAATCTTGAGTTTACCGAACAACTTCAACCATTTGCGAAAGAGATCGGCAATTACAAAGACGGCAACTACATCATGCCATTCAACTCTTCTACACCGTTGATGTATGTTAACAAAGCTCTTCTGGCAAAAGCCGGTATCAAGGACCTTCCGGCGATGACTGATTTTGACCAAATTCTCGAGGTAGCAAAGACAGTCCAGAATCAACTCGGTTCTGAGAATATTTATGGCATCAATACTCCAAGTCAATTCACGCGTTTTGCACTAGTTATGCAAAATGGTGGTGATTGGGTTGATCCTGTAACGAATGAGTCAGGTTTTAACAACCAACGTACCATAGATGCCTTCCAGTGGATGGGGGATTTATACCATAAGCATCGAGTTGCTTCTGCAGAGAGCGTGACAGATGAGAAAATGGTGAAACAACACTTTAGTTCCGGTCGAGTCGCGATTCACTTTGATAGCACTGGCAACCTTGGCGACTACAAGCGTGCACTAGGTGACAATCTAGCGGTACTACCGATGCCTTGTACAGTGGAATGCCGAGTACCAATTGGTGGTGCGGGTATCGGAATGTTGGCAAATATCGGTGAAGAAAAACAAAAAGCGTCATGGCAGTTTATGCAGTACCTAGCGTCTGCAGAACCAAGTGCAAAATGGTTTCAACATAGCGGTTACATGCCAGTCAATACTCAAGCTCTTGAGTTGAGCTCTTCAAAAGAACTTCTACAAGATCAAAAAGAGTTTGCAGCCGCTATGGACCAGCTTCCTGTCGCGCAAGGCCGAGCTCGCCCACCTGCAATGGCTTGGATTCGTTCACAAGAAAGTGGTGTGTGGGAGTCAATTGCGCTTGGCATGAGAAGTGCCGATGACGCATTAAAAGCCTTCCATTCTCGAGTAGAGTCACGTCTATAAAACCATAAAGGCAGGGGTTCCTGCCTTCACTTAACCTTAATAGATTGATGAAAAAACTAACCCCCTATTTTTTTGTATTACCGTGTATCTTGCTGATAGGTATATTTACTTATTGGCCGATTGTATCGTCGTTCTTCTATAGCTTTCATAGCTGGAACTTCCTTAGCAGCGATATGCCATTTGTTGGCTTAGATAACTACCGATATCTATTAGAAGGTGACGAGTTTAAAAACTCACTCATCATTACCCTAATTTTCGTCGTGGTTTCCGTGCCCATTCGTTTAGGCTTGGCTTTGTTTCTCGCCAATTTTTTGGTGACAGAGACGAAGTTAGTTCGATTTTTGCGTGGTGCCTATTTCTTGCCGTCTGTAACATCGACAGTCGCGATTTCGGTTATCTGGAGCTGGATCTTTGCCACCGATTTCGGCTTGATAAACTCGATTCTTGCTGTGTTTGGCGTTGATAAAGTGACATGGTTGCAGTCTCCAATGTTGGCGTTGTGGGTGATCATCATCGTCAACACGTGGAAGCAGCTCGGTTACGACATGGTGATTTATGTCGCTGGTTTACAGGCCATTCCTAAAGAGCTCTATGAAGCATCCCAGGTTGATGGCGGAAAAAAACTGCATGTATTCCGCCGAGTCACGTTTCCTTTAGTCATGCCAACGACATACTTCCTGTTGATAATTTCTGTCGTAGAGTCTTTTCAGATTTTTACCATCGTGAATGTCATGACCAATGGTGGCCCAGCGTTCGCTACCGATATGTTGGTTAACTTACTCTATCGAACAGGCTTTGAGTTGTTTGATATTGGTCAGGGCTCGGCACTAGCCGTCATCTTATTTGTCATCCTGTTGGCTTTAGCCGTAGTTAAATCAAAACTTATAGGTAAAAAGGTTCACTATGAAGGCCGCTAGTATTATTAATTCTGAACCAAAGAAAGTGCGTTGGTCATTATCGTCTGTTGTATTGACTGCATTTGCTTTGCTGTTCTTGTTCCCGATTGGCTACGGCATATTTTTGTCGCTGATACCGTTTGATGCCTACTCGACTGGCGAGCTTCGGTTCTCACTAGAAAACTATGCCTTTGCATTTACTGAAATGAACTTTCCTTTGTACTTGTTTAATACGGCAGTAGTTTCGATTGCGGTGACAGTATTAAGCCTTACGGTTTCGGTTTGTGCTGCTTACGCTTTTAGCCGCATTGAATTTAAAGGCCGAGAATTTTTATTTTGGCTTGTGGTTGCAACGCTAATGGTGCCTGGCCATATCAGCCTAATTCCTAACTACCTAAATATGGCTAAAGTAGGCTTACTCGACAGTTATTGGACACTTATCTTGCCATCCATAGCGAGTGGTTTCGTCACCTTTTTCTTACGTCAATATTTCAAAAATATTCCCAAGGCGATGGATGAAGCCGCTTGGATAGATGGCGCAACACATTTACAAGTGCTTTGGAAAGTGATTGTACCTATGGCACGTCCAGCAATAGCAGCCATGGCTTTATTCACGTTTCTAGGTGAGTGGAACTCCTACATTTGGCCACTAATTTCTACTGATAGTGAAGACGTGCGTACGTTACAAATAGCACTGTCTCGTCTTTATGCGGGCGCAGCAGATGATGGAATGGTGAATTGGCCACTGGTGATGGCGGGCGCAACACTTACTATGCTGCCCACTTTACTCTGCTTTAAGCTTGTCGAAAAACATTTGGTTCGTGGCATTGCCATGGGCGCACTGAAATAAGAAGTATCCAATGATGAAATCACTAATCGCATCACACCGTGGTGGCACTTTACTCTGGGGTGAAAACAGCCGCCGAGCATTTGAAAATACATTAAAGCTGCCTGTAGAGTTGGTTGAGTTTGATGTGCATCCAACCAAAGATGGCGTTCTTGTAGTGCACCATGATGCCACGTTAGATCGCACCACAAATATGACAGGGCCAGTGAATGACATAACGTGGCAGGAACTATCGCAGGGCAGTGTTAATTACTCTGGCGGTCAACGCATCATGACACTTAGGGAACTGTGCGAACTCTATCGTAATAGTGATATCCAATTACGACTTGAGATTAAGGGAGACATCAATAAAGTCCCTTACCCAAATATCGTTGCACAAGTGCTGAGTGAATTGGAAGAGACTGGCATGAAAGAGAAATGCATTATTTCCTCATTTAATTGCGAAGTTCTCGCAGAGGTTGCTTCTAAAGCGCCCAAGATGTTTACGATTTGGTTGGTTGCTCGCAATATGCCAAGCCTACTCGGTGCTGAAAAAGTCGCTCAGATTGCAATGGATACCAAAGTAAATGAAGTCTCTGTGCATGTGAGTCAAATTATGGAAGAGACCCAACAAGCAGTCAAAGCGAGCCATTTAGAATATGGCTGCTACGGCGCGCACAATGAAGCTGACATTAACAAAGCATTGGCACTTGGAATGTATGCATTTACGACGGATCGACCAGACTTAGCGCTATTATTGCGCAACCAATTTATGTTGAGGACTCAATAATGACCGCTATTACACTAAAGAATATCGACAAAACCTATTCGGGTGATAACCAAGTGATCCACGATGTAAATATGGATATTAAAAGTGGTGAATTTATCGTTATTGTAGGTCCATCTGGCTGCGGAAAATCCACGCTTTTACGCATGATTGCTGGGTTAGAGCACATCACAAAGGGTGATTTACTGATAAACAATAAACGCGTGAACGATGTATCTCCTCAAGACCGTGATCTGGCCTTTGTATTTCAAAACTATGCGCTGTACCCGCACCTTACCGTTCGAGATAACATTGCTTTTAGTCTGGAGCTTCGTGGTATGGACAAACAGACTCGACATCTGCGTGCTGAGGAGGTGGCTAAATCCCTGCGTTTATCCGAACATTTAGATAAGAAACCCGGCTTATTGTCTGGTGGTCAGCGTCAACGCGTTGCTATGGGGCGCGCGATTGCACGTGATGCCGGGATTTATTTGATGGATGAGCCACTATCGAACCTTGATGCAGAATTGCGTAACTCTATGCGTGCTCAGATAAAGCAATTGCACCGCAAGTTAGGGAATACAACCGTGTATGTTACTCATGATCAAGTTGAGGCCCTGACACTGGCAGACAAGATAGCTGTGATGAAAGACGGTGTTTTGCAACAGTTTGCTAGCCCTGAAGAGATTTATGATAACCCCGCGAATGTATTTGTTGCGTCCTTTATCGGAAGTCCCGCAACGAATATATTACCTTTGCTAGTCACGCAGCAAACCGCGGAATTGAAAGGAGCCGATGTTTCATGGGATGTTTCCGCGAATTTACAGCAGCAGGGTGAATATTTGCTTGGAATTAGACCTGATAAAATGAGCATACTCGAAGAAAGTGCCAATAAAGCAATTCAATGGCAAGCAGACGTAGAGCTGGTGGAGACGACGGGGAGTAGCCGTATCGTTCACTGCACTTCGTCTGAACACAAATTCTTACTGAGTGTTGATCGGAAACACCAGATTAAAGAAGGGCAATTGATTAGCGTTGGGTTTAACCTTGAAGATGCCTTTATTTTTGATTCTCAAACGGGACGTCGTGTATCACTACCAATGTCAAGGTTGTCAAATATTGCATAGTGATCTTGGTTAACCTATCTAACTCAGGGGCGGAATCTTCGCCCCTGATAATGGGTGATTCAGATAATTAACGGGTAATTCAGATAATTGTGTACGCGGAGATAATTGGAAATATCCAATATACCTAGGCTTTGAGAACAGGTGTGTTTAAGGGCATTAAACACGAAAAACGTTGTGTCTGTTCAAACGCAGGCATCACTCGCTTAGGTCAACATTACTATACCGTGCATTAACACCACGCTAGAGGTTAATCTGGTTCGCATATCAAAATAGCCGTCGGGGCTTTCACTTTGGTTCTCTTCTCTCATTGACCTTTCTGACCGCCAAACTGCTATGTAGCCGATGATAAGAATTAGAGTGGTGAAGAACTCCTTCTGCTCACCGAGTAGCACCGCTAGCCAAGCACTCAATACAATAACATTGCTCAGGATTAGCGCTTTGTTGCTGGACTGACTTTCGAAGTTCTCTATCCCATTGCCCCATAAGATACCCGATAAAAAGCTCAAAATAACCACGCTGTAGGTGATGAACAGTGTTTCGCCACTAAAGATAAAGAGTTGGATATCGGTGAGCGATAACAACAGGCCGCATAAAAAGGGAACTAAACCCATATAACCAAGTTTGGTCATAGTGTTGCGTGTTTGAGTTGTCGCTATGTAATCTGACCTCATAGCTGCTGCTCTATCGCATTTTTGAGGGTAGGACTGGTTGGCGTTGTAGAGCTCGGAAAGGTTGCGACGACTTTCCCTTCTTTGTTGACCAAGAACTTGTAGAAATTCCATTGAGGTTTGACACCTGCTTGTTGCTGAATTTTCGCAAAGACTGGATTAGCGTCAGGCCCAGAGAGTGCTCCACGCGCCATCATAGGAAAGGTCACACCATAGTCAAGGTAGCAGATTTTAGCAGATTGCGCCTCGCTTCCTCTGTCTTGACGAAAATCATTACTTGGGAAACCAACAACCGTGAACCCTTTGTTTTTGTACGTTTGGTGAAGCTGTTCAAGTTGCTCGAACTGAGGAGTGAAACCGCACTGACTTGCCGTGTTTACAATCAATAATGTTTTACCCTGAAATTCTTCACACAGCTCAATCTCTTCGTTTGAATTTAACAGCCTTTGTTTGCCGTTAAGTATCTCTGGGCAGCTGGCTGAGTAGGCGAATGAACTTGTTAGGCTCGCGATTAGGGCGGTGGCGCACAGCTGCGAATATTTCATAGGTTTGACTCATTTTAGTTCGAGTAACCGGTAATACGGTTAATCGATTTGAAATGATCACTTTAAAGACCGCAATCGCTTAAGAATCTGTGACTGGTGAACAAATGGGATTCACGAAGCTCCTGATATTCATCTTGGATCCAAGGAGAGAAGCCAGCAGGTACATACTTCCAATTTTGCGGTGGAGGAATAGGCCATCGGCTGGTGGTGTGTGCCAACATTCTGACTCCATGCTGAGTTATGATTCCTGCTTCACGAAGCGAACAGCACCATCAATGCTGGACACTAAATTAAGCGATTTTGGACTTGATATGTCTATAGTTATTCATGAGCCGCTAAGGTTCGATATTTGAAGCTCAATTCTATCCAAAAACGTCACAGTCTGAATTTTTACCCGTGGCACTTTCTAACTCAAAAGTGCTTCAAATCATTCAGGCTTAAGGCAGGGCAAGATTACGAAACCCCTTGCCCCGCAAGGATTTGAGAAAGATAAGCGTTACTTCGATTTGCTTTCTTCTGCTTCCTCTTGATCCCACCGTTAAATGATTTTTCTGCTGTAAGTAAATTCAAAGCTATATGACGCACCACAGCAAAATTTTCTCCCGCTTGCTCTCTGCGTATTCGGCAAGCATCTTCATTGAAGCCAACATCCAAGCGCCAGTGCATTTGATTTTCAATGCTCCAATGCGCTCTAGTACTTTCAAGCAAAGCTTTAGCGCTCAGTGACGCTGAACTGATGTAGTATTTAACTTGCATCGTTTCTGGAAGCTTGTCACCTTCTTGACGGATTGAGAATACTACGCCAACAGTTGATAAGTTTGGCCAATTAAACGCTAAGTCACCTAAAAAATCAGTATTGGGTTCAACCATACTGACTCGTGTTTCAGTGCGACCATGCCCATTTTCTTGAGTAACATATTTATCGCCACCAAACGTATTTATTGTCCGCGAATTAAATATTTCTGATATCGCTTCTTCAAGCCGTTTTTGATTTCCTTTCACAGCTAATAAATAGTCAGCTCCCTTATTCACTATTTTCTCTGCTATTTGCCTCTGGCAACCCATCGCATCAATGGTAACAATGCATCCACGAATTGATAAAAGTTCGAGTAGCTCTGGTATTGCTTTAATCTCATTACTCTTTTCGGATGTCTTTACTTGCCCAAGAACAACTTGATTTGCCGCGCTAAACGCACTGACCATATGAATGGCACCACAACGCTTATCTTTGTTGTAAGTGCCTCTGAGCGTTTTGCCATCGATTGCAATAACTTCGCCTGAGGTTACATCATGACAATCTTTCATCCAGGATGAGAAACACCGTTGTAATTGCTTAGCTGATATAAGATTAATAACTCGAGCTATTGTATCGTGAACTGGAATACCATTACTGAAGTCACCATATTGACGAAGCCACTCTAAGTTATCTTCACCAAAGTCCTCAATATCTTCCCACCCTTCGGCTCCTGCTATTACTGCAGCGACCATCAGGAAAATAATATCCGTTAGTGAATGCTCTATTTTCCACGATTGACGAGGATCTCTAATAACTGAAATGTGTTCCAAGAGGCTTTTTTCGTCCATGCCATATACCTTGCAAAAGATAGTATATGATCACAGCCAACATTGATCGTCAAATCGATCGTTTATTAAGTTGTTATTTTGAGATGTTCACGCTATTTTGGGTCATTAGCTCATCACGCCTGAACCCTTATTCCATAACGGGTTTTCATGATCTTACCCTGAGGCTTAAGGTACTTTCAAATACCGAACCCAATAATTTAGATTAGATGAAGTTATCCTAGAGCTTTCATCTAGGTTGAAAGCTCACTTTGACGATCAGTTAATGAAAACTGATTATAAATCAGCCAATGGATTTTATACAATCAAGGTAAGTCAGACGATCCCGGAGAAGCTCCTTAAAGGTGCGATTTCTTAACTCGAATCTGAATTGCTGATTTTAAGCATTGGGGATTCGCCACTCTATAGCTTAAACCCAAAAAAGCCCCTCGCGGGGCTTTGCTAAAACTGTTCGGGAGTAGAAGCAGTTATACGTTGTTATCACAAGAGAAGGCAATCCCAGCACTTAGTCGTGCTTGCTCGATAACGTTCATCACAGAGACCGAATGGTTTAGGTGTTGATAGCATTGCTCAAGATCTTGTTCTCGGAACAAACGCTCGAAGCTTTGGAACTCTTCGACCATATGATTTTCATGATCCGCTTCATCAAACGTTTCGGTATGCTCGCCACACACAAATGTTACGCTTGGACAGAAGTTTGTCGCTCCTTCAACCTTAATGTAGCCTTTCTCACCTTGTATAATGGCAAAGTTTGGGCTGGTTGAGTCTTTTGCTGCTGCACATGATGCGATGAAACTTGGGTATTGAAGGGTGCAGATGCCCGATGTATCGATGCCGTTGTGCCCTTGATTCGCTAGGTAGTGCACATCGCTTGGCGTACCAAACAGCCCCATCACAAAATGAATGTTGTAGACATTTAAATCGTACAGGGCACCACCTGATAGCTCAGGACTAAAAGCAGGAAGAACATCGCCGCCTTTGTACTGAGGGTAGCGACTCGAGAACTGGGAGAAATTACACTGCACCAGTTTAATATCACCAAGCTCACCGATCTTTTCTTGAATATATCGGTAGTTTCTAAAGTGCAGCAGTGTGATGGCTTCAAACAGGTACAAGCGCTTTTCCACTGCCATAGTTGCCAACTCTCTACTTTCACTCGCTAACGATGTAAAAGGCTTCTCACAGATAACGTTCTTGTTTGCTTCAAGCGCTTTTTTGGTGAACGCATAATGCAGGCTATTGATGATACCAACATACACAGCATCGATTGATTCGTCAGCCAAGAAGTCATCGTAATCGGTGTATACCGTTTCAATAGCGTATTTCTCAGCGAGCTCTTCTGCAATCTGGCGTTCTTTTTCAAGAACACATATCGCAGACACAGTAATTTCATCAATCTTCAGAAGTGCTTCTAAGCAGACTTTTACGATACCGCCTGCACCCACGATTCCAAGTTTCATTATTGATCTCCTTTTACAGCTGAGTCCAGTCGAATGCGACGCACTTGTAGTTATCACGATCTTCCATCAAGCCTTGATAGCCTTGCATTGCATCACGAGGAGACAGGATATGACTGATGTAGTCTTCTGCTTTCAAACGACCATCTTTCAGACAATCGACGATGTACTGCATATTGCGCTCTACACACATGCGTGAGCCTTCTTGCTCGTAAAATGGATACAAACCATTGTATGCACCCTTAACGGTCAGCATGCGCATATGAATGCGATTAAGAATGGCGGTAACATTACCTTGATGCTCGGCACGTGGAGAGCCGCTCAAAATCACCTGACCATTGAATGCAGCACAGTTTACCGCTGTTTCGATAGCAGGCGATACGCCTGCGACATCGATGGCAATATCAACGCCGCGACCATTTGTTAACGCCATAACTTCAGACTCTTGATGCTCTGGTGCACAGCTAACAACGTGCTGAATGCCGATTTTTTTTGCGTCTTCGGTACGAGAAGCAACAGGGTCAATGGCAATGACTTTTGCTCCCGCAAGTTGCAGAAGCTTCGCGGTGATAAGACCGATGGTGCCGAGGCCAAATACGGCCGCTGTGTCACCAAGTTTGATGTCAGCGATAGCGACACCATTCATCGAGATAGAGGCTAGGTAGACCAGAGCCGCTTGCTCTAAAGTCAGCTCTGGATCGACTTTGAGGATAAGTTCTAGATTGCGTCCATTGTGCTCGAAACGTTGGAACTGTTTGTGCGGGCCGTTGAACATTACTCGGTCACCCACTTCGATGCCAGATAAGTCATCGCCTTTTTCAACGACTTCGCCGACGGAAATATACCCGGTGTAGAGAGGGTACTCGACACCTTTTTTAATACCATAAACGCGAGATAGCTCGGTACCAGCACTAATTAGTGACATCTCATTTTTAATGATGGCTTCATTGGATTTTAGATTCGAGTCATCAAGTTGTTCATTTAATAGTTGTACGTCTTTTAAGCCAACAAGCTTTACGTTATATGTATCTCTCATAACTTACCTCAAAAAATTTAAATTTTATAAGGGAGGAGGGCCTCCTCCCTGAAATTTGGATGGTCTAGGCTTCTAAACCTAATGCGTCACACATTTTCTCTTTATAGGTTTCTACGTGCATGCCAATGATAATTTGAACATTATTGCCATTAACAACGACGCCAGTTTGTTTACCTTTCTCTATCTCTAACTTATTAATTAACTGTGGGTTTTTAACTTGAACACGTAATCGAGTAAAACAGTTACCAACGGTTTCGATATTTTCTTGTCCACCTAAGCCAGAAATAAAGTGTTTCACATCTGAATTGTCACTGACGGCACTTTTAATTACGTCCTCATTGGAGACTTCTTGGTCTTGGAATATGTCGATATTTCTCTTTTTAATGATCCATACCGTTGGCAAATACCATAGTGGCATCATTAAAATACCGATCAATACAGTGAAATGAGCCTTCGTTAAACTTAACGGCATCGCAATATTGGTAATAATCAGGTCAATAATACCGTTTGGCATATAAGTGCTAACGCCAAGCATGTAGGTAATACTGTCTGCAATACCGCCAACAAGTCCATAGATAAACCAGATTGATGGTGCAATGAAGATGTATAGGAAGTGTAATGGCTCAAGAATACCCGTACCTACCGCTACCGCTAAGCTCGGAATAATGATGCTCTTAGCGTAGGCTTTCTTCTCTTTGGATGCAGTGCGGATAAAAGCAGCTGCGATAGCTAAAGAACCAAACACTTTAGTCAGACCGAAGCTCACATACTTAATCGATGGATCTAGCTCTGTGATCTCATTTATATGCGACATCTCAGCAAGGAAGATGGTTTGCGCACCATGAATCACTTCGCCGCCAACCTCTGCAGTACCGCCTAAAGGTGTGTAGAAGAAGGACATCCATAACGGGTGATGTAGACCTGTTGGGATTAGCCAGAAGTTCCATGCGGTGTAGTTAAAGATTCCGAACACACCTGAAGTCTCAATCAACGAAGCTAAGTTGTTGATCATATTGTTCATTGGTGGCCAGAAGTAACATGCAGAGATAGCAAGTACAGCGGTAATTGGAATCATTAGAATAAATACAAAGCGAGAGCCTTCATAGATTCTAAAATACGCACCAAACGTCAAGCCTTGGTATTTATTATGCAACCAACCGACTAAGATCCCCATTAGCATGCCGAGAATAACGCCCATGTCGACAACTTGGAAACCGAGTACCATTGCTTGACCAGTACCGTATAAACCAGCGATACCTTCTTCTGCTAACATATTGTTATTAGTCAGATAAGTATTGTTGGCAACCAAAAAGAATAGGAATGATATAAGCGCGGTTATAGCAGCATCGACCTTTTTCTTTTGTGCAAGTGCTGCAGCCAAACCCATACAAAATATAATTGGAAGATTGCCAAGCATCCCAAACATCATTGACATAATCATGTCGCCGATAGAAATAATGAAGCTAGGCATAAACTCCATTCTCATAATTGCCGCAACAGCCATCGCTGTACCCATTACGGCAATAAAAAGAATAACCTGTATCGCTGCTCTGGAGAACTTTTGTGTCGCCTCCTTGGCATTGTATCGTAGGGCAGAGGTATTCATTTTATTATCCTTGTTACTTATTTATTAAACTGAGGTAAATAACTTCTGTTTTCTTCAAGAATTTCTTCAACGATCGCTTTCGCCTTGGGTACATTGACCACAGTGCGGTTTAAAGTGAGGGCGTTGATGAGTTTTTGCTTGCTACCTTCATACCAAGCGTCAACCACGAGCTTTTCGTAGCCGAGTTGGCTTTCAATCATGGCTTTTTGGAATGTTGGTATCTTACCGACGCTTAGAGCTTTCGGCCCACTGCTCGTTAGCAAGCTTGGGACTTCAACCATCGCGTCTTCTTGAATATTTGAGATAGCTCCGTTATTTGGAACAATGACTAGGTAGGTTTCGCACAAATTGTAAGCAAGAGATGCTGCGACTCGAACCATGTAACGACCATGAATATCAGCGTGTAGCTCTTCTTGAGCCGTGCTGTTGGCGGAAATGACGCGCTGGCAAAGGTCAAAGACACGTTTTTCTCGCCCATTAATGACCTGGCGTGCACGCGTATTGTTGATGTCCTCTTTCGCGGCCATCTTTTCAGGGTACAGATAGTACTGTAGGTAGGTGTTTGGTAGGTACCCTGGGTTGTCACGAAGCATCGTTTGCATGTTCTTAAACGTTGCTTGCCATGATGGGTCATTGACGATTTCAGAATCTACCGCTTTGATACCCTCATTAAGAATCACGTCCTTAATACGGTTTGTAAGATCTTCACCCTGTCGGTTTTTAATGCCGGTAAACCAGCCGTAATGGTTGAGTCCGAAGTACTCAGGGACTAGATCCCAGATCTCGCAGCCAAGGATTTGAGCATAGCTGACCATAATAGCCGCAGGCATATCACAGATATTGAGGATCTTTTTATCTGTCGGGAATTCACGATTGAGAGCCTCTGCTACGATCGCTGCAGGGTTTGTGTAGTTCAGGATCCAAGCGTCTGGACACTGTTTTCGGATATCGTTGATGATTTCAATCATGTCACCGATTGAGCGAAGACCATAAGCCATGCCACCTGGACCACAGGTCTCTTGGCCAACACAACCGTGCGCAAGAGGGATTTGCTCATCACGCTCACGCATTTGCAAGCCGCCGCTACGGATTTGGATGAAGAAAAAGTCGCTATCTTTGAATGCTTCTTCTTTGTTTGTGGTGTAGTGAAACTCTTCTACTTCTGGGTAATGTTCTTTTAATAGGATCTTTGTCGCTTCGGCATTCAGTGCTTGGCGTTCAGCGTCAGTATCATAAAAAGTGATCTTTCTCAGCGGAAATGTCTCTTTTTCAGCGATCAAACTCATGATCATACCGATAGTGTATGTGCTGCCAGCGCCTACGATTGTAAGGTTTTGTTTCTTCATTTCTGAACCTATTGGATGTCGATTAAGTGTGTTAAATGTATCCCCTGGTTAAGTACATTTAAAGTACATTTGTGTTTTTAAGTTTAAAAAACAACCATAGATCACACAAATGTATGCTTTTGTAGATTGGTAACGGCTATAAGTACTATTTGTTGAATTAAAAGTACCATTAATGTATTATTTGGGGAGGGAAAATTCAACGAGGCGACATAATGAGTAAACACCTCTACATGAGAGTTTCGGAAGTACTAGAACAAAGAATTGCCGATAAAACTTATCCTCGAGATTCTTTATTACCTACCGAACAAGAACTGCAAAAAGAGTTTGGCGTAAGCCGAGCAACCATTAGAAATGCGATGAAGATGCTGGTCGAAAAAGATCTTGTGCATCGAGTGCGTGGCGATGGTACGTACATCAAATCGGCTAAGACTCAACATGATGCGTTAAGTCACTCTGGCTTTACGGAAGAAGTTGAGCAACAGGGCGGTAAGGCGTCAACCCGTATACTCTCATTTCAACTTCAAGAAGCTGACGAATATGTGGCGCAAAAACTGGATGTCGTGGCAGGCGATCAAGTCTACTTCATTAAGCGTGTTCGAATGATTAATGATGTGCCTGAGGTGTTAGAGCACAGCTATATGCCTTTTGCGTTGTTCCCAGACTTGTCTGTAGAAACGATTCAAAACTCGAAATACCAATATGTCGAGCATAAACTTGGTCATAAAATCAAACACAGCCGAGAAAAAGTGTACGCAGAAGGTATATCTGCAGAGGATTCAAAGCCTTTGAAGCTGAAAAACGGTACTCCAACATTGTGTGTAGAAACGATTGGTGTACTTGAAGATGGTACTATCTTTGACTTTGCCATTAATCGATTTAGTTTGAAGCAGTATTCTTTCGAATATACATCTCCACGAAGTAAAATTATTCAGCAGTAATAACCGTTTTAATGTAGTGGCTGAGTGATTCTGGCCACTAGAATTGAAGCTTTCAATAGCTAAAATTATGCGTGAGATTCTAATTTAGCAAATTCATTGACAAGCTTTGTCCCATTCCAATTCGGGACGCTTGTCTGTCACACTTCAAGGCTAGCCATTTAACCTACATTTTCTAACCCGTGTAGTGTCTAGCGAAGTAGGTCTAACCAAATGTGATCTGCTCCAGTGATGCTGGACACTCACGTAAGCGACTTTTGCTATACTATCAATAATTCATGCTTTGCTAAATTAGCATTTTCGCTAAAACGGAAATGTCCAGAGGCTTCTCAGCGCGGTCATCGCTAGTCATTCTGAGCCTATAAATTCTATCGCCATTTTTAGGCACTTCATGAAAGATTGGAAAAGAAGGAATAATGGGAGGGTTGAACAATTTGTGTATATAAAATTGTTGCCCCTTTTTGATTGTTATAGCCTGAATAAAAGTGGAACTGGCTTAAGAAGTGGTTTCCATTATGGTAGGAATTCGCTTAGCAAGTATATCTGCAAATATTTCATGTTGATCCACTTGCCAATGAATACCCTCTTTTGGGCAAGGTTGAATCTCCGTTGCCGCATCGAAGAAATGGCAGCCAAGCTCTTCAGAACGAAGCTTAAAATAGTAACCAAGCTCTTTTGATTTAGGTTCAGCGTTTGCAAACCCCTCTTTAAGCGGATTGACTTCAAGGACATGGGTGGGAGATATCAGCAACACTTCAGGTGGTTTCGCCATGAAACCGTGTTGATATTTTTGCACCAATTGAACAAGTCGTGCTGCACCTTTGGAAATATCACTGGCAGTCAAATTGAAGCGAGACTTTAGATCATTTGTCCCGAGCATCAGCACGACAAGATCTGGATGGTGGCTTTCAATACATGGAAAAAGGTAATCGAGTCCATTTTTCCCGGCTTCATAAGGGTCATCTAACACGGTAGTTCGACTGTTTAAGCCTTCTTCAATTACCCTATACCCAGTAGGTAGCTTTTTCTGAAGCAGCATAGTCCAACGCTCTTCAGTATTATACCTGCGGGGTAAATCAGGCGAGCAACCCCAAGTATTGGAGTCCCCAAAGCATAGAATTGATGTCATAGTCATTACAATTGTCATTTGAATTTTTTTTAATTGTATTATAAATGATGTTGATATTGTTTGTGCTGTGTCATGTGATCTACTCTATCAAGTCAGTGGCTATTCAGTGAGCGTCTTTTATCGGAATATTATGAGCGTTAATTTGCGGTGATTGTTGTAGGGAAAGAATAGTAATCGTCGATTGACAAATCTTCCATTTGTAGCAAAATCCGTTGCACATATTGCCTCCGGTTACTACCCAAGGAACACGCTTGATGAAATACGATTGGATTTTGTTTGACGCCGATGAAACCATTTTTAACTTCGATGCATTTGCAGGGATGAGGTTGATGTTTGAAAGGCTTGGTGTTGACTTCACTCATGATGATTACGCTCAATATCAGTTGGTGAACAAGCCGCTTTGGATTGACTACCAAGATGGGAAAATCACCGCTGCGCAGTTGAAACAGATCCGCTTTGAAGGCTGGGCAAAGAAACTTGATACGACACCGCTTGCTTTGAATAGCGCCTTTTTAGATGCAATGGCGGACATCTGTACGCTGTTGCCTGGTGCCCGCGAACTGATGGATGCGTTATCTGGTAAAGCGAAGCTCGGTATCATTACGAATGGCTTTACTGAACTTCAGGCGATTCGATTGGCGCGTACGGATATGTCGCATTATTTCGATCATGTGGTGATCTCTGAAGAAGTGGGGATCGCCAAGCCAGATGAAGGCATATTCTCTCACGCCATGACGTTGATGGGGAATCCATGCAAGACTCGCGTGTTAATGGTGGGGGATAACCCTCACTCAGACGTGCTAGGTGGGCTCAATTTTGGTATTGAAACGTGCTGGTTAAATACGCAAGGTCAAGAAAAGCCACAGGGTATTGAGCCTCACTATGAAGTGAACTCATTGCAGCAGTTACAGCAGATTTTGATCGCTTAGACACAGATGACCGTTACGAATGGTCACTGATAGCTTCAAAGGTATCCGGTCAGCGGTGCACTTTTTAGATGCTGCTGACCGGTTCATGATGCTTGGGCTAATTGAGCACGAGCCTTTTGAACGATGATGATAAGGGCGACTGCAATGCTTGCTGCACGTTAATTCACGCCGCGGCTAGTGAATGAAATATTGTTGCTTTCACTTGCACCTATCATGACGGCTTCGAAAATGGGGGCAGAAGCGCTATTTGGGTTAGACCACTGAATGTAGAAGTTAGCACCAGCGCCGCCGCTGACTTCGCGCTTTTCAACTAAGTACTCGGCGCTCGACATGGCGTTGAGCTCGTACCCTTCAGAAACAAACTGCTTAACACGCTCACCATTGGTATCGTAGTAATCAATGCTATGAATATTAATGGTATTTTCTGGATCAGTATTGCGAATCACGAGCGTAGATTCCAATAAGACGGCTTTACCACCATCGGCATAAATGTGAGAGTAAACCGGAACATAAGCCCCTTTTTTACCATGACTCGTGGGAGCAATCGCCGCTCTTTCGATTTGTTGTGCTTGATGGCTGAGCTTTTCTTCGATGGTATCAACCGATTTTACAAGGTTGCCTAGATAAATGGCTAAACCAAGCACTAAAACGACAGAAATAATGGAAACAAATTGGCTGGCATTATATTTTGCGGTCATAGACAGTCCTAAATGGTTACGAGGGTAGAAAACCATTGTACTAATAATGTCGGTTGATTTGGGGTTGTTTGTTTAGATTATTGTCGTCTAGTAGGGTGGTTTTGTTAGTAAGTGTGTATTTTTCCTATAAAAAGGCAAGAGGTGTCGACGTGTTAATTATTACGCTGGCAGAGTTGGATTAATACTGAGTTATGGCAAGTATGGGGTCGTCGTGAGCAGGCGATGTGCTCTGCTCACGATGAGTTGATGTCCAAGCGCCGAATGAAGCAATTAAGTGCTCAATAATGCTTAGCGTTATTGAGCAACAACAGCGGATGCTTCGAGCGCTGAAATGATAGGGTCTTGTTTCGCTGCCATGACGGTAGGGTTTACACCATAATGACGTGAGGTAAAGGTAAAGTCTTTACCTTTCGTATCAATATTATTTTTAGCGGAATCGCCGCAGTTGAAAGACACCGTGACAGAGTCGTCAGTGTTCTTCTGCCATGTATTTGAACTCACATGACTCACGCCTTCGATCAAGTATTTATCAGCATCATAGGCAGTGATTGAGGTGAAAAATTGGTTTTTTGGATCTGAAAATGTTGCCGTATAGCAGACATTCGCTTGCATTTTTGGACTGTTGGAATATTTGTTGCCCACAAAGGCTTCTGGGCTTGCGCCACCCCAGCCAGCGGCATTTTCTAGATTCCATTGATGAAGATCGGTGACTTTGTCACTGGTTCTTGGGAACGTGTAAGTGAAATTTTGCATGTTGTTCACTTCCTGAGTGTACTTTTTGACCCAAACTTCCACATCGTCGTAGTTATAGGGTTGAACCTGATAGTCTGTTGCGAAATTGAAGTCCGACGTATCAACTTTATCAAGCTCCGCTTTTGCTTCGGCAATGCCGTTCTCTGTTCCTGAGCGGTATAGTACGAATGCGTATTCAGATTCCACACTTACCGTGTAGTGCCCATCCTCTACGATATAATGTTGTCCATGTCCACGTTCTGTAACGATCTGAACAGCCATGTAGTTGTTCGTTTTAGGAATAGAGAAGGTCACAAAGCCATCAATCGCTTTGACAATGGCGACGCCATATAGTGTGTCATCATTCATCTGCACTGTAGGCGCCGCTTGACCGCGCGGAGGCAACCCTTGCATTTTAACAAATTCATGAGTTGCACCTTTACTTGCCCAGTTACGGTAGTTACGTGCGGTTTCGGCATGGGTAAAGTTTTGCTCAGTGATATTGATGGTTTGCGCGTTGGTTGTCTGAATAGCGTCGGCGGCCATGACCGAGCTTGTAATAAAGGCACTGGTGATTAGGGTTAACGTAGCGATATTGGCAGTGTTCATAGTGGTTCTCTCAGTGTTTGGCTTACTTGAAGTAAAAGGAATCCCTTTACTCATGAGTCCGATGAATCCAGCAAATCCGTTGACGTGAACTTCACGTGTAATCCTAATCACTTATTGCTTTTAATAAGTACGTTGCTTGTCATCTATGAGTGACATTAACCGGGACTGATTATTATTTGAAATGATATTAATTAATCCCAATCATGCGCTAGGCGTATATCATCTAATAATTATGAGGTTAGAAAGGGCTGAAAGAACAACAATGCGAGGAATGGCGTATTCCGCACGGCGGCATAGCGGCATACCCTTGGTATAACCGACACGCATAAGTGTTATGCATTATTACGATTCGTCACCATGGTCACATTAACGTATGTTTTCCTCATCGGTAGGGCTTAGCTCAATGAATGATTGAGCGCCCATAATGTAACTATGAGGTGGTACAACTTGCGATATCAATCCCTATTCGTCACGGCAATGATGCTTTGGTCTACGGCATCCTATTCAAATGGGGGGGCGTTAGTGGATCCCCATAGTAATTTAGCTTTTGACTATGACAACGTGACTCAGGATGTGGCTCAAGCTGAACTCAATGAATGCGTGTCTATTGCGTCCCAAGTCAGTACTCAGCCGGAAACACAAACACGCGGTTCGGGTGCCAGAGGCGCGGCGAAAGGCGCGGCAGCGGGTGCGGTAGTTGGGTCGGTTAGTGGTAATAGTGGCACTGATGCTGCGAAAACTGGGGCCGCTATTGGGGTTGTGGGCGGCAGACTCTCGGCTCGCCAAGAGAGTAAGGCTAACCAAGAAGCAGCCGACACGTCGTATAAGACGGTTTTACGTAACTGTATGCTTGATAAGCATTATGTCGCTTTAAATTGATCTCAGGTGACGGGGAGTTGACCACCTGAGCTTTGCCATGAGGTTGTGAGTGACGAACAGTCGTTAGTCAATGGCGGGGGGAAGGACAGCGTCTTCAACCGTAGAGATAATTAATTGCTTTAACCATTGATGAGCCGCACTTGTTGCGGTTCTTTTGTGTTCGATGAGGTAAAGATCAACGGCGAGTTCGGGTTCATTATTTAGCAACAGTACTGGCACAAGTTGCTCACCAATGTGGCTTAAATCTGTGAGTCTGTGTGAAGCAACCATAATGGTCTCAGTATGCTGCATCAGTTCGACAAGGGTAAAGAGTTGCGCACTTTTAAAGACAATATCACGCGCAATGCCTTGTTTAGCAAGATGAACATCAACGGGGTTACTGATGCCAATAGCGGAGCGAATGTCTAAACTCATGTCGACAAATCGATAGCGTAAACAATCTTCAAGTGTGACCGAATCGGCTTGAGCAAGCGGGTGATTTTTTGCAACATAAAAAACAGGGTAAGTCGTGCCTATCTTATTAAATGGGAATTCTATGCTATCGGCGGGTGCATTGATATGTATTGAAAAATCGACATCGCGCGACGCTAATTGTTGCACCGGACTGACTGTGATAGGGAATTCAACCAGACTTGCGCGTGGTGCTTGTTTAATCAGGGCAGCAGTAAGAGGGGCAGAGAGAAAACTGCTCATTAACGGTGGAACAGAAACAACAAAAGTTTGCTCGCACTTCTCTGGTGCGAAGGCTGATTTTGCCACCAGCGATTGGGTAGCTCGTAATAACTCCGCGAGTGGTACTTCTAACTCTAATGCTTTTTGTGTGGGCACTAGCCCATTAGATTCCCGATAAAAAAGAGGATCATCAAATAAGTCTCGTAAGCGACTTAAGGTGCGGCTCATTGCTGGCTGGGAAAGGTATAAGGTCTGTGCTGCTCGGGTTACGTTTTTTTCTTTAAGCAATACGCTCAGTGAAACTAACAAGTTGAGATCTAACCGAGACAGCTGTTGCTCTAATGTAACCATAGACATGCACCAAAGTAATATTCCTTAGTGAATTTGTACATCGGAATGGATAGTAATACAAGTGTCGTCGTTAGTCGGATGGGCTATGTTCTCTTAGTATCGGTGTCGAAGATCTATCGATTTTGTGGTTCAGTGAAAGCGAAGGAATGAAGTAGCGTTGTATCAAGCGGCTAGGCATTAAGCAGCTAGGCATCAAGCAGCTAGGTATGTTGACATAGCTACTTGATGAGATGCAGGGACTGAGTAACCCATGTTACGTTGAGGTTTGAGCAATAGGTTGTGTTAGTAGCGTCACACACGCCAAGCTAATATCTTGGTTGATGTAAGCCATACCAAGCTGCTTAACAAAAGCCATACGATCGGCATTTCGTAAATCGATATTCGGGACAGCCAGTCCATTTTTCTCATAGAGACTTGCTAAGTGCGCCATAAATTGCTCGCCACTGTCCATGAGTAAGAGGCTCATGGCGCCCACGTCTGGCTTGACGTTGGCATTTTGTTTCTCTGATAAGGTTACCGAAAGTACAATAGGCTGCTCAGAGCCTTCAAATCGTGCACTTCGCTCTCGTACGGTTTGCGTAGCCCAATAATAAGCCAGTTCCTTACTCTGCGTTAAAAACACAGGCTCTACGGATTCCGTATAGTTATTGCCAATAGTCGCCATGGTATTTTTAGCCGCTTCATTTAGCGCCTTGTCACCAGAACGTTTCAGCCCCTGACCTTGGATGGATGCGAGCAGTGCTGAAGACGTACCGTGATACCAAATGTCACTGGTAGCAAAACCATCGTCAGACAGTAATTGTGGTGTATCTTGAAGATATAAAGGCGTATCAGTCATAGGCATTCTCAACAAACAATGAATTTTAAGTGTAGTCGTCGTATTCTCTACTTTAACAAAGTCTTAGAGATAAAAAAGCGACCCGAAAGCCGCTTTTCTCTCATTACTTCAACCCATTTTACTCATCGACTCACGAGTGAATTATCGGCTCGTGACTTCATGGATTAGTTAAATTGGTTTGAAGTGTTCAGAGCACCACCAGCTTTTAGTGCGTTTTCGCCAGCAAAGTATTCTTTGTGGTCATCACCAATGTCTGAACCAGACATGTTTTGATGTTTTACACAAGCGATGCCTTGGCGGATTTCCTTACGTTGTACGTTTGCTACGTAACCCAGCATACCTTGGTCACCAAAGTACTCTTTAGCTAGATTATCCGTAGACAATGCCGCAGTGTGGTACGTTGGTAGTGTGATTAGGTGATGGAAAATCCCTGCTTCACGTGAAGAGTCGGCTTGGAAGGTGCGGATGCGGTCATCTGCACGAGTAGACAATTCAGTGTCATCGTATTCTGCGCTCATCAAGCTTGCACGGTCATAGGCAGAAACATCTTCACCTGCTTCAACCATTGCATCATAGGCTTGTTGGCGGAAGTTAAGTGTCCAGTTAAACGATGGAGAGTTGTTGTAAACCAGTTTTGCATCAGGGTGAACCGCACGAACGCCATCCATCATCTCTTTGATTTGACCGATGTGTGGTTTTTCAGTTTCAATCCAAAGTAGATCGGCACCGGCGTTAATCGCTTCGATACAGTCAAATACACAGCGGTCTTCACCCGTACCTTGACGGAATTGGTACAAACCAGACGGTAAACGCTTAGGACGAACTAGCTTACCATCGCGGTTAAAGCAAACGTCACCTTCTGCCATGTCTGCTACATCGATTTCTTCTACGTCTAGGTAAGAGTTGTATACGTCACCTTGGTCACCCGGCTCTTTTACTACTGCGATTTCTTTCGTCAGACCAGCGCCTTGTGAATCGGTACGCGCAACAATGATGCCGTTGTCGATACCCAGTTCAAGGAAGGCATAACGCAGAGCTCGTAGCTTAGCGTGGAAATCGGCGTGAGGCACCGTTACTTTACCGTCTTGGTGACCACATTGCTTTTCATCAGCAACTTGGTTTTCAATTTGTAGACAACACGCGCCTGCTTCAATCATTTGTTTTGCCATGAGGTAGGTCGCTTCTGCGTTACCAAAGCCGGCATCAATATCGGCAATGATGGGTACAACGTGTGTTACATGATTATCAATTTGGTCTTGAATCGCATCTTGGGCATTTACGTCGCCAGCTTCACGAGCATCGTCTAGGGCGCGGAATAGGCCACCTAGTTCACGGGCATCCGCTTGGCGTAAGAAGGTATATAGCTCTTCAACAAGACCGGCAACTGATGTTTTCTCATGCATAGATTGATCTGGAAGAGGGCCAAAGTCTGAGCGAAGTGCCGCCACCATCCAACCAGAAAGGTAAAGGTAACGACGGTCGGTTTTGCCACCAAAATGCTTCTTAATAGAAATCATTTTTTGTTGACCAATGAAACCATGCCAGCAACCTAGTGATTGTGTGTACTGAGAGCTATCTGCGTCATAAGCCGCCATATCAGCACGCATAATATCTGCCGTATATTGTGCGACATCTAGACCTGTCTTGAATTTATTTTGAGCACGCATACGAGCCGCAGATTCTGGATTAATAGCATCCCACGGAGCACCAGCAGTGCGTTTAGCAACTTCGATCATTTCGATATCTTGTGTGATTTGCGACATAACTCTTCCTTAGTTTCAGTTGGATATGTGGCCAAACCGGCCTGGGCTAAATCTTAACCATGGACAAAGCGTAAGCGAGTATGTGATAATTTTGTTAATTTATAGTTATTATATTCGGTATTTATTTTATGAATATTGCTCGTATAGACCTTAATTTACTTGTGTATTTAGATACCCTGCTCAGAGAGCGAAACGTGACTCGAGCAGCGAATCAGTTGGGGATCACTCAACCGGCAATGAGTAATGGACTGCGTCGATTGAGAGATTTATTTGAAGACCCTTTATTGGTAAGAACGAGCGAAGGCATGATTCCGACAGAGCGGGCTCAGAAGTTGCAGCCTGTGATTAGAAATGTACTGGCTAACGTTGAGAAGGCACTGCAACCCACCACCGAATTTAGCGCGGAAGACAGTGAGCGTGTATTTAGGATCATGGCCAGTGATTACGCTGAATCGACACTCATTCAGCCACTATTGGCAAAGTTAAGTGAAATTGCTCCGAAAATTCGCCTCGATATCATGACCCCCAGTGATGTCAGTTATCAAGATGTTGAGCAGGGGACGGTGGACATTATCATCAACCGATTTGATGACATCCCTCAGTCGTTCCACCAAATGAGCTTATGGCATGACGGTTTCTCATGTTTGTTTAGCCGAGATAACCCTATTGCTGAAAACTTCGATATTTTCTCTTATTTAAAGGCCCAGCACATTTGGGTGAGTAAAACCGGAATGGGAACAGGGGTAGGCATTAACCCCAGCGAGGCGCAAAAACTAGGCTGGATCGATGAAGCATTAATGCGGATTGGTAAGACGCGGAATATCACGGTATTTACCCGCCATTACCTTTCAGCAGTGTTGTTTGCTCAACAGAAAAACCTCATTCTTACTATCCCAAGTAAAGCGGCACAGTCACAGCGAAATAATCCGAAACTCATGATTAAACCAGCCCCTTTTGCCATTGAGCCATTTGAAGTCAAGATGGCATGGAGCCCTTTACTGCAGAGTAATCCTGATCACCAATGGATGCGGCGATTGATCAAAAGTGTCGCGAATGAAATAGAGAGTGGCGTTACGGAATAGTCCCCTTCATTGGGTATTTATTATGTGAATGTTCACTATAACTGGCATAAATTAGCTAAATTATCACCCATTACGTAGAGTTTTCTTATACGTAATCGGTAAATTCGAGAGAGATCCTATGAGCAATCGTATTCAACAGGGAAGCTTGAGCATTGATAGCTCCCTCTACGCATTAGTAAATGAACAAGCTATCCCAGGTACAGGGATTAATGCCGATGAATTTTGGCAGTCGTTTGAAACGATTCTTAATGATTTGGCGCCAAAGAATAAGGCGTTACTTATTAAGCGTGACGATCTTCAACATCAGATAGATGTGTGGCATCAAGAGCGTGCCGGTCATGCCCTTGATGCGGCAGAATATAAAGCATTCTTGCAACAAATAGGCTATTTGGTTGCCGAAGGCGACGACTTTCAAGTCGACACTGCGAATGTAGAACCTGAAATTGCGACTCAGGCAGGACCGCAACTGGTTGTGCCGATTATGAATGCTCGCTTTGCTCTGAATGCTGCCAATGCCCGCTGGGGAAGTTTGTACGATGCGCTATATGGCACGGATGTCATAAGTGAAGAAGATGGTGCAGAGAAAGGCGGCAGCTTTAATCCAGTTCGTGGGGCGAAGGTGGTGGCCTACGCACGAGAATTTCTTGATGAAGCGGCACCTCTAAACGGCGTATCTCATAAAGATGTGACGAAATACAGTATTTCAGACGTGAGCATTGGTAATACGCTGACCGCAACGTTGGGTAATGGTGAAGAAGTGACGTTAATGGACGGCACACAATTTATCGGTTACCAAGGGGAGGCGAGTACGCCTTCTTGTATTCTTCTAAAGCACAATAATCTACATGTTGAAATTCAGATTGATCCGACTGCCCCAATAGGCAGTGTCGATGCAGCGGGTATTAAGGACGTGGTGGTGGAAGCGGCGTTAACCACGATCATGGACTGTGAAGATTCCGTTGCTGCTGTTGATGGTGAAGATAAAGCCTTGGCGTACCAAAACTGGCTCGGTCTAATGAAGGGTGACTTACAAGAATCACTGGAGAAAAACGGTAAAACTATGGTGCGTCGACTCAATGCTGACCGCCATTACACTAGCGTGACTGGTGGGGAAATCTCGCTTAAAGGTCGCAGTATGCTGTTTATCCGTAATGTTGGTCATCTCATGACAAACCCGGCGATCATTGATGCGGATGGGAACGAAGTGCCCGAAGGTATTATGGATGGCATGATTACGTCGTTGATTGCGATGCATGATCTTAAAGGCAACAGCGCGTATCAAAACTCGACGGCAAACAGCATCAATATAGTGAAGCCTAAGATGCATGGCCCTGAAGAAGTGGCGTTTACCAATGAACTGTTTGGTCGTATTGAAGACGCGTTAGGGCTTGAACGTAATACCATTAAAGTGGGGATTATGGATGAAGAGCGTCGTACTTCGGTCAACCTTAAAGAGTGCATTCGAGCAGCAAAAGAGCGTGTGGTCTTTATTAATACCGGCTTTTTAGATCGTACCGGTGATGAGATTCATACCAGTATGGAAGCGGGCCCGTTTGCACCTAAAGTTCAGCTTAAATCAATGACCTGGATCGGTGCTTATGAAGATCAGAATGTGGATTTGGGCTTAGCCTGTGGTTTGCAAGGTAAAGCTCAGATTGGTAAAGGCATGTGGCCTGAGCCAGACAATATGGCAAAAATGATGGACGCTAAAATTGGCCACCCTCAGGCAGGGGCAAATACCGCATGGGTGCCATCCCCTACTGCTGCGACGTTACACGCCCTTCACTATCACAAGGTGAGTGTACCAAGTCGCCAAAAAGAGCTTCGTGAACGGGTTAGAGCAAATGTCGATGATATTTTGACGATTCCTTTGTTGGGCGCGCAAAAGTTGACGGCGCAAGACATTCAAAATGAATTAGATAACAATACGCAAGGGATCCTTGGATATGTAGTGCGTTGGATCGACCAAGGGGTGGGGTGCTCAAAAGTGCCGGATATTAACAATGTAGGTTTGATGGAAGATAGAGCAACATTGCGAATTTCTAGCCAGCATATCGCTAATTGGCTACGACATGGTATTTGTGGAAAAGCGCAAGTTATGGAAACCATGCAGCGCATGGCCGCAGTGGTCGATGAGCAAAATGCCAATGATCCAAGTTATCAAAATATGGCGCCGAACTTTAAAGAAAGCATCGCTTTTTCTGCGGCGTGTGAGTTGGTGTTTGAAGGTTGCGCGCAGCCAAGTGGGTACACCGAGCCTGTATTGCATGCAATGCGCTTGAAGCTAAAAGCCCAGCAGTAAAGAGCTTCACGCAAAGAAGCCGTCCGTATAGTGAAACGTTCACTTTGTAAACTGCCTAAGTTTCCGCGCCTTTGAGCGCGGTTTTTTTCGCTCCTTGTCGCCAGTATAGGTAAGAAGCTACGCCTTAACGGTCTTTTTAAGGCGGCAGTTATCGTGACGTATTGAATTATATCTATGATTTATCTCATTTTCATCCAATCTAGATTCGGATATAATCGATAAAAATAAGCATAGGTAATACAATATGACCAATTATAATCAAGCGGCTAAAGAGCTGTTAAATAACCGAGCTTCAGGCGAAAAAGCGCCAAGAATGACGGAGGCGTTGCGTCCTAAAACGTTGGAAGACGCGTTGCAAATCCAATCGTCAATGATCGACCTGCATACTGACAAAGTCGGTGGTTGGAAGTGTTTGCAACCCTTGGCAGAAGACAAATATATTGTCGCGCCTATCTTTGCTGCTAGTGTTCAGAATGGTGAACGTTGCGAGCTTTTTGCCGATAATGATAAAGCGCGACTTGAGCCAGAAATTGCTTTTGTTTTATCAAAGTCACTGCCAGCGAATCCTGAAGGATACAGTGAAGAGCAAATTAACGATGCTATTGGATCTTGCCATATGGCGTTGGAGCTTATTCAGTCACGTTTTGCTAATGATAGTGGCGCAGAGTTTTATGAAGTGCTGGCGGATGGGTTAGTCAATCAAGGGCTATTTATTGGTCCTGAGATAGACCGAGACAAAGCGTTCTTGGCCGAGAATGTTGGTGTATCAATTACACAAGGCGAGCAAGAACAAACGTTTGCGGGCGTACACCCTAATTCGTTACCGACTTCTCCGATTTATTGGCTAATTAACTTCATGACACGTCGTGGCACGGACTTCTTAGCGGGTGAGGCGCTCATTACCGGATCGTACTGCGGAGTGGTAGAGGTTGATTTCGAAAAGCCAACGCTGATTAAATATGAAGGCCTTGGAGAATACCAGGTTACGTTTAAAGAGAAGTAATCGCGCAGATTAGTTGGCTCTAATAAGTGACAAGTGTCGGCGACACCTGTCACTTTTTAGTCTGTTATCGATGTTTTATCATGCTAAGGCTAAGGCTAAGGCTAAGGCTAAGGCTAAGGCTAAACGCGTATTAGCTATCACTCCAGTTAAACTTACTTTCGTCAATGCCCTCTTTCGCTTCTTTCAGGCGCTCTTGTCGAAAACGCTCTTCGCTACGCGCAGCATCGATTTCTTGCATGATGGCTGCCAAATCAGCTTCAACAGTATTCTCTTGCACTTTGCCAGTGAGTTCAATTTCCGGTGTCAACTCGCCTTTTTCGTACAGCGCCCACATTTCTTTTGCGTACTCTGTTTTGGATAACTCTGGGGCGAACTGGCTGTAATAATCACGAATATTGTTGACATCACGCGTTAACATCCATTCTGCATTGTTGTTGGCCGATGCGTCTACCGCTTGTGGTAAGTCAATAATTACCGGACCATATTCATCAACTAGCACATTGAATTCAGATAAATCGCCGTGAATAAGCCCAACGCATAGCATTTTGACGATATAACCCATCATCACATCGTGGTCTTCAATGGCTTGTTCTGCAGACATTGTTACGTCGTTGAGTCGAGGAGCAACATAGCCTTCATCATCGGTGATCAGCTCCATGAGCAGGACCCCATCAAAGCAACCATAAGGAGAAGGTACGCGAACGCCGGCTTCGGCGAGTTTGTATAACGCATCTACTTCCGCGTTTTGCCAAACTTTTTCCTGTTGCTCACGGCCAAAACCTGAACCTTTCTCCATAGCGCGCGCTCGACGGCTATTACGCACTTTACGACCTTCACGATAAGCGGACGCTTTTTTAAAGCTACGCTGACTCGCTTCCTTGTACACTTTCGCACAACGGATGGTTTCGCCACAGCGCACGATGTACACGGACGCTTCTTTGCCACTCATGAGTTGGCTTGTCACCTCGTCGACGAGACCATCGTCAACCAAGGGCTGTATTCGTTTAGGTATTTTCATCGCATCGTTATACCTTACTTGGCGACAAAATGGCATGTTAAGTTGAAAAATAAGCTCGGATTTTTGAGTAATGATAAGCATCTTAGCTGAAATGGTCTGTTCATTTGCCAAACCTCGCTCCCACTCCTATGTTTTAGTCACAGTTACTTTTTGTCCATCCGCGTGTTTTGACGCGTACAACTGACTTTGAAGTCTTGTAGTGCGATCACCGAATAGCGCTAGCACCGGCTCACATGTTGCATTGAAACCTGAGGATGTTGTCAGAAAAATTGGAGCAGATTTTTTCGCAGTAGCTTCAGTTATACAGCGTTCTAAGCAAAAAAACGGACCTAACAAGGAATGGTGTCATGGGAACAAACTGGGTTACGAAAAAAATTGGCGATAAGCTGTTGCTAGTATCGAGCGCAATACTCGTTCTCGCTCCGAGCATCTCAAATGCTGATGAAAAGTTCGCTCTTGGAGAGCAAAAAGCCAAAGTCTGTGTGGCGTGTCATGGTGTTGATGGTATATCCAGTATTGAATCTTATCCAAATTTGAGAGGGCAAAAGATGGCCTATCTCATCACTTCACTTAAAAGTTACCAATCGAGAGAGCGTTCGGCAGGACTGGCAGTTTTAATGCAACAACAAGCCGATGCACTTTCAGACAAGGACATGTCGGATATTGCTTACTACTACTCGAAACTTGGTTCCAGTAGTGACATTGCAGGTAATGCAGGTAATGCAGGTAATGCAGTTAAGGCGAGTGATTCAGGTACCGATGAAAACCTGCCTGTTTCTGGCACAGCTGAATAAGGGGCCGTCACATGGAAGATACGTCCGCGCAATTCAACATTAAGGTCGTCAAGTACTTCATTATCGCCTCGCTAGTTTGGGCTATCGTTGGAATGTTTATAGGAGTGGTATTGGCGGCTCAGTTATATTGGCCAGTACTGAACTTCGACTCACAATATATCCAGTTTGGTCGATTGCGCCCTTTACACACATCCGGCGTTATTTACGGCTTTGTGGTGAATATTTTGATGGGAACATCGCTCTATATCGCGCAACGCACAGGGCAATGTAACCTCTTTAACAAAAGCCTCGCTTGGATGGTCTTTTGGGGCTGGCAATTAGTTTTGCTGCTCGCTGTGCTGACACTCCCTTTGGGGTATACCACATCAAAAGAGTACGCTGAACTAGAATGGCCGATTGACCTACTTATCGTATTGGTATGGGTACTTTATGCCGTCTTGTTCTTCGGGACTATCGGGCAACGGAAAGTACAGCATATCTTTGTTGCCAATTGGTTCTTTGCGGCATTTATTATTGTGGTTGCAATGATTTTTGTGGTGAACAACTTAGCGATGCCCGCGTCGTTTATGAAGTCCTATTCTGTGTTTGCTGGGGCTCAAGACGCGATAGTGCAGTGGTGGTGGGGGCATAATGCCGTCGGCTTTTTGCTAACCGCGGGCGTTATTGGTATGAACTATTATTTCATACCTAAGGTATCGGAAAGACCCATTTATTCCTATCGATTGTCGATCATTCACTTCTGGGGGCTGGTGGGCTTTTATACTTGGGCAGGAACGCACCACCTTATCTACTCTTCGGTCGCGGTATGGGTACAAAATATCGGTATTGTCATGTCGCTAATTCTTTGGTTGCCATCATGGGGTGGCGCGTTCAACAGTGCGATGACATTACTGCAAAATAAGAAGAAATTGAAATCAGATTATATCATGTTGTTTTTCTTTTCCGCCATTCTCTACTACTGCCTCGCTACCTTTGAAGGACCTTTGCTCGCGATTCGTTGGTTCAATATGGTGGCGCATAATACAGAATGGATCATCGGGCACGTGCATTCCGGCGCGTTAGGCTGGGTGGGGATGTCGGGCATTGCCGTTTTCTACTATTTCATTCCAAGGCTGTGGGGCAAGGAAGCACTGTGGTCGAATAGGCTACTAAAATGGCACTTCTGGTTAGCCCATGCTGGTGTGGCGATATATGCCATCGCACTTTGGGTAGCAGGGATCGGCGAAGGGTATATGTGGTTAGCGCAAAGCGACAATGGATCGCTGATGTATAGCTTTGTTGAAGCGATGGACTTTAAAGCACCTTGGCTATTTTTACGTTTCTTCGGTGGTGCGTTATTTGTACTTGGCTTGTTGTTAATGGCATTCAATCTATTTAAAACGGTTCGCTCACCAGCCACTGTTGCTGTAAAGGAGGCTTGAAATGACAGCTGATTTCACAAAGTCCGTGGGAATACTAATAGTGAGCACGGTAGTCGTGGCCTCCTTTTCTTTACTGGTTTGGGTTGTGCCTAATATTGTTAGAGGACCTGAGATAGCGAAAGGGAGTGCGGCGCTGCCGTTGACGGCAATAGAGGTGGCCGGGCGAGATATTTATATTAGTGAAGGTTGTCATGTCTGCCACACACAAATGGTGCGTCCGCTTGATCCAGAGATTGCCCGTAATGGTCGAGCGAACAAAGAATCGGATGACATTTATGAGTTTCCCAATTTGTGGGGGTCGAAGCGCACCGGTCCTGATCTTACCAATATGGGGCGAAAGTATTCAGATCAATGGCATACCATCCATCTTATCAACCCTCGTCAAGTGGTTCCTACCTCCATTATGCCGTCTTACCCATGGCTCTTTGAACAAAAGCTGTCGGGTGATGACATCACTGGCAAAATGGAAACGCTTCGTGACCTAGGTGTGCCTTACTCAGCGGATGATATTGCAGATGCGCGACTTCAGGTTCGAGGAAAAACAAAAGGTGAGGCTCTCATTCGGTACCTACAAAGTCTAGGTGTCGATACCTCAGAGGAGGCACTGTAATGGATTCAGTCGAGTTGAATAGTTTTTGGAATCTATGGGCGGTGGTCGGAACCCTAGTGTTCTTTGTACTGATGGTCGGTGTGGTGATTAAATATTGGCGCAGTAATCACCAGGCGGATGAACATCACACAATTGGCTCATTTGACGGGATCGATGAAAATGATGCTCCTCCCCCTAAGATACTGTTTATTTGTTATTTTATCGCCTTTAGTATTTCAGTAGGCTATTTGGCTCTATATCCAGGGTTAGGTAACTGGCAAGGATTAGTCAATTGGCAGCAAAGTGACGATAAATTAAGCCAAGTGAATACAAGCTTGGGAAATCAGATGGCGACGGTTACCGATAAAAGCCTAGCGAGTTTGGCAATGAATCCTGAAATTGTCGGTGCCGGTCGAGGACTGTTTCAAACTCATTGTGCTGCGTGTCACCGCAGTAATGCTCAAGGCGCGAAGCATTTTCCTAACCTGATTGATAATGAATGGCTTTATGGGGGAAGTGATGCGGATATTATTCATTCAATTACGATGGGTAGAAATGGTGCGATGCCAGGATGGGTTGATGCGATTAAGCCCGATGACATAGCCAAAATGTCCTATTACTTAGCGTCATTAAATCAGCGGCATACGGACGTACCGGCTGTCAAAGTTGAGTTGGGTAAAGCGCTGTTTGTACAATACTGTGCCTCTTGTCATGGGGATGGCTCTGTCGCTAATACCCAACTTGGTGTGCCAGATCTTTCTGACAATGTCTGGCTGCATGGTGGCAGTATTCTAGAGATCCAACATACGATTCGAAATGGTCTTAATAATGTAATGCCAGCCTTCGGGCAGCAACTTTCACAAGATGAAATTTTGGCGATTAGTGCCTATATGACAAAGTCTCGATTGGATGAGGATGCGAAACTGGCGAGTTTGGATTCAGTACTGGTAGAGCGAGGTGAGTATCTAGCCTATGCCGGAGACTGTGTGGCTTGTCACAGTGCAGAAGGTGGAGAACCGTTTGCTGGTGGTCTGCCATTTGTTACGCCATTTGGTACGATTTACTCAACTAACATTACTCCTCATACGTCGGAAGGGATAGGGCTGTATGATTATGAAGATTTTAAAGCAGCACTAGTCGCTGGGAAGGGGTTACATGGCTATTTGTATCCAGCTATGCCCTATACGTCTTATCAATATGTTAGTGATGAAGACATGCTCGCGTTGTGGGAATACATGCAATCTATCGCGGCCGTTTCTAGGCAAAATGATACGAATAAAATGATGTTTCCTTCCAATATCAGGCTTGGGTTATTGGGATGGAACCTAGTATTTATGGATACCGACGAGCTTGATTACCAGCCACCGAGTGATTTAAAAGACAACATAGCTGATCTCGAAAAATGGCAAAAAGGTAAGTACTGGGTCGCAGGGCTTGGGCATTGTTCCGAATGTCATACTCCTAGAAATATTGCTCAAGCGTTGGACACGGATAGGATTTTTCAAGGTAACCTTATTGATGGCTGGAATGCTCCCAACATCAGTGCTGACGAGCTCTACATGGATGGTTGGGACGAAAAGTCGCTGACAGACTTTTTACACACCGGGCATTCAGATAAAGGGTCCGCTTTTGCAGGGATGGCGGATGTCATCAAGAATAGCTTAAGCCTAATGACTCGCGAAGACATTGAATCCATGTCTTACTACCTACTAGTAGGGGATACCAATAATGTCATTCACGAGGAGACGGTTGTGCTAGAACCTAAAGGGTTTACGGACGCCGCGTACACGAATGAAGTTTACGCTACCTACAATCAAACGTGTGGCGCGTGTCATGGTGAAGATGGTAAAGGGCGTGACCCAATTGCACCTACGCTATTGAATAATGGCATTATCATGCACAGTGATCCGTTCAATACTATTGCCGTAGCATTGAGGGGGCTGCAACCGAGTTATTTGGATGAAGAACGTAACTTTATGCCGATGGTGAGCTTTAATGATGTTCTCTCGGATACCGCGTTAGCTGAGTTAATCTCTTTCGTACGTTTGCACTTGGGTGCACGTGAAATACCCGTTACCCGAGATCAGGTCAGAGAGGTGCGAGAGACCCTTGAAAAAGCGGGTTACACGGGAGGTTTGCATACTACGCCTGACATGTATGATGAGCGAGATCAAAATATCAATATGAATTGATATTTGCTAAGGGCAACTGAATGGCGGAATAAAGCGAATCATAGCGAGATTACACAGTATCGATATGAGGTGGCGACTCATATCGACTCGACGCAAATTATTCCGTATTGCTGTCGGTTAGTACAGCAATTGGACCGAGTTGCTTTGAAGATTTGTATTGTATTGGGTAGCGAGGAAGGAGTTGAGAACCAACCGAAATCTGATTACCTCAAGAAAAAGGGGCGTTGACGGACAAGGCTTTTCTTCAATAAACCACTACTTCCAGGCGAGCTATGCCCCAAGCACGACACGTGGTAGTAGCAGTTTTTACTTATCAGTAGTCCAAGCGATGTTAGCAACATAGTTCTAGTAGCATAATTCAAGCAGGATAGTTCAAGCAAAATAGGTTCAAGCAACGTTTCCACAGAAGATGCAGAGCGCCCTAGGTTGTTTAAGTTAGGTCGCTATCGAGGAATAATGTGGAATGAACGTTGCTAATCCACGGATTTCAATCCTGCATCAATATCAATAATGTCTTGTTCACTTAAGGTGCCTACCGTGAGTTTCAACTCAATTTGCGACAAAATGTATTGGTAACGGGCATTAGCAAGATCTTTGTTTGCTTGGTAGAGATTTTGAGTGCTCTCTAATACATCCACAATAGTTCGAGTCCCTACTTCGAACCCTTCTTGGGTCGCAGATAATGCTGATTTGGCTGAAACCACAGATTGCGTATAAGCCTTTATTGAGCCTATTGAGGAACGGATATTGTTATTAATGGCTCTCACTTGTTTTTGTACATCACGGTAGGTTGATTCCAAATCTTGACTAGCCGCAATATATTGAAATTCTGCCTGTTTTGCTTCTGATGTTACACGCCCGCCTGAGTAAACAGGCAAGTCAACGGAAAGCCTTAAGTTAAATTGATTGACGTCGTCATCTGACGTGATTGGGCTGATTGGCTGGTTGTAATGCTTCGAGTAGCTGTAATCTGTTAGTAAAGCAACGGTTGGTAAGTGCCCTGATTGTGCGAGAGCAATTTGTTCCTTTGCAATATCTTTGTTGATACGAGAAGTCAGCAATCTCAAATTTTCATTCGTGGCTTTTTCGACCATTTCTTCTATCGTACGGTTTGGTAACGAAGGCGAAAATCTATCCGTGTCCAATACGGCTAAAAGCGATGCTTCTTTACCTGTAATAGCCCTTAGGTCCTCATACTTGTTCTCAACGGTGTTAGTGGCTTGAATTTGTTGTGCGACCACACTGTCGTATTGCGCTTTCGCATCTTGAACATCTGTAATTGGTGCAACCCCAACGTTAAAGCGTTGTTCCGTTTGCTTAAGTTGCTTCGCGACGGCATTTTGCTCTGCTTTGACAAAAGAGAGATCATCTTCTGCTTTCAGAACATCGAAGTAGGCTTTTGCAACGTTAAACATGACGATCTGTTGCGTAGAAGCATATCGAGCATCTGAGCCTCGAGCATTCTTTTCTGATATAGACAATGCAATCCAGCTACTACGGTCATATATGGATTGTGATAAGCCTAAAGAAAGCTCGGTGGAGTTTCCGTCGGTAGCGTGAAGGTCACTATCTTGATAGGCATAGCCTGCGGTCAAGTCGATTTGGGGTAGCAAGCTACTTCTAGTCGAGTTTATCGCTTCAAATGCTGAATCCCGTTGAGCGGCTGCTTTTATTAGCAAAGGGTCGTTGGTCTTGGCTAGACTATACACTTCAGATAGCGAGTCTGCGTTTACCGGCGAGCAGATAGCGAAAAGGAGTAGGGACATAAATATATGGTTGTGTTTCATATTGAGACCGTATTAAGTGAATTTCTTTTCGTCGGTTTTAAGCTGCGATCATCATGGGAATATTGCCCAACAACGCTTTTAACCTTGTTAGTGTGGACAGCTCTAGTTGACGTACCCGTTCAGCTGAAATACTGTGCTTCTCGCCTAACTCAGATAAGGTGCTTTTTTCATTGCTTAACCAACGATGAAAAATAATATCGCGACTTCTTTCATCGAGTTTTTCTAGTGCATCTCTTAATTCAGAAGATACATGGTTTTTCCAATTCTCATCTTCATGAGCATCCGTGAACGTATCTTGAAGGTCATACAATTTACTGTCTTCCGTGTAAGGTGACTGAAATTCACTGTCAAAGTATGAAGTATCAATTTGTTTGTCTTTATTAGCGTTTTTTTATGGCGTCTTTCATTCGACTGCTCATCATATTCTACTTTCGGATCATATCGACAACAATAAGCTCATCGGTTCTGTCGCGTTATTTTTGGTCATGGGACTCAGTTGGGCAGCCGTGTATCTGCTCATCTTAGAAATAAACCCTAATGCCATTTTGGGCATTGAGAGCGCGAGTTCTTGGGGAGAGAACTTTTCCGAGATGACCTACTTTAGTTTTGTCACACTAACAACACTAGGCTACGGAGATTACAGTCCTAATAGCCCATTGGCGGAGGTGTTCGTTTATCTTGAAGCGATAACAGGGGTATTTTATATGGCGGTTGTGGTTTCTGGGTTGGTTAACGCAAGAAAAAGATGATATCCGCTAGACTGAGACGCCGCTTTTGTTTTTAAAGGGTGAGGGTGATAATAAATCCATAAATATTGTCGGTAACTATATGAAGTTTAGGCATTATTTATTCTTTATCCAAGGTGTAGTACTGGATGATAATTCTGGGTTATTAATGGGCTACCATCCACATCTCTTATAATTATAGCCTGTTGATAGGAACCAATATGTATGACATTCACCGTGACTCCTTTTATGGAACGACGGCACTTTTATCACAAAACTTCAATCTCACGCGGTTGTCTCAACGCGATATCCTTAATGTCGCCAGATTAGCCACTGGTAATGGAGCCAATTTTGAACCTAACAGTATAGACGTCAGCATATGTAGTGTTCGTTTAAACTGTTGTCGCAATAAGGCGAGACGATGAGTACCGTGCAAGCCAGTAAACGTAGTCTCTATGCGATATTTCACAATCTTATGTCTATCATTTTTTCGTGTGGTTCGATTGTGTATGCGATGATTGCAATCGCATTTGTTGCGGGCAGTTTTATCGCGATGGTTAGCGTCGGTATAACGCAATTGATGATACGGACGATACAAAGAGTCTCGCTGCATATGGGTTTCAAGAGCCAACGTTAGCCTTCAGCGTTGGTCAATGCAAACTCATTTTCGACCCATAACCCATAACCCAACAACGACCTCTGTAATGCCTGGAAGAGTAGGGTAACTGAGAAAACTCTAGTCGAATGACCACGCTCTCGACAATATTTTTACCGCCAAGGCAAGCCATCCAGAGAGTAAGAAGTCGGGTAAAAGCCAAAACGAGGTGATCCGTTGAGATCACCTCGTTTGGTGTCACTTGCTAAGGTTGTGCTTACAGAGTTAGCGCACTAAAGTACAAGCCCCCCATCGACTGCCAGTACCTTACCGTTGTAAAAATCATTTTCAATGATGAACTGTGCAGATTTAGCAATCTCGACATCTTGTCCTAGGCGTTTAACCGGTGCCATTTGTTCAAGTCTGGTGAGGGCTTCTGGCTTCATCGAGGCAGTCATTGCACTATAACAAGCACCAGGCGCGATGGCGGCGGCACGAATGTTATAGCGGGAGAGTTCTTTTGCCCAAACCATTGCTAAGGATGCTACGCCAGCTTTAGCCGCACTGTAGTTGCTTTGTCCCATATTCCCGTCACGAGCAACGGAAGAAATATTGATGATCACACCGGGTTGGTTAGAGCGAATCATAGCTTTTGCTGCTTCTCGACCACATAAAAACGTCCCGCTCAGGTTGACGTTAATGACGGCATTAAATTGGTCTAGTGACATTTCATCTAGCACCTCGCCATCTTTTGCTTTGACCATTAAGCCATCTCTTAGTATGCCTGCATTGTTGATTAAGACATTTACTTTATTGAAGTCTTTCAATATTTGTTCAAACACACTGATTGTTGCTTTCTCGTCGGTAATATTGGCGCAGTAGGTACCGATTTGTGTCCCATTCGCTTGCAGATCTGCAGCAGCAGAGACCAGTTGTTCTTCGTTACTATCAATGATAGCAATGTGTGCACCTGCTTTAGACAGCATGTTAGCAGTGGCAAAACCGAGGCCTTGAGCGCCTCCGGTGATGACGACAACTGAATCTTTAATATTCATGGAGCTTCCTTTTGTTATTGAACGGCTGAGTCTCTACAGATGAAAAATAGAGGCTTTATCACGTGATAATTTTTGTTTGAATTTACTCTTGTGATGTCGCTTTGTATTTTTATTGGAGATGATAATTAAAGGACTAATTACCTCCATGTATTTATAAGCGACGTATTAAGTGTAAGCACAAAATCAGCGGTGAAAAGTAAAAAATACGTGTCAAGCTCGAGCTGGTGGTGATCAAAGAAAGTGCAAGTATTGGCGCGACTCATTATTTTGAACTGGTCTTACCTGTTTTTATTTTATGTTGCTATGAAAGAAATCAAACAAAATTTGCATTAAATAACGCTATTTTTAAATAAACGTATTTTCTGTCCAACGAAATGATAGCCACTTTTCTTTGTTTTAATGATGCGAGGATTAACGTCAGCAATGACAGGATTCTGTGTTCGTTTTGTTTGAACGTACCATAAGAAATCCCCAGAGAGACAATGAGTCAACTCTGGGGATAGGGGAGGTAATTACTCACGCTAGCTTGAGCGTGACCATATTATTTATGCGACATGCGTAAGGTTTGGCGTGTCAGGTTGGTTGGTTAACGTCTCTTTCATATCGTGGCTAAAGTGATCCACTTGAATTGCACGATAACGAAGCGTGTCCGCCGCGACGATTTTATCCACTTCAGCTTGCGTCAGTACATCAGCTTCCAGTGCTTGTTGTAAACGGTCTGCAAGAATGCCTTTCTTCGCGACTTTGCCCGCCTTAACACCTTTAAAGAGCTTCTTCTCTAGATCTCGAATGTCATACATGGCGACGAATGCACGCTCCATGATGCCGACGTTGTCGTCTTCATGCTCGCCAATATAGCAAAGGTGCGTGAGGCGGTCTCGGTCGGCACCTGGCACCATGAGCTTTTCGGCGATCTTAAGACTTAGGCTATCTGCGGGTTGCTTGAAGTGATTGCCAAGCGGGAACAACAGAGCTTTGAGCGTCGTGCCCGCAAAACCGCTAGGGAAGTTACGGTAAGCTTCATTAAGTGATTTGGCTGCGTGGTAGAAGCAATGTTCAGCCGCGTAGTGAACGTAATCAAGATCGGCTGATGGCTCTCCTTCATCTTGATACTTTTTCAATACTGCGGAAGCCATGTATAAATACGCCAAGCCATCGCCAAGTCGAGCGGAAATCAATTCTTTACGCTTAAGCTCACCACCAAGTGTGAGCATGGCAAAGTCTGCACTCACTGCGAGCGCTTTACTCAGACGCTTCAGACTCTTGTAATGACGAGCGGTTTCGCCTGCAATCGGTGACGAAGTAAAGGCGGAACCCGTTAGTGCTGCAAACAAACCACCAATGGAGTTCTTTGTGGCATGCCCAATATGTTTAAACAGCAAATTGTCGAATGCTTTTGCGCCTTCGGCATGATTTGGATTCGCAGCAGCTTCCATCTCTTGTAGGACGTAAGGGTGACAGCGGGTTGCACCTTGGCCAAAGATCATCAGGTTACGAGTTAGAATGTTCGCCCCTTCAACGGTAATAGAGACCGGCATGAACATGTAAGCGGAAGCAAGGTAGTTCATTGGACCACACTGAATGGCGCGACCCGCGTGAATATCCATTGAATCGTTAAGAATAGTGCGAGAGATCTCAGTCATATGATATTTAGCAATGGCTGTGACAATTCCCGGAGTTTCCCCCATATCGAGTGACGTAGTGGTTAGCGTGCGGTTGGCTTCCAGTAAGTATGTCATGCCGCCGATACGCCCCATCGCTTCAGCGACGCCTTCAAATTTACCGATAGACATGCCAAATTGTTTACGTACGTAAGCGTAAGCACCCGTGGTTCTAGCCGTCAAGTGACCTACCGCAGTCCCTAGCGCGGGTAGAGAAATACCACGGCCTGCTGACAAACACTCCACCAGCATACGCCAACCGCGGCCGGCGTAATTTGCGCCACCAATTAGCCAATCCATTGGGATAAAGACATCGTTACCACGAATCGTTCCGTTCATGAATGCGAGATGCATAGGATCATGGCGTTCACCGATAATGACACCCTCGTGATTACTTGGAACTAAGGCGCATGTAATACCGATATTTTTCTTATCACCTAGCAGTTGGTCGGGATCTTCAAGCTTAAACGCGAGTCCCATTACCGTCGCAATTGGTGCTAAGGTGATGTAGCGTTTATTCCAGCTTAGGCGAATACCCAGTACTTCTTTGCCTTCGTGCATGCCATAGCAAACCTTACCGGTATCTGGTATCCCGCCAGCGTCTGAGCCCGCTTCTGGTCCAGTTAGAGCAAAACATGGCGTATCGGTTCCATCCGCAAGACGTGGTAGCCAATAATCTTTTTGTTCTTGTGTCCCGTAGTGTGATAGCAATTCACCTGGTCCAAGTGAGTTAGGTACCATAACGGTGATGGCGGCGTTCATGCTACGTGAGGCAATCTTGGCAACAATGGTCGAGTTGGCAAGTGAAGAGAAATGGCGTCCGCCGTATTCTTTAGAAATAATCAAAGAAAAGAAGCGCTCTTTACGAAGGTAAGCCCAGACTTCAGCGGGAAGATCGCGATCTTCTTTGACCATTTTATGATCGTCAAGCATTGCGAGCAGCGTTTCTAGTTCATTATCGATAAAAGATTGCTCTTCTTCCGTTAAGGTCGGTGTAGGGTATTGATGAAGTGTGTCGAAGTTAGGGTTGCCAGAGAATAGCTCACCGTCCCACCATACACTACCGGCTTCCATTGCCTCACGTTCTGTCGCAGACAGCGGAGGAAGTACTTTTTTAAACAAGCTAAATGCCGGTTCACTGATTAATTTTTGGCTGATAAAACTCATAAGCACTGTTCCTTTTGTTCAATTGAGTCATTGTTTAATGATTAGAGCGGTAGCTTTCTCACTCGTGATCGGTGTTAAATAAAATTTAGGTTGCTGGTGTAGGGGCAGAGAGTGTGGCACTCGGCTGAGCGACAATACCTGCTGCCAAATAGGGTATGAGCCTATCGATAATCGCTTCGGCATCAGCGTTATGTTGATTAAACGTACTCGATGCGATTTCCGTCAGCGCTTTACTGGATCCGATGGCGAAAATAAAAGTGCCAAGCGAGAAATGAAGTCGCCAAAATAACTCAGCATCATCGATTTCTCCGCAGCTTGCGCGAACGGATGCAACAAACAGATCTAATGTATTTTTATATCGTGTCAGAATGAACCAGCGTAAATGTCCTTGAATATCGGAATACCCTTTACTTAGTAGCAGTAGGAAGCGATTCATTCCATTCGGCTTGATGCTATTCAACGAGCATAATGGTCCTTTGATTGCTTTAAATACGTCTTCTAACGTGTAATGTTCTTGCTGATTTAAACGCTCGAGGGAATCTTGAATTGCAGGCATTAGCTCGCTTAAATAACGATTCAAGAGCTGGCGGATTAAACTTTTTTTATCACCAAAGTGATAATTAACAGAAGCCACATTAACCTTTGCTTTACTGGTTAGGGTACGCAAGGACGTGCCTTTATACCCATGCTCAGTAAATAAGGTTTCTGCGACATCTAATATTTTATCTCGCGTTTCTGTTTTATATTCCATGTAATTCAAACACTCGTATTAAACATTTGTTTTAATACTACTGGTTAAAAATTAACTCAACAAGTGATTAACATCAAATTTTTAAATTTAACAATGCATATGTAATTTGTTTAACGATTAACTATATGAAACATAAGTATTTTTCGTGTAAAAAATATTTTCCAGCATGGTTTTTTTAAATTCAATCCGGGTTGTTTTGTTTAAAATCAATGGCTTGGGTGGAGTTGTTGTGTTTGAATAATGCTGACTTATTGTTACCCAAAACATGATAGCCAATAGGAATGGAAGATATTTCAGTAAATATCTTCCATTATAAATTTGAATTAATTTCTCATGTTGTATTTGTATTTTAAATATAAAGACCTGTGTCTTATTTGATTTTTGAATGGTGTGGCGCAATTTGTTTTTATGTGTGAATGAAACAGAATGAGAACTAGATAATAAATTGTGATGTATGTTTTATTTTTTATAACTTTATAGTTGTTGCATATGTTCGAATTCAAACAGGAAAATACATAAATTCGTTTGTAAGTACTTTGTTAACTAAGGTTTTCTATTCTTTCTTTTACTTTTATTCAAACGAAGTAAATATGGCGAGCATGTTTTCCTGTGAGTTTTTAACAATTATTTTGGGTGACAACATGTGTTGGTTTGTACAGAATGAACTTATTCAAACGCTTGTTTGAATATTTATTGATTAAGATCATTGAACATTAAATAACGTCAATCAGAGCTTAGCGCCGTAGGCCGCTGGCCACATTATAAAGGGAACATACTATGTCTAACCAAGCCGCATTCGAAGCAGTAAACGCACAACTACAAACGGTTATCAATCCATTTGCGAACTTCAGCTCACTCGTTGCAAAAAACATGGAAACGTTGTCAAAAATGCAACTAGAAACGCTAACGGCGTACAGTGAATTGTCGAATGAAAACCTACAAAGCCTAGTGGCAATCAAGCAACCACAAGATCTTGCTAATCACGGCAGCAAGCAACTAGAAATCATTACTAAAGTAAGCCAGCGCCTACTTGAAGATGGCCAAAAACTAAGCGAAATCGGTAATGAGTTCAAAGCGGCAGTTGATGAGATTTCAGCAACCTCGATTAACGCTGCAAAAAGCAAGTAATACAAAGGCGGTCTGTGTTTGGGACATGATATGTGATCGGCCATATTTTGAGTAATTAAGTCGCCGTGATCATTAACCATTATGTGCTCTAACGCTAGACCGCCACTTCATTCACAGTACAGGGATGAGATGATGAATAACAAAGCACCCTTTCAAGACATTATAAACAGTTACTTTCAAGCAAGTGAGAGCTGGCTCGGCAACTTCCAACAACCGACTCAATCGACGATTTTCAAATCACAGGTTGAAGATTGGAGTGCATTAGCACAATCCGTCACTAAAAATCCAACAACGGTGCTAGAGCAGCAGATGAATTGGTGGAATCAACAAATCAATCTCTTCAATGACTGTATTTTAGGTGCTGGCGATCCTAATGCACCTGAAAAAGATCCCCGCTTTAAAGATGAAAGCTGGGCATCAAATCCGCTTTATCACTACATAAAAGAAAGCTACAAGCTCGTTTGCCAGTCTGTACAACAAACGATTGATGAAGCACAAGACCTTGACCCTGATGCGAAAGAGCGTTTGGAGTTCTTCTCTCGTCAGTTTCTTAATGCGATGTCACCGAGTAACTTTGTGACCACTAATCCAGAAATCATGAAGCTCACGTTGGAGTCCAATGGGTCTAATTTGATTAAGGGGTTAGAGCAACTGCAAGAAGACATGACTCGTAGCGTAGACATGCTAAATATTCGTATGACAGACGCTGAAGCCTTTACGCTTGGCGAGAATATTGCAGCAACACCGGGTAAGGTTGTTTTTAAGAATCACATGTTTGAGTTGATTCAATATCAGCCGACAACAGAGAACGTTTACAAACGCCCTATGATGATAGTGCCGCCGTTTGTGAACAAGTACTACATTATGGACCTGAGTCAAAAGCGTTCATTTGTGAAGTGGTTAGTGGACCAAGGGCACACGGTATTTATGGTGTCGTGGATTAACCCAGATGCCACATACAGTGAAACTGATTTCGGTACTTATGTCACTGACGGGTTGATCCCAGCACTGGATGCTATAGAAGCTGCAACCGGAGAGCGTGAAGTTAATGGTTTGGGTTACTGTATCGGTGGCACCTTACTGACCGCTACAATGGCCTATATGGCAGGGAAAAAGCGAAAACAACGCATAAAATCAGCGACGCTACTCACCACTATCTTGGACTTCAAGCAGCCTGGGGAGCTCGGTATTTTCATTAACGATGCCATGATCTCGGCAATTGAAGCGCAAAATACCGTGAAAGGGTATATGGACGGTCGCCAGATGGCTGTGTCGTTTAGTTTGTTACGTGAAAACAGTTTGTACTGGAACTATTACGTGACGAATTACCTAAAAGGTGAAAAACCGGTCGCGTTTGATCTGCTGCATTGGAACTGTGATAACACTAACGTTCCTGCTGCTTGTCACAACCAAATGCTTCGTCAGTTCTATTTGGAGAATAAGCTTAGCCAACCAAACGCCATAGAGATTGATGGTGTTGGTATTGATTTGTCTAAAGTGAAATCTCCCATCTACTTCTTATCTGCCATTGAGGATCACATTGCTCTTTGGAAAGGGACGTACAAAGGAACTGAACTCGTAGGCGGACAGAGCACATTTGTTCTGGCAGAAAGCGGCCATATTGCCGGTCCTATGAATCATGCTAACTCAACTAAATACGGCTATTGGACGAATCCAAACGTTAAGACTGATGCTGATACGTGGTTGGAAGCGGCAGATAAACAAACGGGTTCATGGTGGCCACATTGGCAAGAGTGGTTGGATGCGCGTAATTTCTCGGAAAAACTCGATCCAAGAACGCTGAGTGGTGAACTTGATGCACCTGGCACGTATGTGAAACAACGTATTGAAGAAGTCCTAGCAAACGATGAGGAAGAGAAAAATGTCGCTTGAGGTTGGTCAACATACAAGTCTTACTAAGACACTAGATAAAGCAGCAGTTGAAGCGTTTGCTTCTTTGGCTGAGGATTATAACCCAGTACATTTAGATGAAGCGTTTGCTGCCATGACGCCGTTTGAGGTGCCTATTGTACACGGCATGCTAGCGTCTAGCTTAGTTTCGGGGTTGTTAGCATCAAAGCTACCGGGCCCTGGCGCTATTTACTTGGGACAAACGTTGAAGTTTACTTGCCCAATTCGTGTTGGAGAAACGGTGACAGCACGTGTGGAAGTCAAACACATCCGTGAAGATAAACCGATTGTTACATTGCTGACGGAAGTGTTGACTGAAGAAGGGCAGGTAGCCATTCAGGGCGAAGCCACGGTTATGCTTCCTAACTAGGCTACCCTCGCCAATTACGTTATGAACGGTCATTGCAAAAATTTCATCGTTTTATTAAAGCTTAGTCTGTAAAGGCTAAGCTTTTTTTATGGTAACGCTGTTGTTGGGAGGCAATAAAGTATGGTCTTAACAAGGGTGTTAAAGATAAATGGTTTAGTTTCCTTTTTCCTCTAGTAACAACACCTGTGGCTGTCACGAAAGTGAGGAGCTTACAAAGCGCGTAGACAATTGAAAAACGTCGATTACGTTAACTATATTGAGTTTGAAACGCGCTGAATGAGATTCCCTTTTTCAAGGGAATGACGTGCTATTTTTTAGTGCTGAAACACATAAAGGGTGAAAATAGCCCACCATAATCACCACAGGTAAAATTCAACCTGTGAAGGCTCTGGACAT
>NZ_JAMKMS010000001.1 GCF_023634655.1 Vibrio methylphosphonaticus | reverse complement strand
GAAGAAAGTTGTCAGTTAGTTTAGTTGTTTACCTTTACCTTTACCTTTTACTTAGGCTCTAACCGTAATTAACCACGGGTAGGGTCGGCTCATGTCGCTTCTACCAAGCCCCAAATTATGTGTTCTACGCTTATCAACATTTACTCCCCACACGTCTCCTATGTTTGATTATCTAACATAGGAGACGTGTGGGATTTGCCTGGTTAGATTGATTTTAAGCTCGCTTTAATATGGAGTGAGCAGGCTTATTATCTCTTGCCTATCTAACGTGTTACACCTCAGCTGGAGGGTCTATAACACCTGTATTGATTAGATTTTGCTCTTAGCTAAATGCAAAACCCGGTTTGATAGAGTCCTCAGTCCACTCGACCAAATCAACGAAAAGTTTAGACGAAAACATATTTTTCTTCGTGAATTTAATCGCAGTCATAGTTCTGTAATAAAGTCCTTTCTATTTGAAAGTGGCTGACTAATATATCGAATTACTTATGAAATCCTATACGATATAACTTAGAGCTGTTTTATGAAGTTAAAAACACAAACTTATTTTTTGTTATTAATAATCTTATTTGCCATGGTGGCAGTGACCATTACTGGTCTTTGGGCTTTGCGTCTAGCAAGTAATAATGACAACAAGATGCGAGTGACGGAAATATTCACCAGTACATACTCAACGATTGTTCAACTAGAAAAACTCGCAGAAGAAGGGGTCTTAAGTACCAATGACGCTAAAATGATCGCGACCAGAGTGCTTCGTAATAACATTTATAAAGATAATGAGTATGTTTACGTCGCCGATGAAAATATGACTTTTATCGCAGCGCCTCTAGACCCTCAACTGCACGGCACTAGCTTTCATGACTTTAAAGATAGCTCTGGCCGAAGTGTCGGTGAGATTATAGTTAATGCGTTAGGTGGTCGAAAGGCTCACTTAATTGAATATGAGTGGTCTCAGAGACTCCCTAATGGAGATATTGAAAACAAGTTATCTATCGCAGAGAGAACGCCTAAATGGCAGTGGGTCGTTGGTACTGGGATAGGCTTTAATGAAGTCAATCAACGATTCTGGTCGACAGCACAATGGCAGTTAGGGCTATGCGTATTGATTATGGTGATTATACTGTCAATATTACTTATTTCACTTCGGAAGATACTGGCGATATTAGGGGGCGAACCTGGCGATGTGCTGCACGCTGTTCAAAGTGTTGCGTCTGGAAAAATTGAAACCAAATTTGATAGGAACGCACAATCCGGCAGTATTTACCACTCTGTTCAGCAGATGAATTATTCTCTAGCAGCGCTTCTTTCAAGTATCGAGAAGGTGACTGGCTCAATTGGTACTCAGCTTTCTGAAACAGACAAGCGTGCACTATCTATTGCGACTCTCACTCAAACACAGCAACAGAGCACTGAGATGATTGCTACTGCCATGACTGAAATGGCTTCATCGGCAAGTCATGTAGCAAAGTCTGCTACGGATACTGCTTTGAGTGCGGATGAGGCCGATAAACAGAGCCAGCATGTCAGTTTACTTATTTCTTCAGCCCTTTCTAATATTGAAGGTCTTGCTCATCAGCTCGATGGGGCGAACACTGCGGTCTCAGAGCTTGATAGTGATGTAAATAATATTGCACGCGTTCTAGAGGTTATTGGTGATATCGCCGAGCAAACAAATCTATTAGCGTTGAATGCTGCGATTGAGGCTGCTCGTGCTGGTGAGCAGGGGCGGGGTTTTGCGGTTGTTGCTGATGAAGTAAGGAGCTTAGCTGGAAGAACACAGAGCAGCACGAAGGAGATTCAAGATATGATCTCGAACCTTCAATCGGGTTCAAAAAAAGCGATTCAAAGTATTCAAAGCTGCACGGAAACAAGTCAAGCAACGGTAGAAGAGTCTCAAACTGCCTCCCGAGCGCTAAACGATGTAGTGGTAAGCTTAGAAAAAATTTCTGAAATGAGTCATCAGATAGCAACAGCGGCGGCAGAGCAGACCGAAGTGAGTGATGATATATCGGTAAGAATCAATTTAATTGAGCAAAGTGGCGGCGAATTAAGAGGTGTCGTTGAACAAACCAGAGCAGCGACTCGTTCTCTTGGTCTACTGTCTGGAGAGTTAACTGAAAAAATGAATCAGTTTGAAGTCAAAAACGGTTAACTTGTCGAGTTAAAAACCGCTATTTTCTTTAGTTAATGCAGGGATTAAGTAAAGGGTTAGTGGAAGGAATCATGCTTTAAGTTAAGCCCTGTCTACCCGCAGGGCTTAATTGTGGGCACGAAATGCGTAAAAATAGAACGCTAAGTATAGAAAATCGACAAACGATATTTTTTTTGCAATTTAGTGTTGACGTTAAGACCGAAAAGCCGTTTAATACACCTCGTTGCCCGGATAGCTCAGTCGGTAGAGCAGAGGATTGAAAATCCTCGTGTCGGTGGTTCGATTCCGCCTCCGGGCACCACGATTTAAAATGTTGGTGCTTTATATAAAGCGACAACAAGTAAAGAAAAGTGCGCCGACTTAGCTCAGTAGGTAGAGCAACTGACTTGTAATCAGTAGGTCACCAGTTCGACTCCGGTAGTCGGCACCATTCTTTACAAAGTAACATAGCAATTCCCCTTTAGTTCAGTTGGTAGAACGGCGGACTGTTAATCCGTATGTCGCAAGTTCAAGTCTTGCAAGGGGAGCCACTTTTAAAAAATAAGCATTGCTTGTTTTTATGTGCCGACTTAGCTCAGTAGGTAGAGCAACTGACTTGTAATCAGTAGGTCACCAGTTCGACTCCGGTAGTCGGCACCACTCTTTACTCGAGTATAACCAGTAATTCCCCTTTAGTTCAGTTGGTAGAACGGCGGACTGTTAATCCGTATGTCGCAAGTTCAAGTCTTGCAAGGGGAGCCACTTTAAAAAAAGGCCTCATCGAAAGATGAGGCCTTTTTGCTTTTCAAAGGTGAGTGAAATAGCTTAAAAGCTGTCGTATTTGTGAGTTCTTCTGTTTAGCTCATGTCTATTTTTATTTTCGATAATGTCGAACTAGAAGATTTGTCTGAGTTTGCTAGCTTTAGCATTAAACGAAGATTATTGGATGAGTCTGCGCTGTGTAACGCGTCCTCTTCGTTGATACTGCCTGTGCTTACTAACTCAAAAAGTGCTTGGTCAAATGTTTGCATTCCAACCTCTCGAGATTTACTCATCGCCACTTTGATTTCATCAAGCTTTCCGTTGCGTATCAATTCAGAAACTCTTGGGCTATTTAGCAGTATCTCGAATACGCCGTGACGACCTCTACCTTGTTTATCTCTAATTAGTTGTTGTCCAATAATACCTTTGAGATTTGAACTTAGGTCAAAGAGAAATTGCTCTTTTTGTTCGTTTGGCACTAGATGAAGAACACGCTCGATGGCTTGGCTGGCATTGTTTGCATGCAGTGTTGCCATACAAAGGTGTCCGGTTTCTGCAAATGACATAGCGTACTCCATTGTTTCTCTTGTTCTGATTTCGCCAATCAAAATCATATCAGGAGCTTGCCGAAGCGAGTTTTTCAGAGCGACAGCGTAGCTTTCTGTATCGAGGCCTACTTCGCGCTGAGTTACGATACACTTTTGATGCCCATGGACAAATTCTATTGGGTCTTCTACGGTAAGGATATGCCCTGTGCGGTGTTGGTTTCGATATCCAGTCATCGCAGCCATTGTTGTTGATTTACCTGACCCGGTTGCACCAACAATAAGAACAAGCCCTCTTTTTGCTACAGAGAGGGTTTGTAGCACATCTGGGAGAGAAAGTTCCTCAAAGGTAGGGATACGGGTTTCTATTCTTCTTATAACCGCACCTTGTAGCTCTCTTTGAAAAAAAGCACTGACTCGAAATCGACCGGTAGTTCGAACAACAGCGAAGTTAGATTCCTTGCACGCTAGATATGCACTGTACTTAGACTCATCCATCATCGATTTTAGAAGTGTCACAACGTCCTCATTAGATAATGCGTTGCCTGTTGCTTTTAAGTCTCCGTCAACACGATAGAGTATGGGAGCGTCAGTCGTGAGGTAGAGATCTGATGCATTGAGTATCAGCATTTGGTCGAGGATTGAATCGATATCATTCATTGCGGCTTTCCTAGTGAAATAGCGAGTTATGTTGGGTGACCTGCTTATCCACTTCTTCAAGCTCCACAATGCCTTGAGTCAGTAGTTGCTTGCTGTGTTGTTCCAAAGTTTGCATACCATGAGCGGCCCCTGTTTGTATCATTGAATACATCTGTGCCACTTTGCCTTCTCTAATCAAGTTTCGAATTGCTGGTGTCGCAATCATGATTTCGTGGCATGCGATACGACCGCCATTGATGCGTTTTAATAGTTGCTGGGATACAACGGCACGCAGTGACTCGGATAGCATCGAGCGAGCCATGTTCTTGTCATTACCGGAAAATACATCAATGATGCGGTCGATGGTTTTAGCCGCAGAAACGGTGTGTAATGTTCCGAAGACCAAGTGACCAGTTTCTGCAGCAGTTAGAGCTAGGCTGATCGTTTCTTGATCGCGAAGTTCTCCGACAACGATGACATCAGGATCTTCACGTAGAGCAGAGCGTAGCGCGTTTTGGAAGCTATGCGTGTCGCGATGAACCTCTCTTTGGTTGATTAAACACTTTTTATTTTGATGCACAAACTCAATGGGATCTTCGATCGTCAGAATATGCTTGTTTTTGCTTTGGTTGATATGATCAATCATCGCGGCCAGTGTTGTTGATTTTCCTGAACCAGTTGGGCCAGTCACCAAAACAAGTCCTCGCTCAATATTTGCGATATCGGTTAACATCTCTGGGGCGCTAAGTTGTTCTAGGGTCGGGGTTGTTGTAGGGATTGTTCTAAATACTGCGGAGCACCCCCGGGATTGATTAAATGCATTGATCCTGAATCGGCCGACATTGGGGATATCGAAAGAGAAATCGGTTTCAAGTCGAGACTCATAATCATTTCTTTGCTTGTCATTCATGATATCAAAGATTAACTTGTGTACAGCAGAATGTTCGAGCGCTGGAATACCAAGTTTTCTTACTTCTCCGTCAATTCGTACCATTGGAGGTACGCCTGCGGAAAGGTGTAGATCTGAAGCATTATGCTTTACACTAAAGTCTAGCAACTCGGTGATATCCATTTAATTTCCTTATGATTTGTAACCTATGACCAGTATTCAACAAAATATAGAACTAATCACCACCCAGATAGCTCGTGCAGAACAAAATTGCGGGAGAGTGCAAGGTGGGGTGCAATTGCTTGCTGTTAGTAAGACTAAACCTAACGAGGCCATCATACAGGCTGCCTTAGCTGGGCAGCGGAAATTTGGTGAAAACTATGTTCAAGAGGGGGCGTCTAAGGTTACCTTTTTTAATAGCACTCACCCCGAACTTGATATTGAATGGCATTTCATAGGGCCGATTCAATCAAACAAAACGCGAGTTGTCGCTGAGCACTTTGATTGGGTCCACACTATTGATCGTACCAAAACCGCTCAGCGCTTAAATGATCAAAGGCCATTGAGTATGGGGCCGCTGCAAGTGTTAATACAGGTGAATACGAGCGAGGAAGCTTCAAAGTCCGGTGCTCAAATGGATCAGGTATTTGAACTGGCCGAATTAATTGATGCATTGCCAAATTTAGTCTTAAGGGGGGTGATGTCTATCCCTGCTAATGTCTCCGGATACGAAGAACAGCTAGAGGCCTTTTTGGTTTTACGAGAAGTGAATGAAAAGCTGGCATCGCAGTACGCCACGATCGACACGCTTTCTATGGGAATGAGTGGCGACATGGACGCAGCTATTGAAGCTGGAAGTACAATGGTTCGTATTGGCACGGCGATCTTTGGTGCTCGAGATTATAGCCAGAAATAATGTATTGTTTTGAGGACGATTATGTCGCCTCCTAGTTTAGGGATATCTTTAATGGAACAAAGAAAGATTGCATTTATTGGCGCAGGAAACATGACGCGCTCAATTATTGCAGGGCTGGTTGCTAGTGGTTATGAACCGACTAAAATCACGGCGACGAATCCAAGTAAAGAGAAGTTAATTGCTCTCGCTAATGAATACGGTGTCATGACAACACATGATAACCTTAAAGCGGCGGAACAAGCTGATGTGATTGTATTAGCCGTAAAACCACAGTTGATGGCAACGGTCGCTAGTGGAATGGTTGGCGTTGATTTTAATAGCAAGCTAGTCGTCTCCATTGCGGCAGGGATTTCGATTCAGCGTCTTAAGGGGATGTTTTCTGCAGAGCTCAATTTAGTGCGTGTTATGCCAAATACCCCTTCCCTTTTGGGAGAGGGAATGAGTGGTTTGTATGCAAATGAGGACATACTCTCTCAAGATAAACAATTTGCCACAGACTTAATGGAAGCGGTAGGCAAGGCTTGTTGGGTAGAGAAAGAATCGGCTATCAATGACGTGATTGCGGCTGCAGGTAGTGCACCTGCGTATTTCTTTCTGTTTATGGAGGCGATCCAGCAGGAAGCTATTCGTAATGGTATGACGGAACAGACGGCGAGATTACTTGTGCAGCAAACAGCGTACGGCGCGGCTAAGATGGTATGTGGTAATCCTGATACAGATCTTGCAACCTTGAGGCAGCAGGTCACATCAAAAGGTGGCACAACAGCAGAGGCGATACGAACCTTCGAAGATAGTGGTCTTCGAGATATCGTCTCTCAAGCGATGCAGGCCGCTGTTTCTCGCGCGGAAGAAATGGAAAAACAATTTTAACGTATCTACAAAATCGTAAAGGTTACTTATGAATGCAATGAGTTTTTTGGTGTCGACATTGTTCGACTTGTACATCATGGTTGTGCTTCTGCGCATTTGGCTACAAGCCTCTCGTGCTGATTTTTATAATCCATTTTCACAGTTTATTGTTAAAGCGACACAACCTGTTGTTGCTCCGCTTCGCCGAGTTATTCCATCGATAGGTGGGCTTGATTTAGCGACAGTGGTATTTGCTTATTTACTATGTGTTGGTAAATATGTTGCTTTGGTACTAATAGCCGCTGGTGCAAACTTTAGTTTTAGTCCTGACTTCCTATTTTTGGGTTTGTTATCTTTGCTCAAAGCCGCAGGCGGCTTGCTTTTCTGGGTATTATTGATCCGCGCCATTTTGAGTTGGGTTAGCCAAGGTAGAAGTCCTATTGAGTTCGTATTTCATCAACTAACAGAACCAATGCTAGCGCCAATTCGTCGAATTTTACCTGCTATGGGCGGCTTTGATTTAAGCGTACTAGTGTTGTTTATTGTTTTACAGTTTGCCAACTTCTTGATGGGCGATTTCGTCGGCCCTCTTTGGTACAAATTGTAGTGTCAGCTGTTGCTTGGGATGGGTGTGATTTAGTGCTGTCTGTTTACATACAGCCCAAAGCGAGTCGAGATAAGTTAGTTGGCCTACATGGCAATGAGTTTAAAATCGCGATTACAGCGCCCCCAGTAGATGGTAAAGCGAATGCTCACTTGATTAAATATTTGGCGAAGCAATGCAAGGTTGCTAAGAGCCAGGTTTACATAGAAAAGGGTGAATTGGGTCGACATAAGCAGATAAGAGTTATCTCTCCCGTGTTGACGCCAAGCGAATTTCAGACCCTCTTATGAGGGTCTTTTTTTAAGGAAATAGTGATGAAAAAATACGCATGGTTACTAGTATTATTGGTTTTTTCAAGCGTGGGGTACGCAGGACAATACAAGACGATCAAAGATGCAGAAATACACTATGTCGTATTTAACTCTACATTTTTGACACCAGAAGTGGCACGAAGCTATGGTTTGAAGAGAAATGAAACCATTGCGATTGTGAATGTTAGTGTTCTTGACCGCGCAAGTGTTGGAAAACCAGCAATGTCAGCATTGGTTGCGGGGGAGGCTAAGAATCTAATTGGGCAAACTAAAAAATTGGATTTTAAAGAAATCAAAGAGGGCGATGCGATATACTATCTCGCTCAGTTTAGTATCACGAATGAAGAGCGTTATCAGTTCACCATTGATGTCGATGCAGGAATGAAAGGGCGTGGGCCCGTTTCATTTTCACAACAACTTTATACAGAAAAATAGCTTCACGCCGACGACTCGGTGGGACGTAAATAGAGACGAACAAAATGAGCACAAAAATAGTATTGGCAACGGGTAACCAAGGCAAAGTTCGGGAGATGGCAGATTTACTGGCCGAATTTGGTTTTGAAGTGCACGCGCAAAGTGAGTTTAATGTCTCTGATGTTGCAGAAACGGGCACGACGTTTATAGAAAACGCAATTATTAAAGCGAGACATGCTGCAAAAGAGACGGGTTTAGCGGCGATAGCGGATGATTCGGGTCTTGAAGTTGATTACTTGGACGGTGCACCGGGGATTTACTCCGCTCGTTATTCGGGTGAGGGTGCGACAGATGCGACGAATATCGACAAGCTTTTATCTGAGCTTGCTGAAGTACCGGAACCTAAGCGAACAGCCCGGTTCCACTGTGTTTTGGTATTTATGCGTCATGCGAACGACCCTACTCCTATTGTTTGCCATGGTAAATGGGAAGGCCGAATTTTATTTGAGAGGGCAGGTAAGCAGGGGTTTGGTTATGATCCTATCTTCTTTGTCCCTGAAGATAACTGTGCCTCAGCGGAACTTGAGCCAGCAAGGAAGAAGCAACTGTCGCATCGTGGAAAAGCGTTAAACGAGCTGTTTTCAATGATTCAATCTCAGGGACTTTAACGATGTTAGTGCCACCACCACTTAGCTTGTACATACATATACCTTGGTGTGTGCAAAAGTGCCCTTATTGTGACTTTAACTCACATGCACTTAAGGGAGGAATCCCCCAGCAAGAGTATATAACAGCCCTCATTGAGGATTTGGATACGGATATCACACGCTATCAGCTGCAAGGTGATGTACGTCCACTGCATTCCATATTTATTGGTGGCGGCACACCAAGCTTGATTGAACCTCAATATATCGCGGAGCTATTGCAGCAAGTAGAGCATCGCTTGCCATTTCGTGAGGATATAGAAATCACGATGGAAGCAAACCCTGGAACGATCGAAGTTGAGCGCTTTGCCGAATACCAACACGCAGGGGTGACCCGTATTTCTATTGGTGTTCAAAGTTTTCAGCAAGAAAAGCTGACGCGACTAGGTCGTATTCATGGTGCGAAAGAGGCGGTGACTGCTGCAAAGCTGGCACATGAAATAGGGCTGAATAGTTTTAATCTTGATTTAATGCATGGCTTGCCTGAACAAACGATTGACGATGCGCTGGAAGACTTGCAGATGGCCATTGATTTAGCCCCGCCACATTTATCTTGGTATCAATTGACCATTGAACCGAATACGTTGTTTTATTCAAAGCCACCAACGTTGCCTGATGAAGATGACTTGTGGGATATTTTTGAGAAAGGTCATCAGATGCTAGCGAAAGCTGGCTATGAGCAGTATGAAATATCGGGATATAGTCAGCCAGGTTACCAGTGTCAGCATAACTTAAATTATTGGCGCTTCGGTGACTACCTAGGGATTGGTTGTGGTGCTCATGGCAAGTTAAGCTTTACTGATGGGAGAATCCTTCGAACGAGTAAAGTGAAGCATCCAAGAGGGTATTTGAATTTAATTAAGCCGTACTTAGATAGCGAAGTGGATGTTTCTCGAGAAGAGCGACCTTTTGAATTCTTTATGAATCGTTTTCGGTTACTGGAGGCGTGTCCTAAGCAAGATTTCGTGACACGAACCGGATTAAGCGTAGACGTCATTCAACAATCAATTAATGAAGCGCTTGAGCGTCAATTCATTACTGATATTGGCGAGGCTTGGCAGTTGACTGAGAAAGGAAAGCTGTTCCTTAATGACCTGCTCGAGATATTCGAAATCTAGTAACTTACTTCACAACTGTGTAAAAGCTCATTAATATGCGCGCCTTGGATAATTTAACAGTATGGATGCTGTAATGTATTGTTTTTAGGTGCGTTATGTTTATTTCTCTTGCTAAAGTTCTACTGTCATTCTTATTGTTGGCGGTTATCTCCAAAGTTACCTTTCTTGGGTGGTACGAATTATCGTATACCAATACCTCATTTTTAGAGTTCTTAACGGCGACGGCTTGGGGAGTTAGGTTTGACCTAACAGTTGCCTTTTTGCTGTCCTGTTTAGGCTTTCTGTTGTTATTGCCAATCGCCCCGTTTTCTAAGGCATATCAGCTCTGTCATAAAGCGTGGTTAGTGCTTTGCGGATCTTGGATTATCTTCACTACCGTGGGGGATACGATCTATTTGAGCCAAGCCAGCCGCCATGTAACAGTAGACTTGCATCTTGGCAAAGGGGTGGAACTGGAGTTGGTAAGTACTGCCTTAACGCAGTTTGGCCAATTGATACTTGTTGCTGTGGTATTACTGGCGATTTATACCTACGTGATTATTCGTTGTGTTCCCGCCATTCGCTTTACCAATAAATGGTATAGCAGTATTGCGATAGCCTTCGTTTGGGTTGCACTGACGGTTACAGCAGTTCGTGGTGGGTTTAGTGATAAACCACAAAGCCCCATGTACGCCTACAAAATAGGTGACGTGAATCAGGCGCGCATTGCTTGGAGTGCTCCTTATGGCATTACTTACTATTCTATTATTGGTGAAGATAAATCTGGTCATCGTTGGACGCCTGAATTGCTACCTAGAGCGATGGAAGAATTGCGCCAGCAACTCAACCCAACAGCATCTACTCAGCTAGAAACGCTTTCTGACCATGATGTGATTGTTGTCTTGCTGGAGAGTTGGACGGCCTTTGATATGAAAAGCTACGGGTCAGAATTTGATTCTACCCCCTTTTTCGATTCTCTTAGAAAAGAGTCATTGACCACCACTAGCTTCTACTCGAATGGCTTTCGAACAGTGGAAGGTATTTTCACCACAATGTGCTCTCAACCCAACCCAGTCGGAGGAAGCGTTGCAGGCACCCGCTTGGAAAGTATGCCTTACCAATGCTTACCTCAAATATTAAAACAGAAAGGCTGGCATACCACGTTTGTTCAAGGCAGTGGTCAAGGGATGGTTGGTGCTTTTTCACAAGTACTGGGATTCACCGATTCATTTGGCAAGTTTGATTATGAAGACGTGGGGCAAGAGCAGAATTATTGGGGTTACATGGATGATGGCATCTATGATTTTGCCCTAGAAAAGCTGGCTTCTCACTCTCAGCCTCAATTTATGGCGATCAATACCGGCACGACTCATGATAGCTATTTGCCGAATGAGTCGGATTATGCTTTTGGCAAGTCAACTCCCGATGAAATTCGCCGTAGTGTCGTGAATTACTCTGATCAATCTTTAGAGCGATTTGTGTCGAAACTGAAAGCGCAAGCGGAAAAACCGACGTTATTAGTGCTGGTTGCTGATCATACTATGGTTGGGTCTCGTAGCGACTTGCGTCATGTGTCCATCCCGTTTTTAATGGTTGGTATTAATACCGACCTTGCCCCAAGGGAATTGGATGTTGCTGGTTCACATAAAGATATAGCGCCGACGATATTGGATTGGCTAGGCGGTGAGGTAAGTTGGTTCTCTGGTCAAAGCTTACTATCTGCTAGCTACCAAGCAGGAGCTGACTTTACTGTCAATAACCAATTCTTTTGGGCGGCGCAACAAAAGCTGGTAAGAATCAATGCAACGTCTGGGGATAAAGAAGCGTGTTACCGGATAGGTGGAAACACAACCACTCTAATCGAACAGGCATGTAATGCACCAGAATTTTATAACTTGTACCAGCAAGGAAAAGACTACATGTTATATAGTCAGCAACACTTATTTGATGGTACAACTCAGCAATATTAATTCTGCGAGCAATTGAGCGGATAATGAATAAAGCCAGCAAATTGTGCTGGCTTTATTGTTATCGAAGAGGTGCAGTGCTGGTGGTTGTCGTTAAAAAATCGACCGACCTATCCGAGTAGAAAGCATTTCTAAGACGCGAGTACCGATTAAGGAGTTTCCCGAAGAATCGAGTTCTGGAGACCATACGGCTATGGTCATTTCACCTGGGACGATAGCGACAATGCCGCCACCCACACCAGACTTTCCTGGCATACCCACTCGGTAAGCAAATTCTCCCGCTCCGTCATAGAGCCCACAAGTCGCTAACATCGCATTGAGCTGTTTGGTTTGTGTAGGAGTAATAATGTGTTTCTTAGTGTGTACCGACTGACCTTTATTGGCGAGGTAGCTAAAAGTTTTGGCTAAGTCGACACAGCTCATTTTTAATGCACATGCGTGAAAGTAGTTATTAAGAACTGGGATGACTTCATTGTCAAAGTTACCAAAGGAACGCATTAAATAGGCAATCGCCGCATTGCGGTCGCTATGCATCATTTCTGAGGCCGCGACAACCTTGTCGTAGACAATATGATTATCGCCTGAGAGTAGCCTTACAAATTCGAGCATGCGCTGCTTAGGCGCAGACAAGCGGCTTTGCAATAGATCGGCCACCACAATGGCACCGGCATTAATAAATGGATTACGTGGAATTCCATGTTCCATTTCGAGCTGAATTAGAGAGTTAAAAGCTTGCCCAGACGGTTCTTTGCCAACTCGTTGCCAAATCTCTTCGGGTTTGTACAGCATCATTGCTAAGGTGAGGCTTAACGCCTTGGAAATCGATTGAATGGAAAACGCTTCTTCCGCATCCCCAGAGCAAATAATCTCGCCATCATTGGTGCATACCGCTATGCCAATTTTATTATTGGCGACACGAGCAAGCGCAGGGATGTAATCGGCGACCTTACCCTGACCAATAAGGGGGCGAACTTCGCTCACAATTTGCGACAGTATCTGCTGAGTTGGTTTCATATACACCTGTGGGATAAAGGACTAGGAACAAAAAAGCCAACATAATGTTGGCTTTCGAATGGGTCTTAGTGTTACTTCGTACGGTGGAACTTAATGTCCCAAACACCGTGACCGAGTCGATGGCCTCGAGCCTCAAATTTAGTTAGAGGTCGGTCTTCAGGCCTTGGGATGAAGTCGCCATCCGTTGCTGTATTGGCGTAACCTGGTGCTTGATTCATTATTTCAATCATATGTTCACCGTAGTTTTCCCAATCGGTTGCCATATGGAAGATGCCTTCTTCAAGCTTAAGCTTTTGGCGCACCATTTCAGCAAAATCTAGTTGCACAATGCGACGTTTGTGATGACGTTTTTTATGCCAAGGGTCTGGGAAAAACAGCTGCAGAGTCGTTAGGCTGCTGTCTGGAATCATATTTTCGAAAACTTCAACGGCGTCGTGACACATAACACGTAAGTTTGTCACACCCGCTTCTCTCGCCGAAGACAGGCAAGCGCCAACGCCAGGGCTGTGTACTTCAATGCCAAAGAAGTTTTTCTCTGGTGCATTTTTTGCCATTTCAACTAGTGATGCACCCATGCCAAACCCAATCTCTAGAACAACGGGGTTATCATTGCCAAATACTTGATTCCAATCGAGTAAAGTGTCTTGGTAATCAATACCCATTGTTGGCCAGCATGCTTCCATCGCGGCTTCTTGCCCTTTTGTTAGGCGTCCTTCGCGACGAACAAAGCTGCGTATTTTACGTACCAGCTTGCCATCTTCTGTGTATTCATTTGTGGTCACTTCACTCATTGGTCTGCCTGTTCAATCAATAATCAGAGCGGGAATTATCCAAAGAATTTGCCAAGGTGCAAGTGTTATTACTCAGGAAATTCCCAGTGTTTTACTTCTTTCAATAAGTGTGGTGCAATTTCGCGCAAATTATAAGTAAAAAGAGAAGAAATGTGACGCCTTATGCAAGCTCAATTTTAGACTGGTATGAAAAGTACGGTCGAAAGTCTCTGCCGTGGCAACAAGACAAAACCGCCTATAAAGTTTGGTTGTCTGAAATTATGTTGCAGCAGACGCAAGTTACCACTGTGATTCCGTACTTTGAGCGTTTTTTACAACACTTTCCCACAGTGGAAGCTCTAGCTCGTGCACCACAAGATGAAGTTCTGCATTTATGGACAGGGCTAGGCTATTACGCGAGAGCTCGTAACTTGCACAAAGCCGCGCAGATCGTAATGAGTGAATATGGGGGTGAATTTCCGAAAACGCTTGAAGCCATGAATGCATTACCAGGAGTCGGGCGTTCAACTGCTGCGGCTGTCTTGTCTTCGGTGTATAAATTGCCCCATGCTATTTTGGACGGCAATGTAAAGCGCACCTTAGCGAGGAGCTTTGCCGTTGAAGGTTGGCCAGGCCAGAAAAAAGTAGAGAACGTGCTGTGGGAGATTGCAGAAAGCCATACACCGTCGATCAATACCGATAAGTATAATCAAGCCATGATGGATATGGGGGCGCTGGTATGCACGCGCAGTCGCCCCAAATGTACCTTGTGTCCAGTCTCAACGCTTTGTGTGGCTAACAAGCAAGATAAGCAATTAGAATTTCCGGGTAAAAAGCCGAAAAAAATTAAGCCAGAAAAAGAAACGTGGTTTGTTATTTTGAAGCACAAGGAGGAGGTGTGGTTGGCGCAACGGCCTCAATCAGGGATTTGGGGTGGGCTTTTTTGTTTCCCTGAAAGTCAAGTTGCTGATATCACGGAAAGCTTAGAGAGACTTAACATTGAGGAAAGTATGATTCAGTCAATGGAAACCGATATTGCTTTTCGCCATACCTTTAGCCATTACCATCTCGATATTACGCCAATCATCGTGACGTTGAATCAGCTTCCTACAATGATCATGGCACCGTCGCAAGGTCTTTGGTATAACATGTCTAAACCAGATAAGGTTGGTTTAGCTGCACCAGTCAAGCAGCTCATCCACGCCTTACAACGAATATAATTAAGGATAACATTATGAGCCGTATGGTCTTTTGTGCGCGACTACAAAAAGATGCCGAAGGGTTAGATTTTCAACTTTACCCTGGCGATTTAGGCAAACGCATTTTTGACAATGTGTCAAAAGAAGCGTGGGCGCAGTGGCAATCAAAACAAACGATGCTGATCAATGAGAAAAAACTTAACATGATGGATCCTGAACATCGCAAGTTGCTTGAAACTGAAATGGTCAACTTTCTATTTGAAGGGAAAGACGTTGTGATTGATGGTTACACGCCGCCGTCAGAATAAGAAATAAGGATATTAGAAAACACCACCTAGCGTGGTGTTTTTGTTAGCGACTATGAAAAAACTGATTTACTTCTTGGTACCAATACTGCTGGTGGGTTGCAGTCGTGAATTTATTGAAAAAATTTACGATGTTAACTACGAGCCGACGAATCGTTTTGCCAAAAACCTTGCCGAACTTCCAGGGCAATACCTGAAAGATACCAAAGCGATGGATGCTCTGATCGGTAGCTTTAATGGCAATATCGAAAAACGCTGGGGTAGCAGTGAGATTAAAGTGGCGGGGAAAAGCAATTACGTTAAGTACATTGATAATTACCTTAGTCGCGCAGAGGTGGACTTTAGCAAGGGGGTGATAACGATAGAAACCGTCTCGCCTACTGAACCAGAAAAGCACCTTAAAAACGCGATTGTGACGACTTTGCTTACTCCTGATGACCCCGCGAGTGTCGATTTGTTTTCTTCTCGCAGTATCAAGCTTGAGGGGCAGCCCTTCCTCTATAACCAAGTTGTCGATCAAGAACAAAAACCGATGCAATGGTCGTGGCGTGCCAGCCGTTTTGCTGATTATCTTATTGCTAATAAAGTAAAAACAAAAAATGTCGATTATAAGAAAGCGTATTACGTAGAAATCCCCATGGTAAAAGACCATGCGAGCAAGCGAAGTTATCAGTATGCCGATATTGTTAGACGTGCATCGCTCAAATATGACATCCCAGAAGATCTCATCTACGCCATTATCAAAACAGAAAGTAGTTTCAATCCCTATGCAGTCAGTTGGGCAAATGCGTATGGGTTGATGCAAGTGGTTCCTAAAACAGCGGGACGAGACGTATTTAAGCTGGTGAAAAATAAGCCAGGTGAGCCATCACCAGAGTATCTTTTTAATCCCGAGCAAAATATTGATACGGGTACAGCCTATTTCTATATCTTGAAAAATCGCTACCTAAAGGCGGTTAGTCATCCTACATCGCTAGAGTACAGCATGATATCAGCTTACAACGGAGGAACGGGTGGGGTGCTAAATACATTCAGTAAAGATAGAAAGCGGGCAATGAATGATTTGAACTCTCTGCAACCTAATCAAGTTTATTGGGCATTAACAAAAAAACATCCAAATTCCGAATCACGCCGATACTTAGAAAAAGTAACAAAATTCAAAAAAGATTTTAACGCAGGAAAGGGTTAATAGTTACTTTTGCTGAAAAATGCAGCGCTTAAACGGTTTTTTGAAGTTTTTTTTAAAAAACCTGTTGACGGGAGAGCGGAAAATCCGTTTAATAGCGCCCCGTTGCCCGGATAGCTCAGTCGGTAGAGCAGAGGATTGAAAATCCTCGTGTCGGTGGTTCGATTCCGCCTCCGGGCACCACAATTTGATTTGTTGGTGCCAACAATTTTTAATAAAGATTTGCAGCACGAACAGAAGCATAAAGAATTTAGTGTGCCGACTTAGCTCAGTAGGTAGAGCAACTGACTTGTAATCAGTAGGTCACCAGTTCGACTCCGGTAGTCGGCACCATTCTTTTGCCTCGATAGCTCAGTCGGTAGAGCAGAGGATTGAAAATCCTCGTGTCGGTGGTTCGATTCCGCCTCGAGGCACCATTATTTGGTGCTTAACAAATAATGGTCTTAGGACCTGATGTTGACACAGATAATTCCCCTTTAGTTCAGTTGGTAGAACGGCGGACTGTTAATCCGTATGTCGCAAGTTCAAGTCTTGCAAGGGGAGCCACTTTAGAAGAAGGCCTCATCGAAAGATGAGGCCTTTTTTGCATTTTATCGTTTGAAAGTCATATGGTTTTGAATCATACCGCCGATTAAGGATGCGTTGACTCGCTCTCGCTCTCCCTACCGTATTCATTTATTCTTCACTATCGTACCTTATCGCCGCTTCTAGGGCCGCTATGGCGTTTTATTTGATAGGGGGGGAATGGGTGACTTGATGCTAGTTTTGCTCTCTAATGCGCTCTCTGGGAGCATTTGTGGTGATTACAGAGCAAGTTACAGAAAGCAGAGACTAAGATTACCCTTCATCTCTGCTTTCTTATGTTCATTGCAATAGAAAGCGCTAGCCCTTCGGATTAGATGATGCACTTTCTGGTGTTGTGTCTTTATTTGCCATCTCTTTTTCTGCGAGTTTAGCTTTTTCAATCATAGGGGTAATGGTTGAACCTTGGATTAAAATTGAGAATACAACGACGGAGTAGGTCATGACGAGGATGATCTCTTTCACGTCAATGAGTTTGTCTTCTATTACCCAAACACCCGCTGGTATTGATAGCGCCATAGCAAGTGCTAGCCCGCCCCTTAGCCCGCCCCAAGTGAGTATTCTTACCGACCATGGGTTGTAATGTCTAAAGCGCTTAAAACCGACATAGGAAAGCGCAACACTGAGATATCTAGCCCCTAGCACTAGCGGGATTGAGAAAGCCATCAGAATCCAATCTTCTTCATGGAATTGAAATAACAGCATCGACATACCTATTAATAGGAACAGCACGCCATTTAAAAACTCATCAATCAACTCCCAGAATTGGTCAAGGTGTTCTTCAGACTCTTTTGAAAAACCAATATAGCGAGTCCAATTGCCAATCATGATGCCAGATACCACCATGGAAAGTGGACCTGAGACGTGCAGGACATCGGCGAAGGCGTAACCAGCAGTAGGCACTCCAATAGTCAGCAATAACTCCATTGAGTGGTCATCAGTTGCACTTATCAGATAATGGAACAGGAGGCCAAGTAAGAAACCGTAGATAATGCCTCCGACGGCCTCTTGCAAGAACAGCAATGAAACCCCGCTCACACTCGGCGCTTCATTACCAAAGGCTATGGTGTATAACGTTACGAAAATCACTAGCCCAAAGCCATCGTTGAATAGAGACTCGCCCTCAACCTGTGTTGAAATGCGTTCAGGCGCATCCAGTTTTTTTACAATGGCTAACACAGCAATAGGGTCGGTGGGCGAAATAAGTGCCCCAAAGAGTAGGCAATAAATCAGGTCAAATTGCACACCGATAATCTGACAGAAACCATAAAGCACAGCGCCAATAAAAAAGGTTGAAAACAGCGTGGCGCCTAATGCCAATACAGTGATTTCCCACCGTTGATCTTTCAGGTGAGGTAATTTTATGCCGAGGCCGCCGGCGAATAGAAGAAAGCCTAAAATTCCCTTAAGAAGAAAGTCTTCGAAATTAATGTTGGCAACCATCTTATAGGCGACATCCGTTAAATCGAACCAACCATTTTGTCCTGCGATGAGAATCATCAAAGAAAGTAGCATGGCTCCGGCAGTTATGGCGATGGTGGTTTGCATTTTACCGATCTTACTATTGATGAATGCAATCAGCATGGCTGCTGCAGACAAAAAGCATAGTGTCTGATAAACGGACATTAAGTCACCCTAATTGTAATAAATTGTGAATGGATTCTGTTCCTGTCGAGAGTGAAGATCAATCACTAATTGAAAATTCATCCCTTTTAGTTATAGAACGTTTCGCCATTAATTGACTTTCTTTACATCAAGTTTTGTTTTTATTCTTGTTATGGCAAGTGAAGTCACGAAAAGGTTGCGAGAGAGATTGGACTTGGTTAGTTTGGTTGGAAATAAAGCACTCAAAAGTTATTTTAGACGTCTAGATTTCTAAAGTTACTATGATAGGATGGCTATAACAGCAAGGAACGAGGCAGTATTGTGGTAAGCAGCATTAGACAAGTGATTGAGACTCAATTGAAAAAACGCATCCTACTCATTGATGGTGGGATGGGGACGATGATTCAAGGCTATAAATTGGAAGAGGCGGATTATCGAGGGGAACGTTTTGCTGATTGGCCATCCGATCTCAAAGGTAATAATGATCTTTTGGTTTTATCTCAACCTGATCTCATCAAAGAAATCCACAGTGCTTACCTAGACGCGGGTGCCGATATTCTTGAAACCAATACATTTAACGCCACCACGATTGCGATGGCCGATTATGATATGGAATCCCTAAGTGATGAAATCAACTTCGAAGCGGCGCGCCTTGCTCGTGAAGTTGCCGATGAGTGGACCGCAAAAAATCCAGATAAACCAAGATTTGTCGCCGGGGTCTTAGGTCCGACAAACAGAACATGTTCAATTTCCCCTGATGTCAATGATCCTGGCTACCGCAATGTTTCATTTGATGAGTTGGTCAAAGCATATTCAGAGTCAACACGAGCGCTGATTAAAGGCGGTTCGGATCTTATTCTTATCGAAACCGTCTTTGACACGCTGAACGCTAAGGCTTGTGCGTTTGCGGTTGAAACGGTACTTGAAGAGCTCGATATCGATTTACCTATTATGATTTCGGGCACCATCACCGATGCGTCTGGACGTACACTATCCGGACAAACCACCGAAGCTTTCTATAACGCATTGCGTCATGTCAATCCTATCTCGTTTGGTCTTAACTGCGCGCTAGGCCCTGATGAACTACGTCAATACGTACAAGAAATTTCCCGTATTGGTGAAGGCTATATTTCCGCTCACCCTAACGCAGGCCTTCCTAACGCATTTGGTGAGTATGACTTATCACCTGAAGATATGGCAGAGCACATTGGTGAATGGGCACAAAGTGGCTTTTTAAATCTAGTCGGGGGATGTTGTGGAACCACCCCTGAACATATTCGTCAGATGGCACTAGCCGTGGAAGGTGTAACGCCTCGCCCATTACCAGATATTCCTGTGGCATGCAGACTGTCAGGTCTTGAGCCTCTCACCATCGAAAAAGACAGCTTGTTTATTAACGTTGGTGAGCGAACCAATGTGACAGGTTCTGCTCGTTTTAAGCGTCTTATTAAAGAAGAGCTCTATGACGAAGCTCTTGAAGTCGCAAGGCAGCAAGTTGAGAACGGTGCACAGATCATCGATATCAATATGGATGAAGGCATGTTGGATGCTGAAGCCTGTATGGTGCGATTTTTAAATCTTTGTGCGTCAGAGCCTGAAATTTCTAAAGTGCCAATTATGGTCGACTCCTCTAAGTGGGAAGTGATCGAAGCAGGATTGAAGTGTATCCAAGGTAAGGGGATCGTTAACTCGATCTCATTAAAAGAAGGCAAAGAAAAATTTGTCGCGCAAGCTAAGTTGATTCGTCGTTATGGCGCAGCCGTAATTGTGATGGCATTCGATGAAGTGGGCCAAGCGGATACGCGTGAAAGAAAAATCGAAATTTGTACAGAAGCTTATCGTGTGCTGGTGGATGAAGTGGGCTTCCCACCAGAAGATATTATTTTTGACCCTAATATATTCGCTGTTGCGACGGGCATTGATGAGCATAACAATTATGCCGTCGATTTTATTGAAGCCGTCGCAGATATCAAACGAGATCTGCCTCACGCCATGATCTCCGGTGGTGTCTCGAACGTTTCGTTCTCGTTCCGTGGCAACAATTATGTTCGTGAAGCGATTCACGCCGTATTCCTTTACCACTGTTTCAAAAATGGTATGGATATGGGGATCGTAAACGCGGGTCAGTTAGAGGTCTATGACAACGTTCCAGATAAGCTTCGTGAAGCTGTTGAAGACGTAGTGCTAAACCGTCGTGATGATGGCACCGAGAGGCTACTTGATATTGCCTCTGAGTATGCGAATAAAGGTGTTGGCAAAGAAGAAGATGCCAGTGCGTTGGAGTGGCGTACTTGGTCGGTAGAAAAGCGCTTAGAGCATGCCCTAGTTAAAGGTATAACTGAGTTTATTGTTGAGGATACTGAAGAAGCGCGCATTAATGCTGAAAAACCGTTACATGTCATTGAAGGTCCGTTAATGGATGGCATGAATGTGGTTGGTGATTTATTTGGTGAAGGGAAAATGTTTTTGCCGCAGGTAGTAAAGTCTGCTCGAGTGATGAAACAGGCGGTGGCACATTTAGAACCTTTCATTAATGCTATGAAAGAAGCGGGCTCGACCAATGGCAAAATACTGCTGGCGACGGTAAAGGGTGATGTTCATGATATAGGGAAAAATATTGTTGGCGTTGTACTGCAATGTAATAACTATGAGATCATCGATCTAGGCGTTATGGTTCCTTGCGAAACAATATTGAAGGTAGCGAAAGAAGAAAACGTCGATATTATTGGTTTATCAGGGCTGATTACTCCATCGCTGGATGAAATGGTTCATGTTGCCAAAGAAATGGAGCGACAAGGTTTTGACCTACCATTGCTCATCGGTGGCGCAACCACATCTAAAGCGCACACTGCCGTTAAGATTGAACAAAACTACAACCAGCCCGTTGTCTATGTTAACAATGCATCACGAGCTGTTGGCGTGTGTACTTCGCTACTGTCGAACGAGCTGAAACCAGATTTTGTTAGCAAGCTCGATATTGATTATGACCGTGTACGTGATCAGCATAATCGCAAGAAGCCAAGAACCGCGCCCGTCACACTTGAGCAAGCTCGAGACAATAAAGTCGCGATTGATTGGGATAGCTATACACCGCCAACCCCATTAAAACCTGGTATTCATATTTTCGATGATTTTGATGTTGCAACGTTGCGCGAGTACATCGATTGGACGCCATTTTTCATGACGTGGACGCTAATGGGTAAATACCCAAAGATCTTTGAGCATGAAGAAGTCGGTGAGGAAGCGAAGCGCCTGTTTAAAGATGCGAACGATATGCTCGATCGCGTTGAAAAAGAAGGACTCCTGAAGGCTAGAGGTATTTGTGGTTTATTTCCAGCTGCCAGCGTTGATGATGATATTGAAGTGTATACCGATGAGTCACGAACCGAAGTCAAACAGCTATTGTGTAATCTAAGACAGCAAACTAAGAAACCAAAAGGCTTTAACTACTGTCTATCCGATTATATAGCGCCAAAAAGCAGTGGTAAGCATGACTGGATAGGGGCTTTTGCAGTAACGGGCGGGATCGGAGAGCGGGAGTTAGCCGATGAATATAAAGCGAATGGTGATGATTATAACGCGATTATGATTCAAGCCGTCGCTGACCGTCTAGCTGAAGCATTTGCAGAGTACTTGCATGTTCGTGTTCGTAAAGAAATTTGGGGATATGCACCCGACGAATCATTGGATAACGAAGATCTGATTCGTGAAAAATACCAAGGTATCCGACCGGCACCTGGTTACCCTGCTTGTCCTGAACATACAGAGAAAGGGCCGCTTTGGGATTTACTTCAAGTGGAAGAATCGATCAATATGTCGTTAACGACGAGTTATGCGATGTGGCCAGGGGCGTCGGTATCAGGATGGTATTTCTCGCATCCAGATTCACGTTATTTTGCGATAGCGCAAATCCAAGAAGATCAATTGTTGAGTTATGCAGATCGCAAAGGTTGGGATAGGCTTGAGGCTGAAAAGTGGTTAGGGCCAAACATAAACTAGCGTTGGCAACGTTAACCGATAAATAAAAAAACGGCTCATAAAGAGCCGTTTTTTTATCGCTAAGATATGTCTATCAAGCTTGATGATTCTTCGGAAAAACCTTAACCATCTTAATTCGGTTTTCTTCTAGTTCGACAATTTCCATTTGATGCTCGGCTACTTCTACACTTAGGTGACTTTCGGGAATGTCTTCTAAGTATTCTAACATCAAGCCATTAAGCGTTCTTGGGCCATCAGTCGGAAGTGTCCACTTTAGGCCTTTGTTGATGTCTCGTATATTGGCGCTGCCTTCGATTAAGAAACTGCCGTCACCTTGTGGAGAAATCTCCTCTGCTAATGTTGGTGCGATAGACGTAGTAAACTCGCCAACAATCTCTTCTAAAATATCTTCTAACGTGACCAGACCATTGATGTCACCATACTCATCTACGATAAGACCAATTCGTTGCTTATTGCGTTGAAACTTGAGCATTTGTACGTTAAGTGGAGTACCTTCCGGAATAAAGTAGACCTCATCGGCGCTGCGTAATAACGTTTCTTTAGTGAATTCATTTTTCTCTAACATCAGGCGATAAGACTCACGGAGTCTTAGCATGCCGACGACTTCATCTATTTGATCGCGATAAAGCACCACTCGGCCGTGAGGGGAGTGTGTGAGCTGACGTACAATAGACTTCCAATCATCATTGATGTTGATGCCAGTGATTTCATTACGTGGAATCATAATGTCATTCACCGTGACATGCTCAAGATCTAAAATCGAAATCAGCATATCTTGGTGGCGTCTAGGGATTAATGAGCCTGCTTCATTGACTACAGTACGTAATTCTTCAGAGCTTAAGTGGTCTTCATCATTATGATTAGCTTTAATACCAAGCAGTCGAATAAACCCGTTAGTAATGAAGTTAACCAAAATGACAAGAGGAGAGAGTACCTTCATTAAAATCGTGAGTAAGATGCTGCTCATGAAGGAGACTCGCTCAGGATAGAGAGAGGCCAGTGTTTTTGGCGTAACTTCTGCAAACACTAAAATAACAAGGGTCAAGGCACCCGTTGCGATCGCGACTCCGACATCCCCGTATAAGCGTAAGCCAATAACGGTTGCAATTGCGGAGGCGAGAATATTGACGAGGTTGTTTCCGATAAGGATTAATCCTATCAGACGGTCTGGACGATTTAATAATCGCTCCACTCGCTTCGCACCTTTGTGGCCTGTTTTCGATAGATGTTTGAGTCGATAGCGATTCAAAGACATCATCCCTGTCTCTGAGCCGGAAAAATAGCCGGAAATTACAATTAGACCTGCGAGAATGGCAAATAAAATACCGGTCGAAATGTCGTCCAAAACGTCGTCGTTCCTTTGAGTTAAGTGATTGGTCAATTAATGTTCGATCAGACGCAAGATGTCAATGCTACTTTTGAATAACAGTGAGCAAAGCGTCAGAACTGCTTAGCTTAGAATGATTTCCTGGACAAAACGACTGCCAAAGTACGCAAGGGTTAGCAGCGTTGCGCCAGCAATTGCAAACCAAGTCACTTTTTTACCGCGCCATCCTTTACGGTAATGTCCCCAAAGGAGCACTGAATAGATAATCCATGCCATGAATGACAAGATGCCTTTATGAGCTTTACCTTGTGCAAACATATCTTGGACAAAGATAAAGCCTGTGACCAATGTAGCACTGAGTAGTATCGTTCCAATTAAAATGATCTTGAAAAGCTGCCTTTCTACCATCATTAATGGAGGTAGGTTTGGGTTGATACCCAGTGCTTTCTTATTTTTTAGTTTGTGATCGAGCCAAGCAAGTTGGATGGCGTAAAGCGCACCAATTGATAAGGTAGAATATGAAAACAGTGCTAAAGCGATATGGAGTAATAGTTTAGGGTTATGCTCTAGATGGGTAATAAAGGCGGTTGGTACAAATGCTGCGACGGATAAATTGATGGCGGCAAAGCTATACACGACAGGCAGTAAAAACCAAATGCGTGTTTTCATCATAGCGGCACTCATAAAGAGTGAAATAATAAAACCAATCAGTGAGGCGACATTTAGGATGCTAAGATTTTGTCCAGAACCACTTAAGATAAGATCACTTAGCAGCCAGGCATGACATAGCAGGGCTAGCGAAGCACTGGTAAGAACAGTTTTCGTGCGGATCCCGACTTGTTGAACCAAGCCTGGGATGATGGTAGCGATAGCAAGCGCATAAAAAATGGCTGCAGAAGTTGCGATTAAACTGTCCATTTTGCCTAAAAATCTATGGTTTAGAGCTTGAATTATACCCTGCATCGACCCAATGAGCTACGGCATATGTAAAAAGTATTGATTAGTATTTGATCTTGTTAAGTATGACTCTGATCGCTGGCTAAGGTATACTCACTATAATTGATCGCAATTTTTAAGCGAAGAGAAAATAATGTTTGAGAATTTAACGGATCGTCTATCCAAAACGCTGAAGAACATCAGCGGTAAAGGTCGCTTGACCGAAGATAATATCAAAGACACGTTGCGCGAAGTTCGTATGGCGCTTCTAGAAGCGGATGTGGCACTACCTGTCATTCGCGAGTTCATCAAAGGCGTTAAAGAGCGCGCCGTTGGCGTTGAAGTGTCGAAGTCACTGACGCCTGGTCAAGAGTTCATTAAGATTGTTCAAGCTGAGCTTGAGTCCGTGATGGGCGAATCGAATGAAGCTTTGGATCTTGCCGCGCAGCCACCTGCCGTTATTTTGATGGCGGGCCTACAAGGTGCCGGTAAAACGACCAGTGTTGGTAAACTTTCAAAAATGCTCCATGAGCGTGAGAAAAAGAAAGTGTTGGTCGTGTCTGCCGATGTTTATCGCCCGGCGGCGATCAAACAACTCGAGACATTGGCTAGCGATGTAGGCGTTGATTTCTTCCCTTCATCTGCTGATCAAAAGCCGATTGATATTGCCAACAATGCGATCGAGCATGCGAAGAAAAAATTCTACGACGTACTGATTGTCGATACGGCGGGTCGCTTAGCGGTTGACCATGAAATGATGGAAGAGATTCGCGATCTTCACGCGGCTATCGATCCTGTCGAGACGCTGTTCGTTGTTGATGCGATGACTGGTCAAGATGCTGCCAATACGGCAAAAGCGTTTGGTGACATGCTGCCATTAACTGGTGTTGTTCTGACCAAGGTGGATGGTGATGCACGTGGTGGTGCAGCATTATCGGTTCGCCATATTACCGGTAAGCCGATTAAGTTCTTGGGTGTTGGTGAAAAGACGGATGCGCTTGAACCCTTCCACCCTGATCGTGTGGCCTCACGTATCTTAGGTATGGGCGATGTGCTGTCGCTGATTGAAGACTTACAGCGCAACGTTGATACCGATAAAGCCGAAAAAATGGCCAAGAAGTTTAAGGAAAAGAAAGGTTTTGACCTTGAAGATTTCCGCGAGCAGCTGGGTCAGATGCAAAATATGGGCGGCATGATGGGAATGATGGATAAGCTACCAGGCATGTCGAACGTCCCAGACAATGTGAAAGATAAAGTTGATGATAAAATGTTTAAGCAGATGGAAGCGATCATCAACTCTATGACGATGAAAGAGCGTCAGCGCCCTGAGCTGATTAAAGGCTCGCGTAAAAAGCGTATCGCTGCAGGCTCTGGTACTCAAGTTCAAGATGTTAACCGTCTCCTAAAGCAGTTTACACAGATGCAGAAGATGATGAAAAAAATGCAAAAAGGCGGCATGCGCGGCATGATGCGTAACATGCAAGGCATGATGGGCGGCATGGGTGGCGGTGGTAACCCATTCGGACGCTAAAATCATTGCTTCGCGATGAAGTGAACGGGTTTAGGTGAACGCTAAGTAAAGTCACAACTTTTCATATATATAGGGTTACGAGCATAGGCCGTAACCCTTTTTCCTCTTCTATACTGAATCTTTGTCGATTAACCGTTACGACGCATGAATCGGTCTTGATTCAGGTGTGGAGGTTGAAATTTAATCAATGCAGAGTGGTGTAATTACTTATTAGCAAGCTTATTTTTCAAACTGTTAACTCAATCACATTGCTAAACTCACGATTGTGCTGGTGAAAAAATAGCTAAATACCTTGCATTGAAACGGAATAAGAGTAAAATTCCGGGGCTTTATTTTGGCACGAGACCTCAGGTTTTTCATAAGAGAAACGCTTCTGAGGTCATTTTTATTATTGAGAAAGCAAAGAGGACGATATGGTAACCATTCGTTTGGCACGTCACGGCGCGAAGAAGCGTCCATTCTATCAAATCGTAGTAGCGGATAGCCGCAATGCTGCAACTGGTCGTTTCATTGAGAAAGTAGGTTTCTTTAACCCAACTGCTCAAGGTCAAGAAGAAGGCCTACGTCTAGATCTAGAGCGCGTTAACCACTGGGTTAGCCAAGGCGCTACAGTTTCTGACCGCGTAGCTAAGCTAGTTAAAGACGCTCAAAAAGCGGCTTAATTATTAGCTCAGTAAGCAGTATGTCGATGAAAGGTAAAGACACGATGAGTAACCAAAGCGAAAGAATTGTTGTAGGTAAATTAGGTTCTACTTATGGCATTCGTGGATGGCTGAAAGTTTTTTCCTATACAGACGATCCTGAAAACCTTTTTGATTACAGCCCTTGGTATATTAACCAGAAGGGCAAATGGGTTGAGGTTAAGGTTGAAAGTTGGAAGCGCCATAACAAAGGTATGGTGTGTAAACTAGAAGGTTTAGAGATTCGAGAAGAAGCTCACCTACTGACTAACTTTGAAATCGCAATCGACCCAGCGGTGCTGCCTGAACTGTCAGAAGATGAATTCTACTGGCGTGAATTGTTTGGAATGAAAGTGTTTACAACAAAAGGTTACGACTTAGGTGAAGTAACTGACATGTTGGAAACCGGTTCAAATGATGTTTTGGTAGTGAAAGCAAATCTTAAAGATGCTTTCGGGCAAAAGGAACGGTTGGTACCGTACCTTGAAGAGCAAGTGATCAAAAATGTTGATCGCGTAGCTCGACGGATCGAAGTTGACTGGGATCCTGGATTCTAATCCAGTAGCTGGTAACCAATAGAGCGAGAGAACAGATGTGGGTTGGCATAATTAGCCTGTTTCCAGACATGTTCCGCAGCGTTACTGACTACGGAGTAACAGGTCAAGCGGTTAAAAAAGGTTTATTGTCTATTGAGACCTGGAATCCTCGAGATTTCACTCATGACAAGCATCGCACTGTCGATGATAGACCTTACGGTGGTGGTCCAGGTATGTTGATGATGGTTCAGCCTTTGCGCGATGCCATTAAAACTGCCAAAGCTGCATCACCGGGTAAGACGAAAGTGATTTACCTGTCTCCCCAAGGTCGAAAACTCGATCAGCAAGGGGTAGAGGAATTAGCGAAGAACGACAACCTAGTGTTGATATGTGGTCGCTATGAAGGGGTAGATGAGCGCATCATCCAAACTGAAGTTGACGAAGAATGGTCAATTGGAGATTTTGTGATGACGGGTGGGGAAATCCCAGCCATGACGTTGATTGACTCAGTGTCTCGGTTTGTTCCGGGGGTATTGGGTGACTTTGCGTCAGCAGAAGAGGACTCTTTTGCAAATGGTTTGTTGGATTGTCCGCATTACACGCGCCCTGATGTGTTGGATGGACTGGAAATACCAAGTGTACTAAAGTCTGGAAATCACAAAGACATTCGTCGCTGGCGACTACAACAGTCGTTGGGCCGTACTTGGCTAAGAAGACCGGAGCTCCTGGAAAACCTAGCTCTGACTGACGAACAGGAACAATTACTGGCTGAATTTATCAAAGCGTATCGTTTAGATAAAAAGTAAGCAGTAACCTATTTATTTTAGTATCAGTTTATTCTAGGAATTTAAGAACATGAGTAACATCATCAAGGCTCTTGAAGAAGAGCAAATGAAATCAGGCCTACCTAAATTTGCACCAGGTGACACTGTTGTAGTTCAGGTTAAAGTAAAAGAAGGTGACCGTGAGCGTCTACAGGCATACGAAGGCGTTGTAATCGCTATTCGTAACCGTGGTCTTCACTCTGCATTCACAGTTCGTAAAATCTCGAACGGTGAAGGTGTTGAGCGTACGTTCCAAACTCACTCTCCAATGGTTGATAGCATCGAAGTTAAACGCCGTGGTGCAGTACGTCGTGCCAAGTTGTACTACCTACGTGAGCGTTCTGGTAAGTCAGCTCGTATTAAAGAGAAACTTGCTAAGAAGTAATGCTATTAAACTAGCGTTCTCAAATAAAAACGGAGCCCAATGGGCTCCGTTTTTTTATTGTACGTTATCTGTGTCTTGGCTTTTGTATCGAGAGAGAAGGCCATAATATCAAGATAGTAGTAGGGGCTTCTCACTAGATAGGACTGAAAATGCAATTAGGTGAGAAGCACTGTCGCTAAGCCAAGGAAGACAGACAAGCCGATCACATCGGTAATCGTCGTTAATGCCATGCCCCCGGCAAGTGCTGGATCAATATTTAGCTTCTTCAGGAAAATAGGGATGGTTACCCCAGCAATACCCGCGACCAGTAAGTTGGTGAGCATGGCCGCTGAAATAATGCCTCCTAGCATCCAATTTCCTTTCCACGCCACGACAATACCACCAATGATTAATGCCCAGAGTATACCGTTTAGAAAGCCAATTGCTGCTTCTTTAAGTAACAGTTCTCGCTTGTTACTGTCACCAATGTGACCTAATGCAAGACCTCGAATAACTAACGCGACGGTTTGGTTACCCGCCACTCCGCCCATCGATGGGACGATGGTCATCAGCACGGCGATAGCGGCCATTTGCTCTAAAGTGGCTTCAAACATATTCGAAACTGAAGCTGCCGCAAGTGCTGCTAAGACGTTGGCACCAAGCCATACGCTTCGACGCCTTGCCGATTTAACCACAGGTGCGAAGGTATCTTCATCATCATCCATGCCTGCCATGCTCATCATCGAGTGTTCGGCGTCTTCTCGAATGATATCAACCACGTCATCGATAGTGATACGACCAACAAGGTGATGGTCACTATCGACGACTGGCGCGGATACCCAATCTCGTCGTTCAAACAAGGAAGCAACATCGGAGTCACTGGTTTCCACGTGGATCGCCTCGTCAGCATCATCCATGACATCCATAACTTTTACGTCAGGCTGAGTAGTCAAAATGGTACTCAGAGAGAGGTGTCCTATCAGCATACTCTCTTCATCAATGACATAGAGGGCATCGGTCGCCTCAGGGAGCTCGCCTCGCATGCGAAGATAGCGAAGTACAACGTCGACATCGACATCACCACGGATGGTAATTACGTCGGTATTCATGATGCCGCCGGCACTGTCTTCCGGGTAGGAAAGGGCCGTCTCTACACGCTGTCTATCAGCCGTGTCCATTTGGGAAAGGACTTCTCGGGAGACGTCATCAGGTAGGCTTCGTAAAACATAGGCGACATCATCGGTGTCCATGCCCTCTGTTGCTTCAGCCAGCTTCTCCGGTGCCATTTTGGACACAAGATTATCTTTGACGTCTTCATTTAATTCATCAAGAATCTCGCCGTAGTCTTCAGGATCGGTGAGTTGCCAAAGGACGTCGCGACTTTTACGAGGGGAAGCCTCGAGAAGGTGGGCAATGTCTTCAGGTTCCATGTCCTGAAGCTGTCTGCGTACGTAAACAAAGCGACCATTTTCTAGCGCTTCACTTACTTCTTGGAGCGTTTGGTGAGCTTGGTCGAATTCTATTTGCTCTGCCATGGCTACCCCTTGAACTTAACTGCTTTAATTTACTGAATATTAGTCTAATTCTACACGTTAATTAACAACAACGTATGAACGGTGGTATGAAATTTTTACTCACTAAGAATTTGCTCACTCATCTTCATCAAAACGATGTTCAACCAGTTCACAAACCGCCTTTAAAGCTTGCTCTTCCTGTTCTCCATCGGCTTTGATGGTAATAAACTCCCCTTGAGCTGACTCTAGCATCAGTAACCCCATGACGCTGTCCGCTGTCGCTTCTTTGTGCTCGTGATTACAAACGGTAACCGTCGCATGAAAGCTTTGTGCAAGTTCGACGAGTTTGACGGCTGCACGAGCGTGCAAACCTAAACGATTTTGAATCAAAACGGTTCGGGATGTCGACATGAAGGGTTCCTATTGATTATGTTCTAGCGACGCATGTCGTATTTGGACCTGATGTCCGCATTGGGAGAAGTATTCGCCAATTTGCTGGGTGATGTAAACTGAGCGGTGTTTACCTCCAGTACAGCCGATGGCTACTGTTAGGTAGCTGCGGTTGTTTTTCTCTAGCATAGGTAACCATCGTTCTATGAAATTTTGGATCTGTAACTTCAGCTCAATGACTTCTGGGTGTGATTCAAGAAATGACTTAATTGGCGCGTCAAGACCAGTGAGGGGTCTTAGATCTGGTTGCCAGTGAGGGTTGGGAAGAAAGCGCACATCAAACACATAGTCGGCATCACTAGGCATTCCATATTTGAATCCAAATGATTGGAATACCATTACTAATTCTTTTTTCTCTTTGCCTTCCAGTTCAATGCGTATGGTTTCACTAAGGTCGTGAATAGAGCGCTCGCTGGAGTCGATCAAGTAGTCTGCTTGCTCTTTGATTGGTTTTAGTAGTTTTCGCTCCAGATCAATGGCCTGTTCGAGAGAAAGTTTATCTTTTTGCTGAGAAAGTGGGTGAATTCGTCTTGTCTCGCTGTAGCGAGTAAGAAGGACCGATTTCGTAGCATCAAGAAACAGCACCTTTACGTCGTGTTGTTTACCTAACTCATCAAGCTTTACACTGAGCTGATTTAGATTTTCCGGTAGGTTTCTAATATCGATGCTGACTGCGACATTTTGTTGAGAGTCTTGAGTGCTCTTTACAAAATGATTAAGTAAATCGACGGGTAGGTTATCCACACAGTAATACCCTGAGTCTTCTAGTACCCTAAGAGCGACACTTTTCCCTGCTCCAGAATGCCCACTCACAACAACCAATCGCATAATTTTGACTCTGTATAGTTAGTGGCTAACGATGATATCGTAAAGCTCTTGATCGCTTTGGGCTTTACGGAGTTGTTTGAGCACTGCTTTGTCGTTTAAACGCTCAGCCATACACGACAGCGTCTTAAGGTGCTCCTTACATTGAGCATCAGGAACCAGCAATGCAAACATTAAGTCAACAGGTCGATTATCTATTGAGTCAAACTCAACGGGCTCTTGGCACTGCAACAAAATGGCGACAGCTTTATCACTATCTTGCATTCGTGCGTGAGGAATCGCAATACCATTGCCGATGCCAGTACTGCCGACCTTCTCGCGATTGAGCATGCATTCAAACAATTCTGTTGAGTTCTGGCCTGTTTGTTCAGCAGCTATTTCACTGATGATTTCGAGGGCGCGTTTTTTACTCGTACAAGGGACTGCACTTTTTGTGCAGTCCAGAGTTAATACTTCACTTATTTGCATGTTAGTGATTACTTATTTTTTCTTTATGCTTATTCAATTGTCGGACAAGCTTGTCAACGAGAGAGTCGATAGCGGCATACATACTCTCATCTTCAGCTGTCGCATGAATTTCAGCTTGATTTATGTGGAGCGTAGCTTCAGCGATCTGATTTGATTTTTCAACACGTAATATCACTTGAATGGTATTTATATGATCAAAAAAGCGTTCTAGTTTCTGAAATTTACTATTAACGTAGTCTTGCATTGACTCAGTAAGATCAACATGGTGGCCTTGGATTTGAATTTGCATAGACTTTCCTTTTTGGTTATGGGCCTTAAAGTAGGCGTTTACGCTGACTTGAAGGGGCGATGCCTAACGACTCTCGATACTTTGCTATGGTCCGTCTAGCAACTTGGATGCCTTGGTCAGCTAGCTGAGCTGCGATTTTACTATCGCTCAATGGCTTGGCTGAATTTTCGCCAGCAACAAGCTTCTTGATAAGGGCTCGAATGGCGGTAGAGGAACACTCGCCACCATTGTCTGTCGATACATGGCTTGAAAAGAAATATTTCAGTTCAAAAATACCACGTGGTGTATGCATATATTTCTGTGTTGTTACCCTAGATATGGTTGATTCGTGCATATCAACCGCTAATGCTACGTCATTTAATACCATAGGTTTCATCGCTTCTTCTCCATACTCAAAGAAGTCGTGCTGATGTTCAACAATACATTTTGCGACTTTGAGCAGAGTCTCATTTCGACTCTCTAGGCTTTTGATTAACCACTTCGCTTCTTGCAGGTTTGAGCGAATATATTGGCTATCAGGGCTATTCCCTGTACCGAGCTGCGCGTATTGTTGGTTGACCTTTAATCTGGGCACACTGTCTGGGTTTATTTGTACGATCCACTTCCCACGGTCTTTAAAAACAGAGACGTCGGGAACCACATACTCAGTTTCATCTGGAGTGATTTTGCTACCAGGACGAGGGTCGAGTTGCTGAATAAGCTGTAGGACTTCTCTAAGCTCTGTCTCTTTTAGCTTAGCCTCTTTGATGACGAGTTTGTAATCACGATTGCCTAATTGGTCAATATGATGTGCCAAAATCAGTCTGGCTTCATGTAACCATGGGGTATCTTCAGGGAATGTTGCAAGTTGCAGTAAAAGGCAGTCTTGCAAATTCACTGACGCAACGCCTAGTGGGTCGAATTGCTGAATACGTTTACGTACTGCTTCTACTTCGTCAAGTTCAAGGCCGTCGATATCGACACTGTCGAGCAACTCTTCACACGATTGAGTGAGGTAGCCTTGGCTGTCAATGGCATCGATCACCGCGAGTGCAATCGCTCGGTCGGTGTCAGAAAATGGAGTCAGGTCGAGCTGCCAAATAAGGTAATCTTGCAGTGATTGAGTCGTTTCGCCTTGGTAGATCGGTAAGTCGTCATCCAAGCTAATCCCTGTGTTGCCTGTATTCGCGCTGTAAACATCGTCCCAAGTAGTGTCGATTTCTAAATCATTGGTTATTTCAGAAGACTCGATGAGCTCAGAGCTGTCTTTAGGTTCAGGCTCGTTTGTCGTCTCAAGACTGGCTTCCTCTTTCTTTTCTAGGTTCGTCTTTTCTTCACTAGCGTTGCTTTCTTCTACTGACTCTTCAACATCAAGTAGTGGGTTTGAGTCCAAGGCTTCTTGAATCTCTTGTTGAAGGTCGAGTGTAGACAACTGCAATAAGCGTATCGCTTGCTGCAGTTGTGGTGTCATTGCTAACTGTTGACCTAGCTTGAGTTGTAATGAGGGTTTCATGCAGTCTTGTTGGCCTATTAGTAAATGTTCTACCTGACTATTAAATCATAGTCGGAATTGTTCTCCGAGATAAACCTGTTTTACATGTTCATTATTGAGAACATCTTCCGGTGTCCCTTCAGCGATTAGGTGGCCTTGGCTAACGATGTAAGCTTTTTCACAAACATCCAGTGTTTCACGAACGTTATGGTCAGTGATTAACACGCCCAGGCCTCGGTCTCTTAAATGTTCTATGATCTTTTTTATATCAATCACTGATATGGGGTCAACCCCAGCAAAGGGTTCATCGAGCAAAATAAATTGTGGGTTGGCGGCTAGTGCTCGAGCAATTTCGACACGGCGGCGTTCACCACCCGACAATGCCATACCAGCACTTTTACGAATATGCTGGATGCTAAACTCTTCGAGCAAGTCTTCTAGGCGATCCTGTCGCTCTTCTTGCGTCAATTCGTTACGGGTCTCAAGTACCGCTAAAATGTTATTCTCAACGCTCAGTTTTCTGAAAATGGACGCTTCTTGCGGTAAATAGCCAATCCCCATTTTTGCGCGGCTGTGCATCGGTAAGATACTGATGTCTTCGCCATCGATAGTGATAGAACCTTCGTCTCGTGGTACTAGCCCAACGATCATGTAGAAAGACGTGGTCTTACCCGCACCGTTAGGTCCTAGTAAGCCGACAATCTGACCTGATTCTACGGAGAGACTCACATCAGAAACGACTTTTCGATTTTTATAGCTTTTTGCTAAGTGAGTTGCTTTAAGTAGCGCCATAATCGAAGTATTTACTCTTGAGCTTGTTGAGGTTGAAGGACGGTAGATACCCGTTCATTAGAGTTACCATCAGCAATGAGTTTTTGCGATGAAATTCTATAGCGAATGGTGGTGCCGCGAATAATACTGCCATCTTGCGACAGCATTGCTTGGTTTGTCATCGTTAATTGATCATCTTGCAGGGCGTAATGTAGTGTCTTTGCCTCGCCATACAAGGTCTTACCGTCGTCAGTTAATTGCGAGAACGTCGCTAAATTACCGAATCCTTCAATCACTTGAAGTGCGCCTGTTTTGGCTTCTCTGGTAACGATGATCTTGTCGGCATTAATATTTATGCTGCCTTGTTTTAGTTTTACATCGCCGACGAACGTGACTTGATTACTTTTCATATCAAGCTGTTGGCTGTCAGAGTCGATATACACGGGTTGTTCCGTATCCGTAGAGAGTGCGTATGCGGCTACTGGTAATATCAGGCAAAGCCCAATGCTAAGGTGTGAGAGTTTCATATTTACTATTCACTTTTTTATAAAGCTCTGCGAGGTTGTCTGCGAAGTTTCCTTTCATCGCATCCCCACGCGTTTCAAACTGTGGGCCTAACATAAGAACGTTAGTATCTGCCCAAAAATCACGATTGTCTAACTGAATGCTCATTTGGTCTGTTGATAAGGTATCGAAACCAGAGTCATCAAGCAAATTTCTAGCGATGACATCCTCATAGAGAGTTAACACATCTTGCTTGTCGAGAATGGCTCTTGCCGCTGAAATTTCCCACTCTTGAGTTGTACCCTGTACATAGATCTTTAATACAGGGCGCTCAAATACAGTCTCGCCTTTTTTAGAAAAATGCTCGAGATGGATGGAATTAATGCTGTAGCTTCGTACACCACTATCGGAATAAGAGATATTATGCAGATCTCTGCCGCTGAAGGCTGGTAGTTCAATATTTGGTGCAACTTGAATTACGTCAGTATCTTTTTTGGTATAGAGATAATACGCACAACCAAGCGATATGATGAATAAAAGGGTATAAATAGTACGAGATAGACTCATATACTCAAACCTTTATGAAGTTCCAGTTGTCCTTTCGATTCTAAAATAATATCGCAAACCTCTCGAACCGCGCCACGTCCACCCGGTATTGAGGTGACGTAGTCGGCTTTTCTTGCCAATAATGGGTGCCCATCCGCCACACAAACACTAAAGCCAATCTGTTCCATAACTGGCCAATCAATGAGATCATCCCCGATATAGGCGGTTTGGCTAGCCGCTATATTGAGCTTATTACAGATATCTTGATACGCAATGACTTTGTCATCTTGGCCCTGGTAAATCAAAGTAATACCTAAGGCTTTCATTCGATTTTCAACGATTCTTGATGTTCGGCCAGTAATAATAGCCACCTCAATACCCGCATTCATTAGTGCCTTGACGCCATATCCATCGCGAGTATGAAACGTTTTGAGTTCTTCACCATCGTTACCCATGTAAACAAGGCCATCAGAGAAGACCCCATCAACATCACAAATAAGTAACTGGACCTGTGCCGCTTGGTTAACAAGCGTGGTTGCTACTGGTCCATAAAGTGTTTCGGTCATTTGAGTCATTACATTACCCCTGCTTTTAGCAAGTCGTGCATGTTGAGTGCCCCTACCACCTGACTGTCTTCGAGTAAAATTAAGCCATTAATATTTTTAGATTGCATTAGGTTAAGCCCTTCTGCTGCCAGCATGTTTGGCTCGGCAGTGGTTGGATTGAGCGTCATAACCTCACCGATACTCGTCGTGTGAATATCAATGCGTTTATCTAAAATGCGTCGTAAGTCGCCATCAGTAAAAATGCCTAACAGTTCACGAGACTCATTAACCACAGCGGTCATACCCAACCCTTTTTCTGTGATTCTTAGCAGTGCATCTCGGACGAGAGTTTCAGGGCTAACAAACGGTAGCGCCTCTCCTGAGTGCATGATGTCACTTAACTTTAGCAGTAGTTTACGCCCTAGCGCGCCACCAGGGTGGGAGAGCGCAAAATCTTCTTCACTAAACCCCCTTGCTTCAAGTAAAGCAATGGCTAAAGCATCTCCCATCACTAGAGTGGCGGTGGAACTTGATGTGGGTGCTAAGCCGAGTGGGCATGCTTCTTTGGGCACAGTAATTTGTAAGTGATAATCGGAAAGCTTAGCCATCGTGGAGGTGGGTTTACCTGTCATGCTTACCGTGGTGATACCTAGGCGTTTGAATACAGGAAACAGGCTAATGATTTCATGTGATTCACCGGAATTAGATATCGCAATAACGAGGTCTTTCGCTTCAATCATACCCAAGTCACCGTGCGCCGCTTCACCTGGGTGCACGAAAAAAGCGGAGGTCCCTGTGCTAGCAAACGTTGCCGCCATCTTTTTGCCAATATGACCAGACTTGCCCATTCCCATAACGATCACTTTGCCCTGATGGTTCAAAATGCTATGACAAACGGCTTCAAAATGCTCATCAATGTAATGCTCAAGATGTTGTAGGGCTAAAATCTCAGTATCTAACACGCGCTTTGCGGAACCGATATAATCAAATGAAGACATGACGTGACTCCTAAGATGCCATATTGGCGATGAGGTAGATTTGATAAGCCAGGAAACAGGCAAATAGGATGAAGCCTTCTAGGCGATTGATGCTACGAGATTTTCCAAGTGCCATGACAACGAGCAACAATGACACGCCTAACATGACCCAAAAATCACGGCCCATTGCGTGTTCACTCAAAACAGATGGATTTAATACGCCAGGTATACCCATAACGGCGAGGATATTAAAGACATTGGAACCAATAATATTACCGACTGCCATATCATCTTCGCCTTTCAAAACGCCGGCCAAAGAAGCGGCGAGTTCAGGTAAGCTAGTACCAATAGCAATAATGGTTAAGCCGATAACAAGGTCACTCATACCGAAGAATTGCGCTATCGTTACAGCGCTATCAACGAGACGGCCAGCGGCAATAGGGAGGATAATTAGACCAATAATAACCCACATCGCGGCTTTGCCGTTGCTCACTCCTTCCGGGATCTCAGACTCTTGGTCATCAAGCATAACGTCTCCGCCACTGGCTTTTTCCGTTTTGCTGATGTGAAGCATAGCGATAATGAAAGCACCAAATAGCGCGAATAAGATGATGCCTTCGTAAAAACCTAAGTGGCTATCCCAAAGTAAGATACCGGCTATTAGTGTGACCGCGATCATCAGTGGAAGTTCACGTCTTAAAATGCCAGAAGAAATGGAAAGTGGCTTGATCATCGCGGTGATACCAAGGATCAGCGCTATGTTGGCGATGTTTGAGCCAAGAACGTTACCGACCGCCGTATCCGTTTTACCTTCTAGAGCCGCGGTTGCTGACACCATCATTTCTGGCGCAGAAGAGCCCATAGCAAGGATCGTCATACCAATAACTAGCGGTGATATACCAAAATTTCGCGCTAATGCTGCGGAACCATAAACGAGTTTGTCTGCACTCCATACTAGAAATACGAGACCGATAATAAGAAACACCACTGCTTCAAGCATGCTTTAGATCCATTCACTTTTATTAAGATATTTGGCGGGTAATTTTGACGGTTTAGCATCCAAAATGGAAGCTAATCAACAAATAAAATACACATTATGTTTCAGAACCATATACGCTAATAATAGTGGTGAATCCGAGAGCCGCATCAATGTTAGTCGCATTATCGGCCGGAAATGCGATGAATACTCAGACATGCGTGTCGCAGCATCGAGACTCGTCATCATTTTAGGGTTTTCATTGTGCGTTGCGATCATTATGATGTAAGGCTCTAAGGATTTGGCTTTGTAGATAAGGAACTCTATGTCAAACAATGACTTGGTTTCCGTGAAAGGGCTGTCATTCTCTCGAGGCGAGCGTGTTATCTTCGATGATATTGAACTGCGTGTGCCTAAAGGGAAGATCACGGCAATCATGGGGCCATCTGGAATTGGTAAAACGACGTTATTGCGTCTAATTGGCGGACAGTTGTACCCAGATCGTGGCGAAATCTGGTTTGAAGACGCCAATATTCCCTCATTATCTCGTAAACGTTTATACGAAGTACGAAAAAAAATGAGCATGCTGTTTCAGTCTGGAGCACTGTTTACTGATCTTACCGTCTTTGACAATGTTGCCTTTCCCCTTCGAGAACACACTCAATTATCAGAATCGCTGATACGAACACTTGTATTGTTAAAGCTTGAAGCCGTCGGTTTGCGAGGCGCAGCCCAGTTAATGCCAAGTGAGCTTTCTGGTGGCATGGCACGGCGAGCTGCACTGGCAAGAGCCATCGCGCTCGATCCTGAACTCATTATGTATGATGAGCCGTTTGTGGGGCAGGACCCGATTACAATGGGGGTGTTGGTTCAATTAATTCGCTCGTTAAACACAGCGCTTAATCTTACTTCTGTCGTAGTGTCACACGATGTCCCTGAGGTGATGTCCATTGCAGACTGGGTATATTTGCTTGCTGACGGAAAAATTGTAGCCAAAGGCTCTCCTGCGGAGCTTAGAAATAATCCAGACCCAAGAGTTCAGCAGTTTTTAGTCGGTGATGCTGATGGCCCAGTGCCGTTTCGCTATCCAGCCAAGTCACTAGAACAGGATCTTTTTTAATATGTTAGAGCTGGTACAAAAGCTTGGTCACCGTACTCTGATGTTTTGTCAGTCGTGGGGGCGTGCGACCTTTGTTTTGTTAGGGGTGCTGCTATCAAAGCCTCAACCTATAAAAAATTTCCCTTTGCTAATTAAGCAATTACACAATGTGGGTGTACAGTCTCTGGCCATTATCACCGTCTCGGGGTTGTTTATTGGCATGGTATTGAGTTTACAAGGCTATGTTGTGCTGGTGGATTATGGGGCGGAAGGAAGCCTTGGGCAAATGGTGTCTCTGTCACTGCTTAGGGAGTTAGGACCAGTTGTGACAGCATTGTTATTTGCAGGTCGCGCTGGTTCAGCATTAACGGCAGAAATCGGTTTGATGAAAGCGACAGAGCAATTATCGAGCATGGAAATGATGGCAGTGGATCCGCTAAAACGCGTTATAGCACCCCGTTTCTGGGCTGGTGTTATCTCGATGCCATTACTGGCGATGATCTTTATGTCTATTGGTATTTGGGGTGGGCAATTAGTTGGTGTGGATTGGAAAGGCATCGACCATGGAAGCTTTTGGTCGGCGATGCAGTCATCGGTAGAGTTGGGAAGAGACATTGGTAACAGTGCGTTGAAATGTATTGTATTTGCAATAACGGTGACTTGGATAGCGCTCTTTAATGGTTACGATGCGGTACCAACATCAGAAGGCATCAGTCAGGCGACAACAAGAACGGTCGTTCACTCGTCGCTGGCGGTATTAGGGTTGGATTTTTTACTCACCGCATTGATGTTTGGCAATTGAGAATAAAGGAATTATGAATGCAACAAACTAGAAAGCTAGAAATGTGGGTAGGTGGCTTTGTTCTCACAGGACTTTGCGCAATTTTGTTTATCATTTTTCAGGTTGCTGACGTGAAAGGGCTTGGTTCAACGGATACTTACACATTAGAGGCTCGATTTGACAACATTGGTAGCTTAAAAGCACGCTCTCCAGTCAAGGTTGGCGGGGTAGTCGTTGGGCGAGTTAGTAAGATACATCTTGATAAGGAAAGCTATTTACCTGTCGTTGAACTATCGATTAATGCGGACTATCAGTTTCCGGATACTTCCAGTGCACAGATACTCACCTCGGGGCTAATTGGCGAGCAATATGTCGGTCTCGTTCCAGGTTTTATATTTGATGACGAAGAATATTTAGTGGATGGCGGCAGAATAGAAGACACCAAGTCAGCTTTAGTGTTGGAAGATATGATAGGTCAAGTGCTGTACAGCATTGGAGGAAGTTCAGATGATTCGAACAAAGAGTAATACGATAATCAGAATTTGGGTGGCGCTGATGGTTGTGTTGGGCACGTTTAGTGTGTCGGCTCAAGATATTGATAAAAGTCAGCCTTACGAGATGATGCAAAAAGTAGCGGATCGTACTTTTGCGCGGCTGGCGAAAGAGCAGTCGTTAGTTCAAAACGACCCTAACTATCTAAAGGTGGTCGTTGAAGAAGAGTTAATGCCTTATGTTAACGATCGCTATGCAGCGTTAAAATTGTTAGGTCCGAATTTAAAAGGCGCGAAGCGTGAGGACGTATTAGAGTTTGCAAAAGCATTTCGCGAATACCTTGTTACCTCTTATGCGCAAGTGTTAACGCAATATACCGGACAAGAGATTCAATTTGGACCTAGGCCTAGTATTGACGATAAAACAACGATCACAGGCGTAAGAGTCACGATATTGGACTCGCCAAGACCTAATATTAATCTTGAGTTCAAACTAAGAAAAGATAAGAAAACAGGTGACTGGAAAGCGTTTGATATGATTGCAGAAGGTATAAGCCTGCTGTCAAGTAAGCAGTCAGAATGGAACAGTAAAATCCGTCAAGAGGGTATCCTCTCTGTGGCGAAAGAATTGGAGACATTGTCTCAGGCATCGATTCGATTTGAAGGGAAGTCAGGACAGTGAGTGCTGAATTCGACTTTAGTGACGGTATCAATTTATCCTTAATTGGTATCTTGACGCGAGACACTGTCCCTTCACTTTGGAAGCAGGTAGAGGCACTTGACTACCCTGAATCGGGTATTAATGTGTCTTTAAAAGAGGTAGAACGGATAGATTCTGCTGGTATGGTGATGCTAATTCACTTAATAGAGCATGCAAAAAATCGAAAGTGTCATATAATGCTCAGCTTCGTGCCCGACGAGCTGAAAATGTTGTTTCAGCTAAGTAATGTTGAATCGGTAATTGAGAAACACATTTAGGAGTATCTTGTGGATAGCACAAAAGTACAGGAACTATTGCAAAGCGAACTAAACCTAGAAGAAGTACATGTGAAAGGTGAAGGTAGCCACTACGAAGTGATCGCAGTAGATGCTCAATTCGCAGGCATGAGCCGAGTTAAAAAACAGCAGATGATCTATAAGCCTCTGATGGAATATATTCAGCGTAACGACATCCACGCCGTCTCGATCAAGGCGTTCACTCCAGAAGAGTGGGCTAGAGATAAAAAGTTGATGTCACTTTAAGGTTAAGTAATGGATAAGTTTCAAGTTATTGGATCCGACGCGCCACTTATTGGTGACGTGTTGATCTCTGGTGCCAAAAATGCGGCACTACCTATTTTATTTGCTTCTATTCTTGCTGAAGAACCAGTAGAAGTCGCGAATGTTCCACGTTTACGTGATATTGATACCACGATGAAATTACTGGGTCGTCTCGGCGCTAAAGTTCATCGTAATGGTTCCGTACATGTTGATGGCCGCCAAATTAATGAGTTTTGCGCACCGTATGACTTAGTGAAAACCATGCGAGCTTCTATTTGGGCGCTTGGTCCATTGGTTGCCCGATTTGGTAAAGGCCAAGTGTCTCTACCTGGCGGCTGTGCGATTGGTGCTAGACCCGTTGATTTGCATATCCACGGCCTTGAGCAACTTGGCGCAACCATTACTTTAGAAGATGGTTACGTAAAAGCGGAAGTCGATGGTCGTCTAAAAGGCGCTCATATTGTTATGGATAAAGTGAGTGTCGGGGCGACAATCACCGTCATGTGTGCTGCAACTTTAGCAGAAGGTAAGACGGTGCTTGATAATGCTGCTCGCGAGCCTGAAATTGTCGATACAGCCAACTTCTTGAATGCAATCGGAGCAAAAGTGTCAGGCGCAGGTACTGACACCATTACTATCGAAGGCGTGGAGCGTCTGACGGGTGGTAAACACAGCGTGGTTGCCGATCGTATTGAAACCGGGACATTTTTAGTTGCTGCTGCTGTCTCTGGCGGCAAAGTGACATGTCGCAACACCAGTGCGCATTTGTTAGAAGCCGTTATTGCTAAACTTGAAGAAGCGGGTGCAAAGGTTGAAAGTGGTGAAGACTGGATTTCGCTTGATATGACAGGGCGTGACCTAAAAGCCGTTTCTATTCGTACGGCGCCACACCCAGGGTTCCCAACTGACATGCAAGCTCAGTTTACGCTGCTAAATATCATGGCGAAAGGTGGTGGTGTCATCACTGAAACTATCTTTGAAAACCGCTTCATGCATGTACCTGAACTCATGAGAATGGGCGCGAAAGCGGACATCGAAGGCAACACTGTGATTTGTGGTGATGTTGACTCGTTGAGTGGTGCGCAAGTGATGGCTACGGATCTTCGAGCATCTGCGAGCTTGGTTATCGCGGGTTGTATCGCGAAAGGCGAAACGATCGTCGATCGTATTTATCATATCGATCGCGGTTATGACCGTATCGAAGATAAGCTATCGTTACTCGGTGCGAATATTACTCGTATCCCGGGTTCAGAATAGCGTTTAAGTAATAGCAATTAGCCGGAATCGAGAGGTTTCGGCTTTTTTTTGATATCTGTCGGAGCACAAAATGATCGCTTTTTTCCGCTGTATAGCGGTGGCTATTTTCGCTATCGTCATGTTTGTTTTTGGGTGCGGCTACTGTTTATTGAGCCCTAGAAACCCAAAGCATGTATTTAGATTTGGTCGCTACTTTGGTGCGATGTCTAAAGTTTTTGGTGTAAAACTCGAACTTAGATTACCAGAAGATGCCTATCAGCGTGGTCAGCATGTCTATATAGCTAACCACCAAAATAACTGGGATTTATTTACTGTCTCTGCCGCTGTGACACCGAATGTAGTGACGGTTGGGAAAAAGAGTTTAGCGTGGATGCCCTTTTTTGGTCAGCTGTACTATCTCACGGGTAATATCTTGATTGATCGAGCCAATCGCAGCAAGGCGAAGGGAACTATTGATCAAGTTGTCGATAGTATGAAAAAAAGCAATCTATCGGTTTGGATGTTTCCTGAAGGAACGCGTTCACGTGGTCGTGGGATGCTACCATTTAAAACGGGTGCATTTCATGCTGCAATAGGGGCGAAAGTGCCAATTATCCCTATCGTGTGTAGCAGCTCATCCCACCTCAAGCTGAACAAGTGGGATAATGGACATATCATTGTTGAAATGTTGCCACCTGTTTCTACCGAAGGATGCAGTAAGGATAATATTCGAGAACTTGCCAATCAGTGTCGAGAGCAGATGAAGCATAAGCTAGAGCAGCTTGATGCAGAAGTTATCGAGCTCAATAAAACGAAATAAAATAAAGGGTTGTGTGAACAACCCTTTTTAGTTTCTAGTATTTCAATGTCTTATTCATCGACAATGAAATAACACGATAGTGTGCTATTTACGAACCGCAATGGCTTCGATTTCAATCTTCACATCTTTTGGTAAACGTGCGACTTCTACACATGAGCGAGCAGGGTAGTTGGCAACTTGGTGCTCATCAAAGAATTTGCCGTAGACGTCATTGACGGTACCAAAGTCATTTAAATCCTTAACAAAAACTGTCATCTTGACGATATCACTAACCGTTAGACCTGATGATTCGACAACCGCTTTTACGTTGTCTAGAGATTGACGAGCTTGTTCAGAGATATCATCAGAAACGTCACCCGTGATTGGGTTGACAGGAATTTGACCTGAAGTAAGAACCATATTGCCAAGATCGACGCCTTGAACGTAAGGGCCAATCGCAGCAGGAGCTGATTCAGTATGAAGTACTTTAGTCATTGTTCATCTTCCATTGTGTTAGGGGAAATAATATAAAGGCTAGACTGCCAACTGGCTTCATAAAAATCAAGCTTACATTGAGTAGGCTTGATTAATAATGTCCGTGTGTTTAACGCTCAGTTAGTATCTCTCTGGCAAAGACTTTCTCGCAGTACTTACATTTTAGTCGAATGTCATCATGCTTTTCGAAGACTTGGAAGCTACTGTCTACAGGCTCATTATGAGTAATGCAGTTCGTATTTGGGCATTCGAAGATACCCGTAATATGCTCTGGCAGCGCCAGTGCTAATTTCTTACTGACTTCATAGTTTTCGATTTGATTAACCGTGGCATGAGGCGCATAAAGTGCTAATTTGTTGGCTTGCTCTTCACTAACAAAGACATTCTCAATTTTGAGTAAGTCTTTACTGCCTAACGCTGAAGAAGGAAGGTTTAAACCAATCGTTACACGTTGTTGAGATTGATCCATGGCAAACAGTTTTAAGACCTTGATACCAATGTTGGCAGGAATATGGTCGATGACGGTACCGTTCTTAATTGCTTCTACTTGTAGTTGAGTTTCTCTAGTCATGTTCTGTGCCTACCTTACAACGATTCATTTAACACAAGAGCTAAGAGCGCTTCACGCGCATAGACGCCGTTCTCTGCTTGCTGGAAATAGTAAGCGTAAGGCGTTTTATCAACGTCCACGGTGATTTCATCAACACGAGGAAGAGGGTGAAGTACTTTTAGGTTGTCGCGTGCTTGCTTCAAAGTGTCCGCGGATAAAATATAGGCTGATTTGATGTGCGCATATTCTGATTCATCAAAGCGCTCTTTCTGTACCCGAGTCATGTAAAGCACATCTAGTTCAGGCACAACTTCTTCAATCTCTTGGTGAACACTAAACTGGATACCTGATTCTTCAAGCTCTTCACAGATATAGTCAGGCATGGCAAGTGCCTCTGGCGCGATGAAATAAAAACGAACATTATTAAATTTCGCGAGTGCTTGAGTTAACGAGTGAACGGTTCGACCATATTTTAAATCACCGACGAATGCGACATTGATGTCATCAAGTCGACCCTGAGTTTCATAAATGCTATAGAGGTCTAAAAGCGTTTGTGTCGGGTGTTGATTGGCACCATCACCAGCATTAATGACAGGTGTGCCATTTGAAAACTCAGATGCAAGACGAGCCGCTCCTTCTTGTGGGTGACGCATGACAAAGGCATCCACGTATGAAGAGATAACTTGAACGGAATCAGAAAGTGTTTCGCCTTTTTTTGCGAGTGATGTGTTGCCGCCACTATCAAAACCAATCACATCCCCGCCAATTCGCTGGATAGCGGTTTCGAACGACAAGCGCGTGCGGGTTGAAGGTTCAAAGAAGCAGCTGGCAATGACTTTATTTTTAATCAGCTCAGGTTGTGGATTTGACTTAAGTTGTCCAGCTGTTTCCACGATGAGCTCGAGCTCTTCACGAGACAGCTCAGGAATTGAGATAATGTGCTTTTGGTACAGCGTATTCGCCATGTTTATCTTCCCTATAGTTAAAACTAAACCAGAGTTAGCAGCCATAAAAAAGCCCCCCATAGTGGGAGGCTTAGTATTCAATAGGAAATAATAATGGTGCGCGATAAGTAAATAACTTATCGAGAGTTACCATTGCGTTGACGTTTACACATTTAGTAAAGCGAAGCAATGTACTAAAACTCGGTTGCGCCATGTCCTATCCCCCTGACAAATTGCGGAGAATTATACTCTTAACGACTGTGAGCGCAAGCGATTACATCAAAGGTTTAACCGTTATATTGTGACTTTTTATCCATTGCCTAGTGTTGCAACCATCACCGCTTTTATGGTGTGCATTCGATTCTCTGCTTCGTCAAAAACGATAGAATGTTCGGATTCAAATACTTCGTCACTGACCTCTAAGCCATTTAGACCATATTTTTCTGCAATTTCTTTGCCTATGGTCGTTTGGTCATCATGAAATGCCGGTAAGCAATGCATAAATTTCACATCAGGGTTACCCGTAGATTCGAGCATAGCCATATTGACCTGATAAGGTTTCATTTGTGCAATTCGCTCCTCCCACGCTGAAGCGGGCTCGCCCATTGACACCCACACATCGGTATAGAGGAAATCACAGTCTTTAACACCTTGTACGACGCTTTCAGTTAACGTGATTGTCGCACCTGTTTTTTCTGCGATAGCTTGGCACTCTTCGACTAAAAGCGGTTCAGGCCAGAAGGATTTTGGAGCCACTAAGCGAATATCCATCCCCATCTTTGCCGCGCCCACCATTAGAGAATTGCCCATGTTATTGCGAGCATCACCCAGATAGGCAAAGGTCATTTGGTGTAATTGCTTTCCTTTGCCATGCTCAAGCATAGTTAGGAAATCGGCTAAAATCTGTGTGGGGTGAAATTCATCAGTCAAGCCATTCCAAACAGGGACCCCAGCGTGTGCTCCAAGCTCTTCAACTATAGCTTGCCCAAAGCCTCTATATTCGATGCCGTCATACATTCGACCTAGTACTCGAGCGGTGTCTTTCATCGATTCTTTATGGCCAATTTGAGAGCCCGAAGGCCCGAGATAAGAGACTTGGGCACCTTGGTCAAATGCTGCTACTTCAAATGCACATCGGGTACGGGTAGAGGCTTTTTCAAAGATTAAGGCAATGTTTTTTCCGAGCAATTTCTTTTGTTCTGTGCCTGCGTATTTTGCTGACTTTAAAGAAATAGAAAGGTCGAGAAGGAATTGAATTTCTTTAGGCGTAAAATCTAGAAGCTTTAAGAAGTTTCTATTACGTAAGTTATAAGCCATGTGCCGTACCTAGTGAGTGTGGGTTAGCTTATTTATACATATAAATGCTTTTGAAGTGAATATTTATTTCTCGATTAAATAAAAAAAAAGCGCCTGTATGGCGCTTTTTCTCTATGGTAATTAAATGCCATCACGTTCTATTGGACAGCTCATGCAGCGTGCGCCTCCACGCCCGCGCCCTAATTCATTCCCCGGGATTGTGAGAACTTCTATGCCTGCTTTGTCATATTTTTCATTAGTATAGACATTCCTTTCATAACCGATGACGACACCAGGTTTCACGGTAAGCACGTTGTTTGCGTCGTTCCATTGCTCACGCTCGGCTTCATAGTTGTCACCGCCTGTTGTAATGATATTCAACTTATCGACATCTAACGCACTTTCTAACGCAGTTAAATAGTTAGGCAGTTTCTCAACATGCATCTTTCCTTCTGGAGCAGCCGTGAGTCGCCATGTATCAAGCTTGTCGCTGATAATCTCGGGATAGACAGAGAAGGTATCCACATCCATATGTGTCATGACAGTATCCAGGTGCATGCAAGAGCGATGTTTAGGAAGATCTAAAGCAATCACTTGGCTAGCTTGACCCGTTTTAAAAAGATTCGCCGCTAAGTTTTCGACACCTTGTGGCGTTGTGCGTTCAGAGATACCAACAAGTACAGCGCCATTACCAATGACAAGCACATCGCCGCCTTCAATATTAGCATTGTCATAGTGTAGGTCTTCATCACCAAAATATTTGATGAAGTCTTGGCCGGCGAACGTCGGGTGCCAGCGATAGATGGCACGTAAATGATTCGTTTCGCGTTGACGAGCTGGTTTCATCATTGGGTTTAATGAGACCCCCCCATAAACCCAGCATGACGTATCTCGAGTAAATAGATGATTGGGTAGCGGCTCGATAACGAAATCGAGTGGGCGGCTCATCTTTTGCAAAATTGACGTGGTTTTAATCGGAAGCTCAGAGTAAGCAAGGCCGCCAAGTAAAATTGATGCAAGGTGTTCATTGTCCATTTCCGCTAGGTAAACTTTGAGTTCACCAGCAAAGATAGGGCCGTAACGATAATCAGAGATTTGAGTCTCAAGCAACCAAGACTTTGCTTCTGGTACTGCGAGGGTGTCGACGAGGAGATCGTGGAGCAACAGGACTTCGACTTCTTGGCTACGCAACGTGTCAGCAAATGCATCGTGTTCAACCCCTGCCGCTTCAACCGCCAGCACATCATCAAACAACAGTTCATGGCAATTAGATGGTGTGAGGTGAGTAAGTGCTCTTTCTGGGCGATTTAGCAATACTCGGCGCAATTGGCCAACTTCGGACCCTACGTACAACGTGCTCATTGTGATTCCTTTCAATATTGAATGCGCTATTTATGACAAGCTTGTTATCAAGATGCAAGTGTGAAAACAGCGATTAGTTGCTGCTAATTGACCAATACACAGCAACAAATCGCTAATCTTAGAATAAAAAGCAGATAAATTTTCTGAATTAGTTGGTGATGCAAGTGTGACATTAATGCTTGGATATTCAGCAAAGTTAACGGGCGAAGCGTTACTAATCATCGGGTATCTGTGCATAAATACACAAGATGGCATTGTTTTTCTGTTGTTCAGTGATTAAAACCACAATGGTCACATTTAGGTAAGGCGAGATGATATGCAAAATGAATTCATAAGTTTTCTTTGGTCCTTTTGGCAGATCAATGGCTGGTTATGAGATAAATAGCGATGGACCATGATGTAACGGTGAAATGTTAATTTTTTGTATCTGTGATCTTGATCGATCTATAAAAATCAACACAAGTGAAAATTTGTTGCGAAAGATCCCGCTTCGATCTTTCGATTTATAGCGACATACCGTATTATTCGTCCGATAACCTAATTTAGCTGGAGCACTTTTATGTCTCAACAAGATGAGTATCTAACCGTTGAAGAATTGATCGAAATTCAAAAGGAAGAAACTCGCGATATCATTCAAGCATTAATTGAAGATGGTAGTGATCCAGACTCTCTTTATGAGATTGAGCATCATTTCTTTGCTGAAGATTTTGAGCGTTTAGAAAAAGCAGTGGTCGAGGCATTCAAACTGGGCTTTGAGGTCCTTGAAGCTGAAGAAACAGAAGACGAAGATGGCAATAAGCTGCTTTGTTGTGATGCAACGATGGAATCAGCGTTAAACGCTGAGCAAATTGATGCTCAGGTTGAAAAGCTTGTGAACCTCGCTGAAAAGTACGACATCATCTATGATGGCTGGGGTACGTACTATGAAGGCGAAGACGCCTTGTATACCGAAGAAGATGATGCTGACGAAGAGTAAGTATTATTGATTGAAAGGCCAGCACTGCTGGCCTTTTTTGTCTCTTGTTTATGCTTTTAACAACGGTATCTTTCTAGCAACAATTTGACTATACTGCGCAAAATACGGCGTAGGTCTGATTATTATAATGAAAGTAAACATTTCAGGTTATTGGCAGCTTTCCCCGCTGACTGATCTTTCTATTCCTCAAGGGGATCTGCAGTTCCCCGGTGCTCTTAGTCAAATTCTCCCAGAAACGTTGTCTGAAGCGACAATAGCTGAGCAAGAGTGGCATCTGATGCATGATGTTGAGCTGACTGAGCACGAATTGTCCCATCCAGCCGTCGATCTCGTTTTTTCCGGTATTGATTACTTTGCGGAAGTAAGAGTTAACGGTGTTGCTGTTATGGATTGTGACGGCAGTGAAGTGACCTACCGTAAAGAAGTGCGACCACACCTTCAACTTGGGCGTAATCGAATAGAAGTATTATTTCTTGAGTACGATGACGAGGATTTGCTCGTTGATGAAGAGGCGATAACGCCGCAATGTTCATTAGGAGTCAAACCGCCTGAAAATGATCCAAGAATGGGCATTTGGCATTTGCCTTACTTGCAATTTATTCCACACGTCCGTTTAGAATACGTGGCGATGGAGCAAATTTGGCATCATGGCGGAGGTTGTGAGTTTAAGGTGGATCTTTACTACAAAACGTATCGTTCGGGGTTGTTATCGGCGTCGGTTAAATTTAATGGCATGACGTACTCATTACCCATTGACGTGAGAAAGCAGCAAGTTTCTGCGTTGTTCCAAGTGGAAGCACCTCGCTATACCGACCCTAAACAGCCTAATAGAGAGGATGTGTATCCTTTGCATGTTGAACTCGATGGACAGGAGCAGACGTTGGACGTCGTCTTGAATCGCTCTCTTTGTGCGACGCATTGCCCACTTTAATTTGTTCAAAACGGATGAAGTTTAATGTCAAAAAAGCGACCGTATGGTCGCTTTTTTCATATGCGTAGGGAATGTTTATGACGAGAGCTACAGCATATGCTTGAGACGATAGAGAGCTTCAAGTGCTTGGCGCGGCGTGAGGTCATCGGGATCGATTCCCGCTAACGCCTCTTCGATTTCACTTGGTTCAGGGATTAGGCTAAGTTGGTTTGCCACATCTACTTGAGAAGAGGAAGGGGCAGGTTTTTGTGCGAGTTGCTCTAGCTGGCTAAGTTTTTGACGTGCATTTTTGATGACGGCTTTTGGCACACCTGCCAGTCCAGCAACAGCCAGCCCATAAGATTTGCTTGCTGCCCCTTCTTGAACGGCGTGCATAAAGGCAATGGAATCGCCATGTTCAACCGCATCCAAATGCACGTTAGCAAGGTGTGGTAATTGGTTTGGCAACTCAGTGAGTTCAAAATAATGAGTGGCGAATAGGGTCATAGCGCCAATTTTGGAAGCCAACCACTCGGCGCTTGCCCAAGCAAGCGATAGTCCATCGTAGGTACTAGTACCGCGTCCAATCTCGTCCATTAAGACCAAACTATTTGGGGTCGCATTGTGTAAAATATTCGCCGTTTCTGTCATTTCAACCATAAAGGTTGAGCGACCCGAAGCTAAGTCATCAGAAGCGCCTATACGAGTAAAGATACGATCAATCGAACCAATTTCGGCACTTTCTGCGGGGACATAGGAGCCAATGTGAGCGAGTAGGGCGATCAACGCCGTTTGACGCATATAGGTGGATTTACCTCCCATATTAGGTCCGGTGATGATCAGCATTTGTCGTTGAGCATTAAGCGAAATAGGGTTAGCAATAAACGGGTCGTTCATCACTTGTTCAACCACAGGGTGACGACCTGCTTGAATACTTAACCCTACTTTGTCGCTGATGGTTGGGCGGCAGTAATCTAGGCTTTCTGCTCGTTCTGCTAAATTCTGTAATACATCCAGTTGAGACAGTGCTGATGCCAAGTTTTGGAATTGCTCAAGCTGCGGAAGTAGGAGATCAAAGAGCGACTCCCAGAGCTGCTTTTCAATCGCAAGCGCCTTAGATTTCGAGCTTAACACTTTGTCTTCGTGTTCTTTAAGCTCTGGAATAATGTAGCGTTCGGCATTTTTTAGTGTTTGGCGGCGAACATAATGTGCGGGTACAAGATGGCTTTGACCTCGACTCACCTGAATAAAAAAGCCATGGACGTTGTTATAGCCGACTTTCAAGGTATCGATACCGTGGCGCTCACGCTCATCGAGTTCCAGTTTGTCTAAGTAAGCCGTCGCGCCATTGGCCAGCTCACGCCATTCATCAAGTTCGGCGTGATAGCCATCAGCAATGACGCCTCCATCGCGAATCACAACGGGAGGGTTTTCTTTAATGGCACACTCTAATAACTCGCAAGCCTCGTTCATCGGCGCGGCAAACTGGGCAAGTTGTTGCAAATACGGGTGTGACACGGACTCTAAGCTGAGAGCTAGCTCAGGCAACTGTTGCATTGCACTACGTAGCCGAGCCATGTCTCTGGGTCTAGCAGAACGTAGGGCAAGGCGCGCTAATATACGTTCGATATCGCCAATCTGTTTTAGGACGGGAGCAAGCTCAGAGAATAGCGTGTCTTCTTTTAACTCTGTGATAGCATCGAGACGATAGTTTAGTGTTTTTTGACAACGCATTGGCTGATGAATCCAGCGCTTAAGCATCCGACTACCCATAGCCGTTGCAGTATGGTCAAGCACCTCTGCAAGAGTATTGTCGTAACCGCCTGATAGATTTTGTGTGAGCTCAAGATTGCGTCTCGTCGCCGCATCCAAGATGACGGACTGATCTTGACTGACAAGTGTTAATGCGCGGATATGAGGCAATGCCGTTCGCTGTGTATCTTTGACATACTGGATCAAACAACCAGCAGCCGACAGCCCAAGCAGACATTGTTCTACACCAAAACCCACGAGATCTTTGGTGCCAAATTGTTGATTGAGTTGCTGTCTTGCCGTTTCTATTTCGAATTCCCAGATTGGTCGACGGCGGTTACCGTTGCGGCCCGCCATAATCTCAACCGGCTCAAAATCTTCTGGAAAGAGTAATTCTTTAGGCGCTGTTCTTTGCAGTTCTGCAAGCATCGCTTCTTCGGTTTCTGGCTCACAGAGCTGGAATCGTCCAGAGGTGATGTCTAAAGTCGCATAGCCAAATTTACCGTTGTGGTGGTAAATAGCGGCAATGAGATTGTCGAGTCGCTCAGATAATAATGCTTCATCAGTCACCGTACCTGGCGTGACGATTCTCACCACTCGGCGTTCGACCGGACCTTTGCTTGTCGCGGGATCGCCAACTTGCTCACAGATAGCGACAGATTCACCTAACTGTACTAACTTTGCGAGATAACCTTCTACGGCATGAAATGGAACGCCTGCCATTGGAATCGGCTCGCCAGCAGAGGCGCCGCGTTTGGTTAGAGAAATATCGAGTAGGTGCGAGGCTTTTTTTGCGTCGTCATAAAATAACTCGTAGAAATCTCCCATACGATAAAAAAGCAATATCTCTGGATTTTCAGCTTTTAGCTTCAGGTATTGCTGCATCATTGGCGTGTGTTTTTGTTCCGATTTCACTGTGACATCTTTGCTGCTGGTTTTGAGTGTTGTTAGGATACGTGAAACCGCACTTAGCGGAAAGGGACATTGTTGGTAACTGTACGACTGGAATGTTTTAACAACATTGAAGGATTGGATTTATGCACAATATTCAAGAATTAAGCGCAACCCTTGGTGAACTACTCCATGGTAAAAATCAGCAACTGGTCACGGCGGAGTCGTGCACTGGTGGTGGGGTGGCGACGGCGATTACTGACATAGCAGGGAGCTCCGCTTGGTTTGACCGCGCTTTTGTGACTTACAGCAATGACGCTAAGTTTGAGATGTTACAAGTATTACCAGAAACGCTGCATCAAGAAGGGGCGGTAAGTGAAGCGGTTGTGAGTGAAATGGCGAGTGGGGCGTTGCAGTTTTCTAATGGAACGTTAAGTATTGCAATTAGTGGTATTGCAGGGCCTGGCGGTGGGACAGAAGATAAACCAGTAGGGACAGTCTGTTTTGCTTGGGCATCGTCTCAAGGGTGGAACATGAGTGAGACATGTTGTTTTAGTGGAGATCGTGCGCAAGTCAGACAACAAGCAGTGTTGCATGCTTTGCTCATCTTGTATCATTCAGTTTTAGAAGGGGTGCCTTTTAAATAAACCAATAAAATTTTCATACAGCTATAGACACTGTATGAATCAACAGTATAATAAAACCATATCGCGGTCACTTTTAATACCAACCGCTCACTTATTTTAAGAATTGCGCATAGCGTGTTATCCCTAGCGGATACTTGTGGAGAAAGTAATGGACGAGAATAAACAAAAGGCATTAGCAGCAGCACTAGGTCAGATTGAAAAACAATTTGGTAAAGGTTCTATCATGCGCCTTGGTGACAACCGTACGATGGATGTTGAAACTATCTCAACGGGTTCACTTTCTCTTGATATCGCATTGGGAGCGGGTGGCTTGCCAATGGGACGTATCGTTGAAGTTTACGGTCCAGAATCATCAGGTAAAACCACGTTAACACTCGAACTGATTGCAGCAGCGCAACGTGTTGGTAAAACCTGTGCGTTTATCGATGCTGAACACGCGCTAGACCCTATTTATGCTAAAAAATTAGGTGTAGATATCGATGCGTTGTTGGTTTCTCAGCCAGATACGGGTGAGCAAGCGCTTGAAATTTGTGATGCATTAGCACGCTCTGGCGCGATTGATGTCATGGTTGTCGACTCCGTTGCAGCACTAACACCAAAAGCCGAAATTGAAGGCGAAATGGGCGATAGTCACATGGGTCTTCAAGCGCGTATGTTATCGCAAGCAATGCGTAAGCTAACAGGTAACTTGAAGCAATCTAACTGTATGTGTATTTTCATCAACCAAATCCGTATGAAGATTGGTGTGATGTTTGGTAACCCAGAAACGACCACAGGCGGTAATGCACTTAAGTTTTATGCATCAGTTCGTCTTGATATCCGTCGTACAGGTTCTATCAAAGAAGGCGATGAGATTGTTGGTAACGAAACACGTATTAAGGTCGTTAAAAACAAGATTGCAGCACCATTTAAGCAAGCTGAAACACAAATTTTGTATGGTAAAGGCTTTAACCGTGAAGGTGAGCTTATCGATTTGGGCGTGAAGCACAAGTTGGTCGAGAAAGCCGGTGCATGGTACAGCTACAATGGCGATAAAATCGGTCAAGGTAAAGCAAACGCAGGTAAATACCTTCGTGAAAACCCTGAGGCTGCATTAGCGATTGATACCAAACTTCGCGAGATGTTGCTCACTCCAGCATTGCCAGAAGAGCCTGAAAAAGGCGAAGCACCAGCAGAAGAAGAGTTCTAACGCTGAGATTGCCTGCTCCTAAAATAGATTGAATATTGAATAAAGCCTCGCTAACGCGGGGCTTTATTATTTCTATCAGTAAAGTTGGTGTAGCAGACATCACTTTTCTTGCCTAACATGACCGATAAAATCGCTTTGTTTCTGTCCTTTTTTATGAGAAGACTAGGCGAATGCTTATTCATGGGGTTACAATATGTCCCCAAAATCTAACTCGAATTATTTCAGGAAAAGCTGCATGTACATGAGCACAGATGAGGTTCGCAACGCGTTCCTTAAGTTCTTTGAGAGCAAAGGGCACCAAATCGTAGAAAGTTCATCATTGGTTCCTCACAATGATCCAACGTTGCTTTTCACTAACGCCGGTATGAACCAGTTCAAAGACTGCTTCTTAGGCTCAGAAAAACGCAGCTATACACGAGCGACGACGTCACAGCGTTGTGTACGTGCTGGTGGTAAACACAACGATCTTGAAAACGTTGGTTTTACTGCTCGTCATCATACTTTCTTCGAGATGCTGGGTAACTTCAGCTTTGGTGATTACTTCAAAGAAGATGCGATTGGCTTTGCTTGGGAATTCCTGACAGAAGCATTGAAACTGCCACAAGAGCGCCTATTAGTCACTATCTACGAGACAGATGACGAAGCGTTTGAAATTTGGAATAAGAAAGTCGGCATTCCTGCTGACCGTATTATCCGTATCGGTGACAAGAAAGGCGGTAAAGCCTATGAGTCAGATAACTTCTGGCAGATGGGTGATACGGGTCCATGTGGTCCTTGTACGGAAATATTTTATGATCACGGTGAGCATATTTGGGGTGGACGCCCTGGTACGCCTGAAGAAGATGGCGACCGCTTTATCGAGATCTGGAACAACGTATTTATGCAGTTCAACCGTCATGCCGACGGTACGATGGAGCCATTACCTAAGCCCTCAGTAGATACGGGTATGGGTATTGAGCGTATCTCTGCCATCATGCAAGGGGTGCACTCTAACTATGAAATCGATGTTTTCCAAACGCTAATCAAAGACGCGGCAGAGACAATTGGCTATGAAGACCTGTCTAACCAGTCATTACGTGTTATTGCTGACCACATTCGTTCATGTTCATTCTTAATCGTTGATGGTGTGATGCCTTCAAATGAAGGTCGTGGTTACGTATTGCGCCGTATTATTCGTCGCGCTGTGCGTCACGGTAACAAGCTAGGTGCACAAGGTGCGTTCTTCTATAAGCTTGTTGGCACTCTAGCTACAATCATGGGTACGGCTGGCGAAGAACTGAAGAAGCAGCAGGCACTGGTTGAAAAAGTACTGCGTATCGAAGAGGAAAACTTTAGCCGCACACTTGAGCGTGGCATGGTCATTCTAAATGACGCCCTAGACGCACTTGGCGACGAGAAAATCCTTGATGGCGAAACCGTGTTTAAGCTTTACGATACTTACGGCTTCCCTGCTGACTTAACCAATGACGTTGCTCGTGAACGCGAGTTTACTATTGACGAAGCTGGCTTTGAAAAAGCAATGGAAGCGCAGCGCCAACGAGCTCGCGAAGCGGGTCAATTTGGTACTGATTACAATGCAACGATCAAAGTCGACACAAACACGGAGTTCTGTGGTTATAGCACGACTCAAGGTGCTAGCACGATTGCAGCACTGTTTGTAGAAGGTAACGAAGTCGATGCTCTTTCTGCTGGCGACAAAGCGATTGTGGTTCTTGAAGAAACCCCTTTCTATGCTGAATCGGGTGGTCAGTGTGGTGATGCTGGTGTACTGAAAACGTCGGCAGGACTCTTCAACGTTGAAGATACTCAAAAGTTAGGCAATGCGATTGCTCACCATGGTGAACTGATTGAAGGTGTACTTGCTAAACATGATGATGTCGATGCCATCGTCGATGCTGAGCGTCGCGCTGCAATTACTTTGAATCACTCAGCGACCCACTTATTGCATGCAGCATTGCGTCAAGTGTTAGGTGAGCACGTTGCACAAAAAGGCTCTTTGGTTAAAGCCGACAGCTTACGTTTTGACTTCTCTCATTTAGAAGCCATGACAAAAGCAGAAATTAAAGAAGTCGAACGACTTGTTAACACGCAGGTTCGAATTAACCATAGCATTGAAACTCAAGTGATGGACATTGAATCGGCGAAGAAGAAAGGTGCAATGGCGCTCTTTGGCGAGAAGTATGACGAAGAAGTGCGTGTACTTTCAATGGGTGATTTCTCAACGGAACTGTGTGGTGGTATTCACGCACACAATACGGGTGATATTGGTCTGTTTAAGATCACGTCAGAAGGGGGCATTGCTGCCGGAATCCGTCGTATCGAAGCGGTAACGGGTGAAACGGCGCTTGATGCAGTGGAAGCTCAACAGCAAGCACTAGAAGCAAAACTTGCAGAGTCAGCGCAAAAGTCGAAGTCGCTTGAAAAAGAAATTCAGCAATTGAAAGACAAGATGGCGGCGGCAGAAAGCGCTAACATCATGGGCAAAGTTGAAGAAATTGCAGGGACCAAAGTACTGGTCGCGGCGATTGAAGGCGCTGACAATAAAAACCTGCGTACTATGGTCGATAATGCTAAGAACCAAGTGGGTAGCGGCATTATTTTGATTGCCAATATCGCGGATGGAAAAGTAGGTCTTATTGCTGGTGTGACAAAAGATCTTATTGGTAAAGTCAAAGCGGGCGATCTCGTTAAGATGGTTGCTGAGCAGATTGGTGGTAAAGGTGGTGGTCGTCCAGATATGGCCCAAGCTGGCGGCACGGATGTAGAGGCTCTACCAGAAGCGCTTTTGTCAGTGCGTGTTTGGTTAGAAGAACGCTTATAACGATTTAAGCTGGTAATACAATGCCCAATCAATAGCTATTGATTGGGCATTGTTGCTTTAAGGTGCCTTTGATAAGCGCAGTCAATGGCAGTGCAAACTAATGCGCTATATTTTATGGTTCTATGACCACGCAATAGTTTAACTGTGCTTCGAGAGTTGAAATCGTCGCTAGAGTTTATGACAGGTTAAACAGGCGATTGGTATAGGGCTCCTATGGGTAAGAGACATATTACAGCTGTCTGGGATGGTGAAAACTGGTGAAAAAACCGCTAATCGTACAAAAATTTGGTGGGACTTCGGTCGGCTCTATTGAGCGAATTCAAAATGTTGCAGAGCAAGTGATTCAAGCTAAACTGGCTGGGAATCGACTTGTGGTTGTAGTATCGGCGATGTCGGGTGAGACAAATCGCTTAGTTGAGTTGGCGAAACAAATTGATAGTGTGCCGAATGCTCGAGAGTTCGATGTACTGCTCTCTACAGGAGAGCAAGTTTCAATGGCACTGTTAGCAATGGCCTTGAGTAAATTAGGTCATCACTCTGTTTCGTTGACAGGGCATCAAGCTCAGATCCAGACGAATAATCAGCATAACCATGCCACGATTAGCGACATAAACCCGCAAGTAATACAGCGCTATCTAGACGACGATCTCATCGTTATTGTCGCCGGTTTTCAAGGGGTCAATGCTCTTGGTGATATTACGACTTTAGGAAGAGGCGGATCGGACACGACGGCAGTCACACTCGCGGGTGCATTATCGGCTGATGAATGCCAAATCTACACCGACGTAGCTGGCGTGTATACCGCTGACCCACGTATTGTGGTGAATGCGAGGTGTTTAGAGAAAATTGATTTTACCACCATGGAAGTCATGTCAAAGAAAGGCGCAAAAGTATTGCATTTACCTTGCGTGACGTATGCTGGGGAAAATGATGTTCCTTTACGCGTCCTCTCAAGTTTTGAATCCGGACCCGGTACGTTGGTTAAGGGTCGGGACCCTGAACCAGGTATTTCAGGTGTCGCATTGCAAAAACGGTTACTCGCAATATCGATGCCTCTACACCAAAAGCCGCGAATTGATCAGCAAATTAAGCTGTGTGGCATAGAGATAGATTGTCAGATTATGGATGGCAGCGATTACACCCTGATTGCGCAACCTGACGCGATACACAGAGCTATTTCAATGTTATCCGATACGGTTATCGAGGAAACGCAGGTAGGGCTCGTGACCGTCGTGGGAGAGATTACGGCATCCTTGATCTCACAATCTCAACAACTTCTCAACTTGGCTGAAATATCTGTCCTACACTTTTGTGAAGATAAACACTCATTTACCCTGGTTATAGACTCAGAGGCTATCGACAAAGCGGCTAACGTACTGCATGATAACTACATTATCACCAATATTACCGTTTCAAGAGAAGAGAAACTGGCCTATTTGGGGTAAATAGTTGTTAGAAGATAGTTTACGAAAATATAACTTTTATTGGATAATGTGTTTCGTAGCAAGATAATTAGAGATTACTCAAGGAGCAAAGAATGCTGATTTTGACTCGCCGCGTTGGCGAAACATTAATGATTGGTGACGAAGTCACTGTTACTGTATTGGGTGTAAAGGGTAACCAGGTTCGCATTGGTGTTAATGCTCCTAAAGAAGTATCAGTACACCGTGAAGAAATTTACATGCGTATTCAAGCGGAAAAGGGAAATGGTAATGTTGCATCTGGCAACTACTAATTTCTTATAAAGAGGGCTAGCATTTTGCTGGCCTTTTTATTATCTACAATTTGCCTTTATGTCTTAGACTTAGTGCGAATTTTAAACAGCAAAAATGTGCTTATGTGGCACTTTGATTAATTTGCCAACGGTTGAGCTGTTTTTTGCAATTTTTGCCAAGAAAGTGTTTGACTTATTTTTGGTAAATCGTAATATGTGCCTCCGCAAGACGGTGAGGTGGCCGAGAGGCTGAAGGCGCTCCCCTGCTAAGGGAGTATACGGTTTATAGCCGTATCGAGGGTTCGAATCCCTCCCTCACCGCCATTCTTGCACTGCTTAATTTTATGAAGTTATTCATAAAGCGAAGTAAATGATGCGCTCTTAGCTCAGCTGGATAGAGTACCTGGCTACGAACCAGGCGGTCGGAGGTTCGAATCCTCCAGAGCGCGCCACTTCCTCTTGCAAGGGAAGATTAGCAATACAAGACGGTGAGGTGGCCGAGAGGCTGAAGGCGCTCCCCTGCTAAGGGAGTATACGGTTTATAGCCGTATCGAGGGTTCGAATCCCTCCCTCACCGCCATTATTGACCTTGAGTCAATTTTTTTGTTCTCAAGACAATTTAATGTGATATGCTTCACATTCTGTGCGCTCTTAGCTCAGCTGGATAGAGTACCTGGCTACGAACCAGGCGGTCGGAGGTTCGAATCCTCCAGAGCGCGCCACAATTTGAAAATGTTTGATAGCAGTATCGAGCATACTGCGCGTCCTTAGCTCAGCTGGATAGAGTACCTGGCTACGAACCAGGCGGTCGGAGGTTCGAATCCTCCAGGACGCGCCACTTTTTAGGGTCTTAGATCCTGATGCCGTTTTCTTGAAGAATACAGTATCAAAACCTAGTGCGCTCTTAGCTCAGCTGGATAGAGTACCTGGCTACGAACCAGGCGGTCGGAGGTTCGAATCCTCCAGAGCGCGCCACAATTTGGAAATGTTTGATAGTAATATTAGACATCTGTGCGTCCTTAGCTCAGCTGGATAGAGTACCTGGCTACGAACCAGGCGGTCGGAGGTTCGAATCCTCCAGGACGCGCCACTTATTTAAAGCCCTGCCTTTGGCGGGGTTTTTTATTAACAAAAATTTATCATATTGCTAACCTTATTATTACAAACTGCTGTTTTTTATAAGAAAGTTGTTTGTAATTTTAAGCGTGTCTCAGTTTTAAACCCTTACTTTGTTATGTTGTTCACTCAGTATTAAGTTCTGTGTAACGTGTCTTACACGATAAATTGTCGGCTTCATCATAGTTTTTCGTTTGAATAACGTTTTAATGGCAACTCTAGATTAAACAAAATTGACAAACTTTCACCAATCGAGATAATCCTAGTCCTCTTGCAATGGAAGCAATGTAAGAACGTATGCATATCTAACCTTAGGCAATGATGCCTAGTACTTGGTTGAATGACTTGTCAGGATGACAAAGAAAGGACGCAAAATGACTAATATTGGAAGCCTGCTAGGAGATGCGGCTACCCTAATGCTAACGGGCATGTCCGTTGTATTCGTATTTCTAACTATTCTTGTTTATCTCGTTCGGTTAATGTCGAAATTGGTGCCAGAAGAAGCACCAGAGCCGATCGCAGCCCCAAAACAAACTAAACCATCACTACCCCTATCGAATACTGTTAGCCCAAGTGTTGTCGCTGCTATTTCTGCAGCCGTACACCAATACCGCACTTCGGCCGCAAAATAGATTGAGTTAAGATTAAAAGGAGTTAATGAGCATGTCTAAACCACTAGCTATCACGGATGTGGTACTTCGTGACGCCCATCAGTCGCTGTTTGCTACCCGTATGCGAATTGAAGATATGTTACCTATTGCCGCCGAGCTGGATAAAGTCGGCTACTGGTCGTTGGAAACATGGGGCGGTGCCACTTTTGATTCATGTATTCGTTTCTTAGGGGAAGATCCTTGGGAGCGCTTGCGTGAACTAAAGAAGGCAATGCCGAACACGCCGATGCAAATGCTTCTGCGTGGGCAGAATTTATTGGGTTATCGCCATTATGCTGATGACGTAGTAGAAAAATTTGTTGAACGTGCTCACACCAATGGCATGGATGTTTTCCGTATCTTTGATGCGATGAACGATGTTCGTAACTTTGAAAAAGCGGTGAAGGCAACGGTTGACGTGGGTGCTCATGCGCAAGGCACACTTTCTTACACCACAAGCCCAGTACACAACACCAATACTTGGGTTGATTTAGCGAAACGCCTTGAAGATCTTGGGTGTCACTCCCTTTGTATAAAAGACATGGCTGGTCTTTTAAAACCTTATGAAGCTGAAGATCTTATCTCTAGAATTAAAGCATCTTGTGATGTACCACTCGCGTTGCATTGTCATGCTACGACAGGCTTATCTGCGGCAACGGCAGTGAAAGCGGTTGAGGCCGGTGTGGATATTTTAGATACCGCTATCTCATCAATGAGTCAGACTTATGGTCATACGCCAACTGAAACCGTAGTGGCGATGTTACAAGGAACTGAACGTGATACTAATCTTAAATTAGAGCAAATCGAGCCTATCGCAGCTTACTTCAGAGAGGTTCGTAAAAAATACGCAAAATGGGAAGGACAACTGAAAGGTGTTGATTCTCGTATTTTGATCGCGCAAGTGCCAGGTGGCATGCTGACTAACATGGAAGGTCAACTTAAAGAGCAAGGTGCTGCCGATCGTCTTGATGAAGTACTTGAAGAGATCCCTCGTGTACGTGAAGACCTAGGGCACATTCCATTGGTTACGCCAACATCGCAAATTGTCGGTACTCAAGCGGTCATTAATGTACTGACGGGCGAGCGTTATAAGAGCATTACTAAAGAGACGGCAGGGGTCCTTAAAGGGGAATACGGAACAGCACCTGCGCCGGTGAACGCCGAGCTACAAGCAAAAGTACTCAATGGAGCGGAGCCGATCACTTGTCGTCCTGCAGATCAACTAGCCGCAGAAATGCATACATTAACGGACGAACTGCTTCTTAAGGCTAAGTCTGAAGGCATCTCGTTGGCTGAAGATACGGTTGATGATGTATTGACGTATGCGTTGTTTCCACAAGTTGGCTTAAAGTTCTTAAAAAATCGTCATAACCCTGATGCATTTGAACCAGCCCCGACGTTAGAAACGGCGACGCCAGCCGCTCAAGCAGCAGTAGCTGCACCAAGCACTGGTGGAATCGAGTCTTATAGCGTGAAGGTTGATGGACAAGTTTATGATGTTGAGGTTGGCCCTAAAGGTGAATTGACATCGGTAACGCCTTCATCCGCAGTTGCTCCTGCTCCGGTACAAGCAGCCCCTGTTGCTCCTACAAATGTAGAAGCAGTAGGCGCTCCGTTGGCAGGCAATATCTTTAAGGTCAACGTCGCTTCTGGAGCTCAGGTGGAGGAAGGTGACGTGTTACTGATTTTAGAAGCAATGAAAATGGAAACAGAAGTTCGAGCAGCACAAAGTGGTGTGGTGCACGATATACATGTCAAAGAGGGCGATGCGGTTACCGTTGGCGCACCTCTAGTTAGTTTGGCGTAAGGGAGTACCATGGACGGATTGATGACCTTGTGGTCAGAAACAGGGATCGCTAACTTCGAGTTTGGCCAGATCTGTATGATGTTAGTCGGTGGTTTATTGCTATTCTTAGCAATAAAGAAAGGCTTTGAACCTTTGTTATTATTGCCGATTGGCTTTGGCGCAGTACTCGCGAATATCCCTAATGCTGGATTTACCGATCCTGGCGGCTTACTGTACTACGTGTATTACATTGGTATTGAAACGGGTGTTTTTCCGCTATTAATTTTTATGGGCGTTGGTGCCATGACCGATTTCGGAGCATTAATTGCCAACCCGAAAACGTTATGGCTAGGCGCTGCGGCTCAGTTTGGTATTTTTGCAACGCTATTTGGGGCAATCTTGCTCAACTACGTACCTGGTATGGAGTTTTCTATGCCAGATGCGGCGTCGATAGCCATTATTGGTGGTGCCGACGGACCAACCGCTATTTTCTTAGCCAGCCGTTTGTCCCCAGATTTATTGGGAGCTATCGCTGTTGCCGCCTATAGTTACATGGCATTAGTACCGATTATTCAACCGCCTATCATGAAAGCATTGACGACTCCGGAAGAGCGCAAGATCAAGATGGCTCAGCTACGTCATGTGAGTAAAGGCGAGAAGATTCTCTTTCCTCTAGCCGTTTTGTTGATGACAATCTTGTTCTTACCTTCGGCAACGCCGTTGGTCGGGATGTTTTGTCTCGGTAACTTGATGCGTGAGGCTGGTGTTGTTGATCGTCTATCAAAAACAGCGCAAAACGAGCTGATCAACATCGTCACTATCTTTTTAGGACTCGGTGTCGGTTCAAAGTTACAAGCGGATCAATTCTTAAATTTTGAAACCTTAGGTATTTTAGCTCTAGGAGCCGTGGCATTTAGTATTGGTACAGCTGGAGGCGTGCTCATGGCTAAGCTTCTCAATAAGTACTCTAAAGAGGACATTAACCCATTAATTGGCGCTGCAGGTGTTTCTGCGGTACCAATGGCAGCACGAGTTGTGAATAAAGTTGGCTTAGAGGCTAACCCACAAAACTTCTTGTTGATGCATGCGATGGGACCAAATGTTGCAGGTGTATTAGGCTCAGCAGTGGCGGCAGGTATATTACTGGCTCTGGTTGGCTAATTAAGTAGCCTGGAAGTAAAAGGAGGGGGAGGATTGCTATCCCCTGTTACGGTTGATAAAGAACCCTACTCTTTTGAGTAGGGTTCTTTTGTATGTGCTTCCATGAGATTTTTGTGAGGTGGCTATCTGATGCCTAATGTGTCAGTGTTTTATATTAAATAAAATCACTGAATTATAGGATTCAACCCAATCCAGTTCTTGCTTGAGAAGATAGATGCGAGAGACGCTACCTTCTGTTTTTTTACTGATCGTTGAGCTACAGCCATGACATTTAAACTTTAAAACGCTTTACGAGCGTTTCAACATTAGTATTGAGCACGGTGATATCTTTAGACTCTTCGACTTGCTTATCGCTTAACTGGTTGAGTTCATTGACAATGTCGTTGATGTGGTGAATATTTCGATTCACACTTTGGATAACCGTATTTTGCTCACTGGACGACGTTGAAATCTCGTCATTAAAGCGACTGATGGTGTCAATCTGCTGATCGAGCGTTTCTAACATAGAGACGGATTGGTCGACCTGGTGACGGGTCCCTTCGCAGTTTTGTTTGGTTTGTTCGATAGATTGAACGAGATTGTCCGACTGCTCTTGCAGTTTGGCGAGGGCAGCTTCAATTTCAGATGTACTGATTTGAGTACGATTAGCTAGGGCACGAACCTCATCGGCAACCACAGCAAAGCCTCGGCCATGTTCTCCTGCTCTTGCTGCTTCAATAGAGGCATTAAGCGCAAGCAAGTTGGTTTGCTCGGCAATCCCACCAATAACATTAACAATCGATTGAATACTTTGAGTTTCAGAAGCCATTTCAGAGATATCGGTCGATGTCATAGATATTTGATTCTCTAACTCAGCAATGTGCTGCTGAGTCGAAATGTTTATTTGCTTAGTATCATTACTCAAACTTGCTGCTTCTTGAGCGACTTGTGCTGCTGAACCTGAGTGTTTCTCTACTTCAACCGAGGAATGGGATAGCTCATCAATTGCGGTGACAATTTGAGTGGTTTCATTCGTGTGTGTATCGAGCGTTGTATGTGTGTCTTGGCAACTTGACTCGATCAGTAAGGTTTTATTGCCTAGCTCTTTAGTTGACGATTGCACTTCTTGAAGCATGCTTTGTAGACCATCGATAAATCGATTGATGCCCATTGCTATTTGACCAAGGTCGTCAGTTGATTTGACGGAGAGCCGTTGTGTTAGGTCACCATCGCCTTTAGCAAGGTCTTCGATAATCGCTTTTAAGGACACAATAGGTTGGTACAACTTGTTCAAAACTAGCACGACAATAATTAAAGCAACAATCAACGTCGCCAGCATGATCATCATCGAACGTTGGCTTGCAGCATTAAGTTCCGTTAATGCAGTGTTCTTGTCTAAGGTAACAACCATTTGCCAGTTGGTCTGCTTACCGATATTGACAGGCTTGGCGATTGCGAGCAGGTTTTGTCCGTCAATGGTCAACTCGGAGAACTGCTCTGGATGACGAATGATGTTATTAATATCGGTTGCGATAATAGAATCTTGGATGCGCGTCTGCGATGTAATGCCTTCAAGCGTTGACGCAATGACTAACCCTTTATCATCAATGACGAATGCGGTGGCATTCCCAATGCGATCGAGTTCAGTTAATTTTTTCTGTACTTCATTAAATCGAATGTCCGCCATAATGACGCCGTCCCCAAATGAATACATAACACCAATCATGGGTGTTTGATCGCTCTTAGTAAAAAATACGTCACTTAATGAGAGGCCAGACTGCTGCTTGGCAGTTTGATACCAAGGGCGTTCTGTCGGGTTATATTTGCTTTTGATACCAACGCCATTGGGAAAGGACTCTGAAGGGCGAGAAGTGAAGGAAGAGCCATCATCGAAGCCAATAACTATTTTGTCTATTCCACCGAAGCGATAGGCAAGGTGCATTAATTGTTCATTTGCAACCTCACGACTGGTATTGGTTTGATACTCTTCAGCAACGGCGTTCACTGTTTCAATTGTCCTTTGGACAGTGTTCTCTAGCTCGTTAATTTCGAGAGTGAGTGAGTGATCTATCTCTGATAATATTCTTTGGTTTACTTGCTCACTCAGCATAGAGTGGGAAAAGTAACTAGTAGCAAGAAGCGATAGGGCTGTCGTTGCCGTCAACGCCATGATGAGTTTGGACTTAAAGCCCATGCTAAATATATCCATAGCAGAATAATACTCCGTGTAACATCTATTCTGGTCAAAACAGGTCTCTATTCATCAATAGAAGCCTATCATTATTATTTGATATTCGGTTTCAGGGTAAAATGTCCTATGTTTCGCAGCATGATTATTGGTGTGACTTTTATTGTAAAGTTGACCTGTTTCACTTGAATGCGATTGCTTAAAGGAAACGAAAATGAGTAGCGTTAGCTGTGGTGAATTAATCAATGGGCAAAATTAGGAGTGGGAGGTTAAGGTGATTTTTCCATAGAGCTCTATTTGAATTAATATAATACAAATAGAGTAGCGGATATCACGATTTTATTTTGTGATGAAATTCATGTATCGAATAAATCGGTTTTCTCGTGAGGTGAAGGGTGCATTTGGTTTAATATAAACAATGAGTTAAACGTTGGATTTTGGGTTTGACTATTTTCTTGCTGCTGCTACCGATTTTAAAATGCATTATCACTGAATTACCCTGACAGGTTACAAGGCTCTGAACGAATAAATAGATATAAACATGCTCTGAAGTCGTTCCAATCTTCAAACTGTCTCCTCTGAGCCTATGGGGGGATTGAGTCTATTTGATTAGTCGAGTTCCGAAACTATTTATCATTAACCCATACCATCTAATAACCAATAAAGCCTCACTGCTATTGCATTTGCAATGATCCAGTTTGGCTCTTCGATAAAAGTACGTCATGCGATTGATTGCCATTATTGGTGATGTCGACGACTCAACGGCTATTTTTTTCGCTTGTTGTTTGGCCTCAGATTTACTGGGTGCCGTCGTCCTTGCTGCGTGTATTAGTTAAACTGATAACTGATCCCTACGCTTACTCCGACACCGTTATTACTGACATTCACGAGTGTTTGCTTACCATCACTGAATTGCTTCTCAGCATAGTCTTCTTTAAAACCGGTTACATCTAAAGTGAGACGTTGCGTAAATCGGTAAGCGAGTCCTATGCGGTAACGTATATCATTTCCACCGTAACTATCGATGGCTTCATCGATACTGAGACCACCTCGTAAGGTCAATTTGTCCCAATCGTAGCTCATTGAAGTGCCGGCTCGTTTACTGTGGCGATGGCCTCGTAATAACCCGACAGGATCGCTGTAATTTTGATAGTGAATACCTTGGCCATTCCATCGACTTAAGCTAAAGGTATTGTGCCATTGTAACTGTTCATTGATTTGAATCGTGCCATATACACTAGTGATGGAAGGAAGTTGAAACTGAATCTCATCATCTCCAAATTGACTGTCGAATCGATGGGCAATGGCGAGCGTCATCGCTTGATTTACCGCCCATGTCGCGCTTAACGCTCCGCTCCAGCCGCTGGTGTTGCCAGAGGTTTCTGTCGTGCCGTTACATTGAAACAAACCGCAATTTTGTTGCTCAAGTAAGTAGTCACCGTACAAGTATTCAGCGGTGAGGGCGATACTCACATCATTATGTCGATACGCCACGCTTGGTGCGAGAGAGACAACAATTGGTCTAACCCGAGTTTCTCTTAATTCCGAAATAGGAAGGGGTGCTAAATCAGGAAGTGATATATCGGCGGCGGTACGACTGTATGCGGCTAAGCCGAAATACCATTTGTCATTTATGGGTGTAACCATAAATCCTGCTGGGATGGGGGATGCTTGAGATTTTTGGCTTTGTTTACCAAAGATGTTGTAGTCGGTGGTGACTTGATAGTAAGTCACGTTAGCGGTCACGGTAGTACCTTTCAACTGCGTCATACTAGAGGGCGCGGTAGCTAAAATACTGGCATCAATGGCTTTTGCACCATTTGCACTTGCAAGCGCACTATTAGACGCTGAAGACTCCCAAAAATTTAAGCCAGTGGCATATGATGAGGAACTGACAAGAGCCAAAATAAAAGGTAGAGGTCGGGAATACATTCGTATGTGCATCGCAAAGAGTCGTTGAGGTGTCGACAGTAACATGTCTCGCTGATGATATATCAATACTTGGTAAAATCTGTAAATGTTTAGGGTTTGTTTTTACTCTAGTACTCTTGGTTTTAAATAGCTAAGATGATGAATACTGCACTAAAAAGGATACTGTCATGTCATGCAAACAAATTGTTATCCCGAAGTTTGGCCAACCTGAAGTTTTGGCTATTCGTGAAGTTACAATCCCAAAGCCTGCTGCTGGTGAGGTGCTTGTGAAAGTGGCCTATTCAGGGATCAATCCGATTGATGTCAAGACACGAGCGGGTCTTGGTTGGGCGGCCAATGAGAATAAAGATAACTTGCCTTGGGTACCTGGGTATGACATTTCTGGCAAGATAGAGCAGTGTGGCGACAATGTATCCCATTTTTCTGTTGGTGATGAAGTTGCGGGTTTTATTGGATTCCCAGTTCGTGGAGGCGGTTACAGCCAATACGTTTGCGTTCCAGAGAGCGAATTATCTTCGGTTCCTAGCACCGTGGCCCTAGACGCAGCGGCGGCATTGCCTCTTGCAGGTCAAACAGCCGCTCAAGCGATTAATAAAGCACAAGTTCAAGAAGGCGAGCGTGTACTTATTTTGGCGGGAGCTGGTGGTGTTGGGCATATTGCTGTCCAAATAGCCGTTGCTGCGAAAGCCGAGGTATATACGACATGTAGTGAAAGTAACCTAGACTACCTTGCTACTTTAGGTGCACATGCGATTAACTATCAATTTGCACCCGCGTCAGAGCGCTTGTCTGATATTGATGTCTTGATTGACCTTGTTGGTGGAGATGTCGCCCTTGATGCATTGAAGTGTTTAAAAGACCATGCTCGAGTGATCACCATTCCTACAGTGACGGCGGAACTCGTCTGTGAGAAAGCGACACTACTAGGTTTTAGTGCCAGCGGTATGCTGGTGTCGCCAGACCCTAAGCAGATGGAGACATTGCTTTATATGGTCGGCGTCGGTTTACTGAAAACCGAAATACAGCACATCTTCCCATTGCATGATGTCATTCATGCTCATAAACAAGTTGAAACGAGCCGTACTCGAGGGAAAGTGTTGTTGGATATGCAATGCTAGAATCGTTCTCTCAATATCTCGCACAGTCTTGGTTTGCTGACTCAGCATTAGCGGTTTTATTTATCTCTGGTTTTTTAAGTGCGACCTTATTGCCAGGTGGGTCGGAAGCGGGTTTAGTCGCTACGTTGAGTTTGGGTCAGTATAGTACTTTGACCGTTATTTTGGTGGCGACCGTTGGTAACACTTTAGGTGGGTTGACGAATTATTGGATCGGTCTTTGGTTACCAAATCGAACTCAAAACGAAAAGCATGGTCATAAAGCCATAGCTTGGATACAAAAATATGGCTACTGGACACTATTGTTTAGCTGGCTACCTGTCATTGGTGATCCTCTGTGTTTAGCCGCAGGGTGGTTAAGAATGAAATTTCTTCCGTGTGTTGTACTTATCGCAATAGGTAAGGCGCTTCGTTACGCTGCATTAGCAGCGATCTTCTTTGGTCTCTTCTAAGGAGCATATATGAAAAAGATCTGGCTCGGCATGATGTCGTTAGTCTTTATTTACGGTTGTAGCAGTGAGACTACAACATCGACGACAGTTAACTTGCCTGATGGTGTGCGTCTGATTGAAGAAGCAAAGCCAGATCCAAGCAAAACGATGATTCCCTATTCGAAGTACCAGCTAGATAACGGGCTCACGGTTATTCTTGCCCCTGATAATTCGGATCCTTTGGTGCATGTTGATGTTACCTACCACGTCGGCTCTGCACGTGAAGAGATTGGAAAATCAGGCTTTGCACACTTTTTTGAGCATATGATGTTTCAGGGTTCTGAGCACGTTGGTGACCAGCAACACTTTAAGATCATTACAGAGGCCGGCGGTACGCTTAATGGCACCACGACACGCGATCGCACAAACTATTTTGAAACCGTGCCTGCCAATCAGTTAGAGAAAATTCTTTGGCTTGAAGCTGATCGTATGGGCTTTTTACTGGGCGCAGTTTCTCAGCACAAATTTGAGATACAGCGAGATACGGTAAAAAATGAACGTGCGCAAAACTATGATAATCGCCCTTATGGGCTGGTGTGGGAAAAAATGGGCGAAGCGATGTATCCGGAAGGACATCCATACTCGTGGCAGCCAATTGGTTATGTAGAAGATTTAGATCGCGTTGATGTGAATGATCTAAAAGCGTTCTTTTTACGTTGGTATGGTCCAAATAATGCGGTGTTGACGATCGGTGGTGACATAGATACTGAGCAGACTCTGCAGTGGATTACTAAATACTATGGTTCTATTCCAAAGGGGCCAAGTGTTGATAAGGCGCCGAAACAGCCCGCTATCGTCCCAAATGATCGTTATGTCACCTTAGAAGACCGAATTCGTCAACCTATGGTTGTCATAGGCTGGCCGACGGATAGTTATAGGGGGGCTGACAATCAAGCCACACTCGAAGCAATGGCTGATGCGATTGGGGGCGGAACGAATGGATTACTGTATCAAAAGCTGATTAAAACTCAGAAAGCACTCGATGCTGGTGCTTTTACAGAGTGTAATGAACTGTCATGTAATTTCTTTGTGTATGCAATGGGCGCTTCGACGGATAAAGATGGCCTAAAGGCGCTGTATCAAGAGTTACTAATCACGTTGGATGAATTTGAGAAAGACGGTATTAGTCAGGCTCGTTTAGATCAAATCACGGGATTGTCTGAGTCAGGCTCAGTATTTGCCTTACAAAGTGTTAAAGGTAAAGTCACTCAGCTTGCATCAAACCAAACCTTCTTTGATCAACCAGACAGATTAGAGCAGCAACTCACTCAGATCCGAGCGGTAACACCAGAAGATGTGACTGCCGCTTACCATCAATTCATCAACAACAAAGCGAAAGTGACATTAAGTGTGGTGCCGGTAGGACAGTCGGATATGGCGGTACAAAAGGCAAACTTTGAAACACCTAAACGCACCCTGCCACCTTATGTAAAAGTGACCGAAGATCAGCTAACGTTTCGACGTCCAGTCGATGACTTTGATCGCAGTGTAATGCCAGAAGTCGCACAGGCGGTAAAAGCGACCATGCCAGATCTGTATCAAATACACTTTGATAACGGTAGTGAGCTACTTGGTACCACGAGCTCAGAAACACCAACCGTAGAAATACATTTCCAGTTACCTGCAGGAGAACGCTACGTAGAGAGAGGCAAAGAAGGCCTTGCAGGCATGACCGCCTCCATGATGGAAGAAGGCACGACAACGTTAAGTGTCGAAGCGCTGCAAGCCAAGCTTGATCAACTCGGTAGCCAAATTAGTATCAGCGCAGGCTCGTACACGACCCGAGTAACGGTGTCATCTCTAGAGAAAAATTTGGCTCAAACATTGGCGTTGGTTCAAGACGTGCTGTTTAACCCTGCGATGAAGCAGAGTGACTTTGACCGTCTGAAAGCACAAATGTTGGAAGGCTTGGTGTATCAGCATCAAAAACCAAGCTGGATGGCATCGCAAGCGACACGTGACGTCCTGTTTGGTGATACGGTCTTTGGACGCTCTTCTGATGGCTCCGAATCATCGATTTCCTCAATCACATTAGATGACGTCAAAGCCTTCTATCGTTCAAACTACACACCGCAAAGTGCACAAATTGTGGTAGTTGGAGATGTCAGTCGTAAACAGATAGAGCAAGAGCTTGGCTTTTGGAAAAACTGGCAGGGCGCAGCCGCTCCTCTTATTGTTCCGGAAGCGGTAAAGCCGTTAGTGGGTCAGCATATTTACTTGGTAGATAAACCCGCCGCACCACAAAGCATTGTTCGCTTAGTACGCCAAGGGATGCGTTTTGACGCAACCGGAGAGTTGTATTTGAGCCGCTTAGCGAACTTTAACTTGGCGGGTAACTTTAATAGTCGAATTAATCAGAATTTACGTGAAGATAAAGGCTATACCTATGGTGCGAGTGGTTATTTTGCGAGTAACCGCGAAGTGGGAGCGCTCGTCTTTAGTGCACAAGTACGGGCGGATTCAACAATTCCTTCTATTGAAGAATTGCTCAAAGAACTAAAGCACTACAGCGCGAATGGTATGACAGAAGAAGAGCTGAATTTCTTGCGATTAGCGGTTGGCCAGCAAGATGCGTTGACGTACGAAACTCCGAGCCAAAAAGCCAGCTTACTCTCGAGTATTTTGACCTATAGTTTAGACAGAGATTACCTCAAGCAGCGTAATGAGATTGTTGAAACCGTTAAGAAATCAGAGTTGGATGCTTTAGCGGCAAAATGGTTTGACCCGAGTCAATATCAGATTATTGTTGTGGGGGATGCTAAGGCATTAAAACCACAATTAGAGAAACTCAATATTCCAATTGAAATGCTTGAAATCTCACAATAGAGTGACCATATAGTGGGGGTAGGAGTGGCATTGATGATGTTTCACCTAGCCCTCAATTGGAACAACAACATATAAGCGAATCGCATTTTGACTAATTTTGCTACGCGACTGGAGCAGGTTGCTAAAGATCAGACTGTCTTTAAGGAGTTTGGTCGCGGTGTAGAAAGAGAGACGTTACGTTATACCGAAGATGGCCAGTTGGCTATGACGCCTCACCCTGCAGCGCTAGGCTCTGCGCTGACGAATGAATATATTACAACGGATTTTTCTGAATCATTACTCGAGTTTATCACGCCGGTTTCTCACGACGTTGACACTCTCGTTAATCAATTGTCAGATATACATCATTTTACTCAAGCGAAGTTAGACAATGAAAAGCTATGGCCGCTTTCCATGCCTTGCTACGTTAGCAAAGAAGACGATATTGCCCTAGCTCAGTACGGTAGCTCTAATGCCGGACGAATGAAAACCTTGTATAGACAAGGTTTAAAGCACCGCTATGGCAGTCTAATGCAGGTTATTTCGGGTGTGCACTTTAACTTTTCGTTCCCTGAATCTTTTTGGGATGCGCTCTATGGCGAACAAGATGAGCCCGCTCGCCAAGCATCAAAATCAGAAGGGTATTTTGGTTTAATCCGAAATTACTACCGCTTTGGTTGGCTCATCCCTTATTTCTTTGGTGCGTCTCCAGCCTTATGTAGCTCGTTCGTACAAGGTAAAGAAAGTGCCTTACCGTTTGAAAAAATTGGCGGGACGCTTTACCTCCCTGAGGCAACGTCATTGCGATTAAGTGATTTAGGGTATACCAACAATGCGCAAAGTTCGCTGAAAATTGGTTTTAACAGCCTTGGTCAATATCTAGAAGGACTGAATGAAGCGATTCACACGCCATCGGATGATTTTGCTAAAATCGGGGTTAAAGTTGACGGGGAATATCGTCAATTAAATGATTACGTTTTGCAGATTGAAAATGAGTTATATGCTCCGATCCGACCAAAACGTGTAGCGAAAAATGGTGAAAAGCCGTCTGAAGCGCTGTCGAGAGCGGGTGTCGAGTACATTGAAGTTCGCTCTTTGGATGTTAATCCGTTTAGTCCTATTGGCATCACGAAAGAACAGATTCGTTTCCTTGACCTATTCATTACTTGGTGTGCGCTTAAAGACTCTGAGCCGATGGATGACTGTGAACTGGAATGCTGGCGCCAGAACTGGAACAAAGTCATTCTTGAAGGACGCAAACAGGGCTTAGAGCTTAAAATTGGCTGTGATGGTGAACAACTCTCTAGCCAGCTTTGGGTTAAGCGTGTTTTTGAAGATCTTCGTAGTATTGCGGTCGTTATGGATAAAGCGCACGGCAGTGATGATTATGTTGCGGTGTGCGATTTATTAGAACAATGGAATGATGACCCTCAGCAAACTATTTCTGGTCAACTATTGTCGATGACGAAAGCGTTGGGTGGTTTAGGAAAAGTAGGCTGTGAACTGGGTAAAAAATACCGAGATAGCAACACAGAGCAACATTATCGCACTTATAGTCAGGCGATGATGGAAGAAGAAGTAACTCGCTCATTTGCGGCGCAAAAAGACATTGAAGCGGCCGATACGCAAGACTTTGATGAGTTTTTAGCGGACTACTTTGCTCACCTGCAAACGAAGCCTGACTAGGACACTACGTCAATCTGTAAGCAAGTCGAGTCAGAGCATACTCGGCTTGCACCGTGTTGGCTGTGCTTTTACAATCACCATACACGAATGAATTCTAAGCTTCATGTCTTGAAGCCTTAATGGAGAAACAACGATGCCTTTATTGGATAGCTTTACCGTCGATCACACTAAAATGCACGCTCCTGCTGTGCGCGTAGCAAAAACGATGCAAACCCCAAAGGGTGACACAATCACCGTGTTCGATCTTCGCTTTACGGTGCCTAATAAAGATATCTTGTCTGAAACAGGAATTCATACACTTGAGCATCTATACGCTGGCTTTATGCGTGCGCATCTAAATGGTGAGCAAGTTGAAATTATCGATATTTCTCCAATGGGATGTCGTACTGGTTTTTACATGAGCTTGATTGGTACGCCTTCTGAGTCCGATGTTGCGCAAGCCTGGTTAGACTCAATGCAAGACGTACTAAAAGTAGAAAGCCAAAATAAGATCCCTGAGCTGAATGAATACCAATGTGGTACGGCTGCAATGCACTCACTTGAGGAAGCTAAATCGATTGCTCAGACGATCATTGCTGCTGGCATTCAAGTAAATAAAAACGATGAATTGGCGTTGCCTGATTCGATGCTACAAGAGCTTAAAGTGGACTAGTAATGAGTCGCTGAAAGTAAAAAAGGATGGCTTAGCCATCCTTTTTTTGTATCTAGATTCGCGATCAAGTGAGTGAGAATCAGTGAGCCGCTTGATGCTAGCCCCATTGGGCCTCAAACCAACTTTCTAGAATTACAACGGCTGATTGGCAATCAACATTGCCTTTCGATAGGGCTTTATAGCCACCCATATTAAAGAGATCAGCTCTCGCTTCTGTCGTTGATAGGCGCTCATCTTGAAGCTCTACAGGTAAACCAAAGCGACCATGCAGTCGGTTGGCAAACTTTTTCGCTCTTGGAGTAATGCTCTCGAGATCTTTGCCATGAAGATCGGTCGGAAGTCCAACAACGATCAAATCAGGTTGCCATTCCTTAATTGTTTTTTCGATGTCATCCCAGTTAGGAATACCATCTTTAGCTTTAAACGCTTTTAAAGGGTTAGCGGTCCCGGTAACTTCTTGCCCTATGGCACTACCAATGCTTTTGGTTCCAAAATCAAAGGCGAGTATGGTTCTTGTTGTCATGGCTATGCGTGCCCAACTTGAGTGGAGAGGTGAGCAATATCAATACCGAGCATTTGAACGGCGCTGTGCCAGCGATCTTTGACAGGTGTGTCAAAGATCACACTCGTGTCCGCTTCAATGGTTAGCCAAGAATTATCCGCCAATTCTGTTTCTAATTGACCCGCGTCCCATCCGGCATAGCCCAAGGCAACCAAATAGTTTTCAGGTTGAGCATCCGTGCCGAGTACGGCGAGGATGTCTTTAGATGTGGTAACGGAAATCTTTTCGGTAATTTGAATACTGGATTGATATTTATCTTTGGGTTTATGCAGGATAAAGCCTCGATCTTCTGAGACGGGCCCTCCATTTAAAACCGGTTCATCTAGGCTTTTACTGTGCTGCGTTTGGGAGGCGATGGGTAGCTCATTTTGTACTTGCAACAGCATGTTGGCCACGGTGACATCAATAGGAGTATTGATGATAATCCCCATCGCACCATCGTCATTGTGCTCGCACACATAGATAACCGTACGTTGAAAATAAGGATCTTTCATTCCGGGCATTGCTACAAGAAAATGATTTGCTAAGTTCATCTTCGCCTCCTAACGTGACAGGGGTTGTGACCAGTGGGGGTACCACGGGTATCAACCTCAGTTTTATTTACCTAATCGGCGCTCAATGGCGTCCATCAATTTACCGGTAATAGAAACGTCAAATGCCGCTTCAATCTCGCGAATACAGGTTGGACTCGTCACATTGATTTCAGTCAGCTTATCGCCAATGACATCCAGTCCTACAAATATTAACCCTTTCTCCTTCAAAGTGGGAGCGACAGCAAGGGCGATTTGTTTATCTGTCTCACTTAGTGGACGAGCTTCACCCGTTCCACCGGCTGCAAGGTTGCCACGTGTTTCCCCTTTTGCTGGGATGCGAGCAAGACAATAGGGCATTGGCTCACCATCAACCACGAGAATACGCTTATCGCCGTTGCTGATATCAGGCACAAAAGTCTGTGCCATTGCATAGTTCTGCCCGTGATTGGTAAGCGTTTCAATAATCACCGATACATTGGGATCATCTTGCTTAACGCGGAAGATTGAAGCGCCGCCCATACCGTCTAATGGCTTTAGAATGACATCACCATGAGTATCACGGAAGGCTTTAATTTTTTCCGCTTTACGTGTCACGATAGTGGTAGGGGTGAGTTCTGGGAACCAAGCGGTAAAGAGCTTTTCGTTGCAATCACGTAAGCTTTGCGGCTTGTTAACGATTAGTGTGCCTTTTTCTTCTGCTCGCTCAAGAATATAGGTCGCATAGATAAACTCAGTATCAAAAGGAGGATCTTTACGCATAAGAACGGCGTCGAGGTCGGCAAGTTCGATCGTCTGCTCTGAGGTGAACTCATACCAGCTTGCTGGATCTTCTTTAAGTGTGACGGTTTTTGTATCGGCAACCGCAACACCTTGGTCAAGATGCAGGTCTTGCATTTCCATATAATGGATTTCATATCCACGACGCTGGGCTTCGAGCATCATGGCAAAGCTAGAGTCTTTTTTGATGTTAATGGACGAGATCGGGTCCATTACGATTCCGAGTTTAATCATGCGTATTCTCCAGTTAGCCTAAATCGCCAAAGCGTACTTGTAGGGCGGTGATCGCTGTTAAGGCAGCGGTTTCCGTTCTCAGTACGCGGGGGCCAAGCAGGGTTTCTTCAAATTGGTATTGTTCCGTCATCTCAATTTCTTGAGGTGACAAGCCACCTTCCGGGCCGATCAATAGTCTAACCTTGCTAATGGGCTCAGGTAGTGTGTTGATCGAGTATTTTGCTCTAGGGTGCAAATTGAGTTTCAGTGCTTCTGAAGGCTCTGCACACCATTGTTCTAATGACATTATTGGGCGTATTGTAGGCACCGTATTACGACCACACTGTTCACAGGCACTAATGGCGATTTTTTGCCATTGCAGCATCTTTTTTTCGAAGCGCTTAGGATCCAGTTTTACACCACAACGCTCTGAAATAAGAGGGGTGATGGTGTTGACGCCCAATTCAACGGATTTTTGGATGGTAAATTCCATCTTGTCACCGCGAGAGACGACTTGTCCTAGGTGCAGATCGAGTGGAGACTCAATGCTATTCGCCACTTTCTCTGTCAGTTCGACAGTGACGGATTTTTTGGCGACTTCATCTATGGTGGCTGGAAACTCATACCCACTGCCATCAAAGAGTAAGACGTCTTGGCCTTCTTTCATTCGCAATACACGGCCAATGTGATTGGATGCATCCTCACTCAGTGCGAGTCTACCCAAGCTTACAATGGTTTCAGGGTGATAAATACGAGGTACGCGCATAGTAACTTCCAACGAACAAAAAGGTATTGAGGTATAACATGGATGCAAGCCCCAGAAATTACAAGGGCTTGCTGGCTAAAATAGTCGACCAGCGGACGCTATGAACGATCACGACAGGCGGCCACGACATAAGGGTTATTGTTGCCTTGTCGTGAAGCAATGCGCTTGTCGCGCTCACATTCCCACGCATCAACGGGATAAGAACGGTTCCACGCATTCATGAGCTGTGTTTGCTGCTTTGATAGCGTAAAGCCATACTCTTGACTCATATAAAGATAGGTTCTAGCAATGGAACCTTTTGCTCTATCTGGTGGCATCACTTTGCGTTGCTTGAAATTGACCTGCATTTCGCATCGCCCGTAACTCACGCCATCTATGCCATTCCACTGACTAAAATTGTAGTTGGAACGGTCGCCATTAACCTCGCCAATAGCTGGCGTCAGGTTATGAAGATCAGCTTCCATCAATCGGAATGTTTTGTCATTTTTAGTGCAGTTCTTTCGACCGCCTTCCTGCCAGCATTGACGCTGGTGGCCAAATTGCCATGCCGGAACGACATGCTCCCATTCAATTCGGCTTGCTCGCTTTTGTTGTTTACGAACTTGATAGCCGCAAGAAGCCAAATCGGGCGTGCCCTTTTTTCCTTGCCACTGAATGTCGCAGCCGCAGTAAAAACTAATGGGGTGATCGGCGTAGATTTTAACCGCCTGCCTTTTCGCTGAACTAAAACTGCTCGGTGGTGCGGACTGCACGGTTAAGGGAAGAAAAAGTAGGCCTAGTATAAGGGCAGAAGTCGCGCGTATGGTCATTTATAAGTCTGAGGAAAGTACTAGATAACCTAGTTTAGATCGCACTTTAACCGATGACTACTACCTTATTTGATATTAATGACCTGGTGGATACTAGCTAAGCTGTTTACCCGAAAATTGAAGGGATCTGCGACACTTTTGGCATAAGTAGCGTGCTTGTTGTCGCTGTACTTTGTTGTGTCGGCGAATCGTCAGTGGGTATGTTGAGCACTGGCATTGATATTCAAAAGTTTTGCCCTGGACCGACGTAACGTCCATGGCATGGGTGGTTTTAGGTGAGACATTAAATACTTGGTGCATTATGGATTGCCAATGAACACCGTGAGCAGGGACTCGACCATAGAATTTAAAGGCGAGTAGATGGGCGATTTCGTGCGGGATAACCTCCTCAATAAAGGTATCACTGTTTTCTGCAAAGAGGATAGGGTTGAGTCTAATTTCCCATGTTTGCAGATAAGCTTTGCCCGCCGCTTTGCCTCGTAGTTTGAAGCTGAGGGTAGGGATAGGCAGAGTCTGTTGGAAATGCTGCTCGGCAATAGCCATACACTGAGCCAAGCGCTTTGATGCTCGGTAGTGTAAATCAGTCGTCAATGGAGCCATAGTTAAACCTAATAACGCCCTATAGAAGGGCGTTATTGTAGGTTAGCGAGCGAGTAAGTAAAGCAAGACTACGTATGATGTCTTTTTTTAATGACTTCATGATAGGCATGCCAAGTGCCGTAGCCTAATATCGGCATAGTGACGATCATGCCTAACCCAAAGGTGGCAAAGCCGATCAGTATGCCGCCACAAATAATGAATGCCCAGACAGTCATTGCAGGGACATTCGATTTCACCGCATTAAAACTAGTGAAAACCGCGGTCATTACATCGACTCGACGCTCCATCATTAGCGGAATAGAGAAAGCCGATAAACTAAATATGACGCTTGCGATAACAAAGCCAATGACAGAGCCCGTAATGAGAAACGGCGCGAATTCTGTTAGAGGGGCGCCTTGAACGGATGGGTACAGGGCATGCAAGAGCGCTGCTATTCTCATCCAAAATATCATGGCAACAGCAAGTAACACCGCAAATGCCCATTGTGAGGTAGAGTTGCGGCCAATGGCTTTCATGGAGTGGAATAAGCTAGGTTTATGGCCCTTCTCTCTTTCCCAAGCCGCGTCATAAAGGCCTAAAGCAAGGAAAGGTCCAATGAGCATATACACAACAAGACTTGGCATGATAACTAAATGGGTGCCTTGCCATTGCACTAATTGAACAATAGCAACGGCCGCAGCAGTAAAGCACAGCCCATAAAAGGCACTGATAACCGGCATTCTAACAAGGTCATGCAGTCCTAGCGCTAGCCAGTGAAATGGTGCGGAAATACTTACTTGGTTACAAGGTATGGTTTTAGCGTAATCTTGATCTTTGACTTCGTGTTTCTTGTGGAAGTCTTCTGTCTGAGCGGTTCGAGGCATATGTCCTCCCTGATTTGACAATCTGGCCTTCGTCTCTGATTTAAGGGAAATGAACGAGCCGTATGATCATTTGATCACGGTATTGGCGCAGCGTGTTCCCATAATGGAGCTAAGAATGCGTGTCGATGAGTTAGCGTAATTCTCATTCTGCATCGTTACTCTTAACGTTAACTATTGACCTAGACGGGAAAAAACACAATTTTTGTAGGGGAGAAAAGATGGGCTATGAAATGCCACTTTAACATTTCCTTAACAAAGTAATTGAAATGATTAGTAATAGTAAAAAAAAGCCCTCAAATATTTTTTGAGGGCTTTTTGTTTGAACTACAGCTTCGCGTGATACAGGGTGTTACTTGATACCAGCAAAGTCACGAAGGATGTCTGCTTTGTCTGTCGCTTCCCATGGGAACTCTTCACGACCGAAGTGACCGTAAGCGGCAGTTTGCTTGTACATAGGCTGAAGCAGGTTCAACATCTCTTGCAGACCGTATGGACGCAAGTCGAAGTTTTGACGAACCGCTTCAATGATGATTTCGTGTGCGACTTTTTCAGTACCAAACGTTTCAACCATGATTGAAGTTGGATCAGCAACACCGATAGCGTATGACAGCTGAATTTCACAACGATCCGCCATGCCTGCAGCAACAATGTTCTTTGCTACATAACGTGCTGCGTATGCTGCACTACGGTCAACTTTTGATGGATCTTTACCTGAGAACGCACCGCCACCGTGACGAGCTGCGCCGCCGTAGGTGTCAACGATGATCTTACGACCAGTTAGACCACAGTCACCCATTGGGCCACCGATGACGAAACGACCTGTTGGGTTGATAAAGAAGTTAGTGTCTTTAGTGATCCACTCAGAAGGAAGGACTGGCTTAATGATCTCTTCCATTACCGCTTCACGAAGATCAGGTGTTGTTACTGAATCGCAGTGCTGAGTTGAAAGTACAACAGCATCGATACCAACGATCTTACCTTGGTCGTATTGGAACGTGACTTGAGATTTCGCATCTGGACGCAGGAAGTCTAGTTTGCCGCTCTTACGAACTTCAGCTTGCTTTTTAACAAGCAGGTGAGAGTAAGTAATAGGCGCAGGCATTAGGATAGGCGTTTCGTTCGTCGCGTAACCAAACATAATACCTTGGTCACCAGCGCCTTGCTCTTTTGGATCCGCTTTATCAACACCTTGGTTGATATCTGGAGACTGCTTACCAATCGTGTTTAGTACGGCACAAGAGTCGGCATCAAAGCCCATGTCAGAGTGAACGTAGCCAATTTCGCGTACCGTTTCACGAGTGATCTCTTCGATGTCTACCCACGCTGAGGTCGTGACTTCGCCACCAACCATTACCATGCCTGTTTTTACATACGTTTCACAAGCAACACGCGCTTTCGGGTCTTGTTCTAGAATCGCGTCAAGTACAGCATCAGAAATTTGGTCAGCAATTTTATCAGGATGTCCTTCTGAAACAGATTCAGAAGTGAACAGGTGCTTAGCCATGAGAGCTCCAATTACAGTTAAATAAGGCCAGCAATATTGTGCTCGCCTATAAAAAATACAATGATATTTTGTAGGTGTATCTACATCTAGACGTCTATTCTAGTCATCGATGTTTGAGAATCAAGCGATTTTTGATTTTATGTTATAGCCAAACGTTTGCGCATTTTGGAGGTATCACAGTGGAATGGGTAAAAAAAAACCAGTAAAAATACTTAAAATGACGGTAAAACGTTTGCAGAGGTTAGGGGGCTTTGCGACAATGCTCGCCGCTGACTTTATTCAGCAAGGAATCAACTTGAAATTCGCTTAATGCACTCAGGAGCAGACATGTCGTCTCGTAAAGAATTAGCTAATGCAATCCGTGCCCTTAGCATGGATGGTGTTCAACAAGCCAACTCTGGTCACCCAGGCGCCCCTATGGGTATGGCTGATATCGCCGAAGTACTTTGGCGCTCTCACCTAAATCACAATCCTCAAAACCCTGAATGGGCTGATCGTGATCGTTTTATTTTGTCAAACGGCCACGGTTCTATGTTGATTTATTCTCTGCTTCACTTAAGCGGTTACGAGTTATCAATTGATGATCTGAAAAACTTCCGTCAGTTACACTCCAAAACACCAGGCCACCCAGAATATGGTTATGCGCCAGGTATTGAAACGACGACGGGTCCACTAGGCCAAGGCATTACCAACGCGGTTGGTATGGCGATGGCAGAAAAATCGTTGGCGGCGCAGTTCAATAAAGAAGGTCACGATATCGTAGACCACTTTACTTATGCCTTTATGGGTGATGGCTGCCTGATGGAAGGTATTTCACACGAAGCTTGTTCACTAGCGGGCACACTTGGTCTAGGCAAGCTTATCGCATTTTGGGATGACAACGGCATCTCGATTGACGGCGAAGTAGAAGGCTGGTTCTCTGACGATACGCCTAAGCGTTTTGAAGCTTATGGCTGGCATGTTATTCCTGCCGTTGATGGCCACGACTCTGATGCTATTAATGCAGCGATTGAAGCGGCGAAGGCGGATCCTCGCCCAACATTAATTTGTACTAAAACCGTTATCGGCTTTGGTTCACCAAACAAAGCGGGCACGCACGACTGTCACGGTGCACCATTAGGCGCTGACGAAATCGCAGCGACGAAGGCCGCACTTGGTTGGGAGCACGGTCCTTTTGAGATCCCAGCTGATATCGCAGCGCAGTGGAATGCACAAGAAGCGGGCGCAGCGAAAGAAGCAGCGTGGAATGCTAAGTTTGACGCTTACGCAGCGGCTTACCCTGAACTTGCGGCTGAGTTTACTCGTCGTACGAACGGTGACTTGCCAGCGGAGTGGGAAGAAAAAGCTAATGCAATCATTGCTGATCTTCAAGCTAACCCAGCAAACATCGCATCACGTAAAGCATCGCAAAACGCACTAGAAGCGTTTGGTCAAATGCTGCCAGAATTCATGGGCGGCTCTGCTGACCTTGCACCGTCTAACCTGACAATGTGGTCTGGTTCTAAGTCGCTAACGGCAGAAGACTTCTCTGGTAACTACATCCACTACGGTGTACGTGAATTCGGTATGACAGCTATCATGAACGGTATCGCTCTGCACGGTGGCTTCGTCCCATACGGCGCAACGTTCCTAATGTTCATGGAATACGCACGTAACGCAATGCGTATGGCTGCTTTGATGAAAGTTCAGAACATCCAAGTTTACACACACGATTCAATCGGCCTAGGCGAAGATGGTCCAACTCACCAACCGGTTGAGCAGATCGCTTCTCTACGTTTGACTCCAAACATGAGCACATGGCGTCCATGTGACCAAGTTGAGTCTGCAGTGGCTTGGAAACTGGCAATCGAGCGCAAAGATGGCCCTACATCTCTGATCTTCTCTCGTCAAAACCTGGCACAACAAGATCGTGACGCCGAGCAAGTAGCAAACATCGCCAAGGGTGGTTACATCCTGAAAGATTGTGCTGGTAAGCCAGAACTAATCATCATCGCTACTGGCTCTGAAGTTGAGCTAGCGGTTGAAGCTGCAGCGCAATTGAGTGCTGAAGGTAAAGCGGTACGTGTTGTTTCTATGCCAGCAACCGATGCATTCGACAAGCAAGATGCGCAGTACCGTGAGTCTGTACTTCCATCTGACGTGACAGCTCGTATCGCGGTTGAAGCCGGTATTGCTGACTTCTGGTACAAGTATGTTGGTTTTGGTGGCAAGATCATCGGTATGACGACATTTGGTGAGTCTGCACCTGCAGGTGAGCTATTCAAAATGTTTGGTTTTACAACGGAAAACGTTGTAAACACAGCAAAAGAGCTTCTAGCGTAAGCGATGAGTTTCTTGCAATGAAAAACCGAGCCAAGGCTCGGTTTTTTTATGTCTATTCAAATTCATTACCCTTGTTATCCAACTTACGTTGTCCACAAATTTGGCACGCTACATAGCGATCCATATCGTAGTAATGTCCGCCGTTAATAAAAGTGTGCAGCAGTAACTTAAACCGTCCCAGTAAATTGGATTGTTGGTCATAGCTGCTGGCTTTTCTTATTAACACCTCTTTATGAATAGTCTTTTTATTGCATGACTGGCAATGATGTTTGCCTGTAAACATGAGCACACCTCCTGTGCAGTGAAAACAGTGTCGCTCAAATGGCACGAAGAAGAGATGTCATGTTGATAGTAACCACTATCGCTTTGTGAGTGGCTACAAATTTTTAGAAGTGCTTCGCAACAATTTGTGTTTTTCATCCACGACGATTGCAAAAAGCATGAATGCGAAATTTATGTAGCGAAGCTAATGTTGCGAAAGCTAATGTTGTGAAACTAATGTCGCGTAAACGATGTCGCGTAAACGATGTTGATCGGTTAATATGCACACCCTCTGTAATGTGAATTTAAGGGTGGAGTGCGATGCTAAAGGTAGCGATTAACGGCTTTGGTCGCATTGGACGAAATGTCCTTCGAGCAATCTATGAAAGTGGCAAGAATGATCGAATAAAAGTCGTCGCAGTCAATGAGCTTGCTCAACCGGAGGCAATGGCTCATTTACTTCAATATGATACGAGTCATGGTCGATTCACGAAGAAGATCTCTCATGATCAAGAGCATTTATATGTCAATCATGCTGATGGTGAATTTGACAGTATTCGTATTCTTCACCTCGCGGATATCAATCTATTGCCTTGGCGAAACTTAGACGTCGATATCGTTTTAGACTGTACGGGCGTTTTTGGCAGTCGAGCGGATGGTTTAGAACATATTGCTGCAGGTGCTAAGAAAGTATTATTTTCGCACCCAGGTGCGCATGATATCGACAACACCATCATCTATGGTGTGAACCACGAGTCTTTAAAGAAGGAACACACGATCGTTTCTAGTGGCTCATGCACAACGAATTGTATTGTGCCCATCATACAAGTGCTTGATGAAGCATTTGGTATCGATTCGGGAACCATTACGACTATCCACTCTTCCATGAATGATCAGCAAGTGATTGATGCCTATCACCCCGACTTACGACGCACTCGAGCTGCGAGTCAATCTATCATTCCAGTTGATACCAAGCTACACAAAGGTATTGAGAGAATTTTTCCGAAATTTTCTAACAAATTTGAAGCGATTTCTGTTCGAGTGCCGACAGTTAATGTCACCGCTATGGATTTAAGTGTAACTATAAATACAAATGTGAAAGTTAATGACGTAAATCAAGTCATTATTAATGCATCCCGGTGTACATTAGACGGTATTGTTGACTATACTGAAGCGCCGTTAGTCTCAATCGACTTTAATCACGATCCACACAGCGCTATTGTTGATGGTACGCAAACGCGAGTCAGCGATGGACGTTTAGTTAAAATGCTAGTGTGGTGTGATAACGAGTGGGGCTTCGCGAATCGGATGCTTGATACCGCTTTGGCGATGCAAGCGTCCCAATAGTTTAGATGCTACTTGAACAAAATATTAATTTTGAGGGTTGAAATTAATATTGAACGGTTCAATATAAGTAAGCAGTTGATGAATTCATAAACTTGGCATGAGGCCGAGTTTTCAAAAACATTATTTATTTTTAGTTGAGAGGACTAAACATGTCTGTAATCAAGATGACTGACCTGGATCTAGCAGGTAAACGCGTATTTATCCGTGCTGACCTGAACGTTCCTGTAAAAGAAGGTAAAGTAACTTCAGATGCTCGTATCCTAGCATCGCTACCAACCATCAAGCTTTGCCTAGAAGCGGGTGCTAAAGTTATGGTGACTTCTCACTTGGGTCGTCCTACTGAAGGCGAATACGCGGAAGAGTTCTCTCTACAACCTGTAGTTAACTACCTAAACGACGCACTTGATTGCGATGTTAAACTAGCAAAAGATTACCTAAATGGCCTAGAGCTAAACGCAGGTGAGCTAGTTGTTCTTGAAAACGTTCGCTTTAACAAAGGCGAGAAGAAAAACGAAGAAGCATTATCTAAGCAGTACGCAGCACTTTGTGACATCTTCGTAATGGATGCATTCGGTACGGCTCACCGTGCTCAAGCGTCGACACATGGTGTTGGCACGAATGCTCCAATCGCATGTGCAGGTCCTCTTCTTGCGGCAGAGCTTGAAGCTCTAGGTAAAGCAATGGATAACCCTGCTCGTCCACTCGTGGCTATCGTTGGTGGTTCTAAAGTATCGACTAAGCTTACTGTTCTTGAGTCTCTTTCTAAAATTGCTGACCAACTGGTTGTTGGTGGTGGTATTGCAAACACGTTCATCGCAGCTGAAGGCCACAATGTAGGTAAGTCTCTTTACGAAGCAGACCTAGTTGAAACTGCGAAGAAACTAATGAAAGAGTGTGCGATTCCTGTTGCGACTGATGTTGCTTGTGCAAAAGCGTTTGACGAAAATGCTGAAGCAGAAATCAAAAACGTGGCTGATGTTCAAGATGACGACATGATCTTCGACCTTGGTCCAGATTCAACGGCGGCGCTTGCAGAAATCATCGGTAATGCAAAAACAATTCTTTGGAACGGCCCTGTTGGCGTATTTGAGTTCAAGAACTTTGAAGCGGGTACAGCTGGTATTTCTAAAGCAATCGCAGAGTCTGCAGGTTTCTCTGTAGCTGGCGGTGGCGATACTCTAGCGGCTATCGACAAGTTTGGCATTAAAGCTGACGTGTCTTATATTTCAACTGGTGGCGGTGCATTCCTTGAGTTTGTTGAAGGTAAAGTGTTACCAGCAGTAGCGATGCTTGAAGAGCGCGCTAAAGCTTAATTATTTTTGATAAAGCGAGCTTATAGCTCGCTTTTATCTATGCTGCAATGCGTGGTTAACTTTGATACAATACCGCCCGTTGTGAGCAAACGATTGCCCTTTTTTATTTAAAAACGACAGAAAATAGGACTTATTCCATGTCTAAGATCTTCGACTTCGTAAAACCTGGTGTTATCTCTGGCGATGACGTACAGAAAGTATTTGAAGTAGCAAAAGAGAACAAATTTGCACTTCCTGCGGTAAACGTAGTTAACACTGACTCTATCAATGGTGTTCTTGAAGCTGCAGCTAAAGTTAAAGCTCCAGTTGTAGTTCAGTTCTCTAACGGCGGTGCTGGCTTCTTCGCTGGTAAAGGCGTTAAGCTTGAAGGTCAAGGCGCACAAATCCTAGGTGCAGTAGCGGGCGCAAAATACGTTCATGCTGTTGCGGCTACTTACGGCGTTCCTGTGATTCTTCACACTGACCACGCAGCGAAGAAACTTCTTCCATGGATTGACGGTCTTCTAGATGCTGGTGAAGAGTTCTTCGCTGAAACAGGTAAGCCTCTTTTCTCTTCTCACATGATTGACCTTTCTGAAGAGTCTCTAGAAGAGAACATCGAAATTTCTGGTCAGTACCTAGCTCGCATGGCGAAAATGGGTATGACTCTAGAAATCGAACTAGGTTGTACTGGTGGTGAAGAAGACGGCGTAGATAACTCTGATATGGACGCATCTGAGCTTTACACTTCTCCAGAAGACGTAGCATACGCATACGAGAAACTAAACGCTATCAGCCCACGTTTCACTATCGCGGCTTCTTTCGGTAACGTACACGGTGTTTACCAAGCGGGTAACGTAGTACTGACTCCAACTATCCTACGTGACTCTCAAGCATACTGTGCAGAGAAGTTCGGTATTGCACCTAACGCTCTAAACTTCGTATTCCACGGTGGTTCTGGTTCTTCTGAAGCAGAAATCCAAGAGTCTATCGGCTACGGTGTTATTAAAATGAACATCGATACTGATACTCAGTGGGCAACATGGGACGGTATCCGTACTTACTCTGCTGAAAACTTTGATTTCCTACAAGGTCAAATCGGCAACCCAACTGGCGAAGCTGCACCAAACAAGAAGTACTACGATCCACGCGTATGGTTACGTGCTGGTCAATCTTCTATGGTAACTCGTCTAGAAAAAGCGTTCGCTGACCTTAACGCTATCGACGTACTATAAGTATAAATCGTATAAGATTTAACTGATAGACAGTCTAAAAAGCCGCTCTTTTGAGCGGCTTTTTTTGTGTCCGATGAAAATAAAGTTAAAGCGGTGAAAAAAACTGGCACAAAGTCATCTGATTGCGTAACCTTTTGTTAAGTAATGTGTCTTGAATATTCACGTATTCAATATTGTATGAAGTGGAAGTGGTTTGGCTAACTAAGCAGTGGTAACTAGTGGTCGAGCGGAATGTTGAAATTTTAATATGAGGTAAAACATATGGCTGGTGAGTCTATGGATATTGAGACCCCGCTGGTGGATGGTCTTTCAAAAGCTGAACAATGGTTAACAAATAACTCTGATTTATTTGTGCAATATGGTGTCAACATCATTTCAGCGCTGTTAATTCTGTTTATTGGTAACTTGTTTGTTAAAGCCGTAGCAAACAGTGTTTCTAAAGTTCTGCACAAGAAGAACATGGACAAAGCCGTTGTTGAGTTCATGAATGGCATTGTGCGCTATACCTTGTTCGTGATTGTATTGATTGCCGCCTTAAGCCGAGTCGGTGTTCAAACCGCCTCTGTTGTCGCGGTAATTGGTGCGGCAGGCTTGGCTATTGGTTTAGCTCTACAAGGTTCATTGTCTAACTTTGCAGCAGGTGTCCTGATTGTGGCTTTCCGCCCGTTTAAGTCTGGCGATTATGTTGAGATTGGTGGCGTCGCTGGCTCTGTTGATGCAATTCAAATTTTCCAAACCATTTTAACGACACCAGATAACAAAATGGTCGTTGTGCCTAACGCTTCAGTGATTGGTTCACCAATTACTAACTACTCCCGTCATGCAACCCGTCGTATTGATCATGTGATTGGCGTATCTTACGGTGCTGACTTGAAAAAAACGCAAGAAGTGATTCGTAAGACATTAGAAGCGGACGAGCGTATTCTTAAAGAGCCTGGTATCACTGTTGGTGTCGTTGCTCTAGCCGATTCATCAGTGAATTTTGTGGTTCGTCCTTGGGTACGTACTGAGCAGTATTGGGACGTGTACTTTGATTCGCTACAAGCGATCAAGGAAGCACTAGATGCAGAAGGTATCGAAATTCCATTTCCTCAAATGGATGTACATCTAAATAAAGCTGACTAAGATATTTTAATGTGCTGCGAAAAGGTGAAGCGTTAAGCTTCACCTTTTTTTGTTTCGATAACCTGATTGGGTATCGTACTTAGGATCAAGCGCAGATCGACACCTGATATTGAAAAAGTCCACTCAGGTAACCCTGGTGTATATAGAATCTCCTCTAGCGCGAACAAGTCGCTATCGACAACAATGGTCACGTCTATCGGTAATCCAAATGGGCATACCGCGCCCGGCAGGCAACCTATTTCAGCCATCATCTCGTCGTTACTGCAAATTGATGTACGCTTACCAAGCAGTTGCTTTATTTGCAGCTTGTCCAAGCGACTATCTTTGTCAGTTAGGAATAGCGCAAAGCCACCCCCTTTCTTTTTTAAGAATAAACTCTTGCTATGAGTACCTGTCCAGCCAAGTCGCAGAGCGACTAATTCATCGGTCGCAAAGTCTAAAATAGGTTCATGTTGCCATTGTTGATAAGAGATCGATAGATGATGCAGGATCGCCCTATTTGTTTGATATATTTCTTGGGTTCGATTTATCATAAGTTACGCTATGAGCCCTCTTGCCAGCATGGCGGCAATAGCAAACATCATTACTGCCACCGTTAGGTCAATACCCTTTTTTACTTTCGGTTTTGATAGTGTTGGGCCAAGTTTCGCAGCGCCTATAGACAGCGAATAAAACCAAACGAATGAGGCCAAAATGGTACCAATAGCAAATGCAATTCGGTCACTTCCTTCAAATTGGCCACCAATTGAACCTAAAATTACGACGGAATCAAGGTAAAGATGGGGGTTTAATACTGTGACGGCAAGCGCGCCGAGAATAACGGTTCTTTTGCCTCTAGCCAAAACTTCGCCGCGAGACTCACGGCTTGCTGGTTGTTTAAACGCACTGCGTAATGACAGCATGCCATAACCCATTAAGAATAGGATGCCCCCTAGGGTTACCATGGTAAGTAGCATATCATTTTGAGATAAAATGGCCCCGCCACCAAAGATGCCTAGAGAAATAAAAGTGGTATCTAATAGGCTGCATACCGTTGCGGTTGTCAGGTGATGGTTGCGTTTAATCCCCTGATTTAAGACATAGGCATTTTGAGCACCTATTGGAATAATCATCGTTGCACCGAGCCCAAAACCTTGAAGAAGTACCCAAAAATTCACTTTTATTTCCTAGTTGAACAATTAAAGAGAGCGTGAGAATACGGTTTTTATTATTATTAGTTAAATTAATAATATTCATGCTTTATAAGTAAAGCTAATGGAGAGGAAATGCGCGGTCTTGACTACAAATGGATAGAAGCATTGGATGCGATTGTTGAGCAAAGGAGTTTTGAAAAGGCGGCGGAGCACCTTTACATCTCTCAGTCTGCCGTGTCTCAACGAGTTAAGCAACTCGAGAAATGGCTCGCTCAACCTGTTTTGGTACGAGAACAACCACCACGTCCTACCGCTGTCGGGAAAAAGCTGCTCGGGCTTTATCGTCGAGTGTGCTTGTTGGAGCAAGAGTTGGTACCTGAGCTGACATCTGAGTTTAGTGATAAACCCTTATCTGTCTCATTGGCGACCAATGCCGACAGTTTAGCGACATGGTTATTGCCCAGTTTATTTCCTCTAATTGAGTCTAAACGTATTGAACTGGACCTTATTGTTGATGATGAGGGGCGGACAATTGAAAAGCTTAAGAATGGTGAAGTGGTTGGCGCTATTAGCTTAGAGCCTCAATCGATACCGGGCTGCGTGGCAGATTACTTAGGACGAGTTGATTACCTTTGTGTAGCCAGTCCAAGTTTTATTAAACGTTACTTTAACCACGGTGTTAATCGTGAGGCGCTGATTAAAGCACCTGCTGTGGCATTTGATCAGCATGATAAAATGCATCAACACTTTGTTAATAAACACTTTAGTATTATGCCTGGCAGTATTCTTAAGCACACCGTGCGGAGTTCAGAAGCCTTTGTAAAGTTAGCGGTTGCTGGCGTGGCTTATTGCTTGATCCCAAGATTACAAATTGAGAGTGAGTTAGCCAGTGGAGCTTTAGTTGAGCTCACGCCAAATATTGAGTTATCACATCGAATCTACTGGCATCATTGGCAATTAGAAAGTGGTGTACTCGGCGAACTGTCGGATGCGATTACTCATTATGCTCATGCGTATTTGCCACAATAAATGTGGTGAATAAAGTCATGACTTTTTAAATACGAGTAAACAATATGCATGTCGATAACGTCATTGTTTTGTCAGGGTTATCATTTGATGGAACTCATTCGTTATTATTTTGCCTAACTTTGGGTAATCAATCTTTGCTTAGATGAGGAAACAGAGAATGAAATCAACATTGACGCTTTGTGCTTTAGCTGCCAGTTTAGTTGCGCTGCCCAGCGTCGCTAGCCAGGTAGATTTCCCCCATATTGTCACGACAGGGTATGGGCAAATAGAGGCGACGCCTGATATGGCGGAGTTTTCCGTCAAGGTGGTTCAGTCGCAACTTAATGCCGATCAAGCGAAAGAAGGTGTGGATTCAGTTGTCGATACTTTTTTGGCGAAACTTGCGAGTGCAGGTGTGAGTAAAGAGGATATTAAAAGTTCCAATTTATATCTTACTCCCCAATATCAATATCCTGAGAAAGGGCAGCCAGAGTTAGTTGGGTATCGAGCATCAAGAACGGTGACCGTGCAGGTCATGGACATAGAAAAACTCAATGATTACTTAGATTCGGCGTTAGCATCAGGGATCAACCAAGTTGATAATATTCGTTTGAAGGTGAAAGACGAAAGCCAATATCAAGCGAAAGCCCGAACCGTTGCCATTCAAGATGCACAAACAAAAGCGCAATCATTGGCGCAGGGCTTTGAGCAGAAGCTTGGGCAAATTTGGCAAATCACCTATAAGCAGCCACAAAACCAGCCTGTAGTGATGAGAAGCATGATGATGGATAGCCAGTCGGAATCGAATAGCTATCAAGATTCAGTGATTACCATCCGTGATCGAGTCGACGTGGTATACAAATTATCTAACTAAAAAAATGCCCTTGCTTTGCAAGGGCATTTTTACTTGGAAAAGGCAGTTAGGCGCTACAAATTAGTGCAGAATTCGAGCTCGCAACGTGCCTTCAATTTGTTTTAATTGCGCTAGCGCTTCTTCTGATCGCGCGGTTTCTACATCAATCACCACATAACCAATATCCGATGCCGTTTGTAGGTATTGACCAGCAATGTTAATGCCTTCCTGCGCAAAGATCGTATTGATTTGCGTCAGAATACCAGGGCGGTTTTGGTGAATATGCAGCAGTCGAGAACATTCACGGTGTTCTGGCAGTGACACTTCAGGGAAGTTAACGCTAGACAGTGTTGAGCCATTGTCAGAGTACTTAGCCAGTTTTCCAGCCACTTCCACACCAATATTTTCTTGAGCTTCTTGTGTCGAACCCCCGACGTGAGGCGTTAGAATCACGTTGTCGAACTTCATCAATGGTGATTCGAATGGGTCAGCATTGGTTTTTGGTTCTTCAGGGAATACATCGATAGCGGCACCTGAAAGGTGACCTGCTTCGAGCGTCGCGCAAAGCGCTGGGATATCAACAACAGTGCCACGAGCCGCATTGATAAAAATAGAACCCGGCTTCATGCGAGCAAATTCAGCTTCGCCCATCATGTCTTTTGTTCCTGCGGTCTCAGGGACATGTAGTGAAATCACGTCACACTTATTCAATAGATCCGTCATGTTGTGGACCTGAGTTGCGTTACCTAGTGACAGCTTGTTTTCTATGTCATAGAAATAGACACGCATACCTAAGTTTTCTGCAATAATGCCAAGTTGCGTGCCAATATGGCCGTAGCCGATGATACCAAGACGTTTACCACGAGCTTCGTTAGAACTATCGGCACTTTTCTTCCAAATACCTCGATGAGCGAGTGCATTTTTCTCAGGAATACCACGAAGAAGTAAAAGGATTTGACCTAATACCAGCTCTGCCACACTGCGTGTATTTGAGAACGGAGCGTTAAAGACAGGAACGCCACGCTTAGCTGCTGCGGCGAGATCAACCTGATTGGTGCCAATACAGAAACAGCCAATCGCGACGAGTTTTTCTGCGGCATTGATGACTTCTTCAGAAAGATTTGTACGAGAGCGAATACCGATAAAGTGTGCGTCTTTAACCGCTTCGATTAGCTCTTCTTCAGGCAACGAACCTTTGTGATAAGTGATGTTGGTATACCCAGCAGCTTGCAATACTTCGACTGAAGATGGGTGTAACCCTTCAAGTAGGAGGATTTTGATTTTGTCTTTATTTAGAGAAACTTTGGCCATTTAACTCGTCCTTAAAATGGAAATTGGGCAATCGCGGCGCACAGTTGACAGCGAGAATTTCAAGGGGGAGCTTCTTACTGCTGAGGCAAACGTTTTCCTTGTGCGTCTTCTAAGCAATAAAGTAACAAAAAACTTTCGACTTGGGTAAGAAAATTACGGAATAAGGAATAATTTTCTTATAGTTAAGGAGAGAAAACGGCACTAAGGCGTGCCGTTTGTAATCAAATGACGTCAAAACTCATTAGTCTTCGATTTTTGCACCTTCTGGTGTACCAGTAATCACAATATCTGCGCCACGGTGAGCAAATAGTCCGACCGTCACCACGCCAGCTAGCGCGTTAATTTTGTCTTCCATGGCTTTCGGGTCGGTGATCTTCATGCCGTATACGTCAAGAATCACGTTACCGTTATCGGTAACTACGCCTTCACGATACGCAGGGTCACCACCAAGTTTCACGAGTTCTCGCGCTACGTATGAGCGAGCCATAGGGATAACTTCAACAGGCAGTGGGAATTCACCCAGTACGTCAACCGCTTTAGTACCATCGACAATACAGATGAATTTTTTCGAGATGGCAGCAACAATCTTTTCACGAGTCAGTGCTGCACCACCGCCTTTGATCATGTCTCTAGACGGGTTTATCTCATCCGCACCGTCGACATAAACATCAAGCATAGATACATCATTGCACTCAAAAACTTCAATGCCTAATGCTTCGAGCTTTTCTGTTGATGCGATAGAACTAGAGACGGCGCCTTTGATGTCATCTTTGATTGAGCCTAACGCATCAATAAAGTGATTAACGGTAGAGCCGGTACCGACACCAACAATACTGCCTTCTTCTACGTATTTGAGAGCGGCCCAGCCAGCTGCTTTTTTCATCTCGTCTTGAGTCATGGTTGAAATCCCAGTTAGAAAGTTAGGGTGAAAACGCCGGCGAAGTATATATCAAAATGAACGAAATTGGCGCTTAAAACCGAATGTTAAGCCAAAATTAGTGACATTTAGCAATCGGTTGCTCCAATTACTCCGGCTTCTGATTGGTACACAACGTGGCGATGTTTATGCCTGCTTGTGAGTGATTGCTACCAGCGCCAGGTCTGCTTAGGCGTAATGATCGTGGAAAGGGGGATATCCCAAGATTCGCTAGGCAGTGCTGACACTTGTTGACAATTGTGCGCAAGTCCAATGGCGTTAGGACCTTGGTCGGAAAACTGCCATGGTGCGAGAGTTCGATCATAGTAGCCACCCCCCATTCCTAGTCGTTGCCCTTGCTCATCAAAAGCGACAAGTGGTGTAAAGATAATATCTAAGTGCCGAACGGGACATATCATTCGCTGATCGAGTTGTGGTTCCAGAATACGATATTGATTAGCCACTAAGGGGGTGTTGGCATGGTAGCGTAAAAACAGTAACTGGCCTTTAGAGAAGGGATGAATCACAGGTAAGTAGGTATTGACGCCTTGTCGCCATAACTCGTCAATGAGAGGTTGCGTATCAAGCTCGCCGTCAGTCGCTAAATAGAGTGCAACATGCTTGGCTTGTGAGAGTTCGGATAAAGACTGGCATTGCTCAACGAGCTGAGAAGCATAGTCAACTTGCTGACTCGCTGATATAGAACGACGTAAATGTCGAATGTCGGTGCGAATACGTTGTCTAGTATTGACAGACATAAGGAATACCCCAAAGTGCCGTTGAAGATTGTGGCCCTTGAACCTGCTGGTTCAAGGCGGATCAGCAAAGGTAACCGTAGGCTTCTCGGTACGAGCCGAGCTTGCTCAATAGTGCCCAAATACTAACCCTTAAGGATTGCTTATCGGCTCAGGGACTTAAATCCTCTGACGCACACTCCAGGGTAAATTAGTTTCGCTGTCCTTGCCTTACATTATTAATAGCATCATCAAGCGATGCCGCGAGCTGTTCCATTCGCTCGGTAAGGTGAGAGGTATTTTGTTGGACCTCATCACTTTTTGTATTCAGCTCATAAGACATATTTAAAGCAGCGATCGTGAGTAATTTTAGCTCATTTGTCACTTTTGTCCGTTGAGTCATTTCTTGCAATCGGTCATCAAGGTCTTTTGCCGCTTGGATCAAGGTTTCTTTTTGACCAGCTGGGCAATTTACCCGAGTCAATTTACCTAGTATTTCCACTTCGACTGCTTGATTTTCCATAATGACAAGAACTCTTTTTGTTATCACCAACAAAGGTAATCTGAGGAGGAAACTATAGGTAAACGGTCATTAAGATTCAAGCTTTTCTAGTGACTCAATGCCAAATGCGTGTTTAATCACACACGAAATCGACAATTCGCACAAAAGCTATCCAGAAACGAGGTAAATGCCATTTTCGCTTTCAGTGGGAAGTGATAGCATGACCAACCAATAGCCAAGAGTTTTCAGCCAGTGACGCGTTCACCCCATGATTGGCTGGAAAATCAGAAAAGAATAGAATGAGAGCCACTATGACAGATACCACGCTACCAAATTATATTACCGTTGCGACTGAATTACAGCAGGCGAGTCTGGCGGTTAGTCCTGCTGAATTGCATGGCCTATTAGTTGGGATGTTGAGTGGTGGTTTGGGACTCAACGATGATAGCTGGCAGCCACTATTGTTTGATTACACGAATGATGGAATGGGTTGGCCGCAGTCTGCTATTACGACCGCGAAAACCTTATTAACGCAATCAATTAGCGAATTAACAGACAATGAGAGCTTTGAAGTATCGTTGTTTATCCCTGATGATGCGGTTGATGCGACATTAGTCGAAAAAGCGGATGGCTTGAGTGAGTGGGTGAATCACTTTATTTCAGGGTTGGGGTTAATTAGTACTAAGTTAGCGCAGGCATCGGGTCAGAGCAAAGAAGCACTCGGTGATCTGGAAGAAATTGCTAAGCTAGGTGTTGACGAAGAGGACGACCTAGAGGAGCAAGCGCAATTATTTGAACAAGTGATCGAACATGTTAAAGCATGTGTATTAACCATACATGCCGAGTTTGGTATCAAACCGACCAAACAGGCCGATACTCCAACAATTCACTAATCAATCGCTAACACTTTAAAGAGAACACCTCGTGTCGAGACTGTATGATATTGTGATTGCTGGTGGCGCTATGGCTGGGGCAACCTTAGCTATGGCGCTAAACCAAGGAAGCAATCAGTCGTTAAAAATAGCCGTCATAGAACCTTATCAGCCTGATCATCAATCTCACCCGGGCTTTGATGCGCGCTCGATTGCGCTTTCTTATGGCACGGTAGCTATTCTTAAGCACTTCCAGTTGTGGTCGCTCATTGAAGACCATGCAACACCGATAACTCATATTCATATTTCCGATCGAGGTCATGCAGGAATGACAGATTTCTATGCCGATAAAGAAGGCCTAGAAGCGATGGGGTACGTGGTCGAGTTGGCGGAAGTTGGGCGTCGATTTAGTCAGCATTTGTCACAGCAGCATCAAATTGAGTTGTTTTGCCCGTATTCGGTTAACCATATTGAACGCGGCATTGATTCGGCAGTGGTGACGCTATCATCGAACGATGGTGAGGCGAGCGTGCAGCTGGAAACGAAGCTAGTCGTTGCGGCGGATGGGGCTGAATCTCTGAGCTGCCAGTCAGTTGGTTTAACACAGCAAAGTGTCGATTTTAACCAAACGGCGATTATCGCCAATGTCGTGACAGCTGAGCCTCACCGTGGTCGTGCGTTTGAACGTTTTACCGCTAATGGACCGTTAGCACTATTGCCAATGAGCCAAGGTCGGAGTTCGTTGGTTTGGTGTATGCCTCCGCTGGAGGCTCAACGCGTTTTAAGTTTACCCCAAGCAGAATTTCTCAGCGAATTACAGCAAGCTTTTGGCTGGCGTTTAGGGCAGTTTAGCAAAGTGGGTAGTATTGCCAGTTATCCGTTGCTGCTTCGTCATCGAGAGCGTATATCCTCCCATCGGTTTGCTGCCGTAGGTAATGCAGCGCAAACACTGCATCCAATCGCAGGGCAAGGGTTTAACTTAGGGATTCGCGACATTGCGACTCTGGTGGATTCGCTACTGCTCAACAAGAAAGATGTTGGGGACTACGCTAATCTTATTAGATTCCAAACGCAACGCGAGCAAGATCGATCAACGACGATTGCGATGACATCGGCGCTTGTACAAATATTTTCCAATGATTTATTCGCATTTCGAGTGGGACGAAACATGGGCTTGGGAGTACTGGATACTTTCCCGTTGTTGAAATCTCCGCTTTTCAATCGTGCGCTCGGCGTGGTGAACAGGTAGTACAACATTATGCAAAGTTTTGATTTAGCCATTATTGGTGGTGGAATGGTTGGTTTAGCGTTAGCTAGATCTCTGCAGGATACGGATCTTCGTATTGCCGTGATCGAAGGAAGCATGCCTTCTAAATCCATACCCGACGAGCCGGATATTCGTGTTTCTGCTTTAAGCCGCGCGAGTGAGACCATTTTAAAAAATCTTGGCGCGTGGGATGCAATTGAAAAGCACCGCTGTGCCGCTTATCAAGCCATGGAAGTGTGGGAGCAAGACAGTTTTGCTCGCATCGAGTTTTCCGCTAGCCAATTTTCTCAGCCTAATTTAGGGCACATTGTCGAAAATCACATCATTCAAACCGCGCTATTGTCGCAAGTTGAGCAGCAAGCCAACGTGACTTTCTTTATGCCGAATCGTTGCCAGTCTATGGCGGTCGGGGAGAGTGAAGTATGGATGACATTGGACAATGGCATGGCGTTTACGAGTAAATTAGTCGTGGGTGCGGATGGAGCGAATTCTTGGGTTAGAGAGCAACAAGGTATCCCATTAACGCACTGGGACTATGGTCATAGTGCGTTAGTTGCCAACATAAAAGTAGACGATTACCACGACGGCGTTGCGCGTCAAGTGTTTACCCCACAAGGCCCGCTTGCATTCTTGCCACTTGATGATCGAAAACTGTGCTCAGTAGTATGGTCAACGGATCCGAGCAGAGCGGAAAAATTAGCTAAAATGCCAGAGGCCGAATTTAACAAAGCCATTACGGCAGAGTTTGATGGCAGATTGGGACTTTGCCATTTAACCTCAGAGCGCCGGGTATTCCCACTTAAAATGCGCTATGCACGAGACTTTGTGACGGAACGTGTTGCTTTGATTGGCGATGCCGCACATACGATTCACCCGCTGGCTGGTCAAGGTGTCAATCTTGGTCTTTTAGATGCAGCAAGTTTGTCTGAAGAGCTTATTAAGCTCTGGAAGGCAGGGAAAGATATTGGGCGTAAGCGTCATTTAAGAGAATTTGAGCGCTGGCGTAAAGCAGAAGCGGCCAAAATGATTGCAGCGATGCAAGGGTTCAAAGATTTATTTGAGGGCGACAATCCGGCTAAGAAAATGGTTCGTAGTTTAGGGATGAGGCTAGTAGGACAATTACCTGGTGCGAAACAAGAAATCATGAGCCGCGCACTCGGGATGAAAGGACGTTTACCTGAATTGGCGAAATCACCGGTTCAGCAAAGCGGCTAATTATGAGCGATGGCGTGTGAATGAATTTAAAGAGGGCGTGAATGCCCTCTTTTTTGTCTTGGTGGTGTACAAAAAATCATTTGAAATCGACAGTTTGCACCTAGTTATTTTTTACAATCAAGCGTAAGCGCATCTTAGCCTCTTTATTTCTTGATTGACTTCTTTTACAGCGGTGAAGTGACGTTTTTCAGCTTGCGCAGGAATAATGAGTTTACCGTTATCAAACTCAAAGCCACCCAATCCATGGATATAAATTCGTCCCTTAAATAGTCGACTTATATGTTTAGCAATCATACTTGGTGTATAGCGCTTAAACAGTCTCATTTATTCTTCCTTATCGTTTACCTAGCACGAAGGATTATAGATAAAACCCTTCATATAATGTGTGATTAACCAGTGCTTACGAGGATTTAGCTCAGTAAATTCGTCGTTTTGTGCTGCGTTTATCAATTTCATTACGAGTGACAAAGTATCTCGTGATACGTAGCGCAAAAACACATTGAAACGGTGGATCACATTGAAATTAGATAGTGGATTCCGTTGAAAAACGAGTGCTATTTAAGCTTCCTAATGTGACACTGCTATGAATCTAAATGCATTATTTCTGGAACTTTATATCGATGTATTTGGCAACTAAATATCAGCTTCATTTATATAGACCAGAGAAGAGCCAAAAAGTTTTCACTTGGACATACTGTGTTACAAAGCAGCAGAAAGGTGAGGGGGAATCGTCAGTATGAGTAAAAAAAAAGCCCGCTCAGCGGGCCAAATGTCACAGATGCATTACACAAAAGGGAGTTACTGCTTACGCAGAGCACCACTCTAGTGTGGACAGCAACGTAGCGGAGTTGCTCGTTGAAGTCAGGTACTACCATACCCTAAAAAAGGCAGGCTGACTATTTATGCTTATATATTGACTAATATTTCACTTTGTTTGTGATGGTAGTTTGATCCGTGTCGCAGTGCGATCTGTAAGATCGACAGTAGTTTGCATTTATAAACGGCGTTAAATCGGGTTAGGGGAGTAAAGCGTTCATTCTTTAGGTTCTATCTGCAGATATCGGCCCATAAAGGTGAACAACATTGAACTAAATCGTTGAGGGATAACAATAGTCCCGCACTATTGTTGCCGCTGCTGATTGTCACCCTACTATGTTGTTTTAAGCGAGGATCAAAAAGAATTGGCATAGCAGTGCGTAGGAGTAGTGGGGTAACTGTTCCTAGAGTAGCGCCTGTTATCGCTTCTACTTCTTCACGAGAGGCGCAAGTCATGCGACGAGTCTCAAGGGTATGACGAACTTTCTTGGGGTCAATAGATTCATTGCCAGGGCAGCAAGCTAAGGCGTATTGTCCACCCATATCCCGTAACACAATAGCTTTGACCATTATCTCGGCTTTGATGCCACGCAGATTAGCTGCTTCTTGTATCGAAGCAGCACCTTTGCCTTGCATCAAAAGTTGAAAGGGGATATTACGTTGCTGTAAATAGCAGGTAATTGGCGTTGAGAGCATGATTACTCGTCATCAGTCGAGTAAGGGAGTGCTGTCGGGGTGAGTCGGTCTTCAGGCGAGGACATCAGTCTAAACTCAGTATCTGTATCCAAATTGTTGGGCAAGATTGCGGAAACAAGTGTTGTGCCATCTGAAAATTGATAGAAAGCTAGGGTATCGCCCGCTTTTCTCCAGTTTTCGCCAACAGAGCGCTCAACGTCAACGCTATCTGAGTCAGACAGCTTTGTGGAAAGGACACCAGATAGTGTCATTAACATGCGCTTGTTGATGCCACGATACTTTGCTCGAGCAACGGTTTCTTGTCCCGTATAGCACCCTTTTGTGAAGCTAATACCGCCGAGAGCCTGTAAATTAAAGGCTTGCGGAATATGTTGGTTTTGCAAGTCGGGTGTTAAGGTTGGCAGCCCTTGTTCAATATCAAGTCGGGTCCAAAGTGACTCCTCCCCCCAAGCTAGGGCGTCATCATTAAGGTTCTCCTCCAGCCAAGCACTCGGTGCCACGATCATCCAGCGATCATCACTGACTTTAATCGCTGTGGCTGATTCTGTGGTTCGTACGTCACCCTTAGTAGGGAAAAGGGTGCTCACAAAGGCATGACTTTGCGCGCCGATAATACCCGCAATGCTGTTGTCACTCATTGATATATCGACTTTTGAGAAAACGGCGTACTTGCTCAATTCAGCCTGCTCCTTGGCAATAATGGAACGAGGTTGAATCATTGTATAGCCACTATGAGTATTGCAAAGACGAAAAATACTCCACACTTTTCCTTTCGCATCGCAATGCGCGCCTAGCGTGGATTCTTCTTTTGCTAGAGTGACGACATCGCATGTGACCTGCCCTTGCAAGTACGCTTTTTTATCCGCACCGACCATGTCGATCGCTCCCCAAGACGGGAGTAACGCCAAAACTAAATCAGGCAGTGATGTAGAGGGAGTATCGTTGAATGACTGAGTGTGAGGTTGCCAATCCATAATTAGAGGTCTCTTTAGATATCATATTGAATATGTTAATGCGCTGAGCTGGATTTGTCAGCTGAATGTTGTTGCACGATTTGTTGTGATAGAAGTAGAGTTTGTGTGATGTCAGCAGTGGTTAGTGCGAAACAGGCTTGTTACACTCAGCTCAAATTAAGTTGTAGATGGAGAATACAATGTACTCTACTGAACAAAAAGCACGGATAAAATGGGCTTGCCGCCGAGGTATGCTAGAGCTTGATGTTGTTGTTATGCCGTTCTTTGAGGAGTGTTTTGATACCTTAACCGGTCAAGAGCAAAATGACTTCGTATCTTTGTTGGAGTGTCAAGATCCGGATCTATTTACCTGGATCATGGGCCATGGGCGAAGTGAGAATTTAGGTCATGCTTCAATGGTAGACAAAATTGTTGCACATAATCTGAGTAAAGTTCGATAATTCAGCCTGTTTTTCGCGAAAATACCACCATTCAGCCTTACGAATTAGGTAAGCGTAGCCTTGAGCACGCTTACCTACACGCCTCTTTTTCTTTTCATGCCTACGTTGCTAACCTTATCTGCCATGCCCTGCTGTTGGGTGTGTTGATACTGACATCGTTACCACTTGTCGTTTCAGTTTATATTGTCGGATTCTGCTTTAGACCTGGCTATCTTTATCCGCCAATCAATGGCGTACTTATGATGAAAGAGGAGCGATGGCACTACAATGGCGCGCCATTGTGCTCTCCCTCATTTACTCTTGTTTTCAGCGAGTGGTGCATTGGGGTCCGTGAACAAAATGGTCAGCGGTACATTTTGTGGCGAGACAGCAGCAGCGAGTCAGCGTATCGTCATTTATTGGTCACAATAAAAAAGCAGTCCATTCCCACTAAGTGAATGAACTGCTCTTGAAGAGACAGGGTGCATGTTTCAAGCGCAGTTGTAACCGAGCTATTTACCAAACTTGGTTGTGGGCAGTACTAGTTTGTTGGCTCACCACTTGGCGTTAGAATGGTTGGTTTACTGACTTCTAGCATATCGGGGTAATCAAGCGTGTAGTGAAGACCACGACTCTCTTTACGTTGCATCGCACAGCGCACCATTAACTCTGCGACTTGCAATAGATTTCGCAACTCAAGTAAGTTGTTGGAAACTTTAAAATTACTGTAGTAGTCGTGCGTTTCTTGTTGCAGCAATTGAATTCGACGTAATGCTCGCTCTAGTCGTTTATCGGTGCGAACAATCCCCATGTAATCCCACATAAATAGGCGAAGCTCATGCCAGTTATGCTGGATGATGACTTCTTCGTCAGAGCAACTTACTTGGCTCTCATCCCATTGTGGTAACGCTCCAGGCAGTGACACACTGTCCAGTTTGGTTAGGATATCTTTCGCGGCAGACCAGGCATAGACTACACATTCTAATAGGGAGTTGGATGCCATTCTATTCGCGCCGTGAAGGCCGGTATAACTGACTTCACCAATAGCATAGAGTTGATCTATATCAGTACGACCTGCTTGATTCACCATGACTCCGCCACACGTGTAATGTGCGGCAGGAACAATAGGGATAGGTTCTTTGGTCATATCGATACCCAAATCCTGCAGGCGCATATGAATGGTTGGGAAATGCTTAATGATGAAGGCTTCAGGCTTATGACTGATGTCTAGGTACATACAGTCAGCGCCGAGTCGCTTCATTTCAAAATCGATAGCACGTGCAACCACATCACGCGGAGCAAGCTCACCCCGCTCATCGAAGTCAGGCATAAAGCGCGTGCCATCAGGACGCTTCAGGTAAGCGCCTTCACCACGCAGTGCTTCGGTGAGTAAGAAGTTACGTGCTTCTGGATGGAACAAGCAAGTCGGGTGAAATTGATTAAACTCTAGGTTAGCGACTCGGCACCCAGCGCGCCAAGCCATTGCGATACCGTCGCCAGATGATACGTCGGGGTTTGACGTATATTGATATACTTTCGATGCACCACCCGTGGCTAGAACGACAAATTTTGCGCGAACGGTTTCTACATGTTCTTCATTGCGGTTCCAGATGTACGCCCCAACGACATTATTATTGGGGATAGTGTTCTCTGCATCGCTACTGTTTTCGTCAACGATGAGATCGAGTGCATTATAGCGCTCAAAGATCTCAATATTAGGATGGCTGTGCACGTTATCTTGCAACGTAGTTTGCATTGCCATGCCTGTGGCGTCGGCTGCATGTAGAATCCGGCGATGGCTATGTCCACCTTCACGAGTGAGGTGGTAGCGAGGTTGTTCATCTTTTTCGGTTTCGACTTGGTCAAAAGGAACTCCGCCGTCGATCAACCATTGAACACACTCTTTGGCATTTTCAGCGATAAACTGAACGGTTTCTTCTTCACACAACCCTGCACCCGCAATATTGGTGTCATTAACATGTGATTCAATGCTATCAGATTCATCAAAAACGGCCGCGATGCCACCTTGGGCATAATAAGTGGCTCCTTCACTGCGAGGGCCTTTACTTAAAACGATAACCTTAGCGCGCTCCGCGACTCTTAGTGCGAGTGATAGACCTGCTGCGCCACTTCCTATGACTAAAACATCACAAAGATGCTCTCGGTTTGTGTTCATAATTCTATTAAAATCCTAACCTACAGTAGCGTAACGATACCCTACTTAGATAAAAAGTGCGCGATAGGGAGCTGTGTAAAACAGCTGGCGAAGGGCACTTTCAACAAGGATTACATTGGCGATAACACGCTGAAAAATCGATTGTGTTAATGAGCTAAGTAATCCATTCTTGTAAATTGACAACATTGTAGTCGACGCCAAATTACATTGTGAATGATTCATCACAAAAAAACGTAGAAAGTTTTGAACTTTCTCTTTTTTATAGAGTCACAATAGTGCTCATGTTAGCGGTGGTGTCAAGACTACAATATGCATTATTAATACTCATATCTGATAAGGTAAGGGTAAGAACGAATAGGAGTGAACGCTCGAATGAACGAGCAGCCAACCGATCAGGTGCTGATTGAGCGCGTTCAAAGTGGAGATAAACAAGCATTTAACCTGTTGGTTTTGCGTTATCAAAACAAGGTTTGCAATCTCATATCACGATACGTGAGCAACTCTGGTGATGTCGCAGATATTGCCCAAGAAGCATTTATTAAGGCGTATAGAGCGATCCCAACGTTTCGAGGCGAAAGTGCCTTTTATACGTGGTTGTATCGCATTGCAGTAAATACAGCTAAAAACCATATCGTTGCACAAAGCAGAAGACCGCCAGCAACAGATGTGGATGCAGAAGATGCAGAATTTTATGAATCTGGTAATGCGTTGAAAGAAATTTCGAACCCTGAGAACTTAACGTTGTCGAATGAATTGAAGCGAACAGTGTTTGCAGCAATTGAAGCACTACCAGAAGACCTTAAGACTGCGATGACCCTACGAGAGCTCGACGGGCTAAGTTATGAAGAAATCGCAGAAGTAATGGATTGTCCAGTGGGAACGGTACGCTCGCGTATCTTCCGTGCTCGTGAAGCAGTAGAGAAGAAGATTAAGCCTCTTCTTCAACGCTAAAACCAGTATCAACTTATGGTGACTATAATGGCTGACAAACAAAAGCTTTCAGCATTCATGGATGGAGACCAAGTCGATGAGGCGCTGATTGAAGCGTTTGAAAATGATTTGGAAAGCAAAGAAGCATGGCAAAACTACCATTTAATTGGTGACGTCATGCGAGGCGATGAGCCGAAAAGTTTAGATTGGAATATTGCTGAAAGTGTCGCGACAGCACTAGAAGCTGAGCCGACGTACTCGCAGGCTCCATCTTCAGTGAATACCGATCAAGTGGGTGTTGCGACGCCGATAGAATCGCAACCAACGCCAGCACAAGCCAAGCGTCAACTGCCAGCATGGCTCAGCCAATTCGGTCAAGTGGCCGTGGCAGCCTGTGTGTCTATGGCGGTGATACTTGGTGTGCAGCAGTATTCTGGTCAAGATGCGACTCAACCGGAAGCGGAGCAGCTTCCTGTATTGCAGACGATTCCGTTTGCAGGCAGCGCCGAGCCAGTAAGTTTAACTCGAGACTCCGTGGCTAAAACCAGCAACGAAACGGCTAATGTTCAAGAGCAGCGCCGTCGAGTTAATGCATTGCTGCAAGATTATGAGTTACAGCTAAGATTAAATAGTGACCATCAGAGCTCGTTGAGTGTAGAAACAGAATCGGTAATTGAATGAAGAAATTTCTGACCAGTTCTTTACTGCTGTTCAGTTTATTTGGTGCTAAAGCCTTTGCAGAAGAACCTTCTGCGGAGGCTTTGTTGCATCAAATGAGTGACGCAAGTCAGCAGTTGAATTATGAGCTGTCTTACATCCTGATTAAGAAAAATAGCATTGAACCGCTGCTCTATCGCCATGCTACCTTTGAGGCTGAACAGTTTGCACATTTAGTGTATCTGAGTGGGCCTGTACGAGAGGTTATCCGTCGCGGTAGCGAGGTGAGTTATATCGAGCCAGGTGTTGACCCTTTTACTATTGAATCAGGAAAGATGGTGGCACCACTGATGCCGTTGCTTAATGGTGATATTACTCAATTAAGTGAGTATTATGATTATGTAAGAGTCGGTAGGGCGAGAGAAGCCGGCGCGGCGACTCAAGTCTTTCGTATCGTCCCGAAAGACGGGCTACGATATTCCTATGTACTGTGGGTTGATGAGGCGAGCAAGCTGCCCCTTAGGGCTGACTTATTGGATCGAGATGGTGAAATTCTCGAGCAATATCGCGTGATATCCTATTCAGTGAATGACCACATTGCAGAAATGTTGAGTGCCTTAGAAAAGGTTCAGCTGCCGGCAGTGCTTTCGTTACCTAAAGGCAATATCGAAGAAACGTACTGGCAGGTCGATTGGGTACCCGTAGGATTCAAGCCAAAAGATCTTAATCGATATCGTATGTTTTCAACCGAAAACATTGTTGAAAGCCAAATGTTTACCGATGGTTTGTTTAGTTTTTCGGTTTACGTTTCTGAACGCGACAACCAATCGTTAAAAGGTGATCTTATTCGCCAAGGTCGTCGTACGGTGCACAGTGTCGTAAGTGGCGATAGACAAATATCGGTAGTGGGGGATATCCCACCGTCTACGGCGCAAAGAATCGCGCAATCGGTGAAGTTAAATCCTGTTAAACCAACACTCGACTCTGCTCCTGAAGTGAATACCACGCCATGATGACGGCGCTTGCTACGGTGACTTCTGTGGAAAAACAGGGTCGCCAACTTCAGATACAATTAAGCTGTGAACAACAGACCAGTTGCAGTTCTTGCGCCTCAAAAAATAGCTGTGGAACGGGAATAGTGAGCAAAGCGGTGGGCAGTAAAGCGCTCATTTGGCATTTACTGACGGATGAAAAAGTACAATCAGGCGATGTCGTGGAAATCGGTTTTCCGGAGAAGAGCTTGCTTCAATCTGCTGCGTTGGTGTACTTACTTCCATTGTTCTTTTTGTTTATTGGTGCAGGTTTAGGGCAACGTTGGTTCGCCCCTTTACTCGGTGCTGGAGAAGGGGTTGTGATTCTTTCCGCAGCGGCGTTCGCATTTTGGGGTTTTCTTCTTGCCCGTAAATTCATTCAACCTATCGAGCAAACGTCGAGTCAAGAGGTTGTCTTGATCCGCATACTCGGGCAGCCCATTGTCTAAATAAGGTGCGAACCGTACAGAAATTGGGTAGAATCTGCCAACTAAATTGAAACGCTGTGACCAAACAGGCGTTTTATACTTCCCATTTTTAGAGTTAAGCCACATCAAATCTATGAAGCACATTCGTAACTTTTCGATTATCGCCCACATTGACCACGGTAAGTCCACGTTGTCAGACCGTCTCATTCAAGTATGTGGCGGCTTAAGTGACCGTGAAATGGCAGCTCAAGTTCTAGATTCCATGGACCTTGAGCGCGAGCGCGGTATTACCATCAAAGCTCAGAGTGTTACTCTTGACTACACAGCAAACGATGGGGAAACCTATCAGCTCAATTTCATCGACACACCAGGACACGTTGACTTCTCTTATGAAGTATCTCGCTCCCTTGCCGCTTGTGAAGGCGCGCTACTGGTTGTCGATGCGGGCCAAGGTGTAGAAGCTCAGACACTGGCAAACTGCTATACCGCCATTGAGATGGATCTTGAGGTCGTACCAATCCTGAACAAGATCGATTTGCCTGCAGCAGAACCTGAGCGTGTTGCTGAAGAAATCGAAGAGATTGTTGGTATTGATGCATTAGAAGCCGTGCGCTGTTCCGCGAAAACAGGTTTAGGTGTGGATGCCGTTCTCGAAGAGATCGTTGCATCAATTCCCGCACCAGAAGGCGACCCTGAAGCACCATTACAAGCTTTGATTATTGATTCTTGGTTCGATAACTACCTAGGTGTTGTTTCTTTGGTTCGTATTAAAAACGGTAAACTGAAGAAAAATGACAAGATTAAAGTCATGAGCACTGGTCAAGTTTGGGGTGTAGACCGTTTAGGTATCTTCACACCAAAACAGATCGATACGACAGAGCTGAACACTGGCGAAGTAGGTTGGGTGGTTTGTGGTATTAAAGACATTCTAGGCGCGCCTGTTGGTGATACGCTAACTACGGCAAAACACGGCAGTGAAACGGCGCTACCAGGTTTCCAAAAAGTGAAGCCTCAAGTTTATGCGGGTCTTTTCCCTGTATCATCTGATGATTATGAGAATTTCCGTGATGCATTAGGTAAACTTAGCCTAAATGACGCATCGCTATTCTATGAGCCAGAAAGCTCAGCAGCATTAGGCTTTGGTTTCCGTTGTGGCTTCTTAGGTATGCTTCACATGGAGATCATCCAAGAGCGACTTGAGCGTGAATATGATCTTGACCTAATTACTACCGCACCAACTGTGGTTTACGAAGTAGAAAAAACCGATGGTACGACGCTGTATGTAGATAGTCCGGCTAAGCTGCCTGCGATCAACGATATTGAAGAAATGCGCGAACCAATCGCACGTTGTAATATTTTGGTTCCTTCAGACTACCTCGGTAACGTGATTACTTTGTGTGTCGAAAAGCGTGGCATGCAGGTTGATATGGTGTATCACGGTAACCAAGTCGCCGTGACTTATGACATTCCTATGGCTGAAGTTGTTCTCGACTTTTTCGACCGATTGAAGTCAACGTCTCGTGGTTATGCGTCACTGGATTATAACTTCGAGCGCTTTGATGCATCGAACATGGTTCGTGTGGATGTATTACTCAACGGTGATACGGTGGATGCATTGGCTATCATTACTCACAAAGATCAAGCGCAAAGCCGTGGCCGTCTGCTTGTTGAGAAAATGAAGGAATTTATTCCTCGCCAGATGTTTGATATTGCGATTCAAGCGGCAATTGGTAACCACATCATCGCTCGTTCTACCGTGAAACAACTTCGCAAAAACGTAATTGCGAAGTGTTACGGTGGTGACGTGAGTCGTAAGAAGAAGCTGTTGAAGAAACAGAAAGAAGGTAAGAAGCGTATGAAGCAGATCGGTAACGTTGAACTGCCTCAAGAAGCGTTCCTTGCGATTCTGCATGTAGGCAAAGATTAAGCTCATTGCTAAGTGCAAGAACAAGTAAAGTGGAAGCTCTGAAAAGGGCTTTCACTTTCGTTATTTTTGAAGAGACGAAATTAAGGGAATTTAATGGCTAATACGTTCTCACTAATCCTAGTCATCGTGACATTGGTGACAGGTGTAGTTTGGGTTTTAGATAAACTCGTACTGAGAAAGAAACGACAGCAGAAATTGGCAGATATCCAAGCACAAGCCAACCAAATTGATGATGAGGTTGCCCAAAAAGCGGTCGCGCCATCATGGTTTGTGGAAAACAGTGTGTCGATTTTTCCGGTTATCGCGTTTGTATTAGTTTTACGTTCCTTTATTTATGAGCCTTTTCAAATTCCATCGGGTTCGATGATGCCAACGTTATTGGTTGGTGATTTTATCCTGGTGGAAAAATACGCCTATGGATTGAAAGACCCTGTGTGGCGTACCCAGTTAGTTGAAGTGGGCAAACCTGAACGTGGTGATTCTATCGTGTTTAAATACCCGCCTCAGCCCAATATTGACTATATTAAACGTGTAGTGGGTTTGCCGGGTGATATGGTGCGCTACAGCGCAAGCAAGGACATTTGTATTCAGACTAAGGGTTCGTCAGAATGCAAACCTGTTAAGTTGTCTAACGTCGTTGATAGTCCATTTGTACAAAATGGTATTCCATTGATTCAAATGAATGAAAAACTGGGCGATGTTGAACACCAAGTATTGGTTAACCCACTGCGTCGTGATCGTGTTGATCAGTATCAGCCACGTAATGGCGTTAATGAATGGGTGGTACCAGAAGGTCATTACTTTGTGATGGGCGACAACCGTGATAATAGTGCAGATAGCCGTTATTGGGGGTTTGTACCAGAAGCCAACTTAGTAGGTAAAGCTGTAGCAATATGGATTAGTTTTGAATTTGAACGTAGTGCAGACAGCTTTTTGCCTGCATGGATCCCAACTGGTGTGAGATTGAATCGCATCGGTGGAATTAACTGAACGAGAGAGCATGAATTCTCCTATTGAACGATTAGAAAAAAAGCTCGCCTATCAATTTAATGATAGCGAGCGTTTGGCATTGGCACTGACACATCGTAGTGCCAATGGAACGCATAATGAACGACTCGAGTTTTTGGGCGATTCAATTTTAAGTTTTGTCGTCGCTGACGATCTTTATCATCGCTTCCCTAAAATTAATGAAGGGGACATGAGCCGTATGCGTGCCACGTTAGTAAGAGGTCACACTCTTGCAGAACTAGGGCGCGAGTTCGGTTTGGGAGATTACTTAAAATTAGGTCCAGGTGAGTTGAAGAGCGGTGGTTTTCGACGTGATTCAATTCTTGCTGATGCAGTTGAAGCTATTATTGGTGCCATCTACTTAGACAGCGATGTCGAAAAAGTACGTGAAGTGGTATTAGGTTGGTATAAAAGCCGCCTTGATGCGATTGAACCAGGCATATCGCAGAAAGACCCAAAAACTCGTCTTCAGGAGTTTTTGCAAGGGCGCAGAAAACCTCTGCCCGTCTATACTGTGACTAATATAAAAGGTGAAGCTCACAACCAAGAGTTTACGGTTTCATGTGAAGTGATGGGCTTGGATAAGCCTGTTGTTGGTCTAGGTACTAGCCGCCGCAAGGCAGAACAAGCGGCTGCCGAGATGGCATTAGAGAAAGTGACCAATGTCTGATAAAGAATTTGATATCGATGCGTACTTTTCTTCTCCTGCAGAAGAAGTAACGAATCCAGAAAACCAACACTGTGGTTTTATTGCTATTGTTGGGCGTCCAAACGTAGGTAAGTCGACACTATTGAACCATATCTTGGGGCAAAAAATATCGATCACCTCTCGTAAGCCTCAAACCACTCGCCACCGTATTATGGGTGTTGAGACGGAAGGGGATTACCAGGCTATTTACGTAGATACTCCAGGGCTTCATATTGAAGAGAAGCGTGCGATTAACCGTTTGATGAACCGCGCAGCTAACAGCTCTCTGAGTGATGTGAATCTAGTATTGTTCCTTGTTGACGGCACACAATGGACCGCAGACGATGAAATGGTACTAAACAAACTGAGAAAGTCAGATTTCCCAGTCATTCTGTGCATTAACAAAGTCGATAATGTAAAAGATCGCAACGATGTCATGATGCACATGCAAGAACTCTCGAAGAAAATGGAGTTCGTGGACGTGGTACCAATTTCAGCGAAGCAAGGTAAAAACACCGATGTACTGCGTAAGCATGTTCGCAGTTATTTACCAAAAGCGGTGCATCACTTCCCTGAAGAGTACGTGACAGACCGCTCACAACGCTTTATGGCGTCTGAGATTATCCGTGAAAAATTGATGCGCTTTACGGGTGAGGAATTGCCTTACTCTGTGACGGTTGAAGTTGAAAGGTTTGACTACAATCCAGAAACCGATGGGTTTCATATCAATGCACTGATTCTTGTTGAGCGCACAGGTCAAAAGAAAATGGTGATTGGTAAAGGTGGAGATAAGATCAAAACTATTGGTCGTGAAGCTCGCCTTGATATGGAAGAACTGTTTGGCCGTAAAGTGTATTTAGAAACTTGGGTTAAAGTGAAGTCAGGTTGGGCTGATGATGAACGTGCACTGCGTTCACTTGGTTATATCGACGACATAGAAAACAAATAATAGACGCGCGAATTTCGGCAATTTGACAAGATGTGATGATATGGAAGGGTTACAACGCTGTTTCGTTTTACATCGCAGACCATACAGTGAATCAAGCTTAATCCTTGATGTCTTCAGTGAAGAGTATGGCCGCGTGTCATTATTGTCGAAAGGAGCTCGCAGTAAGCGCTCGAATCTTAAAGGAGCGCTTCAACCTTTCACTCCATTGTTACTAAAATGGTCTGGTGGTGGGTCCTTAAAAACCTTGCGCCAAGCTGAGCCCATCAGCTTAGGCTTGCCTCTTACCGGCATTAGCCTCTATTCAGCAATGTATGTGAATGAGCTTATTGCTCGTGTTCTCGCCAATGAAATTCCTTTTCCTGCTTTATTTCATGATTATCTTCAAGCTTTAACAGAACTTGCTCAATATAGTAATCCTGAGCCTGCACTGCGACGTTTTGAACTCGCTTTGCTTTCGGCAATGGGGTATGGCGTCGACTTTTTACATTGTGCGGGAACCGGCGAACCTGTCGATCCGACCATGACATATCGCTATCGCGAACAAAAAGGTTTCATCGCCAGTGTGCGTCGCGATAACCTCACCTTTATGGGCGAGGAGTTGATAGCGATAAGTGAGCGACGTTTTACCAATAAAACCCAATTACAAGCGGCAAAACGCTTTACACGTATGGCATTAAAGCCGTATCTTGGCTCAAAACCGTTAAAAAGCAGAGAGTTGTTTCGTATTAAACCAAAACAGCTCTGATGATGGAGTATTAATACATGAGTTCTATTCTTTTAGGCATCAACATTGACCACATCGCGACATTACGTAATGCACGTGGCACTAAATATCCCGATCCTGTGCACGCAGCAGAAATTGCGGAACGTGCTGGCGCCGATGGCATTACGGTTCATTTACGTGAAGACCGCCGTCACATCCTAGACCGCGATGTTCGTATTCTTAGCGAAACGCTACAGACACGTATGAACCTAGAGATGGCGGTGACGGATGAAATGGTTGAGATTGCGCTAAAAACTAAGCCAGAGTTTGTTTGTCTTGTGCCGGAGAAGCGTGAAGAACTGACGACTGAAGGTGGTTTGGACGTTAAAGGCCAGCTCGAGAAAATTAAAGCGGCGACGGCAAAATTGACGGCGGCAGGTATTAAGGTGTCATTGTTTATTGACGCGGATCGCGAGCAGATTGATGCGTCAAAAGCAGCGGGTGCTCCTTTTATTGAGCTTCACACGGGTCATTACGCCGATGCTGAAACGGAAGAAGATCAGCAAGATGAATTGAAGAAGATTGCTGCAGGTGCAAGCTATGCGTCTGACTTAGGTATTACCGTGAACGCTGGCCATGGCTTGACTTACCACAATGTCGCGCCAATCGCGGCGCTACCAGAAATTTATGAACTGAACATTGGTCACGCTATTATCGGCCGAGCAGTATTTGACGGTCTTCATAAAGCGGTCGCAGATATGAAAGCAGTAATGGAAGCAGCGCGACGCGGTTAATCCGCCTAGCGTTGATGCTCTGAGTTCGCAAGGTAGTTAGGTATAGCGTCGTATGGCAATTTTGGGCTTAGGCACGGATATCGCAGAGATAGAGCGAATTGAAAAAGCGTTGGCTCGCTCTGGAGAGGCATTTGCAAAGCGAATCTTAACTGCAGAGGAGTGGGTAACGTTTAGCTCATTGAAACAAAAAGGTCGTTTTCTTGCCAAGCGTTTCGCCGCTAAAGAAGCGGCGTCAAAAGCGCTAGGAACGGGCATCGCTCATGGTGTTAGTTTTCAAGACTTTACCATTGCCAACGATGAAAATGGCAAGCCGTTACTGACGTTAACGAATAGAGCAGCGGAAATAGCCACCTCAATGGGTGCAACGTCAATCCACCTGACGATTTCGGATGAGCGGCACTATGCGGTTGCTACGGTGATAATAGAGCAGTAGCCATTCGTTGGTTAAGGTTTGTTGGGGATGACTCCCAACGCCAGTTGATTGAAAATAAAAGGCGCGAAGCAGTGAATACTGCCTCGCGCCTTTTCTATTTCAATGTACTGCCAATGATAGCAATGCGAATTTTATATGGTATTCGTAATCGCGCCTCAGCGGATTAAGCACTAACTCTTGTTGAGGTAGAGCTTTGAGGTTTCCAGTACTTTTTCCATCTCATCTTGCAGTTCAAACAACTCAGGTTCAATCGATTCAATAGCACCGCCCGATCGTAGAGTTTTTTCTATGGTCGCACAGATGGATTTAAGTCTTGGTACACCGCTGTAAGAGCAGCTGCCATGGAGTTTATGGATCAAATGAATGACCTCTTCTTTGTCTGAAAACGCTTCATCAAGGATGCGTTCTGAGAGACGCTGCACTTCAGGTATAAATTCAATAAGCATCTGCAACATATCGACGGCGAGGTCGTCTTTATTTGCGGCTTGCTTTAAAGCTTCAGGCCAATCTATGACGATATTATGTGTTGTGCTCGCAGGCGTTACGGACACGCTATTTTGAGCAGACGATACCGGGTGCGTTTCTGTTTTTTCCTGGGACACGAAGTCTAGGATGGCATCGTGCTCAAGTGTGCGTGGTGGGACCCATTTATTGAGAACTTTCTGCAATGCCATCTCATCTATTGGCTTGGTGAGATAATCATCCATGCCTTCCGAAATTAATCTATCACGCTCCCCTGTCATTGCATGGGCGGTAACCGCTACGACAGGCGTGGAATTGTTTAGGCTTGTTTCCTTAATCAGCTTGCAAGCGGTCACTCCGTCCATATGCGGCATTTGAATGTCCATTAGAACGATATCAAAGTGTTGTGCTTGTGCTTTTTCGACCGATAGTTGCCCACTAGAGCAGGACACAACGGTCTCTACGCGCTCTGATAATAAAGCCGTAATTAATTTGAGGTTCGCAGGGTTGTCATCCACCGCCATGACATTGAGAGGGCGTTTTTCTGTCGACTCATAGAACACAGGCAGTGCCGGAGTGACTGGCTGCTTATCCACTAGCGCTTGCATTAGACGTTTACGGGCAAGCGGCTTCGTTAAGCACTGTACTTCATGGGTTTGCATTAGATAATCAGACAGTGCCAATTGAGTGCTGGCAGTACCGATAATGATGTTAGAAGTAGAGGTCTTACAATGTTTAATCCAGCTCTCAATGGTGGTGAGTGGAATTTCTTCATTAGTTGGTAAGCACAAAATAATGTAGTCAAAGGCGTCAAGTCGTTCAGGGAGTGTCGAGCGATAAGTGACCATAACGCCTTGGTTAGTGAGGGTTTGCTGCAATACCGACGCCGCTTGCATGTTAGGTTCGACTAACAGCAGGTGCTTATTACGGATGTTCATCGGGTCTACAGGGTCAATCATTGGAATTTCTGTAGAATGCAGTCGGATGGTAAACCAGAAGGTAGAGCCTTGGTGCAGGCGACTAGTGAGGCTGATTTCCCCTCCCATTTGACCGACTAATTTCTGCGTGATGACTAAGCCTAATCCGGTTCCCCCATAGCGGCGAGAAATACTCGCATCAGCTTGACTGAAGGCTTGGAAGAGCTGTGCTTGTTGCCTTTCAGAAATACCAATGCCGGTATCGCGCACCATAAATTGCAGTTCTACACGATCTTCTTTTTGTGATTTGAGTTCAACACTGATGTCGATATTGCCGCGCTCGGTAAACTTAATCGAGTTACCCACTAAGTTGGTAAGAATTTGTTGGATACGCATAGGATCACCAACCAATCCATTTGGCACCTTCGCATCGACCTTAAGCGTTAGCTCTAGGCCTTTTTCATGCGCACTGGTGGCCTGGAGTGCCACGACTTCTTCTAGGCTGTCTTGGAATTCAAATGGGATGTTCTCAAGTGCCAGTTTACCGGCTTCCAGTTTAGAAAAATCCAAAATATCGTTAATGATATTAAGAAGGTTGTTTGCTGATTTTTCAATGGTTTGTAGGTAATCAGTCTGGCTGTTGGAAAGTTGGGTTTTTAACATTTGTCGGGTAAAACCAATCACGCCATTGAGTGGTGTTCTTAGTTCATGGGACATGTTGGCAAGAAACTCCGATTTCACTCGTGCCGCTTCTTGCGCTCGTTTCTTAGCGATATCAAGCTCAACGTTTTGGATCTCAAGCTGCTCTAATGTTTCACGAAGATCCGATGTGGCTTGGTCAATACTGTGCTGCATTTCGACATGGTATTCCGACAGTGATACCGCCATGGCATTAATACCATTTTTTAGAGAGTCGAGTTCACCATGCATTTTGCCTTCAATTCGCACGTCCAAGTGACCACGTCGAATTCGGTCGACCATGTTTTTCATATGAGAAATTGGTCGCGTGACATCGTGCATGAGCCTATAGGCGAAAATACCAGAGAGTATTAACCCTAAGATCAGCACTAAAATTGCAGAGAATACTTCTTGATATTGTTGCAGACGCAATGAGGATAAATCGAGTTCAATGGCGATATAGCCTAATGTTTTGCTGGTGGAAGTCAGCTGCCGGGTATCCGAGATTAATTGACTTTCTGCCAATATAGGCGCTCGTAAAATCAAGGTGTTGTCATGAAACTCTGAAGAGCTGAGGTAGGGGATCGGTTTATCTTTTGGCAGCATCAACGAATTGAAATTGGGATGAAAGTTCGAGGTGACGAACAGTTCGTGGTTGGCATCAAAGACCGCAATACTACGAACAAATTTAGAGTTCTTGCGGTGTGCGTAGCTAATGAGACGTCGCACGGATTCACGACTTTGCGCCATAACACCTTGTTCACTGGCGATGGCTAAAGGCTCTATAATGCTTGCCCCGGCATTGAGTACTTGAGACTCAAGGTCGTGATAGCGGTTATAAGAAAAAAAAGCACTCAATAAAAGCCCAATAATGAGCGTGGGTGCTAGGGTTAGAGTTATAACGCGAGCGCGGAGGCCGTATCTTGTCATTTTAATTCGAAGTCATAATTTGCTGGGAGTGATTACATCTACTGGGTGGATATGGGACAATACCCAGTATTGCATCCCCTAGGATGTCGTAAGCTTAATCAAAGCAGCGCTGTTCGACAATCATTCAACCAAAGAATAGTGAAACTCTAACAAATTTTTGTAGTGCAGAGCGTTTCTGCACGGCTAAATACTGGAAATAGGCATGGCACGTTTTTTTAAACCGACAAAGCAAACTGCATTCTCAAAGAAACACCAAGAAATGGTGATCGAACGTTTGGATAACCATGGCGCAGGTATCGCCTATCAAAATAAAAAGCCGGTGTTTATTGACGGAGCACTTCCAGGTGAAACGGTTTTAGTGCAGCTTACCGAGACCAAAAGTAAGTTTTCTAAAGCAAACTTGATTAAAGTGATTAAGCCAAGCGCGCAGCGAGTTAAGCCGCTATGCCCACACTATGAAGCGTGTGGCGGGTGCACTCAACAACACCTCTCTTTGGAAGACCAACGTCAATATAAGCAGCAAGCGCTGTCGCAGTTAATGCGTAAATTTGCCGGGCAACAGTTGTCACTGTCTGATTCGATTGTTGGAGCGGGTACCGGTTATCGCCGAAGAGCTCGCTTAAGTCTGTACGCCGATAGAGCAAAAGGGCAGTTGCAGATGGGCTTTCGTCGTAAACAAAGCAAAGAACTGGTGGACATTGATGACTGCCCGGTTCTTGATAGTCAGCTCAATGCGTTGATCCCTGAATTCAGATCATTATTATCGAGTTTCCAACATCCTCATACTCTTGGTCATCTTGAATTAGTGATGGCGGACAACGGTCCTGTTGCCGTATTACGACACATGCAACCATTGGCTGAGGCTGACGAGCAACGCCTATTGCAGTTGGCTAAATCGCAAGGTTTGACCTTATACCTTATGCCAGAAAGTGGCGTGTTAAACCGAGTTCATGGGGAAGTGGCTCAGTATGGTGAGACGGGGGTGACTCTCCCTTTCCTTCCTACTCACTTTATTCAGGTGAATAAAAATATTAACCAAGCAATGGTTGCGCAGGCACTGAATTGGCTAGCGCCAACAAAGCAGGAGCGAGTGCTGGATCTGTTTTGTGGGCTGGGTAACTTTACCCTTCCGCTAGCGAAAGTATCCAAGCAGGTTGTCGGTGTGGAAGGTATCCAGGATATGGTGGATTGGGCAACCAATAATGCGGCGTTAAATCAACTCGATAACGTGGCATTCTATCAAGCCAACTTGGAAGAGGCGTTGACGAACTCGCCATGGGCTGAGCAAAAATTCGACGCAATTTTATTAGATCCAGCCCGTGCTGGTGCGACTGGCGTGATAGATCAAGTTTCTGGACTTGGAGCAACGCGAGTGCTTTATGTTTCTTGCAATCCTGCTACCCTTGCCAGAGATAGTCAGAGCCTTATTGCACAAGGTTATACGCTTACGAAGCTCGGTATGATGGATATGTTTCCACAAACCAGCCATCTAGAATCGATGGCACTGTTTGAAAAGTGACAATTTTTGAATGATCTCTAACGTAGGTCATGGGCTAACTGGGATAGGTTAGTTAACTAATAAAACTAGGAAGAACAAAGTAATGGTTGCGGTAAGAAGCGCGCATTTGAACCCTGAAGAACAGTTTGAGCTAGCGAGTTGGATTGCTTCACTAAAGCAAGATAAACATATCGCGAAGCGGCTGAAAGAAGTTTATACCCAATGCGAAACGCTCGTAGAAGGCAATGAACAGGGGTCCTTGTTGTTGTGGCGTGGTAGAGAGATGATTGAAATCCTCATCACCCTTTCGATGGACAAAGCCACTCTCATTACAGCTTTGCTGTATCCGATCGTCTCTAGCGGATTATTTGATAGGGAATTACTCGAAGAAACCTACGGAAAAGAAATCCTTAAAATGATTGATGGCGTTGAAGAAATGGCCGCCATTGGTCAACTTAACGTTACGTTAGAGGGTTCAGAGGCTTCTGGTCAGGTTGATAACGTCAGGCGCATGTTGTTAGCCATGGTTGACGATTTCCGCTGTGTGGTCATCAAATTGGCGGAGCGTATCTGTAACTTGCGTGAAGTGAAAGATGAGCCGGATGAAGTCAGAATTGCCGCAGCAAAAGAATGTGCCAATATTTATGCGCCGCTGGCCAACCGCTTAGGTATTGGTCAATTGAAATGGGAAATTGAAGATTACGCATTTCGATACCAGCACTCTAGTACCTATAAAAAAATCGCGAAGCAGCTCGCAGAGCGACGCATTGTCCGTGAGCAATACATTAAAGATTTTGTCGATGACTTGACCGACGAAATGCATCGCTCGCAAATTCTTGCTGAAGTCAGCGGTCGACCAAAGCACATTTATAGCATTTGGCGAAAAATGCAGAAAAAGAGCTTGGACTTTGATGAGCTTTTTGATGTTCGTGCTGTCCGTATCATTGCCGAACGCTTACAAGATTGTTATGCCGCGCTAGGGGTGGTACACACCAAGTACAAGCACCTGCCTAGTGAATTTGATGACTACGTTGCGAACCCAAAACCTAATGGTTACCAGTCTATTCATACGGTTGTATTGGGACCAGAAGGTAAAACGATTGAAATTCAGATCCGCACCAAGGAAATGCATGAGGATTCTGAGCTCGGCGTTGCGGCTCACTGGAAATACAAAGAAGGCAGCAGTACGGCTCGAAGTGGCTATGATGAAAAAATCACCTGGCTGCGTAAGCTATTAGATTGGCAAGAAGAAATGTCAGATTCTGGCGAAATGCTGGATGAAGTTCGAAGTCAGGTTTTTGATGATCGTGTCTATGCCTTTACCCCACGTGGTGATGTGGTCGATTTGCCTATGGGTGCTACGCCACTAGACTTTGCCTATCATATTCACTCAATGGTTGGTCATCGCTGTATTGGCGCAAAAGTAGCGGGGCGCATTGTGCCGTTTACCCATCAATTGTCGATGGGCGATCAAGTCGAAATTATCACCCAAAAAGAACCGAACCCTTCTCGAGACTGGTTAAATCCAACACTGGGCTTTGTTCACTCTGGTCGCGCGCGAGCAAAAATCAATGCTTGGTTCCGCAAGGAAAGCCGTGAGAAAAACCTCGAAGCAGGGCGCGATATTTTGGAAGCTGAGTTAACAAAAATTGGTGCGACATTAAAAGATGCCGACCAATATGCGTTAAAACGCTTTAATGTGAATACACCAGATGAGCTGTACGCAGGTATTGGTAGCGGCGATCTGAGAATTCATCAGGTTATTAACCATATTAATGCGTTGGTCAATAAGCCAACAGCGGAAGAAGAAGATCAAAAAGCCCTAGAGAAACTTAAAGAGTCGGAAACGAAAGCCAGTCAACAGAGTCGCCCTCATAAAGATGCGGTTGTGGTTGAAGGCGTCGATAACCTTATGACTCATTTAGCGCGTTGTTGTCAGCCTATCCCAGGCGATATTATTAAAGGTTATATCACCCAGGGACGAGGTATATCCGTGCACCGAAGTGACTGTGAACAGCTTGAGGAGTTGAGCCATCATGCACCGGAGCGGATCATAGATACAGTGTGGGGCAGTGGATTTGTCGGTACCTATATTTTGACGATTCGTGTTGAAGCGCTAGAGCGAAGCGGATTATTGAAAGATGTCACGACATTGCTCACTAATGAAAAAGTGAAAGTCATTAGTATGAAAAGTCGTAATGACTACAAGCGTCAGTTAACCATTATGGATTTTGACCTTGAACTGAATAATATTGAAGTCTTGTCTCGCGTGACCAATCGCATCGAACAGATCAAAGATGTGATGAAAGTGAAGCGATTAGGGTAACTCTATTTAGGGTGACTCGGTAAGGCGTGATGACATCGTTTAGAGTAATAAGGGGTTGGTTTTCCAGCCCTTTTTTGTCAGATCTGGGTTTGTGATTCACACGTTTTGTCGCTAATATTTTTTGAACATAATAAGTTTAAGTACATTTAGTTTTTATCAATATATCGTTTAGGACTCCAATATGACCCAACCCGTCGAGCAACTTCTCAGTATCATGGCGCAACTTAGAGACGAAGAAAAAGGTTGCCCGTGGGACAAAAAGCAAACCTTTGACACTATTGTGCCTCATACCATTGAAGAAACGTACGAGGTTGTGGATGCCATCCATAATCAAGATTGGCCCAATTTGAAGGAAGAGTTGGGGGACCTGTTGTTCCAAGTGATCTTTTACAGTCAGATGGCTAAAGAGCAAGAGCTTTTTGATTTCAATGAGGTGGTGGAAGGCCTCAATGAGAAGCTGACACGACGCCATCCACATGTATTCAGTGATGCTGAGTTTGCAGATGAAGCCGCGATTGACGCCAACTGGGAAGCAGAAAAAAAGAAGGAAAAGGCAGAAGTAGGCAAAACCGAACAAAGTATTCTAGACTCAATACCACAGTCGATACCTGCCCTTTCTAAAGCGAATAAAATACAAAAGCGTGTCGCTAAGTTTGGTTTTGATTGGGGGGCTCTCGGACCTGTTGTGGATAAGGTTCAAGAAGAAATTGATGAAGTCGTGCATGAAGCGATTCAGCTAAATGTGGATGAAGAGAAGCTCGAAGAAGAAATTGGCGATTTATTATTTTCCGTTGTGAATCTTTCTCGGCACCTAAAGTCGGATCCTGAAGCGGCGTTAAGAAAAGCCAACAATAAATTTTCTAGGCGTTTTAAGGGGGTTGAAGCGTGCGTTTCAGAGCGTGGTAAATTGCTTACAGACTTTACCCTGCAAGAGCTTGACGGCTTTTGGAATGATGTTAAAAAACAAGAAAAATCGACTGAATTGTGATGCGGTTCCCATTCAAGTTAGTTTCTAGAATTGATTTGAAGCAAAAAATAAAAATTTTGAATGTGATAAGTTTCACGTTGTGGCGATAAAGGGCTTCTGGTATATTTTCATCCCGTCCAGAAGTAATCCATTTCCCTCATTCAACCAATTTCAGGTTAAACATGACGACAAATTACATTTTTGTTACTGGCGGGGTTGTATCCTCTCTAGGTAAAGGTATTGCAGCAGCATCGCTGGCAGCAATTTTAGAAGCTCGTGGTCTTAAAGTGACTATGATGAAGCTTGACCCTTACATCAACGTTGATCCAGGCACAATGAGCCCGACTCAACATGGTGAAGTGTTTGTCACGGAAGATGGCGCGGAAACCGATCTTGACCTTGGTCACTATGAGCGTTTCATTCGTACCAAGATGACCAAGCGTAACAACTTTACTGCAGGTCGTGTTTACTCTGATGTTCTTGCAAAAGAGCGTCGTGGTGATTACCTAGGGGCGACTATTCAGGTTATCCCTCATATCACTAACGCTATCAAAGATCGTGTTATTGCTGGCTCTGAAGGCCATGACGTTGCGTTGGTAGAGGTGGGTGGCACCGTTGGTGATATCGAATCTTTGCCATTTATGGAAGCGATTCGTCAGCTTGCTGCCGAAGTTGGCCGAGAGCGCGCGATGTTTATGCACCTTACGTTGGTGCCTTACCTTGCCGCGGCTGGCGAAGTAAAAACTAAGCCGACACAGCACTCTGTGAAAGAGTTACTGTCTATCGGTATTCAACCAGATATCCTTGTTTGCCGTAGTGATCGTATGATTCCAGCAAATGAGCGTAAAAAAATTGCTCTGTTCTGTAACGTACCAGAGAAAGCTGTCATCTCGATGAAAGACGTGGATTCGATTTACAAAATCCCACAACTCATTAAGTCTCAAGGTCTCGACGACTTAGTTTGTGCGCGTTTTGGTATTGAAGCGCCTGAAGCTAACTTAACTGAGTGGGAGCAGGTGATTTACGAAGAAGCGAACCCAACAGCAGAAGTTGTGATTGGGATGGTTGGTAAGTACATTGAACTGCCAGACGCTTACAAATCAGTGAACGAAGCCTTGAAGCACGCAGGCCTTAAGAACCGCTTGAGTGTGAAAATTAAGTACGTTGATTCACAAGACGTTGAGTCTAAAGGCGAAGAAGTCCTTGCAGGCCTTGACGCAATCCTAGTACCAGGTGGCTTTGGCGACCGTGGTGTGGAAGGTAAGATCCGCGCGGCACAATTTGCTCGTGAGAACAAAGTACCTTACTTGGGTATCTGTTTAGGTATGCAAGTTGCACTTATCGAATACGCGCGTAACGTAGCGGGTATGGAAGGTGCACATTCAACAGAATTTAACAAAGAAACTAAATACCCTGTGGTAGGCTTGATCACAGAGTGGGTAGACGGTGAAGGTAAAGTTGAAGAACGTACCGAAACGTCAGATCTAGGCGGCACGATGCGTCTTGGTTCTCAGCTATGTCACCTTGAAAAAGGCACAAAAGCGTATGAGCTTTATGGCGATGCGAAAATTCATGAGCGTCACCGCCACCGTTACGAAGTGAACAATGTCCTTCGTCCACAGATCGAAAAAGCAGGACTTAAAGTTTCTGGTTTGTCAGCAGATAAGAAACTAGTTGAAGTGATTGAGAACCCAGCTCACCCATGGTTTGTAGCTGCACAGTTCCACCCAGAATTCACTTCAACACCTCGCGATGGTCACCCATTGTTTAGCGGCTTCGTGAAAGCAGCGGGTGAGTTCCAACGCGGATCAGAAGATAAATAGTAAAAGGATACGGGTGGCTGCGAAGGTTATGCGGCTGCCTTTAAATTGACATTAAATTTTTATTTATTGAGAGGAAACATCAATGTCTAAGATCGTTAAAGTTCTAGGTCGTGAAATCATCGACTCACGTGGTAACCCAACTGTAGAAGCTGAAGTTCACCTAGAAGGCGGTTTCGTTGGTATGGCAGCAGCTCCATCTGGTGCTTCTACTGGTTCTCGCGAAGCTCTTGAGCTACGTGACGGTGACAAATCACGTTTCCTAGGTAAAGGTGTTCTTAAAGCAATCGAAGCTGTTAACGGCCCAATCGCTGAAGCACTAGTTGGTCAAGACGCGAAAGCACAAGCTGACGTTGACCAAGTAATGATCGACCTAGATGGTACTGAAAACAAATCTAAGTTCGGCGCTAACGCTATCCTAGCGGTTTCTCTAGCAAACGCTAAAGCAGCAGCAGCAGCTAAAGGCATGCCTTTGTTTGAGCACATCGCTGAGCTAAACGGCACTCCTGGTCAATTCTCTATGCCTCTACCAATGATGAACATCATCAACGGTGGTGAGCACGCTGATAACAACGTTGACATCCAAGAGTTCATGATCCAACCAGTTGGTGCAAAAACTCTTAAAGAAGCGCTACGTATCGGTGCTGAAGTATTCCACAACCTAGCTAAAGTTCTTAAGGCGAAAGGCCTAAGCACTGCAGTTGGTGATGAAGGTGGTTTCGCACCTAACCTTGAGTCTAACGCTGCTGCTCTAGCTGCTATCCAAGAAGCTGTTGAAGCTGCTGGTTACGTACTAGGTAAAGACGTTACTCTTGCTATGGACTGTGCGGCTTCTGAGTTCTTCGACAAAGAAACTGGCAAGTACAACATGAAAGGCGAAGGCAAAATCTTCACTTCTGAAGAATTTAACTTCTACCTACAAGACCTTGCTAACCAATACCCAATCGTATCTATCGAAGACGGTCTTGACGAATCAGATTGGGCTGGCTTCAAGCACCAAACTGAACTTCTAGGCGACAAGCTTCAACTAGTTGGTGACGATCTATTCGTTACAAACACTAAGATTCTTGCTCGTGGTATCGAAGAAGGCATCACTAACTCTATCCTAATCAAGTTCAACCAAATCGGTTCACTTACAGAGACTCTAGCTGCAATCAAGATGGCTAAAGATGCTGGCTTTACAGCAGTTATCTCTCACCGTTCTGGCGAAACTGAAGATGCAACTATCGCTGATCTAGCGGTAGGTACAGCTGCAGGTCAAATCAAAACTGGTTCTATGAGCCGTTCTGACCGTGTTGCTAAGTACAACCAACTTCTTCGCATCGAAGAAGCTCTAGGTGAACGTGCACCTTTCAACGGTCTAAAAGAAGTTAAAGGTCAAGCGTAATCGCTTAATCGTTAACAGACTTTAATGAAGCCGCTCCTTTGGAGCGGCTTTTTTTATGCGCAGAATTTGTGACAGTAGCAACGGAAATGAGTAACAGTGCGAGTAACAACATCCAGTATGTTACTTCTGAATCTGGAGGAATCGGTTAAAGTGGTGGCAGTCTTAATAGAACATATCCCTACTGATAGAGGACTTTACCATGGCTAACGTACCAAGCCCTACCACGACATTTGACAACGAATATTTCTCTTTCATTGTTTCTGAATCATGGAAGCACATCGGCTCAACTCAAGAGCACGCTGATATTCTTGCTCACAACCTACTTGTTGGTGGCCTACAAGGTAAGCTACACCAAGGTCTAGGTGTTATTGAAGCGGTAACGATTCCTTATGAAGCGGGTATCTTGGATCCTTCTACTACGCCGGTTATCGAATCTGAAGGTGACACTTGGGCGGTTTACGATGGTAAAAAGTCTTCGGGTCACTACGCTTGTACATTGATGGCTCAAACGGCTATCGAGAAAGCACGTAAGCACGGTATCTCAATCGTATTTGGTTACGATCACTGCGACGGCGGCAACTTCTCAAACTACACACAGATGGCAATGAAAGAAGGCATGTTTGCTATGTCTTCAAACAACTCTGTACCTCTAAACGCACCGTTTGGTGGCATGGACCCATCAATGTCTTGTCCTCCATTCGACGCGGCATGTGTGGGCGGTGATGAGCTACCTCTAGTCACGTCTATCATGATCGGTGAAGGTTATGACTCTCACATCTGTGACGCTATCGTAAACGAGCGTGACCTGCACGTAGCTGCACTGGTTGACCAAGATACAGGTGAACTGACGGCTGATGCACGTAAGTGGGGCTCTCTAATCGAAGGCTACGGCCGTGTTGCTGATTGTAAAGCACCTTGGACGTTCCTAACGCCACGTCTTTACTCGCTCAACATTTGGAATGAAGTAATGACAGCGATCATCAACCCGAAAGGCACGATCGCACCTGAGCTTCCAGCTATCCCAAGTGACTTCTTCACAATGGAAAATGCACCGTGTCCAGTAGGCGGCTCTTACATCTTAGTGATTGATCCAAGCCACTTTGGTCCTATCGAAGAAGTTAAGCGCAAGAGCGATGCATTTGTGAAAGCACAAAAAGCAAACCGTCCACGTAAAGGCTTCAACGAAGTATACATCCCGGATGAGTGGGGTCTAAAAGCAATGGCTGAGTCTACAAATACTCACCAAGTTATGGATTCACACTGGGTTGGTTTCAAATCTTTCCTAGAGCGCTCTGGTACTACTATCGATGCGCTAAATGCGAAATGGGAAGAGAAAGTAGGCGCAGAGCGCGCTGCGGAAACGATTCGCAAGTAATTCAAAATCATACGCACTTGATTTTAGCCCAGTCTTTGACTGGGCTTTTTTGCGTTCTGATATCTAAGTCGAGAGTACTGAATTGGGATGTCAGTCATGACGCGCTTGAAGGCGATATTGATGTGGGCTCATTCCGTAATAGCTTTGAAACGCTCTAAAAAAAGGCGGGGCAGAATGGTAGCTGAGTAACTCGGCAATTTCCGTTGTGCTTAGTGGGGTGTTAAGCAAGTAGTCACGTGCCACTTGCATCCGTGTATCAAGGACTAAGTGTTTATATGTCGTTTCTTCTGCTATCAGTTTTCGTCTGAGCGTGCGGCTGGTGGTATTCATTTCTATGGCCATCGCTTCCATTGTAGGCAGCCCATACTTCAATTGAGTCAGTAATTTCACTCTTATCTGGTAGCTGATGGGGTGCGTTGCTGTGTCATCAATGATGGTTTGGCTCTGTAGTGTCGCAACGTGTGCAATAAGAGCAGGGTTCATAGAAATGGCCGAACGTATCCATTCGACGGGAAATCTCAGCTGATTTTTGGGGGCATTAAAACTAAGGTTGGTGGTAAAGATAGTTTTGTATAAAGGTAAGTAATGCGGACTTGGGTAAGCAAAGTCGACATGAACACGCTTGCGGTCAAAATCTTGCCCTAGAAATCGTTCTATACCGAGGTAATAGTGACAAATGGCATCTTCAATTGTGTAGTGTTGAGCCGATCTTCCATGTGAGCGGTCATCGGCAGTAATATAAGCATATTCGCTATCATAGCCAATATGTATGTCGACGTAATCTTTGGTGATATAAGAAAATTGTAACCCAGTATCAAGGAGTTGTTTGAGATTTTGGCAGCTAATCATCGCATACCCCCAGGCGCCCATATCCTGAAGTTTTAGTCGTTTAGCAATGCGTAACCCAAGTCCATCAATATGCAGTTGTTCAACAGTAATCGCCATTAATGTATGAACTTGATTGGCTTGGATCGGTTGATATTGTCCTTGAGTAATACGGATGATGCCGGCTTTACGCAAGAAGTCTGCAATATCAATGGACACAGGGGATTCACTTCGGACAATACTTTCCCAGTATCCCAAAATAGCGTCAAAGAAGTGTTGTTGATTTAATGATGTCATGCGACTTGTCCTAAAATGTAACCTCTGTGTCCTGAAGTGTAATAAGCAATTACCCGTGTAGCAATTATAATTTTCCCATAGCTTGTGGTGAAGTCATTCACCAAATTAATCACTAGAGGAATCGCCCATGTTTAAGCCAAAACGTGTTGAAATTTCAAAAGAAAACCTAGAACTCTACAAAGATATCTACTGGAATAAGTCAGACGCTGATTTTTACATCAACGATGATATCGCCCCAATGCAGCAGCGTATGGCTGAGCAAGGTGTAGAAGCGTTTAGCTTGCTCGGTAAAGAGCACGTAGGTGCATTTGGCGCGCCTTACGTAAACAACTTTGAAAATGCAGACATCGTGATGTACGGCTTGACGATGGATAAGTGTTCTCCTAATGCTGGTGGTCATAAGTTTGGTCCTGGTGCGATTCGTGATGCGTCTAAAACCGGTATGGGTCTTATCCACCAAGATGGCACTATGCCGTTTGAACTGTGTAACATCATCGATCACGGTAACTGGGATGGCCTAGGTCAGTTCAACCTTGACGAAGAAATGCGTAATGCTCAGAAAGTTGTCGATGACATGGTGATTAACCACGGTTGTACACCATTCTTCTTTGGTGGTGACCATACGGTTGCTTACCCAGGTCCTGCTGCACTTGCAAAAGTTCACGGCCCAGTTTCTTTGATTCACATTGATGGTCACTTTGATCTATTAACTCGTGCTGACTTTGACTACGAGTCTTATTCAGGTAACTGGTACTGCCGCCTTGCATCAGAAGGTGCAATTGACCCAACCACCAGTGTGAGCATGGGTATGCGTGGTCGCTGGTGTGCTTCTCAGCAAGGTAAGGCGAAGGCGATTGGTGGTAACTTCTTCCTAGCGGATGAAATGTATGACCTGGGTATTGACTACATCGTTGAGCAAATCCTAGAGAAGCAAGGCGACGGCCGTCCTGTTTACCTAACCTTTGACCTTGATGGACTTGATCTTCTCGATCACAGTGCTAACTCAAGCCCAGATCCATTCGGTGTATCAGCGCGCATGTACTACGATATTTTCCGTAAGTTGCGAGCAACTAAACGTATTAACCTTGTGGGCGCAGACATCGCAGAGTTTGCACCTCAGAAAAACAGCGACGAAAAAGACGCACTACTGACAGCTGCATTCGGTTGGGAGCTGCTAGTTTGGCTTGCTGAATGTCGTTACATTCGTGAAGGTAAGAAAAACCCGACGGAATGGCCAATGAGTTTTGGTCGTAACATCGAGTTTTAATCGAATCGATTATTGACATGATATTGTTGAAAGCCAGTTGCTATTGCAACTGGCTTTCTTGCATTTGAGAATCGACAACATTACCGAGGATAGGAAAAGTATCGTACTTAATAACGGTGGAAAAATCGTGCTACTACATTAGACTTTAGTCTAATGTAGGTTAAAACTTGACCTGCTTGATATTGTGAGTAAACTACCGTTTCCTTGCGTTATATCACACTTTTTTAGTTACAATTTACCCATAAAAATGAAAGATAAATGACCTAATTTTTGGCAGGTTGTTTTTATTTTTTATTAACTGGTAGGGAAATCAGAGTGTTGGGTGTATGAGGTCAATTATGTACAGTCACTTTCTTGTAAGGTTAACCATCGGAACACTTGTGGTTCTCGGTATTAAGTTAAGCGCATTATACTTTTTGCCAATGGTGTTATTGTTAAACACTCACCATAAAGAGTTCTTTGGATGGTAAAAAAACCGGGGGACCCCGGTTTTTTTATGCCATTTCAATCGCGTCAACTTGCGGTTCTATCTCTTTTATCATGGCACCAATGAACGTAGATAACTGCAGTTTTGCCGCATCGAGATCTTTATCGAGGGTCAGTTTCATGATTTTTTCATGTTCTTCAATGCGAAAGATCTCGTCAAACCCCTTTGGATAGCGGCTTAACGATACCTGGCGATAGCGTTTGATCTGACGAATAACATCGTGCAAGAACTCCTGCATATTCTTCGAAAAACAGCCACTAAATAGCGCAAGGTAGAATGCTTCTTGGCGCTCTTCCCATTCTTTCCAGTTAAAGCTATCACCCTGAAATTTAAAGCGAGATAACTTATGGAACTCGGTAAGTATATTGAGCTCCCAGTTTTCATTACCTTGCTGGATTGATTTTTCCAGCAATACTGATGCGACGACATTTAAGCTCTCATGAAGGTCATAAAGCTCGGTCTTAGATATAGGAGCCACCCAGCAGCCTTTTTGTGGCTCTAGTTTGACGTATTTTATCCAAGATAACTGAATCAATGCCTCTCGAATAGGAGACGCACCGACGTTATATTTTTCTTTAAGCTCAGCGACAACCAATTTTTGGTTCGGCTTTAGCTCTCCCGATAGAATATCCTGACAAATATCTTTTGCGACTTTGTCGGTCAACGTTGGGCTCGACACAATACACCTCATCATCCAATGGAATAATAGACTAAAACAAACAGGCAGTATGTCATGTTGTAAGCTGGCGAGGATAGTACAGTGAGTTGAAATGTTGGGCAAGAGAAATTATAAAAAAAAGAGGGCCTAGGCCCTCTTTTTATAGATTTTGCTTATGTAACGTAGGAATTAAAGTACGTGTACAGAAGCTGTATTCGTTGTGCCTGAAGCGACTAGCGCGCCAGAAACCATAACAACGATATCGCCTTTCTTACCAAAACCAGAGCTTAGTGCGTACTCTTTACCATTTTTGTAGAATGCGTCAGTGCTTTCAATTGAATCAACAAGAACTGGGCGAACACCTTTTGTTAGTACAAGTTGTGCTGCTGTTTTTGGATTCGTTGTTAGCGCTACGATGCTCGCTGTTGGGAAGTATTTACGTACAGAGCGCGCAGACTTACCACCGTCAGTTGCAACGATGATCAGTGGAGCAGCTAGTTTTTCAGCTGTGTCTACTGCACCTTTACATACTGCTTCAGTAATACGTAGGCGTGGGCTGTCTAGGCGAGAACCTAGTTCAGCTTTAAGTGCGCTGTCAGTACGGTTAGCAATTTGAGCCATGATAGTCACAGCTTCAACAGGGTATTTACCTTTCGCCGTTTCGCCTGAAAGCATAACCGCATCAGTACCGTCCATGATTGCATTCGCAACGTCACCCGCTTCTGCGCGAGTAGGACGTGGGTTTTGAATCATAGAGTCAAGCATTTGAGTTGCTGTGATAACCACTTTACGTGCACGGTTACACTTCTCGATCATCATCTTCTGAGCGAAGATTACTTCTTCTGCTGGGATTTCAACACCTAGGTCGCCACGAGCAACCATGATGCCGTCAGAAGCTTCAAGAATCGCGTCGAAGTTATCAACACCTTCTTGGTTCTCAATTTTAGAGATGATGTGGATGTTTTCGCCGCCGTTTGCATTTAGCAATTCACGGATTTCTTTTACGTCTTCTTCTTTACGGATGAAAGAAGCAGCAACGAAATCAACGCCTTGCTCACAACCAAACTTAAGGTCAGCTTTGTCTTTTTCAGAAAGCGCTGGAAGTTTAACTGAAACGCCAGGAAGGTTAACACCTTTGTTTTCGCCAAGCGCGCCGTTGTTAAGAACTTTACACTTAACTTCAGTTTCAGTTGTTGCAATCACTTCCATTTCGATTAGGCCGTCATCGACTAGGATAGTGTTACCTGCAGAAAGGTCTTTTGCAAAACCAAGGTAAGTTACAGCTACAACGTCCTTGTTACCAACAACAGAAGCGTCAGTGGTAAACGTGAATTCTTGACCAGCTACTAGGTCGACATCGTTGCCGTCTTCTAGTTTGATTGTACGAATTTCAGGGCCTTTTGTATCAAGCAGAATTGCAAGTTGCTTACCAACGTTCGCCATTACTTCGCGGTAGTTAGTAATACGAGCAGCGTGCTCTTCGAAGTTACCGTGAGAGAAGTTCAGGCGCATTACGTTCATGCCCGCATTGACGAGTTCAGTCAGCTTCTCTACAGATTCGGTTTTTGGGCCAATCGTACATACGATTTTGGTCTTTTTCATGGAAGATACTCTCCGGTAAGTAATATTTACAATTTGAAGTTAGTCGTAGTCCACTGAGAAGGCTAGAAATGCCCACTAATAATTCATGTGAGCTATCATTTTTTATCCAGCTTTTAATCTTCTCAGTATGAAAGTCTTTCAATGCATTTAGTCATTTTATGACCAGCCAAGGCGCTTTCTTGCCTAAAATTCTGTGATGCAAGCCACCATATATCAGTGGTTTTGCAAGAAAACAAACAATAATTTCGTAATTTATTTTCTTTTCGGTGCGGATTCTATCACCTAATCGATCAAAGTTCACGGGGCATAACTTGTTTTAGAGCAAGCTTTCGGCGCTTAATATTTAATTTTTAGATCGAAATAAATAATTTGGATGAATCATCCATATCTTGTAACTTTTTTTCAGAATGTACTTGTGAGTTACAGTATTCCATCGCTGCAATATTTTCCCTAGCTGTGTGAATTTCAATCGATGGGTGGTTTTACTGAGGCGTGTCGTGCCTATGTGGTCGATTGGTCGATTGATTCAACAATTGGTGTGCAGCAAGGAGCTGAGGAAGCAAACTGGAAAGCGACGCTGTGAGAATCGCTTGCGCCCAGTCGGGCAGTTTTTCTGAAATCGAATAAAATACCCATTGGCCTTTTCGTCTATCGGCTACCATTCCACATTGTCTCAGTACTCCGAGTGCACGAGAGATCTTTGGCTGAGATTCTTGTAATGCTTCACACAGTTCGCCTACGCTGAGTTCTATTTCAGAAAAGATCATCAGTGCAATCATCAAGCGCGTTTGATCGGATAAACATTTATGGACGGTAAGTGGATCAAACCCTTGTTCGCCAGTTTTGCTATGAACCAACATAAACCATTTAATGCGTTGTTGGAGATCAGTCAAAGAAGCGTCGAACAAGGACTCTGAATATGACGTTGGGGTGGGGAGATCCCAAAAGATACTTTCATTGCTGTTTTTAAACACGCCACATTCTGCCTGAGCGGAGGAGCACAGGGTGATCACATAATCAAAATGTCGGTCGTCAAACTCTTGTATTGGTTTAGAACGAAGATTCTGAGTGCTATAGCCGGCGTTTTTTAACGTTTCAATCGTTCGCTTATCGACATGCGAGGGACGACTACCTGCGCTGAACGCTTGGTATTCTTCATCATAATGATGATTAACAATGGCTTCAGCCAGTTGTGATCTTGCTGAGTTTCCACGGCACACAAACAGAATAGTTTTTTTCATATTTTCCTCAACGTATGAGCTTGAGTAACCAAGGTCACGGGAACATTAAGCTAACAATGCGTGCATATTATGAAAGTTTTATGACGTGATGAAAAGATCCTTGACTATTTACATCTTAAATTTAATATATACGCATATCCATATGTATCGATCGTGGTTTTTATCAAAATAGCCACGCAGTAAGGCAAGAAAGGAATGCATTCTGAAGATTTCCTAGTAAGGGAAATCGCATTGCTGTCATGTTGTCTTAGTATGGTCGCAGAACATAAATAGCCGATAATAGCCGAAATGTTGGCAAACAATTTATCAACTAAACTTTAACGAAGTGGTGTTACTTCCGAGTAAGGCAGCCCCTTCATATCGAAAAAGAGAGCATTCTATGGCTATCAAAGTAGGAATTAATGGTTTCGGGCGAATTGGTCGTTTAGCGTTGCGCGCAGCGTTTGATTGGCCTGAGCTTGAGTTTGTTAAGATTAATGATGTCGCGGGTGATACAAAAACACTTGGCCACCTTCTTGAGTTCGATTCTATCCAAGGTCGCTGGCATCATGAAGTTCAAGTAGACGGCGCAACCCTTGTGATTAATGACCAAAAGGTGATGACCACTCAAGAGCGTGATATTAACGCGGTAGATTGGTCTGACTGTGATGTCGTTATTGAAGCAACTGGTGTGCATCGTAAAACCTCTTACTTGAATCAGTATTTAGAACAGGGCGTGAAACGAGTTGTGGTTTCTGCTCCTGTTAAAGAAGACGGTATCGCGAATATTGTTGTGGGTGTGAATGACCACATTTTTGATCCCGCTGTGCATCGCATCGTGACGGCAGCGTCATGTACGACCAACTGCCTAGCACCTGTGGTAAAAGTGATTCATGAGAAGTTAGGTATTGAGCAAGCCGCGTTCACAACCATTCATGACTTGACCAATACCCAAACCATTTTAGATGCGCCCCATAAAGATCTTCGCCGTGCTCGAGCCTGTGGTATGAGCTTGATCCCGACGACGACGGGCAGTGCGACAGCGATCGTTGAGATATTCCCTGAGCTGAAAGATAGAATTAATGGCCATGCGGTTCGAGTACCACTTGCCAATGCGTCACTAACGGATATCATTTTTGATGTGAAGCGCGATACAACAGCAGAAGAAGTCAACGCATTATTAAAAGAAGCGTCAGAAGGTGAGCTTGCCGGCATTCTTGGTTTTGAAGCACGCCCTCTCGTGTCTATTGATTATAAAGGCGACCAACGCTCGACCATAGTAGATGCGTTATCAACAATGGTAGTTGGCACTCGTATGGTTAAGATCTATGCATGGTATGACAATGAAATGGGTTATGCGACACGCACAGCGGAATTGGCACGTACTGTTGGATTAGCGGGGTAATGACAATGCATCCTACATGGGAATTAAGCGTTAATGAGGCAGCACTTGTATTTACACCTTGTCCTGGCACTAAAGGGGTATCTTTACAAGAGTCGCTGGCACAGTTAAAAGCGCAAGGTGTCACCATTATTGTGACGGCGCTAGACAATCATGAGATGTCTGAAAAAGGAGTCTCTGAACTGGGCAATGCGGCGCAAGTACTTGGAATGAAATGGTTTCAAACGCCAATTGAAGATGATAAAGCCCCAGGTGAAGCGTTTGCTGCTCAATGGTCAGCTATTTCACCGACGCTTCATCAAGCCATTAAGTCCGGCGAAAAAATCGCGATGCACTGTATGGGTGGTTCAGGAAGAACTGGGCTTCTAGCCGCAAATTTGTTACTTGAATTAGACTGGGACTTAGCGACTATCTTGAAAGAGGTGCAAGCACTTCGTCCGGGTGCGTTTACTAAGCCACCACAAGTTGATTATGTCGAGAAGTTGGCTGCAACGTTCTAATTTGTGAATGCCCTCTCTTGAGGGCTTTTTTATATTCTTTGTATCTGTCTATGTTAGGCCAAAGCCATGTTGTCTAATTTAAGTAAAAGTGTACGTCAGTACATGTTGGTCACCTTTAACTACTGGAATTTTACCATTACGGATGGTGCGCTACGGATGTTAGTCGTGCTGTATTTCCATGATCTCGGTTATAGCACGCTTGCCATTGCGTCTTTGTTCCTTTTTTATGAGTTTTTTGGCGTAGTGACAAATCTGGTAGGAGGATGGCTCGGTGCCCGGCTTGGTCTCAATCGCACCATGAACATTGGCCTTGGTATGCAGATTGTGGCTTTGTTGATGTTAGCGGTGCCAAGTGTTGCTTTAACCATCCCTTGGGTAATGGCGGCGCAAGCCTTGTCGGGAATAGCCAAAGATCTCAACAAAATGAGCGCTAAAAGTGCGATTAAGACACTGGTTCCTGATGAACAGCAAGGTGCATTGTACAAATGGATAGCCATTCTGACTGGGTCTAAAAATGCGCTAAAAGGGGCTGGATTCTTTATTGGCGGAGTGTTGTTATCGGTGTTGGGGTTCCAGTATTCGGTAATGGCTATGGCCGGTGTGTTGGCGTTGGTATTTATTGGCAGTGTCACGTATTTGGAGAACGATCTCGGCAAAGCGAAATCTAAGCCCAAATTTAAACAGATTTTTTCTAAATCTGAGAGCATTAATATTTTATCGGCGGCTCGATTGTTCTTATTCGGCGCAAGGGACGTTTGGTTTGTCGTTGCGCTACCGATTTATTTAGGTTCGGTATTTGGTTGGAACCATACTTGGGTCGGGGGATTTCTTGCTTTATGGGTGATCGCTTACGGGTTTGTACAAGGGTTTGCTCCTAAGATTACGGGTAAATCTAAAGGACAGGTTCCAGATGGTGCAGCGGCGTTTTGGTGGGTACTCGCGTTAGCGGTTGTCACCGGGTTAGTCGCGTTGGGCGTGCAAAATGAATGGCATCCTCAGTTTGTGATTGTCGCGGGATTGCTGCTCTTTGGTGCTGTTTTTGCCGTGAACTCTTCCTTACATAGTTACCTAATTGTGAGCTATGCGAAAGGGGACGGTGTATCCATGGATGTGGGTTTTTACTACATGGCCAATGCGATGGGTAGACTCATTGGAACGATTTTATCTGGGTGGATTTATCAGGTATCGGGCTTAGCGGCGTGTCTTTGGGTTTCGTTTGCTTTTTTACTCGTCACAACCGTTATTTCTCTGCGCTTGCCAGGAGTCAAGAAGGTTAACCCTAGTCATTGATTTGGTAAATACTAGGAGATAGCAATGCTAGATTCATTGCTATCTCTATCTCTATCTCTATTGTTATGATTTAAATCTCATCATTGATTGAGCGTGCTTTTCGCTGATGCTTATTGTGGTACATATTTCTATCGGCTTGCTTAAGTGTTGTTCGCAAGTTGTGATGAAAAGAGGAGACCCCAACGCTGTAAGCGAGGTTTTGGTATTGGTTAAGACGCTGTTTGAACGTTTTTTCTAACTTGCTGAGCGCTAGCTGCAGTGACGTATCATCACGAGTTGAGGTAAGAATGATAAACTCATCTCCTCCGTATCGAATAAGCTTATCGGTACCACTAAATGAACGTCGTAAGCAGTGGGCAAATTTCGTTAGCACTCGATCCCCTTCACTGTGTCCCATCTCATCATTGACCTGTTTAAAGTTGTCTAAGTCTACGACCACGCACATTCCTTCTTGCCACTGGATAGAACTCAGATAAGCAAGGTTGTGCAACTTTGTCAGCGGGTCGGTATAGGCTTTTTTTTCGAAGAATTTGGCTTCTTGGTGTAATTTAGTTACGTCGAAGCTGGTGGTGTAGATGTACAGCTTATCTTCAATCTGAACTTTAAATTTCAGTACGTTATAGTACTGTGTCCCTAAAGGCGTTTTAAAAGGGATGATCTTGGGAACGCATTCACCAACCTCTAGATATTCTATGCTCGCATCATGGCATTGTTGGAGCATATGAGCGACATTGTCTGGAACCTGTTGAGCCAATTCGATCGCATTCATTCCAAGTGGGTTGATCTGGGTATACTGTTTGAGCCAATGTGTAAAGTTGTCGTTTAGGTAAAGATAATTATGTTTGGCATCGTGAATGGAAAGAAAACCAGGGAAGTGGTGAAATAGCCCGGTCGCTTGATGGTATGTTAAATCTGTCACTGCCAATATCCTACTCAGACCAACTCGTTACTTAATCTTAAAGCGACGGTTAGAGTTATCGTTTTGCAGGGTTTCTATCATAGTGCTTTCATCACAACCGTGATGCACACCTTTTTGTTTGGTCTAAGTTAATGTTTATTATTGATTTCTCAGCCATGAGACTGGTTGGGTGCATAGAGTAGTGTTGGAAAAAGGGAAAAAGGGAAAAAAGGAGCGCCGCAGCGCTCCTTTGAGAAGAAGTGGGTATTAGAACGTTGCGTTGACTGACAGTTTGAATCGGCGTTCGTTACCATAGTGCACATCGCTCACCACATCGTGACTAACGCTACCACCTGTGCCTGCTACATATTCAGTATCGAACAGATTCTCAATATTAAATCTAAAGTCCCACGTGACATAGTCGCTACTGATTTTATGCGATGCACCGGTGTCAACACGGGTATAGCCGTCGAGTTTAACGGTATTAGCATTGTCTGCCCAACGTTCACCTTCATAGAATACACCAAGGTTAAGCGCAGTTTTCTCTGTCAGTGAGTAACGAGCCCATGCTGAGCCACTCCACTCAGGAACGTTAGCAGGACGTTTATCTTGATACTCGTCGTGCTTGTCAAAGTTCGCGTCTAAGAACATGCTTGATGCCATGACGAACCATTTTTCGGATAACTGGCCTTGAGCACCGGCCTCTACGCCTTGGTGGCGCTGAATACCATTTTGCGTGGTAATACCGTTTTCCGTGATACTGATGTTTTCTTTCTCAATATCAAATACAGCACCTGTTAGTAGTAGGCGATTATCCATGAGTTCCCATTTGGTTCCCATTTCGTATTGGCGACTTTTTTCAGGCTTTCGTTCTGTAATTGAATTGTCATCGTTGACCACATTCGAAACGGGAGTAAAGCTTTCTGAATAATTGGCGTAAATACTGCCGTTGTAGCTTGGGTGGAAAATAACGCCGGCTTTGGGAGAGAACGATTGGCTATCATTGGCGCCTTTTATTACGTCATCTTGGGCATTAGCACCATCGGCAAAGTACATGTCGTAGCGGCCTCCGAGTAAGACTTGCCACTGATCATTTAAGGTGATCAAATCTTGAGCGTAGAAACCATAGAAGTGATTATTGTCGGTATAGGTTGATGTCGCTTGATTATAGTCAAGTCCAGGGTTGGTCGGAATATCCCCCGGGTTAACGTTGATTGTGCTGCCACTCACTCTTCGCTGTTCATAGTCATAGAACTGACCGTTGGTGCCAAAGAGTACTTTGTGATCGGCATTGAGCGCCGTGAAGTCGCCGTGGAGATCAAGGTGGAATGCTTGTGTTTTCCAAGTGTCGTGACGATCAAATGGGTCGAGCGTGTAGCTACCATCGATAATGGTCTGATCGGTCGTTTTAGGTGATGAGTCGTAGCGGTGGCGAGTCATTTCTTGTGAGTTATAACTAAGCTTCGCCTCCCAGTCGTTATTGATGTAAACGGTGAGGTCCGCACCGATATTCTCAACATCGTTGTGGATAAACGACCAGTGAGCATCACGAATCGTTTCACGGTTACCAATTCGGTTGCCACTTGTATCAAGCCAAGATCCCGAATCAAGTGGCGCATTATCTTGCGTTTTTTCATAGTTTACCGACAGCAGGCCCCAATCAGACAGGTCTGCTTCAACGACGCCATACCCAAGGAAGCGATCTCGTTCTCGCTCTTGCCTAGTAGAGTATGTGCGGTTTTCTACACTGTCTTGTTTTACTAATACGGTACGACCACGTATTGACCCCGATTCATTCAGCTTTCCTGAAGCATCAATATGATAACGAGTGCTGCCCAAGTCGTCGAAATCAGTGCCGACATTGACCATAGAATTGTAGGTCGGCTTTTTAGAGACCATGTTAATTAGGCCGCCAGGCGCAGCATTCCCGTAAAGAAGGCTAGATGGGCCTTTAATAACTTCAATACGTTCTAGTGTTTCGATTGGCAGCATATAATGCGTAAACAATGAATGGCCATTTCTCATATAGCCATTGGTTGAAGAAAGCTCAAAACCACGCAAGTAAAACACTTCTCGGTTCCACTTCTGAGTACCTGCGCTGACACTAGCGTCATTTTGAAGGGCTTCGCCAAGCGTGGTGGCTAATTGCTCGTCCAAGACAATTTCGGGAATAACGCTAACAGATTGCGGTGTTTCTAGCATTGTCGTATCAGTACGCATCGCACCGTTTGCACTGTCGACTTTATAATCATCAAAACTTTGGGCATGAACCGTCATGGTCTCATCAGTGCTCGTTGCAGCTGTTGATGGATGAGGTTGTTCTGAAGCGTAAAGTGGGGAAGCACTAAGTGCTAGCGCCACTGCACTACAAATGGTTGTTGGTGCTAATTTCATGTCAGGCTTCTCTTATTTGCATTAGTTGTAGCAATTGGTTTTAGTTAGTTATTTGTTCTGCTGTGCCACTGCTTATATTGGTCAGTCGAATGCTAATGATATCTATTATTATTTTCAATTATGTAATTTGTAAGAGTTTGTATCTTTTGGGGTTATAGGTAAGTGTTTGCAAACACAAGGTAATTACGATGTAATTAGCTTGTTACTTCTGTCGGTGGAGGCTATTTATGGGACAGACATTAAGCAAACCACAAGATTATTATCGATATCTGAAGCCTGGAATGAGGCTAAGTTTATCTATCAATGGCAGCGATCAGATCAAAGGCATCGCCTCCATACTGATCGGTTATAAAATGGAGCGGTTTATCTCGGTAGATGTGTCTGGGATTGATGATGATTTGTTAAACCAGCTGGTCGATAAAGAGTTAGTGGTACGGGGGTTAACGGACAGCAGCTTTGGGCATGTTATTGCGTTTAAATGCCACTGGATGGCGTTTTCAGACGTTGTGTGCAAACAGTTGTACTTATCGATACCGGAACGAGTGGTATCTAAGCCAATACGTGAGCATTCGCGGTACAAACTGGCGTTGCCATGCAATGTTTCGTTTGGTCAGGCAAATATTGACGGTCAAGTTATCGACTTCTCTGTCTCAGGATGTGGCATTTATACAGAGCAGTCGCATGACTTCTGCAAAGGCCTTGAAGTTAAGGTAGAGACGGCGCTAAATCGCTTTTTACCCGGCAGTCTTACGTGTGAGGTGGTGAGTATCAAGAAGCAAGGGGCAGGTTCGTTGATTGGTATTCAGTTTAATCAACAGATACTCATGTCGAATGCACTGAAGAATGCGCTCGCCGAAATGTCGATGCAGGTGACTTAGTTGTGTCAGGATTCATTAAAATTGACTGGAAGCGGTGAACAAGTTCGTCTTCGCTTATTTCAAAGTGTAAACTGTGGTATATAAAGGATTAATTTTTTCGATGGAACGTTCCAGTTTATGCGCATCTTTACTCTCGCACTACTCGTGGTTTTTTCGTGGCTACAATATGTCTTGTGGTTTGGAAAAAATGGCGTTGTCGATTTTAATCAGGTTGAGAGTGACATTAAAGTTCAGCAACAGGTCAACGGTAGCCTGCAAACTCGCAATGATGAGATGTTTGCTGAAATAGATGATCTTCGCCAAGGACTTGATGCCATTGAAGAGCGAGCTCGACATGAACTGGGGTTGATCCAAGATGGTGAAACCTTCTATCGCATCATAGGTGAGGAAAACCAGTGATAGCCACACTCCCCCCCATAATTGCTATTGTCCCCGCAGCTGGTGTTGGTAGCAGAATGCAGGCAGATAAACCAAAACAATACCTCCCAATACTTGGTAAAACAATTTTAGAGCATACGGTCACGAAGTTATTGGCGCATCCCCGCGTGAGCAAGGTGATCGTCGCGGTAAGTGAAAACGATCCTTATTATCCGACGCTTGCCATCGCGAGTCACCCAGACGTACAACGTGTGAGTGGCGGGAAGGAGCGAGCGGATTCTGTATTATCTGCATTGAACTGGGTGCAATCAGCCGAGCCAGAGGCTTGGTGCTTAGTTCATGACGCCGCCAGGCCTTGCGTCTGTTTGGATGATATTACTACACTCATTCAACAGGTCGTCCCAAATAGCGTAGGTGGAATCCTAGCGATGCCTGTAAAAGATACGATGAAAAGAGCCAATGCGGAAAGTACTATTGCTCATACTGAGGATCGCAACGGGTTGTGGCATGCACTAACACCACAGTTGTTTAGTGTGCAGGTTTTACACTCAGCCTTGAGTGATGCGCTGAAAAATGACGCGATGATCACTGATGAAGCGTCGGCTATTGAGCGTGTAGGGCAAAGTCCTAAGCTGGTGGAAGGGCGCGGTGATAATATAAAAGTGACTCGCCCAGAAGATTTAGCGTTAGCAGAGTTTTATTTATTAAGAGAGGAAGAGCATAGATGAGAATCGGCCACGGTTTTGATGTACATAAATTTGGTGGTGATGGGCCTGTTATTATCGGTGGTGTCTCTATTCCCTACGAGCAAGGACTGCTTGCTCACTCTGATGGGGATGTTGCACTGCATGCGCTGTGCGATGCGTTACTCGGTGCTATCGCCGCTGGTGATATAGGGCGTCATTTCCCTGATACGGATGCAGAATGGAAAGGTGCAGATAGTCGAGCATTATTGCGAGATGTGTATGCAAAAGTTCGTGCTAAGGGGTATGAACTTGTCAATGCAGACGTGACCATCATAGCGCAAGCCCCTAAAATGGCCCCCTATATTGAACAAATGTGTCAGGTCATCGCCGCCGATCTTGAGACCGATATTGAAAACGTCAATGTAAAAGCAACAACGACGGAACGACTTGGCTTTACAGGACGTAAAGAAGGCATTGCCACAGAAGCTGTGGTATTAATCACAAAATCCTTGTCCTAGTAGGCATTAGTAATGACAAATATTATCGATGGCTTGGCGTATCAATACGGCAAACCAACCAGTACCGCAAAATTTAAAGCACGCAATGAAGATTTTATCGTTAAAGAAGTGCTTGGTTATGAGCTTGCCGGAGAAGGTGAGCATTTTATGGTACGCATTCGCAAAAGCGGTGAAAATACCAGCTTTGTTGCTAATGAGCTTGCTAAGCTGTTTGGCGTTAAGTCTAAAGATATCGGTTGGGCGGGGCTTAAGGACCGTCATGCTGTGACTGAACAGTGGTTGAGTATTCATCTACCTAAGAAAAATGTGCCTGATTTTACCCATTTCTTAGCGACCTACCCAAGCATTGAAATTATTGAGACCACGTGGCACAACAAAAAATTGCGCCCAGGTGACTTAGTGGGTAATGACTTTGAAATTCAACTGACTGAAGTCACCGATCTTGAGTCAGCACTGGTGAGAGCTGAAGCGATCAAGATTGCGGGTGTGCCTAACTACTTTGGTCAGCAGCGCTTTGGTCATGACGGTAATAATGTCGAAGAAGCAAGACGTTGGGGACGAGACAATGTACGTACTCGAAACCAAAACAAACGAAGCTTGTATTTGTCGGCGGCTCGTTCTTGGATCTTTAACCAAATTGTTTCTGAGCGTATTGAGCAACAATGCTTAGACCGAGTATTACTTGGTGATATTGTGACAGTAGAGGGTCAATCGGTTGTTGTTAACGACAGTAACTATGACAACATACTAGCGAATAAAACGGCGATCACCGGCGCATTAGCTGGGGACAACGCTTTACCTACTCAAGAAGAGGCTCTCGCACTTGAGCAGCGCCACTTGGATAGTGAGCCGGATCTCATGTTGTTAATTAGAGGCAATAGAATGCGCCACGATCGTCGTGATGTTAGCTTAGTGCCTCAGCAGCTAGACATCAGCGTTGATGGCGATGCTTTGCAACTGCGATTTTTCTTAGAGTCAGGCAGTTTTGCAACCTCAATCCTGCGAGAGATCGCAGTGTTAGAAGAAGTAGAAAGACAATTTTGATTTAAATGAATAAAACTAAAGCAAGCAAACCAAAAATACTGATCAGCAATGATGATGGCGTTCATGCTGAAGGGATACGCACGTTGGCAAAAGCGCTTCAAGATATTGCCAACGTAGTGATTGTCGCCCCTGATCGAAATCGTTCTGGTGCCTCCAACTCTTTAACGTTGGAGCAACCGTTGCGAGTTAATGAGATTGAAAAAAACGTGTTTTCTGTTCAGGGTACGCCGACAGATTGTGTGCATTTTGCCCTGAATGAATTGATGTGCGATGAAATGCCAGACTTGGTATTGTCCGGTATTAATCACGGCGCGAATCTCGGTGATGATGTACTTTATTCGGGAACGGTTGCGGCGGCAATGGAAGGGCACTTCCTTGGTGTTCAGTCGATGGCATTTAGTCTCGTGGGTCGCGATAACTTTGCGGCGGCCGCACGCATAGCAAAGCAAATGGTTGAGCGTCATTTAGCTCAATCCGTTCCAACGAATCGCCTACTCAACATCAATATCCCAGATAGGTCTTTGATTGAATTGGATGAGATGCAAGTGACCCGGTTAGGTGCCAGACATCATGCTGAGAGTATGATTAAGCAAAAAGACCCAAGAGGTCATGACATCTATTGGCTTGGTCCTCCCGGCAAAGAGCAAGATGCTGGGGAAGGGACGGACTTTTTCGCCATCGAACATGGCAAGATATCGGTGACCCCTTTGCAGGTTGACTTAACCGCTCATGATTCGATTTGTGCGATGAAAAAATGGATAGCAGGGAGAGATTAATCAATGAATCCGCAAGCAGCGAGATTAGTTGAATTCTTACAGGGACACGGTATTGAAGATGAACGCGTATTGCACGCGATTCTTCAAGTGCCACGCGAACAGTTTGTATCCCAGGCGATGATTCATCAAGCATACGATAATAACGCACTGCCAATCGGCAGTGGGCAGACGATCTCCCAACCATATATTGTTGCAAAAATGACAGAGCTATTGAGCCTAACGAGAGAGACGAAAGTGCTCGAAATTGGTACAGGCTCAGGGTATCAGACCGCAGTCTTGGCACAATTGGTCGAGCATGTTTGTTCCGTTGAGCGTATTAAAGCACTGCAATGGGAGGCGAAAAGGCGCCTAAAGCGCTTAGATATTTATAATGTCTCGACCAAACACGGTGATGGTTGGCAAGGGTGGCAAGCGAAAGGACCGTTCGATGCGATAATCGTGACTGCGGCGGCCGCGTCAGTGCCAGATGCCCTATTGTTACAGCTGACAGAAGGGGGGCGACTGGTGATCCCTGTTGGGGAGAATGATCAACAGCTACTAAAAATCACCCGTAACGGAGATGACTTTATAACGGAAATGATTGAATTGGTGAGGTTTGTTCCTTTGATTGCGGGTGAGCTTGCGTAAATGCGAACGATGTTGAGACGAGCAATCTGGGTATTATCCCTAACGAGTGTGCTTGCAGGGTGCACGGGCTACTCACGTGCGCCTGTCTCAGATTTAGGAGGAAAGTACGAAAGTGTCTCAAGAGGAAGCTATCGAGGTAGCTTCTACGAGGTACAAAAAGGGGACACCTTGTACTTTATCTCTTATGTGACCAATAAAGATGTTAAGGAGCTGATTAGGTTAAATAATTTGCAGGCTCCTTACACCATTCATCCCGGTGACCGCCTTAATTTATGGCGGAGTGCATACTCACCACCTTCTTATGCTGGTTCAGGTGCCGGCGAAGCCGCCGCCACAACAGCCGCGGCCTCCACTGCATCCCCAAAACCTAAACCCGCAGCGAAAAAGCCGGCGAGTTCAACAAGTAAGAGTGCCCAAAAAACAGCCAACAAGAAGGTTGAACAATCTAAAGCAAAAGAGTATGGTGATCCTAAAGGTAAACAAAATGTTAATAACACAAAACCCAATACGGCAAAGCAAAAAACGGTAGCAAGTAAACCTAAGACAACAACACCAGCTACTAGCGCCAAAGTATCAAGTTGGGTTTGGCCGACAAAAGGTCGAGTGATAAAGAACTTCTCTGTAGGGGACCAAGGAAATAAAGGTATCGACATTGCTGGTCAACGAGGACAAGCAATTGTTGCCACTGCAGGAGGAACCGTGGTGTATTCGGGCAACGCACTTAGAGGGTACGGTAACCTAGTTATCGTCAAACATAATGATAGTTACCTCAGTGCTTATGCTCATAACGATCGGTTACTGGTATCGGAAGGACAGAGCGTTAAATCTGGTCAAAAAATTGCAACGATGGGCAGTTCAGGCTCTAACAGTGTCAGATTACACTTTGAAATACGTTACCAAGGTAAATCAGTGAATCCAAAGCGCTATTTACCGTAATAATGTTCCAATGCTAATTGCATATTAATTGACATGATCAGGATAGGTTAGCGACATAGTTAAGTAGTCATGTTTTGCTAACTCGCCAGGGGGAGGCGCTATGGGTATCAGCAATGCAGTAACCAAAAACGAAGATTTCAATGTTGAAAATGAATTAGAAGTGGTGGGTAACACACGAACGAAAAGCGAAGCAAAGACTAAAAAGGAAGACAAAGAACAGTTCGACGCCTCAGCTAAAAGCTTGGATGCAACGCAATTGTATTTAGGCGAAATCGGTTTCTCTCCACTCTTAACTGCCGAAGAAGAAGTTCTCTATGCGAGACGTGCGCTGAAAGGTGATGAAGCGGCTCGAAAACGCATGATTGAAAGTAACCTTCGACTTGTTGTTAAAATTTCCCGTCGCTATAGCAACCGCGGACTCGCTCTACTCGATCTTATCGAAGAGGGAAACTTAGGGCTTATTCGTGCGGTAGAAAAGTTTGATCCTGAACGTGGCTTCCGTTTTTCAACTTATGCGACATGGTGGATTCGACAAACGATAGAACGTGCGTTAATGAATCAAACGCGTACAATTCGTCTGCCCATCCATGTGGTGAAAGAGCTGAACATCTATTTGCGAACCGCACGTGAATTGTCTCAAAAGCTTGATCATGAACCCACTGCAGAAGAAATCGCTCATCAACTTGATAAGCCGGTGAGTGATGTGTCTAAAATGCTTCGCCTCAACGAGCGTATTAGCTCAGTGGATACCCCTATAGGTGGTGACGGCGAGAAGGCGCTATTAGATATTATTCCAGACTCTATGCATTCAGATCCTGAAGTATCGACACAAGACGATGACATTAAAGCGTCGCTTATCCACTGGCTTGATGAACTCAACCCAAAACAAAAAGAAGTGTTAGCACGACGTTTTGGTTTGCTAGGTTATGAACCGTCAACGTTAGAAGAAGTGGGTCGAGAGATATGTCTAACACGTGAACGTGTTCGACAGATTCAGGTGGAAGGGTTACGTCGTCTGAGAGATATTTTGATCAAGCAAGGTCTCAACATGGAGTCGCTATTCAACTTCAATGATGACTAAATGACGAATAGAGAAATAAAAAAAACCGCCGAAAGGCGGTTTTTTTATTCTTAGAATACTATTTCCAGCCGTTTGGACTCTTGCGACGGCGTGGAATGATATGCGGCAGAATTAAGCCTAATAGCAATCCGATACCTGCCACACCACCGCCGTACATGAAGTACTTAAGTAGTAGGTCTTCTTTTTGTGTATCGAGCTTGGCTCTTAACTCACGAATCTCTGTTTGAGACGTGGTTAATTGGTGATTAATGTCTGAGTAACTTTGTTCTAGCTCTGCGATCTGCTTGTTACGCGCATCCAAAGAACTGGCTAAGCCCTCTTGTTCGCTATCTGCGGTTTCACGGGCATTGGCAAGTTGACTTTTTACTTCTGTTAGCTCTTTTTCAAGACGAGGTAAACGTACCGCCATGCTTTCTTGCGTAGTAACAAACTTCGTTTCTACCCAGCCTTTACGTCCTCGTGCGTCTAGCACCTGAGAAAAGCCTGAGCTGCGATTTGTTGACAGTAGCTTCACTTTGTCACCAGCATTGATGCTGCCAACAATGCGATATTCGTTACTCGGTCCAGAGTGGATGTAAGTAAATAGTTTGTCGGCAATATAGCGTTCCTGAGCGAATGCGGCAGGTACTACAAACATTGATACCAAGATCATGCTGATCAGTTTTTTCACGATAAGTCCCTTCAGTCTTTCAATGGGGATTAATGATAGTGTGCGTCGACCATTGTCTTACGCAGACACACTCAAATTGTAAACTTTTAAGAATGGGCAAATAGTATGAATTTTCTGTACGTGGTGCAACTAAGAAGGGAGGCTAAGCCTCCCTTTATTTGCATTTGAGTCAAATATGACGTGAGGTTCACATCTCCCTGACTTTATAGCTTGTGCGCGTTAACCAGCAAATGATGCTTGAATTGCGTAGAAGAACACAACAGCAAGTAATGCACCAGCAGGCAGCGTAACAATCCAAGATGCGACGATGTTGCGAACAACACCTAGGTTAAGGGCGCCGATACCTCGGGCAAAACCAACACCTAATACCGCACCAACCAATGTTTGTGTGGTTGAGATTGGCAAGCCTGTGCCCGACGCTAGAACCACAGTACAAGCGGTTGCTAACTGCGCCGCAAAGCCTCGGCTTGGCGTTAATTCTGTAATACCTGTACCCACGGTAGCCATGACTTTATGACCCATAGTCGCAAGACCAACCACAATACCAAAACCACCGAGTGGAAGAATCCACCATGCGATAGAGCTCTTTGTGGTAATTTCGCCCATATGCTCAACCGTAGAGACAACAGCAGAAAGAGGACCAATCGCATTCGCTACGTCGTTAGAGCCGTGTGCAAATGCCATCGCACAAGCGGTAATCACCATTAGCACGCTGAAGATACCTTCCACACCACTAAAGCCATGATCTTCTTCACGGTTAGCAAACTTGCGATAGATATATAGGTAGCCAGCTACCATTACTGCAGACGAAACGATCGCAGCCCAGAACCATGCTTCACCATTAGAAAGGTGTAAACCAACGTGTTTCAAGCCTTTTTTAATGGTTACTAGTGCAATCACCATAGTTGTAATGAACATATAAACCGGCACGAAGCGCTTAGCATTCAAAAGTGGTTTTTCTGTATCAAAAATTAATCGTTGTGCACTAACAAAAATCAGGTAGGCAAAGAAACCGGAAATGACAGGCGTCACCACCCAGCTACCCACGATACCTTTTACTGAGCCCCAGTCCACTGCTTCTGTACCGACAGAAATACAAGCGAAACCAATGATTGCACCGATAATAGAGTGCGTTGTCGAGACCGGCCAACCCATATATGACGCAAGCAATAGCCACGTACCTGCAGCAAGTAGTGCAGACATCATGCCATAGACTAAAACGTCAGGTTGATGGACAAATAGGGAAGTATCAATAACGCCTTTGCGGATAGTATCGGTTACTTCACCGCCCGCAAGATACGCACCGGCAAATTCGAAGATCATCGCAATGATGATTGCTTGCTTAACTGTTAAAGCTTTAGAGCCAACAGAAGTACCCATTGCATTGGCAACATCATTTGCACCAATACCGATAGCCATTAGGAAACCGAATAATGCCGCAACAATAATTAGGATAGTGCCGTGGTTTGCAAGAATATCCATTGTAATACCTAGTTTTGTTTCATAACAAGCGGAGCAGTTTTAAGACGCAGGCAATACTTAAGCATTGTAGACAGCGCCTAATATCAATTTCGCTCTTTGTTACTTAGTTAACGTATGATTTAAGACCGCGAAAGCATGAGTTCAAGACGAGCACCAACGCGCTGAGCTTGATCTGCAATGCCACCGATCCATTCTAGAATCTTATAAAGGAACATGATATCAATTGGGTTGTGATCATGCTCAATCGCCATGAGTTGTTGGCGAAGTTGAATCTGCATCGCGTCGGTATCATCTTCGATGATATCGAGCTGATGAATCATTTCGGCTACAAGTGTTACCTCACGACCTTTAAACCCTGTTTCTAGTAGCTCATCCAACTCATTAATTACTTTTTGAGCTTGATTCGCTGCATCGAGACAACGTTTTACATAGGCGATGAAGTTATCTTGCATCGGGGTAGGGATGACAAGTTGTCGACCGTATACACGGCCTGCAATGTCTTTTGCTAGGTTGGCAAGTTTGTCTTGCTGTGTCAGTAGCTCAAGCATATCGCTACGGTCTACGGGCAAGAACAATCCGCGAGGAAGCTTTAAGCGAATCTCACGTTTCAATACATCCGCTTCTTTCTCTAGGTGAGAAATCTGCGCACGGATCTCGGCTGCTTTCTCCCAATCACCTTGAAAACTGGTTTCAAAGAAATTGACAAGATGTGAGCAGCATTCTGTTACGCACACAACGTGGCGTTGCAAAGGTTTAATAGGGGACTTTGCAAATAACCCCATAATTGTATTCACTGGCATGGTTGTCTAACCTAAAAAATATAACCTGAAATAAACATACACCATATCATGGTGAAATGTTGAGCGATGGCTATAAAGGCGCGCATGTTAACCCATTAAAAGTCTGATTTAAACTGTTTTAGATCATGAATTGAGTGATATTTGTCACTTGCCGATTTTGGGAATTGACCATATCCTGTTGTCAGTGTCCTTGAAAGGTATAACTATGGAAACCGAGATAGAACTGAAGTTTTTTGTTTCACCTGATTTTTCAGAAACTTTACGAAATAAAATCTCAGAAACAAAAGTACTTCAGCACAGTTGTCGTGAGTTAGGAAACACTTACTTCGATACTCCAGACAACTGGCTGCGCCAACATGATATTGGTCTACGAATTCGCCGATTTGATGATGTCTTTGTACAGACGGTGAAGACAGCAGGTCGAGTTGTCGCAGGGCTGCATCAACGTCCGGAATTTAACGCCGAACACACTTCGAATGACCCCGATCTGACTCTGCACCCTATCGATATTTACCCGGCAGGAAAAAATGTAGAAACACTGCAGTCAGAGCTTATGGCTATTTTTTCAACAGACTTTACTCGTGAGCAATGGCTTATTGGGATGCCTGATGGTAGTCAAGTCGAAGTGGCATTTGATCAGGGGCTGGTATCTTCTGGTGAGCGTAGTTATCCAATTTGCGAAGTGGAACTAGAACTTAAATCGGGGCAAACAGACGCGTTGTTTACGCTTGCTCGCTCATTTTGTGAGTCTGGTGGTATTCGGCTTGGTAATCTTAGTAAAGCGGCTCGTGGCTATCGTTTAGCACAAGGCTACGAAGGTGACAAAGTTAAACCTTTGGCGCTAGTGGATACTGTTGAATCAGATACGGTTGAAGCCTGCTTTATTAACTCTTTAGAGCACGCGTTAGAGCATTGGCATTATCACGAACAAATTTATACTGAGCACGAGTCGATAGAAGCGCTGCATGAGATTAGCCATTCGATCAGCCTGATTCGTCAAATTCTGACCGTCTATGGCGGCATTGTTCCACGCCGTGCGAGTGCGATTGTGCGTCAAGAGCTGAAGTGGCTTGAAGAAGAGTTAACCTGGCTTAAACGGTATGACCATCTAGAAGGGCTATTGGAAGATAAAGGGCATGTACTAAGAAAGCTTGATGCGCGTAAATTCTTAGTGTCAGAACTCAAAGGCATTCAAGCAGGGCTTCCCGATCGAGAAGAAACCTTGAAACTGATACATTCGGCTCGTTATGCAGGGCTACTACTTGATCTTAGCCGCTGGATCTTATCAAGGGGCTGGCAGCCGTTCTTAGATGAAAAAGCTCGCGAGAAAATGCAACAACCAATAAAACCTTTTGCGGTGAATCAGCTTTCGCGAACTTGGGCTGAGTTAATTGAAGCCTTTCCTGTAGAAAAACTGCTGACGCGCCAGGATTACCTTGAACAGCAGTATCGATTAATGCGTAACCTGTACTCAGGTGTTGGCTTTGCTATTCTATTCGACGTAGAAGAGCGTAACAGCTTTAGGCTGCCGTGGGCAGACTTACTACAAGGCATTGATGACCTACTGATGTTAGAGCTCTTAGAGGCGCTAATTGAGCGTCTGGAAGGCGATGAAAAAGAACAGCTTGGACGATGGCTTAGCCGCCAGGAAAGCTCAATCTTGCATGCGATGGAGCAAACCAGACAAATCAGTATGGAAGTTGAACCTTACTGGCAGCCATAAGCAACGAACAGACTCCCACTGATAAGAAAGAGAGGCGCTAATCAGCCTCTCTTTTTATTTATCACGATGTTCCAATTTATTCTCAATCCGATCGATGCGGTGCATCATGATTTCTTGCTGATTGAGTATTTTCTGCAATTGGATTTCAATATGTTTTGAGCGACGTTCTTCAGAAGAACGTGGAGAAGAAAGCAAAGACGTAATTAATCCTGATGTCATACCAAACAGACCGACACCACAAACAATAATCCCAGCGGCGAGCACCTTTCCAAGAGCCGTTACGGGATAATGGTCACCATAGCCAACGGTCGAGACCGTAACAAACGCCCACCAAACGGCATCTCCGATATGAGTAATATTGGCGCGAGGATCTGAGCTTTCCGCCAGGAGCATCATCCCTGCGCCTGCCGTAATCAATAAAAGCAGCACGAGCAAAATCGACACGAGAGTGGTTTCATGTCGGTTGCGTGCAAGCTGTTGAAGAATCGCTTCCCCAGAACGGATGACTAATATCACGCGAAAGATATGGAATATTCGGGCAAAACGCAGCGGTTCGATAAGCGGGATGCTGGCGACAAAGTCTATCCAGTGCGTTTTCATAAATTGCACTCGATCTGTGGAGCGGATCAGATCCACAGTCAGTTGCAAGAGAAATAGACTACAGATTATAAAGTCGAGGCCGATAAGAACAGTACGACCGCTTGCACTCACCGGTGCAAAAAGAAGGATGGATATCACAATTAATGCCATAAATGACAAGAAAAGGGACAATAGACTCAATGGCTTAGTTTCAGTTTTGATATCATCATCTTTCATACGAAGCTCGAATTAAATAGTTTTATTGCGTGCATGACTTGGCTCGAAGAGAAACACGTTTGTGATTGAGTCATGTTGGCGTCAATGTTAGAGGGATACTCTAACTATATAATAAATAATGGAGAACGAATAATGACAACACTGGCATTTAAGCCTTGGGAGCGACTCATCACCGATGTTCGACTCGTACCGAAGATGTTGATGCTAATGGTATTTAGCACATTACTTCTAATCGGAAAGCAACTTTGGGATGCAAGTACGTTTTACGATTCTCTTCTTGCGGCGACACAGAATGTGGCGGTAGCGCAAGAGCACTATGAAGCTTACTTAGTTCAGGTGGTTTGGCAAACAATCGCTATGATTATCGTTTTTGTCACGTTATTACTCTTCGCTGCAAAAATAATGTTAAAACAGACTCAATACTTGAACCTTGCAATCAAGCGTATGGCGGACAAAGATCTGACTGTGCCAATTAATATGGACTGTAAGGATGAATATGGTGATGTGGCTAGAGAGCTAGAACGCACCCGAGTACAGTTACAAGATGTGATCAAAACACAAGTCATGACTTCTCAGGAGTTATCATCATTAACCGAAGTGATGACCTTGAGTATGTCTGAAACAAAAGAATCGTCGCAAGAAGAGTTTCAGGAAATTGATCAATTGGCGACAGCAATGAGTGAGATGACGTCAACAGTACAAACGGTTGCAGATCATGCACAGAATGCATCGCAGCTAACTGAGCAGGCGTCAGGACAAGCGATAACGGGTCAGCGCTTTGTACAAGGGACAGTAACCAAAATGAGTGAGCTATCGAACGATATCTCAGCTTCTGCAGCAGCGGTTAATCAAGTAGAAGAACGTGTTGAATCTATTGGTAGTGTCGTAGGTACGATTCAAGGCATCTCAGAGCAAACTAACTTGTTAGCGTTGAATGCAGCGATTGAAGCGGCACGTGCCGGTGAGGCTGGACGTGGCTTTGCTGTCGTTGCTGATGAAGTCCGTAACTTAGCACAGCGCACTCAGCAAGCGACGGTCGAGATTCAAGATATGATTTCTCACCTGCAGTCGAGTGCAAACTCTGCGGTTGAATTAATGGAGAAAAGTGTCGTTGAAGCCGCCGATGGCGTGGAATTGGTGACGAATGCAGGCAGCGAGCTCGATGGCATTGTGGATCAAGTGAATCAGATTAATGATATGAACTTCCAAATTGCAACCGCAGCAGGGCAGCAAAGTAGTGTCGCAGAAGAGATGAGTCAAAACCTTACTAACGTAAGAGAATTGGTTGAAGCATCGGTGGTGGTGGTGACGGAGCTGCTTGAAACATCAGAAATGATGGAGAGTAACGCTGCGGAGTTAGACGGTAAGATTAAGTCATTCAAAGTTTAGCTATGGTAGTAAGAGCGAGTCAGTCGTTCGATGCATCAATAAAAAACGCTCACATTCCGTGAGCGTTTTTTTATTTTCACTTAGAAGCTAGAAGCTAGAAGCTAGTAGCACTAAGCACTAAGCACTAGGTTCAGCATCGGATTCATTACTGCTTTGAGCTAAGTCCAGCACCTGGTTATCGATCAATCTTGCTTGACCCAGGTAAGCGGACATCAAAATCACCGCTTGAGTAGAGTCTTCGCTAATGACTTGCAGGCTTTGTGCATCGCGGATGAAAATCTCATCAGGTTGCAAATCAGCAGCGCGTAATTGATCGTTAGCATCTTCAACTATTGAAGCGTAATCATCTCTTCCGCCACGTATTGCGCTACTGATCCAGCGCATCGTTTTAGCAAGCACAGGTGCACGTTGGCGCTCGTCCATCGTTAAATAGCCGTTGCGAGAACTCATGGCAAGCCCATCCATCTCTCGTACAGTAGGCACACCAATAATGTCAATATTCATCGCAAGGTCAGTGACCATTTGGCGAATAAGAGCAAGTTGCTGATAATCTTTCTCACCGAAGCAGGCCACATCTGGTTGAACGATGTTGAATAGCTTGGCTACGATGGTGGAAACACCACGGAAGTGACCTGGACGAGATGCGCCTTCTAGCATTTGAGAGATACCCGGGACTTCGACAAACGTCTGCTTATCTAAACCTTGTGGGTACATGATTTCAGGCGTAGGCGTGAATACTATGTCCACGCCTTCAGCGCTCAGTTTACTCAGGTCCTCTTCTAGAGTTCGAGGGTAATTGTTGAGATCATCCGCGCGCTCAAACTGCATCGGATTGACAAAAATACTTGCCACCACGATATCGGCTTGCTCACGCGCTTTGCGAACCAGCGTCAAGTGACCTTCGTGAAGGTTACCCATGGTTGGAACAAACGCAATTCGACGTTGCTCACGCTTAAATAGTGCGATTTGTTCTCTTAACTCTGCGATATCAGCAAAAGTATGCATGATTCCCCCTAGGCAATCGTGTGTGCGTCATCTGGGAAAGTGGCACTTTCCACGTCGGCAATATATTTGGCAATGGCAAGACGCATGTCGCCGGTTTCAGCTAAGAAGTCTTTAGAGAACTTTGGCATGTAGTTAGCAGAAATACCGAACATATCGTGCATCACAAGAATTTGCCCATCGGTAACATTACCTGCGCCGATCCCAATAACTGGAACGTCGAGCACTTCCGTAATGCGCTTAGCCAGTTCTTGTGGAACACATTCTAATAAGACGATTTGTGCGCCCGCTTCTTGCAACGCTAATGCATCACGTACCATTTGATCTGCATTCTTTTGATCGCGACCTTGGACTTTGTAACCACCAAAAATATTGACACTTTGCGGTGTGAGACCTAAGTGTGCGCAGACAGGTACCGCTCGCTCAGTTAACATTTTAACCGTGTCGATTAACCATTCACCACCTTCGAGTTTCACCATGTTGGCGCCGGCTCGCATTAATTGAGCGGCGTTCTGGCAGGCTTGCTCTGGTGTGGCATAACTCATAAATGGCATATCGGCCATCAGTAGACAATTCGGGCTGCCAGCGCGAACGCTACGAGTATGGTAAGCAATATCTTCAACTGTCACGGGTAACGTGTCGGTTTTGCCTTGCAAAACCATGCCCAGTGAATCGCCTACGAGTAATACGGGCATGTTTTGGCTTTCAAATAGCCCAGAAAAGCTAGCATCGTATGCGGTTGATGTAGCAAATTTACGACCTTCCTGCTTCCACTTGATTAGGTCGTTGATGGTGATTTTTTTCATTTTTTATCCTTACTTGGGCGTTGGCTATGCTTGCCAAACGCTCAGCCCATTACGATCGACTTGCTTAAGCAAGCTCGTGAGCTCAGTCCCATCAGGGAGTTGTAAATTAGGTGTGATTTCAGCAAGCGGATAGAGCACAAACTCTCTCTCTTTCATTCCATAGTGAGGAACGGTTAAGCGCTCTGAATCGATCACCTCATTGCCATAAAGAATAAGATCAAGATCGAGTGTTCTCGGTCCCCATCGTTCATCTTTACGCACCCGTCCTTGCTCTAACTCAATTGCTTGGGTGCAATCAAGTAGTTCAAGTGGCGTTAACTCGGTTTGTATTTTCACAACAGCATTAATGTAATCAGGCTGATTTGCCGGCCCCATCGGTGTGCTGCTGTAGAGTGACGAGCAATGAATAACCGTACTCTTAGGCAGTGACTTTAGGGCTTCCATCGCGTCCAAAGCTTGTGCTACGGGATCGGACAGATTACTGCCGATCGCAATATAACAAGTGATCATTGGCTGCTCTTCGGCTTTTTGCTCTTAGGGCTGCGACGACGTCGGTTACCCGACTTGGTTGACGCTCCGCCTAAATCATTCACCATCGCTTGGCGCATATTGCGGCCGGCGGTTTGGAAGGTATTCCACCAACTGGCTAATTCAGCCACTTCACCACCTTCTATCTCGCCACGCATTTCTAGGAAATCGTAACCGGCGCGGAACTTATTCAATTCCATTAGACGGTATGCACGTTTACCTGTGCGGCGTGGAAGACGAAGCTGTAATTGCCATATTTCACGAATCGTCGCGGTGTGGCGTCTTGGAATCGCCGTCGATTTAACCTGCTCGTCCAAAATGATGTTACTGGCTTCCATTACTGCATCGTAGTCAGATAGGTTTTGGCTCGCCATAAGTTTGACGGCATGTTCCATCATCGGATACCAAAGCATGGCTGCAAACATGAATGCTGGATTGACTCGTTTGCCTTCTTCGATGCGCTGATCGGTGGCATCGAGTACGAGGTCTAACATTTGTTCAGTGTTCGATGCATAGTCCGATGTTAAGTGCGGGGCAATGATCGGGAATAGTTGTTGGAATAGGTTGTATTCGCGCATCAAATGATACGTTTCTAGACCACAGCCAGCTTGCAGTAGCTTGAGCGACTCTTCATAAAGTCGAGCCGACGGAATATCACGTAGTAGTGGTGCTAATTCTTCAATTGGCGCGGCCGTATCTTCTTCGATATCAAAATCGAGTTTCGCGGCAAAGCGGGTTGCACGAAGCATACGTACCGGATCTTCACGGTAACGCACTTCAGGTTCGCCAATAAGGCGAATGATGCGATCTTCAAGATCTTCAATGCCACCGGCGTAATCGTGAATCGCATAGTCGCCAATGTTGTAATACATCGCGTTGATCGAGAAATCACGGCGCTCCGCATCTTCGTCAATACTGCCGTAAACATTGTCTCGCAATAGCATGCCATCTTTACTTTGTTGAGAAACGTTCTTCTCTTGTTCTTGATGGTGGCCACGGAACGTCGCGACTTCAATGATATCTCGGCCAAACATGATGTGGGCGAGTCTGAAGCGGCGGCCGATTAAACGGCAGTTACGGAATAAGGTTTTAATCTGCTCTGGCGTCGCATTGGTGGCGATGTCAAAGTCTTTTGGTTGTTCGCCAAGCAAGAGATCACGTACGCCACCGCCCACAAGATAGGCTTCATAGCCAGCATTGTGCAGACGATAGAGGACTTTTAGCGCATTATCACTGATTTTCTGACGCGAGACAGTGTGTTCTTCGCGAGAATAGACATGCAGTGAAATGTCACCATAAACCTCGTGAACATTTTCGGAATTTTCAATTTTATTCATAATCTTAACGCAGTTTAGGTGAGAAAAAATGACGGCTCATCCGCCACGTTTCGTTCCTGTCGCTTGAATTTTGCCGCTTATGATAGCCTAGAGTGCATCATTTGAGAATGGCGGTTTAATCTTGAGCGCATCGGATAGCTGTTGCAAGTGCCAATTTTTCACTCCCCACATGAGGAGTTCTTCTGGTGTAGCGTCTGTCATATGGTCATCTAAAGAGAAACCAAGAAAACGCATCGCATTCATTAAAGTAGGTGTAGGGTTTGTTAAATCTATCCCCGCAGCGTGGTTCTGTTTGGACAGTTTATTGCCGCTATCATCAATAGCAAGAGGTAAATGTAGGTAACTCACCGGCGTCGCACCGAGTGTTTTATAGAGACTAATTTGTCGCCCGGTAGGTTCAATTAAATCAGCGCCTCTGACTACTTCGGTTACCCCTTGATAGATATCATCAAGTACAACAGCTAAGTTATAGGCAAAAAGCCCATCTCTACGTTTAATGATAAAGTCTTCGTGGACTAGACCTGCTGGGATAGCGAGCGAGCCATAGCGTTGATCGTTAAACACACTTATTGGATGTCTCACCTTTAATCGAACGGCTTGGTTGCCGGTTGCGATTAAGCCTTTATGGCGACATGTACCTTGATAGAAGCCGTCGGTCTCTTTGATTTGTCGACGAGTACACTCACACAGATAGGCATCATCTGATAACAGCCATTCATCCACTTGCTGCTGGTAGGCGGCAAGGCGTGAGCTTTGGTAGAGCACGTCGCCATCCCAACCTAACTGGTACGCGTCTAACGTTTTTAAAATGAGAGATGAAGCACCAGCAATTTCACGTGGAGGGTCAATATCCTCAATACGAACGAGCCATTGGCCTGACTGGGCTTTCGCTTGAAAGTAACTGCCTAGTGCGGCAACAAGGGAGCCAAAGTGTAAGGGACCCGACGGAGAAGGCGCAAATCGACCTATATACATAACCGACCTATATACATAGTTTATTATAAAGACAGAGTTTTCTTTAAAAGACAGTGTAGAGCGTTATTGCTGCATTGATATGATCATCATGAATGATCAAAAAAGGGAGCGTTTGCTCCCTTCTTATCGCTATATTAGCCTTGCATCTGTCGTTCTTTGATTTCTGCAAGTGTCTTACAGTCGATACATAAATCGGCAGTAGGACGGGCTTCTAAGCGGCGAATACCGATTTCAACACCACAAGATTCACAGAAGCCAAAGTCGTCTTCTTCTATCTTGTTAAGCGTTTTCTCGATTTTCTTAATTAAACGACGTTCACGGTCACGGTTACGTAACTCTAAGCTGAACTCTTCTTCTTGAGAAGCTCGGTCAACCGGATCAGGGAAATTAGCCGCTTCGTCTTGCATATGGTGCACAGTACGATCAACTTCTTCCCTAAGTTGGTTGCGCCAAGCGCCCAAGATTTTTCTAAAATGATCCATTTGAGCTGGTGACATGTACTCTTCACCGGCTTTTTCCTGGTAAGGATCAACCCCTGCAATGGCTAGGATGCCTAGCGCTTTTTTCTTTGATTCTGGCATACAGCATCTCCTACTTAAACCTAGTCAACTGTGTGAACAGTTAATTTTAAGGCGGGTATCTATAGCAAAAAGAAATGCTTGTGGCAAACGATGTTTGTTAAAGTTCTTATCATTGTGAACGTGTCATCACTTTTGTTCGTAATTGACCCGAGATAAGAGCGTCATCTCATTTTCTGAAAATGATGCTTTATAACAAAGTACTTCAACCCCAGCTTTCCTTGCTTGCTCAAGTAATTGTGAATATTTCGCATCTATATGGTGTGCGGCAGAGACTTTTTCAATGCCTGAATGCAAAATAGCGAATAATAATACGGCTCTGCTTCCAGATTGAGCCATTTCCGTGAGCTCTCTGAGGTGTTTTTGACCTCTTGTCGTTTGAGCGTCTGGAAAATACCCTTGCCCTGATTCTTCTAGTAGTGTGACACTCTTTACTTCAATGTAGCAATCGACGCGCTCACTATCTTGCAACAAAATATCGATTCTGCTGTTTTCTTGACCATATTTCACTTCGGTGCGCAGCGTCTGATAACCTTTTAGCTCTTCAATCACATTATTGTTGATGGCTTCTACGGCAAGAGTGTTGGCTCGAGCGGTATTCACGCAAATCATGTCACCACGATCAGTTTGGGTTAACTCCCAACTATTTGGGTACTTTCTTTTCGGATTATCTGAGGTGGAGTACCAAACGGTTGATTCAGGAACCGCGCAGCCAGTCATTGCACCGGTATTCGCGCAGTGAATGGTGATCGCTTCTCCGGATGCCGTTGTGATATCGGCAAGGAAGCGTTTATATCGTTTAATGAGCTTTCCTGATTCTAAAGGTGGATCGAAGTGCATTTCATGGCCATTTTTTATTAGAATGAGAGCTCACATTACAGCACAAGGCTTTTCCGTTGTCACAACTCCCTATTAAAGACGTATTATCTGAGTTATTTGAGGCAATTGAAAACTCAAACCAAGTGATTTTAAAAGCGCCGACCGGGGCGGGGAAATCAACGTACTTTCCGTTGCAACTTCTTCGCCATCGTCGGGTCGATGGTAAAATCATCATGCTAGAACCGCGTCGTATCGCCGCCAGAAATATTGCTATGTATTTAGCGCAACAATTGTCAGAGCCTGTTGGGGAGTCTGTGGGTTATCGGGTGCGTGGTGAAACTAAAGTCAGTTCACATACTCGGCTTGAAATCGTCACTGAAGGCGTACTGACTCGGATGTTACAAGATGATCCTGAACTCAACGGGATTGGCGCGATCATATTTGATGAATTTCATGAAAGAAGTTTGCATGCTGATACAGCGCTGGCTTTTACCCTAGAGGTACAAGAAGCGCTAAGAGATGACCTTAAGCTTATTGTAATGTCGGCAACACTAGAGAGTCATGATTTGAAACGCGTGCTGCCTCAAGCGCGTTATATTGAATCCAAAGGGCGCTCTTTCCCCGTCGAGGTGATGTATCGTCCTATGGGGGTAAATGAAAATTTACCTCAAGCGATGTGTCAGCAAATACTATCAGCGATGTCTCATCACTCAGGGTCGCTACTGGCTTTTTTACCGGGCGTGGGGGCGATTAAGCGTACTGAGGCGTTGTTAATGCAATCACAAAGCGTATCGGAATCACAAAGTTTGATGCAATTACAAAGCTTGACGCAATTACAAAGTGGCTATGACATTTGTCCGCTTTATGGCCAGTTAGACTTTAAAGCCCAGCAAAGGGCGATTCAACCGGCAGCCTCAGGTCAGAGAAAAATCGTGCTTGCGACCAACATTGCTGAGACGTCATTAACAATCGAGGGAATTCGGATTGTATTAGATTCAGGTCTAGAGAATCAGGCTACGTTTGATCTAAAAAACGGTGTAACTAAGCTAGCACAGGGACGTATCGCGCAATCCTCGGCGATTCAACGCAGTGGACGGGCGGGGCGTCTTGAGCCTGGGGTTTGCATTCGACTATACAGTGAAAGTCAGTTTAACCAGCAGCCTCAGCAAAGTACGCCGGAAATATTGCGTAGTGATTTAGCCCCTTTGATGTTGGAGCTGCTTAAGTGGGGATGCCAAGATGTGGCGACGTTAAGGTGGCTCGATATACCGAAAGCGACGAATGTTGAGCAAGCGAAAGCGTTATTAAGGCAACTACAATTGCTCGATGCGTCATCGCAATTGACGCTGTTGGGGCAGCGAGCTCATACACTTGGCGTTGAGCCTCGCCTCGCCAGTTTGCTACTGCAAGCTCAGCCATTAGGTGCTGTCGAGCTTACCACCGCGATTGCGTTATGTTGCCTAATTGAAGAGCCAGAGCGAGGAAGCACCGATTTAAGGTACGCGTTACACCGCTGGCAAACAGGGCAGCATACCCGCAGCGCTGCTCTATCGCTTCGAGCTAAGTCGATAGCTCAGAAGCTGAAGTATCGGTTTATCTTGAATGAGAGTGATGAGTCGTTGCTCGGGGTGCTTGCAGCGTTAGGCTACCCAGATAGAATTGCGGCGAAACGTTCAGGAAACTCTGGTCAGTTCTTATTAGCTAACGGTCACGGTGTGCAAATTGCCGATCATGACAAGCTTGCAGATGAGGAATACCTTGTTGTTTTAGATGTGCTGAATACAGGGCGAGGTAGCAGTCAGATCTTTAAAGCCCTCGCCGTAGATATTCCTAGCATTGAACACTTAGCACCTCAGTTAGTTGAAAACAAACAGCGGCTAGAGTGGGATGATAAGCGAGGGGGATTGGTTGCCAGCGAGGTGACACAGCTTGGCGCGATCGTCTTGAAGCAAAAAATGATCCCCATCCCAGATGATGCCGATATTAGTGGCGCACTTTTGGCGAACGTTCGTCGTCACGGCTTATCGGTACTGAACTGGACATCTTCTGCGAACGAGTACGTTACTCGTGTGGAGTGCGCACGAGGTTGGCTTGATGTAGCGCAATGGCCGAACATGTCACAGCAAGCGCTATTGGCCGATTTAGAATTGTGGTTGCTGCCTTTCATGCATGGTATTTCCTCTATGAAGGGGCTAAAAGCGCTCAATATAATGCCAGCACTAGAAGCGTATTTAGGATGGGAAGCTTCAAATGTGTTGAATGATGCGTTACCGACGCATTTAGTGGTGCCAACAGGTGCCAAGAAAAAAATTCGCTATCAAGTAGGACACGCGCCAATGTTGTCCATCAAGCTTCAAGAAATGTTTGGTGAGAAAGCTTCACCACGGATAGCAAATGGTCGCCAAGCGATAGTATTGGAGTTACTTTCACCTGCGCAAAGACCTTTGCAAATTACGCAAGACCTCGCCGCATTTTGGCAAGGCGCATACAAAGACGTTCAAAAAGAGATGAAAGGACGTTATCCCAAACACCCATGGCCGGATGATCCAATGAATCATCAGGCAACGCACAAAACTAAAAGACAGTTGAACTCATGATAGAAGTGAAAAAGTTGGCGGCGACCGGTAAAAAACCTACAACCAAGAAAACGACCAAAGCCGCAGCAAAACCTAGAGCGAAAAGTGCGCCAAAGAAGCGGAGGCCTACCAAAAAGAAAGGACGATCAACGCTTGGAAAACGACTGTTCTCGATTGGTTGGAAGTTGGCATTGGTTGGCGGGGTAGCGCTTGCTGCGGTCGGTTTTTACCTCGATCAGGTGGTGAAAGAGCGTTTTGAAGGGCAGTTGTTTGATTTGCCTACCGTCGTTTATGCACGTGTACTCAATTTATCGACCGGGGATACGATAGAGATCCAGCAGCTACGTAATGAATTGGATGTGCTTGGTTACCGTAAGGTGAACCAACCTCGTAACCCTGGGGAGTACTCCTCATCATCAACGAAAATTGAGCTGATTCGTCGCCCATTCGAATTTGCTGACGGTCCTGAGCCTGATCGCCACGTTATGTTGTACTTTGAAGGTAATGAACTGATTCGAATTCAGTCATTAGAGAAAAAGGGCAATCTTGGGTTTCTGCGGATTGAGCCGAAAATGTTAGGGATGCTCGAGAAAAATGCCGATGAGCAGCGTTTATTCTTACGTCGTGACCAATTTCCGGAAATCATGATCGATGCATTGTTGGCGACGGAAGATAGAGATTTCTATCAGCATGATGGCGTGTCACCAACGGCTATCGCCCGCGCATTTTTCGCCAATATACGTGCAGGAAGAACGGTGCAAGGTGGCAGTACGTTGACACAGCAGTTGGCGAAGAATTTGTTCCTGACCAGTGAGCGTACCTTATGGCGTAAGCTACGGGAGGTGTATATCGCGCTAATACTGGATTACCGTTATAGCAAGGATCAGATCTTAGAAGCCTACCTCAATGAAGTGTATCTTGGACAAAGCCGAGGTGAAGCGATCCATGGTTTCGGCCTTGCTGCCCGTTTGTATTTTGGTCAGCCGCTGCAAGAGTTGCGTATTGATCAACTCGCTCTGCTCGTAGGTATGGTGAAAGGCCCGTCTTATTACAACCCTATTCGTCAGCCTGAACGCTCAAAACAGCGTCGGGATCTAGTGTTGCGTTTGATGATGGATCAGAATCTGCTAACTGGACGTGAGTTTGAAATGGCGGCGAGTCGCGAGCTCGACTTACAAAAAAATCCTCAGATTGCCAGTCGTCAACCTGCATACTTCCAACAGCTTAAAAGGGAACTAAACCAAAAGCTTGGCAATAAAATTAATGCCCAGGGTGGGGTGCGTATTTATACCTCTCTTGACCCAGTATCTCAGGACAAACTTGAGAAGGCGATCGCGAAACGTTTACCACAGCTAGAGAAAACCTCAGGCAAAGGCTTAGAAGCGGCTGCGATTGCCGTGGATCGTAATAGCGGTGAAATTCGCGCTATGGTCGGCGGAAAACGTACGGGCTACAGTGGTTTTAACCGGGCGCTGAACGCGAGTCGGCCGATTGGCTCTCTTGTCAAACCTGCGGTGTATTTAACGGCGTTAGAGCAGCCAGATAAGTTTGACTTAGCGACGACACTTGATGATGAACCACTGACCTTGAAAGGCAGTAAAGGCAATGTGTGGCAGCCTCGAAACTATGACCGAAAATTTCGCGGTGATGTGCCGCTGTATGAAGCGTTGGCTAAATCATTGAACGTTCCCACTGTTCGTTTAGGTATGTCACTAGGCATCAAAAATGTCTCGGATACCTTGGTGCGCTTAGGGGTAGATGCCAGCGAGATAAGACCTGTGCCATCGATGTTTTTAGGTGCAATATCATTGACGCCATATCAAGTGGCACAAATGTATCAAACACTCTCAAACTCAGGTCGACAGGCTAATTTGTCGGCGCTGCGTTCCGTGGTCAGTGTCGATGGAGATGTGCTGTACCAGTCTTTGCCTAAAGCGACACAAAAAGTGCCGCAACAGGCGGCGTGGCTGACCACATATGCGATGAAAAAAGGGGTACTTGAAGGGACGGGGAGATACTTAAACGGCCTGTTTCCTCATGCCGCTCTGGCGGGAAAAACCGGCACGAGTAATGATACTCGAGATAGTTGGTTTGTGGGCGTAGATGGTCGTGAGGTAACGACGATATGGGTTGGTCGGGATGATAACAAATCGACCAAACTGACAGGCTCAGGCGGAGCACTCCGCGTTTATTCAGATTACTTAGCCGCTCGAGTGCCAGAGCCGCTTATTCTGCCCTGGCCTAAAAACATCACGATGATCGGTTTTAACAAAACCAGCAATGGTTCACTGCAGCTCGATTGCGGTAATGCATTCGAATTACCCGTCTGGGATGAATCAGGGAAATTGAAAGCTTCGTGTGATAACCAACCCAAACAGTGGATAAAGAACCTGTTTGATTGGTAATTGTTACTAAAGTAAAAGGTATTGGTAAATAAAATAGCAAGTAGACGGTAGATAGTAGCGAAGGCAAAGGAGGATTTATCGAAACAATGGATATGCTTGCGATAAGTGGTTAGCTATAGCTATGATGCAAAATGCTGATATATTAGAGTAATTAAATTGAGAGCGCTTTTAGGGATGAATGTGAAACGCCTAACAGGATGGTTGATAGCGTCAGTGTTTACATGGGGCAGTGCAGCGTTATGCGCGAAAGAAGGCGAGCCTGCACTCCCGACTAAACAATCGACTCAAGAAAACACACTAAAAAGTGATAATACCAGGCCAAAAATTGGTCTGGTGTTAGCCGGTGGCGGCGCGAAAGGCGCGGCACATATCGGTGTGCTGAAAGCGCTCGAAGAAATGAATATCCCAGTTGATATCGTCACGGGTACCAGTATGGGGGCTTATGTCGGTGGTCTGTACGCTACGGGTATGAGTGCTGATGAGATTGAGAGTTTTATCCATACGGTCGATTGGAATAATGGCTACGTGGATCGCGTTAATCGCAGTCAGCGCCGAATTCGAGATAAGGAAGCGGAAGATCGTTACCAAATCCGTACCGATATCGGCTTGCATTTCGGCTCGATCGAGGCACCGAAAGGCGTGGTTCAAGGGCAGAATATGCTACGTATTTTGCGCAAAACAACCGGTAATCTTCCTAAATTCCAATCTTTTGATGACCTTGCTATTCCCTATCGTTCTGTGGCCACTGATATTCTCAAGTTAGAGCCAGTGGTCATCGATCAAGGCTATTTGGTCGATGCTATGATGGCGAGTATGTCGGTACCAGGGGCATTACCTCCGTATGAGTTAGGGGATCTTTTGTTGGTTGATGGTGGCGTAACCAACAATATGCCGGTTGAGCTGGCAAAAGAAATGGGTGCAGACCTCATTATTGCTGTGGATATAAGTAGTGATTATAAAACCCGCGATGACTTTAGTAGCTTCTTGAGTGTTGGTGAGCAGTTATCAAATTATTTGGTTCGCCGCAGTACTGAAGAACAAATGCAGTCGCTTGGTGACAATGATGTTTACTTGCACCCAGATGTGGGAAAAATAGCCACTACAGATTTCTCGAGTATGCCCAGAGCGTATGAACTTGGCTATGAAGCTGCTTATCAAATTGCTGACCAACTGCAGCACCTATCGGTGTCATCCTCGGATTTTCAAACATATATTGATCACAAGCAGAATGCTCGCCGACACCTTCGTTATGGCGATGAAACGGTGGTCGATAAGGTGGTGATCAACAATCAAACGCACTACAGCGACAGTTTGTTGAGTAATAATTTGTCATTAAAATCCGGTCAGGTCCTTGAGACGGATGACATCGAAGAAAAAATTGAAAACCTTTACGCCCTAGACCGATTTGAACTCATTACTTACGAGTACCAAGAGCAAGGTGAAGACACCGCGCTGGTGGTCGATGTTAAAGAGAAGTCATGGGGTCCGAATTACATGGATTTCCGCTTCTTTTTGGAAGAAGATTTTAATGCTAATAGCTTTTATGCCATTGGTATCAGTACCAACTTTACCGATCTAAACGATCGCGGCGCGGAGTTACGAGTCAATGCTGACTTCGGTACGGATAAACGGATAGAAGCCGAGTTGTATTCGCCGTTTCTCACCAATCAGGATTTCTTCTTGCTGGCAGGGGTTAAGTACTCTAATGAAAGACGAAATGTGCTTTGTACGCCTAATGCAACCGGTACGGGTTGTGTTGATCCTGCGTTAGAGGGTAATGCCGATTTTGTACCGGTCACTTATCGTAAATGGTTAGGTGAGCTGTCGGTAGGTTATGCCCCCACCTTATGGCAAGAATTTAAAGTGGGTGGTCGATTTGTGAGAGGGGAGTCTTATGTTTCTCCTCTGCCATCTTCAGGAGCGTTTGATTTTGACCGTCAAGGCGTGTTTGTTAACTATAAATTAGACACTTTGGATGATTTTAGCTTGCCGACAAAAGGTTGGTATATCAACTTAGAGTACTTGCTTTCTAAAGACAGCGGTGAGCAGAATATTAATCAAACGCCGTCTGATTTTTCTGATACTGCTTATGAGATAACGGCTGAGACCAAATACGCGCATACCTTTGGGCGTAATACTTTTGTTGGCTCGTTCGATTATGCGGTGATTGAAACTGAGAATGCGACTTTACCTGTCAACCCAAGAGAATTGGGTGGTTTCTTGAACCTATCGGGTATCCCAAGAAACAGCTTGATAGGAGAAAACAAACTGTATGGTAGCCTGGTCTATCGCTATCGATGGTTTGACAATGATTTCGGAATGTTTAAATCCCCTGTGTATCTCGGCGCATCTGCCGAGTACGGTGGTGTTTGGGATGGTGACCAAGGTATTTCTGGGGCTCCATTGTTTATGGCAGGGTCTATTTTTGCTGGGATAGACTCGCCAGTTGGACCCATTATGCTCTCTTATGGCCGAGTCGAAACAGGGTTGAATTCGGTCTATTTAATCATTGGTGCTGCATATTAATTCAGCTTATTATAGGTTCTTGGCGAGAGCCTATGAGCAAAATTCGCGAGTGAAGCAAATGAAATTTCTTACATAGATGCGAGTAAAAATCATGAATTTTGCTCGAAGTTGCTATGTTGGTCAAAATGATAAGATTTTAATTTATCGTTAAATTTGCTATTCTTCGCCCCACAGTTTGGCCTCTCTAATGCTGATCATTAAAGGATTTGATGACGAAAAATGGCGAGGGAGAGCCAAGTTTCCAAGGATGTCCACTCCTAATTCTAATTACTAAGGAGGGACCGCAATGAGAGGAAAAAGTCGTGCTTGAAGCCTACCGTAAACACGTCGCAGAGCGTGCTGCCGAAGGAGTCGTTCCTAGACCCCTAGACGCTGAACAAGTTGCCGGACTTGTTGAGTTATTAAAGAATCCCCCTCAAGGTGAAGAAGAAATCATCCTTGATCTTCTTGAGAACCGTATTCCACCGGGCGTAGATGAGGCTGCTTACGTTAAAGCGGGTTTCCTTACTGCTATTACAAAAGGTGAAGTGGAATCACCACTCGTCAGTCGTGAAAAAGCTGCTCAACTGCTTGGCACCATGCAAGGCGGATATAACATTGAGTCGCTTGTCTCTTTGCTCGATGATGAGGCGCTTGCCCCTATCGCGGTTAAAGCACTTTCTCATACGCTTTTGATGTTTGATGCATTCTACGACGTTGAAGAAAAAGCCAAAGCAGGCAACGATCATGCTAAGCAAGTCATGACGTCGTGGGCAGAAGCCGAATGGTTCCAGTCTAAGCCAAAGTTACAAGAAAAAATTACACTTACCGTTTTTAAAGTGACCGGTGAAACGAATACCGATGACTTATCACCAGCGCCAGACGCGTGGTCTCGTCCGGATATCCCGGTTCACGCGCTCGCGATGCTAAAAAATGCGCGTGAGGGCATTGAACCAGATCAACAAGGTTCTATCGGTCCAATTAAACAAATTGAAGCGCTACAACAAAAAGGCCATCAATTGGTTTACGTTGGCGATGTGGTTGGTACGGGTTCTTCTCGTAAATCAGCTACCAACTCAGTACTTTGGTTCATGGGTGATGATATCCCTAATGTTCCGAATAAACGTGCGGGTGGTTATGTCCTAGGTGGTAAGATTGCGCCTATCTTCTTTAATACTATGGAAGATGCTGGTGCACTGCCAATTGAAGTGGACGTGACGAAGCTGAACATGGGTGATGTGATTGATATTTACCCGTTTGAGGGGAAAGTTTGCGATCACGAAAGTGGTGAGACACTGGCCGAGTTTTCGTTGAAGACAGATGTGCTGATTGATGAAGTACAAGCTGGTGGCCGTATTCCTCTCATTATTGGTCGTGGCTTAACGGACCGTGCTCGTGAAGCACTTGGCATGGCGCCCTCTGAAGTATTCCGTCGCCCTGTTGAAGTGGAAGATACCGGTACTGGCTTTACACTCGCGCAAAAAATGGTGGGTAAAGCTTGTGGCGTAGAAGGTATTCGTCCAGGTACGTATTGTGAGCCTAAGATGACAACGGTTGGATCACAAGATACGACGGGACCAATGACGCGTGATGAGCTCAAAGATCTAGCATGTCTTGGTTTTTCTGCAGACTTAGTGATGCAGTCTTTCTGTCACACCTCAGCTTATCCAAAACCGGTTGATGTGAATACGCACCATACACTGCCAGATTTCATTATGAACCGCGCAGGTGTATCACTACGTCCAGGTGATGGTGTTATCCACTCTTGGTTGAACCGTATGCTGTTGCCAGATACCGTCGGTACGGGTGGTGACTCTCATACGCGTTTCCCACTTGGTATTTCTTTCCCTGCTGGTTCTGGTTTGGTGGCGTTTGCCGCTGCAACGGGTGTGATGCCGCTGGATATGCCTGAATCTATCTTGGTTCGTTTCAAAGGGGATATGCAGCCTGGTATTACATTGCGTGATCTGGTGCATGCGATTCCATACTACGGTATTCAGCAAGGTCTACTGACTGTTGAGAAAGCAGGCAAAATCAATGAGTTCTCAGGTCGTATTCTAGAAATTGAAGGTGTTGAGCATCTATCAGTAGAGCAAGCTTTTGAATTGTCAGATGCGTCAGCAGAGCGAAGCGCTGCGGGTTGTACGGTCAAGCTCTCTAAAGAGTCGATTGAAGAGTACCTTAATTCAAACATCACCATGCTTAAATGGATGATTTCTGAAGGCTACGGTGATCGTCGTACTATTGAACGTCGAATTGTGGCAATGGAAGAGTGGCTAGCAAACCCTGATCTTATGCAGGCGGATAGTGACGCACAATATGCTCACGTTATCGAAATCGATTTGGCGGATATCGACCAGCCAATTCTTTGTGCGCCAAATGACCCAGATGACGCGCGCTTGCTAGCAGATGTTCAAGGTACAGAAATCAATGAGGTCTTTATTGGTTCATGTATGACGAATATTGGTCACTTCCGTGCGGCAGGTAAGCTTCTAGATAAGTTTACTGGTCAGCTAGATACTCGTCTGTGGATTGCACCACCAACGAAAATGGATAAAGACCAGCTAACAGAAGAAGGTTACTACGGTATCTTTGGCCGTGCGGGCGTACGTATTGAAACACCAGGGTGTTCTCTGTGTATGGGTAACCAAGCACGAGTGGCTGACGCTTCAACAGTGATGTCGACATCGACGCGTAACTTCCCTAACCGTTTAGGTACGGGTGCGAATGTTTACTTAGCGTCTGCTGAGCTTTCATCGGTTGGTGCTATTCTCGGTCGTATTCCAAACAAGGAAGAGTACTTAGAGTACATGCAGCAGATTGATGCGACAGCAGCGGATACTTACCGTTATTTGAATTTCCATCTAATGGGTCAGTATACAGAAAAAGCGGATACGGTTATTTTCCAAGAGCCAGCATAAGCGGCTATGAACTAATCGGCTATGAACTAAGCCGCTATGAATCGGGAGAGCTTGCTTTCCCTATCTAGTGGCGCTAGCCGCTTTGGAATAGAACGATACTACTATAAAGCCAGTCTTCAATGTGAAATCGAAGACTGGCTTTTTTTGTTGATCAAGCAAAGTGCTTAGCTAAAATAGCGACGCGAGAACTAACTGGTTAACAACTTTTGCAGTCTGTCTCTACAAGCAATGATGTGGTCACGTTCAGGGCCTTGTTTGTGGCAGTGCTCCAAAATGTACTCCATTGAACTCAATACCGTTCGCCAGCGAGGTGTCTTGGGAAGGGTTTCTACTCGCAAGTATTTATCTAGCGTTCGTGTTTGTAGCGTGCTGCGATCAAGATAAACTCGCCAAAGACCACTTTGCTCGGCAAAAACAAATTTAGATTGTCCGGTGACGTCTTCCCAGTAGGTCAGGGAATTAGTCATCGCTTCTACCAATATTTCTCGCATTAGTTCTGGGCGAGATTTTTGCTCATCGCTGGCTTTATCGGCCAATCGAGTAAACTCACCTCCCAGCTCTTTTAATTCTTGCAGCTTGGCTTTATCGCCTTCAATGGCGTAGCTAGAAAGTGCATCAATGGCGGTTTCTAGGTTTTTAACGCGTGATACATTAGTGTTTTTGCCCTGTTCAAAGATGTAAACACTGCGCAGCCCAGAGCCCTCTGGAAGCGTTAAAATGTCCGCGTTGATGCGTTGTCTGACATCGTCTATGAAGATATCAATATCACCACAATAATGCTCTTGAGATAGATTAATGAATTTGGGCGCAATGATATCGTCCAAACTCGAACGTTTCAGCTGCTCAACATTACGTTTAAATAACGCCGCTGCCGCTTGATTGGCAAATTGGATTTTCAGGTCATTGCGCACGCACAAAATCGCTTCAGGTGCGGTGTCGAGCTGCTCAATGAGTCGCCCTTGTGTTTCTAGTAAGCTGGCTTCGACGAGCGCGCGTTGCTTGAGTTCATATTTAAGGCTTTGGTTTTCAGTTCGTCTCACCTCTGCTTTGCTCGCTTGCAGGTGGGCGGCAATTCTCGCCGCTAGTTCTTGTTTGTTAAATGGCTTGGATAAGTAGTCATTAGCACCAACTTCAAAGCCACGCACGCGGTCTTCTGATTGATTTAGCGCCGTCAGCATAATGATGGGTAGGGCAGCGTGATCGTATTGTTCACGCAGCGTTTCACAGACTTCAAATCCACTCATACCGGGCATCATGATATCAAGCAGTAATAAGTCGGGTTTGTCTTTTTCAATCGTCGCCATCGCTTCTAATCCATCCTTGGCGAGAGTGACTTGATAGCCTTCAAGTCGTAAAAAGCTTTCTAAAATACGCAGGTTAACGGGCTCATCATCTGCAATAAGGATTCTTGGACCATCAGGGTTGTCAGGAAGGGTTTCTTCATCATCGATGGCTAATTCGTTTTGCTCGGTCACTTGATAATGATTAGATTGCGGCACGTAAGACATGGCTTCGACTTCTTTTTGGCTAGCCAATGGAAGCGTGAAGCTGAATGTCGTACCTACATGCGGCTGGCTGCTGACGTAGAGTGAACCGCCCATTAATTCAATGAGCTGTCGGCTGATCGAAAGCCCTAGGCCTGCTCCTTGACGATAGTGGCCTGAATCGTGCCCTGCTTGCACGAGTGGTTCGAAAATATGCTCGAGTTGTTGTGCAGGGATGCCATGACCTGTATCGACAACTTGAACGCGGATATGGTCATCCATCGCGGTTGCTGATAATACGATTTTACCTTCATTGGTGTATTTTATGGCGTTGCCGACTAAGTTATACAGCACTTGTTCCAACCGTTGAGGATCGGCCGATACATAAGGAATAGGCTCTAAAACTTGGTTAATAATTCGGATCTTTTTATTGCCCAAGAGGTGTTGAGATAAGTCGAGAACAAGTTGCGTTGCACTGGTTAGGCTTACTGCAGAGCGCTCTATCGCTAAGCTGCCATAGCGCATTTTGTGATAATCGAGAAGATCATCCACAAGGCTTGCGAGCCTTTGACCACTATTAACAATAATATCTAATTGATAGCGATGATTGGCACCAATTGGCCCGTTGGCACCAGATATCATGGCTTCAGCAATGCCAATCATGCCATGAAGGGGGGTTCTGAGTTCATGGGAGGTAGTCGCAAGAAATTCATCTTTTAGCTTGTTGGCAAGTTGCAGCTCTTCATTCTGTTTTTTGATCACAATGAGGTTTTGCTCTAGCTCTTGGTTTTGGTTTTTAATTAACTCGATTTTATCTTTGATAGAGCGACGCATACGTTCAAAGCTTAGTGCCAATCGCCCAATTTCATCTTTACGGTTCGCGCTTATTATCGAAGGCTCAAGATCGCCTCCTGAAGCTCGCTCGGCCGCCCATGTTAGCTTAAGTAGAGGTGAGGTAATGAAATTGGATAGATAGTGAGAAGCAATCACAACGAGAATGATCGCACTCAACATGGCGATGACAAACAGCTTTTCAAGTTGACGAATACTGGCAAATGCCACGGATTCGGGCGTTTCTGCAACAAGAGCCCATGTGGTGCCCGAGAATTGAACGGGCGCAAAGGCTGCGAGGTATTGATTATTGAGAGTATTACTATAGCTTCCGACTTGAGTTTCCCCTGATAGTGCTTTCTGAATGACTTGTTTGCTTTGGGTAATGCTCTCTTCAGATAGCCCCATCATTTTGGCTTTACCATCATTTCCGACTAACAGAAGGCTGATGTCCGCAGCGCTGCCGCTATTGAGGAGTTTGGTGATGCCTTTAATTGGTAAACGAAATAGTGCGTAACTGTGCAAGTAACCTTGCTGAATGATAGGTGCGCCTAACCAAGCATATTGTTGCTCTCCTTGAGAGGAAAAATCTGAAATGATAACAGGCGTGTATTCTTCGTTATCTTTATGCTTTCTTGTCACTTCTTGATCTAAGGCGGCAAACGTAGAGCCCAATATGGTCGAAGAAAAACGGCCCGTATTGAGGTTAGTGCCATAGTAATCGTGCTTAAACACCGAGTAGGTAACGTTACCGGTTAAGTCGACCAAAACAATATCGTCAAAGTCAGAACGTTTAAGATGTTCTACAAACGCGCGATGGTAGCGCTTGTGAAGCAGCCGGTAACGTTCACTGCCAACATAGCTGCTAGAGTCCGGCATAATAGATGTTTTTACCTGGTCGCCAGATCCACGGATATAGCGCTCTTGAGCATGTTGCTGAGCTTGTTCAATATCATCGCCCAAACGTTGGAATGCGTTAACGATGCCATAAAATCGTCCGCCACTCGCATACGCAAGTTCAGAGCGAACAAAGCCCATCACTTCAGATTTCTGTGCATCAAAGTAATCCAGGACTTGTTGTTTTTTAGTGTCTCGGACCGATACCAAATGTGTAGTACTTTGATCGCGAAGATCTTGGCTGTGTGCATTAAGAAAAAACAGCGAAATGACAGTAAGTGGTGTAATACTAAGCGCCAAAAATGCCAACATGAGTGTATTTTGTAGTCGCTTGAATTTCTGTTTTCTATGCAGCTTGAACATACGTAAGTCTTAGGCCGTTGAGAGTGTGTCTAGAAAGTAAATTAAATCAGCGTCTTGTTATAAAACATCTGACCTTATTAATCTAAATACTTTTTTTACTTTGGCAAGTAAGTTGAATGCAAAGCGTGTTTGGTCACTCACAATTGGTGATGTCGCAACGTGTGATTTATTTCACTGATGTTGTTAATGGGTAAAATAGCGATCAGGTATGGGTTTGTAAGGGGAATTAAGAGAACGTAGCGGCAACATGGGTTGGTATCACACATGCTGCCGCTATAGTTATTTAGAGAATAAAGTTATTTTTCTGCGCGATAAATGATGAACTTACTGTTTTTGTCGAGCGTCTGACAGTGACCAAATTGACGTTCAATGATAGGCGCGTACTTAAGGAAGCTATTCGCAACAATGACGATGTTGCCTGCGGATTTAAGGTGCGTGGGCGCATCGTTTAGCAGTGCTTCCGTTGCAGAATAGCTGGTGTCTAGACCTGCATGGAATGGTGGATTGCTAACGATGAACTGAAAATCTGATGGCAGATCCGAATAGACATCAGACGCCAAAACATCACCCTTTAAGCCATTCGCCAGTAAGGTCTGTTTACTTGACTCAATCGCAAACGCATTGATGTCACACATTTGCAGGGAAATGTCTGGGTAGCGCAGTGCCATGAAAGCGCCCAGTACGCCCGCACCACAGCCAAAGTCTAAGACCTTACCATGCAGTGGTGGCAAATTATTAAGTAGCAACTGGCTGCCTAAATCAAACTCCCCATGACTAAAGACGCCAGGCAGACTTTTCACTACCAATTGTTGGCCGTCCAGCTCGACAGGGTAGGATTTAAACCACGATTGTAAATCAAACGATGCTAGTGGCGTTTGGCATTGCCCCCAATAAAATGAGCAACGACGTGCTGAGTCGTATTTTTTTATCAGGCCGTAAGGCGCAAACATTTTCTCGACGCTTTTTACTCCCGAGCGATTTTCACCGACCACGACGATTTCGGTATTCTGACCGAGCTTGGCTAACGACATTTCTAATAGCATCTGAGCTTCTGCTTTGGCCTTTGGCCAATACATTAAGATCATATCCGCGTCGATAGTTTCAGGTAAATCTGCACCAAAGTGACAGCTAATTCGCTCGGAACTATGTAACTGTCGATAGGTGCAGTAATTGCTGGTAAATACGGTGACTTTGTCGCAATTTTTGCTCAAATCAATAGGGAACTGGTCTTCAATTTCACCGATGACCAGCACACGTTTTCCTGCGAAGTACTCAATCTGTCTTTCGGCAATCTGGCTAGGAGCGATGTAATGCGACATGAACGTCATCTCTTGGAAACGGAAAAAAGGGAGGGGATTCTCTCACAAACCCCCGGACTTAAAAAGTATTCTAGCTGTTATCTTGGCTATCTAAAAAGTCCTTAAACTCTTCTTCATACATATTGAAAAGTACGATAGTGATAGCAAAAATGATCGGGCCATAAATCAGGCCAATCAGACCAAATAAGTGAATACCGCCAAGCAGAGAGAAGAAAATCATCAATGTATTCATACCGGCACTGCCTTGCATGAGTAGAGGTCTTAATACGTTATCGATAGAGCCCACAACCGCAATGCTCCAAATCGCTAGAAATAGGGCCCATTGAGTTTCGCCAGTTATTAATAAATACGCCGTGGCTGGAATCCAAATTAATGCGGTTCCGACGATCGGGATAAATGACGCAAAGCCCATCATTGTTCCCCAAAATAGACCAGGGAACCCGGCAACCCACATACCAAACCCACCCGCAGCACCTTGTGCGATTGCGGTTAAAAAAGAGCCCATGACAGCCGATTTCGATACTTTTTCAATCTCGTTCAATAAGCGATCTTCTTGACTGCGGGAAAAGGGCAAAATATGGCGAATGGCAGCGATGATCTTATCGTGATCACGCAGTAGGAAGAACAGCACAAACAGCATTAAGAAAAAATTCATTAGGAAGCTGGTGGCGTCGCCTAGTATTTTTGCACTGATCGCCACCAGGTTTGAACCAAGTGAGGTCGCAAATTCAGCGGCCTTTTTGGCAATATCTTGTGGATCGATCTTATCAAAGGGCAGATAGTCATTAATGAAAGAAAGCCCTTTAACGACCCAAGGGTGAGCAAACACTTCTTGAATACCACCGCCAGTTACCCAGTGATACATATTTTGTGAAAACACCGACCCTTGTTGCACGATGGCGCTAAACACCAGCAGCAATGGCATGACAATAATAAAGGTCAGAATGACGCATGATAACAAGGCAACAATGTTTTTATGTTTTGGCAGCTTGTTCTCTAGCCACTCATGGATAGGGAACATCAACAGTGACAAAATAAACGCCATGACGATTGAATTAATATAAGGCTCGACGAGCAAGTAACAGGCAAAGCCAGTTAAAAGCAGGGCAATGATGAGCACCCAATGACTTGCTGTAACGTTCATTTTCGTTTTCACGAGTGATCCTTTTTGACTATATCGGCTGCGAAATCTGCATGCGATAAGATGATGAGCGATAGTGGTTATTTTTCTACGTCGTTGCTTTTTTTTATTTACGCGACGAAGCGCCATCGCAACGGGGTTCTTGTCAATGTATTGCTGGTTAACGGCTACTAGTAAACTAAGTAATCAAATACGGTGACCAATTGAGCATATAATGGACGTAAAATATGGAGTGATCAATTTTAATTGGTATTTAATACTGTGATTAGAGGGAGATTTATGGGGTGCTGCAACGGAAAAAAAACGTGTCAGTCAGAGGTTAGGGTTAAGCGAAAAATTCCTTGGTTCTGGCTCATGATATCAGCCATCGTGTTATTGGCGGCCTTTCACTGGCAGGCGTAAAAAAAGGGCTGATATTTCAGCCCTTAATGTCATGACTCATAATTTTCTACTGTACTCAGTAATACTGAAAATTACGCTTCTTTAGCCAGCATCGCAAAACAGCGATCAGCGGCTTCTAATGTCGCGTCGATCTCTTTCGAGCCGTGAGCAAGAGATAGGAAGCTAGCTTCAAATGCTGATGGTGCAAGGTATACACCGTGATCGAGCATTAGATGGAAGAAACGCTTAAAGCGCTCAACATCACACTTAGCGACGTCTTCGTAACAAGTAATACGTTCTTGGTCAGTAAAGAAGAAGCCAAACATACCGCCGACTTGGTTTACAACCATTGGAATACCATGTTCATCAGCAAGGTTTTTAAAGCCATCAGCAAGCTGCTTAGTCTTATAAGCTAGGCGTTTTTCGTTGCCCTCTTCAGACAATAGCGTAAGGCAGGCATAACCTGCTGCCATTGCGATAGGGTTACCTGAGAGTGTTCCTGCTTGATAAACTGGACCAGTAGGAGCAACGTATTGCATGACTTCTTTACGGCCACCAAACGCACCAACAGGCATGCCGCCACCAATGATTTTACCTAGTGTCGTTAAATCTGGCTTGATGTTGTAATACGCTTGAGCACCACCTTGCGCGACGCGGAAACCCGTCATAACTTCGTCGAAGATAAGCAATGCGCCTTCTTCATCACAAATTTGACGAAGTCCTTCGTGGAAACCTTCCACCGGTGGGATGCAGTTCATGTTGCCAGCAACTGGCTCAACAATAATGCAGGAAATTTCACCTTTGTTCGCAGCAAAAAGCGCTTTAACAGATTCAAGATCGTTAAAACGAGCCGTCAGAGTGTATTTTGCAAAGTCAGCGGGTACGCCAGGAGAGCTTGGTTGGCCAAGTGTTAGCGCGCCAGAACCCGCTTTAACAAGCAAGCTGTCGGCATGGCCGTGGTAACAACCTTCAAATTTCATGATTTTGTCGCGGCCAGTGTAGCCACGAGCAAGACGAATCGCGCTCATGGTTGCTTCGGTTCCGGAGCTCACCATACGCAGTTGTTCCATAGAAGGAACCAGCTTGCGCACAAGTTCAGCCATGTTGATTTCCATTTCGGTAGGCGCACCAAAACTAAGGCCTCGTTGTGCGGCATCAATAACGGCTTCACGGATTACGGCATGGTTGTGACCTAAGATCATCGGTCCCCAAGAACCTACGTAGTCAATGTACGCTTTACCATCAGCATCAAAAATCAAAGGGCCATCGGCACGCTCAACAAAAATAGGTGAACCACCTACACCGTTGAAGGCACGAACGGGCGAGTTTACACCGCCAGGGATAGTCTCTTGCGCTTTCTGATACAGCTCTGCTGATTTGGTCATGGAGAATTCCTCTTTGCTTATTCGGACCAAGTGAGCAGCATTGTACATACCCTCACAAAATCTAGTAGTGTTTTGAGCACATTTTCGGAAATTGCACCCTGATATAACAGTAATGTTAAATTGCGTCTGCCTAATACTTGAACGAAGCAGTCAGGTATTAGATAATCCCCCGTAATACAATTAATACTATTTGTTTACTCATCATTTCGGTGAGTCGTTTTTATCTTCGTAGGGGATGCGAGTCACTGGTTATCAGTGGTGCGCTTGAATTGCGAATGAGTAGCAAGAGAGGTTCCCATGAGTGATGCAGCTATTCCTTTAAATTTTTCCGATGCCGCGGCAACGCGAGTGAACACATTAATTTCAGAAGAAGAAAATCCTGAGCTGAAACTACGCGTCTACATTACGGGTGGCGGTTGCAGTGGCTTTCAATATGGTTTTACCTTTGACGAAGCTGTTAATGATGGTGACACCACGATTGAAAAGTGTGGCGTGACCCTGGTGGTAGATCCAATGAGCCTACAATATTTAATTGGTGGCACGGTTGATTATACCGAAGGGCTAGAAGGAGCAAGGTTCTTTATTGATAACCCCAATGCTACGACGACATGTGGTTGTGGCGCTTCGTTTAGCGTTTAAGTTAACCCGTAAGAAAGAGGCGAATGAGAAGTTCGCCTCTTTTTTTTACTGCGCAGATAACAAAAATGAATAAAACAAGGTAGTGTTACTGCTCTACTCATCCCCTCTCTAGGTACAGGGCGTGCTGAAACATTGAATCGAAGGATGTTATTCAAGTTTCAGTACTTTTATGAGCTGTTCTCCTATCGGAAGCGCTCAGTGAGCCACAACCGCACGAGCATTATAAGGATATCACTATGCCAACCATGCAGCCTGGCAGCTTTTTCTCAAAACGTCCCTGGCTTATTTCTCTATTATTTATCATTGGGCTCGCCGTTTGGCTTGGCCTCGGTGCGTTACGAGCGGAAGAGAGCTCTCAGTCTACGGCACCAGAAGCTGCACCACTTGCAAGGGTCGTGTTTCAATCATTCGTCGCTGAAAGTATTGATAAGAAAATCGAATTATACGGTCGAACGGCGCCGGATAGAACCGCTAAGCTTGGGGCTGAAATCGCTGGGAAAATCATTGGACTAAGCGTTAAAAAGGGCGACCGTGTTAAGGCCGGTCAAGCCATAGCGCAAATCGATAAAGGTGATCTTGCTATTCAACTGGAACGAGCTCAAGCCATGCTGAATGTTCGTCAACAAGAGTTCAATGCATCTAAATCTTTAAAGAGTCGTGGACTGCAAGGTGAAGTTGCTTATTCGACCGCCGCGGCCAATTATACTGAAGCAAAAGCGATGGTCAGCGCGGCAAAATTAGCCCTGCGTAATACCATAGTTAAAGCACCTTTTACCGGTATTGTTGACCAAATTGATATTGAATTAGGCGATTTTGTCTCCATTGGTGATCCGGTTGCCATGATGATTGATTTGAATGTTCTGGTGATAGAAGCGGACGTAAGTGAGCGTCACATCCAAAACCTATCAGTGAACCAACCTGCAACGGTGCGTTTTATTGATGGTACACCAGTAACCGGCAAGCTTCGTTATATCTCTCGTGTCTCTTCTGCAACAACGAATACTTTTCCCATTGAAATAGAAGTGCCGAATCCAGAAGAACGAATCTCTGCAGGGGTCAGTGCAGAAGTTGAGCTGGCGCTTGAGAAGAATGTTGCAATAAAAATAACCCCGACAATGTTGGCTTTAGATGAGCGTGGCAACCTCGGTGTTAAAACGCTTCAGAGTAAAAAAGTGGTGTTTGTACCTATCCAACTCGTCAAAGCAGAACAAGATGGTGTCTGGCTTACCGGGCTTGGCGATCGAGTGGATATCATCGTTTTAGGGCAAGGTTTTGTTCGTGATGGTGACGCAGTAGACGCGATCAGTGTAGAGCAGGCAAATAAAATAGCTGATCAAGCTAAGCAGTAGGAGAAGACGCATGAATGCTTTAATTGATGCGGCATTGTCTCGCTCTCGAACGATGATCAGTTTGCTGGTTTTAATTTTAATTGCAGGGGTGGTGACATATAACACCATTCCTAAAGAGTCGAGCCCAGATATCACTATTCCTATCATTTATGTATCGGTAGGGCACCAAGGGATCTCCCCGGATGATAGTGAGCGTTTGTTAGTCCGCCCGTTGGAAAAAGAACTACGTTCAATTGAAGGCGTGAAAGAAATGACGGCAACGGCGTCTGAGGGGCATGCGTCAGTAACGCTGGAATTTAATGTTGGCGTTGATTTAACTCAAGCTATGGCGGATGTGCGTGATGCTGTCGATTTGGCGAAACCAAAGTTGCCTGATGATAGTGATGAGCCAACTGTTAATGAAGTAACCTTTGCTTCTCAGCAGCCGGTTTTGTCGGTGGTTTTATATGGAACTGTGCCGGAACGCACGATTGTTCAAATAGCCCGTCAACTGCGTGACAAACTAGAAAGCTATCGACAAGTATTGGAAGTCGATATTGCCGGTGATCGCGATGATATTGTCGAAATCGTCGTTGATCCATTACTAATGGAAAGCTATGGCTTAGATCAAGGTGATATTTATAACCTGATTGCACTGAATAACCGAGTGGTTGCCGCTGGATTTGTTGATACGGGCTATGGACGTTTTTCGGTAAAAGTCCCATCGGTGTTCGAAACCCTCAAAGATGTCCTAGAGCTACCCGTTAAAGTGGATGGCAAGCAGGTGATCACCTTCGGGGATGTGGCGACCGTTCGTCGTGCATTTCGTGACCCTGATAGTTTTGCACGTCTCGATGGGCAATCTGCCGTCGTACTTGATGTGAAAAAACGAGCCGGTGAAAATATTATCGAGACAGTTGCTTTGGTAAAAGAGGTGATGCATCAAGCGTCGCTGCTTCCAGAGTGGCCTAATAACCTTCAGGTTAAATACACTAAAGACGAATCGAAAGACGTTAAGATCATGCTTAATGATCTACAAAACAATGTGCTATCGGCGATTATTCTCGTGGTGATTGTGATTATTGCCATTCTCGGTGTTCGAACTGCAATGCTGGTTGGGGTGTCGATTCCCGGTTCGTTTTTGACGGGTTTATTGGTGCTGTCAGTATTTGGCTTGACCGTCAATATTATCGTGTTGTTCTCGCTAATTATGGCGGTTGGCATGTTGGTTGACGGCGCGATAGTGGTCACCGAGTTTGCGGATAGGCGAATGCAAGAAGGTACGCCAAGAAAGCAAGCTTACGCCGATGCCGCTAAGCGCATGGCATGGCCGATCACCGCCTCAACCGCGACCACGCTCGCCGCTTTCGCACCATTATTGTTTTGGCCAGACACGACTGGCGAGTTTATGAAGTTTTTGCCACTGACTTTAATTGCGACCTTAACGGCTTCATTGGTCATGGCGTTGCTATTTGTACCTGTCCTTGGCGGGCTGTTTGGAAAGCCACAATATGTGTCTAGTGCACAACAAGCTAAAATGGTGGCTCTGCATGACGGCGATTTTGACAAGGCAACGGGTATCACCAAGCTTTATTACCACACGCTAGCGATAGCGATTGTGCATCCACTGAAAATCTTACTATTGGCGATCTTAATTGCGATTGGTGTTGGCGCGGCTTACAACAAAGCGGGTTTAGGCGCTGAATTTTTCCCAGAGGTGGATCCGCCATACTTTAACGTCAAAGTTCGCTCTCATGGTGACTTATCGATTAATGAAAAAGATGAGGTCATGAGAGTGGTTGAGAAGGTGATGCTCAATCATGATGAGTTCGAAAGTGTTTACACGAAAACCGGAGGGAAAAGTGAGATTGGTAATATCCAAATTACGCCGGTTGATTGGCAGGACCGTCGCCGAGTTAATGTCATTATTGAAGAGTTAAAACAAACGACAAACCAGTTTGCTGGAGTCGAGATCGAGTACAAATTCCCGGATGCTGGACCTCCCGTAGAACATGATTTAGTCATTGAACTGTCTGCCCGTTTCCCTGAGCGTCTTGATGAGGCAGCGAAGGTGATTCGACGTTGGGCTGACAGCAACGCCAAGCTCACCAACATTAGTGATTCATCCAGTAAACCTGGCATTGATTGGCAGATAGATATCCGTCGAGATGATGCTGCGCGATTTGGTGCTGATGCGAGTTTAGTCGGTAACACAGTTCAGTTTGTGACGAATGGGCTGAAAATTGGTGGCTACCTCCCGGATGACTCGTCAGAAGAAGTCGATATTTTGGTTCGGTTCCCCAGTGACAAGCGCGATATTGGTCGGTTTGATGAATTACGAGTCAAGACACCTGCTGGCTTGATACCGATTACCAATTTTGCTGAAATCACTCCTCAGCATAAGCAAGATACCATTGAGCGTTTAGATGGCATTCGCATCATAAACGTCAAAGCAGACATGGCTGAAGGTTACAACCTTGCAATCGAACTTCCGGACTTTCAGCAATCGCTTGATGCACTCGAACTTCCGCCTGGAATTGATGTACGAATACGAGGACAAAATGAAGAGCAAAAGAACTCGTCAGAGTTTTTACAAACTGCATTTTTAGTGGCATTGGCGGTGATGGCGTTGATTCTAATTACGCAATTTAACAGTTTCTATCAGGCGTTTTTGATTCTGAGTGCGGTGATATTTTCTACGGTAGGCGTGTTTGCGGGGCTGCTGATTTTCCAGCGTCCTTTTGGCATTATTATGTCCGGCATTGGCGTGATCGCCTTGGCTGGTATTGTGGTGAACAACAATATCGTTTTGATAGATACATACAATCAGTTGTTAAAACGTGGGCTAGATAAACGAGATGCGATACTAAGGACTGGTGTTCAGCGTTTAAGGCCTGTGATGTTGACAACGGTCACGACGATATTGGGGTTGATGCCAATGGTTTTGGAAATGAATATCGACCTTATCAACCAAAAAATTGAGTTTGGGGCGCCAAGTACTCAATGGTGGTCACAGTTAGCGACTGCGATTGCTGGTGGTCTGGCCTTCGCGACAGTCTTAACCCTGGTGCTTACCCCTTGTTTGCTAATGTTAGGGAGAAGCCCCCACGAGACGAAAGTGAAGAGAAAGCGTCGCTGGCGCTTTTGGCAAAAAAGTACATAAATAACCATTTTTTCTCAACATTATAATTAAGGCCCCGAAAGGGGCCTTTTTTAATGCCATGAAAAGATGAATAAGTTGGCTTTCATCGTTAGTGCTAATAGATTTTTCTACCTCAAGCAGGTGGCTGTAAGTTTTTTATTCTGAACTTTAAAACTAGTTGAGATTATCTGCCGGTTTGGGCGTTTAATTCGTCACAATTTATTGCAAATGGTAGGGAATAGAGAAGAGTGTCTTTTTTGCGATCAAAACAAGGTTAGACCTTGTGATAATAAAGCGTTACAGTTGTTGCGTAAACGGTGTGCTTGTTATGACTGGTACAGCGACATAGCCGAAAAGTGAGTGATTTCGATTAGGCTACGAATAAGCCCTAACTATGTAAGACCAGCTCCACAAACTATTTGTTTGTTGAGATAACTGGTAAGGAGAAAATATGCAAAATCCAACCCCAGACATGTTATCTGGCGCTGAAATGATCGTTCAGTCTTTGATCGATGAAGGCGTACAGCAAATCTTTGGCTACCCTGGTGGCTCTGTACTTGATATCTATGATGCCCTTCATCAAAAACAAGAAGATATTCAACACGTATTAGTTCGACATGAACAAGCGGCGACGCATATGGCTGATGGCTATGCGCGAGCCACTGGCAAGCCAGGTGTCGTACTGGTCTGTTCAGGTCCAGGTGCGACGAATACCATTACCGGTATTGCGACTGCTTATATGGACTCGATTCCAATGGTCGTGTTGTCTGGTAACGTACCTAATAATCTTATTGGTAATGACGCATTCCAAGAGTGTGACATGGTGGGTGTTTCTCGCCCTGTTGTTAAACACAGCTTTTTGCTTAAACGCGCAGAAGACATTGCCGATACGATAAAGAAAGCTTTTTACATTGCGTCAACAGGACGTCCCGGCCCTGTGGTAGTTGATATCCCTAAAGACGTAATGAATCCTCAAATTAAATTCCCTTATGAATACCCAGAGACGGTTGCATTGCGTTCATATAACCCAACAACATCGGGTCATAAAGGGCAAATCAAGAAAGCGCTCAAAGCGATTTTAGAAGCGAAAAAACCGGTGCTTTATATTGGTGGTGGCGCGGTGATGGCCGAAGCTGATCAACAGATTGCTAAGTTTGCTGAGACCTTAAATCTGCCGGTAGTGAGCACCTTAATGGGACTAGGGGCATTTCCTGGTACCCATAAAAACGCGCTTGGCATGCTTGGCATGCACGGCACGTATGAAGCCAACATGGCGATGCACGATGCAGACCTTATTTTTGGCGTTGGCGTTCGTTTCGATGATCGTACTACCAACAATTTAGAGAAGTATTGTCCGAACGCTAAAGTGGTACATATTGATATTGACCCATCTTCTATATCGAAAAATGTGCCAGCGGATCTGCCTATTGTTGGCTCGGCGGATGTGGTACTCGATGGCATGTTGAAATTGCTGATCGATCAAGGTGGCAGCAATGACACGCAAGCTCTTGATGCTTGGTGGACAGACATTGAAAGTTGGCGAGATCGTCAATGCTTGAGCTATGAAACGTCAGAAGAAAAAATCAAACCGCAACAAGTCATTGAGGTGCTGCATAAGTTAACGGGTGGCGACGCCTATGTAGCATCGGATGTCGGGCAACATCAAATGTTTGCCGCGCTTTACTACCCATTCAATAAGCCAAGAAGGTGGATCAACTCTGGTGGTCTTGGCACGATGGGCTTTGGTTTCCCTGCTGCAATGGGCGTGAAGTTTGCTTACCCAGAGGAAGAAGTGGTTTGTGTGACGGGAGATGGCAGTATTCAGATGAATATTCAAGAGTTGTCGACGGCCATGCAATACGACATTCCGGTTAAAATTATTAACTTGAATAACCGCTTCTTGGGCATGGTAAAGCAATGGCAAGATATTATTTATCAAGGTCGCCATTCTAATTCATACATGAGTTCGGTTCCCGATTTTGCGGCTATTGCTGAGGCGTACGGTCATGTTGGTATTCGTATTTCTCACCCAAATGAGCTTGAAGAAGGGCTGAAAAAGGCTCTGTCGATGAAAGATCGTCTGGTTTTTGTTGATATCAATGTCGATGAAACAGAGCATGTCTACCCAATGCAAATTAAAGGTGAAGGCATGGATAAAATGTGGTTGAGCAAGACGGAGAGAACTTAATATGAAGCACATTATTTCACTACTAATGGAAAACCAACCAGGTTCACTATCTCGTGTGGTTGGCTTGTTCTCTCAACGTGGTTACAACATTGAATCTTTGAATGTATCGCCGACAGAGGACGAAACCTTGTCTCGTCTTAACATCACGACGGCATCAAGCGAAATGCAATTGGAGCAAATTCAAAAGCAGCTACATAAATTGATTGATGTCTTGAAAGTGCAAGAAGTCACGGCAGTTGAGCACATCGAGCGTGAATTGATGATGGTCAAAGTCAAAGCCAGTGGCTTTGCACGCGCTGAAGTTAAGCGTACGGCCGATATTTTCCGCGGGCAAATTGTGGATGTCACCGCATCACAATATACGGTGCAGTTGGCAGGAACCAGTGAAAAGCTTGATGCGTTCCTTACCGCGTTATCTGAAGTCACGGATGTGGTAGAAGTGGCGAGAAGCGGCATTGTTGGTATTGCGCGTGGCGAGAGAGCACTAAAGGCTTAACTCTTAACTCTTAACTTTATCTTGCTGTAGCGCCTTTCAATCGCACTCAAACACAGCAAGACGCAGTCCAATAAAAAACCAGCCTGTAAATAATAGGCTGGTTTTTTTATGCGTGATGACGAATTTAAGTCGGTAGTGGTTGAACGTTAGCCTTCCACTTCTACGAAAGGTGCTGGCTCTTCAATAATCGGGCGCATCGGTTCTTCCTCTGCAGTAACCGGTGCTGAGTCGACACTTTGTTGAGTGTTGCTCTCTTTTTTCGGTTCTGCTTCTGCTTCAGTATTAAGTTTCTCTTGTGTCTCACTGAATTGGAAAGCACGAATAACCTGAGATACGCCGGATATATTACGCGCTATATCCGTGGCGATATCGGCGTGTTCTTTGGAGACATACCCGAGTAAAAACACTTCTTTGTTTTCAGTGATGACTTTTATTTTAACGCCATTAAGACGATCATCCGTCAATAATGCTGACTTCACTTTTGTTGTTAACCAGCTGTCATTACTCATTTGGGTAAAGCCAAGTGGGCTATTAATTCGGACTTGATTGTAAACACGCTTTACTCCATCAATCCCAGATACGCGTTCATTAAGTGTGTTTCGTAACTCTTCGGTTTGAGCTTGGCCCATTAATACCACGGTGCCACGTTGTGAACTCGCAACGACGCGAACTTTGCCAACGAATGGGGCTTTGTTGGTCATTCCCGCCACTTCTGATTCTAATGCGCTGTCATTCCATAGTTCTTTAGCTGATCGGGTATCGGTAACTTCAAACAATCCAGCACAACCAGAGAGTGCTAAGCTCATCGCTAGTAAAGCGACGGTTTTGTATATTTTCATAGCGTTATTCTTCATGAGCAGGGAATAGAACCTGATCGATAAGATCGCACAGGCAATGAAGGGTGACCATATGGACTTCATGAATTCGAGAAGTGCGGTGAGAAGGAATACGGATCTCTACGTCATTTTCGCCCAGTAGCCCGGCCATTTCGCCGCCGTCTTTCCCGGTGAAAGCGATAATCGTCATGTCTCGGGTCACTGCCGCTTCCATTGCCTTTAGGACATTTTTACTATTACCGCTGGTAGAAATGGCAAGTAAAATATCATCAGTTTGGCCGAAAGCGCGCACTTGCTTGGCGTAAATATCTTCAAAATTATAGTCGTTGGCGACGGCTGTCATTGTGGTGTTGTCGGTTGTCAGTGCCATCGCTGGCAGGCTTGGTCGCTCGGTTTCAAAGCGGTTAAGTAAACACGAAACAAATTGCTGGGCATTGACGGCAGATCCCCCGTTGCCGCAACAAAGAATTTTATTGCCATTAAGCAGGGTGGCGACCATCGCTTGTGCAGCGTGGGTGATGACGTCTGGCAGCGCTTCTGCTGCTGCAATTTGAATCTGAATGCTTTCAGTAAAGCTTTCTTTAATGCTATCGCGCATGGTTATCCTTGAGTAATCGCGTTTTTTATCCAGTCAATGTCTTCACCATTGTTATGAATGGCGACGACATCAAATCGAAATTCAGTATCGTAAGGTGACAAGCCGTTTTTCATCAGCCAAACCATGGCTGCTTTTTGTAGTTTTTTCGCTTTGGATGCTGTGACCATCTCTTGCGCATGGCCATATTGACGGCTTTTTCGGTATTTTACCTCAACAAAGACAAGGCATGTAGCATCTTGCATGACGAGATCGAGTTCACCACACTTTACCGTGTAGTTTTTTGTCAGCGTATTTAGGCCATGTTTGCCCAAATACGCTTGTGCTAGGTCTTCGTAATGCTGACCTATCTGTCGTTTGTTCTTTGGAGCGTTTTGCTCGATACTTGCCCGGGTTTTATTCCACAGTTGGCGTATCATTTTGTTCCAATGCACCGCTTTCATCGGTGTTATTTACGTTAGTGGCGTTATCAGTCGCCTCCTCAGGCGCATCAGTGGTTTGGGATTTAGCTTGCCCATGAACACCCCATGCAATTTGTCGTTGAACCACACAGTTACCATCGATCGAAAGGGTACCGGTTTGACCATCGACGGAGTACCCCTCTACGGCTTTAAGTTGTGGCAGTTCTTTGGTTAGAGCGTAGGCGTCCATCCCCAATGCCTGTAAGCGTTTCTCTGCGTTGGAGCTCTTTGGCCAAAATTTGGTCATTTGGGCGTCAAGCTGTTCATCTTCTTCAATGAGCATCGGAATGTCACTATACACAACGCCGGTGAGGTCTTCATATTGTCGCTTACTAGAATTGCTGTGAGAATCGGCAAACAATTTCGGCTGATTTGCATCTGGGTTAATGGCAACTTCGATAAAGGGCTTGATCAGCGTAAGATCGGCGCCGTTAGCCACAATATAAACTGAGTCAATATCGCGGCGACTTCTTGGTTGATTTTCTAACTTAAGACCCGTGAGGGTTTCCATTTGTGCAATTCGTTGTTGGCTGTCTTGCAGACCAAAGACGTTGTTAATGGTTTTTTGCAACTGGGCACGATTGCTGTATTGGGCGACGGCAATATTATTGGTACTTAGTTTGCTCCACTCTTCCTCGAAAGCTTTTACTACGCGGTTTCCAAGGCTACTTTTAGGAGCCAAAATCAGTGGGTAGGCATAGTTTTCTTGCGCGAGATGTTTTGCCGCCTGTGAGACTTCTTGCTCAGGAGACAAGGTTAAATAGCACATCGACTGACTGGGTTCGATAACGGTTGGGATATTCAGCGCAAGAGCTGGGATCGGTGTGTCTGTCGCTAGTTGTGCTTGCTGCAATTTTTCGACATTATCTTTGATAAGTGGACCGACAATGAAGTCGACATCATTGGCAATGAGTCGAGCCTTGATTTCAGCTGGTGTTGCTTCGTTGGTATCGATGACAGTGAAGGTTGCGTCAGGATCGCGTTGTTCATCATCCATGGTCGCCATCATGAAGCCATCACGAACTAATTGCGCTTGTTTAGCGTACTTACCCGTCAACGGTAGCAATAGCGCTGTACTATGCGGTGTAGAAATCTCGAGGCTCAAAATATCATAGATGCTTTGTGGCGTATAAAGTGCAGCCGGATGGTTGTTATTTTCCGCAAGCCATTTTTCTAGCGTATTTTGCAACTGAGGTAAGCTGCTCCCAAGCGCCTTCATGTAGCTGGCAAGTTGTACCCAACCATCAAGGATGTCTTCCTCTGGTTTGATGGTTAGCTGCGACAACTGCTCGGCTGAGTATTGATTAAGGTTCTGCCAAATATTGTCGTTAATGTTTTGCTGCTGCTCACGCGGTGCAAAACCTGACATAGCAATATATTCACGACTTGACTCTACGTAGTCGCCCATGATGGCTAAGCTTTGGCCGCGCAAATTGTGATACTGCATCCATTGCTGCTGTGGTAAAGGCCACTCTACTGGTAGGTTAAGCCCTAAGTAAGCCTCTTGTGCTTTACCTTGAGCAAGACTTAGTTCAGCGCGAGCCAATTGCCATTCTGCTTGTTGAATGGTGCTCAAGTTTTGCTTGGCTAGACGGTTAGACAAACGCTGGGCTTGGTCGTAGTTGCCTTCTTGGATTGACGCTTTAAAGGCAAGGATGAGCCACTCGTTGGCAAAACCACCCTGATCGCTATCGGCACGCATTAAATACGTTTCAGAAGAGGCGGTAGGAGCCATTGTGATATCAACACTGGTCGGCGCGCTTGGTTGCGTAGAACATGCGGCAATGGACAGAGCCAGTGCGATGGGTGTTAGCAGGCGCGTTACACTATTTTTTTTACGGTTCATCATTGCCATGAGCTCTTTAATCACTATTCGTGTAAAATCATTATATTAATCGTTGAAGTGATGGTAAACAAATGACAAGCAACAAAACCATTCATATTGAGCAACCAACGCTCTTTATTGTGCCAACTCCCATTGGGAACCTTGGTGATATTACACATAGGGCACTAGAGGTGTTGCATAGTGTGGATATTATTGCCGCTGAAGACACCAGGCATACTGGTAAACTTCTTTCTCACTTCAATATACAAACTAGAACATTTGCGCTCCATGATCACAACGAGCAACAAAAAGCACAAGTTTTAGTTGAAAAATTGTTAGCTGGCGAGTCTATCGCATTGGTCTCCGATGCGGGGACGCCATTAATCAGCGATCCAGGATACCATCTTGTTTCTCAATGTCGTCAAGCTGGCGTTAAGGTTGTGCCATTACCGGGTGCGTGTGCGGTTATCACTGCGCTGAGCGCATCAGGTTTGCCTTCTGACCGCTTTAGTTTTGAAGGCTTTTTGCCAGCCAAAAGTAAAGGACGTAAGGATAAGTTTTTAGAAATTGCGAAAGCTGAGCGTACCTGTATTTTCTATGAATCACCACACCGTATTACGGAATCTTTGGCAAATATGCTAGAAGTGTTGGGGCCCGATCGTGAAGTTGTCTTAGCTCGAGAACTCACCAAAACCTTTGAAACTATTCAAGGTTTGCCGTTGGGAGAGTTGATTGAGTGGATTGCTGAAGACGATAACCGTAAGCGCGGCGAGATGGTTCTTCTGATTCACGGTCACCGTGAAGCGGCCGTGGAAGGGTTACCTGATGAAGCACTACGAGCGCTAAGCATTTTGGTGAAAGAGCTGCCATTAAAGAAAGCTGCGGCGATGACGGCTGAGATTTATAACCTGAAAAAGAACGCACTTTACAAATGGGGACTAGAAAACCTTGAGTAATTGCTCGTGCTCCTATACAATCCGCGGCCTGAAGTTGACCAGATAGTCGCTGCTTCGTTGACGTCCCCTTGAGCTTGTCTTGGGGGAGACTGACGGAGGGGAGGAAAGTCCGGGCTCCACAGAGCAGGGTGCCAGGTAACGCCTGGGGGGCGCAAGCCCACGACAAGTGCAGCAGAGAGAAGACCGCCGATGGCTCTATTTCTTCGGAAAGAGCACAGGTAAGGCTGAAAGGGTGCGGTAAGAGCGCACCGGACGACTGGTAACAGTTCGTTGCAGGGTAAACTCCACCCGGAGCAAGACCAAATAGGCTTTCACATTGCGCGGCTCGCGTAAGGAAGCGGGTAGGTTGCTTGAGCCAGTGAGCGATTGCTGGCCTAGACGAATGGCTATCACCGCTTAGGCGGATACAGAACCCGGCTTATAGGTCAACTTCACCTTTTAAGAAAAACCCATTACAAATTGATTTTGTGATGGGTTTTTTGCTTTTTTATCACCTATCTTTACGTTAGGCTGAACTTAACCAGATGACGTTACTTCGTGAAATCAGTACACTGGTCATCTTTGCCCTAAGCAACTCTTGAGATCACCCATGAGCGAATCCTTTCAACACGTTTCAGTTTTACTGCATGAATCCATCGACGGCCTAGCCATTAAGCCTGACGGTATCTATATAGATGGCACGTTTGGTCGTGGTGGTCACAGTCGTCAAATTCTTTCACAATTAGGTGAAAGTGGTCGCCTTTATAGTATTGACCGCGATCCACAAGCGATTGAAGAGGCGGGTAAAATTAACGATCCTCGCTTTACTATCATCCATGGTCCATTTTCTGGCATGGCGGAATACGCAGAGCGTTATGATCTCGTCGGTAAAGTCGATGGTGTGTTGCTCGATCTCGGGGTGTCTTCACCGCAGCTTGATGATGCGGAACGTGGATTTAGCTTTATGAAAGATGGTCCGCTTGATATGCGTATGGACCCAACGTCGGGTATGCCTGTATCGCAATGGTTAGCAGAAGCGGACTTAGATGACATTACTTGGGTTATTCGCGAGTTTGGTGAAGACAAACACGCTCGCCGCATCGCGAAAGCGATTGTGGCTCATCGTGCAGATGAAGACAAAGAGCCGCTCACGCGTACTAGCCAGCTTGCTAAGTTAATTTCTGAGGCGGCACCAAAGAGTTTTAAAGAGAAAAAACACCCTGCGACACGCAGCTTTCAAGCGTTTCGTATTTACATCAACAGCGAGCTTGATGAAATAGACACAGCATTGAAAGGCGCGGCCAGTATTTTAGCGCCAGAAGGGCGTCTATCAGTGATCAGTTTTCACTCGTTAGAAGATCGCATGGTGAAGCACTTTATTCGTAAAGAGAGTCGAGGCCCACAAGTACCTCATGGTATTCCGATGACAGAAGCTCAAATTCGTGCCTTAGGTAGCGCTAATCTTAAAGCGGTGGGTAAAGCGTTAAAACCGACCGATCAAGAAGTGGAAGTCAATACACGCTCAAGAAGCTCTGTGCTTCGTGTGGCCGAAAAACTGTAACGGACAAGTGGATGTCTAACGAGCCTAAGCATAATCTTGCGAAAGTTATCTTTTTCGATCTTATCACGGTAGGTCGATTACCTCTTATTGCGCTTATGCTTATTTTTGCGACGGCGATGGGAGTGGTGTTTGCCACTCACCATACCCGACAAGCTGTGAACGAAAAAGACATGGCGTTGCAAGAACGTGAAAGATTGGATAATGAGTGGCGAAACTTGCTGTTAGAAGAAAACGCCCTCTCTGAACATAGCCGTGTTCAAGCTATGGCGAAGCAAGAGCTTGATATGAAGCGTCCAGATGCAAGCAAGGAAGTAGTGGTTTCTCTCAAATGAAAGGCAAAAAAGCTAGCAACCCCACCAAGAAAAAGCCCACCCCTCAACCTCCATCACCAACCATGATACCGTGGCGCTTTCGTACGGTGTTAGGGGCGGTCATTGTTATCTTTATCGCTCTGTTGGCGAGAATTGGTTATATCCAGGTGATTGAACCCGATAACTTGATTAAGCAAGGGGATCTTCGTTCTGTCCGAGTCAAAGCCTTACCGTCAGCGCGTGGTATTATTTCTGATCGTAATGGTGAGCCACTTGCGGTGAGCGTACCTGTTCAAGCGGTTTGGGCCGACCCTGCGACTATTTTTAAAGATGGTGGTTTTCGAGAAATTGACCGCTGGCATGCTCTTGCTGATGTCTTAGGTTTAGACCGCCAAGGTTTAATCGCAAAAATTAACAAGAATAAATCACGTCGTTTTATCTATCTTCAACGCCAAGTCAGTCCTGCGATGGCGAAGTATATTAAAGAACTCAAGCTATCTGGGATTGGACTTAAAGCAGAATCTCGCCGTTATTATCCCGCGGGGGAAGTGAGTTCGCACTTAGTGGGTGTGACGGGCATCGATGGTCATGGACTTGAAGGCGTCGAGCGCAGTTATGATAAATGGTTAACGGGTGAAGCCGGTAAGCGAATTATTCGTAAAGACCGCTATGGACGAGTGGTTGAAAATATCTCTCTCGAGGAGCGAGAAGAAGGCAAACCATTAGAGTTAACGATTGACCAACGCCTGCAGGCGATAGCGTATCGTGCGATTAAGCAAGCGGTCGCCGACTATCGTGCCACATCGGGCAGCGCGGTAATGATAGATGTTGAAACGGGTGCGGTACTCGCCATGGTGAATGCCCCCTCTTATAACCCTAATAACCGAACGTCGCGCCAGTCGTTCACTATGCGAAATCGCGTGATTACCGATTCAATGGAGCCCGGCTCTACGGTGAAACCGTTTGTTGTGCTTGCCGCATTAGAAGCGGGCATCGCTGACGATAAAACAGTGATTGATACCGGCAATGGTATTATGCAGATTGGCGGCAGCCGAGTACGAGATACGTCTAAGGTAGGGAAAGCCGATCTCGCCAAAATATTGCAAAAGTCGAGTAACATTGGCGTGGCGAAATTGGCGTTAGATATGCCTTTGGAAGCGTTATTGGGCATGTACAGCTCGATTGGTTTTGGGCAAGTGTCGGGACTTAATCTTATCGGTGAAGCATCGGGGATTTTTCCAAATCGCCGCCGTTGGTCTAAATTTGAAATTGCGACACTGGCATTCGGTTACGGTATCTCAATTACACCATTACAACTCGCACATGCGTACGCGACGTTAGGTAATGCCGGCCTGTACCAGCCAGTGCATATCATTGAAAATAATCAACAAGATCTCTCTAAGCAGGTAATGGAGCACGATAATGCGCTGCAAGTTCTGCACTACCTTGAAGGGGTTACTCAGCCTGGCGGAACCGCTACTCGAGCGGCAGTGCCGGGATATCGTGTTGCGGCGAAAACCGGAACATCACGTAAAGCGAGTGCCGGTGGATACAGCGATGAATATGTCGCGTTAACTGCCGGAGTTGCGCCGGTCAGTCGGCCTCGGGTGTCGTTGGTGGTTGTGATTAATGAGCCGCAGGGTGATCAATACTACGGTGGCTCGGTTGCCGGACCCGTATTCTCAGAAATTATGAAAGGGGCGTTGCAGATTTTGAATGTTGCGCCTGATGAAAATCAGTTTCAATAAAAGTGAGCTATTTCTATGTTGACGTCTTTGACATTGACAGCGTTGCTTGAGCCTTGGCTTAAGATCGACAATAAAACCCTTGATGCTATTGACGTAGCTAACCTTGAGTTGGATAGCCGTGCTATTACCCAAGGAGATACCTTCGTTGCCATTATTGGCCATGAAATGGATGGTCGTCGCTTCATCGAAAAGGCCATTGCGGCTGGCGCCAGTAGCGTGATTGCTCAAGCCGATGAAGAAAGTCAACATGGGCAAGTATCCTTAACGGGTTCAGTGCCGATTGTTTATCTTTATGGCTTAGACGGTTTTCTATCAGTACTCGCATCACGTCTCTACCGTTATCAGCAAGATGTGATTGGGATTACCGGGACGAACGGCAAGACCACCATCACTCAACTCATCGCCCAGTGGATCGAATTACTTGGTCTACGTGCGGCAGTGATGGGAACAACGGGTAACGGATTTTTGCAGACGCTTGAAGTGGCAAAGAACACCACGGGTAATGCCATTGAAGTGCAAAAAACACTCGCCTCTTTAGATGCGCAGGGTGCATTGTATACCGCAATGGAAGTCTCTTCTCACGGTTTGATCCAAGGCCGTGTCGCCGCAGTGCCTTTTAAGTTGGGCATTTTTACCAATCTTAGCCGAGATCACTTGGACTACCATGGCACAATGGCTGATTATGAAGCGGCGAAACAACAGCTGTTTACACAACATCACTGTGAGCACGCGGTTATTAATGTCGATGATGAAGTGGGATTGCGTTGGCTTGAAGCTCGCCCTGATGCGATAGCGGTTTCCGTTAATGGTCACCCAATAGGGCAACATGCGTTGTGGGCAAGTCAGGTCAAATACAGTGAAAGTGGTATTGAAATCGACTTTGATGGTTGCTTTGGCCAAGGTCACCTAAAGGCGCCGCTTATTGGTGAATTTAACGCGTGTAACGTCATGCTGGCATTTGCCGCTTTGCTTCGTTTAGGTTTTGATAAACAACAATTAATTGAGTGTGCTCAACACTTACAGCCGGTCTTAGGGCGAATGGAATTATTTCACGCCGTATCGAAGCCGAAAATTGTGGTGGATTATGCGCACACGCCAGATGCACTAGAAAAAGCGCTTCAAGCACTGCGTGTACACTGTGAGGGTAAGCTTTGGGTGATTGTCGGATGTGGTGGTGATCGTGATAAAGGTAAACGACCGCTTATGGCCAGTATTGCCGAACAGTTAGCCGATCATGTCATTCTTAGTGATGATAACCCTCGTAGTGAAGATCCTGCCGCCATCGTGGCTGATATGCTAGCCGGTGTGCAAAGTCCTGACTCCATTTTGGTGCAACATAGCCGGTTTGAAGCGGCTAAGCTTGCCGTATCTAATGCTGGGATTGCCGATATTATTTTACTAGCCGGTAAAGGGCATGAGGATTATCAGGTGATTGGTCAAGAGTCTCGGCATTACTCTGATCGTGAATCAGCCGCGACTTTGTTAGGGATAGACTTATGATTACTCTTGCTTTATCTAAGCTGGCGCAAGTTGTCGATGGACGATTGGTTGGTGAAGATGCACAGGTTGATAACGTCACAACCGACACTCGAGCGATCGAAGCGGGTGCGCTGTTTATTGCCTTAGTTGGTGAGCGCTTTGATGCGCATGACTTTGTTGGTCAGGCCAAAGACAATGGAGCCACCGCCGTTATTGTCGAGCGAGTGCTCGACATCGATATTGCGCAAATTATCGTTGACGATTCTTTGAAGGCTCTGGGTCAGCTCGGTGAATACGTGCATCAATGCTGCCACGCTAAAACGATCGCGATTACTGGCAGTTGTGGAAAAACGACCGTTAAAGAGATGGTGGCGAGCATTTTAAACCAGCAGGGGCAGGTGCTATATACCGCTGGCAACTTCAACAATGATATCGGTGTGCCTTTGACGCTATTAAGAAGCACCAAAGATGATGATTTCGCTGTGATTGAAATGGGTGCTAATCATATTGGTGAAATTGCTTACACCACGCAACTTACCCACCCTGATATCGCGATAGTGAATAATGTCGCAGAAGCTCACCTTGAAGGGTTTGGTTCTCTTGATGGTGTAAAACAAGCCAAAGGTGAAATTTACCAAGGCTTGCAAGCGGGAGGAGTGGCTTTGGTTAATCTTGATAGCCAAGGTGGAGCAATGTGGCAAGACGTACTGCGTGATAAATGCGTGGTCACTTTTGCTCAGCAAAACTCTGACGCAGACTATTTTGCTTCTGACATAGCAATGTCATCAAAGGGTAGCTCCTCATTTACACTGCATACGCCTATCGGACAAGTTGCGATTCAGCTTGGTTTAGTGGGGGCTCACAACGTGAGTAATGCGATTGCGGCCGCGGCACTTGCGGTGCAATGTGGTGGGACATTAGCGCATATTCAACTTGGATTGAAAACGTTAGAGAAAGTGAAAGGCCGTGTTGAGGTAGAAGCACTCACCGACACGATCACCTTGATTGACGATAGCTACAACGCCAGTGTGCCCGCGATGAAAGCCGCGGTAGACCTGCTCTCCCAGTTTGAAGGAGAGCGCTGGTTGATTTTGGGTAACATGGCGGAATTGGGGCATGAAAGCCTTGCACTTCACAAAGAAGTCGGACAACATGCTGCACCTTTCGCTTTCGAGCATGTTTTAACCTATGGTGAAGATGCGAAAGTGATCAGTGACCTTTGCGGTGGTCAGCATTTTAAAAGTCACGACACTATGCTTAATTATATTGAGCAACATCTATTATTAAATCAGACCTCTCACACCTTATTGGTGAAAGGGGCGAACAGTGCCGGTATGTTTAAAGTAGCGACAGCACTGAAGGAGAACTTTACATGATTATTTGGCTTGCAGAGCTGCTTCAGCCATACTTTTCTTTTTTTCGTCTTTTTGAATACCTGTCATTTAGAGCGATTGTCAGTGTATTGACGGCGCTAGGCATATCCTTATGGATGGGACCAAAAATGATCGCTAAATTGCAGATGCTGCAAATCGGTCAAGTGGTTCGTAACGAAGGTCCAGAATCCCACTTTAGCAAACGCGGCACACCGACAATGGGCGGCGTAATGATCTTGTTTGCCATTACCATTACCATTTTGCTTTGGTCTGACTTGAGTAACCCTTATGTATGGGCGGTTCTCTTTGTCCTGCTTGGCTATGGAGCTGTCGGCTTTGTCGATGATTACCGTAAAGTAGTACGTAAAAACACCGATGGTTTGATTGCGCGCTGGAAGTATTTTTGGCAATCCATGATTGCTCTCGTGGTAGCATTTGCCTTGTATGCTCATGGACAGGATACTGCTGCAACCCAACTAGTGGTGCCTTTCTTTAAAGATGTTATGCCACAAATGGGGCTGTTTTACATCGTATTCACTTACTTTGTTATTGTGGGTACCAGCAATGCGGTGAATTTGACCGATGGCTTAGATGGTTTGGCGATTATGCCAACAGTGTTGGTAGCCGCTGGTTTCGCAGTTATTGCATGGGCAACGGGTAACGTGAACTTTGCCAATTATCTGCACATTCCTCATATCCCTTATACGTCTGAGCTGGTGGTTGTTTGTACTGCGATCGTTGGGGCGGGGCTTGGTTTTCTGTGGTTTAACACTTACCCAGCTCAAGTGTTTATGGGCGATGTGGGCTCACTTGCATTGGGTGGCGCGCTTGGTGTCATCGCGGTATTGGTTCGCCAAGAGTTCGTATTAGTGATCATGGGGGGTGTTTTTGTTATGGAAACGCTGTCGGTGATTTTGCAGGTAGGTTCTTACAAGCTACGTGGGCAACGTATTTTCCGTATGGCGCCTATCCATCACCACTATGAACTGAAAGGATGGCCAGAACCTCGCGTTATCGTACGTTTTTGGATTATCTCTATTGTTCTTGTTTTGATTGGTTTAGCCACGCTAAAAGTACGCTAAGTCGCGTTAGGAAAAGTAAGCATGGAACGTTGGCAAAATATTCACAATGTTGTTGTTGTAGGGCTCGGTATTACCGGGCTCTCAGTCGTTAACCACCTAAAGAAACTGCCGCACCCGATTAATATTCGAGTCATGGATTCTCGGTCTCAAGCTCCAGGAGCAGATGCGCTCGCAGACGGAATTGAGCTGCATTGTGGAAGCTTTAACCAGCAATGGTTAAATGAGGCTGATCTTGTGGTTTGTAATCCTGGTATAGCTTTGGCGACGCCTGAAATTGTTGTGGCAAGGCAGCTTGGCGTTCCTGTGGTGGGGGATATTGAGCTGTTTGCCTGGGCAAATACCAAACCGGTCATCGCCATTACCGGCTCTAACGGTAAAAGCACGGTGACCGATCTGACGGGCGCGCTGGCTAAAGCGGCGGGACTGTCGGTTGGTGTTGGCGGCAATATTGGCGTGCCTGCTTTAGATTTGCTTGCTATGGATGCCGATCTCTATGTTTTAGAGTTATCGAGTTTCCAACTGGAAACAACGGAGAGTTTAAAGGTAACGGTCGCAGCATTTTTAAATCTGTCAGAAGACCATATGGACAGATATCAAGGTATGAGCGATTACGCGCAAGCAAAGCGCCGTATTTTCATGAATGCTGAATACGCCCTGGTCAATCGTGCAGAGCCAGAAACATACCCAGACGAGTTAGGTAGCGCTTGCCTGATAGAGACATTTGGTTTTGATAATCAAGCCTTTGGTATGTTAAAGGCACAAGGCTCGACATGGTTAATGGATCATGGTGAGTCGATCATCGATACAGCACGCTTGAGTCTTGTCGGAAAACATAACTGGTCGAATGCGCTTGTGGCTTGTGCGTTACTCAAGCTTGCGGGCATTGATTATCGTCGCGCTATGGACACATTGATGCTCTATGCTGGCTTGAGCCATCGCTGCCAAGTAGTGGTAAAGGATAAAGGCGTAACTTGGGTCAACGACTCCAAAGCGACAAATGTCGCGAGTACCTTAGCCGCGTTATCGGGATTAACATTAGAGGGTAAGCTTTATCTTCTTGTTGGTGGAGATGGTAAAGGTGCGGATTTTAGTGCTTTGGCGAAGCCGTTGTCTCGATTAAATGTCATGCTTTGTTGTTTTGGCCGCGACAAAGCGCGTTTTAGCGAGCTTACTTCGGACGCTCAGCAATTCACTTCGCTTGATGACGCGATTGCTCATATTACGCCTCAGCTTACCGGTGGCGATATGGTGATGCTTTCTCCTGCATGTGCAAGCTTTGATCAGTTTGCCAACTTTATGGCTCGTGGTGATCATTTTTCAGCATTAGCTTTGCACTACGCACCACAAGTTAGTTAATACGGACAGGTCGAGTATGTTTCATCAAGTTAGACAACGCACTTCAGATTGGTTATCACTGCCAGCACCGAAGGCGCTTTATGACCGACAGCTTGTCTGGTTAGCACTTGGTTTAATGTTAATCGGCCTAGTGATGGTGACGTCAGCATCATTTCCCATCAGCTCTCGATTAACCGACCAGCCTTTCCACTTTATGTTCAGGCACGCCATCTTTTTGTGCTTAGCCATCGGTGTGTCCTCGGTGGTGCTACAAATACCGGTCAACAAATGGTTTCAATACAGCTCTTATCTTCTGGCAATTTCTGTTTTTTTGCTCGTAGTGGTATTGGTCGCGGGTAAATCGGTAAATGGTGCTTCTCGTTGGATCCCGTTAGGACTGTTTAACTTACAACCAGCAGAAGTCGCGAAATTGTCGCTATTTATTTTTATGTCTGGTTATTTGGTTCGTAAACAAGATGAAGTCCGGCAGTCATTTTTTGGTGGGTTCATTAAACCTATCTTGGTCTTCATGACATTGGCGGTACTCTTATTGGGGCAACCTGATTTAGGGTCTGTTGTCGTGATGCTAGTGACGTTATTTGGGATGCTGTTTGTTGCCGGAGCAAAACTATCTCACTTTATTGCGCTTCTTGTGGCTGGCGTGACAGCAGTAATAGGTCTTATTTTAGCAGAGCCCTACCGTATACGACGAGTGACATCATTTTTAGATCCATGGGAAGATCCGTTTGGAAGTGGTTACCAGCTGACTCAATCACTGATGGCATTTGGTCGTGGTAATTTGATGGGGCAAGGACTCGGTAATTCTGTTCAAAAACTGGAGTACTTACCAGAAGCTCATACCGATTTCGTCTTTGCCGTGCTGGCTGAAGAGTTGGGCTATATCGGCGTAGTATTAGTCTTGATGTTAGTCTTTAGTTTGGTGATCAAAGCACTATTTATTGGTAAAAGAGCGTTTGAAAAACAAGAACTCTTTGGTGGCTATCTCTCTTTTGCTATTGGCATCTGGTTTGCTTTTCAAACCCTTGTTAATGTGGGCGCTGCGGCAGGTATGGTACCAACCAAAGGCTTAACGTTACCACTGATTAGCTACGGTGGTTCGAGTTTGATTATTATGTCAGTGGCGGTGTCAATTTTACTGAGAATTGACCATGAATGTCGCCTGTTGCCGGATAGTGTTGAGGTTAAGAAACCGCAAAAAGAGCCAGAAGAAAAAGTAGTGAATAATGAAGAAAAATAAACGATTAATGGTGATGGCTGGTGGTACTGGCGGTCATGTTTTCCCTGGCCTCGCTGTTGCAAAAAGGCTTCAGGAGCAAGATTGGGATATTCGCTGGCTTGGCACGGCGGACCGAATGGAAGCCGATTTGGTACCAAAGCATGGTATTGAAATCGATTTTATCAAGGTTAAAGGGTTGCGTGGTCAAGGTATTGCGAAGCTTATCAAGGCCCCATTTCAAATATTTAGTGCGATTCTGCAAGCCAGAGCCCACCTTAAAAATTGGCAACCCGATGCGGTACTCGGTATGGGCGGATACGTTAGTGGTCCGGGGGGCATTGCCGCTTGGAGCTTAGGGGTTCCAGTCGTATTGCATGAACAAAATGGTGTTGCGGGCTTAACGAATAGCTGGCTATCAAAGATTGCCCAAAAAGTATTCCAAGCTTTTCCTGGTGCATTTCCTGATGCAGAAGTGGTAGGCAATCCGGTCAGACAAGATTTATTGAATGTTGAACCACCAGAGACTCGCCTTGCTCAGCGAGAGGGTAATATCCGCATTCTTGTGATGGGTGGTAGCCAAGGCGCTCAGATTCTGAATAAGACCCTTCCTCCTGTATTGCAGGTTTTAGGGGACGGTTACGAGGTCCGTCATCAAGCAGGTAAAGGCAATCAAGAGTCGGTGAGTCGTGAGTACCAACAATGTGGCGTAGCGAATGCTACCGTTAGTGATTTTATTGATGATGTATCCGCTGCGTATCAATGGGCAGATGTAGTCGTATGTCGTTCAGGTGCCCTAACGGTCTCGGAACTGGCCGCGGTTGGCGTTGGTGCTATTTTTGTACCATTTATGCATAAAGACCGACAACAAGCGCTAAATGGTGATCATCTAGTCAATAGTGCTGCTGCGTATATGATTGAGCAACCAGACTTAACGGTGGATGCTCTGGCAGAACAAGTTCGTGTTTTAGATCGAGCGCAGTTAGTGAGTTTGGCGATAAATGCTCGAAAAGCCGCTAAACTTGACGCAGATACACGTGTAGCCAACGAAATTATAGAATTAACAAATTAGATTAATGAGACGTTTTTAATGACACAGCAGCACAAACAAGATTTAGCACAAATTCGTGCTTTGGTACCGGAAATGCGACGAGTGAAAACGATTCACTTTGTTGGTATCGGCGGAGCGGGAATGAGCGGGATTGCCGAGGTATTACTCAATGAGGGGTATCAAATTACCGGCTCCGACCTTGGAAGTAATGCCGTGACCGAACGCTTGTTACAGAAAGGCGCAACCATTTACCTAGGTCACCAAGCGAGCAATATCGACCAAGCGAGTGTTGTTGTTGTGTCAACGGCTATCAATGCTGATAACCCAGAACTGCTGGCGGCTAAAGAGTTACGCATACCCGTGGTACAGCGCGCGGAAATGTTAGCGGAGCTGATGCGATTTCGTCATGGCATTGCTGTGGCAGGGACCCATGGTAAAACGACAACCACGGCCTTAGTGACGCAGATCTATTCTGAAGCAGGCATGGATCCGACGTTTGTGAATGGCGGGTTAGTAAAAAGCGCTGGCACTAATGCTCGCCTTGGTTCAAGCCGTATCTTGATTGCGGAAGCCGACGAGAGTGATGCGTCTTTCCTTCATCTGCAACCAATGGTAAGCATTGTTACTAATATTGAAGCTGACCACATGGATACCTATGGAGGCGATTTCGATACATTGAAACAGACCTTCATCGATTTTTTGCATAATTTGCCATTTTACGGTCAAGCCGTTGTATGTGTCGATGACCCTGTGGTGCGAGAGCTTATTCCTCGTATCAGTCGCCAAGTCATTACCTACGGTTTCTCTGAAGATGCCGACGTTCGTATTGAAAATTACCGTCAGCAAGGGCAGCAAGGCAAGTTTACGGTTGTCAGAAAAGACCGAGATAATTTAGATATTACGCTTAATATTCCTGGTGAGCATAATGCCCTGAACGCGTCTGCGGCGATTGCGGTTGCGACCGAAGATAACATTTCTGATGAAGCGATCGTCAAAGCCATGTTAGGTACCGAAGGTACAGGGCGCCGTTTTGAACACTTAGGGGAGTTTGATACCGGTAATGGTAATGTCATGCTGGTAGATGACTATGGACATCATCCTACAGAGGTTGATGTGACCATTAAGGCGGCACGTAATGGATGGAGTGATAAGCGACTTGTTATGGTGTTTCAGCCTCACCGTTATAGCCGAACTCGTGACTTGTATGAAGACTTTGCCAATGTTTTAGAGCAGGTTGATGTATTAGTCATGTTGGATGTGTATTCTGCAGGAGAAGCTCCGATTGTTGGTGCAGATGGACGAGCCCTGTGTCGGACAATACGTACGAGAGGTAAGTTGGATCCGGTTTTTGTTCCGGAAATTAACAGTTTACCTGCTGTTTTATCTAATCTCTTGCAAGATGGAGACCTAGTGCTGACTCAAGGCGCTGGTGATATAGGTAAAGTTGCTAAACAGTTACAAGCGATGGAGTTAAGCATCAAAACGATGCAGAATAGTGATCGTTAGTTATTGTGTATTCTATTAAATAAAAGTACGCTGTACGGCTTGGGTGTAACTTATTAAAGTTGTCCAGGCCGATTTTTTGCGAATTTCCCGCTCAAATCATCAGATTTGTGTGGTTCAGTGTTTAATAGTTTGATATTCGTTAGTATAATCCTAAGGTTATAGACAATGGGTTAGACGCTTACTCTGCAATCTTGAAGGTGAAGAGACTAATTAGGGACCAATAGGTTTGACAGAAGCTTCTGCGAGCAGTGCAACATACAAAAAAACAGCCACTTTGCTTAAACAACCTGTCACGTTGTTGAAGCAAAATAGTTTAGGTCTGGCATTTTTGTTTATTGTCATTATTGCTATCGGCTCTATGCTCTACGCTACAATAAGTTGGATGTGGGATGATCAACGACTCCCTTTGTCTAAAATTGTGTTACAGGGTGAACTGACGCATGTGTCGGCGAAAGACGTGCAGGATGCATTTGCGCACCTTGACCATATTGGTACATTTATGTCTCAGGACATCAATGTATTACAAGCCAGTGTTGAGAATATTGAGTGGGTCTCTCAAGCTTCCGTTAGAAAGCAATGGCCAGATACTGTTAAAGTATTCTTAACAGAGTATCAAGCGAGTGCTATCTGGAATGGCCTTGAAATGCTTGATGCTTCTGGTGTTATCTTTAATGGCGATGTTTCGCTAATTGAAGAAGAAAAGGTGAAACTTTATGGGCCTGCAGGCACACAACTGAAAGTGTTGAATGCCTATAGAGAAAGTAGCAAAAAACTGTCGCCACTAGGGTTGTCTATCTCATCTTTAGTATTGAACGAACGTCGCGCTTGGCAAGTCATTCTAAATAACGGAATTCGGGTCGAGTTAGGGAAAGATGCGCTGAACGATCGTTTACAGCGATTTATTTTTCTATATCAACGACTCGGTGAGAAAGTTTCTCAAGTGAGCTACATTGATTTGCGCTACGATACAGGTGCAGCTGTCGGTTGGTTTCCTGATTCTAAATTGATGGAAAATAGTAGCGGTAGCACCACGAATAACATAGCAAGTTAGTGACTGACATTATGTATCGATATTTCACGTGTTGATACATAAATTCAGTCTTGCGATTAAGCCTTTTTGTCAGTGTAATTATCAATCTGATGAATGACTTGAATGGTAATTGAAACTTTATAATAAGAGAGTACAGATGACTAAGACCATGGATGACAATCTAATTGTCGGTCTTGATATAGGCACTGCTACCGTGTCGGCCTTGGTAGGAGAGATTCTACCTGATGGCCAGGTGAACATTATTGGTGCAGGTTCCAGTCCATCTAGAGGGATGGACAAAGGTGGTGTGAACGATCTTGAATCTGTCGTCAAGTCGGTGCAGCGTGCTATTGATCAGGCTGAGTTAATGGCCGAATGTAAGATCACTAATGTCTTTATCTCTCTTTCAGGTCGTCACATTGCCAGCCGTATCGAAAAAGGTATGGGAACCATTTCTGAAGAAGAAGTATCACAAGATGATATGGATCGGGCGATTCATACCGCTAAATCCATAAAAATTGGTGATGAACAACGTATTCTGCATGTAATTCCTCAAGAATTTACCATAGACTATCAAGAAGGCATTAAAAACCCTCTTGGCTTGTCTGGTGTTCGTATGGAAGTGAGCGTCCATTTGATTTCTTGCCATAATGATATGGCACGGAATATCATTAAGGCAGTAGAGCGTTGTGACTTAAAAGTCGAGCAGCTTGTTTTTTCTGGTTTGGCATCAAGTAATGCGGTTATTACTGAGGACGAACGCGAGTTGGGCGTATGTGTCGTTGATATTGGCGCGGGTACGATGGATGTATCTATTTGGACCGGTGGTGCTTTAAGACACACAGAAGTCTTTTCATACGCAGGTAATGCGGTCACGAGTGACATTGCGTTTGCATTCGGTACGCCCTTAAGTGATGCAGAAGAGATTAAAGTGAAGTATGGCTGTGCATTAAGCGAGTTGGTGAGCAAAGACGACACGGTTAATGTTCCTAGTGTGGGAGGACGTCCTTCCCGTAGTTTACAGCGTCAAACGCTGGCGGAAGTGATTGAACCGCGCTATACAGAGTTAATGGGGCTGGTAAATCAGACTATTGATAATGTACAGATTAAGTTGAGAGAGAGTGGTGTAAAACACCATCTTGCTGCTGGGGTCGTCTTAACAGGTGGCGCCGCTCAAATTGAAGGGGTTGTTGAATGTGCAGAACGCGTCTTTCGCAACCAAGTTCGTGTAGGTAAGCCTCTTGAGGTTAGTGGCCTCACGGACTATGTTAAAGAGCCGTATCATTCGACGGCTGTAGGATTACTTCATTACGCAAGAGATAGTCAGATTAATGACGACAATGATTATAACGAACCTAAACGTCAATCGGTGTCGACACTATTCGGTAAATTGCGTAATTGGATACAAAAAGAGTTTTAACCTGAGTTGCAGGGAAACGGAGATAACAAATGTTTGAACCGATGATGGAAATGTCTGACGAAGCGGTAATCAAGGTAGTTGGAGTTGGCGGTGGCGGTGGTAACGCTGTTGAGCACATGGTGCGTGAATCAATCGAAGGGGTTGATTTCATCAGTGTAAATACAGACGCACAAGCGCTTCGCAAAACGAGTATTAACCACGTCATTCAAATTGGTGGAGATATCACAAAAGGCTTGGGTGCGGGTGCAAACCCACAAGTTGGACGTGATGCAGCTCTAGAAGATAAAGAAAGAATTAAAGAAAGCATTACTGGCGCCGATATGGTGTTTATCGCAGCAGGTATGGGCGGTGGCACGGGTACTGGTGCTGCACCTGTTATTGCTGAAGTGGCGAAAGAACTGGGCATCTTAACTGTTGCCGTAGTAACCAAACCATTTAGCTTTGAAGGTAAAAAACGTTTGGCTTTTGCTGAGCAAGGAATTGAAGAGCTTTCTAAGCATGTTGATTCTTTGATTACGATCCCGAACGAAAAACTTCTCAAAGTACTGGGTCGCGGTGTCACATTACTTGAAGCGTTTGCAAGTGCAAATGATGTACTTAAAAATGCGGTTCAAGGTATTGCCGAGTTAATTACTCGCCCTGGTATGATTAACGTCGACTTTGCCGATGTTCGTACTGTGATGTCTGAAATGGGGCATGCAATGATGGGAAGTGGTGTCGCTAAAGGTGAAGACCGAGCGGAAGAAGCGGCTGAAATGGCTATTTCTAGCCCACTTCTAGAAGACATCGATCTTGCTGGTGCTCGTGGTGTCCTTGTGAACATTACTGCTGGTCTAGACATGCGCTTAGACGAGTTTGAAACGGTTGGTAACACGGTTAAAGCATTTGCTTCTGACAATGCAACGGTTGTTATTGGTACGTCTCTTGACCCAGACATGAGCGATGAAATTCGAGTAACGGTTGTTGCTACTGGTATTGGCAATGAGCGTAAACCTGATATTACTTTAGTGGCCGGTGGTAAAGCACCCGTTGCAACAGCTCAGCCACAGTCGGCACCACAAGCTCAAGCTGCGAAAGTAGAAGAGAAAGTGGCACCAAATGTGCATGTAAATACTCAGAAGCCAGAGGTTAAACAGCAACCTGCACCATCGGCAAGCGCGCCGGCGAGTTCAGCAAACAACGCTGTACCAAAGCCTGAAAAGGAAAATGGCTACTTAGATATTCCAGCATTTTTGCGTCGTCAAGCGGACTAACAAATCCGCTTGAATTTGACATAGCTCAAAATTCTGGTAGGATTCGCGATTGCTTACATTATCAACAGTGATATGTAACGTAGATTAAGAGGTTTGCAGATGATCAAACAACGTACGCTGAAAGAAATAGTGACTACAGTGGGGGTGGGCCTCCACTCAGGCCGTAAAGTAACACTAACTCTACGACCAGCTGCGGCTAACACTGGTGTTATTTACCGTCGTACAGACGTAAATCCACCCGTGGATTTCCCTGCAGACCCATTGTCAGTGCGTGATACAATGCTTTGTACTGCACTGGTGAACGACGAAGGTATTCGTATCTCTACGGTTGAGCACCTTAGTGCTGCTTTAGCAGGTATGGGTATTGATAACATTATTGTTGAAGTTGATGCGCCTGAGATCCCAATCATGGATGGCAGTGCAAGTCCGTTTGTTTACCTACTTCAACAAGCTGGTATCGAAGTGCAGAGTGCACCGAAGCGTTTTATCCGCATCAAAAAGCCAGTGCGCTTTGAAGATGAAGATAAATGGGCCGAACTTCGCCCCTACAACGGCTTCCGTATGGATTTTGAAATTGAGTTTAATCACCCCGCTATCGATTCAGATGAGCAGCGATTAAAGTTTGATTTCTCATCTCAAGGTTTTGTGAAAGAAATTTCACGCGCCCGTACTTTTGGCTTTATGCGTGATATTGAGTATCTTCAATCGCAAAACCTATGTCTAGGCGGCAGCTTTAACTGCGCTATCGTACTTGATGAGTATCGCATCTTGAACGAAGAAGGCCTTCGTTTTGAGAATGAATTTGTGACTCATAAAGTACTGGATGCAATTGGCGATCTATATATGGCAGGACATGCCATTGTTGGTGAGTTCTCTGCTTATAAGTCAGGTCACGGTCTCAACAACCAATTATTGCGCGCAGTTCTAGCGGACCAAGAAGCTTGGGAGTGGGCAACATTCGAAGAAGAGGTTGGTTCTCCGGTTGCTTTTGCTGACCCAGCGATGGTTTTAGCATAATAAGAATCTAAATGAAAAATCAGGCTTATGCCTGATTTTTTTGTTTGGGGCGTTCACTTCTTCCATTTATCTCTGCAAATGGCATCACCAAGCGCTTTTACCTGTCCATCACTAACAACGGCAAATCTTTGCCTCTATTAAACTCTTTTGTTGAAAAACTTTGAACGACATAGTTGCGCTTATATGGGCTTTATATGTGATCCGTGGGATAGCATTGCTGCATGCTTAGATTGCATTTTTAACAAGTTTCACCCGTATGTTCATGCGTTATTTCGGCAACAATTTTGTTTTTTAAACACTCAAAATGTAAAAACTTCCAAATACATCAAACAAATTGAGGTTAGTTTGCCTAGTTACTTGGTTGTTAGGCCAAAAATTCCTTACACTATGGCCATTAATTGGTAAGGCTGCCTTGAAATTTTTAAGTTTGAACTCAATATCAGCTTATATAGATTTTATCTCTGTTAGGTAAATAGACCCTAGTCGAGACGGAAGGCAATTTTAATAGGTCAGTATGATCTAATGGTAGAGAGAAAAAATTCACAATGATTACTAAGCTACTGACGAAGGTCATTGGTAGTCGCAATGATAGAACGTTGCGTCGACTAAAAAAAATTGTTAAACAGATTAACGACTTTGAACCTCAGTTTGAGTCACTATCGGATGAAGATTTAAAAGCGAAAACCATTGAGTTCCGTGAGAGATTGGATAAAGGTGAAGACCTAGACCGTATCTTGCCAGAAGCATTTGCAACGGTACGTGAAGCATCGAAGCGTGTATTCGGCATGCGCCACTTTGACGTGCAGCTCATCGGTGGAATGGTACTGAACTCAGGTCAAATCGCTGAAATGAGAACCGGTGAAGGTAAAACACTGACGGCAACACTTCCTGCTTACCTAAACGCTCTACCAGGCAAAGGCGTCCATATCGTTACCGTCAACGATTACCTTGCAAAACGTGATGCCGAAACAAACCGAGCTTTGTTTGAATTCCTTGGCATGACTGTTGGTGTCAATGTTCCTAATATGCACCCGCAAGAGAAAAAAGAAGCCTATCAAGCGGACATTTTGTACGGAACAAATAACGAATTTGGTTTTGATTATCTACGTGACAATATGGCGTTCCGTGAAGAAGACCGTGTACAGCGCGCTCGTTTCTTTGCAGTTGTCGATGAAGTGGATTCGATCTTGATTGATGAAGCGCGTACGCCGCTTATCATTTCAGGTCCAGCAGAAGATAGCTCAGAGCTTTATACTCGTATCAACACGTTAATCCCACACCTTCAGGTGCAAGAGCAGGAAGACTCAGAAGAGTACCGCGGCGACGGTCACTATACTGTTGATGAGAAATCAAAACAGGTACATTTAACCGAGACTGGTCAGGAGTTCGTTGAAGAACTACTGATTAAAAATGGCATGATGGAAGAAGGAGATACCTTGTATTCTCCAACTAACATTAGTTTGCTGCACCACGTGAATGCTGCTTTGCGTGCTCATGTGTTGTTTGAAGTTAACGTCGACTACATCGTTACAGAAGAAGGTGAGGTCGTTATCGTCGATGAGCACACTGGCCGTACTATGCCAGGTCGTCGTTGGTCAGAAGGTCTTCACCAAGCAGTGGAAGCCAAAGAAGGCGTTAAGATTCAGAATGAAAACCAAACGCTAGCTTCGATCACGTTCCAAAACTTCTTCCGTTTGTATGACAAACTGTCTGGCATGACAGGTACCGCTGATACAGAAGCATTTGAATTCCAGTCTATCTATGGATTGGAAACCGTGGTTATCCCAACCAATAAGCCAATGGTTCGTGATGACATGCCAGATGTGGTTTATCGTACTGAAGTAGAAAAATTCAATGCTATCATTGAAGATATCAAAGTGCGCGCGGCAAATGGTCAACCGATCCTTGTCGGTACGGTGTCGATTGAAAAATCGGAACTGCTTTCTAATGCGTTGAAAGAAGCAAATGTAAAACACAACGTACTGAACGCGAAATTCCATGAAAAAGAAGCCGAGATTGTAGCTGAAGCGGGGACGCCAGGCGCGGTAACTATCGCAACTAACATGGCGGGTCGTGGTACGGATATCGTGCTAGGTGGTAGCTGGCAGGCGCAAGTTGAAGCGCTAGGCAATGCAACGCAAGAACAAATTGATGCGATCAGAGCAGACTGGCGAGTGGTGCACGATAAAGTGCTGGAGTCAGGTGGCTTGCACATTATTGGTACTGAGCGTCACGAATCACGTCGTATTGATAACCAATTACGTGGTCGTTCTGGTCGTCAGGGCGATGCTGGTTCTTCGCGTTTCTATCTATCAATGGAAGATCAGCTACTGCGCATCTTCACTTCTGATCGTATGGCTGGATTAATTCAAAGCGGTATGGATGAAGGCGAAGCAATTGAAAGTAAGATGCTGTCTCGCTCTATAGAAAAAGCGCAACGTAAAGTTGAGGGTCGTAACTTCGACATTCGTAAGCAACTACTCGAATTTGATGATGTTGCCAACGATCAACGTAAGGTTGTTTATGAGCTGCGTGACGAGCTTATGACCGCAGAAGATATTCGTGACATGCTTGAGCATAACCGTGCAGATGTATTTGCGTCGGTCATTGATGAATATATTGCCCCGCAGTCTCTGGAAGATATGTGGGACGTGAAAGGTCTTCAAGAGCGCCTGAAAAACGATTTCGACTTAGATCTTCCTCTTACTACATGGCTAGAAGAAGATGACAAGCTGTATGAAGAAGCTCTTCGAGAGAAGATTCTAGAAACAGCCGTTACCGTTTATAACCAAAAAGAAGAAACCGTTGGAGCTTCTGTACTGCGCAATTTCGAAAAATCAGTCATGCTGCAAACGCTCGATACATTGTGGAAAGAGCACTTGGCTGCCATGGATCATTTACGTCAAGGTATCCACTTACGTGGCTATGCGCAAAAGAATCCGAAGCAAGAATATAAGCGCGAATCATTCGAGTTGTTTGAACAGTTACTCGAATCCTTGAAGCTGGATGTGGTTACCATTTTGTCTAAAGTTCGAGTTCAGCAGCAAGAAGAAGTTGAACGAATGGAAGCACAGCGTCAAGCGCAAGCTGAAGAGGCAGCACGTCGTGCTCAACCTCAACATGCTACTGCTGAAAACCAACTTGCCGATCACAGTGAAGAAGCGGGCGATGATGCTCATCAGCCTGTTGTTCGTGAAGAGCGTAAAGTTGGCCGTAATGAACCTTGTCCTTGTGGGTCAGGTAAAAAGTACAAGCAATGTCATGGTAAAATTGATTAACTAATGATGTGATTAAAAAGAGCCGCTTTCGCGGCTCTTTTTTTTAAGGAAAATTGACAATGAAACGGGTACATATTGTCGCTGCTATTATATTTAATGACGACAAATCAAAGATCTACATTACTAAGCGTCCTGACAAAGCGCATCAAGGTGGGCTTTGGGAATTTCCAGGGGGTAAAGTTGAAGCGAATGAGACGGCAGAAGATGCGTTAACGCGTGAGTTATATGAAGAGATAGATATAGAAGTGACGGCTCTTACGTTATTTGAGCATTTACTTCATGATTATACCGATAAATCTTTGGCGTTCGATTTTTTTGAAGTGACCGCTTTTGAGCGCCAGCCTTACGGTAAGGAAGGGCAGCAAGGTGTTTGGGTCAATATTGCTGATCTTGCCGATTATGCTTTCCCAGAAGCAAACGTACCAATATTAAATAAAGTCATCGAAAAATACCGCTAACCTGACTTAGCCTATAGCGGCTAGAAATACTTTACGTTACATTGGTAGCAAATAATCAACGGAGAATGACGCAATGGTTAGAATTGCGATTGCAGGAGCAGCGGGCCGAATGGGTCGCAACTTAGTAAAAGCAACGTTTCATAATGAATCGGCGACAGTGGGGGCTGGTTCAGAAAGACCTGAATCATCGCTGGTTGGCGTTGATGTCGGTGAGTTGTGCGGTGAAGGGCGCTTTGATGTCGCGTTAGTCGATGATTTAGTGAAGTCTATCGATCAGTTTGATGTCATTATCGACTTTACTGCGCCGAAAAGTACTTTGGCAAATCTTGCGTTGTGCCAGCAGCATGGAAAAAAAATGATTATCGGTACGACTGGGTTCTCAGATGAAGAGAAACTGCAAATCGATGAAGCTGCGAAAGTGGTGCCTTTAGTGATGGCACCAAACTATAGCGTAGGGGTAAACCTCGTTTTTAAGTTGCTTGAAAAGGCGGCGAAAGTGATGGGTGACTACTGTGATGTAGAGATAGTAGAAGCGCACCACCGCCACAAAGTCGATGCCCCTTCTGGTACGGCTATTGGTATGGGCGAAGCGATTGCCGGCGCGATGGGCAACGAATTAAATGATGTTGCTGTTTATGCGCGTGAAGGGATCACCGGCGAGCGTAGCCGAGATGAAATTGGCTTTGCTACAATTCGAGCGGGTGACATTATTGGTGAGCATACTGCAATGTTTGCTGATATCGGTGAGCGAGTTGAGATCACGCATAAGGCGACCGATAGGATGACCTTTGCTAATGGTGCTGTGAGAGCGGCGGTTTGGTTAGATGATAAACCTGCCGGGTTTTATACCATGACCGAAGTTTTAGGATTAGACCAAATTTAAATGAAAAAGCACTTCATAATGAAGTGCTTTTTTTTTGTTTCAAAAAGACGGTGTTCGAGTGAGCTAAGCTACATAGTTATGCTTAAATCCAAGCTTAGTACTACGTGCAGGTATGTTGAACGACAAAAAAGAGCAATGAGTGAATTTTAGCCGTAATTAATGATTTTTAATGGTAATAATGACCGTCTTATTGAGTTTGTCTTGTTTTTGCGTTGTTTTTGTAAGTTAACCTTGCTTGGCTAACGTTTGCTTTCCTATATGTGAAGTAATGAGAACCTAGCTAGGGAAATGCGGTCCGTTAAATAAATGCAATTCGCTAACCGATTGAATTTTGTTCTTTAAATGTGTTTTTTTGAGGCTTTAGCTTAAAAACGTACTCAGATGCAATAAAAGTTAGCTTATTTTTTATCTTGTTGTTGACACTCGTCACAGTGCTAATTAGAATACCGCCAATTTGTCTGTACTACCTCATGGTGCTTTTTAGCCGTATGTAGGGTGTCAGCATTGATATTTTATTTATATTTTTTGCATCTTTATTCTGGAGGTTATCTTGAGTAAACCAGCACTGTTAGTCCTAGAAGATGGGACTGTGTTCCACGGTATTTCCATTGGAGCAGACGGGTTGTCCGTTGGTGAAGTTGTTTTTAATACCTCGATGACGGGGTACCAAGAAATCCTCACTGATCCTTCCTATTCTCAGCAAATCGTTACTCTTACTTACCCTCACATTGGCAATACCGGAACCAATTCCGAAGATGAAGAATCTTCTTCAATCCACGCTCAAGGCCTTGTGATTCGCGATCTTCCTCTTATCGCTTCTAACTTCCGTAATGAACAATCTCTTTCTGATTATCTTAAATCGCAAAATATCGTTGGTATTGCAGACATTGATACCCGTAAGTTGACGCGTATCCTACGTGAAAAGGGCGCTCAAAACGGTTGTGTTGTTGCGGGTCACAATATTGATGAAGCTCTTGCGCTAGCGAAAGCAAAAGAATTCCCTGGCCTGAAAGGTATGGACCTTGCGAAAGAAGTTACAACAAAAGAAGCGTATCAATGGAAACAAGGTTCGTGGACGCTTACGGGTGGACTTCCTGAAGCGAAAGCAGACTCAGAATTGCCATACCACGTTGTTGCTTATGACTTCGGTGCAAAACGAAACATCCTACGAATGCTTGTTGACCGCGGCTGCCGCCTAACGGTTGTTCCTGCTGAGACTTCTGCAGAAGAAGTGCTCGCTCTGAACCCAGACGGTGTTTTTCTTTCAAATGGCCCTGGTGACCCAGAACCATGTACTTACGCAATTGAAGCGACAAAAGTGTTCCTAGAAAAAGGCTTACCAATCTTTGGTATCTGTCTAGGTCACCAGATTCTTGCTCTTGCGTCAGGCGCTAAGACAGTGAAGATGAAGTTTGGTCACCACGGTGCAAACCACCCGGTTAAAGATTTAGATCGTGATGTTGTGATGATTACTTCGCAAAACCACGGCTTTGCTGCTGACGAAGAAACCCTTCCAGAGACACTACGTGCAACGCACAAATCACTATTTGATGGTTCTCTACAAGGTATTCACCGTACAGACAAACCAGCATTTAGCTTCCAAGGTCACCCTGAAGCGAGCCCAGGTCCAGAAGACGCAGCGCCGTTATTCGACCACTTTATTGAACTAATCAAACAGCACACAGCGTAATTCGGAGTAGTAGACAATGCCAAAACGTACTGACATTAAAAGTATTCTTATTCTAGGTGCTGGCCCGATCGTTATCGGCCAAGCATGTGAGTTCGATTACTCTGGTGCTCAAGCTTGTAAAGCGCTTCGCGAAGAAGGTTACCGAGTTATTCTCGTAAACTCGAACCCAGCGACAATCATGACCGACCCAGATATGGCCGATGCAACTTACATCGAGCCTATCCAATGGGAAGTTGTGCGTAACATCATCGCTAAAGAGAAGCCTGATGCAGTTCTACCTACTATGGGTGGCCAAACTGCATTGAACTGTGCTCTAGACCTAGAAAAGCACGGCGTTCTTGAAGAGTTCGGTGTTGAAATGATTGGTGCAACGGCTGACGCTATCGATAAAGCAGAAGACCGTTCACGCTTCGATAAAGCAATGAAAGCCATTGGCCTTGAGTGTCCAACTGCTGATACCGCGAAAACGATGGAAGAAGCTTACAAAGTTCAAGAGTTGGTTGGCTTCCCTTGTATCATTCGTCCATCGTTCACGATGGGTGGTACTGGTGGCGGTATCGCTTACAACAAAGAAGAATTTGAAGAAATCTGTCGTCGTGGTTTGGACTTATCTCCAACAAACGAACTTCTAATCGATGAATCACTTATCGGTTGGAAAGAGTACGAGATGGAAGTGGTTCGTGACAAAAACGACAACTGCATCATCGTATGTGCGATTGAAAACTTCGACCCAATGGGTATTCACACGGGTGACTCAATCACCGTGGCTCCAGCACAAACGCTGACAGACAAAGAATACCAACTAATGCGTAACGCATCTCTAGCAGTACTGCGCGAGATTGGCGTTGAAACAGGTGGTTCAAACGTACAGTTTGGTATCAACCCGAAAGATGGCCGTATGGTTATCATCGAGATGAACCCACGTGTATCTCGCTCTTCAGCACTAGCTTCTAAAGCAACGGGTTTCCCAATCGCTAAGATTGCAGCGAAACTGGCTGTTGGCTTCACGCTAGACGAGCTAATGAATGACATCACTGGCGGCGCAACGCCAGCATCATTCGAGCCAACAATCGACTACGTAGTCACTAAGATTCCTCGTTTTAACTTCGAGAAATTTGCAGGTGCTAACGACCGTCTAACGACGCAAATGAAGTCTGTTGGTGAAGTGATGGCTATCGGCCGTAACCAACAAGAATCTCTACAAAAAGCACTTCGCGGCCTAGAAGTTGGCGCGACTGGTTTTGACGAAATGGTAGACCTAGACGCACCAGATGCTCTAACGACTATCCGTCACGAACTTAAAGAAGCGGGCGCAGAGCGTATTTGGTACATCGCTGACGCATTCCGTGCTGGTATGTCGGTAGATGGTGTATTCAACCTAACGCAAATCGACCGTTGGTTCCTAGTTCAAATCGAAGACATCGTTAAGCTAGAGCAAGAACTTAAAGCGAAAGGCTTTGCTGGTCTGAACAAAGACGAGCTAAACAAGCTTAAGCGTAAAGGTTTTGCTGATGCGCGCCTGTCTAAGATTCTAGGTGTAGCAGAAAGCGAAATCCGTCGTCTACGTGACCAATACGATATCCACCCGGTATACAAGCGTGTAGATACGTGTGCGGCTGAATTCTCTTCAGATACGGCTTACATGTACTCATCTTACGATGACGAGTGTGAAGCAAACCCAACAGACAAAGAAAAAATCATGATTCTAGGCGGCGGTCCAAACCGTATCGGCCAAGGTATTGAATTTGACTACTGTTGTGTACATGCATCACTAGCGCTACGTGAAGATGGCTTTGAGACTATCATGGTTAACTGTAACCCTGAGACAGTTTCTACAGACTACGATACGTCTGACCGTCTGTACTTCGAACCAGTCACTCTGGAAGACGTACTAGCAATCGCTCGTGTTGAGAAGCCAAAAGGCGTTATCGTTCAGTACGGTGGTCAAACGCCACTTAAACTGGCTCGTGCTCTTGAAGCAGCAGGCGTACCAATCATCGGTACTAGCCCAGATGCAATCGACCGTGCAGAAGACCGTGAGCGTTTCCAAGTTGCTGTAGACCGTCTAGGCCTACTTCAGCCAGAAAACGCAACAGTAACAACAATGGAGCAAGCGGTAGAGAAATCTCGCGAAATCGGCTTCCCACTGGTTGTACGTCCTTCTTACGTACTTGGTGGTCGTGCGATGGAAATCGTATACGACGAGCAAGACCTACGTCGCTACTTCAACGAAGCAGTAAGCGTATCAAACGAATCTCCAGTGCTACTTGATAGCTTCCTAGATGACGCTATTGAAGTAGACGTAGATGCGATTTGTGACGGTGAGCGCGTGGTCATCGGCGGTATCATGGAGCACATCGAGCAAGCGGGTGTTCACTCAGGTGACTCAGCATGTTCTCTTCCTGCATACACGTTAAGCCAAGAAATCCAAGACGTAATGCGCGAGCAAGTTGAAAAGCTAGCGTTCGAGTTGGGTGTTCGTGGTCTAATGAACACACAGTTTGCTGTTAAGAACAATGAAGTGTACCTAATCGAGGTTAACCCTCGTGCAGCACGTACGGTTCCATTCGTATCTAAAGCAACTGGCGCGCCAATCGCTAAGATTGCCGCTCGTGTAATGGCGGGTCAATCTCTAGAGTCTCAAGGCTTTACGAAAGAAATCATCCCACCTTACTACTCAGTGAAAGAAGTGGTACTTCCATTCAACAAGTTCCCTGGTGTTGACCCACTGTTAGGTCCAGAAATGCGCTCTACTGGTGAAGTTATGGGTGTTGGTGCGACGTTCGCAGAAGCATACTCTAAAGCTGAATTGGGTTGTGGCAACATCTACCCAGAAGGCGGTCGTGCACTTCTTTCTGTTCGCGAAGGCGACAAAGAGCGTGTTGTTGACCTAGCTTCTAAGTTGACTAAGCTTGGTTACCAGTTGGATGCGACTCATGGTACGGCAGTCATTCTAGGCGAAGCGGGTATCAACCCACGCCTAGTGAACAAAGTGCACGAAGGTCGTCCTCACATTCTTGACCGTATCAAGAACAATGAGTACACCTACATTGTGAACACCGCCGCTGGTCGTCAAGCGATTGAAGATTCGAAAGTTCTTCGTCGCGGCGCTTTGGCTGAGAAAGTGAACTACACGACTACGCTAAATGCAGCGTTTGCAACGTGTATGGCTCACACTGCGGATGCAAAGACATCAGTGACGTCAGTTCAAGAACTGCACGCACAGGTTAACGCTGCGAAAGCGTAATGTCGTAAAATCAGCCTAGGTTGAATTCTGCTTCCTTGAAATCCCGCTCTCGAGCGGGATTTTTTTTGTCGCTATATTAGTGAAAAATGACACGCCATACTCTTTCCTATCTGGAATAGGTTGTTGTCCATTGTTTCGCTTTTATTCGTGACTCGAACACGTACAATTTTGTTTAATTTGATACTGGTGAGTGGAATTCATGGACGTTACTTTCGACATATTGATGATGTTATTTTTTGTCGCTGGTTTAGCCGGTTTTATCGATGCTATGGCAGGAGGCGGCGGATTATTAACCTTGCCAGCACTCTTATCTGTTGGGGTTCCCCCGACCCAAGCGCTGGCTACTAATAAGCTGCAAAGCTCATTTGGGAGCTTTTCTGCAACGTGGTATTTCGTTCGAAACGGTATTGTTGATATTAAAGAGATGCGCCTAGCGATTGCGTGTACTTTTGTTGGCTCAGCTGTCGGTGCAGAATTGGTTCAGCATATTGATGCTGGTATATTGACGAGTTTAATACCGGTCTTGCTCCTGGGTATTTCTTTATACTTTTTACTTGCTCCTCAGGCGGGAGAGGGGGGAGGGAAACCAAAGCTGTCTGAAACCATGTTCGCTTTCTCTGTCGGGACAGGAGTGGGATTTTATGATGGTTTTTTTGGTCCCGGAACTGGCTCTATTTTTACTATCTGTTTTGTCGCGATTGCGCAGCTTTCTATTGTACACGCCACGGCGCGCACTAAGGTTCTAAATTTCACATCAAATATTGCCGCATTATTGTTCTTTATTTTAGCGGGTCTTCCCGTGTGGGAGATTGGTCTGGTAATGGCGATGGGAGGCTTCATTGGCGCCAGAATGGGAGCCAAGATGGTGGTGACAAAGGGCAAGAAGTTCATTCGCCCATTGGTGGTTATCATGTCAATGGTGATGGCGATAAAACTACTCTTGGAACAGCATCCTCAATGGTTTCAATCACTGTTTTAGCTCGACTGTTTTTTAATACTGTTGGTCGGTAAATGATGTGTATAGGCCGAGTTAGCGCGGACAAAAAAGCAAAGTCAAAACACAGTGAATCATCAATATGCAATGTCTTAATAATGGACATCGGTACCAGAGCAGGTCCAGCCCCTTTTATCGCCAGCTGGGCGGCGGCCGTGTACGAGTCCATTTGCATGCAAGGAACAATTTGGGATTGCTGCAGTAAGGCGGCTTGGTATGTGTTGGCGGGGTTAGTGAGATCGTTGGTGATGAGAGTTTTTGGTGCACGATTTAACGGTTTGTGACTGACAATTTTAAAAGGCTCATCAAATAAATGTGTCGCGTGTAGCCCTAATTGAGCACTTAGGTGCCCCGCACAGAAACCAATCATGGCATCACCGGAACGAACATGCTCAACAATTCTTGGAGTGTGATTAGTGGTGATGGTGAGGTATGGATCTTGAGCCAATAATGGGCTAATAAACTCACTAAGATAGCCAGCTACGAGCGTTTCAGAACAGTCAAGGCGGATCAGGGTTTGGTCGCTATGTTGCTGCTCTTCTGATATCAATCCTTTCAGTTCATTAACGCTGGCACCAATGCGCTCAATGAGAACTAACGCATCTGGTGTGAGCTTAATCTGTCGACCATCCGGTTCGATGAGTTTTTTCCCCAGACGCTTTTCTAAGTTAGCAATGCGCTTACTCACCGCAGACTGCCCGATGTAAAGGCGACTGCCGGTGCGACTCATGGTTTTCTCTTGCGATAAGACTAAGAGTGTTTCAATACCTTCAAGTAGCATAGCTATTAATGAAATTTGGGAATAGATAATGACTAGGTTATCACGATTTTAGTGATTATGGTGTTATAGACAGCGAGCGAGTCGTTGCCTAAAGTAGTACGCCGTGGCTAGGTCATTGTCATTGACTAAATTGGAATCGCTTAGGGTGCTGGCAACAAGTCCAATAGAGGAGCCAGTTCTATTGAGTTTAAGTTGGTCGTTGTGCTGTGAAGTGTCTAAACCCGCCCAAAGCATGGCATGTTGGCAGGCTAAAGTGAAAAAACTAAGCAAGGTTTGCTGTTGTTCTCCATTGAGGCTTCCTCCAACGGTGAAGCCTGCTGCTAACTTATTTCGCCATGCCAGGTCGACGTAATCATTGCTACTGGCATCCATAAATGCTTTAAATTGCGCTGCGGCAGACCCCATATAAGTGGGGCTACCAAACACAATGGCATCCTGCTGCTGCAGGACGTTAAAGATGTCCTTACGGATATAGCGACCTTCGACAATGTCGCTAGATAGAATCTCAATCTGAGTAGTGGTCACTCCGGCAGCAGTGGATCCCGAGGATATTCTTTCTGCCAGCATTCTCGTTGCGCCAGTGTGAGAAAAATACACGATGGCCATTCTCTTACTCATTAGTGACCTTAGCCTTGTTGGTGATTTTTATTTGATAGCTATCTTCTTGAAGGTTAGGAATAAAATCAACAAAGTTCTGGATACTGTCTAGCGTATCTTCGGTGTAATGCGAGACGTATAACAGTTGGCTCAGGTTCTCTTTGGCAATCATGTTGAGCGCGTTCATGACCAGTTTTCGACCCAGGTAATCCAGCCCTTGGTACGGCTCATCCAGAATGAGAATAGTCGGTTGTTTTATAATGGCGCGCGCAATTAACAGTAGCCGTTGTTGGCTGTATTCAAGCGTCCTAAATGAAGATTGGGCAAGGTGTGCCATGTGCAGCAAGGTTAGCCATTCTTTTGCGGTATCAATTTGTTTTTTTGTTGGTTTATCGTAGAGCCCAATCGAGTCAAAAAAGCCCGATAGCAATACATCAAGGGCGTTGCAGCTGACTCGATATTGCAAATGCAGTGAGGATGAAACCATCCCAGTGTGTTGTTTGATGTCCCACACGGTTTCGCCACTACCACGTTTCATGCCATAAATTTGAATATCGTTACTGTAACACTGTGGATGGTCCCCAAAAATTAGACCCAGTAAGGTACTTTTTCCACAACCATTAGGACCTCGAACTTGCCAGTGTTCGCCATGATTGATCTGCCAGTTAACGTTGGAGAATATCTTTTGGTCAACGTATTCGACACAGCCGTTGGTAATTTGAATGAGCGGGTCGCTAAATGCCGATGTATGCTGGTGCTTACGGATTAATTCCATCCATTGTTCACTCTGAATCGCTGATTGCGACAGTAATTGGGCAATAACAGGGTGGCTAGTCCATTGCTGATAGCTGAGCTCCTCTTTTAACGTACCGTTTTCAAATAAAGCAATATGATTGACCCAAGCTGGAATTTCATCTTCTCTTGAGGTAATGAGAATAAGTTGGACATGAGCAGATAGGCTGTAAAGATAGTCTGCGAGTATTTTTCTGTGGGAATGATCAAGACCCACAAAAGGCTCATCAAGCACAAGTACTTGTGGTGAAGAAGAGAGCGCACGAGCTAACATCACGCGGCGAGTTTCACCGGTTGAAAGCTGTTTGAAGCCACGTTCTTTTAAGTGTAATAAGTCTAATTCTTGCAGTAGTTGTTCGATAATCACAGGGTTATCGCAATGTTCAGAAATAAGTTGCATCACACTGCGCCCGTGATCGATTCTGTCTAAGAAGTCGGTGTCATCGTTGGCATGTTCTAATTCGAGTAATCGTTGTTGTTCGGCAAGCGAGACTTGAGCAATGTGGCAGTTGTTGGTGTCGACCCAACCTGTGTCAGATTCGATTTCCTGACAGAGTAGATCACCAATTACGGATCCAACATTGCCTTGGGTTTCGAAGACACCCCAGTGCTCTTTATGCTTAAGTTGCCAAAAGGGAATACATAGCTGTTGAGAGTGATTGAATTGAACTTGATTGAACGTGATCGCCATGAGATCTCCTTATCCCGAATGAATCCATCTTTCCGCTTTATTTGAATAAAAAACGGTCAGGTATTCAACATACTAGAGCAATAAGGAAAATTGAAGTATGAATGTCAGAGAATGGCGTAACTCTGACATTCATGTGGTGAAATTTCGTTATTTATCGAGTGCAAACGTAGGCAAAGAGAGTTGCCAGCGAATCGCGCCAAGCCGAATGATGAGCGTGGTTATGACACAACTCAGAAAGGCGCTTTCTGGGGTCGCACCGAGCATTAGGGTCGTGGTGTAAAATGCGCCGCCAATAATACAAGCGGTCGCATAGACTTCGCGGCGTAAAATCATTGGAATCTCTCTTGCGAGTACATCTCGAATAATACCGCCGCCACAACCGGTTATTACGCCCATGATAATGGCAACCAAGGCCGAGTCTTGATAGCTAAGTGCTTTTTCTACACCGATGCCAACAAAGACAGCTAGCCCAATAGCATCAGAAACTGGTAGCACCCACCATGGCAATCGTCGAGGATGTCTGACTAGCATCATGGTGAGCAAACAGGTCACGATGATAACCCATAAATAAGTGGTATCGGTGATCCAGAATACTGGCGTCGCGCCTAGCGCCATATCTCTTATGGTGCCACCACCAATCGCGGTGACACTGCCTAATACCATAACGCCAAAAGGATCCATCCTTAGTCTTCCTGCGAGAATCACTCCTGAAATCGCAAATACCATTGTGCCGAATAAATCGACTAAATAGAGCATGGAGTCCACGTTATATACTCATTGAAAAATGTCTTATTAAAAGTGCGGCAATTTTACGGTAATTATAGACACTTCGCACCTGATCTTGTCATAGTGCGAGTGAATTCTCATCGAGACTCTCTAACCGTATCGAAATATTGGCAAACTTGTTCGATTGCTAGCAAAGTACGTGGTGTTGGCCTATTTAGCCAATCAGACGTTAGTGTCCACAGATGCTTCTTTTCGACCGCAGGCAGTTCGGCAGACCATTTCTGCCACATGCCGCCATTTTTAATGGCATGCTCTGAAGTGAAAATAACTTCCGGTTGGCGAACAATAATTTGTTCAGGGCTAACCTGAGGGTATGGCGCTTTACTGTTAGCAAAGATATTTTCCCCGCCACAGAAGCGAAAAACTTCACTCGGCCAACTGCCTTGCGCCAGAGTGATAATCGGTTTTTCACTTAGTTGATAAAAATAACGAACGGGTTTATTCGTCTGTGAGGATGATTTGAGTGAGTCCAATCGCTGTCGAAAATCGGCAGCGGCTCGTTGACCGATAGTAGGGTCGTTGGCATAAACACTGAGCGCTTCGATGTTATCGGCGATATTCTCAAGTGTTTTAGTTTTTGAATACACAAGGTTAAAGCCCAGCTGGCGGAGCTTGTCTAATTCTCGAGCAGGGTTTCCAGCTGGCCAAACGAGGATCAGGTCGGGTTGTAATGCGACGATGCGCTCTAGCTTAATACCTTGATAGTTGGCCACACGCTCCAGATTTTTTGCCGCTTCCGGGTAGTCACTGTATTCGCTGACGGCAATGAGTTGCTCGCCTAATCCAGCCGCATAAGCTAATTCAGTGGCGTGCGGAGCAAGGCTGATGACTCGTTGCGCAGCGGCCAATGCTGGTGAAGAAAGACATGCCATAACCATGACCGTCAAAATACGTTTCATTGACTAAAACCCTTTATTAATTATAAATATGATGGCGCTTTGTAGCATCAACCAAGCATAGATTCGCCATGCGATATCTTTTTGTAATAAAGCAATGTGATACGCCGAAGGCACGACTTTTCCACCAATACGAGCGCGTTGGTATTTCGTCGCGTCGTACATTGCTGGCCCACCAAATGAAAGTCCAAACTTATTCGCGTATCCACACAACAACCAATTGGTGATTGAGTTATGCCAAGTCCGGCTTTGCTCTATAGCTGATGTCATACTTTGTCGCGATGCCCCTATCATAATAAGCAATGCAAATAGCTTCTGTGGAATGGCATCAAGTACAGCAAAGAGAAGAGCAGCAGGCTTACCAAAGCTTTGAAATTGAGGTTGAGCAGGGCTCCAACTGCGAGCGAGTTCCATCGCCAAGCGGTAGATGAGCGCGCCAATTCCACCAAGTAGGCCATACCAAAATAGCACACCAATAACGCGGCGAGAGTAGCCTAGTATGAGGGTTTCTGCTGACGCTTTCCCTAATCCGATCAAAGATAAAGGCGCGGTTTCTCTATTCACACTCGTTTTTAGTGTGGTGCGTACATAGTCTTTATCTTCATTCGATAAACCGCGTATGAGTTGCTGCGTTAAGGTTTCATTACCTCGCCAATCTAATGCTAAAAGTAGTAAAGCTAATTGATAGAATTGCTCCTGCCAAGCCAGTGACTGCATGGCGAGTAATACGACGACGGTAGGGATGATAAAAAGTGTCCATGCCAGCAACCCTGAAAGCGTTTGTTGGCGAGCGGTATTGGTTGGCTGATTGACTTTATCTGCGACAGCTATCGCTAAGCGCTGCCAGAAATGGACCGGGTGAGCACTTTGGGGAATAGGGAGCAACAGATGAAAAATAAGTGCGCCCCACATGACGAGAAGCGCACCATTGGCATAGAAACTCTCTAGAAAAGAGCTCATTAACGAATCCTTGTTATTCGGCCCTTGTTGTTAGAAGCGGGTTATCCAGTTCTTTTGACAAGCGCTGCCTAGGTATAGCTGAGCTTATTTTAGTAAGCTGACCATTTTCACAACCATCTCAGATGAGCTTTGCGCGGCTAATGGTAGGAATTCTTCAAAACTCATTGGAGACTCTTTGTCTGCAACATCAGAGATTGCACGGACAACCACGAATGGAGTATTGAATTGATGGCAAGTTTGAGCAATCGCAGACGCTTCCATCTCAACGGCAATAACGCCAGGGAAGTTTGCGCGGATTGTTGCTTGGCGCTCAGGGCGGCATACAAATTCATCACCAGTACAAATAAGACCGCGTACTGCGTGCTTATCTTTCATTTGAGCAAGGGCTTGTTCAGCGATGTCCATTAGCTTTTTATCAGCCGTAAATGCTGCTGGTTGACCTGCCATTTGGCCAATCTCATAACCAAATGCCGTGACGTCAGCATCGTGGTGGCGAACTTCAGTAGAGATAACAACATCACCTAGGTTAAGTGATGATTCAAAACCGCCTGCAGAGCCTGTGTTGATAACGACGTCGGGTTGATAGTCACTAAGAAGAATCGTGGTGCCTACCGCCGCCGCGACTTTACCAATGCCAGATTGAAGTAACACAACGTCTGCGCCATTGAGTTGACCAGTAAAAAAAGTACAGCCGCCTTTTTTCACTTCAACTAAATTTTCTAGAGCGGATTTAAGGATAGAAACTTCTTGTTCCATTGCGCCAATTACGCCGATTTTCATAGAGACTCTCTCAAGTTGGAAAACGTATTCGGCGTGCAGTATAGCAATAGTCTTGGTTCACCCCAACTATCTTTGCTCCCCCCAATTATCTTCGCTCAGCCTAGTTATTTTCTCTTGCCCCATACAATTAGGGCTTTACGATGAGGCCGGTTTCGATGAGTTTTGCTCTAAATTCTTCGACTCGTTTTCTATTCACTTTGAAATCGTAGTAGCCGATACGAGCTTCTGAGCGCACCAGTAGTTTTCCATCTTCGATTTTTAACTCCATATCGTCGACATAGCGGAAGACTTTTGATTTGTATTCTATGCGTAAATAGTTACCTTCTTTTGCGGCAACGCTTGAGCGAGGAAAACTTAACGCGACGGTTTCTATCTGGTTAATATTCGCGTCGTCAGTGAGTTCAAATGGCGCGAGATTGAAGTCTTCGCGGTCATCTTGAGTGGAGACACAGCGAGGGCTGTCGCCACAAGGTTGATGGGAGCGGTCGGTCATAGTCGTAGTCCCTGCACCGCATGCGGTGAGTAATATAAGAGATAGGGGGATGATGGTGATTTTGTTCATTGAGCTTCCTTGTCATGCATGGTCTTGAACGAGAGCGTGTTAGGTTTATCCACATTGCCGATACCCAATTGATATCGTTTGGTTTATTGTGCCAAGCTGCGACGCTAACCGTCACCCTTATTTTCAAAGGTGACGGTAGTCATACGTGTTAATAAAGCGCTTAGACTTCTAAGAAGTCTAGTATACCCTCCGCGCCCTTACGCCCTTCATCTATTGCCGTGACAACTAAATCGGATCCTCTTACGGCGTCTCCGCCAGCAAAGATCTTTTTATTTGTTGTTTGATACATAAATTCTTGCGTTGATGGGGCTTTAATTCGCCCCCATTGGTCAAGTTCAACACCAAAAGGTTCTAACCATGTCATTTTATGTGGTTGAAAACCAAACGCCATAATAACGGCATCGGCGGCTAATACATGCTCACTGCCTTCAACGGGCTCGGGTCGACGTCTTCCTGCTTCATCGGGTTCACCAAGTGCCGTTTTGACGACTTTGACGCCGCAGGTATTACCGTTGTTATCAAGCTCAATGCCAAGAGGTTGTAAGTTAAACATAAAGTTAACACCTTCTTCTTTGGCATTTTTTACTTCACGTCGAGAGCCTGGCATATTCACTTCATCACGGCGGTAAGCACACACCACGTTATTGGCTCCTTGACGAATAGAAGTGCGTACGCAGTCCATCGCCGTGTCACCACCACCTAATACCACTACATTTTTACCGCTCATGTCCAAAAATGGCTGGGCATCAGGGAGATTCATGACTTTGTAAGTGTTGGATATCAAAAAGGGCAGTGCATCGTAGACGCCAGGGGCATTCTCATTAGCTAACCCTGCGCGCATGTTTTTATAGGTGCCAACACCTAAAAAGACGGCGTCATACTCGTCGAGTAAATCCGACATTTTGACGTCTTTACCCACTTCAGTATTGAGTTGGAATTCGACCCCCATATCGTTAAAAATTTGGCGACGGTTGGTCATCACGTCTTTTTCTAACTTGAAGGATGGGATCCCAAAGGTGAGCAGCCCACCAATTTCAGGGTATCGGTCAAAAACAACGGGCTTGACCCCATTGCGAACCAAGACATCCGCGGCAGCAAGGCCAGCTGGCCCTGCGCCAATGATCGCGACTTTTTTATCCGTCCACTCAACATGAGAGGTATCTGGTTTCCAACCCATTTCAAACGCTTTGTCGGTAATGTATTTTTCCACATTACCAATGGTGACTGCACCGAAATCATCATTTAGGGTACAGGCACCTTCACAAAGTCTATCTTGTGGGCACACTCTTCCGCACACTTCAGGTAGGCTGTTGGTTTGGTGTGACAGCTCTACCGCTTCAATAATCCGTCCCTCATTGGCAAGCTTTAACCACTGAGGGATATAGTTGTGGACTGGGCACTTCCATTCACAATAGGGGTTACCACAGTCTAGGCACCGATCAGCTTGGGCAGTCGCTTGCTGTTTGGTAAAAGGCTCATAGATTTCGACAAATTCAATTTTACGAATTTTTATCGGTTTCTTTGCCGGGTCTACACGATTAACGTCGATGAATTGATAGACGTTCTGGCTCATAATTTTCGCTCCTTGCAATTATTGGGCTTGAACGCGCAGCTCGGCAGCGCTTCGGCTTTGGTGACCCAAAAGCGTACGTAAATCCGCAGCTTTTGGCTTAACTAGGTAGAATTTCGGAATCCATTCATCAAAATTCGCTAGGATATTCTCGGCGTGTACCGATCCGGTTTCTTCAAGGTGCTCTGCAATTAACCCTCTTAAATGTTCTTGGTGAATGTAAAGGTCAGATAGAGCAAGGGCTTCAACGGATTCCTCGTTGACGCGACCATTGAAGTCTTCATTGGCGTCAAGGACATAAGCAAATCCGCCAGTCATACCGGCACCAAAGTTCACCCCTGTTGCACCCAAGATAGCGACAATTCCTCCCGTCATGTATTCACAGGCATTATCGCCAGCCCCTTCAATTACCGTGATGGTGCCAGAATTACGCACGCCAAAACGCTCACCGGCGGTGCCTGCCGCAAACAGCTTGCCACCCGTGGCACCATACAAACAGGTATTTCCTATGATGGTTGCTTCGTTACAGACAAAGGTTGTGCCGACATGAGGTTTAATAACAATCTTTCCGCCTGCCATGCCTTTACCTACATAGTCATTGGCATCACCGGTTAGCGTGATATCAACGCCGCCAGCATTCCAAACGCCGAGAGATTGACCGGCCGTTCCGTCAAGGTGTAACTGAATGGGAGAGCTTGCCATGCCTTGGTTACCATAACGCTTGGCAATTTCACCGGACAAACGTGCGCCGAGGGAGCGATCAGTATTTCGAACGTTGTAATACAAGCTGGTGGACCGTTTACCTTCCACGGCGGTGCGTGCATCTTCCACTATCTGGCTATTGAGTTCGGCCTTATCAAACGGATTGTTGGGTTGGGTCCAGTACAACGGGAAATTCTGTGGTGATACCGGGGCTTCTAATATTGGCGATAGGTCCAGTTTACTTTGTTTTGCCGTTAATCCTTCCACCGCTTGCAAGAGATCCGTACGTCCAATAAGGTCCGTTAGTTTTTCTACACCCAGTTGGGCAAGGAGCGAGCGCACCTCGTCGGCTAAGCCAGTGAAGTAGTTAACCACCATATCTGGCAGCCCTTTAAAGTACTCTTTTCGTAAGGTTTCATCTTGAGTTGCCACCCCTGTGGCGCAGTTGTTTAGGTGGCAGATCCTTAAAAATTTACAACCCATAGCGACCATTGGCGCCGTTCCAAACCCAAAGCTTTCAGCACCCAAAATAGCCGCCTTGACCACATCAAGCCCTGTCTTTAGACCGCCGTCCACTTGTAGGCGGATTTTATGACGTAAGCTATTGGCAACTAAGGCTTGTTGAGTTTCCGCAAGCCCTAGCTCCCATGGGCATCCCGCGTATTTAACGGACGTTAGAGGGCTTGCTGCGGTGCCGCCATCATAGCCTGAAATAGTAATAAGATCGGCGTAAGCTTTGGCGACGCCTGTTGCGATGGTGCCCACACCGGGCTCAGAAACGAGCTTCACCGAAACTAAGGCGTTCGGGTTAACTTGCTTGAGATCGAAAATAAGTTGGGCAAGATCCTCAATGGAGTAGATATCATGATGAGGAGGAGGCGAAATTAATGTCACCCCTTGAACGGAGTAGCGAAGCTTCGCGATCTCAGCCGTCACTTTGTGGCCAGGGAGTTGGCCGCCCTCTCCGGGTTTTGCGCCTTGCGCAACTTTGATTTGTAGTACGTCGGCATTACTTAGATAGTGCGGCGTGACGCCAAATCGGCCAGAAGCGATTTGTTTGATTCGTGAATTTCGGTTGGTGCCAAATCGTCTTGGATCCTCACCGCCTTCACCAGAATTTGAGTAGCCACCGAGCTGATTCATTGCCATTGCGAGTGCTTCATGTGCTTCAGGGCTTAGCGCACCAATAGACATGGCAGCAGAATCAAAGCGTTTGAATAATTCGCTAGCAGGCTCAACTTGCGATAAGGAAAGCGGAGACGCAGGCTTTTTCAAGGTCATGAGATCGCGCAACATGGCAATGGGGCGACTATTCACTTGCGTCGCAAACGTCTGATAATCTTGGGTATCACCGGTTTTTACTGCTTGTTGTAGGGTGCCAACCACATCAGGGTTGTACGCATGATATTCGCCACCGTGCACATATTTTAATAAACCGCCATGCTCGGTTGGTTTACGTTTTGTCCAAGCTTTACGTGATAGATTGAAAATATCTTGCTGGAAGTCCTCAAAGCTGGCGCCTTGAATTCGAGCCGTCACTCCTTTGAAGCAGAGGTCAACAACGTCGTCATGGAGGCCAACTGCTTCGAAAAGCTGTGAGCATCGATAGGAAGCGATGGTCGAAATGCCCATTTTCGACATGATCTTATACAGACCTTTATTAATGCCGTTTTGATAATTTTGCATAGCAACACGGTAGCTTTTGTCGAGTACGCCATCTTCGACCATTTTGCTGAGTGTTTCATAGGCGAGATAAGGGTATACCGCCGTTGCCCCAAAACCTAATAGGACGGCAAATTGATGGGGATCCCTTGCGGTCGCGGTTTCCACTAAGATATTGGTGTCACAACGTACGTTGGCATTAATCAGTTGCGTTTGTACCGCGCCAACTGCCATTGCCGCAGGAATAGGTAAGTGACCTTTCGTTAGCGCTCGATCGGAAAGCACCAGCAATACCGTCCCAGCTTTCACCACTTCTTCGGCCTGGGCACATAAGTCGATAATGGCTTGCCTTAGATCTTTTTGTTGCGGGTCAAAGTTAATGTCTAGAACGGTGTGGCGATAATGCTCTTCACTTAGGTTGAGTAGTTGCTGCATGTCTGAGTAAAGCAGTACGGGGGAGTTAAAGGCTACGCGGTAAGCGTGCCCGTCTGTTTCACAAAAGACGTTCATCTCTTGCCCTACGCTGGTCGCGAGTGACATGACATGTTTTTCACGCAGTGGATCGATAGGCGGGTTGGTCACTTGAGCAAATTTTTGCCTAAAATAGTCAGTGATGAGGCGCTCTTTAGAAGATAGGACAGCCATAGGGGTATCGTCACCCATGGATCCCACCGCTTCTTGTCCCATATCGCCTAATACTCGTAGTACTTGATCGGTTTCCTCATTGCTCATGGCAAATTGTTTCTGATAAGTACTGAGCTGTGTAGCATCGAAACTGCGTTTACCCACCTCATCGTCCGATAGCTCAGTGAAAGGCGTCAACTTATGGACATTGTTTTCCATCCACTCTCGATAAGGGTGGCGGCTTTTTAGATCGTCATCAATTTTATTTGAATGCCATAATTTGCCATCTTGAGTATCGACAACCAATAACTCTCCTGGACCAACGCGTCCTTTTTCTGCGACTTCATCTGGGGCGTAATCCCAAATTCCTACCTCAGATGCGAGGGTAATAAGGTTGTCTTTCGTGATGACATAGCGGGCAGGTCTTAATCCGTTTCGGTCAAGGTTACATGCGGCGTAGCGCCCATCAGAAAGTACAATACCTGCCGGGCCGTCCCACGGCTCCATGTGTTTTGAGTTGAAGTCGTAAAAAGCGCGCAGATCCGGGTCCATATCTGGGTGGTTTTGCCATGCTGGTGGCACGAGCATTCGCATCGCTCGGAATATATCCATTCCTCCCGACAAGAACAGATCAAGCATATTATCTAGGCTTGAAGAGTCTGAACCTGTTTCGTTAACAAAGGGAGCGGCGGTTTGTAAATCGGGTAACAAGGGGGAGGAAAACTTGTAAGCGCGTGCTTTTGCCCATTGACGGTTGCCTTCAATCGTATTGATTTCACCATTATGAGCCAGGTAACGAAAGGGTTGTGCCAGCGGCCAGCGAGGCTGGGTATTGGTAGAGAATCGCTGGTGGAATAAACAGATCGCTGACTCCATTCGAAGATCGGCCAGATCAAGGTAGAAGCGCGGAAGATCCGCAGGCATACAAAGACCTTTGTAGACAATAACCTGTGTAGATAGACTACAAATATAGAATTCAGGGTCGTCAGTGGTCGCTTTCTCGATGCGTCTTCTCGCAATGTAAAGGCGACGCTCAACGTCTTGCTCACGCCAGCCTGCTGGTGCTGAGACAAAACATTGCACGATGTTAGGTAGTGACTCTGCCGCGATTGGGCCTAAAACGTCTGGATTGACTGGAACCTTGCGCCACCCAGAAATAGTGAGGGTTTCTTGCGCGAGTTCTTTTGCGATGGTGTCTTTGGTGGCTTGCGCTTGTATAGGATCATTGGATAGAAACAGCATGCCGACGGCGTATTGCTTACTTAGATTCCATTGATTTTCTTGGGCAAGTAGACGGAAGTAGGTGTTGGGTTTTTGCAGTAGTAGACCACAACCATCTCCTGTTTTTCCATCCGCAGCGATACCACCACGGTGAGTCATGCGATCGAGCGCAGAAATTGCAGTTCGAACTAATTTGTGGCTGGGTTGACCTTGCATATGTGCGATAAGGCCAAATCCGCAGTTGTCCTTCTCAAGACTTGGATCATAAAGAGCCATTGCCTTTCTCCCTTTGAGCGTGCTGTCTTCCTGACAGTAAGTTGATGCTTTTTAATGACTTTTCTTTTTATAAGAATCAAAAATTTATGAGTTATGTTGTTAACAAATAGTGCGAATTTTGTTTGCACCAACTTCACAACGTATAGCTTATGGTTGTAAACGTCAAGTATTCAGCATGTCATCATGTAGAACTGAGAAAAACCATGCATTTACCTGAATCGTCAGGAAGTGTTGCAGCAAATATTGAAACATTGCTAGAAAAGTGACGAATAAAACAAGAGGAAAAGCGACAAAAAAGGCCAGCAAACGCTGGCCAAATTAGGAAGGAATATGCTGGCTGCTTATTGATGCAGCCATGCCTTTATTGCTATGCAGAAAGCATCAACGAATTGGCTTTCGCTTCAAGGTTGGTGTTACCCATTAGGAACTCATCGATAGAACGTGCACACTCACGCCCTTCGTTGATACAACGTACGACCAAAGATTGGCCAGTACGCATGTCACCAGCAGCAAATACGCCTTGTTGGTTAGTTTGGAAATCTTGCGTTGCTACATTGCCACGATCATCAAGTTTCACGTCCAATTGTGCTAGTACACCTGTTGGTTCAGGGTGTAGAAAGCCCATCGCAAGGAAAGCTAAATCACATGGAATAACACGCTCGCTACCCGCGACTTCGTCAAAGCCTGGGCGTTCGCCTGGTTTTGCGTCTTGCCATACGATATCGGCAATACGTAAGCCTGTGACTTCGCCTTTATCATTACCAATAAATTCTTTGGTTAAGATATTCCAATGACGCTCACAGCCTTCTTCATGAGAGGTTGTGGTTTTCATGATCATTGGGTATTGAGGCCAAGGCATATTAGCAGGACGTTTCTCTGGTGGAATCGGCATGATTTCCACTTGAGTGATACTGCTGGCTTTGTGGCGGTTAGAGGTACCCACACAGTCTGAACCTGTGTCACCACCACCAATAACCACAACGTGCTTGTCTTTTGCATGAATTTCTTTGGTTTTAAGATCAAGGTCGTTTGCACGACGATTGTTTTGACCTAAGAATTCCATTGCAAAATGGACACCTTGTAACTCGCGGCCTGGAATAGGTAAATCGCGAGGTACCGTTGAGCCACCGGTTAGCAGAACCACATCGAAATCTTGGCGTAGCTGCTGTGCATTGATGTCGACACCAATGTGCGCATTGACTTCAAATTTCACGCCAGCATCGGTCATTAGGTTGATCTTACGATCAATGATGTCCATGCCGAGTTTAAAGTCAGGGATGCCGAATCGAAGTAGACCGCCAACTTTTTCATCTCGCTCAAATACAGTGACAGAGTGACCCGCACTATTGAGCTGCTCTGCAGCTGCAAGCCCCGCGGGGCCTGAACCAATAATTGCGACTGTCTTGCCAGTGCGAATACGAGGCTTTTTCGGTTTAGCGTAGCCTTCGCGATATGCTGTCTCTACGATTGTTTTTTCGATATTACAAATCGTAATCGGGTCTTGGTTGATACCCAGTACACAGGCACTTTCACAAGGAGCAGGGCAAACACGACCGGTAAACTCAGGGAAGTTATTGGTTGAGCTTAGAATGTTCCATGCTTCTTCCCAACTGTCACGAAAAACCGCGTCATTGAACTCAGGGATAATGTTACCAATTGGGCAGCCGTTATGACAAAACGGCACACCACAATCCATACAACGAGATGCTTGAGTGTTGATTTTTGAACCAAACTCTTCATTGAGAACAAACTCTTTGTTGTTTTCAATACGAACCGACGGATCAAGCTTGTTTGGTAGCTCGCGGCCGTGTTCTAAAAATCCAGTAGGCTTACCCATTATACTGCCTCCACTTCTTCCGATTGTGCTTGTTGTGCTTCAGCTTTGCGTTTTTGAAGAACCGCTTTGTAGTCACGCGGCATCACCTTAACCAAAGAGGCTAGGTTGGTTTCAAAGTTAGCAAGGAAAGACTGAGCAACTTCACTTCCTGTGAATTCAACGTGCTTAGTTAGCATATCGAGTAGAAGATCTTTATCTTCTTGCTCGATTGGATCTAGGTCGACTAATTCTGGGTTAAGCTTGGTTTCAAAATCCCCTGCTTTATCCCAAACGTAAGCCACACCACCACTCATACCTGCCGCAAAGTTACGACCTGTTGAGCCAAGGATAATTGCGGCACCGCCAGTCATGTATTCACAACCGTGGTCTCCGACGCCTTCAACAACAACCTTCGCACCTGAGTTACGAACACAGAAACGTTCGCCAGCCATACCACGAATGAAAGATTCACCTGAAGTTGCACCGTAGAAACATACGTTACCAACCACGATGTTGTCTTCGGCAACAATAGAAGATTTCGCATCTGGATACAGCACTAGCGTACCGCCAGATAGACCTTTACCCCAGTAATCGTTCGCGTCGCCTTCTACTTCGAATTTAACGCCTTTCGCAAGGAACGCACCGAAAGATTGACCAGCACTACCGTAGAACTTGACGTTCATTGGTTGCGGTAAACCTTGGTCTTTGTAAACCTTCGAGATTTCGTTCGACAGCATGGTACCCGCAGAGCGGTCTGTGTTGATGATAGGGAAGGTTGCGTCAACGGCTTCGCCTTTCTCAAGCGCAGGAATAGCAGCTTGAATCAACTTACGGTCTAGAACATCTTCTAGGTTGTGGTTTTGTTGCGTCTGGTTGTAGATACCGTCCTCTGCACGAGCCTGCTCAATATGCAGTACTGGTGTTAGGTCTAGGTTCTTGTACTTCCAGTGGCCGATGTCATCACGAACTTTAAGTTTATGAGATTGACCAACCATTTCATCAATAGAACGGAAGCCAAGTTCAGCCATCACTTCACGTAGACCTTCCGCCATATATTGGAAGAACGTCACTACGTCTTCTACGCGGCCGTCGAAACGCTCACGTAGAGTCTTATTCTGTGTTGCGATACCAACAGGGCAGGTATTCTTGTGACACTTACGCATCATGATACAGCCTTCAACAACCAATGCTGCTGTTGCTACGCCCCATTCTTCAGCGCCTAGTAACGTTGCTACTGCAAGGTCACGTGGTGTTTTCATCTGACCATCAGACTGAACAACGATACGGTTACGTAGGCCGTTTTTCAGTAGTGTTTGGTGCGTTTCCGCTAGACCCAGCTCCCAAGGCAGACCGGTGTGACGGATAGAAGACATCGGAGATGCACCTGTACCACCATCAAAACCTGCGATAAGTACCACGTCAGCTTTCGCTTTCGCTACACCAGATGCAATCGTACCTACGCCTGCTTCTGATACTAGCTTCACGTTTACACGGCCGTTACGGTTCGCGTTTTTCAGATCGTAGATCAGCTGAGCCAAATCTTCGATTGAGTAGATATCGTGGTGTGGCGGTGGAGAGATAAGACCTACGCCCGGAGTCGAGTGACGCGTTGCGCCGATCCAATCATCAACCTTATCACCAGGTAGTTGACCACCTTCGCCTGGTTTCGCACCTTGAGCCATCTTGATTTGCAACTCATCAGCGTTAGATAGGTAGTAAGACGTGACACCAAAGCGACCAGAGGCCACCTGTTTGATAGCTGAACGTTCCCAGTCACCGTTTTCTTTACGTTCAAAACGTGCTGGATCTTCACCACCTTCACCTGAGTTTGATTTCGCGCCAATGCGGTTCATCGCAACAGCCAGTGTTGAGTGAGCCTCATGCGAGATTGAACCAAAGCTCATTGCGCCGGTTGCGAAACGCTTAAGGATGTTCTCGATTGGTTCTACTTCTGCTAGAGGAATAGAGCCTGCAGGGTTTTTGATGAAATCCAGTTGGCTACGTAGCGTTGCTGCGTTGTCGCCTTGGTCATCGACTGCTTTTGCGTACTTCTTGAACTGACCGTAATCTTTGTTACGCGTCGACTCTTGAAGTAGAGAAATGGTTTCAGGGTTAAATAGGTGTTTCTCACCACGTTGTTTCCACTGGTAAACACCACCAACATCAAGGATCTGAGCTGGGATTTCACGAGTAGGGTAACCAACACGGTGACGAACCAGTACTTCTCGTGCGATATCGTCGATCGTTAGACCTTGGATACGAGAAACAGTACCAGTGAAGTATTTTTCAACGACTGACTTGCTTACGCCCAGTGCTTCAAAGATTTGTGCACCGTGGTAAGACTGCAGCGTAGAGATCCCCATCTTAGAGAAGATCTTCAGTAGACCGCCGTTGACACCTTTACGGTAGTTATCGAATAACTCACGTGGGTGTACGTTTGGATCTAGCTTCTTAGTACGTTGCAGTTCAACAATCGTTTCAATAACTAGGTATGGGTTAACTGCGTTTGCACCGTAACCAATCAGCGTTGCAAAGTGGTGTGTTTCACGAGCGTCGCCCGTTTCAACAACAATGTCACACTTAGCACGTAAGCCTTTACGGATCAGGTGGTGATGTACAGCACCGACCGCAAGCATTGCTGGAATAGCAGCATGGTTAGAGTTTACCGCACGGTCTGTCAGTAGAATAATGGAGTAACCATCGTTCACTGCATCTTCGGCATATTGGCAAATACGTTTCAGTGCACGCTCTAACTTACCTTGGTCGCCATTTGCTTGGAATACGATGTCTAGCGTCTTCGCTTGAAGGTGCTCATTATCAATAGCACGTAGCTTTTCTAGTTCAGAGTTAGACAGTACTGGAGACTCAAGCTCTACTTTTTGACAGTGCTCAGGTGTTTCAGCAAGGAGGTTCTGATCTTTACCTAGGTAAGTGTTCAAAGACATAACCATGCGCTCACGAATCGGATCGATTGGCGGGTTGGTTACTTGTGCAAACAACTGTTTGAAGTAGTTTGAAAGGTGCTGCGATTGGTGAGAAAGAATCGCTAGCGGCCAGTCAGCCCCCATTGCAGAAAGTGGCTCGTAGCCCGTTTTCGCAAGAGGTAGAATGATTTCGTTTACTTCTTCAGAGCTCACACCAAACGATTGTTGCTTGTGCAGAAGCTTCTCTGGAGAAGGTTGGCTAAATTCGTTGCTCGCATCTGGTAGCTTTTTCAAGCTCAGAAGGTTCTCTTCAACCCATTTCTCGTAAGGTTGTGCTTTAGCGATGCCATCTTTCACTTCTTCATCAGAAATGATGCGGCCTTGCTCAAGATCAGCAACGAAGATACGACCTGGTTGTAGACGACCACGGTATTCAACGTTCTCTGGTGCAATTTCAACTACCCCAGATTCAGACGCCATTACTAGGAAGTCATCTTTAGTCACGGTATAGCGAGATGGACGTAGACCGTTACGGTCGAGTGTCGCACCGACTTGTACGCCATCAGTGAAACACACTGAAGCCGGACCATCCCATGGTTCCATTACGTTCGCGTGGTACTGGTAGAACGCACGACGAGTTGGATCCATGTTTTTGTTTTCTTGCCATGCTTCCGGGATCATCATCATCAACGCATGGGGCAGAGTGCGACCTGAAAGAACAAGTAGCTCAAGCGCCATATCGAAGTTTGATGAATCCGAGCTACCTTCTTGACAGATAGGCAGAAGCATATCGATTTCAGCTTGTGTAAACAGATCCGATTCTAGGATTGCTTCACGTGCTTTCATCCAGTTTAGGTTGCCTCGTACCGTATTGATTTCGCCATTATGCGCGATGTAACGGAAAGGCTGAGCTAAACGCCAGCGAGGGAAAGTATTGGTAGAGAAGCGAGAGTGTACAAGTGCTAGAGCTGTCACCATCGTTGGGTTTTGCAGGTCTAGGAAGTACTGAGGAACTTGTTCAGTTGTTAGCTGACCTTTGTACACCAATGTCTTGTAAGACATAGAGTTGATGTAGAAGTCATCACCGATATTTGAAACGCTTTCTAGGCATACACGAACCGTGTAGTTACGTAGAACATACAGTTTACGCTCAAGCTCTTCTGGTGTGATACCAGGGCCGCCAGAAATAAATACGTGTTCAAATTGAGGTTCAGTGCTTAGTGGGTCAGCACCAATCATTGAATTGTCAGTTGGAAGTTCACGGTAACCGATAACTTCTAACTCAAGGCGTTGTGCATTGCGTTCTAGAATGTCACGACACTGTGCACGTTTGTGTTCATCTTTAGGGAAAAGTACAACACCAACACCATATTTTTCAAAAGATGGCAGCTTGATACCAAGTTTAACCGCTTCTTCTAAAAGAAATTCATGGGGCTTTTGCAGTAAAATGCCAGCGCCGTCGCCACTGCATGGATCACAGCCTTGACCGCCACGGTGTTCCATGCGCGCAAGCATATCTAGGGCTTGCGTTACTACATCATGCGATTTACGGTTTTTAAGGTGAGCAACAAAACCGATACCACAAGCGTCATGCTCCAGTTCTGGAGTATACAGACCTTGTGTATTCTGCTCTCTATCTACCATAGATACTTCCTTCCAGTTAAATCCAGGCACAACAAAAGTGTGTGGTTGTGCCTTGTCCTTTGTAATTTTGATTCTTGACTGCCAGAGGGGGCAGTGTCGATTCCATTCTGCATCTCGCAGGAAAAGTATTGCGAGAAAAACAATCCGTGGTGATATTCCGCAACGTATACTCACTTTCTAGTGAATTATTTTGGTGGGAAAGGAATATCGCCTTTATTCTACTAATGTAACCTGTAATCCTAACAGCATAATCAGAAGAATTGTGTAAGTATCCTACAATTTTGTTCTCGGTAATTCCAACTAAAGTTACTTCTGTAACCCATTTTTTTTATTTGAAATTGAATACAATTGGTAACATAACGCTAACATTTGGCGCTTTTTTATTGTTTTTGTGCATATTTATTGATTTTGATTAAGTTGACAGTAGGGGGGGATTGCTACTGTGCCTGGTTTTATTTTGCAGGGATGTAATTTAGTTTCAAAAATTAGAGTGATAGTCATTCTTATTTAATCGAGTTTGTTTGATATGCAGTTACACGAATTAGTTAATACGATTGGTCAAGATCTTCAGCGTCGCTATGGCGAAAAAGTACATAAGCTGACCTTGCATGGTGGATTTAGTTGCCCAAATAGAGATGGTACCATTGGGCGTGGTGGATGTACTTTTTGTAATGTCGCATCGTTTGCAAATGAAAACACGAGAATACAATCGATTCACGAGCAATTAACCGACCGAGCAGGCGAGGTTAAACGAGCTAAAAAATATCTCGCCTATTTCCAGGCGTATACGAACACCTACGCCGAAGTGCAAGTTCTTAAAAACATGTATGAAGAGGCACTAAAATACGCTGACATAGTAGGATTATGTGTGGGGACTCGTCCAGATTGTGTTCCTGATGCTGTGTTAGATTTATTAGCGGATTATGTCAAACAAGGTTATGAAATATGGCTAGAGTTGGGTCTGCAAACGGCAAACAATCAGACATTGAAACGTATTAATCGTGGTCATGACTTTGAAGTGTATGATGCCATTACCAAGCGCGCACGGGCGTTAGGTATTAAGGTTTGTACTCACCTCATTGTTGGGCTGCCAAAAGAAAGTAAACAAGATAACCTCGATACGTTAGACAAAGTTCTGCTAACGGGGACGGATGGAATAAAGTTGCACGGATTGCATATTGTTGAGGGCAGTACCATGGCTAAAGCATGGCATGCTGGTCGGTTAGAAGCCCCAACATTAGATTTCTATCTTGATGTCGCCAGTGAAATGATTCGTCGCACGCCACCCGACATTGTTTTCCACCGTGTGGCATCGTCTGCGCGAAGACCAACACTGCTTGCGCCACTTTGGTGTGAAAATCGCTGGTTAGCGATGACTGAATTAGGTAGAAAGCTTTGTATTGAAGGCCCGCAAGGGGCGCTCCTTGATAATCCTTTCACTTATCACAAACCTCAACTCAAATAATCGAGCATTCGTGCATGGCAACTAGGCGAAGTGATACACTTAGCTGAGTTGCCATGCACGGAGTGCTGAATGAAACCCATCAAAAATCTCGCGCAATATTATGTCGATCTCTTAGTGAGACTTGGCATTGTTCGTTTCTCTATTTTACTTGCCCTTGCACTCGTGGCTCTTGCCGTGGTTGTGCAGGTTGGCATTACCTTGGTACTAAACGGTCGAGTGGATGACATTGATATCGTTCGCTCGGTATTTTTTGGTCTCATTATCACCCCATGGGCCGTTTATTTCTTGTCAGTGGTTGTCGATCAGTTGGAAGAGTCGCGACAACGATTAGCCAAAATGGTGTCCAAGCTTAAAGACATGCGTTCTCGTGACCAAGAGTTGAACATCAAGCTTCAACAAAACATCAGTAAACTTAATCTGGAAATAGAAGAGCGAGAAAAGGCAGAAGAAGCACGTGAAGAGGCCATCAAGGATCTAGAAAATGAAGTGTATCAACGCGAACGAACGCAGCTTGAATTAGCGGAGAGAACCGCGTTATTACGCTCCTTTATCGATGCATCCCCTGATTTGATCTATTACCGCAATGCAGAAGGTGTGTTTTCTGGCTGCAACAAGGCGATGGAAGAACTCACGGGCAAAAAAGAAAAAGAATTGGTCGGTTTAACGCCCTGGGACGTTTACTCGGAAGAAATTGCAGAACAGGTGGTCGAAACCGATCATAAAGTAATGAGTAACAATCAAGCTCTGACGTATGAACAGTGGTTAGAGTACCCTGATGGTAAGAAGAGCTATTACGAACTTCGTAAAGTTCCTTTCTATAGCAAAGATGGGCGCCACCTTGGCCTTGTGGGGTTTGGACGTGACATTACTGAGCGAAAACGCCATCAAGAGTCACTGGAAAAAGCCAGTCGGGATAAAACAACGTTTATCTCGACAATTAGTCATGAATTAAGAACACCGCTTAATGGCATCGTAGGCTTAAGCCGAATGCTGTTAGAGAGTTCGTTAGATAAAGAACAGCGCAGTCACATGCAAACGATTAATGTAAGTGCAATAACGCTGGGTCATATTTTTAATGACATTATCGATATGGATAAATTTGACCGCCGTAAATTGGAGCTTTATCCAGAACCCTTAAAATTTGAAGATTTCATTGTAGAGATCGAGAGTATTTCGGCATTGATGGCAGAACAGAAAGGTTTACGCTTTGATTTAGAGCGATTAACGGAACTGCCAGAAGGGATCTGCGTGGATGCGACGCGATTAAGGCAAGTGATATGGAACCTTGTCAGCAATGCGATGAAATTCACTAAACAAGGTGGGGTTGTGATGACGGTCAGCGCTGATGTCATTGATGGCATTGCTCACATCGTTATTGAGGTAGAAGATACTGGTGTTGGTATACCGCAAGCTGAGGTTGATAAGATTTTTGCCATGTACTATCAGGTGAAGTCAAAAACGGACAATTTGCATGCCGTGGGTACTGGTATCGGACTCGCCGTTTCGCAGCAGTTGATTCATATGATGGATGGAGAGATTACCGTTGATAGTGAAGAAGGGTTTGGTAGCACCTTTACTATTTCGATTAATGTTCCTTGTGCTGATGAGAAACAATTGGTTGTAGAGCCTATTCACTCCCAGCGGGGGTTACGAATATTCATGCTTGAGGACATTGAATTAAATATAACGGTAGCACGTAGTCTTCTAGAAAGCTTAGGACACACCGTGACGGTTGCGATGACGGGTAAGGAAGCCATTAGCCTATTTCAGCCTCAAGATTACGATTTAGCGCTATTGGATATTCAGTTACCTGACATGACAGGTTTTGATGTTGCCCAATACTATCGAAACCATTATGACCAACTGCCTCCACTCGTAGCGTTGACTGCGAACGTCGTTAAAAATAAGCAAGATTATCTCGAGCAAGGAATGGATGATGCGCTGAGTAAGCCATTAGATGTGAAAGCACTAACAGAGGTGATCAGTGAATTATCATCCACTGTCGAGCCTAGTGTAGCACTGGTACCTAAAGAAGAGGATGAAGAGTTGATGAACACTAACCGTGATTTATACGAACGCTTACTTGATATTGGGATGTTAGACTCGTACGTTGATATCGTGGGAACAAAACCTGTACTTGATAGCATCACAATGTTTGAAGATATGATGCCGGGCTATATGGATATCTTACATTCCAACATGACGGCACGGGATCAGCCTGGGATTGCGTCTGAAGCCCATAAAATTAAAGGTGCAGCAGGATCTATTGGTCTGAAGCGAATTCAATCCGTGGCACAACAAGCACAATCACCAGAGTTACCGGCTTGGTGGGAAAATATAGAAGATTGGATCGAAGAAATAGAAAATGAATACCGTAATGATATTCAAGTTTTAAAGTCTTGGTTAGAAAGTAAGGATTAATAATGAAAAGAATGATCACAGCAGTGGCATTGGCCATTGCGCTTGGTGGGTGCGTATCATCGTCGAATAGTCACGTAGATGCCTGGACGGCAACGGAAACCGTTATGGTTGAGCAGCAGTCGATCTCAATGGCCTCGAACTTGTGGATTGATATGATGCCAAAGGTGGGTGAAGCACAACCGCTTATGAAGGAGCAAATGCTCCACGGCGCAATAAATCTAAGTGGAGAAGATCAGTTACCTGCGGATATGGATGTACTTAAGGTGCTCTTGAAGCAAGGCGATGAGGTCTGGGAATTAGGTGCTGATGATTTTGAGCTGCGTAGCCATAGTGAACAGCAATGGGAAGTGGCTTTTAAGTGGCAATTAGAATTCAATAACTCAGAGCCGGTCGATGTGGCACTGCTATTGGTGGATCAAGGTAAAGAAACATGGCTGCTCAATACGCATGTTTCGGTTGATACCGTTTACTAAGCGAACGGAAGCAACAAAAACGATACGTAATAAAAAGGGACGCCGATGCGTCCCTTTTTTACAGTTATGTTGTGATTATTCTTCGAGGTCGCCGCAGAAGCGGTAGCCTTCACCGTGAATCGTCGCAATGATCTCTGGCGTACCAGAAACTGACTCAAAGTGCTTGCGGATACGACGAATTGTCACATCAACAGTACGATCATGAGGTTTAAGCTCACGGCCTGTCATTTTCTTCAAAAGGTCGGCGCGAGTTTGAATCTTTCCTGGATTTTCACAGAAGTGAAGCAGGGCACGGAACTCTGAGCGTGGTAGCTTGTAACCATCACCACTAGGGCTTACCAGTGAGCGGCTGTTGATATCAAGTACCCAACCATTAAACTCGTATTTTTCAACACTACGTTTCTCTTCTTGAGATACGTTACTGCTCATAGAGCGAGTAAGCAGGTTACGAGCACGAATTGTTAGCTCACGTGGGTTAAATGGCTTAGTGATATAATCATCTGCGCCGATCTCTAAACCAAGGATTTTATCCACTTCATTGTCACGTCCCGTTAAGAACATAAGGGCAACATTAGCTTGCTCTCTCAGTTCACGAGCGAGAAGCAGACCGTTTTTACCTGGAAGGTTGATATCCATGATAACAAGGTTTACAGAGTTGTCAGACAAGACCTGATGCATTTCTTGACCATCGCTGGCCTCAAATACAGCATATCCTTCTGCTTCAAAAATGCTCTTAAGAGTGTTACGTGTTACTTGCTCATCTTCAACAATAAGAATTTGCGGGCTTTGCATTGGCTGTACCTAAATTAAACTTGTGATAAATCGGGCTGTAGTAGAATAAATTCTAGGCAATAAGTTAACATATAGGTAATGTTTCTTGGATGTTCTGCTTACAATCAGAGAAACAGTTACGATATGTGTCGCCATCCATGAAGCTGCCAGCTAACGAGAAATCCCTTAAATCTCTTATTATTCCGCTAGGTCATTGAGGCGAATTCTAATATGTTAACAGCATGCTAACAATGGTCAAATGTTAATTACTTGCAGTTTGTTGATTTAAATCAATAGCTGACTTGTAACAAATATTAATAGTAATAGGTAAATCGAGTGCGGTAATCAATATGTGTGTTAATGCGCAGTTATGGGATTCTTATGCAAATGCTTGCTTTAGGTTTGAAGGAGAATGGCGAGCTAAACAATACGCGATAATCACAGCATGGAACCCCAGAAGCATTCATTTGTCTAATGATTATAACATTATTAAAAACAATGAGTTAATTATTGATATTTACGGAAGATCAAAGTTAAAAGTAGTCGTTGGTGATGCAAACTTTGATTGGTATGAAGAGAGTTATGCCGTTGAGATGACGCTTTTAGAAGCGTGTGACTTAGGACAAAAATATCATCAAAACGCCATCTATTATGTCGACAATGGTGTGCTGCTTTTGGTTCCTTGTGATGGAGAACGCCAACCAAAAAATTTAGGTTTATTGAGTCAATATGTGGCTGATTAGCTACAAAACGCTGAATAAATGGAAAGGATTTTTAATTTAGAGCTCTCTAAAGGTAAGCCTATTGAGTCCAATTCATGGAGGAAAAATGAGAGATATCACACCTGATATTTGTGACCAACACGAAGATAAAGTGATGCTGTTGAACGTACCGCTGCAAAACTTTGGTCAAAGAGCGGCTTTTTGGGGAGAGATAGTGACCATTCGTTGTTATCACGATAACTCCAAAGTACGAGAAGTGCTTGCAACAAATGGCAAAGGAAAGGTTCTTTTCGTAGACGGCAATGGTTCCTGTCAAAAGGCCTTACTGGGTGACCAACTCGCTATCATGGCGATAGAGAACGGTTGGGAGGGCGTTATTGTTAATGGCGCTATTCGAGATGTTGCCGCGATGTCTGAAATGGATTTAGGTGTTAAAGCGTTAGGGGCGTGTCCATTTAAGACTGAAAAGCGTGGTGCTGGGGAGGTAAATGTGACACTAACGATGAACAACCAGATAGTGCAACCGGGACATTACATTTACTCAGATTGGAATGGTATTTTAATCGCTAAAGAAGCGTTATCGTTTTAACTAAGCGCTAGAAACGAAAGCCTAGACCGACTTCGACACCTTGTTGAACTTTCTCAAAGTCAAAGGTGGCGTGTACGTCTAGGTTTTCTGTTAAGCGCATTCGACTGGATATCTCTGCTGCCATTCCAGATTGTGTTACATCGTTTTCTTCATACTGGTAGCCGCGTAGCATACTTTTTACTGAAATTCGTTCTGACACTTGATAGCTCATGCCGCTGAGGAACCCTCTATCACTCGATTCTAGAGAATTATTAAGGCGAGCACCGATGTAGACGTCTACGGAATCGAAGACCGAATAAGCGTATCCACTGTCGACGTTCCATTGATCTAAATTATTGCTGGATGACTTGCTGTCAGATACAAGAAAAAAGTTATGAGGAGAGGCATCATGCTGAGAGGGCAGCGCAGGTAACTCAGCCGCTCGAGCGATGTTTAATGACCAAAGGATGAACAAAGCAGACGCAATCATTGCCTTCATAGCACCACTCCTTGTTCATTATTATTGATTTTTTATTTGTCCATTAATTAAAGCACAATATCTAAGCAGAAAGTTGTATATCGATATAGCATTTAACGATTTACTCATAACCTAATGACATATATCTATCATAAATGTCATTTTCTAGTGATTGACCCGAATAACGCCTTTGATTTAAGAAAAGTACAGATTTTGATTGACTAGCCTACGGAAAGTGCGGTAAACGTATGGGTAAGCACATAAGAAAGTTTGTAGATTAAGCTATGTATAGAAGCCAGCTAGTAGTAATGACCACCACGATTATTATTACCGACATGACCAATGTTGGAGCAGGCTGGTAGACGGAAGAAATTCAAAAACAAGGCCTGTATCACCAAGATACGGGCCTTTTTTTTACCTGTTTTGAGTATTTCGGGAGGAAAGGATGCGAGTATTAAAATTTGGCGGCTCATCATTAGCCGATGCTGACCGCTTTTTACGAGCGGCAGATATCATTGCCAACAACGCCCAGCAAGAAAATTTAGCAGTAGTGCTATCAGCACCAGGGAAGACAACGAACAAGCTCGTCGCTGTGATTGATGCGGCTCTAAAAAATAGTGAAGTCGAACTGCAGATCTCGGAGCTGGAGGCATCGTTTAAAGCGTTATTTGCCAGCATTCAATCAGTTCTTCCCAATATTCAAAGTACAGATTTTGACAATCAGGTAAAAACATCTCTGTTTCAATTGCACCAGTTTGTTCATGGTATCCGTTTGCTTGGCACCTGCCCTGATCATGTCAACGCTCGCATCATCTCAAAGGGTGAGCGCATTTCTATTCAATTGATGAAGGCTGTACTAGAAGCCAAAGGCCAAGCTGCGGCATTAATTGACCCTGTTAAATATCTATACGCGAATGGTGATTATCTTGAAGCGATGGTTGATGTAGGGGTTTCCACTCAAAATTTCCAAGCGAGTCCGTTAGAAGATGGAGTCGTTCATATCATGCCTGGCTTTACCGCCGGTAATGCAAAGGGTGAGTTGGTCACATTGGGTCGTAATGGCTCTGACTACTCAGCTGCGGTACTAGCGGCTTGTTTGCGAGCTGACTGCTGCGAAATCTGGACCGACGTAGATGGTGTTTATAACTGTGACCCGCGTTTAGTGGATGATGCGCGTTTACTGAAATCATTGAGCTACCAAGAAGCGATGGAGTTATCGTACTTCGGTGCTTCAGTACTTCACCCAAAAACCATCGCACCTATTGCTCAATTCCATATCCCATGCCTTATCAAAAACTCATTTAACCCTCAGGGTGCTGGGACGTTGATTGGTCAAGATACTGGTGAAGACAACCTGCCAATTAAAGGGATTACCACGTTATCAAACTTAATCATGGTTAACGTCTCTGGTCCTGGTATGAAGGGCATGGTCGGTATGGCTAGCCGAGTGTTTGGCGCCATGTCTTCTGCTGGTGTCTCCATTGTTTTAATCACGCAATCATCTTCGGAATACAGCATCAGTTTCTGTATTGAAGAAGAGGACCGTGTGAAAGCGTCGCAAATCTTAGAGGAAACATTTGATCTAGAACTGAAAAACGGCTTACTTGAGCCAGTAGAGTTTATGGATGATGTAGCGATAGTGACGCTAGTCGGTGATGGAATGAGAACATCACGCGGTGTGGCATCGCAATTTTTCTCTTCGCTGGCAGAAGTGAATGTCAACATTGTCGCGATCGCCCAGGGATCCTCTGAACGTGCTATTTCCGCAGTGATCCCTGAAGATAAAATTTCAGAAGCGATCAAGGCTTGCCATGAAAACCTATTTAACTCCAAACACTTTTTGGATGTGTTTGTGGTAGGTGTTGGTGGTGTTGGTGGTGAACTCGTCGATCAAATTGAACGTCAACAAGTTAAGTTGGCGGAAAAAGGCATCATCATTCGTGTGTGTGGTCTTGCGAATAGTAAAGGCGTGTTACTCGACGGTAAGGGGTTACCACTTGAGCAATGGCGAGATCGCATGAATGACGTAACAGAACGCTTCAGCGTGGCTGGATTAGCGGCATTAGTTCAACGTAATCACATCATTAACCCAGTATTGGTGGACTGTACATCAAGTGAAACGATCGCTAATCAGTACGCTGAGTTTTTAGCAGCTGGTTTCCACGTCGTTACCCCAAATAAAAAGGCCAATACCTCAAGTATGGCTTATTACCATCAACTTCGTGATGTAGCGCGTAGCTCACGTCGTAAACTGATGTATGAAACTACGGTAGGAGCGGGTCTACCGGTTATTGAAAACCTACAGAACTTAATTTCTGCTGGTGACGAATTGGAAAAATTTAACGGTATTCTATCGGGTTCGTTGTCATTTATTTTTGGTAAATTGGATGAAGGACTGACGCTAAGCCAAGCAACGAATGTTGCGAAAGACAAAGGCTTTACGGAGCCGGATCCACGCGATGATCTATCAGGAATGGATGTTGCTCGTAAATTGTTAATTTTGGCTCGAGAAGCCGGCATGGCACTGGAGCTTGAAGATGTGGAAGTGGATCAAGCGCTGCCACCAGGCTTTGATGATTCAGGTTCAATTGAAGACTTTATGGCTCGTTTACCTGAAGCCGACGCATACTTCTCTCAACTTGTTGCTGATGCCGCAGAGGAAGGTAAAGTGCTGCGTTATGTTGGTGAAATTGCCGATGGTAAGTGCCGAGTTCGCATCGCATCGGTTGATGAAAACGATCCTATGTTCAAGATCAAAGATGGTGAGAATGCGCTTGCTTTCTACAGCCGTTATTATCAGCCAATTCCACTTGTACTGCGTGGCTACGGCGCAGGTACGGAAGTGACTGCTGCCGGGGTATTCTCTGATGTGATGCGTACACTTGGATGGAAATTAGGAGTATAAAATGAGTCAGAATGTCGTAGTTTATGCTCCTGCGTCTATCGGTAATGTGAGCGTTGGTTTTGATGTGTTAGGGGCGGCGGTGTCGCCTATTGATGGCACGTTACTGGGTGATTGTGTTGAAATTAAAGCCAGTGATGTCGCTTTTGAACTCACAACAAAAGGGCGTTTTGTCGATAAACTGCCATCCGATCCACAAGAAAATATTGTTTATGATTGCTGGAAGGTGTTTGCTAGAGAGTTGGACAAGAAAGGCATCCCGCTTCAGCCAATTCATATGACGCTTGAAAAAAACATGCCTATTGGCTCCGGATTAGGATCGAGTGCTTGTTCTATTGTCGCGGCATTAGATGCGCTTAATCAATATCATGGTAATCCACTGGATGAAATGGCGCTGCTAGCCTTAATGGGCGAAATGGAAGGGCAAATTTCTGGTGGCATCCATTATGACAATGTGGCACCTTGCTATTTAGGCGGTGTGCAACTGATGCTGGAAGAGCTTGGTATTATTAGCCAAGAAGTCCCTTGCTTTGATGATTGGTACTGGGTCATGGCGTATCCAGGAATCAAAGTCTCGACGGCAGAAGCGCGAGAGATTCTACCTTCTCAATACCGCAGACAAGATATCATCGCACACGGTCGCCATCTTGCAGGCTTCATTCATGCGTGCCATTCTGGTCAGCCGGAATTAGCCGCCAAGATGATAAAAGATGTGGTTGCTGAACCATATCGCGCTAAATTGCTGCCAGGCTTTAGTCAAGCAAGAGAGTATGCGAAGGCTGCAGGGGCACTGGCAACGGGGATCTCTGGTAGTGGACCAACGCTGTTTAGTATCTGTAAAGAAAAAGACGTGGCAGAGCGCGTAGCTCGATGGTTAGAAGAAAATTACGTACAGAATAACGAAGGATTCGTGCATGTTTGTCGTTTGGACAAGCAAGGCTCGAAAGTAACAGGAAGTGAGCAATGAAGCTTTACAATATCAAAGAAAACGATGAACAAGTCTCTTTTGGTCAGGCAGTCCGCCAAGGGCTAGGTCGTAACCAAGGGTTATTCTTTCCCTCTGAACTACCGAAGTTTGAGGATATCGATGCACTGTTAGCGGAAGACTTTGTATCACGCAGCGCAAAAATTCTCTCGGCGCTTATTGGAGATGAACTTCCAAAAGAGAAAGTTTCGGAAATGGTGGATGCTGCCTTCCAATTCTCAGCACCGATTAAAGAAGTGAAAGAGGGCGTTTATGCGCTGGAACTTTTTCATGGCCCAACACTAGCGTTTAAAGATTTTGGTGGCCGTTTTATGGCCAACTCCCTTGCTGCAGTATCAGATGGTGGAAAAATCACGATCTTAACGGCAACCTCTGGTGATACTGGTGCTGCTGTTGCTCATGCCTTTTATGGTATGGAAGACATTAATGTCGTCATTTTGTATCCAAATGGAAAAATCAGCCCACTGCAAGAAAAGCTATTTTGTACGCTAGGTAAAAACATTCACACCGTGGCGATTGACGGTGATTTTGACGCCTGTCAGGCTTTAGTAAAACAAGCGTTTGATGATGCGGAATTACGTAAAGAAATTGGTCTAAATTCAGCGAATTCAATTAATATCAGTCGACTAATGGCGCAGATTTGTTACTACTTTGAAGCAGCATCTCAGCTAAGCAAAGCACAGTGTGAAAACCTTGTTATCTCAGTACCAAGTGGTAATTTTGGTAACTTAACAGCAGGGTTATTGGCCAAAGCGCTTGGACTGCCGATCAAACGCTTCATTGCGGCAACAAATGCCAATGATACGGTGCCACGTTACCTAGAAACGGGGCAGTGGGATCCTAAGCCGACTGTTGCAACAACGTCTAACGCAATGGACGTAAGTCAGCCGAATAACTGGCCGCGCATTGAAGAGCTTTGTCAGCTTAAAGGCTGGGGACTTGATACGCTAGGTAAAGGTGCAGTTACTGATGAGCAAAGTGCGGCATCGGTACGCGAACTCAATACATTAGGTTACCTGTGTGAGCCACATGGTGCGATTGCGTATCGCGTCCTTGATGAGCAGTTGCAAGAAGGTGAAACCGGTCTGTTTTTGTGTACGGCGCATCCGGCTAAATTTAAAGAAGTCGTTGATGATATTCTAGGTACGGACATCGAACTGCCTGCACCACTTGCAAAACACGCTGTCATGGAATTGCTATCTGAAGATCTTAACAATGACTTTGAAGCGCTAAAAGTGGTATTACGACGCGTTCAATAGGGCGCTTGGTCTATTTTTACTGAGTCTATTTGTACTCAGTCTATTGGTACCGACTAGAGCGTTGTACTTAGAACGCTGAACATAAACGCTTGAGTATGAATCACTCTTACCGCTAAGCGAGCGAGTAAGCGACAGTGAAGTCATATTTGAGCGTTTTTTTATATGTCGCGTTATATCAATAACCAGTAAGCACTCTGCTAAATGGGGAAGTAAACAATGATGACGCCAATACAACTCAATCAATACCTCTCTAAACTTGATGTTACTAGTCCCATTACTGTCGACCTAGACAGTTTGTGTACACTCCATCTGAGTCAGCATCGTCGAATACCATTTGAGAACTTTGATGTTGCCGCTGGGCATGCGATTCGTTTGGATCTTGATAGTCTCTTCGATAAGCTAGTTTTAAGTGAACGGGGCGGGTATTGCTTTGAGGTGAATGGTCTATTACTCCATGCATTACAAGCGCTTGGTTTTGATGGCAGGGCATTGCTGGCACGTGTTCATCTTACTGGTGAGCCATCAGGTAGAACGCATCAGGTTTCTTTAGTCACATTAGGCGATCAACACTGGGTTGTTGACGCTGGTTTTGGCTCTCAAACGCCCAGAGCACCCTTACTACTTGAGGCAGGACAAGAGCAACATATTGATCACCAGACATTCCGGTTTATCAAGGAAGAACGCTATGGCTTTATGTTGCAAGTTAAGCGCGATAATGAATGGTTAGATTTATATAGCCTTGATCTTTGTTTTGTGTGCCAAGGGGATATTGAATGCGGTAATCACTATACGTCAACCAGTCTGCACTCCGTGTTTACCTCGGCGACAATAGCGGCTTTGCCTATCGAAGGTGGCATTATTACTTTGCTCGATAACGTACTGAAAATCACGCAGGGCGATGAAGTTGTTTGTATTGATTTGCCGTGCGACGATGCCTATTTCACACTTGTAAAAGAGCACTTTAATATTGAACTTGAAGCTAGCCTTCACAACGCTTTGTTGCTGGGTATAGTTTGAATACTGTCTCCAGTTTGCTATCACCACTTCGCCTTGGTCCTGCTATTGTGATTCTCCAGAGCTTTCTAGTCTGCCTTTAACCAAGTCTAAACAATCAAATTGCAAGTACGCGAGAAGAAATCATTCACCTGAAAAATCGCTAAATAGTTAACAAAGGTAAAAATTAGTTTCAGCGGAGAGAATTGGCTTTACTCAATGAGTGATTTTGGTATTCTAGCGCCGCTATCAAGTTGATAGCTATTTCGGAGATATCTATGAACAATACCGACCATCCTCCTAGTATCAAAGGAGAGAAGTAACACTTTTTCGGTATTTTGCGATCTTCGTTCCCGCCGTCAAGGTGGGAGGCTATATGTCTATATTCCTTTCTTATTTTTCTCCTTTTCTACTATTGCACAAATGAATGCCAACTGAGCTTGGTAGGCGGATATTTGTGACAATTGATGGTCGTTACCAACGCTAATCGGGAGATTCGCCATGACGGTAATGAGCAACACTTATATTGAAAACACCCCTCGCTTCTCAGAAGAAGAGATCAGTGCGGCAACCAAAGCATTCTTACAGTACGACGACGATCAGCAACTCAATTTATTGACAGTAATGCCAATTGATGAGGCGGTCGGCGTGCTGCAACATTGTGCGTTTGGACAAGTCCAACACCTGATTCAACAGCTAGATTTACAGGGGCATGATAAACGGGCAAGACATTTCGCCCACCAACTTGGCTTTATTCACTCCGAGGCAGAAACCACACAAGGGTATTTGACGACGGGAGTGTTAGAGCACGTTAAGCAGCGTATTGGCTGGATTATTACCCTCGCGTTAATGGGGATTGTCTCGGGGCTTATTATTGCTCAGTATGAAGACATACTGAGCCAGTTAGTGTTATTGGCGGTGTACATGCCAGTGATTGCTGCCGCAGGAGGGAATACTGGGACACAAGCCGCAACCTTGGTGATACGCGCGTTAGCGACGGGTGAGCTGAGAAAAAGGCAATGGTTGGACGTACTGTGGAAAGAAAGTCGCGTCGCCATTTGTCTAGCGTCTGCTGTGGCTTTAGTAATGGTGGCAAGAATCCTACTATTTAGCCACCCTGATGCCGGAAATGGCTTTGATTTAAATACCATTGCATTGTCGATTGCTGTGGCATTATTTATCCAGGTGACGATTTCGACTACGCTTGGCGGTGTGCTGCCTATTATTGCGCGAGTATTCCGTTTGGACCCCGCGGTGTTAGTGAGTCCGGTATTAGCATCTATCGTGGATATATCGGGCATGTGGATCTATTTTACGGTTGTGAACTACTTCCTAGGCTTGTCGTAAGGCGTGAGTTAGGGCATTGCGCGTGCTCAACTCACAACCTAGTTAACATTGACGACTAGCAATACTGACGGCTAGCAATACCCAAAGCACAGCTACGGTTGTGCTTTGTTGTTGGACCGCTCTAATGAGCCGCTGTAATCGATGACTTGTCGATACAAGGTTTGCTCAAAATTGGTCAGTGGAGAGATCACGGGCTTTGCCACTTTTGATTTATCTAGGTGGTAATCCGTGACAAGTTGCACGAACATAGTTTCAACCTTGCCTTGTGAGTTTAGTCCGTAACCCATCATATTGTAGGTTCCAAATAATGAACCACTTTTCGCTGAGAGCGCGCCTTTAATGGGGGGTTTTCTCATACTTTGGCGGTACTTCAAAGTGCCATTATTGCCTGATATTGGCAACAAAGTAATCAGATTGAGATCGGCGTCATGATGATAGATATAACGGAGTACATCAGCCATTTGCATCGCAGTTACACGATTATTGCGGGAAAGCCCTGAACCATCGACAAGCACCGAACTATCTAAATCAATATCGGCTTGTTGCTTTAAAATGGCTTTTACAGCCGCGGTACCGTTGTTAAACGATCCCGATTGCTTGAAGTGTGTTGCGCCAATGGTTTTAAGAATATTGTCGGCGTAAAGGTTATTGGAATCACGCAACATTGTGGCAAGCAGCTCCGGTAAGGGGGCTGAATAGTGGTTAACCCGTTCCGTGAGCGTAGTATTTTCCGGTGCGCCAACGTTGATATTACCAGTGATGGTCACGCCAAGCTTATCCAGTTCATCTCGAATGACAGCTTGAGCAAACCTTGCCGGAGAGGATACGGCAAAATTGAGCGGCAGAGGAGATTGACGCTGTACCACACAGCCATCAAGTGAATAACGGTTCTCCGGTGTGATTCTTAGCTCAAGATCGCAATGCTGATCTTGTTGTTGCTGCTTAGTTACGCTGCGAGCGGTCGACATCGCGACTATTGGTTGATGTGCAGGCACGTGGATGCGCGTTGTGCCGTCATTATTGGTATAGAGCGCTCCTTGGACGCAATTGCCATCGAGTGTGATTGCCGAAGCTGGGGCGCTATAGCAAACGCCTAATATATCCCAAGGCCAGCCTACTGCTCGGCTGTAGCCTGAAAACGCACGGTTATCAAGCCATAAGGTATCAATCTGCTTTCCAGTGGTCGCTTTTACTTTGCGTAGCATGGCGCGGAGATCTTGTCGGGAAAATGATGGATCTCCAGTGTAGCGGATGATGACATCATTCCCTGCTGTCGATAGAGTCGTTGTGAAGCGAAAATCATCACCAAGCGATAGCTTTGCCGCAAGAGCAGTCACGACCTTTAATGTGCTGGCTGGTGGAAAGTAATCTTGTGTGTTGTGGTTGATCAAAGGAGAAGACGTTTGTTCAATCGAGTCTAGGTAAACGCTCGAACGGCTTCCTGTTGGTAATAAGGTACTCACATCATCGGCATAGATGAGTGGGGAAATTATAGAAATAGTAAGTGCGACTAGCTTGTGCTTGATGGTCATAACCGTTGAGTCAGTCTTAGTGTGTGTTGTTGTAGGCTAGCAACCAATATTGTTGAGATAAAGAGCTATTTGAGAAACGTTAGGTTAATTTTACTCGGATAGCGGAGCTGCTCTATGTTGAACTAAAAAAACGCTGCACTTCCCTAACGAGTCCGTTTCTGTTGAACTTGCAGCAAGAGAGATTTCTGCGCTATATTGATTGGCTGTGATGTGCCTAATCAGGCACGTTGATGAAATCTCGTTGTTATAAAGCCAGTAGATTGAAGTTCAATACGGATACAACAACTCATCAAGTTATGAATTTCGATGATTTGTATCCATAGATTGATTACACTAGGCTTAATCCAGTTATTTTTAAATTGTACTCAAGCTTTGTTTGAGTAGGGTTTTTTTGTCCAAAGTAAAATTTGGAAAAGAGGTTGTTAAAATGGAAAAGGTTCCAATGACCGCTCGCGGTGAGCTTAAATTACGTGAAGAACTAGAGCGACTACTTAAACTTCGTCCTCTTATTTCTCAAGCAATAGCGGAAGCTCGTGAGCTTGGTGATTTAAAAGAAAATGCCGAATACCACGCCGCGCGTGAAGAGCAAGGTATCTGTGAAGCTCAGATTCGTGATATCGAATACAAGCTTTCAGTCGCACAAGTTATTGATGTGACTAAAATGGATAATACTGGAAAAGTTATTTTCGGTACGACAGTTACCTTGATTGATGTTGATACTGACGAAGAAAAAACGTACCAGATTGTCGGCGATGATGAAGCGGATATTAAAGCGGGCCGTATTTCAGTCAGCTCTCCAATTGCACGAGGTTTAATTGGCAAAATGGAAGGTGATGAAGTGACGATCACTACACCAGGTGGTCAAAAAGATTTTGATATCGACAAAGTCGCATACATTTAAATCTTCACTTATGCTAAAAGTCGCGTTGCGCGGCTTTTTTTATGCTCTCTATTGGGTTCGTGCATACAATCAGTGAGTAAAACGTTGTCGCCGCGATCAAAAAAGGCCGCATGACGCGACCTTTTTAAATTGAAACGAAATGTTTCAATAATGTGACGAATATAGCGCTCGCTATTTACGAGGTAATTCGATTTTCTTTTGCTCTGATTGGCGATAAAGAACAAGTGTCTTACCGATAACTTGTACTTTTTCTGCTTTTGTCTCACGGATAATCGCATCAACAATCAATAGCTTAGTTTCACGGTCTTCCGAAGCCACTTTAACTTTAATCAGTTCGTGGTGGTCAAGAGCGATTTCGATTTCCGCTAGAACAGCCTCTGTTAGTCCATTTGCGCCTAGAAGCACAACAGGTTTCAGTGCGTGTGCTAGGCCTTTTAGGTGCTGTTTTTGTTTCGTGCTTAAGTTCATAACGCGGCCAAATTTATTTAGTGTTAGGGTTGAAAAGTCGTATTTTAACGCCATCTAATGACGAAGACTATACTTTATTCTAAGGGTTTGCCCTTGTTACGTTGGATTTTGAATGAGTAAGCAAAAACACTCGGCCAGTTCAGGCCGTTGGTTGAAGGAGCATTTTGATGATAAATATGCGAATGAAGCCAGAAGAAAAGGGTATCGCTCTCGTGCTATCTTTAAAATTGAAGAGATTCAAAACAAAGATAAGTTACTGAAACCTGGTATGACTGTGGTCGATTTAGGTGCTGCACCTGGAGGTTGGTCACAGTATGCCGCTAAAGTTGTCGGTGACGAAGGGCAGGTCATTGCGTGTGACTTATTACCGATGGATTCAATTGCTGGAGTTAGCTTTTTACAGGGTGATTTTAGGGATGAAGCGGTACTTGATGCACTGCTAGAAAAAATACAACCAGATATGGTCGATGTTGTGATGTCAGATATGGCACCAAATATGGCTGGAAATTTATCTGTTGATCAACCTAGAGCAATGTATCTTGTTGAACTAGCATTAGATATGTGTAGACAAGCTTTGGCTCCTGGAGGCAGCTTTGTCGTCAAAGTTTTTCAGGGAGAAGGGTTTGATCAGTATGTGAAAGAAGTGCGCGACATGTTCAAAGTTGTGAAGATTCGTAAACCAGACTCATCGAGAGCTCGCTCTCGTGAGGTATTTATTGTAGCGAATGGATACAAAGGCTGAACATTAGTTTACAAAGAGAAAATTAACATTGTAGCTACAGCTGAAAAACTGTAGTACCCTACCTTTAATTACAATTAGTTATCGAGGACTGACACCTTGAGTGACATGGCAAAGAATTTAATTTTGTGGTTAGTCATCGCCGTTGTGTTGATGTCGGTATTCCAAAGCTTTGGACCTGGCGAAAGCAATGGTCGAGCGGTAGATTACACCACGTTCGTACAGGAAGTTGGCAATGGCCAGATTCAAGAAGCGCAGTTTAAAGACAGCGAGATAACCTTTACTCGCCGTGGCGGTAGTCGCTTTGTGACTTACATGCCAGTTTATGATCAAAAACTTCTTGATGACCTTATTAACCAAAACGTAAAAGTTTCGGGTACACCACCGGAAGAGCAGAGCCTACTAGGCACTATCTTTATTTCGTGGTTCCCAATGATTCTTCTTATTGGTGTTTGGATTTTCTTCATGCGTCAAATGCAAGGCGGCGGTGGCAAAGGCGCAATGTCCTTTGGTAAATCCAAAGCTCGCATGATGAGTGAAGAGCAGATCAAAACGTTGTTTTCTGACGTTGCAGGTTGTGACGAAGCAAAAGAAGACGTGAAAGAGCTGGTGGATTACTTACGTGACCCTAGCCGATTCCAAAAGCTCGGTGGTAAAATCCCAACGGGTATTCTTCTAGTCGGTCCTCCTGGTACGGGTAAAACCTTGCTTGCGAAAGCGATTGCTGGTGAAGCTAAAGTACCATTCTTCACAATTTCAGGTTCTGATTTTGTAGAAATGTTTGTCGGTGTTGGTGCATCTCGTGTGCGTGACATGTTCGAACAGGCGAAGAAAGCCGCGCCGTGTATCATCTTTATTGATGAAATCGATGCTGTGGGTCGTCAACGTGGTGCTGGTGTAGGTGGTGGTCATGATGAACGTGAGCAAACACTAAACCAAATGCTTGTTGAAATGGATGGCTTTGAAGGTAATGAAGGTATCATTGTTATCGCTGCGACTAACCGTCCAGACGTACTTGACCCTGCATTACTTCGTCCTGGTCGTTTTGACCGTCAGGTTGTGGTTGGTCTTCCAGATGTACGCGGTCGTGAACAGATCCTTAAAGTACATATGCGTAAAGTGCCATTAGCATCTGATGTTGAACCGTCGTTGATTGCACGTGGTACACCTGGCTTCTCAGGTGCAGATCTTGCTAACCTTGTTAACGAAGCAGCACTATTTGCAGCTCGCGGCAACAAGCGCAATGTTTCTATGGTCGAGTTTGAACTGGCGAAAGATAAAATCATGATGGGTGCCGAGCGCCGCTCAATGGTGATGTCGGAAGAAACAAAAGCTTCAACCGCCTATCACGAAGCCGGTCACGCGATTGTAGGCCGTCTAGTGCCAGAGCATGATCCAGTATACAAAGTGTCGATTATTCCACGTGGTCGAGCATTAGGTGTGACCATGTATTTGCCGGAACAAGATCGCGTTAGCATGTCTCGTCAGCATCTAGAGTCTATGATTTCTAGCTTGTATGGTGGTCGACTAGCAGAAGAACTGATTTACGGTAAAGACAATGTGTCCACTGGTGCATCAAATGATATCGAACGCGCGACAGATATAGCTCGTAAGATGGTGACGCAGTGGGGCTTCTCTGAGAAGCTTGGTCCACTTCTTTATGCTGAAGAAGAAGGTGAAGTATTCTTAGGTCGCGGCATGAGTCAAGCGAAGCATGTTTCTGACGAAACGACTCGATTAATCGATGAAGAAATTCGTGTGTTAATTGACCGTAACTATGCTCGAGCGAAGCAAATTCTTGAAGATAACATGGATTTGATGCACGCAATGAAAGATGCACTCATGAAATATGAAACCATCGATGCGGGTCAAATTGATGATCTAATGGAGCGCAAAGACACCATTCGCGAACCAGCGGGTTGGGGTGATCAAGCCAACGCTCAAGAGGCTTCAAAATCAGAAGCTAAGAGCGAGCCTGCGAAAGCAGAGGCAGCACCTGAGCCTGAAGCGACAGAAACTAAATCAGCAGAGACTAAAGCTGAAGATGTTGAAGATAACGATTCAACCACATCCTCAAAAAAAGATTCTGAATAGTCTTTAATTATTAAGCCCCGAGGATCTCTCGGGGCTTTTTTCGTTTATACAGCCACGATTTATTGCCATGTTATTAAGTGCTAACAATAAAACTCTCCATTTAGACCGTCCGCAAATTATGGGCATCCTCAATGTGACGCCAGATTCTTTCTCCGATGGTGGTCAGTTCAATTCTATTGATAATGCGTTAGAGCAAGCCGCTGCCATGATCCAGGCCGGTGTGACCATCATTGACGTGGGTGGTGAATCTACACGACCGGGTGCGCCTGATGTTACGCTGAGTGAAGAGTTATCACGTGTTATTCCAGTTATCCAGGCGATCCGTCAACAGCATGATGTTTGGATTTCAATCGATACCAGTAAAGCTGAAGTGATGAAGCAAGCGATTGAAGCTGGCGCTGATATCATCAATGATGTGCGGGCGCTACAAGAACCTGGAGCTCTTGAGGTGGCAGCAGCAGCTAATGTGCCTATTTGTTTAATGCATATGCAAGGTCAGCCAAGGACCATGCAACAGGCGCCGACGTATCATGATCTGCTTGAGGATATTCAAGGCTTTTTGGACGAAAGAATTAAAGCTTGTGAAAGCGTGGGCATATCAAGAGAGCAGCTTATTCTTGATCCAGGATTTGGGTTTGGTAAGACGCTTGAGCACAATTATCATTTATTAGCTCATCTCGATAAATTTCATCAGTTTGGTTTACCTGTGCTGGCGGGGATGTCGAGAAAGTCGATGATATTTAAACTACTCGATAAAAAACCGGCTGACTGTATGGTCGGAAGCGTTACTTGCGCAGTACTTGCGGCACAAAAAGGGGCGCAAATCATTCGGGTACACGACACAAAAGAAACCATCGAAGCAATGGCTATTGTTGAGATGATGCAAAACAATATATAAAAATAGAAAAAGGAAATCACATGTCACAACGACGTTATTTTGGTACTGATGGTGTGCGCGGTAAGGTGGGACAATACCCAATCACTCCTGACTTTGTACTAAAACTTGGCTGGGCTGCTGGACGTGTTCTTGCAAAGCAAGGCACAAAAAAAGTCATTATTGGTAAAGATACCCGTATTTCCGGTTATATGCTGGAATCAGCGTTAGAGGCTGGTTTATCGGCGGCGGGTCTAAAAGCAATCTTTACTGGACCATTGCCCACGCCTGCTGTGGCGTATTTGACGCAAACTTTTCGTGCAGAGGCGGGCATTGTAATCTCGGCCTCCCACAACCCTTACTATGATAATGGCATTAAGTTCTTTTCTTCAGAAGGGACAAAGCTTCCCGATGCTATTGAGCTTGCTATTGAAGCTGAACTCGACAAAGACATTGAATGTGTCGAATCCTCGCAGTTAGGTAAGGCAAGTCGTTTGAACGATGCAGCAGGGCGTTATATCGAGTTTTGTAAGAGTACTTTCCCGCACGACTTAGACTTATCGGGCGTGAAAATTGTTATCGACTGTGCACACGGTGCGACATACAAAATTGCCCCAGCTGTCTTTAGTGAATTGGGTGCAGACTTGGTTGTAATGGGCGCAGAGCCCGATGGGACTAACATCAACGATAAAGTTGGCGCGACTGATGTAGCCGCGTTGCAAGCGCGTGTACTGGAAGAGCAGGCTGTACTTGGACTTGCGTTTGATGGTGATGGCGACCGAATTATTATGGTTGATCATCTAGGCAATAAAGTCGATGGCGACCAAATTGCGTATATCATTGCTCGTGATGCGCTGCGTCGAGGTGAGCTTAAAGGTGGGGTGGTTGGAACACTAATGACCAACCTTGGTATGGAGAATGGCTTAAAGCAGCTAGGTATCCCATTTGTGCGCGCAGCAGTAGGCGATCGCTATGTCATGGAGCAATTGCTAGAAAAGAACTGGAGAATTGGCGCAGAAAACTCAGGCCATGTCATTTTACTTGATAAAGTGACCACTGGTGATGCGATTGTTGCCGGTTTGCAAGTCCTGGCGTCGGTAGTTGGTTCGAAAATGTCACTTAATGAGCTGGCAAGTGGCATGACACTTTATCCGCAAGTGCTTATCAATGTTAGATTTAGTGGTGATGCGAATCCGCTCGAAGCTGATGCAGTCAAGCAAGCGGTGTTGAAGGTAGAAAGTGATTTAGGTGATAAAGGCCGAGTGCTTTTACGTAAATCGGGCACTGAGCCTTTGCTTCGTGTCATGGTAGAAGGCGAAGACGACGCTTTAGTGAATCAATCGGCACAGTATATTGCCGATGCCGTTAAAGCGAGTTGCTAATGACCAGCAATGACGGTGGACGCTAGGAAGAAAGGTATTGATTTATCTTTCATCATTGTCATTCGTCATCGTGACTTTTTAGCGAAATGAGCCTATTTGCCCCTTTTTTGAGCATTTAGGCTCTAAAGCTACGGTTTTTCTTATTTTTATCTTGTCAGTCAGTGCGGCATTCGTTAGTATTGCCACCGCCTTCTCTTAGGAGGTCATAGCCAGGTTTTCTAAATATGGTGAATACTTTACCATTATGAAGAAAGCAGCGCTGGCTCAACAATTAGGAACATAGGTGGACATATGATTCAAGTTCTACTTGTGATTTACCTGTTGGCTGCGCTTGGTGTTATTGGCCTAGTGTTGATTCAACAAGGTAAAGGCGCAGACATGGGAGCCTCATTCGGTGCTGGCGCGTCAAACACAGTGTTTGGTGCTAGTGGCTCAGGAAATTTTCTAACCCGAATGACTGCAATTTTTGCAATTGTATTCTTTGTTATTAGCTTAGTCTTGGGTAACATGTATACCCACAAAGGCGAGTCTCAATGGGTTGATCCTTCACAAGGTCAAGTTATTGAACAGCAAGCTGATAATACTGTGAGTGAAATTCCCGCTAAATCAAGCGACGAAATTCCTCAATAAGCGAACAGCTTAAGCCGAGATGGTGAAATTGGTAGACACGCTAGCATGAGGTGCTAGTGCCTTATGGTGTGAGGGTTCGAGTCCCTCTCTCGGCACCATTATTTATAAACTTGTAATACAGTTTGTTGAGCGTATAATGCACAACAAGTCGGACGCGGGGTGGAGCAGTTTGGTAGCTCGTCGGGCTCATAACCCGAAGGTCGTCGGTTCAAATCCGGCCCCCGCAACCAATACTTTCTAAGTGTTGATGGATTGCAAGTTTAGCAGTGTGAAAAAATCACTGCACATTAAGGAAATAATGAATAACTTTTTAAGTTGTCCATTTATTGTTTATCCTTAATGCATCAGGGTCCAGCAACAAAAAACCCCGACTTTTTCGGGGTTTTTTGTTATCTGAGCTTTTTAAAGCTCAGGTATGTGTGCTTGGGATTTAAATTGGGCTTTAAGCCCTTTTTTTGTTTCTGGAGTGGTTAAATGACTGGTTTAGAAAGACAACTTACAGAATTACTTGAAGCTCCGGTTGAAGCTTTGGGTTACGAATTGGTTGGTTTAGAGTTCATCCGTGCAGGTGAGCATTCAACGCTTCGTATGTATATCGACCATGAAAATGGTATCACTGTTGATGACTGCGCAGAAGTGAGTCGTCAAACAAGTGCAGTGATGGACGTCGAAGATCCAATTACGGTGGCTTACAACCTAGAGGTGTCTTCACCAGGTCTTGAACGTCCACTGTTTAAAGCAGCACACTACGTACAATTCATTGGTCACGAGGTCAACATCGTTCTCAAAATGGCAGTGGGTAACCGTCGTAAGTGGAAAGGCACTATCCAATCTGTTGATGGCGAAAACATCACAATCCTTGCTGATGGTAACGAAGAAGAAATGGTGCTTAGCAACATTTCTAAAGCTAACCTGATTCCTAAATTTTAGGTCCCTAAAAAGAAAGCTTAGAGGCTAGATAAATGAGTAAAGAAATTTTAGCGGTAGTTGAGGCGGTTTCTAACGAGAAAGCGGTACCTCGTGAGCGTATTTTCGAAGCGTTAGAAACAGCGCTAGCAACTTCAACGAAGAAGAAGCATGAACTAGAAATTGAAGTTCGCGTTGAAATTGATCGTAAAACAGGTGAGTTTGTTACTTACCGTCGTTGGATGGCCGTTGCTGAAGTTGAGACACCAACATTAGAAATCTCAATTGAAGCTGCACAATTTGAAGACGAATCGATTCAAATCGGCGATTTTATTGAAGATGAAATTGAATCGGTAACGTTTGACCGTATTACGACTCAAACTGCAAAGCAAGTTATCGTGCAAAAAGTTCGTGAAGCTGAGCGTGCTCAAATTGTTGAACAGTTTATTGATAACGAAGGTGACTTAGTTACTGGCGTTGTTAAAAAAGTGACTCGTGAAACGATCATTCTTGACCTTGGTAACAACGCAGAGTCGGTTATTTTACGTGATGACCAATTGCCACGTGAAAACTTCCGTCCAGGCGATCGAGTTCGTGGTTTGCTGTACGCGGTTCGTCCTGAAGCTCGTGGTTTCCAACTATTCATTACTCGCTCTAAGCCTGAAATGCTAGCAGAGCTTTTCCGTGTTGAAGTGCCAGAAATCGCGGAAGAGTTGATTGAATTAAAAGCGGCTGCTCGTGATCCAGGTTCTCGTGCTAAGATCGCAGTGAAAACAAACGACCGTCGTATCGACCCTGTTGGTGCGTGTGTTGGTATGCGTGGTGCACGTGTACAAGCTGTTTCTAGTGAGCTTGGCGGTGAGCGTATTGATATCGTGCTTTGGGATGATAATCCGGCACAATTCGTTATCAATGCAATGGCACCAGCAGACGTAGCGTCAATCATCGTTGATGAAGATGCACATGCTATGGATATCGCGGTTGAAGCGGATAACCTAGCTCAAGCTATCGGCCGTAACGGTCAAAACGTTCGTCTTGCTTCTCAACTGACCGGTTGGGAACTGAATGTAATGACAGTTGCTGATCTACAGAAGAAACACCAAGAAGAAGCATCTGCTTCAATTGAAAACTTCATGAAGTATCTTGATATTGAAGAAGATTTCGCACAGATGCTAGTAGAAGAAGGTTTCTCGACTCTAGAAGAAGTGGCGTACGTGCCAGTGAACGAGCTTCTAGACATCGATGGCCTAAACGAAGAAATCATTGAAGAACTTCGTGGCCGCGCTAAAGACGCACTGACAACAATGGCTCTTGCACAAGAAGAATCATTTGAAGGTGTTGAGCCAGCTGAAGACTTGCTTGCATTAGAAGGTCTTGAGCGTGAAATGGCATTTAAATTGGCTGCCAAAGGTGTAGCAACTCTTGAAGATCTTGCAGACCAAGGTGTCGACGAGCTCGAGGGTATCGAAGGATTAACGGAAGAACGTGCCGGTGAACTTATCATGGCAGCGCGTAATATTTGTTGGTTCGGCGACGAAGAATAATAATCAGCAAGGAGGTAGTTGCATGACAAAACTTACGGTTAAAGCACTTAGCGAAGAAATTGGTACGCCAGTTGAACGCCTAATTGAACAACTTGCTGATGCTGGTCTTAAAAAATCAGAAAGTGATCAGGTCAATGATGAAGAGAAGCAAACGCTTCTTACACACCTGAAGAAAGAACACGGTGATACATCTGGTGATTCTGAACCAACGCGACTAACGCTACAACGTAAAACACGTAGTACGTTATCTGTTGCCTCTGGTGGCGGTAAGAGCAAAGATGTACAAATCGAAGTACGCAAGAAGCGTACTTATGTAAAGCGCAGCGCTATTGACGAGCAAGAGAAACGTGAAGCTGAGGAAGCAGCAACACGTGAGGCGGAAGAGCGTGCACAACGCGAAGCCGAAGAGCTAGCCAAACGTGACGCTGCAGAGAAAGCACAGCGCGAAACTGAAGAGAAAGCAAAGCGAGAAGCTGAAGAAAAACGTGCAGCAGAGGAAACTGCTAAACGTAAAGCTGATGAAAAACGCAATGCAGATTCAACGGATCAAAAGCGCGACGAAGCGGAAAAGGCCAAGAAACAAATGAACGCAAAGAATGCTGAAGCGAAAAAAGAAGCTGACGAGTTGAAGCGCCGTCAAGAACAAGAGGCACAACGTAAGGCTGAAGCGGAAGCCGCTCGTCTCGCAGAAGAAGCGAAGAAGTTGGCTGAAGAGAATGCTGAGCGCTGGTCTGAGCAAGAGAAGAAGTCTAAAGAAAGCGAGAAAGGTGACTATCACGTAACGACTTCAACTTACGCTCGTGAAGCAGAAGATGCTCAAGACCGTAGCGAAGAAAAAACGCCTCGCCGTCGTAAGAAAAAATCTACGCAAGACCGTGATGACTCTCGCGGTGGACGTGGCGGACGTAATCAACGTGGCCGTAAAGGCAAGTTGGCGAAACCTAGCTCAATGCAGCATGGTTTTGATAAGTCTGCACAAGTTGCTAAACAAGACGTGGTTATTGGCGAAACGATTGTTGTTTCTGAACTGGCACAAAAAATGTCAGTAAAAGGCACTGAAGTCATCAAAGTAATGATGAAGATGGGCGCAATGGCAACTATCAACCAAGTGATTGACCAAGAAACAGCATCATTAGTTGCTGAAGAAATGGGACACAAGGTTGTACTTCGTAAAGAAAACGAATTAGAAGAAGCGGTACTATCTGACCGTGATGCAACGACAGAAGCCGTATCTCGTGCTCCAGTTGTTACTATCATGGGTCACGTTGACCACGGTAAAACATCGACGCTTGATTACATTCGTCGTACCCACGTTGCTTCTGGCGAAGCGGGTGGTATTACTCAACATATCGGTGCATACCACGTAGAAACAGAAAACGGTATGATCACTTTCCTTGATACTCCTGGACACGCGGCGTTTACTGCTATGCGTGCTCGTGGTGCTCAAGCGACAGATATCGTTGTTCTTGTTGTTGCTGCAGATGATGGTGTTATGCCACAAACAGTTGAAGCTATCCAGCACGCGAAAGCGGCAGGTGTTCCTTTGATTATCGCAGTAAACAAAATCGATAAAGAGGGTGCGAACCCAGATAACGTTAAGAATGAGCTTGCTCAATATGACGTTATTCCTGAAGAGTGGGGCGGTGAGAACATCTTCGTTCATATCTCTGCAAAACAGGGTACAAACATCGATGGTCTTCTAGAAGCAATCCTACTTCAGTCTGAAGTACTAGAGCTAACAGCCGTTGCAGATGGCATGGCATCAGGTGTGGTTGTAGAATCTTACCTAGATAAAGGTCGTGGTCCTGTTGCAACAGTACTTGTTCAGTCTGGTACTCTTCATAAAGGCGATATCGTTCTTTGTGGTCAAGAGTATGGCCGTGTACGTGCAATGCGCGATGAAATCGGTAAAGAAATCCTAGAAGCAGGACCGTCGATTCCAGTTGAAATTCTGGGTCTATCTGGCGTACCTTCATCTGGTGATGAAGCAACAGTTGTTCGTGATGAGCGTAAAGCTCGTGAAGTTGCGAACTACCGTCAAGGTAAATTCCGTGATGTGAAACTTGCTCGTCAACAAAAAGCGAAACTAGAGAACATGTTCTCTAACATGACTGCTGGTGATGTTGCTGAGTTGAATGTTGTACTGAAAGCTGACGTACAAGGTTCTGTTGAAGCGATTGCTGATTCACTACTGAAACTGTCTACTGAAGAAGTAAAAGTGAAGATTGTAGGCTCAGGTGTTGGTGGTATCACCGAAACTGACGCTTCACTGGCGGCTGCTTCAAACGCGATTATCCTAGGCTTTAACGTACGTGCTGACGCTTCTGCGCGCCGTGCGATTGAAAATGAAAACCTAGATCTTCGTTACTACTCAATCATCTACCAATTGATTGACGAAGTGAAGCAAGCAATGGGCGGTATGCTGGCTCCTGAATTCAGACAAGAAATCATTGGTCTGGCAGAAGTACGTGACGTATTTAAGTCACCTAAACTTGGCGCGATCGCTGGTTGTATGGTTACTGAAGGTACGATTAAGCGTAACAACCCAATCCGCGTTCTTCGCGATAACGTTGTAATCTACGAAGGTGAGCTAGAATCTCTACGCCGCTTCAAAGATGACGTTCAAGAAGTTAAGAACGGCTATGAGTGTGGTATCGGCGTTAAGAACTACAACGATGTTCGCGTAGGCGACCAAATCGAAGTATTCGAAATCGTTGAGATTAAACGTACTCTAGATTAATTGACAAAATAGCTGCTGACTTTTTTAATTAGTAGTAATGGTTGTTAAATACACCATGGGGGGCGCAAGCCCCCCATTTTTCCTATAGTGAGAAAAGAAATGTCAAAAGAATTTAGCCGCACGCAACGCGTGTCGCAGCAATTGCAAAAAGAATTGGCGCTGATCTTACAGCGCGAAGTTCGTGACTCTCGCATTGGTATGGTGACGATTTCTGATGTTGAAGTGTCACGTGACCTTGCTTATGCCAAAGTATTTGTCACTTTCCTTTGTGTTGGTGAGCAAACGCCAGAATCATGTCTAGCGGCGCTGAAAGAGCATGAAGTACCAGTTCGTATGGCTCTTGGTAAGCGTATCCGTCACCGTTTAACGCCTGAAGTTCGCTTTACTTACGACAATACATTGGTTGAAGGTATGCGCATGTCTAATCTTGTGAGTGAAGTCCTGAATGATGACAAGCGTAAACAAAAAGAAGCAGGTCGCGAGGACGAAGAGTAATGGCTCGTCGTCGTAAAGGTCGTCCAGTTAATGGGGTTATCTTGCTTGATAAGCCAACCGGGATTTCGTCAAACGATGCTTTGCAAAAAGTTAAGCGACTCTACTTCGCTCAAAAAGCTGGCCATACCGGTGCGCTTGATCCTTTAGCGACAGGCATGTTGCCAATTTGCTTAGGCGAAGCAACAAAGTTTTCTCAGTTCTTATTGGATTCAGATAAACGTTATGTTGTGAAAGCTAAGCTTGGCGAACGTACTAATACGTCTGATTCTGACGGTGAAGTCGTTGAAACTCGTGAAGTGAACGTCGTACGTGAGCAGCTTGAACGATGTGTCGCTAGCTTTAAAGGCGAAACCGATCAGGTTCCTTCTATGTTTTCTGCATTGAAGTATCAAGGTCGCCCGCTCTATGAGTATGCCCGTGAAGGTGTTGAGGTTCCGCGTGAGTCTCGCAAAATCACGGTGTACTCCATCGAACTACTGCGCTTTGAAGGTGATGAGATCGAAATGGAAGTCCACTGCTCAAAGGGGACTTACATTCGAACTATTACTGACGACCTTGGCGAAATGCTCGGTTGTGGTGCTCATGTCACTTACCTACGTCGTACCGGAGTTGCAAAGTATCCGTATGAAAAAATGGTAACATTGGAGCAGTTGAATGAGCTCTTGGCACAAGCTGAGCGTGATGAAGTTGCGCCAAGAGAGCTACTTGATCCGCTATTAATGCCAATGGATACAGCAGTAGAAGACTTACCTGAAGTGAACATGAATGCGGAACTGACCGACCTTGTTCAACATGGTATGCCAGTTCAAGTTGCAGGCGCGCCATCAGAAGGCACCGTGCGTATGACCAGTGGTGACGAGAAATTATTTATTGGTGTTGCGACAATTGATAGCAATGGCAAAGTGGCACCAAAGCGCTTAGTGGTTTTCTCTGAAGAAACGGAAACGGAAACGAAATAGTGGATTAGCGACTACGTCGTTATTGCTTTTCTATTACTTGGAGTGCTTCTTTACTAATTAGAGTACTTCTTCGTTACCTAGATAGCGCCCTGCGTTAGAAATACGATCAAGAGGCGAGCAGGACTGCTCGCCTTTATTGTTTTAACTGACGTTAGCTATTGCACCCTTGGATAAACTTCCCTATAATTCGCGCTTCGCGTAGCGGCTGAATCAGAGATTGGCTGCTACAACTATAAACCTACTCTTATTAGGAGAGCATTATGTCTCTGAATGCAGAAACTAAAGCAGCAATCGTTGCAGAATACGCACAATCTGAAGGCGACACTGGTTCACCAGAAGTACAAGTAGCACTACTTACAGCTTCTATCAACCACCTTCAAGGTCACTTTAAAGCTCACAAAGGCGATCACCATAGCCGTCGTGGTCTACTACGTATGGTTTCTAGCCGTCGTAAGCTTCTAGACTACCTTAAAGGTAAAAATCTAGCTCGCTACCAAGATCTAATCAAACGTCTAGGTCTACGTCGCTAATAAGCGTCTGCATAGAACAGTTTGTATAAAAGGGGCTATATGCCCCTTTTTTGATGCCTAAATTTCGCTGTTATTAGCACAATCCGCATTAAGTAGTTTATACTACGTCCCGTTAGAGCCGACTGACAGGTTCTAATGCACCACTCATTGCATTGCAGTCCAATTAGTCGACCATTAGGTCGCGACTATTCCAAGTTAGCTTAGGCGTTATCCTCTAGGTGAACACCCTAGAAGAGAAAACCTTAGGCGATTTGCACTAGTCGCGATATGTGATGCCTTGAGCCAATAAACACTCAATCTAGTTGGTTCTAGATAAAAGGAAATACAATGTTCGAAAAACCAGTTGTTAAGTCGTTTCAATACGGCAATCACACAGTAACGCTAGAAACTGGCGTTATGGCTCGTCAAGCAACTGCTGCTGTAATGGCAACAATGGATGACACATCAGTATTCGTATCAGTCGTCGCTAAAAAAGAAGCGGTAGCGGGTCAAGATTTCTTTCCACTAACAGTTAACTACCAAGAGCGTACTTACGCTGCAGGTAAAATTCCTGGTGGTTTCTTCAAGCGTGAAGGTCGTCCTTCTGAAGCGGAAACACTAACGGCTCGTCTTATCGACCGTCCAATCCGCCCACTTTTCCCAAGTGCATTCAAAAACGAAGTTCAGGTTATCGCAACGGTTGTTTCTATCAACCCAGACGTAAACCCAGACATGATCACAATGATTGGTACTTCTGCAGCACTTGCTATTGCTGGTGTTCCTTTCAATGGTCCTATCGGTGCGGCACGTGTTGGCCACATTGATGGTGAGCTTGTACTTAACCCTTCAAATGCTGAGCTTGAAAACTCTAAACTAGACCTTGTTGTGTCTGGTACAGAAGGCGCAGTACTAATGGTTGAATCTGAAGCAGATAACCTATCTGAAGAAGAAATGCTATCTGCGGTAGTATACGGTCACGATCAACAGCAAGTTGTTATCAAAGCGATCAACGAATTTGCTGCTGAAGTTGCAACCCCTTCTTGGGATTGGACTGCACCTGAAGTAAACACTGAGCTAAAAGCGAAAGTGGCAGAGCTTGCTGAAACTCGTCTTTCAGATGCTTACCAAATCACAGAGAAAATGGCGCGTTACGAGCAAGTTGGCGCAATTAAGACTGAAGCGGTTGCTGCACTTCTTGCTGAAAACGAAGAGCTGGATGAGCGCGAAATCCGCGGCATGCTAGGTTCTTTAGAGAAAAACGTTGTACGTAGCCGCATCATTGCTGGGAACCCACGTATTGATGGTCGTGAAAAAGACATGGTTCGTGCACTTGATGTACGTACTGGTGTACTTCCACGTACTCACGGTTCTTCTCTATTCACTCGTGGTGAGACTCAAGCACTTGTTACTGCAACGCTTGGCACACAGCGTGATGCACAAATCATCGATAGCCTAATGGGTGAGAAGAAAGACAACTTCCTTCTACACTACAACTTCCCTCCATACTGTGTAGGTGAAACTGGTTTTGTTGGTTCTCCTAAGCGTCGTGAAATTGGCCACGGTAAATTGGCGAAGCGCGGTATTGCAGCAGTAATGCCTTCAGTAGAAGAATTCCCATACACAGTACGTGTTGTATCGGAAATCACAGAATCTAACGGTTCTTCTTCAATGGCTTCTGTATGTGGTACTTCTCTAGCACTTATGGATGCTGGCGTACCAATTAAAGCTTCTGTTGCGGGCATCGCAATGGGTCTAGTGAAAGAAGGCGACGACTTTGTTGTTCTTTCTGACATTCTTGGCGACGAAGATCACCTAGGTGACATGGACTTTAAAGTAGCAGGTACTAACGACGGTATCACTGCACTTCAAATGGACATCAAGATCGAAGGTATCACTAAAGAAATCATGCAAATTGCACTTAACCAAGCGCAAGGTGCACGTAAGCACATCCTAACGGTTATGGATGAAGCGATTTCTGGTGCTCGTGAAGATATTTCTGAGTTTGCTCCTCGCATTCACACGATGAAAATCAGCTCTGAGAAGATCAAAGACGTTATCGGTAAAGGTGGCGCTGTTATCCGTGCTCTTACGGAAGAAACTGGCACTACAATCGAAATCGAAGACGACGGTACTATCAAGATTGCAGCAACTGAAGGTGCTGCAGCGAAAGAAGCGATTCGTCGTATCGAAGAAATTACTGCTGAAGTTGAAGTTGGTCGTATTTACGCAGGTAAAGTTGCACGTCTTGCTGACTTCGGTGCGTTCGTGACAATCCTTCCTGGTAAAGATGGCCTAGTTCACATCTCTCAAATCGCTAACGAGCGTGTTGAGAAAGTGACTGACTACCTAAAAGAAGGTCAAGAAGTTCAAGTTAAAGTACTTGAAATTGACCGCCAAGGTCGCGTACGTCTAAGTATGAAAGAAGCGCTAGAAACTCCAGCTGCTCCTGAAGCTGGCAATGCGGCGCCTAGCGCAGAATAATTCGCGTAATTCGCACATTATGTGACAAAGCGTGTTATAAAGAGGGGTCAGTGACCCCTCTTTTTTATGCGCGAAGGAAAATACCTGCTAAGACTTAATGACCAATAACCTTAATTGGTCGTCTTACAGCATCAGGTTCAAGGAGATATTTATAGTGAAATGGTTTCGAGTTTTAGGATTAGGTTTAGTTGTTGCCGTGACAGGTTGTGCCTCCAATTCATCGCAAGATGATTCACAGTGGTTAAACCCGCCAATGGCCGTTCCTTTGCAAGCCAATGTTCAGTATGAAGTGCAAGTGGCCCGGTTAACTCAGCTTCTACAGCGCGGTGACCTTGAAAATGATGTACGTGCAAAAATGCACTTTGAACGAGGCTCATACTACAATAGCCTAGGTTTACGCGATCTTGCTCAGCTCGACTTTAACCAATCTTTGCAGCTAAACCCAGCTCAGTCCGTGGTGTTTAACCAAGTCGGCCAATACTTTACTCAAATAGGTGACTTTGACTCAGCCTATGAAGCGTTTGATTCAAGTTTAGAATTAGATGCAGCAAACTCTTACGCATTACGTAACCGCTCTATTGCTCTTTATTATGGCGACCGTTTCCCTTTGGCGATTGAAGGAATGACGACATATTATAATGAAGCGCCATCTGATCCTTATCGTGCTCTTTGGCTTTATATCATTTCCCGTGAAGTGGGGCCGATTGATGCGGCAATTGCTTTAGAAAAACGTTATCAGAGTGCCACCAACGAGTGGGGCTGGATTCTAGTCGCATTGATGTTAGATAAAGTGACGGAAGAGCAAGCCTTTAAAGCGGTATTAGCAAGCAGCAGAGACAACAATGTACTTGCGGAACGCTTAACAGAGGTGTACTTCTATTTAGCGAAACGTCATCAAATCGATGGTGATTACCCTGCCGCCGTATCTTTGTATAAATTGGCGATTGCGCAAAATGTTTACGATTATGCTGAACACAAATACGCATTTTTGGAGTTAACAAAAATCTTTGAAATTGCGAGAGCTCAGCAGGTTGAAAAGGAAAAACAAAAGCAAGCTGAAGAGGCGAAACTTCAGTCTGACAGTGCCGAATAGTTTTCTCTTTTATACAAAAAACCAGCCTATAGGGCTGGTTTTTTTGTGCCTTGAGATTTCATTTCGATTCAATTAAACTAGTTAGCCAGGCTAATTAATGTGTTTTATGAATGTCTATTGAAGAAAGTATAGAGAAACTAGAGCGGTTAACATCACGAGTATGGCGAAGTAATAGTAAAGAAGATCCCTTAGGTCATCTAAGTTTCAATGAATATGACTACCTTAAAGCGATCCAGAGTTCGGCTGAGCCCATTCGTTTAACTGATTTAGCTAATGAACTTGAGGTGTCTAAACCTTCCGCCACGAATATGGTGAAACGCTTAGAACGAAAAGGTTTAGTCGAGAGGATTGCATGCTTGGAAGATGCTCGTTCGAAGCGAGTGCGACTGACGGAGAAATCGCGAGTACCACTAAGTGGTGAAGCTCATATCTATGCTATTGTCGCGACCAAACTAAGGGCGAAGTTGGATGAATCAGAGTCAGCTCAACTAAACCAATTATTACGCAAAGCGCTATCTTAAAATTTGTCTATTTAGTTAGCTTGAATAACTAAAGTGAGAGTAAAAAATGCAACAATCAATTTATCGCCAGTTTTGGCGTTATGCTATTCCAACCATTGCAGCCATGCTGGTCAATGGTCTTTATCAGGTAGTCGATGGTATCTTCATCGGGCAGTACATGGGCAGCGAAGGATTAGCTGGGATTAATGTTGTATGGCCTGTAATCAGTGTGATCTTAGGTATTGGCATGATGATTGGTGTCGGTGCGGGGGCTTTGTCTTCAATAAAACAAGGCGAAGGTAATATTGAGTCGGCTAAGAAAACACTCGCCACTGGTTTGATGTTATTACTAGGTTTAGGGCCTGTTGTTGCCGTGGTGCTTTGGAACTTTTCTGATTACGCATTGCAGATTCAAGGTGCGCAAGGGCGTATGCTGGAGCTTGGTATTCAGTATTTGGATGTCCTGATCATTGGTAGTGTTTTTTCTTTGGGGTCGATAGCGGTTCCTTTTTTGCTACGTAATGACGACAGTCCAAACATTGCTACGCTACTCATGATTCTAGGAGCAGTGATTAATATTGCCTTAGATTATTTGTTCATTGCGGTTCTGGAATGGGAACTCTCTGGCGCGGCGTTAGCTACTGCGATCGCTCAGGCTGTAGTGACGATTCTTGGTGTAGCTTACTTTTTCTCTAGCCGCGCTAATATGCGCTTAACGCTGAAAGACTTCAAATTTCAATATAATGTCGTGCCCCCTATGCTTTCTATTGGTCTCGCCAGCTTTTTCATGTTTGCGTATGGCTCATTTATGATTGCGATACACAATAAGCTATTTGCAGATTATGGCTCAGTCGTCCTGATCGGTGCGTATGCGATTCTTGGCTACATCATTACTTTCTACTATTTAATCGTGGAAGGAATAGCAAATGCGATGCAACCCTTGCTTAGCTATAACTTTGGGGCAGGTCGTAAAGACAACATGCGCAAACTCTTTAAAGTGGCGATGCTAAGCGCTGTTGCAGGCGGTGTCGCCTTTGTTACATTGCTCAACCTCTATCCTTTTGAGGTCGTGTCCATATTTAACTCTGGGGATGCAGACCTCATCGACAATACGGTTCTTGGTATTCGATTGCATTTGTTTTCTATGTTTTTAGATGGTTTTTTGGTGGTTGCCGCTGCTTATTACCAGGCGATTAACAAAAGTAAAAAAGCGCTCTTTGTGACGTTAGGCAACATGCTTGTCCAACTGCCGTTTCTTTATGTTTTACCGAAAATCTGGGGAGTGACAGGTATATGGATTGCGTATCCGATTTCTAACGTGGCACTCGCTGTCGTTGTGGTTTACATGATGTGGAAGGATGTCAGATTGTTGCGTGAGGAGCATGCCGCCCCTGTGATGGCGTAGATGTTTACCTGCGTAATAAGGTTAACATCAGATAGGGTGTTTAGATTGGCTTAAGTTATGGGATGCGTTTGCTACTGAGTACAAGCGCATCACATAGTTTATTGGACGTTAAGCCCTGCAATTTGGTGCCAGTAGCCATTACATTGACGGGCTAAGTCGCGCGCTGGGTTGCTGCCATTTTCATTGGCGCGGAAGCGTTCTATTTCAGAAAAGGTATCCAGCCCAATCGGACTAAGACGCGCCACATCGACTAACCCCTGCATCGATTGCAGGTCATTGATTAGGTTGTACTCATAACCGGATTGAGTTTGAATGCCATTCAGGTTAAAGACCGATTGACCTTCTTGGCTTTCGACTTGTAGACCCGTTGGGTATTTTATACAGCAAGTTTCGCAATCATCTTTCGCGCGATTTTCTGCTCGGGCAGTAAAACAGCGTGCCGAATAAGCCAGAGGAATATAACCATGACTGAAGACTTCAACTTCAAACTGGTCGCGTATTCCAATGTCATCGGCCTGGTTTAGGGTGTTGACTAGCCATTCACGCGATAATTCAACCGGCATACACCAGCGTATCATCCCTTGCTTAACAAAAAGCTTGAGGGTGCGAGCGTTATACGTATTCACCGCAGGACCAACGACAAACGGCACCTTATTTTCGCTCGCAAGTTGGATCGCGGATACATCGTTCGCTTCAATAGCAAAGTCACCATTGTCGATGTATTTCTTCATGATGTTCACTTCACTAGGCGCCTCTAATAGCGCCATCGTGGATATCACGACCTGCTTACCTGATTGAGACAGAGACTTAGCCGCATCAAGCCAGTGTTTAGCCTTCATTTCTCTTCGTTTTGAACACACCGTTTCCCCAAGATAAATGATATCGGCGGAGCTGGATTTTGCTTGCTCATAAAAGCTTTCTACATCTTGTTTTGGCCAAAAATAGAGTAGTGGCCCGAGTGCATATTTCATCAATTAACCCCTGATTATTGCCACTTGCGGTGGTACGCGCCGAGTGTGGTTTGTGTCCCTTCAGATACATTGGCTAGCGCCTGATCCCAAGCTTGCTTAACTTGGTAATGCTGTGGGTCGCGTTGATAGAGATCGATAGCTTCACGCCATGTCCGTGTCACTTGCTCTACATAAGCGGGACTGCGTTGTCGTCCTTCAATTTTTACCGAAGATACGTTAGCGGCAAAAAGCTCAGGGAGCATTGAAAGCGTGTTTAAACTGGTTGGTTCTTCCAGGGCGTGATAACGCTTTCTCTCACCATCAATATTGGCTTCAAATCGTCCCTTGCATAAGGTTGGGTAACCCGCGTTTTCTCCTGCAGCATAGCGATCAATAAGGATATCGTTTAAACGAGACTCAAGCCCTGTCTCGGTTTCTTGCCAACGTACATATTTGGCTGGAGAGCATGCGCCAACGGTATTGGGAGATTCACCCGTTAAGTACGAAGATAAATAGCAGCGACCTTCCGCCATGATACATAAGCTGCCAAAGGCAAACACTTCAAGCTCAACATCTGAAGTAATGTTTCGCGACAGTTGCTTCACTTGGTGGATAGACAGCACGCGCGGCAATACCACGCGCTTAACATTGAAGTTTTGATGATAAAAGTCGACAGCAGCCGTATTGGTTGCAGACGCTTGAACCGACAAGTGAAGTTCTAAATCAGGGTACTTGGTAGCGGCATAATCCAATACCGCAATATCGGCCACGATGAGGGCATCGACGCCAAGTTCAGCAGCTTGATCCACGGCATTGGTCCAACGTTCAAACCCATCTGGGTGCGCAAACGTGTTTAATGCGATGTGGATTTTCTTGTTGCGATCATGAACATATTGCACCGCGCGTTCGAGTTTCTTTCCGGTGAAATTCAATCCTGCAAAGTGGCGAGCGTTCGTGTCATCTTTAAATCCAATGTACACCGCGTCTGCGCCGCAATCTATTGCCGTTTTAAGAGCAGGTAAGTTACCTGCTGGGCATAAGAGTTCCATAAGCTCAATACCAGTTATCCTATATAGGCAGGCATTTTATGAAGAAAGATGAACAGTCAATTTGATGTGAGGCAGGTTTACATTAATAAACATGCAATTAACACCAAAGAGGTAAATTTACCGCGTGAATACTAAGAGATCGAACGCAATGCGATGAGGTTAGGGCACAGTTGTGATGAATGTGTGCGATGAACACTAGATTTGCAAAGAGGTATACGGTGGTGGTGATAGGTTTTGACAGTACTAGTGCTTATAGGATTTGCACTAGTACTAATGAACGATTAATTACGGTGGCGTCGATTCTGAGCAAATAGGGCTTCGACTTCATGTTTGGGTTGCGGTCGGTGGAAGTGGAACCCTTGGATCGAATGGCAATTGAGATTCGACAATAATGTTGCTTGATGGCGAGTTTCTACCCCTTCAGCCACAACCGATAGGTTGAGCGACTTACCAAGGTTAATAATGTTCTCTATCACCGTAAGCTGCTTGGGTAGCGTATCAATGTCCATAATAAACGCGCGGTCTATTTTGAGTTCATCAATAGGGAAGTGTGCAAGATAAGAAAGCGAGGAATATCCCGTACCAAAGTCATCGATCGACAAGGCAAATCCTAGCCGTTTTATCGCGTCAAGCATTTGTAAGGTATGTTCACTGTTGCTCATCACGGCGCTTTCCGTTAACTCAAAGGTAATGCAGCTTGGATCAAGTCCTGTGGTATGCAGCAGCCTTTCCATATAGTCAATAAGCTTAGGGTTACCAAATTGCTCTGGTGATAAATTAATCGCAACCCGACCCGGTAAAATGCCCTGTAGTTTCCAGCGTTTTACCGTATTGAACACATCGCGCATGACTACTCGACCAAGATGCTCGATGAGACCTGCTTGTTCGGCTACGGGAATAAAAGAGGCCGGACTAATGTAGCCTTCGACAGGGTGCTTCCAGCGAACCAACGCCTCGGCACCGTTGATGCTAAAATCACGGGCATTAACTTTTGGTTGATACCACACTTCTAGTCCATTCTGCGCTAGGGCTTTTTGCAGTTCAATCTCTAGCCAAAGTCGCATACGCGCTTCTTTGTTCATTTGATCATTGAATTTGATCAGCCGATTACGACCACGAGCTTTTGCTTCATACATTGCAGTATCCGCGTTCTGCAGCAAAATTCGAGGATCATGACCATCATTAGGGTACGCCACGCTGCCTATCGAGCACGCAAGTCGTTTGCTAAAGTGATGTAAATCGAAGGGTTGATTGATAAGGTCTATGATTTTTTCAGCAAGCATATCGGCAGAGCTACTGCCTTCTGGTTCAGGTAAGATAACGCCAAACTCATCCCCACCAAGGTGTGCTAGCACCGTCTGTTGAGGAAGATGGCGTTTGAGTCTGGTCGAGACTTCTTTAATGACCCTATCACCGATATGGTGCCCCAATGAATCATTAATATTCTTGAAGTTATCAAGATCAAGGTAAAGCATGATAAGTGGCGTTTTCTTCTCGATGAAATGGTCGAGACAACGAGTAAAACCGAGTCGATTGTATAGCTTCGTTAGCGCGTCAATATTGACGTCTTCATGGCTATCTTTTGCTACTGGTTTTGGCTTCTCATCCATATCCTGAATGAGGATCAGGTGCGCACAACTACCGAAAAGGCTAGCGTCATCAACATGTAACACCAAGCGACGTTGTATCCCACAATATTCGCTGGTTTTCACGTTGCGAGGTTTGCCGTCAATGGTGGCACTGAGGTTTAATGGCGCTGGGGTAGTGCGATGTTCATCAATGAGTAGCCGGCTAAGAGATTCACTTAACAAGTCTGTTGGAGAGGAGTAACCAAATAAGCGTGCTGCTGCGGGGTTAGCCGATAAAATACAGTCGTCTTCAACCAGCAATAACCCATCGGGAATCAGGCGAGATAGCTTAAGAAATTTGCTTTCAGATTCTTCAAGTGAGCGAGTGAGAATTTGTTTTTCAGAAGTATCAATGGCATGGAAGACGATGTTTTCGATGATGCCGTCCACAATGATTGGGGACACGCTAAAATGTAAACTCGACTCCACATCGGATTCATCAAGAGTCACTTCAGATTCAATGGATTCACCGGACAGGGCTCTCTCGTAATAAGGCTTAAGTTGATGATAAAACCGTTCACCTAGTATTTGTTGATCGTTCATGCCGACCAGATCACTATGTGTCAGTCCTGCAACATCACAATACCGATCATTGACCATGCAGTATTGGTGTTCATCATCCAAAATAGCGCAGAAGAAAGGGCTATTGGACGTTAGTGTGGCGAAGTATTCCTTTAACGATTTGGATGACATCAATGTACTACCAGTTCTCTGAAGAGCTTATATATCAGTAACCCTCACACTATAACCGCGATTTATCAGTTAGAAAAGAGGAGAGTCCAAAGCTAGAAATATTTGACACATAACAGGATTTTTTTTGTGCGAATATCGTATTATGTGGCAATTGAAGCATAAATTAACGGAAAAACCGCGTGTTAGACAAGATTCGAAGTCAACTAGTTAAAAACGCAGCACAAATTTTGCGATCTCCAGTCCATTTTCTGCCAACTAAGTTTCAGAATATGGCATTGTCTGAAGCACTAAAAACCGTTTTTAAAGAATCACTTGAAGATGGTGACTTTGAATTTCTTGAAGGAAAGTGGTTAAAAGTTCATATTCGTGATCTAAACCTCAGTTGGTATATTTCCTACGAGAATGAAAAGTTGTTTGTCGCAGAGACACCACAAGCAGAAGATGTGAGTTTTAGTGGCAACTTAAATGACTTAGTGCTTATTGCCGGCAGAAAAGAAGATCCTGATACGTTATTTTTCCAACGTCGACTTAGTATCGAAGGGGATACTGAGCTAGGGCTTGAAGTGAAAAACTTGATGGATAGCGTCGATCTTGATGCATTGCCTAAAGCGATGTTAAGCGCACTGAACCATTTGGCTGATTTTGTTTATAAAGGCACACAGTCTCCCGTCAACAGTAGTGAGGTGACCCATGCTTATTCGAACTGAAGCGCCGTCTGATATTTTGACTATTGACCGGTTATTAAAATCTGTCTTTGAAAGTGAAGCGGAAGCGAACTTAGTAATGTCTCTTAGAGAGAACAGTAAGTTGACGCTATCATTGGTGGCGTGCACTGATGAGGGTGAAGTCGTCGGTCATGTCTTATTTACGCCGGTTACCGTAGATGGCGAAGATTATGCTTGGCAAGGGTTAGCACCATTAGCCGTGAGTGAGAATTATCAAGGTCAAGGTATTGCAAAAGCGCTGTTAAAAGAAGCTTTTGAAACGTTACCAGAACTTGGCTATCCCGCTTGTGTCGTGCTTGGTGACCCAAATTTCTATGGGAAGTTTGGTTTTCAATCTGCGGCGATGCAAGGTTTAGAATGTCAATGGGAAGTCCCTGAAGGTGCATTTCAAGCGCGTTCGTTAACTGAAGAGCCGCTTAAGGCACTTTACCCCGCAGGTAAAGGCTTGGTTGAATATTGCTCAGAATTTAACGAGTTATAATTTCCATCAAGGTAAGACGGCTAGTTCAAAATACGGGTATTGGGTTTAATCAATGAGATCGAGCTTAGATGCTTAAATGCTTAGGTGCTTAGGTGCTTAGATGCTTAGATACTTAGATACTTAGATGAGCAAAGCCGCTGAGTGAAATGCGCGAGTCACCATTTGGTGGCTCGCGCATTTATGTTTGCTGCCAGCATTTACGTTTGGTGATCGCTGGAGGCTTTGTTAAACTTCGTCTCTTCTTTTTCATCACAGATGATAGGCTAACGTGCGTCATCAGTGGCTTCATATAATGGTATTACTTCATGGTAAGAGATAGCGTAAAGCTGCAATTGATGGGGATCCAAACTTGGGCTCTTGCTCATCCGGAACGACTCGCGATCTCACCCGAGCAAACACTGAATTTACCAGAAAGCTGTGAGTTGTTGTTTATTTCCCCCATTCAGCCTGAAAATGAAACGTCGCTGTTTTACCAAAAAATCCTTAAAGCGATGAAGCTTGAGGTGGCGAACACGCAGCATATATACCCTGAACAACTGATCCATCTAGACACGTCTTCGTTGCCTAAATGGTTGTGGTTTTCCGGTGCTGAACACGAAAATGAGCGTTATCAGCCGATACTGGCACAATGTTCAAGTCAATGTAATCAATTGGTCTCTCCTTTACTATCGAGTATTGATGGTAATGACGCAGAGAGACGAGCCCTTTGGAATCAGATCCGTTCTTATGCGTAATTTTGAATTTGCTCCGCTTGCTAAAGAGCATGTCACAGCGGTACTTGCTATCGAGTTACAAGCTCACTCTCATCCATGGAAAGCGTCCATGATTGAAGAAATAAATGGGCGAGGCGCGCAAAATAGCGTCATGCTGGTTGATGGACAGGTCGTCGGCTATTTTTATGCCCAAAACATTGTGGGTGAAGTCTCGTTACTTAATATCGCTATCGACCCAAATCACCAACGTAAAGGGTTTGGTCGTGCGTTATTAGCGCATTTTCTTGACCAGTGTCAGAGTTGTGAAGCGGAAAGTGCATGGCTTGAAGTTAGAGAAAGTAACCAGTCGGCGATGAAGCTGTATTTAGATGAAGGCTTTAATGAAGTCGATCGTCGAAAAGCGTACTACCCAACAGAAGGTGGTCGCGAAGACGGCATTATAATGAGTTATTATTTTATGTTTGGTATGCAGTAAGCTTATCTGCTAAGCGGGGTGTTTCGCCTCGCTAGGCTATTGTTTTCACTGACCTTCCCACATTCAACTTGTACCAACTATATAAATACTAACGCGATTCAGCCCCGTCTTACCTGCAGTATTAATAGGTTACATTACCCTGAGTTACTTCGATTTTTTTACGTAGTCTTCATACTCCCCATTAATTATTGATAATCATGGGAATAAATGATGAAGCGATGTTCAGTTCTAACGCTTAGCGTGCTTAGTGCCTTAACTTTTACTGCTCAAGCAGCAGAAGAGCAAACGAACGATCCTGCAGACGTGACTCGTCCACAAACCTATCTAAAGGTAGATTCTGGTGCAAAGGGGAAAGATGGGTTAACTCGTCTTCAACTTAATATGGCGGGATCTTACACCGAAGAGATCGGCTACCTTGCTCAGTTAGAAGGGGATTTTCAAACCAACGTTGATGCAGATAAAAACAATGGAAAATCGTCAGACTTCGGTATGTCTCGTGTCCGCGCTCGTTATTTCCAAGTCCACGCAACGGTTTTTGAGTTATTACCTGAGATTGGCTTTTCATTAGACTACATCGATTATGCCAACAATTGGGTAGCGAAAGACGCAGGTGCGAACAATACGGTTGCTGTCGGTGCCGTTGCCAAGGTTATTACCCCGTTTGAATCTTGGGTTTCTTACCCTAACGTCGCGGTTATGCGTAACTCGTACGACAACGGTAAGTCTGGCAATGGGTGGCAAGCTAACTGGTTTAACTCTTTCTATCTAACAGAGAAAGGATCATACATTACGGTTAACCCTCAATATGCTAATTATGAAAACGCATTTGGCCAAAATGAACAGTCATTAGAAATGATGATGGAAGGCGGACTTCCACTCTCATCAGATGGCAGTGTGTGGGGTAACCTGACGTATTCTGAACATTTCTTTAAAGCGGGTGGTGAATCTCGTATGAAGCACCTCGATGGCAACCGAGAAGTTCGTATCGGTGCGACCTGGTTCTTCTAACCGTTATGAGTTTATGACGATTGAACGATGAGTGATTATGAATCAACACGTTGTTAGTAATTAATCGTTAACGCACTTAATCGTTACAATAAGGCAAGGAAGCCTTATATTTTTTCTCTTTCTCTTTCTCTTTCTCCTTTGGTTCTTCTCTTCTTTGTTTACCTTGTTACTGGATCGATCCAAGTTTGTAACTGCGATTAAGCGATTGAGTTAGGTACTATTCAATTTGAACGATTATGCGTTAACGAGAGGAAGTATTTATGGCAATGCCATTTCACTTAGAAGATAAAATTATTGTCATCATTGGTGGTACGTCTGGTATTGGTGAAGCAACCGCGAAACGATTACACGCTGCGGGAGGGCGTTTGGTTATCGCAGGACTGGATGCAGTAGCCTCTCAAGCGGACTCTCTAGAGGCGTTATATATCGATGTGGACGTTACGGATGAGATTTCGTTAAGTGAACTCATGGCGATTACCTTTGAGCACTTTGGGCGTATCGATGTTTTGGTGAATTGCGCAGGCTCTACTAACGGCTATAGCACGATTATGGAGTCAAAAAAGACGGAGTATGATGCGAATTACTCCGTGAATGCTTTGGGGACGGCGCTTGCTATTAAACATGCCGTACCGTACATGCCATTAAACTCAAGCATTATAAATGTTGCTTCTGTCGCAGGAACATCCGGTGTTCCTTATTTAGGCGCCCTTGCTGGCTCTAAATGGGCAGTGTTGGGGATTACCAAAACGGCAGCATTGGAGCTAGGCAGTAAACAAATACGTGTTAATGCGGTGTGTCCGACCTCGGTGGATACGCCAAGAGCGCACGCGGCAGGCGGCGAGCCTCAGTTGCGAATGGAGCAACGAGCCGTACCGCTTGGTCGTATAGGGCAGCCAGAAGAGGTGGCTGCGGTTATCCACTTTCTCGCGTCACAAGATAGCAGCTTTGTTAATGGCCAGGCCGTCGGCGTAGATGGTGGTTTTAGCGCCGGAATGAGCATTGAAGCCTATAACCAACTCGCCCAATAATAGGAATAGAATATAATGAAACAAAGAATAAATATTACCGTGTTGTGTGCATTATTCGTCTCGTTGTTCAGCGCGCCAAGTTTTGCTTATTACTGCGATCAAACCGCTGAGGGTGCGATCGTGGGTGCAGTTGATGGAGCGATAACAGGCGCGGTTGTTGGCGGCATAGTTGATGGTTCTCATGGTGCGAAAGCCGGAGCGGTTATTGGTGGCGGAGCAGGAGCGGTCGGTGGCGCGATTGATGGGGCATACTATGAGGGAGCCTGCGAAGTCGCGACTGACGTTATTGTTGAAGATGAGATTATCGCCGAAGAGTACATTGCGGAAGAGTACATTGCGGAAGAGTACGTTGAAGAAGCGTACCTAGAAGAAGAGATCATCGAAGAAGAGGTTATTGAGGAAGAGTATCTCGAAGAAGAATATTTGGATGACGAGTACGATGACTATGACGATGCACTCTACGATTAATGAGTGACACTTTTACAGTGTTAGCATTAAGTGTGGCCGTTCGTCATAAGTGGTTGAAGCAAATTAAAAAAAGAGAGCGGATGCTCTCTTTTTTATGCTTAGCGGTTAGCGAAAACACATCGTGTACTTAACGGTGCTACAGCCGAGCGAGCGACGTTAACAGCTTCTGCTTAATGTCTGGGCTGGCAATAAAGGCACCCAAGTAACGAGCTTCGTTACCTTCAAAGTCCGGTCGAAGTTGTAACATTTCTTTATAGCTTGCTTGCGCCTGTTTAAATTCACCTTTTTGAACTTGAATAATGGCTTTGAGCATCGGCACCCAAAACAAACGTCTAAGCGAAAGGTTGCTCACTGACTTTTCTGCATCATCATAATTATCTTGCATGATTTGGTGAACTACGGTCGCAATAGAAAACCATGGCGGTCTAAACGGGTTGAGCGCTTTTGAATCAGCAATGAGCTTAAGCCCACGTTCAAATTCACCTGCCATGCATAATGCCCAGCCACACAAACCAATTTGATAGGCGGCGTTAGGGTTAATCGCTAAGACTTTATCGACAGTACTAATGATACCGTCAATATCTTCTCTAACCTGATGTGCCATCAGCATCGCTATCTGTGATTCTTGATTAGTCGGCTCTAGTTCTACCGCACGCTTGGCGTAGCTAAGTCCAGTCTCCTCGGCATTTTCCTCGTTGCCCATTCCTAGCATGTCCGAATCGAAATAGAGGACAGCTAACATGGCATGCAGTAAGGCAATATAGGGTTCGCGCTCAACCGCACTCAGCAGGGCTTGCGTTGCTTGCTGGTGGGTATCTTCTGAAAGCGTCATTAAATAATGTCGATATCGAAGTGTTGCCTCATAGGTAGAAAGGTGTTCGATCTTTTTTTGGTTACAGCTTTGATAAATCTCTCTGTGGATAATGCCAAAACTTGATGCAAGCTCAGCAACGACTTCAGCGATGATTTCGTCTTGTACTTCAAATAAATCGTTTGTGGTGAGATCGCAGGTATATTTTTCCGCCCAAACTTGCTCACCGCTATCAGTACGATAGAGCTTGGCATAGATGCGGAGCTTATTACCAAGGGTCTGCATCGTCCCTGAGGTAATGAAGGAGACACCAAGCTCTTCACCTAACCCTTTTACGTCGGCTGATGTTCTTGGGTCGATACTGGTATCGCCTAGCGCATGCATTGAGACGACCTTTAGCATGTCAAAACGTGCTAGTTCAGTGGCGAGCTCTTCCCCAAATCCTTCAGCAAAAAAACGTTTTTCAGCATCATCAGACAATGATAAAAAAGGCAGCACCGTAATGGTTGGACTTAATGTACTTTGGTTGTCTCGCGCCATTTGAGCCAGAGTTGCCGTTTGTCTTACTGCTTGGGGTGTTTGCGGCGTAAATACTGGACTGTAGCGGCCTTTAGGGATGGCGAGGAACAGAGGGTCATTCACTCCCTCTGTGAGGTAATAAGTTTCCAGTGTGCGTCTAACACGACCCGCTTGAATACGTACAATAGGGTCGGCTTGATGATCAAATTCTGCATCACGGTCAAACACTTCAGTCGCAATAGTAAACTGCTTCAAGCGGTCACCATTGCCCGCTAATGTTTGCTCCACGACAAAAGTCAGCAGTTCTTTCATTTTAGGGCTTTGATCAAATGCCTTGCTTGAAAGAATTCGATTTAGCTGATCTTTCACTCGGGTTTGATTTTCTTCAATGCGAATATCTAGTGGAGCTTGTTCTGACACAGTATCGACTCTCTTCTTTTATGAGCGTTCTATTTTGCCACTATAAGGTGCCTAAAAATAGTAATGACATCACTGTTTTGTAAGGCAATGCACTCAGTAATGTAACGAAATTATTGATGGATAGAAGGTTAATAGACTTAAGTTACTCTACATTTAATGTTAGCAGTTCAATAAAAAAGCGCTTGTAAGGGTTTTTATGTCGCCGCTTAACATTTCTTGTTGTTGCGTGTTTTGACTCGTCACAAATTTGATAGTGCTATGGCTTAAGGAGCTGAGACGCTCTATATCCTGCTATCGAAAGTGAGTAATTGATTGTCAGCGTAAACTTTTTTGGGTAAAAGTAAAACCTTGGTGAATAAAATGTGAGTTGGAGATTCTGGTTGGTGTTGTACTGACCCATTTTACCCTAACGGCTTGCTTACCAATGAATCATCAAGCTTTGTAAGTAGATTGTTACTAGCATCGACAGGGAATCAGCATTCACACGGAGGTGTCTGTGAAAATACGAGCATTAACCACTATACGAGCATTAACCACTATTAGCTGCGCTATTATTAGCTCATCAGCATTGGCTTTTGAGCAATTTATTGATCCTAAAGATGGTATGTTCGACGCCAGTTCTTGGGTATTAGATAACGCGGTGGGCTTTATGCCAGTCCCGATTATCATTACTGACCCTGCCGTCGGAACTGGGGGGGGCGCCGCATTAATGTTCTTTCATGAATCGGAAGAACGCGAAAGGCGAAGAAAAGAAAATCCAGATGAAATTGTTGGTTTGCCACCGAGTGTAACCGCCGTAGCAGCCGCTGGAACTTCGAATGGTTCATGGTTAACTGGGGCATTTCACTTCGGCTCTTGGCAAGAAGATACTTGGCGCTATCAAGGCGGGTTATTTTATGGGTCCTTTAACCTGAAATATTACGTATTAGATAATCCATTTAACTTCAATATTGATGGCTTGTATTTTATGCAAGATATTGATTATAGAATCGCTGGTAGTGACTGGTTTGTTGGGGCTAAATATTCGCTTCTCTCTTCCAAAAGCACCTTTGATTTAGGCAACAACTTGATTCCAATACCGCCTATTAACTTTGATTTAGAAGACGCTGCGGTTGAGCTTAAAGTAACTTACGATAGCCGAGACTCCATTTTCACCCCTAACGATGGATTAAAAGCTAAAATTAGCACCGAGTTCCATGACCAATCATTTGGTGGTGACGTGGATTATCGCAAATCCAGATTACAAGCGAATTATTTTGCCCCTGTCATCGATGATGTTGTGATTGGTCTTCGTGGGGACTATCAAACCGTAACGGATGATGCCCCTTATTATGCGAAACCGTTTATTAATATGCGAGGTATCCCAGCGATGCGCTATCAAGGTGATGAGATGGCGTTGGTGGAACTTGAAGCACGTTATGACATTACGCCAAGATGGTCGTTAATTGGCTTTACTGGGACAGGAAAAGCCTTCGATGATGGGCAAAATTTTTCCGAAGTGGACTATCAGTCTGTTGTAGGCGGTGGTTTTCGTTACTTAGTGGCTCGACAACTTAATATGCGAGCCGGGGTGGATGTGGCAAAAGGTCCGGAGGAGTGGGCGTATTACATCACCGTGGGGCACGCGTGGGCATTGTAGTTAACCGTGATAGTAAAGAGTCATAGATAAGCATTAATAGTGATAGTTTAGCGCCTTAGTGAAGTGGGATAGCGGAGAGTTCTCGAACCGTCCCTGTCTATTAAGTGACGGACTCTTTCAGCACCGCCCCTTTTTTGTGGGGGAAGACAGGGCTATCGCACCACAAATAACGTGATTTTTTTATAAAGGTCGGCTTTAAGAAAGTATTCATTGAGAAACCCTGCCAGATCGGTGAAAATAGCGCCCATTATTTTTTCGACGCCTTCGAATAGCCGTGAACTGTCAGCAGGGTTTGCGATGGGCTGTTCTACAAACCTAGAAGATCGAGATTCATGTCAAATCAATTTCAGCAAGAAGTTTCTAAACGCAGAACTTTTGCGATCATTTCTCACCCGGATGCGGGTAAAACCACGATTACCGAAAAAGTACTTTTGTTCGGAAACGCAATTCAAAAAGCGGGTACCGTAAAAGGTCGCGGCTCTAACCAGCACGCTAAGTCTGACTGGATGGAGATGGAAAAAGAACGTGGCATCTCGGTAACGACGTCGGTGATGCAGTTCCCATATAACGACTGCCTCGTTAACCTTTTAGATACTCCGGGACACGAAGACTTCTCGGAAGATACTTACCGTACGCTAACGGCTGTCGACTCTTGTTTGATGGTGATTGATGCGGCGAAAGGTGTCGAAGACCGTACGCGTAAATTGATGGAAGTCACGCGTCTGCGTGATACGCCTATCGTTACCTTCATGAACAAACTGGACCGTGATGTTCGTGATCCGATGGAAGTCTTGGATGAAGTGGAAAGCGAGCTGGGTATGGCTTGTGCTCCTATTTCATGGCCAATTGGCTGCGGTAAAGAGTTTAAAGGTGTGTACCACATTCACCGTGATGAAACGATTTTATATGAGTCTGGACATGGTCATGAGATTCAAGAAGTTCGTATCATTAAGGGGCTTGATAACCCTGAACTTGACGTGGCGGTTGGTGAAGATTTAGCGGAAAGCGTGCGTGAAGAGCTAGAGCTTGTTATTGGCGCGTGTCCTGAGTTTGATTTAGAGCTATTCCTTGCCGGTGAATTGACGCCAGTTTACTTTGGTACGGCATTGGGTAACTTTGGTGTTGACCACATGCTAGACGGCCTAACTGAGTGGGCTCCGGGGCCGCAAACTCGTCAAGCTAATGAGCGTGATGTTGAAGCGACGGAAGAGAAATTCTCGGGCTTCGTGTTTAAAATCCAAGCCAACATGGATCCGAAACACCGTGACCGTATCGCCTTCATGCGTATTGTATCAGGTACTTACAATCAAGGTATGAAGATGAACCATGTTCGTACTGGCAAAAATGTGAGTATTTCGGATGCGGTAACCTTCATGGCGGGCGATCGTTCTCGCGCAGAGAAAGCGTATGCAGGCGATATCATTGGCTTACATAACCACGGCACGATTCAAATTGGTGATACCTTTACACAAGGTGAAAATTTGAAGTTCTCTGGTATTCCAAACTTTGCACCGGAATTGTTCCGTCGTATTCGTCTACGTGATCCACTGAAGCAAAAGCAGTTGCTAAAAGGCTTAGTTCAACTTTCTGAAGAAGGCGCTGTACAAGTATTCCGTCCATTGCAAAACAATGATCTTATCGTTGGTGCGGTGGGTGTGCTGCAGTTTGATGTTGTCGTGGCACGCTTGAAAGCTGAGTACAATGTTGAAGCTATCTATGAAAGTGTCAACGTGGCAACGGCGCGTTGGGTTGAGTGTGATGATGCGAAGAAACTGGAAGAATTTAAGCGTAAGAGTCAGCAAAATTTAGCACTCGATGGTGGAGATAACCTAAGTTATGTTGCGCCAACAATGGTTAACTTGAATCTAGCGCAAGAGCGTTTCCCTGAAGTGACGTTCCGCGCAACGCGCGAACACTAAAGATTCTGTTGATACAAAAAACCGCTCATTGAGCGGTTTTTTTATGCCTGGTTTTTTATAGCTATAGGCTAGTGCGGTCTTATTCGTGCGCTTTTGTCATCTTATTCACGCTCTTTTGTATAAGGGACGCCAATTGCTTTTGGTGCGACAGCTTTGCCAATGAACCCAGCTAACAGGAATACTGTGAGGATGTAAGGTATCGCTTCGATGGCTTGCACCGGAATAGGGAAGTCACCAATTTTAACGCCCTGCATACGAATAGCTAATGCATCTAAGAAACCAAATAACAAACAAGCTCCCATTGCCGTAAATGGACGCCACTTACCAAAGATAAGCGCCGCCAAGGCCATGTAGCCCTTTCCTGCACTCATGTTAGGAATGAACTGAGCCGTTTGAGCAACGGAGAGATACACACCGCCAATCCCCACCAACACACCACAAATAGCGACGGCAGCGTAACGAGTACGTACCACCGAAATGCCTGCGGTATCGACAGCAGAGGGGGATTCACCGACCGCGCGTAGACGAAGTCCAAAGCGTGTTCTAAACAGTAGGTACCAACAAGCAGGAACGATAAATATGGCCATGTAGACTAAGATCGAATGCCCACTAATCAGTTCCGAATAAAGGTGACCCAACACTGGAATATCCGCAACGGCATCAGCACCCGGAAAGGTGATGGGGGCAAAGCGAGCATCGCCAGATAATGCCGGAGTTTGGCCGCCTTGTTGGAACCAGTGACGACCCAAGGTAATGGTTAACCCAGCGGCGAGAATATTGATCGCCATACCACTGACCACTTGATCGCCGCGATGGGTAATACAGGCAAAGCCGTGAAGAAGGGCCAGCAAAACAGAAATACCAATCCCTGCGAAGAGTCCTAGCCACGCGGAACCCGTCACATGGGCGGTTGCTGCTCCCGCAAATGCGGCTGCCAGCAACTTACCCTCTAAAGCGATGTTTACGATCCCTGAACGTTCACAGAACATCCCTGCCAATGATGCAAGGATCAGCGGTGTTGCCACTCGTAATGTGGCGTCTAGCATGAGAATAATCGTTTCAAACATAATTAAGCGACTCCCTTCTCTGCGTCAATATTGGGTTTAGAAAAGAGTTTGAGATAGGTTCTTTCTAGTGAGGGTCTAAACATGTGCTCTAAGGCCCCTGAGAACAAGATCACTAAGCCTTGTAGTACCACAACGATGTTACGGTCCACACCATACTCAAAACTCAGCTCGGCGCCGCCTTGGTAGAGAAAGCCGAATAGCAAGCTAGCTAGCAAAACACCAATAGGATGGTTTCGCCCCATTAGCGCCACAGCAATGCCGGTAAAGCCAAAGCCTTCAACAAAGTTGAGCTTTATTTGGTGCAGTTCGCCTTGGAGTACGTTGAGGCCAAAAAAGCCGGCGAGCATGCCGGAGATCAGCATAGTGATGATAATGGTTTTGCTGTATTTGATTCCAGCATAGCCTGCTGCTGAAGGGTTAGCGCCGACTGAGCGAACTTCATAACCCCAGCGAGAGTGCCACATAAATAGCCACACAAAGACGCAACAAAGCAGGGCAAAAATAAAGCTCAAATTCATTGGGCTCGGTGCCATTTCGATTCCGAACACAGCCAATATTTCATGCATTTTTGGCAGCCAGCTGCTCACCGCAAATACCCGGCTTTCGGTTGCCATGGTATTGTCTGGTTTGAGTACCTCGACCAATAAATACGCCATGAAGGAAGCGGCGATAAAGTTAAACATGATGGTGGTGATAACAATGTGTGAACCGCGTTTGGCTTGTAGGTAGGCAGGAATAAATGCCCAAGCGGCACCAAACAGCCCACCCGCTAAAATAGCCACAGGGAAGGTAATATACCAAGGCGCATATTCACCCAGCGTTAAGCACACAAGCCCCACACCGAGTCCGCCAATATAGGCTTGTCCTTCGCCCCCAATATTAAAAAGCCCGGCATGGAATGCCACCGCAACCGCGAGACCGGTAAAAATAAACCCCGTCGCGTAGTACATGGTGTAGCCAAATCCTTCGGCATAACCAAAAGCGCCCGTCCACATCACTTTAGCGGCATCAATTGGACTGATGTCGATATAGATAAACAACAGCGCAGAAACAAGAAAGGCGACCATTACATTAATGGCTGGCAATAGCGCCATGGTTACCCAAGCGGGTACTTTTGCTTGGCTCATGACATCTCTCCTTGTTGTCCTTGGTCGGAAGCCACGGCTTTTTGTTGTAAGTGTTCCGGCATAATATTGGCCATCATTAACCCTAGCGTCTGCTCATCTGCATCATCAATGGAGACTTCGCCGACAATCGCACCATCAAAGACCACCAAAATTCGGTCGGCAAGGCTAAGAATTTCATCCAGCTCAACTGAAACTAAAAGCACGGCCTTATCTTCATCTCGAGCCGCGATAATTTGCTGGTGGATGTATTCGATTGCCCCGATATCGACGCCGCGTGTAGGCTGTCCTACGAGCAGCACATCAGGGTTTTGCTCCATCTCACGAGCAATCACCAGCTTTTGCTGGTTGCCGCCAGAGAAGTTGGCTGTCTTCAGTGTTGTATCGTTTGGGCGGACGTCCCATTTATCCATACTGGCTTGACAGTGTGCTTTGATCGCTTGCTTATCTTGAAGTAACCCATTGTTGTATAGGGGTAGGTGGTGATAGCCGAGAATATACGCTTCTTGGGCATCAAATTTGTTGATGAGCCCTTGCTTGTGACGGTCTTCAGGAATATGCCCAACGCCAATCGCCCTTACTTGTTGGGGATTAAGTGGATTCAGCTGATCAATGGTGTTGTTGTTGATGTGTATTGAGCCTGAATGAGGCTGTAAAATACCAGATAGCAGAGCTAGGATCTCCGACTGACCATTTCCAGAAACCCCCGCAATACCCACAACTTCACCCTGACGGACACCAAAACTGACGCGTTTGACTCGCTCTACGCCAGCATCATCGAAAAATTGCAGATTTTCCACGGTGATCAGCTGTTTTTTCGGGGCTGAAGTGTGTTTGTCTACTTTGAGGCGAACCTTTCGCCCTACCATAAATTCAGCTAATTGTTCTTTATTAGTGTTTGCTGTGGTGACGTGTTCCACCATCGTGCCTTGGCGCATCACTGAGATATTATCGGTAATTGCTAGCACTTCACGCAATTTGTGCGTGATGATCATAATGGTTGTGCCTTGCGCTCTCAGTTTGTCTAGGATGCGAAATAGATGATCCGCTTCTTGAGGTGTTAATACCCCGGTGGGTTCATCAAGAATGAGTATTTTCGCGCCACGATACAAGGCTTTGAGGATTTCGACTCGTTGCTGTAAACCGACAGGCAAGTCGCCAACGATGGCGTCTAGTGGGACATCAAGGCCGTAGTCTTTCGCCAGTGTTTTGAGCTTTTTACGAGCTTTTCCTAGGCTTTCTTCTAACTTCCAGCCATCTTCTGCGCCAAGCACTATATTTTCGAGCACAGAGAAGGTTTCTACCAACATAAAGTGTTGATGCACCATGCCAATCCCTGATTGGATCGCTTCTTGCGAATTGGCTGGCTTATAGGGCTGGCCATTGACCCACATCGTACCTTCATCGGCATGATAAAAGCCGTAAATAATGCTCATTAACGTCGATTTGCCTGCGCCATTTTCACCGATAATGCCGTGAATAGTGCCTTTGGGAACTCGAAGGTCAATATCACGATTGGCATGAACCGCGCCAAAACGTTTATTGATGTCTTTGAGTTCGATGGCAATAGATTGTCCTTGTGTCACGAGATACTGCCTTATATTTAATTAGCGACGTCAATGCTGCCCGCTAATGATTCCCTGCTAGTTACCTAAATATCGCTTTAATTTTTATAGGTCGTTATATTTTTTATTGTCGTTATTGAAGATGGTTATACTTCGGGGTGTAGGGTGTGTGATACGCCACTGTGTTTGAGGCAGTGGCGTAATATTGCAGCTAGGCCGAAAGCCGAGTCGTGCATGTCGCTTGATGGCGGTGCCTAGTAATTACAAGTATTGTCTGACATGTAATCGTGGACTTTGATATCACCAGCAATGATTTGCGCTTGTAGCCCATCGAGATACGTTTTCATTTCCGGAGTAATGAGATCTTTGTTGTTATCATCGTATGCCCACTCAACAGCCCCTTCTTTGAGACCGAGGACTTTGATTCCAGATTCCCACGACCCTTTCTCTGCTTCGTCCCATGAGTTATAGGCAGCAACCCCAACCTTTTTCACCATTGACGTCAGCATAGTGCCTGGTTGTAAGTGGTTTTGGTTAGAGTCCACACCAATAGCAAATTTACCGCCGTCTTTTGCTGCTTGATAAACCCCCATACCCGTGCCGCCAGCTGCAGCATAGATAACATCAACACCTTTAGAGAATTGAGATTTAGCAAGCTCGGATCCTTTCGCAGGATCTGCGAATGCAGCTGGAGTTGAGCCAGTCATGTTTTGGAACGTTTCGATCTTAGGGTTGGCGTATTGTGCGCCTTGGCGATAACCACACTCAAATTTACGAATCAGTGGAATGTCCATTCCGCCCACAAACCCGACTTTGGCTGTTTTAGAGGCTTTCGCGGCAAGTGCACCGACAAGGAAAGAACCCTCATGCTCTTTGAACACAATGGATTGGACATTTGGCTTGTCGACGACCATATCGATGATAGTAAACTGAATATCAGGGAACTCTGTTGCGACTTTCTCAACAGCAGAAGCCATATTGAAACCTACCGCAACGATTGGTGTGAAGCCGCGGCTAGCAAGACGGCGTAGGCCTTGTTCGCGTTGTGCTTCATTTTGAGGTTCGAATTCACGGACTTTAATGCCTTTATCGGCATTGAAAGGTTTCACACCGTTTTGAAAAACCGCTTCATTAAACGATTTGTCGAATTTACCGGCAGTATCATAAACAACGGCTGGTTTGGCTGCGAATACGCTAAAAGACGAGACCGCCACTGCAAGTGCGGAGAGTTTTAGAATAGTTTTTTTCACGTTCAGTTCCCTTGTGGTGTCAGATAGTGGGGGGACCATTGACGAATCAATAGTCCCAGCTAACGCTGTGGTTAGAGGCTGGAAATTAAACGTTTGTAAATAACGTAGCCTCATGCTTTGTTTAATTTACAAACAGTGTGAAACATTTTATCGTTTGCTTGGTTGAAAAAAAACCGCTTCTATCACAGCAATGAGTGTTGAATCACATCTTAGTGATAAAACTCTAACTATTGGCTATCCTTTACATATCAAGGGGTCTAGTAGATTGAATTGCAATCGATTACATTTGGGCGTGGGTATTTTTATACCGACTCTTCTGTGAATTTATACCGTTATAAAGAGAGGTTTACTCATGCTTAAATGGGTACGTATTTGGTTAAAAAAATACGACAGTTGGTGTCTGTCCATGGGGCTAACACCGGAAAATAAACGTAGCTGCACACCCTATAAAAAAGATCCCATTAACGATGATTGATACTCACTGTCATTTAGACCTCATTGCAGCTAAAACCGATCTTTCTACCGTGCTGAAGGATGCGAGACGTGCAGGAGTAGAGGGTATGATCGTCCCTGGGATCAATGAAGAAAACTGGACTGAAATAGCACAGCTTGCACAGCAACATTCCGATATTTACTATGCTCTTGGTTTCCATCCTTTATTTTTAACAGGTGTATCCACTGTCAGTGTTGAACGATTAACACAGAGGCTCACTCAAGCACAAAGTTTGTCTAATAAATGCGTGGCGATTGGCGAATGCGGGTTGGATTTCTATCACCTAGGTCAAGACGGTGACGCTGAACCAACGAAGCTGCAGCAAAGACAGATCTTACGGGAGCATATTTTACTGGCGAATAAAGCCAAGCTACCGATTATTTTGCACTGCCGAAAAGCTCACCAAGATATGATAGCGGTACTCAAAAAACACACACCGATATATGGTGGGGTGATCCACGGCTTTAGTGGCAGTTACCAGCAAGCGATGGACTATATAAAATTAGGTATTTATATCGGTGTCGGGGGCGTTATTTCTTATGAACGCGCTAAGAAGACTCGTGACACCATTTCAAAACTCCCACTTGATTATTTATTAATCGAAACTGACGCGCCAGATATGCCATTAAGTGGTTATCAGGGCACTATTAATAAACCAGAAATGCTAAAGTTGACCCTATCAACACTTATCATGCTGCGAAGTGAAAGTGCGCAAACGGTTACGTCACAACTCCTAAATAATAGCAAATCGCTGTTTTTTATTTGTGATAAAAGTTACGTATAATTGTTAAATTGAACTTTGTTACAGTGCCTTATTGTGATCAGTATCTCAAAATTACATGTACGTCTTATGTGTTGAGGTCGAAAGTGTGAAGGGGGTACTACTTTCTTTTCTGAGGGTTTGTATAATCGCCCCCGCTTTTGAGCTTCAACTTTTATTACACGCCAAATAATTATATAAGGAAGTCATAAACTATGAGCCTGTTTATGAGCCTGGTTGGAATGGTAGTACTGATCGGAATCGCAGTATTATTATCAGATAACCGCAAAGCTATTAATATCAGAACAGTGGGTGGCGCATTCGCTATTCAATTTTTACTCGGTGCATTCGTACTTTACGTTCCTTGGGGACAAGAAGTGCTACGCGGATTCTCTGACGCTATTTCTAACGTCATCAACTACGGTAATGATGGTTCATCGTTCCTATTTGGTGGTCTAGTCTCAGACAAAATGTTTGAAGTATTTGGTGGCGGTGGTTTCATTTTCGCATTCCGTGTACTACCAACACTTATCTTTTTCTCTGCGCTAGTTTCAGTGCTGTATTACCTAGGTGTTATGCAGTGGGTTATCAAGATTCTTGGTGGTGGCTTACAAAAAGCACTAGGCACATCTCGTGCAGAATCTATGTCAGCAGCAGCAAACATCTTCGTTGGTCAAACTGAAGCCCCTCTTGTTGTTCGTCCTTTTGTACCAAAAATGACTCAATCTGAGCTATTCGCAGTTATGTGTGGTGGCTTAGCTTCTATTGCTGGTGGTGTTCTTGCAGGTTACGCTTCTATGGGCGTGCCAATTGAATACTTGGTAGCTGCGTCATTTATGGCAGCACCTGGTGGTCTACTGTTTGCTAAAATCATGAAACCTGAAACTGACGAGCCAATCGATCAGCTTCACGACATGGAAGCAGAAGGTGATGACAAACCAGCGAACGTTATCGATGCAGCTGCAGGTGGCGCTTCAGCGGGTCTTCAGCTAGCACTTAACGTTGGTGCAATGCTTATCGCATTCATCGGCCTGATCGCTCTTGTGAACGGTATGCTTGGTGGCGTTGGTGGTTGGTTCGGTATGCCTGAACTTCGCCTTGAATTGCTACTAGGTTGGGTATTTGCTCCTCTTGCATTCCTTATCGGTGTGCCATGGGAAGAAGCGATTGTTGCTGGTGAGTTCATCGGTATGAAAACCGTTGCGAACGAATTCGTTGCCTTTGCAAACTTTGCCCCTTACCTAACGGAAGCGGCGCCAGTGGTTCTTTCTGATAAGACGAAAGCAATCATCTCATTTGCACTTTGTGGTTTTGCGAACTTATCTTCTATCGCGATTCTACTGGGTGGTCTAGGTAGTTTAGCGCCTAAGCGTCGCGGTGATATCGCTCGCATGGGTGTGAAGGCAGTGATTGCTGGTACACTATCTAACTTGATGGCAGCAACGATTGCAGGCTTCTGTCTTAGCCTTGCGGCAATGTAACTGTTAGCCGAAGGTTATTAGTATATAGACGCCACAATAAATCGCCCCGTAGCAAGAAATTGCTGCGGGGCTTTTTTGTTTTTTTGGGGCAAGAAACCCCCAAATCCCTACCATGTATGGCATGAAGGGAACAACGACGGTTTTTTTTGAGATACAAACCGTTTGCGTATTATTCGTGACTACCGTTTTGAGGAAGAGTTCTATACTGTATAGGCTACTCAGTAGATAACCATGTTTGATGGTGATTTACTTAGCCCAGAACTGGTTCTCCACCTTAAATAAATTGGTTGGACAAATACGAATTGGTACTGTGCGGCGACATGGAAAGCGATTGGCGCGAAGCGTCGAGTCTTCAAGGAACCAAGTCCGTTCATTTATTGCTGACAGTGTGTCAGGTAATTAATTGAATATATTGACCGGAGATAGAAATGAGCGATTTAAAATCAGCAGCGTTACGTGCACTTAAACTGATGGATCTTACAACACTTAACGAAGATGACACGGATGCAAAAGTGATCTCGTTGTGTCATGACGCGAAAACGTCTGTGGGTAATACGGCAGCAGTGTGTATTTATCCACGTTTTGTACCAATTGCGAAGAAAACACTTCGTGAACAAGGTACGCCGGATGTTCGTATTGCTACTGTGACTAACTTCCCACACGGTAATGATGATATTGCTATCGCAGTTGCTGAAACGAAAGCGGCGGTTGCCTATGGTGCGGACGAAGTTGACGTCGTATTCCCATACCGCGCTCTTATGGCTGGCAACGAAGACGTTGGCTTTGAACTTGTGAAACAGTGTAAAGCGGCGTGTGGTGACATTCTTCTAAAAGTCATCATTGAAACGGGTGAACTAAAAGAAGAAGCTCTCATCAAGAAAGCGTCAGAAATTTGTATCAATGCTGGTGCTGACTTCATCAAAACTTCAACAGGTAAAGTGCCGGTTAATGCAACGCCAGAGTACGCTCGCATGATGCTAGAAGTGATTCGCGATATGGGCGTAGCAAAAACAGTTGGCTTTAAGCCTGCTGGTGGCGTTCGTACGGCTGAAGATGCAGCGGCATACCTTGCAATGGCAGATGATATCCTAGGCGCAGATTGGGCAGATAACATGCACTATCGCTTTGGTGCTTCAAGCCTGCTGACCAACCTCCTAAATACATTAGAAGTAACGGACGAAACTGCAGATCCATCTGCATATTAATCTAACGCTTTAGGTGGTGACGAACCCTTGTCACCACCATTCCCTCTATACCCTATAACCCAAGCTTAGACTGGGGAGGTACTAATGTATTTACCACAAGAAATTATTCGTAAAAAACGCGATGGCCACGTGCTGAGCGCAGAAGAAATTAACTTCTTCATCCAAGGTGTCGCTAACGACACAGTATCTGAAGGTCAAATTGCGGCTTTCGCAATGACGATATTTTTTAATGAAATGACTATGCCAGAACGTATTGCGCTGACTTGCGCCATGCGTGACTCTGGCATGGTTATCGATTGGGGCCATATGAATTTTGGTGGTCCTATTGTTGATAAACACTCGACCGGCGGTGTTGGTGATGTGACCTCGTTAATGCTTGGCCCTATGATCGCAGCTTGCGGCGGATTCGTTCCAATGATCTCTGGGCGCGGTTTGGGTCATACAGGGGGCACGCTTGATAAACTAGAGTCTATCCCTGGCTATGATATTACCCCGACAAACGAAGTCTTTGGTGAAGTGACGAAGGACGCAGGCGTTGCAATTATCGGCCAAACAGGTGACTTAGCGCCGGCTGATAAACGTGTCTATGCCACGCGTGATATCACGGCAACCGTTGACAATATCTCTTTGATTACAGCATCGATTTTATCCAAGAAACTGGCGGCTGGCCTTGAGTCGTTAGTGATGGATGTCAAGGTCGGTTCTGGGGCGTTTATGCCCACTTATGAAGCATCTGAAGAGTTAGCCAACTCCATCGTCGCGGTGGCAAACGGCGCGGGTACAAAGACAACTGCTATTCTTACTGATATGAACCAAGTTCTGGCATCGTCTGCTGGTAATGCCGTAGAAGTACGTGAAGCGGTACAGTTCTTAACGGGCGAATACCGTAATCCACGATTGTACGAAGTGACGATGGCACTGTGTAGTGAAATGTTAGTGTTGGCTAAGCTTGCTAGCGATACTGAGCAAGCAAACATGATGCTAAATGACGTCTTGAACAATGGAAAAGCGGCCCAGTGCTTTGGCACGATGGTATCAGGTTTAGGTGGCCCAACAGATTTCGTTGAAAACTACGATAACTACCTAGATAAAGCCGACATTATTAAGCCTGTTTATGCCGATATTGCAGGCACAGTCTCTGCGATGGATACTCGTGCCATTGGTATGGCGGTAGTAGGGATGGGCGGTGGTCGTCGTGTTGCGACGGACAACATTGATTACGCGGTAGGCTTCGACCAATTTATCAGACTGGGTGAAACGGCGAGTCAAGAAAAACCGTTAGCCGTTATCCATGCGCGCAATGAAGCGCAATGGCAAGAGGCGGCAAATGCGCTAAAAGCGGCGGTAACTGTCGGTGAACAACCCTATACAGAAACCCCATGCGTGTACCGCCATATTCGTGCGGAAGACTTGGCATAGGGTGGGAGAGAGATTATGAAACGAGCATTTATTTTAGTATTAGATTCATTTGGTATTGGTGAGGCAGGCGACGCTGAAAAGTTTGGCGATGTGGGCTCTGATACCATGGGGCACATTGCTGAGCATTGTGCGAAAGGCTTCGCTGATAATGATCAGCGTAGTGGCGCGTTGACGCTGCCAAACCTTTCAAAGCTGGGTTTAGCTATGGCACATAAAGAATCAACCGGTGCACTAGCTCAAGGCATGCATGATGACATAGAAGTCATCGGTGCTTATGGGCACGCCGCGGAGCTTTCATCTGGTAAAGACACGCCATCGGGTCACTGGGAAATTGCTGGTGTACCGGTCTTGTTTGAGTGGGGCTATTTCACGGATAAAGAGAACGCGTTCCCGAAAGAGCTGACTGACCGTATTCTTAAACGTGCGGAATTGGACGGTTTCCTAGGAAACTGCCACGCATCAGGGACCCAAGTACTTGATGACCTTGGTGAAGAGCATATGAAAACAGGACTGCCAATATTTTACACATCGGCGGACTCAGTATTCCAGATTGCTTGTCACGAAGAAACGTTCGGCCTTGACCGTTTGTTAGCGCTTTGCCAGATTGCCCGTGAAGAGCTAGAAGACTACAACATTGGCCGTGTTATCGCGCGCCCATTTATTGGCCCAGGCAAAGGTCAGTTTGAGCGTACAGGTAACCGCCGAGATCTTTCTGTAGAGCCGCCAGCGCCAACGGTACTGACTAAATTAGTGGAAGAGAAACAAGGTCAGGTTGTTTCTATCGGTAAAATTGCCGATATCTACGCAAACTGCGGTATCACTAAAAAAGTCAAAGCGACAGGTATCCCAGCGCTGTTTGAAGCAACCAAAGAGCAAATTAAAGTTGCTGGCGATAACACGATTGTCTTCACTAACTTTGTTGATTTTGATTCGGCGTACGGTCACCGCCGTGACGTCGCAGGTTACGCAGCAGCATTAGAGTATTTTGATTCTCGTATCGATGAAGTGATTGAGCTGATGGAAGAAGACGATGTGTTGATTCTTACCGCAGACCACGGCTGTGATCCAACCTGGCCGGGGACCGACCACACGCGTGAGCACATCCCAGTGATTGTTTACGGTCACAAAATACCGGCAGGCTCATTAGGACTTCGTGACAGCTTCGCTGATATTGGTCAAAGCTTAGCTAGCTATTTTGGTACGTCTCCAATGGACTACGGTAAACGCTTTTTGTAGGACAGTTTTGAAGGGCTAGGATTAAGTTCCTAGTTCCTAGTTCCTAGTTCCTAGTTCCTAGTATATAAACATATTAGCGCTTTAATTTATAATAAATTTAGTGGTTTAGGTAGTGAGTTAGCTTAGCTTGTTAAATCTAATCAACGACCAATGACCGCTGTTAATCAATAAGGAAAACACAATGGCCACTCCTCACATTAATGCAGAAATGGGTGATTTTGCTGACGTCGTATTGATGCCGGGGGATCCCCTTCGTGCAAAGTACATAGCAGACACGTTTTTGGATGACGCGGTGCAGGTTTGTGATGTACGCAGTATGTATGGCTACACAGGTACATACAAAGGTCGCCGAATCTCTGTAATGGGGCATGGTATGGGTATCCCATCATGTTCTATTTATGTCACGGAACTGATTAAAGATTTCGGTGTTAAAAAGATTATTCGAGTAGGCAGTTGTGGTGCGGTAAACGAAGACATTAAAGTTCGTGATGTCGTGATTGGCATGGGCGCATGTACGGATTCGAAAGTGAATCGAATTCGTTTTAAAGACCATGACTTTGCGGCTATTGCTGACTACCAAATGGTCAGAAACGCAGAAGAAGCGGCAAAAGCTCGCGGTATTAACGTTAAGGTCGGCAACTTATTTTCGGCTGAACTGTTTTATACCCCGGATCCAGACATGTTTGATGTAATGGATAAATATGGCATCGTTGGCGTTGAAATGGAAGCTGCTGGTATTTACGGTGTTGCGGCAGAGTATGGCGCTAAAGCACTGGCAATCTGTACGGTCTCTGACCATATTAAAACCGGTGAACAAACGACATCAGATGAACGTGCAACAACGTTTAATGAAATGATGGAGATTGCGTTAGACTCCGTGCTACTGGGCGACGAAGATTAATCGTGACTAGTCATAAAAAAACCTCGCTGTGGCGAGGTTTTTTTATGGTGTTATTTTAAGATTGCTTTAACAGCAAATTCTCACCTTTATTCTTGTTCGGACGACGCAGAATCACGAGTAACAAGACACCAGAAATAAAGCTCATCAGTATCATCATGTACATGTAGCGATCACTTTTTCGGTAGTGATGATCTGAAATGGCGGTCACTTTTCCAGTTTCAAACGTAATACGTACAAAACCGATAATGCTATTGTCATTGATGATCGGCTCGATAAGTTGCTGGCGCCCGATACTGGCGGTCGCGAGTGGTGTATCGAGTCCGAGTACCTCTCTGGCTGATTTTGCATCGGTACTGGCCGCTACTTTCACCCCTTCAGCATTGTATACCGTCGCATCCAGTACCAACCTTTCTGTTGCTAATTGATTGGTCAACGCACCTAGGCGCTCTTGGTCTTGATCGATAAGCATTTGTCGAGCAGAAAGCGAAGCTTGGGAAATTAATATTTTACTTAGCACCTCTAGCTGATTGTTTTGAATTCTTTCGTTACCTTTGCTGATAACAAAGCTATTAGTGGTGATAAAAAAGACCATCGCACCAATGAGCCCTAGCGCGACAATGCGTAAAAAGTTGCGAAATGAAAACAGTGAACCGTCCATAATTTTACAAAAGGTCTAAGAAATTACTGATTGGTTTATATTGAGACTTGCACAAGTAAATTGCAATAGGTTACCGTCGTAGTAATTTTCTTATGAAGGATAAGACATGGACGCGGTAAAGCCTTTAGTGATTTCAAAGCGTATTCCCTTAAAGGAGCGCTTTCCGGAAACCCTATTTTCACATCAACTAGAAAAAAGCAAAGCCTCTTGGATTGTGTATGCCCCTTACCTCTCGGTCAGTATGTTCAACGACATGGACTTTTATGTTGGACGATCGAGTCGTATTCTTGAAGTTTGGCAAGTTGGTTCGTATGAAGTGGCGTTAATGGCTGGAACGTTAACGTCTGAGCATCAGAAGATACTGGCCGAACTGCAGATCGATTGTTCGGCATTGTGTGACGTGCCAGATCTTAATAAGCCGGGAGTAATCGTACTTGATATGGATTCAACAGCGATTCAAATTGAGTGCATTGATGAGATCGCTAAGTTGGCCGGTGTTGGTAAGCAAGTGGCACATGTGACAGAGCGCGCGATGCAAGGCGAGCTCGACTTTGAACAAAGCTTACGTCAGCGAGTCGGGGCATTGAAAGGTGCCGATGAGTCAATACTTAGCGTTGTTCGTGCCGAGTTACCTATGATGCCAGAGCTAAGGGAAATGATTAAAACGCTGCAGTCTCGTGGTTGGAAAACAGCGATTGCATCAGGTGGGTTTACCTACTTTTCAGATTACTTAAAGCAAGAGTTATCGCTTGATTATGCTCAATCTAATACGCTGGAAATTGTCGATGGCAAACTGACTGGCGCCGTGATTGGTGAAGTGGTAGATGCCGAAATGAAAGCCGATATTTTGCAGTCGCTAGCGGAAGAGTATGATATTGAACCACACAACACGATTGCCGTTGGTGATGGTGCGAATGACTTAGTGATGATGCATGCGGCTGGGTTGGGTATTGCTTACCATGCAAAACCTAAAGTCGAAGAAAAAGCGCAAGTGGCCATTAAGTTTGCCGGACTCGGTGGCGTGGTCTGCATATTGTCAGGGTTACTTGCCAAGCAAAAAAGAGTGAATTGGTAATACCTCATTCGTGAACTTGATTTATTGAGTTAGGCAATGCGGGGCAGATATCTGAAAAAAGGGGGATTGCTAGTCGGCAATCCCCCTTTTTAGTAAAGAGAAGGTTAGGGTTAGATTAGGCCGCTCAGTAATTCAGCTCCAAGCGAATGAGCACCTCTTCAGTAATATCAATGATCTCACAGTAGCCACAAATTGCCGTCATCTCATTTTCTAAATTTCTCGCGTGACTTAGGCTAAGGGTTAATAGCTCGTTGATGTCTTTTTTCATCAATGTGGTCAGTGCGTCGAAAACAGGGCCAGAAGAGACTCTCAGTATGTACAATTCACCCATTGTTAAGGCGTCTTTAATGAACCTTATCCGCTTTTGTGTTGAGTCAAAGTCTTCACGAAGTCGTGTATGGACCGACTGAATTCGGTCGCCGAGTTTTAATACCCCAATATACAACTCATGATAAACGATTTTAGAACCGGGTCTGCGTTTCATTGGTTCGGCAATCATGCTATTACTGCGCCCTTTGAATATCGGTTCGAGTGCAAGGTTTTGTTGATGACTAATTCGCTCGAAAAATTGCAGATAACCAGGTAGTGGGAAATTGACACCGACGACTCGGCTCTTAACCGAAGTGCCTCGTTTGTCTATGTATACCGGTGTACTGACCATCTTACCTAACAACACATTATGCAAAGACTCAAGTAACTCAGGACTTGGTAAAACCTCATTTTTGATAAGAAGTTTGTCACGATTGTTTTCAATCATGCCGTTAAAAAACGCAATGATCTTGATGGTTTTTCCTGACTCGGAAATAGCAAGAAAAGCGGTTTTTTTATCTTCAGACATTCTTACAACAGTGTAGGGAACTTGATTGAGCGGTAAGTTCTTGTTGTAAAGTTGCAGCTCTTTAAATGCAACAGTAACCATCATGCCTGTGCTGATTGGTGTGGGACTGATTAACTGGATGCTGGCCCCACGTTTTGATAGGTCTAATGTTATGCCTTCGATGCTTTCGCCATTTTGGTTGGTAATGGCAACGGGCGTTCGAAATTCATAGCGTGGTTCCCTACGTCTTGTCTCAGCATCAAAATAGAGCCCACGTGGTTGACCGATGATCTTTCTAGGATGTCGGAAGCGGTTTAAACCACTAGCGGCAATGCGCGGTTTTTCAGTAAATAAATAATCACTTGCCGATGTTTGATCGCTGATCTCCTGCAAGATGCCAAAGTGGGTCAGCTCCTCTGGTTTATCCACCAACGCACTGTAGTGTTTAGAAATGGCAACAACATCGGTTTCCGATAATTCAAAAACGGATAGACGAAACGCTTTCCAGCTTGCTCGCTTGGCGCCAACATGCCAAAAAAGTTGCCGCTCTTCCCGACTGGCTTCAGGCATCATCATGGAATAAAACAATTTCATGCCATTATGATCATGGGTAAAGGTATAAAGAACGTTGCTACAGCCTTTGATCCCGGTTTTGATCAAAAGCTCCATTCGCTCAGGTGAAAACAACGAGCCTAGCGCTTGCTGGTGGCGTTCATCGTGCCAATAATTCCATATATCTTTATTATTATCGGTAAGCAGGGAGACTTTTAGTTCGTTACCGCTAAAAAATAGCGGTAGATTGCACGCATGTTTTAGGTACGTGTGCTCGTAGCCTCGTGTACGAGCGCGGGTAATTCGGTCTTGGTTATCATGACGGATTTTTTTGGATTCTGTGTTTAACGTTCTTTCCACTACCTGCTCAACGGCATTGGTGCGCGTGAGCCTTAAAGTGCGTAGATACTTGACGGGAGAGACGCCGTGAATACCATCAACGCCAAGAACACGGTATTCAATGGGCAATTCGATGTCTTTGACATTGCTGCCTTTGGCCAATTCGTCGAATCGAACTTTAATGATTTGACCAAGATCATAATCAAAGGTACCAGGTACTTTAAATTTGGCGCCAGAGTTTGAAAGATCAACGCTTAAACCATATACCAGTTCACCATTTTCGAGTTCAATAGACACTTGAGATTCAAGTCTAAGACGATTCTCTTTTCGCTTTAGGTCGTAGCCCAAATTAATCGCTTCGGCAGCGTAAGGGCTATTGGGATCGGTAAGTTCACCTTCATGCTTTAACTTTTGTTCGTTGCCAATCGTACTAATGGTTTGTTTGTTGACGAGTGCCTCCCAGACGCCTTCAGTGTAACCACCAAACTTACGAGTCAGTTTGTGATACATATCGAACGCTCGGTCATCGAACCAGTGGGTAAGCCCATCAAACTGATATTCATGGCAATGTGAAGACACGCGCCCACGAAGATCAATACGCTTATGGCAAGGTGCCATTAGTCTATTGAGCTCCATTTTAACGAGCAGTTTGGCTGATGGCGTTTCGCCTTCAGTGATTTGTTTGAGAACAAAGTCGAAATCTTCGGCGTGATAAGCCGGAATTAGTCGTTCTGCGAGAGAAAGTATTTCTGATTGCTGCATGAGTTTTGTTAAAGTGTCCCTGTTTGATGGCTATGCCATCATCGATATAACAGCGCGATAAGGTTTTATCGGCTAGTGCACCGCAATCCTTAGCAGTACCTAGCGATGATTTTATACCATTTAATTGAGGTATTTTTCGTTGGTTATCTCGTATTAGCAATAATTATTACCTGCTAGAACGAAAATAATTATGCTCAGAACAAAAAATAACCTTTTTTAATCATAATAAAATGCAAGCGATTGCATTGTTTTATCTTTTACGTCAATGAGGTAGTGAACAAGTATGGCAAAAGCGAAAAGAGCTTACGTGTGTAATGATTGCGGAGCTGACTTTCCTCGTTGGCAAGGGCAATGTAATGCATGTGGGGCGTGGAATACCATTTCTGAAGTTCGCCTTGCTGCATCGCCTCAAGTAGCACGTAATGAGCGTTTGGCTGGTTATGCTGGCGGAACGACGGAAGCCAGTGTTCAGACCTTGTCTGAAATTGACTTGCAAGAAGTCCCAAGATTTTCGAGTAGTTTCAAAGAACTCGACCGCGTGCTTGGCGGTGGTGTTGTGCCAGGTGCAGCGATTCTTATTGGTGGCAACCCAGGGGCGGGTAAGTCGACGTTACTATTACAAGCCATGTGTCGCTTATCATCGCAGATGCCCACGCTGTACGTTACGGGTGAAGAATCGCTGCAACAAGTGGCCATGCGTGCCTCCAGACTAGGGCTGCCTAAAGATCATTTAAAGATGCTTTCGGAAACCAATGTCGACCGAATTTGCCAAGTAGCGGAAAAAGAGCAGCCTAAGTTGATGGTGATTGACTCGATTCAAGTCATGCACGTATCAGATGTTCAGTCTTCACCGGGTAGTGTGGCGCAGGTTCGTGAATCAGCCACCGCGTTAACGCGTTATGCCAAGCAAAATAATGTCGCGATCTTTATGGTAGGTCACGTTACCAAAGACGGTATTTTAGCCGGTCCTAAGGTGCTTGAGCATATTATCGACTGCTCGGTATTACTGGATGGTGGAACGGATAGTCGCTTTAGAACGTTACGAAGTCATAAAAACCGTTTTGGCGCTGTGAATGAGTTGGGTGTGTTTGCCATGACAGAGCAGGGGTTGAAAGAAGTCAGCAATCCATCGGCAATTTTCCTATCACGCGGAGAAGAAGAAACGTCTGGCAGCTCCGTTATGGTGGTATGGGAAGGCACTAGGCCGCTATTGGTCGAAATTCAAGCCTTGGTGGATTACAGCCAACTTGCCAACCCAAGACGAGTTTCCGTTGGTTTGGATCAAAATAGGCTTTCATTATTGCTGGCGGTATTACATAAACACGGCGGCTTACAAATGGCAGATCAAGATGTGTTTGTTAATGTTGTGGGCGGCGTTAAGGTCACGGAAACCAGCGCCGATTTAGCGCTAGTTATGGCGCTATTGTCGAGTTTCAAAGACAGACCGCTGCCAAAGGATGTGGTGGTGTTTGGTGAAGTGGGGCTTGCAGGTGAGATTCGCCCGGTTCCTAGTGGACAAGAGCGCTTGATGGAAGCGTTTAAACATGGTTTTAAGCGTGCGATTGTTCCTGCGGCTAATATGCCCAAGGGAGGCATAGAAGGTATGCAGATTCATGGGGTTAAAAAGTTATCTGAAGCGCTATCGGCCTTTGATGAACTGTAGCTTCGTCTGAAATAAACGACAAGTGGTGCGTTAAATGCACTTTTAATTAGTGGCTTTTCTGAAATTTTAGGTAGAATAGCGTCCACGAAATCTGTGATTTTTAGAAATGACATCGAAAAATCACAAAGAGCAGCTAAAATTAACTGCGAACTTACACAAGGTACTCTGTAGCGAAAGGCTTACTGGGGCAGGCTTTCATCTTAATTTAGATGGAGTTGCGTCGTATCCGATGCTTAAGGGTATAACTTTTTTTTAATGCAAGTGCACGCAATGGTATCCGTCTTGACAGATTGTGATATACTCTGCGCGCATTTTATATCCTATTAACAGAGTAAAACGATGACTGATTTATCAAAATACAGAAATATTGGTATTTTCGCGCACGTTGATGCGGGTAAAACCACTACAACTGAGCGTATTCTTAAACTGACTGGCCAAATCCATAAGACTGGTGAAGTTCATGATGGTGAATCAACTACCGACTTCATGGAACAGGAAGCTGAGCGCGGAATTACTATCCAGTCAGCTGCAGTTAGCTGTTTTTGGAACGATCACCGTTTGAACGTTATCGATACTCCTGGACACGTTGACTTTACAGTTGAAGTATATCGTTCACTTAAAGTACTTGATGGCGGTATCGGTGTATTCTGTGGTTCTGGTGGTGTTGAGCCTCAATCAGAAACTAACTGGCGTTACGCGAACGAATCAGAAGTATCTCGTCTGATCTTCGTTAACAAACTAGACCGTATGGGTGCAGACTTCTACAACGTTGTTGACCAAGTTAAAAACGTTCTAGGCGCAAACCCACTAGTTATGGTTCTGCCAATCGGCCGCGAAGATGAATTCGTGGGCGTTGTAGACCTTCTAAGCCGTAAAGCGTACGTTTGGGATGACACTGGTCTTCCTGAAAACTACGAGCTTCTAGATGTTCCTGCAGACATGGTTGATGACGTTGAGCAATACCGTGAAGAGCTAATCGAAACGGCAGTTGAGCAAGACGACGACCTAATGGAAGCGTACATGGAAGGTGAAGAGCCTTCTATCGAAGACATCAAACGTTGTATCCGTAAAGGTACTCGTGAGCTAGCGTTCTTCCCAACATACTGTGGTTCTGCGTTTAAGAACAAGGGTGTTCAAATCATCCTAGATGCAGTTGTTGACTACCTTCCAGCACCAACAGAAGTTGATCCTCAACCTCTAATGGATGAAGCTGGCGAAGAAACTGGCGAGCACGCTATCGTTTCAGCTGACGAAACATTTAAAGCGCTAGCATTCAAAATCATGGATGACCGCTTCGGTGCCCTAACTTTCGTTCGTATTTACTCAGGTAAATTGAACAAAGGTGACACCATCTTAAACTCTTTCACTGGTAAAACAGAGCGTGTTGGCCGTATGGTTGAGATGCAAGCTGATGACCGTAACGAACTAACTAGCGCACAAGCTGGTGACATCATTGCGATTGTAGGTATGAAGAACGTGCAAACTGGTCACACTCTATGTGATCCTAAGCACCAAGTAACACTTGAGCCAATGGTTTTCCCAACTCCAGTAATCTCTATCGCTGTATCTCCAAAAGATAAAGGCGGTTCTGAGAAAATGGGTATCGCGATCGGTAAAATGGTTGCAGAAGATCCATCTTTCCAAGTTGAAACTGACGAAGAAACTGGCGAAACCATCCTTAAAGGTATGGGTGAGCTTCACCTAGACATTAAAGTTGACATCCTTAAGCGTACTTACGGTGTTGACCTAACTGTTGGTGCTCCTCAAGTTGCTTACCGTGAAACGATTACTCAAGCAATTGAAGATAGCTACACGCACAAGAAACAGTCTGGTGGTTCTGGTCAATTCGGTAAGATCGATTACCGTATCAAGCCTGGCGAAGCTGGTTCTGGTTTCTCATTCAAGTCTTCAGTAGTGGGCGGTAACGTTCCTAAAGAATTCTGGCCTGCAGTAGAAAAAGGCTTCGCTGGAATGATGGAGAACGGTGTTCTTGCTGGTTTCCCTACGCTAGACGTTGAAGTTGAGCTGTTTGATGGTGGTTTCCACGCAGTCGATTCATCTGCAATCGCATTTGAAATCGCAGCGAAAGGTGCATTCCGTCAATCTATGCCTAAAGCTGGTGCGCAACTTCTTGAGCCAATCATGAACGTTGACGTATTTACTCCAGACGATCACGTTGGTGATGTTATCGGTGACCTTAACCGTCGTCGTGGCATGATCAAAGATCAACAAGCTGGCGTAACGGGTGTTCGTATTAAAGCTGACGTACCTCTTTCTGAGATGTTCGGCTACATCGGTCACCTACGTACAATCACTTCTGGCCGTGGTCAATTCTCTATGGAATTCGCACAGTACGCACCGTGTCCAATGAACGTTGCTGAAGAAGTTATTGCTAAAGTTAAAGAAGAGAAAGCAAACAAGTAATTGTTTGATTAATCTTTAAAAAAACCCGCCTTCTGGCGGGTTTTTTGTTATTGGTTCCAAGAGACTTCCTCCTACTATAGTTTGTTCCATCTTAGGGTGTAGTCGGTTTCTATTATCTCTAGATCATTAATAGCATGAGATTGGAACTCGAGAACTTGCTCTTTCATCCAGTCACTAAAGATCGTAATTTTTTTGCGATTAAAATAGCTGTCTGGTGCACATAAGTAATAAGAGAATTTTGGTCTGAGCGCTCGATCGCCTATGCGAACTAAGGTGCCTTCTTGAATGTAGCGATACGCTAAACTGTGTTTGATCAACGCCACACCTTGTACCGCCAGAGCCCCCTCCAAAACAAAGTGAGATCCATTATATTGTAAAGTGGGTTTCCCTAATTTCCCTCCTACACGGTTCAACCATAAGTTCCAATCCATATCCGGCCAGGTATCCTCGATGAGGTTAGCTTGGGATAAGTCATCCACCGTATAAATACCGTGTTTCTCTTGGTAGAGAGGGTGACAAACCGGATAAATAATATCGTCCATAAGATGCTCACTACGAATGTTAGGGTAGCTCCCTTCCCCGTAGCGAATGCTGATATCAACAGATGAGTCTTGAAAGGTAACAAGTTGATTAGTGGGCTCTAACAAGATCGCCATGTTGGGGTGCACTTCCCGAAAGCCTTGTAATCTAGGTACCAGCCAATGTTGGGCGAAAGAGGGCAATGTAGAGATGGATAAGCGGTTTGGATTAGGGTCTTGGTTAATCAGTCTCACACCTTGCTGCAAGTGCACTATCCCTTTTTGTGTATGGTTAAATAACAACTCGCCCTCTGATGTTAGACGCACCTTCCTATGTTCACGATGAAACAGAGCGACCCCTAAGTTTTGCTCTAGCAAGCGAATTTGTTGACTGACTGCAGCAGCAGAGACAAATAGTGCTTTAGCAGCCTCTTTAAAGCTGCCTTTTTCTACCGCCATATAAAAGTAGTACAGCCCTTGTAAGGGAGGGAGTCGTTCTTTCACTTAAGTTTTCCTTAACTCAATGGAAGGTTTCATCGTTTGTCACTGGTTGATTTTTGCACGAATATTAAGCAAAAGCGAGGAGGGATAAGTGATGAAATACCTAAATACTCTAGAAAGCACTCAAGCTGACTACCATCGTATGCATAGTCAATTAATGATGCTGATTAAGAAATTCTTACTCATGCTGATGTTGTGGCGTAGAAACTACGTTACAAGACGTACTCTCGACGGAGTGTCGGATCATCTATTAAAGGATATTGGTTTGACACCTAATGAGGCGAAAGCTGAAGCTCGAAAATCATTTTGGGAATAATAGGCAAGGATTATGTAAAAAAGAGGCGCGGTTAGCGCCTCTTCTCAGAGGGAGAGCGGTGAGCAGAAAATGATTACTCTTCCCAAACCACCAGTTGGTCTTTTGGCCAATTATGACCAGTCTCGTGGTATTTCTGTTCGAGCAGGTGACGCTTTATCTTTAGGGTTGGTGTCAAAATACCGTTCTCAATACTCCACGGGTCTTTGATCATCAATACGCCTTTGATCTGTTCGTGCGACTCTAACTCTTGGTTCATTCGTTTAACCACGCGCTCAGCAGTGCGTGCGTAGCGTTTCTTGTCGAAGTTAGGGAAGTCATGTGGCACCACTAATAATATGGGACCAGGAAGCCCTAAACCAATTAAGCACATCATTTCTACGCGGCTATATTCGAATAACTTTTTCTCAATAGGCACTGGTGCAACAAATTTGCCTTTCGCGGTCTTAAAGTTGTCCTTTTTACGACCTTGGATGCTTAGGTAGCCATCGCTATCAATTGCCCCTACGTCGCCAGTATGTAGCCACCCATCACTATCAAAACATTCTTGCGTTGCGATGTCATTTTTGTAATATCCGGAGAATAGCCCCTTACTTCGCACCATGATTTCGTCATCAGCGGCGATTTTGAGCTCAATGCCCGGACCAGCATTGCCGACCGAACCTATCTTATCTGCCTTAAAGGGATGATTGATCGTGCTGTAGGCAAAGGTCTCTGTCATGCCCCATGCTTCGGTAATGTTAAGGCCAACTTTGTGGTACCACTCTAACAAGGCGGGAGAGACAGGTGCAGAACCACAGCCTAGAACTCTGGCTTGGTCCAGTCCTAGCCCATCGATTAGTTTCTTCTTAATGAGCGAGTTTACAAACGGTATTTTCAGTAAGAAGTTTAATTTTTTCTGCGGCAGTTTATCTTGGATACGCTGTTGGAATAGCGTCCATAAACGAGGAACGGAAATAAACAGCGTAGGCCGCTGCATTTTAACATCTTCAATGAACGTATCGAGCGATTCGGGGAATGCTGTCATTACGCCGCCTTGGATAGATGATCCAAAAATATACACTCGCTCAGTGATGTGAGCCAATGGCAGATAAGAGAACAAGCGATCATTCGCTTCTATGCCAATATGGTCAATGAGCATTTGTACTGACCAGCTAAAGGCACCAAAAGTGAGCATTGCGCCTTTTGGTAATCCAGAGGTCCCCGACGTGTATACTAGAGACATGAGCTTATCGTCATGATGGACGGGGCGCTCAGTACTTGGTTCGTGCTGAGCGATAAGATCGATAAACGTGTGCTGGCAAGAAGGCGCACTGTCGTATGGTAGAGCGATACTGATAACATCAGGTAATTGAGCGATAACCTGAGCAGTAGCGGCGTCGTCATCTAGCTTACCGGCGATTAACGCCTTACTCTCACTGTGTGTAATACAGTATTCGATGGTGTCTGCCCCGGCAGTCGGGAAAACCGGTACGCTGACATAATCTCCAAGCATGAGTGCAAGATCGCAGATAAACCACTCTGCACAGTTCTTAGATATGAGTGCAACTTTGTCTCCCGGCTGAATGCCGAGTGCGCGAAGCGACGAGACAAGTCGTAATGCTTTATCCGCCACTTCCGCGTAGGTAAATTCAACAAACTCACGATTAATGATTTGTTTAAGGTAGACCTCATTCGGTCGTTCTTGTGCCCATTTTAGGATCATTTCATTGGGCGGTGGTAGTGTACAGCTGGAGTGTGCGCTTTCATTAGGCAGTATCATTCTTGAACTCCGTTTTCGTGTAGAACGATAATTTATAGTTATTTTATTGTTAAGTTAATGTTAACAAATACAATCTTAGCCTCATGAAGTAACTACTGCAAGTGTCGAATTGTGATAAATCGTGTCCGCATGCACAGAATTGGAGTAAATGCTCAAATTTTATGTGAGCTCACCCGATAAAGGGCGAGCTGATTGTGTCTTACGTAATTAAAGCTGACGTTATTAACGCTCAATTATTGAAACTTACGGTATTAGCGCTCAGCTAGCAAGGTGACGATTGTTTAGCATAATGTTTTTTACTTGGTCCTGGTGGCAGCGCAATGGGTGAACGCAATTACCATCAAGTTGCCCTTTTGCTACCATTTTTTCCAGCTCAAGCAGTGCGTGGGTCAATGACCAGGATTCACTGTAATGGCGGTGACTTGTTAATGCATCGAAGATATTGGCGACGGTTACAATGCGCGCCGCAATAGGGATTTGCGCGTGTTTGAGACCAAACGGATAACCGGTACCATTTAAGTACTCATGGTGGTAACGAATAATATCGCTGAGTAAGTGAGTACAAGCATATTGCCTTTCACTCACTTGGTGCGCAAGTTGATTGATCAAGTTGACGCCTTGCTGCACTCTCCCTGCGATTAAGGTGGCATTGTCCCAATCTTGTAACCAAAGTGAGCACTGTTTGGAGCTTAACGTTGAGTACTTACCAATGTCGTGCAAACAGGAAAATCTAACGATATGATCGATCGTTTCGTCGTCGAGTTGGTATAGAGGGGCGATATGATCCGCGATGATGTGCGCATATTGCCCAACACGATAGGCATGCTCGATATTGTCACGTTCTCCGACGAGTGAGGTGGTGCGAACTGAGTGGGCTATTTCTTCAGCTGCTTGTATTAAGGTACTTTGTTCACTTACCAAGGCCGCGACTTCTTGGGTTCGTACGGTGAGTTCATCGGCTGTTAAAGCATCAAAAAAATGCGGTTTATTGGCGTCGAAAAAAAGCAAACCGGTGAATTGATTTTGCTCGACGATAGGCAGTGTGAGCGATGCGGCATAGCCTTGTTCGAGTAGCCATGCGGAATGGGATGAATTTGCGGAAACGTTAGAAGCAATATCATTTACTACACGACTTTTTTGCTGACAAACCAACTTACCCAATGAGGTTGATGGAGAAATTGGGGCACGATAACGCACTAATGGCGAGCCTTCTAACGTGCTATGCGCAAATGTCCTCAACTCCGAATGAGCGGGGTCAAAAAGTGCGATGGATACTCGTGCGATCTCAGGAACCTCTTGACGTAACGCTTGATGGGTGGCTTTTAGTTCTTGACTAATAGAGTAGCTACGCTGACTGGAGCGCCTATCACTGTTCAAATATTCCATTCTCATACTAGCCTCCTATGCGTGAGCAATGTTAATGGCTGTTTCGCTAGCGTCAGGGTCTGGGATGGACTTTGGGTACAACACGCTATTGTATTTACGCGAGCGAAGTAAAGTGAACCAGTTAAGTCGAAGGGATAGATTTGGAGAGAGTGTGGAAAGGGATGAACGATCGGCAAACCTAACCCCTTAAACGAGTGTAAGGCTTGCCGACGAGCATGACGAGTGAAATCGATTAAAAGTGCATCAATTATTGATTTATATTAAGTTTTGGACAAAAGGGCTGATAAGCCCAGCAAAAGCGAAAAAAGCCACCATCCATACGATAGGCAGTTTATATTGCTTTAGAAGCAAGGCTCCCACTAGTACCCAAGCAAAATCAATCGGTTCTAGAACAGCACTGATAAATACTGGCTGATACAGTGCGGCAATGAGTAAGCCGACAACGGCGGAATTGACACCGTTAAGCGCCCCTGAAATAGCAGGGACTTTGGCTAACTGTTGCCAGTGCTTTAATGCGCCAACTAAAAGTAAAAAGCCCGGTATAAATACACCCAGAGTAGCGATGATCGCTCCCCATACAGGGGCATTTGGTAACAACGCATAGCCGATGTAGGTAGCAAAGGTGAACATAGGGCCAGGAACTGCCTGAGCTGCCGCATAGCCGGTAAGAAATACGTCTTGACTGATTTGGTCACCAACAATATTTTGCAGTAATGGCAAGACAACGTGGCCTCCACCAAAGACTAAGCTACCTGCTTGGAAGAAATCAGAAAACAGCTGTAGCGAAGGTGACAACCACGCAATCAGTGGCAGACCTAGCAATAAGGCGAAGAATAGCCCTATTGGGAAGTAAGACAGTTTTATTGATGATTGTGTTGGACGTAACTCCGGATTTGCCAAGTAGCGCACGCCAATTAACGCCGCTGCCAGCAAAATCACAATTTGCGTGATAACGCTTTGGAACAGCAGTAGCGCAACGGCGGTTGAAATACAAAGTGCGACCGTGAGCTTTTGTTTGCAGAAGTTTTTGTACATCCCCCAAGCCGCATCGGCGACCACAACCACTGCGAGCAGTTTTAAACCGTGCACTAGGTTTTGAAAGTAACTCGACTCCGTTAATTGACTACTAAGTAATGCAAGCGCAATCATCAACATAATCGAAGGAAGGGTAAAGCCGAGAAATGCCATGATTCCGCCGCCTAACCCAGCGCGTTGGTAACCAACGGCAAAGCCAACTTGGCTTGAGCCAGGGCCGGGAAGAAATTGACTAAGTGCGACCATTTGCGCGTATTCTTCATCAGACAACCATTGCATTTTTTCAACGAAAGTTTGTCTGAAATAACCAATATGAGCGGCCGGACCGCCAAAGCTGACCCAACCTAGAGCAAAAAAGAGTTTGAAAATGGAGAATAGCGACTCATTGGGCGCAGCGTCTTTTGATAGTACTGTCACTTCGGGACCTTTAGATGGGAGTTGCATTGGCACAAATAGTACTGCCAGTATTATAATGACTCAAATTAATAAATTTGGTTTGAACTATGAGTGAAATAGGATTGGGGGTGGTGGATTGGAGGCGAATTGATCTCAATTTGCTGGTTGCGTTTTATCACCTTTATCAAACACAGAGTGTGTCTGATGCCGCATCACAGAGTTACGTTAGCCAGTCTGCGATGAGCCATAGTTTAGCGAAATTACGGGTGTTGTGTGATGACCCGTTATTCGAGAGGAAAGGGCATCAAATGCTCCCAACCGAACGCGCTTATGAGCTGTTTCCGGTTATCGACCAGATATTGAATTTGTTTGAGTTCAAAGTCATGCCCAAGCGTGACTTTCAACCGTCCGAGTATGATGGGGTGTGTAAAATAGGGCTAACCGATTACGCTGAATTTATCTTTGCTCCGATTATTTATGATGCCGTGATGTCTCAAGCCCCGAAAGCGAGGCTTCGTTTTATTAACGTGAATCGAGATAACTACACAAAGGTCTGCGAGCAAGAGCGTCTCGATATTATGATTGGCAGTATCCCTGATCTCGAAGACTCGTTTTCTTCACAAAAGCTGTATACCGAGAAACACGTTTGTATTTACGATGCTTCCGTTTGTCAGGTCAATACATTAGATGTCGCCACCTTTGTTTCCAAGCCTCATTGCCTCGTGAGCCCCACAGGCGACTTTCACTCCCCAGTAGATAAACATCTCGATGCAATCGGTGAGTCCCGCACGGTCAACGCGGTATCACGAAACTTTCTGACGATAGGTCGATTAGTTCATGGACGAGAAATGTTTGCTATCGTGCCAAAGAAAATGGCGGAGATAAGCCTGATGCAAAGTGCGTTAACTGCCGTCGCCCCACCGGTACCAGTGGCCGATTTTGATATCTCGTTAATATGGAAAACTCACTCACATATGAATCATAAAGTGTCGTGGCTCAAGGATTCCTTGTACGAAGCGATTATTGCCGCGTTGTAATGAACCTTGGGTAAAAGCTCACAGCATTAATGAGCTTGAGCCGCAAGTAATAAAGTGATCACTTCCACAAGGTTATGAATTTGTTGCCAGCCTTGTCTTAAATCCAACCTCTAGTACTTTTTTTGTCAGCAAACGGTGGTAACGTTCAAGTGTAAACGTTACCAATTACCGTATGGCGAGAATGTACCATGAGATCTTTTTCTGAAGTTTTGTTCGCTCGTGAGTGGGAAAACCAACACGTCACCCACCACAACGTACTTAATGCTCACGCGCCTTTGCATGCTTTTCATAGTGAGCACGCTGCGTTGCAAAACCATTCATCTATCCATGAAAGAAGCCTAAATGGTGAATGGCAATTTAAGTGCTTCGCAAAGCCAGAGCTGGTTGAAGAAGAGGTGATTGGCACTGCGTTTGACGATGCCTCTTGGGCGAGTATTCCTGTGCCGAGTAATTGGCAACTTCAAGGCTTCGATAAACCCATTTATACCAATGTGAAATATCCGTTTGCAGACACCCCTCCTAAGGTGCCAAAAGAGAACCCAACAGGGGTATATCGTGTGGCATTTGAGATGACAAGCCTCGATGCGGATCGACGACATACACTCACATTTGACGGAGTGAATTCGGCGTTTCACTTATGGCTTAATGGTCGTTGGATGGGGTATTCACAAGACAGCCGTCTCGCGGCTGAATTTGATATTACCGATGCGTTAGTGGCGGGGGATAATCAGCTTGTTGTGATGGTGCTGCGCTGGTCAGATGGGTCTTATCTTGAAGATCAAGATATGTGGTGGCTGAGTGGCATCTTTCGAAATGTGACATTACGAACCAAGCCACGTATCGCTATTGCGGATGTGGCGATTAATACCGAATTAGACGCGTGTTATCGAGACGCGTTGTTAACCGTGTCAACTCACATCAGTGTCATGCCAGAAGAGCGAGCAATGTGCGACTCATATTCGGTAGAGGTTGAGTTGTTCGATACCCAGGATACGAGCGTTTTTGGCAAGAAAGTGTCTACATTTGCACAACGCCTCATTGATGAGAAAGGGGCGTGGCAAGAATTAGCAGAGCATCGCATTCAAATTGAAAATCCTCAAAAGTGGAGTGCTGAGGCACCGAATTTGTATCGAATAGTCGTGGTTCTAAAAGACGAAGAAGGGAAATTTGTCGACTGCGAAGCGTACAATGTGGGCTTTCGTAGTGTGGCGATCACGTCAGGTCAGCTTAAGGTGAATGGCCAAGCGCTACTCATACGCGGAGTCAACCGTCATGAGCATCATCCAGAAATGGGTCACACCATGACTCGAGATGCGATGATAGAAGATATTAAATTACTCAAACAGAATAACTTTAATGCGGTGCGCACCGCTCACTATCCAAATGATCCTCTATGGTATGAGCTCTGCGATGAGTTTGGTTTGTATTTGGTGGACGAAGCAAATATTGAAACTCATGGTCAGTTTCCCATGTGCCGTTTATCAGACGATGTGACTTGGATGAACGCCTATCTGCGGCGTATGACTCGCCTTGTTGAGCGTGATAAGAATCATCCTTCTGTCATTATTTGGTCGTTGGGTAATGAATCGGGAATTGGCAATAATCACCACGCTATGTATCAATGGACGAAGCAGCGCGATCCTTCCCGTCCCGTGCAATATGAGGGTGGGGGATCCGATACGGCGGCAACGGATATTATTGCTCCGATGTATGCACGAGTTGACCATGACCAACGTCTTGCGGCCGATCCTAGTGTCACGCCAAAAATTGGCATTAAGAAGTGGCTAGCGATGCCAGGTGAAGATCGCCCATTGATATTGTGCGAGTACGCGCATGCGATGGGAAACAGCTTAGGCAGTTTTGATAAATATTGGGATGCGTTTAGAGAGTACCCAAGACTGCAAGGTGGCTTTATTTGGGACTGGGTTGATCAAGGGCTCAGCAAAGTGGATGAAAAAGGTGTGCCTTATTGGGCTTATGGTGGGGATTTTGGGGATAAGATCAATGATCGTCAGTTCTGTATTAATGGTTTAGTGTTCCCTGATAGGAGCGTGCATCCCACTCTTTATGAAGCGAAAAAAGCGCAACAATTTCATGTTATTACATTGGTTTCAACGCACCCTGTTAGCGTAAAAGTACAAAGTGAGTACTTATTTACTAGCACGGAAAATGAAGTTCTGCAGTGGAACATTACCGAAGATGGTCATGTGATAACTCAAGGTTCGCACGTGTTACAAGTGTCGCCACAAGGCGAGGTTTTGTTGCCGTTGATGGACGTATTGCCTACCGCTCAAGTTGGGCGAGACTATCACTTGAATATCGAAATCGTTAACACCTGTGCGACGGCATGGTCGGAAGTGAATCATGTTATTTCGTCACAACAAATAGAATTACCAAGTGCGTTTGGTTTGAAGCAGACGCGCATGAATGGTTCAGGCGTCCCGATGGCAACCATGAGTGACAATATGGTGACGTTACACGCGAATGAACACGTCATTGTGTTTGATTCTGTTGCCGGAGAATTAGTCTCTTGGAGCACAGATGATGTGGAACAGTTGGCTCAGCCATTAAAAGATAACTTCTATCGAGCGCCATTGGATAATGATATTGGTACCAGTGAAGCCAATCATGTCGATCCGAACTCATGGGTTGCTCGTTGGGATGCCGTAGGGCTGCCTTCACTAGAGGTCGAATGTATAAGCTTTGAGCATTTTGCTCATCAGCACCATTACCAAGTTGAATCTCGTCGAGCTTATCGTTTTAATCACCATTGTATTTTTGAGACGCTGTGGTGCTATAAAATTTATCAAAACGGTGAGGTTCATATTGATGTTCAGGTTGAAGCCGCACCAGGGCTTCCGTCGTTGCCTAGGGTTGGCATGGAGCTGGCGTTAAATTCATCTTGTCAAAACGTGTCTTGGTATGGACGAGGTCCTTTTGAAAACTATCCTGATAGGAAGCTTGCTGCGCATATTGGGCGATATCACGCATCCATTGACGACATGCACACCCCTTATATCTTTCCCACTGATTGTGGTTTGAGAACGGATGTTAAACAAAGTCAGATAGGCGGGCTTCAGGTTACGGGCGAGTACCACTTGTCGGTAAGCCGATACAGTATGTCCGAATTAAGCGCTGCTAAGCATACGCACGAACTGCGTGACAGTGGTGTTATCTTTGTCCGTTTGGATGGCTTTCATATGGGAGTGGGCGGTGATGACTCATGGACACCAAGTGTCCATGAGGAATTTAAGTTGCTTCAACGGCAATATCGGTATCAGTTGCAGCTGAGTATGAAAGGTGAATGCTAAAGAAGTCGGTTTAAAAAGAGCAATCTGAAGAAGTAAACGTGTTGTTTAAGTGCCTCTCACGTACGGAGGCACTTGACGGTTTGTTTGCTTTTTAGAACGCTTAATGCGTGTTAGGACAGTTGAAAACGTACCCAGACTTTAGAGCGCCAGCGGCGAATCATGATAATGCCTCTTAGCCATTCATCCATTCCCATCGCTATCCAAGCGCCAATCACGCCATATCCCCAGTGGAGACCGAGCAAGTAACTAAACACCACTGCAACGCCCCACATACTTAAAATACCCATTTGAACCGGAAACTTGATATCGCCAGATCCCTTTAGCGCAGCAATAAAAATGAGATTAGAGACGCGCCCAGACTCAACAAAAATGGATCCGCCGATCAAGAGTGCTACGAGTGCTACAATCTCGCTTTCTTGAGTAAAGAGATCAATTAAAGGGTAGCGGAAGATAAACAATGCCAAAATGATACTGGTCGAAACAGCCAGCCCAACGAGATAGTATTTTTGGATTCGGCCGAGAATATCATCAGTCCATCCTTTACCGATAAAGTAGCTCGTTTGTATCTGCCCAGCCTGACCTAAGGCTAATGCAAACGCAAACGAGACCCGCGTGATATTTTGAGCATAAGTGTAGGCCGCTAATGATGACGTACCCATTTGCACCACGAAATAGACAATGGTCATCTGTGCCAGGTTATAGGACAAAATCTCACCGGCATTCATGGCACCGATTTTGATGATTTTCTTGAATAAGGCGTGAGGGATTGCGCGCCACTGAGAAAAAGGGAGATCGATTTTTTTTGAACGTACGATTAGGCACATCAACAAGGTACCAATCACCTGACTGACAACTGTTGCTGTCGCAACGCCACTAACACCGTACACGGGTAGCCCAAAAGGTTGATAAAGAGCTAAATAGTTACCGGCGATATTGATCACTCCGGCAATGAGGTTGATCACCATCGGTGACCGAGAGTAGCCGTGACTACGAAGTATGGTGGTTAGCACAATGCCAATAGTGACGTTAAACGTCATGGAGCCGCTAATAATAAGGTAGTCATAACCAAACGCTGCTACATCATCAGCTAAGCCAAATAATGTGATGAATTGTTCTGCCCCGAAAAACAACGCAAGACTTAAAAACGTCCCTACCCCACAGGCAAGAATAATGCTTGCTACTGCGACTTGTGCAGAATCTGAAAATCGTGAAGCACCATTGTATTGCGCGATGAGTATGCCAGTACCGCTGCTCACCATCATGGAGATCACGATGAGGAAAAAGGTGATTTGTGTGATAACCCCAACGGCTGATACGGCTGAGTCTGAGTAGCTACTGAGCATGAATACGTCAGTGGTATTGAGCGCTGTGCGTAAAAGCACCTCAATAAAGATAGGCCAAGTGAGAGCAACAATATTCATTCTTTTGCTGAGCGTTGAAGCGTTTTTTGGCATGAGGTTAAGGCCTAATTAGAGTGACCCAGAAAGGGGGGACGCAAGTGTACTCGCTAATTAACCAAACGCAATACTTTACCGATAATTGGTAGAGAGCGACTGCACCTAAATGTAATCGTTACCACTTTTGGGGCTGAAATCGAGGTAAATAAAATCATATAAAATCGTTAAAAAAGGAGATCTTCGTCTCGATGTTACACTGTGAAACATTGAGAGACGTTGTTTTTCCTTTGTTTGTTAACTAATTCAAACAAATTAGCTTGGTTTTGACAACTTTTGTTACTGTTGTGATTTTTTTTAACTTCCTCACATTAATTGTTCATTTTGTCACTATACTCTGGGTTAAACGTTTTCATGTTGAGCAGGTTGTAAGCTGAACCCGAACGTTTTACCCCTACAAAACTCAATTATAATATTAACAAATAGGACTTGTTCAATGAGAAAGTTAACACTCTTGGCTGCACTTTGTGCCGGTATGGGCTTTGGAACTCAAGCGGTTGCAAGCACCACTGTTGGTTTTACCATCTATAAATATGACGACAACTTTATGTCGGTTGTTCGTCAAGCGATCGTAAAAGAAGCAGACAAAGACAGCGATACTCGCGTATTGATGAACGACTCTCAAAACAGTCAATCAATGCAGAATGACCAAGTAGATGTCATGCTTGCTCGTGGTGTAAAAGCGTTAGCAATTAACCTTGTGGACCCTGCCGCTGCACCAAGCATCATTAAGAAAGCAAAAATGGATGACGTGCCAATTGTTTTCTATAACAAAGAACCAAGCCGCAAAGCACTTGATAGCTATGACAAAGCGTATTATGTAGGTACTGACTCTAAAGAGTCTGGCATTATCCAAGGCGATTTGATTGCTCAGCAATGGAAAGCAAACTCTGCTTGGGATAAAAATGGCGATGGCGTCATCCAATACGTCATGCTCAAAGGTGAACCTGGTCACCCAGATGCAGAAGCTCGTACGTCTTACTCAGTGAAAACCATCAACGATAACGGCATCAAAACTGATGAACTGCACATGGATACGGGCATGTGGGACACCGCGATGGCTAAAGATAAGATGGATGCATGGCTATCTGGTCCTAATGGCAGCAAAATCGAAGTGGTTATTGCCAATAATGACGGCATGGCGATGGGTGCGGTAGAAGCACTTAAAGGCGCAGGTGCTGATGTACCAGTCTTTGGTGTCGATGCACTAGCGGAAGCACTTGCGCTTGTTAAATCTGGCGCTATGGCGGGTACGGTACTTAATGATGCCGACTCACAAGCCAAAGCCACGTTCGAGCTTGCGCGTAACCTTGCTAATGGAAAAGCGGCGACAGAAGGCACTCAGTGGGAAATGACGAATAAAGTCGTACGTGTTCCTTACGTTGGTGTTGATAAGTCAACGTTAGAGTAGTACTTACCAAATTAGGGAGAACGTTGTTCTCCCTAATTATTAATAGTGAATATATTAGGTAGTATGAGCGGGTAAGAGTTATTACTTGTTCAGGGTACGTTACGCCTTGTGGTTAATTGTAATAATAAGAAAGTGATGCCATGGTTAATCAAGAACATGAATTTTTGTTAGAAATGACAGGGATTAGTAAAGAGTTTCCAGGGGTTAAGGCATTAGATAAAGTTAATTTAAAAGTGCGACCAAATTCCATTCATGCACTCATGGGAGAGAATGGAGCGGGTAAGTCGACATTATTAAAATGCCTATTCGGAATTTATGAAAAGAATGAAGGTGATATTGTCTTTCTAGGGAGTAATATTAACTTTCAATCCTCAAAAGAAGCATTGGAATCTGGTGTTTCAATGGTTCACCAAGAGTTGAACCAAGTCCTTCAATGTACGGTAATGGATAATATCTGGTTAGGGAGATACCCTAAGAAGGGATTGTTTGTTGACCACGATAAAATGTATCGAGATACCAAAGAAATCTTTGAAGAACTTGATATTAATATCGATCCTAAAGTCAAAGTAAAAACACTCTCGGTTTCTCAAATGCAGATGCTAGAAATAGCGAAGGCATTTTCCTATGATGCAAAAATAGTCATCATGGATGAGCCGACGTCTTCCCTGACAGAAAAAGAAGTTAATCATCTATTTACCATTATCAAAAAGCTCAAAGCAAAGGGCTGTGGTGTGGTTTATATCTCACATAAAATGGAAGAGATCTTTGCCATTTGTGATGAAATAACCATTCTTCGTGACGGTCAGTGGGTCACAACACAACCACTGGAAGGGCTGGATATGGACGCTATCATCGCAATGATGGTAGGGCGAGAACTGACACAGCGCTTTCCTGAAAAAAGTAATGTCCCCAAAGAAACGGTTTTAGAAATTAAGGGCTTAACAGCACTTAATCAACCTTCGATTCAAGATATTTCCTTTGATTTAAAAGCGGGCGAAATCCTCGGTGTTGCGGGTCTGGTAGGGTCACGCCGAACCGATATTGTTGAAACCATATTTGGCGTCCGTGAGCGTAGTGAAGGACAGATCTTACTTCATGGCAAAGAGATGGCGAACCGTGATGCGCATGAAGCGATTAGTAATGGTTTTGCCTTGGTCACGGAAGAGCGCCGCTCTACTGGTATATATGGCAATTTGGATATCACGTTCAACTCACTGGTTGCCAATGTCGACAATTATAAAACCAAGTCGGGCTTGTTAAGTAACAAGAAAATGAAAAGTGACACTCAGTGGGTGATTGACTCGATGAGTGTGAAAACACCCTCTCATGAAACTTCCATTGGTTCTTTATCTGGTGGTAACCAACAGAAAGTGATCATTGGGCGCTGGTTGTTAACTCAACCAGAAATATTAATGCTAGATGAACCAACTCGAGGTATTGATGTTGGCGCGAAGTTTGAAATCTATCAATTGATACTTGAACTCGCCAAGAAAAACAAAGGCATTATTATCATTTCTTCGGAAATGCCAGAGTTATTAGGTATTACTGACCGCATTCTTGTTATGAGTAATGGTCGAGCGGCTGGTGTCGTTGATACCAAGGAAACCACACAAAGTGAAATATTAGAGCTGGCCTCTCGTTACCTCTAGGGAAATTATTATGGACGCTGTTAAATCATTTGCAATGAAGCACTTAAAAGAAGGTGCTATCTATGCGGTTCTCTTTATATTATTGGCAATAATTGTTATTCAAGAGCCGTCTTTTTTAAGCTTAAGAAACTTTAGTAACATCCTGACCCAGTCTTCTGTACGTGTCATTATCGCTTTGGGTGTCGCTGGTCTGATTGTTACCCAAGGTACCGACTTGTCAGCAGGTCGTCAGGTGGGTTTGGCTGCAGTGGTCTCTGCCACATTGTTACAATCTGTTGATAACGTGAACAAAGTCTTCCCTGATTTAGGTGATATTCCGATCTTCGCCGTTATTATCGTGGTCTGTGCACTTGGCGCTGTTATTGGTCTCGTGAACGGTATTATCGTCGCTTATCTAAAAGTCACGCCGTTTATTGCCACATTAGGTACGATGATCATCGTTTATGGTGTGAACTCCTTGTACTACGACTCAGTCGGAGCCTCGCCAATTGCGGGATTTGATGAGCGTTTTTCTGAGTTTACTCAAGGGTTTATTCGAATGGGCGACTTTAGGCTCTCGTACATAACCTTCTATGCCATTATTGCTATTGTCTTTATGTGGATACTTTGGAATAAAACGGTGTTTGGCAAAAATATCTTTGCGGTTGGTGGTAACCCAGAAGCAGCAAAAGTTTCGGGTGTGAACGTTCCAGTTACCTTGTTGAAAGTGTATGCGTTATCAGGCGTGTTTTACGGCTTCGCTGGTATGCTGGAAGCTGGTCGAATTGGTAGTGCGACAAACAACTTAGGTTTCCTATATGAGCTCGATGCCATTGCTGCCTGTGTGGTAGGTGGTGTGTCATTTGCTGGTGGTGTCGGTAGTATTGCGGGTGTGGTGACCGGCGTACTGATCTTTACCGTGATCAACTATGGTATGACCTACATTGGTGTCAGTCCTTACTGGCAATACATTATTAAAGGCTCGATTATTATCTTTGCGGTGGCGCTTGATTCAATGAAGTACGCCAACAAGAAATAGCCATAAGGGCACTCAGTAGAGTGCCTTTTTTTTCGCAATGCCGTGACGCCTAACGAGTTTAATATCAAATTATTGTAAGCGTTTAACTAGAGTAACTTCCTTTAAGTCCTTATTTATACTTTAGTTATTCTAACGAATATTTTTATTTTTTGCTTTTAGTGTAAACGTTTACAGTTATTTGTGTTCGATCACAGAATGATCGTAAGGACTGTTGCTACAATTTCTTTAGTTTGAAAAATAAGCGCGTATTTGGGTGATGGTTGATGTGGTTTTCGCTCGTTTACCAACATGAATTGTGGGAGTGCAATGTGAAAGTACTAGTGACAGGTGGAATGGGCTACATCGGAAGCCATACCTGCGTTCAGATGTTGGAAAGTGGTATCGAGCCAATCATCATTGATAACTTGTGTAATGCTAACCAAGCTGTGATTGAGCGGGTTAAAGAACTCACAGGCGAAGCGCCTAAGTTCTATCTGGGGGATATTCGTGATGAAGCACTGCTAGATCGAATTTTTTCCGAGAACGAGATTCAGTCGGTTATTCATTTCGCTGGTTTAAAAGCCGTGGGTGAGTCGGTAGCGAAGCCAATTGAATACTACGATAACAATGTCAACGGCACGCTAGTGTTAGCACGAGCCATGCGAAATGCCGGCGTAAAAAGTATTATTTTCAGTTCTTCAGCCACCGTCTATGGTGACCCTGAAACCGTGCCGATTACTGAAGACTCGCCAGTAGGTAATACCACAAACCCTTATGGCACCAGCAAATTTATGGTAGAGCGTTGTCTAAGCGATGTGTTTACTTCTGACGAAGAGTGGAGCATTACATTACTGCGTTATTTCAACCCTGTTGGTGCTCATCCTTCCGGCACGATGGGAGAAGATCCCCAAGGTATTCCCAACAACTTAATGCCGTTTATTGCGCAAGTTGCCGTTGGACGTCGTGAAAAGCTTGCGGTTTTCGGTGACGATTATCCAACCCTAGATGGCACAGGGGTTCGTGATTATATTCATGTAATGGATTTGGCTGATGGTCATGTTGCCGCACTAAAAGCCGTTGGTCTAAAGTCTGGGTTGCATATTTACAATCTAGGTACAGGCAAGGGCAGCAGTGTGCTAGAGATGGTGGACGCATTCGAAAAAGCGAGTGGTAAACCTATTCCTTACGACTTACACCCTCGTCGACCGGGTGATATTGCAGAATGTTGGGCGGACGCTAAGAAAGCAGAAGCCGATTTAAACTGGAAAGCGACGCGCACATTACAGGATATGACGACGGACTCATGGCATTGGCAGTCTAGTAATCCCAACGGTTACGACAGCGAATAATGCTGGTGTATTTTCCCGAGAGAATTTTGAATTTAACTTTTGAGTAAGCAATATGTCGAGCATTGAGTTCAACCCAATCGATCATCCTCACCGCCGCTATAACCCATTAACAGGGCAGTGGATTCTGGTCTCCCCACATCGCGCAAAACGTCCTTGGAGTGGACAGAGTGAGGCGCTCTCTGACGTTCAGTTACCAACGTACGAAGAGACGTGTTTTTTGTGTCCCACTAATGAGCGAATTTCTGGAGATGTGAACCCAGACTATAAAGGCTCTTACGTATTTAGTAACGATTTCGCGGCGTTGATGCCTGATTCTCCTGATGTTCCTGAATCAGACCATCCGTTGTTTAAAACTCAAGGCGTCCGTGGCCTTAGCCGCGTAATGTGTTTCTCGCCAGACCACAGTAAAACATTACCTGAGCTTACTCCTGTCGAGATTCGTGGTGTGATTGATACCTGGAATGCGCAAATTGAGGAGCTAGGTAAAGAGTACATTTGGGTGCAAGCGTTTGAAAATAAGGGTGAAGCCATGGGCTGCTCACAACCACACCCTCATGGTCAAATTTGGGCGAACAGTTTTCTTCCTAATGAAATTGAACGCAAAGATCGTTTGATGCGTGAATATTATCAGCAGCAAGGTTCAAACCTGTTAGTGGACTATGTCACGGCAGAAATGAACGATGGCGCTCGAACCGTGGTTGAAACAGAGCATTGGGTTGCGGTTGTCCCATACTGGGCGGCGTGGCCATTCGAAACCATGTTGCTCCCTAAGGCGCATATTCGTCGCATGAGCGAGCTCAGTGAAGCGCAAAAAGATGACTTAGCGTTAGCCCTCAAAAAGCTAACGTCACGGTATGACAACTTATTTGAGTGCTCTTTCCCTTATTCGATGGGGTGGCATTATGCGCCATTCTTTAATGACGGTGAAAGTACTGAACATTGGCAGTTGCATGCGCTTTTCTACCCACCCTTACTGCGCTCAGCGACGATACGCAAGTTTATGGTAGGTTATGAAATGTTGGCCGAATCACAGCGTGATTTAACGGCGGAGCAGGCTGCAGAACGTCTAAGAGCATTAAGTGACCTTCATTACAAACAACAATAGTTTAGAAATTTGATGCTATGAAGTGGGGCTGAACATTGTTCGCACTGAGGCATCAGGTATTGAGAGAATCGAAAATGAAAGATTTAATCCAAAGCGTAGCAAATTCTTTTGAGAATATACTGGGCTACAAGCCTACTCACTTCATTCAAGCCCCGGGACGCGTGAACCTAATTGGCGAGCATACTGACTACAACGATGGTTTTGTCCTACCGTGTGCCATTAACTACCAAACCGTGGTTGCTGCAGCAAAACGTGATGACAATATTGTTCGAGTGGTATCAGTTGATTACCAAGATGCGATGGATGAATTTGATATCACCAAAGACATTACCTTCCAGCCAGAAAAAATGTGGGCGAATTACATCCGTGGGGTGGTCAAGTTCCTACTGGCGCGTGGTTACCAAATTGGTGGTGCGGATATTTCGGTGTCAGGCAATGTACCTCAAGGTGCTGGTTTAAGTTCATCAGCAGCGTTGGAAGTTGTGATTGGCCAAACCTTTAAAGCATTGTATAGCCTAGCGATAACCCAAGCTGAAGTCGCCCTTAATGGTCAGCAAGCTGAAAATGAGTTTGTGGGGTGTAACTGCGGCATCATGGACCAACTTATTTCTGCCGAAGGTAAAGAAAATCACGCGCTATTGATTGATTGCCGCAGTCTTGAAACTCAAGCGGTGTCAATGCCTGAGGATATGGCTGTGGTTATTATTAACTCGAATAAAAAGCGTGGCTTGGTGGACAGTGAATACAATACCCGCCGCGAACAATGTGAAGAAGCAGCGCGTATCTTTACGGTGAAAGCGCTGCGTGACGTGACGATAGAACAGTTCAATGAGCGAGTTTCCGAGCTTGATGAAACGGTAGCAAAGCGAGCTCGTCACATCATAACCGAGAATGACCGCACCGAAGAGGCGGCAAAAGCGTTGAGTGCAGGTGATATGAAGCGTATGGGAGAATTGATGGCGCAATCTCATGCTTCCATGCGTGATGACTTCGAAATCACAGTGAAAGAAGTCGATACCATTGTGGACATTGTTAAGAGTGTCATTGGCGAGCAGGGTGGTGTGCGTATGACCGGTGGCGGTTTCGGTGGGTGTGTGGTTGCTTTGATTCCACCGTCATTGGTTGATGCGGTGACGTCGGCAATTGCTGAGCAGTATGAAGTGGCAACGGGTCTTAAAGAGTCGATCTATGTGTGCCAAGCAAAAGATGGCGCGGGAGTAGTATAACAATGACGAACAACAACGAGCGATTGAGCACGATTGAAGACTCCATGACTCAGGATGTGTCCTTTGACGGTCTCCCTGCGAAAGTGTTTCACCTTAGTAATGCAGCAGGTATGACCGCATCATTTATGGATATCGGTGCCACATGGTTAAGTTGCTCGTTGCCTTTGTCCGGCGAACAGCGGGAGGTGCTATTACGTTCTCCGAATATGGCTGAGCACATGAGACAAGGGGCGTATTTTGGTTCAGTGGTGGGAAGATACGCCAATCGAATTGATAAAGGGCAATTCGAGATAGGTGGCAAGTCGTATCAAGTCACTTGTAATAATGGCGAAAATGCTTTGCATGGGGGTGTGGAGGGTTTTGATAAGCGCCGTTGGAGTATCGACTCGCACACTGAATCAACACTTGTTTTTTCTCTTGAATCTAAAGATGGCGATCAGGGTTTTCCGGGCAATGCCAGTATTCAAGTGACGTATCATCTTGGTGACAACAACGAATTGAGTATTCGTTATCAAGCATCCTGTGATCAAACCACGGCAATGAATTTGACCAATCATGCCTATTTCAACTTGTCGGGAGAGTCAAGCTCAGCAAAAAGCATCGATCATAAGCTGAAAATGTTCGCCAACGCTTACTTACCGACAAGGGAAGATTTGATTCCACTTGGCGAATTAAAATCGGTCAATGCAACAAGCTTTGATTTTAGAGAAGAAAAAATTGTCGGTCGCGACTTTTTAGCCGATAAGGACCAGCAGATCGCTGGTGGATACGATCATACTTTTATATTTGATGCTGAATTAACGAATGGTCAAGCAGTCGTCTCGACGTTAGTGTCACCGCAGCATGATGTCACGATGGATGTGCTAACGACGAAACCTTCTATGCAGTTGTATACGGGTAATTTTTTAGGTAATGCGCCGGGGGTTAGTCAGAATTACGCTAATCTTCATGGAATAGCACTGGAAACTCAATATTTCCCGGATGGACCGAACCACCCTGAGTGGGGACGTGACAATGGGATACTGAATGTTGGAGAGAGCTACCAACAGAGTACGACCTATCGCTTCCATTTTTGATGCTGTTCGTTACCCACCAGTAAACCACGCGGGCCAAGCTGTGTGGTTTACTGGTGGGTAGTTTTTTAATTTATCATTGTGATTAGCTGGCGCGACTGACAGATGCTCTTTGTACTAAGGTTGGTGAGTAAACCATAGGCTCGGTTTCGACGTATTCGTTCTTAGATAGTGCAACGGCAATTTGCGCCGCTTTTTCTGCCATCATCTGAATTGGATAACGGATGGTGGTGAGTTTAGGGTGCAGGTACTTGGCAATTAAGCCGTCATCGAAACCAATGATTGATATTTGACTTGGCAATGCGTATTGGTTTTCTTCCAAAACAGAAAGAGCACCAGCTGCCATATTGTCATTGTAGGCGACGACTGCCGTGATAGGCAGGGACTTAGTGAGCAGGTTGGTCATGGCTTTTTCACCGCCATCGCTGTCTGGTGAACCATATTCAATAAAGCTGGCTGACAAGTTGATATTATTAGCGTCTAGTGCAGCTCGGTAACCGGCAAGACGTTGGTCTACATCTTCAATGTTGTGCGATGAGGCGACACAGGCGATGTTCGTATGCCCATTACGAATGAGGTGTTCAGTGGCAATGTAAGCGCCTTTGTAGTTATCCAAGGAGATACAGCGACCCGGTAGCTGAGGGATATCTCGATTGATGTAAACAAGCCCTTTCACTTCTCCAGCGTACTGGATTAATTCTTCGTCAGAAAGCGATTTTGAGTGGATAACCAGCGCATCACAGCGGCTGTTGATCAATAGCTCAATCGCTTTCCTTTCCTCTTCTGCATCGTGATAACCGTTGCCGACCAGAATATGTTTTCCATGTTGGTGTGCGACTTTATCGACCGCTTTCACCAAGGTGCCAAAAAATGGGTCGGATACGTCACTCACGAGGACACCAACCGTATTCGTACTTTGGCTGACTAACGCTCGTGCATTGGCATTCGGTCGATAACCGAGTTTTTTCATCGCCGTTGTCACAGATGCGATTGAAGCGGCGCTTGCTTTAGGTGATTTGTTGATCACGCGAGAAACGGTTGCTACGGAGACACCTGCTTCTTTTGCGACATCTTTTATCGTTGCCATCTGAAACCTCTTATAATCTATAAAGTAATTAGACGCTTGTTGTGTAAATATCGCAAACAATGTTTCACAAAAATAAAGGGTTTGTGATGCACAACACTAACAATAACGGGAATTCAGCTCAGGTGTAAACGTTTTACACAAATTGGGGGGCTTTTGTTGTTTATAGCTTGAGTCTAATGGATTTCTTTGAGTCATTTAGACTTAATTAAAATTAAGTCTAAATGACACTTATGGTAAGTGGTGTAAGTTTAATTGACTGTTATATAAGAAGTAATGGTATTGGAATGAAATGTGCATTGCAGTAATTAGATTGATTATTAAGTGAAGTACGATGATAAATATTACAGACAAAAAAGTGGAAGAAAAGATCCCAGCATGGTTACGTCTTGGTTTTCGTCCGTTCTTTTTAATGGGAAGTGTGTATGCCATCTTTGCTGTCGTGGCTTGGGTTATCATGTTCCAAAAAGGGCAGCCTGACATACTGCATGTCCCGGCATTATGGTGGCATGCACATGAAATGATTTTTGGCTTTTCTATGGCGATTGTTGTGGGCTTTGTTTTGACTGCCGTGCAAACGTGGACGGGCGTGAATGGTACCAAACACCATCGCTTACTGGTTTTGGTCGCACTATGGCTGGCACCAAGAATCTTGTTTTGGACGCCAACGCCACTGTGGTTGATCTCTATCATTGAATCCTTGTTTATATTGTTAGCAGCCTATGAAATTGGGATACGGGTATATGCTGCCAAAGGCTGGAAGAACCTATTTTTTGTTCCGTTATTTCTTCTCGCTATTTTTGCTAACTTTGCTAGCTTCGCGACGGTTAAAGGGATGCCTCCTTTTAGTAGCAGCGCGGTATGGCAGGCCATGCTTTGGTGGTTTACGATTTTGTTGTCAATCATGGGCGGTCGCGTGATTCCTTTTTTTGCGGCTAAGCGCTTTCAATACGATAAACCGCAGCCTAAAGTTTGGATCGAGTGGGGGGCGACACTGCCATTAGTCGGGTTGTTTGTACTGAGCTTTTTCCCGTTATCCTTTGCAACCCTTAGCCAACCGTTAATGCTGGTTGCTGGAGTGTTTCAGTTGGTGAAGTGGGTACGTTGGAAACCTTGGCTAACACTGTCTGAGCCTTTGGTGTGGTCGTTAATGCTGGCCTATCTTTGTATCCCTTTGAGCTTGCTCTATCGCGGTCTTTTGACGGATGCGTTTGCAGCGCATGCTATGTTGCATTTATTTGCGGTTGGAGCGTTAGGCGGTTTGATTTTGGCAATGATAACTCGGGTGACAATGGGGCATACCGGGCGTGCTATCTATCAAGGTCCCAATATGACGCTGCCTTTTTTGGCCGTTACGATGGCCGCATTGTTACGCAGTATTGGTGTCGCGACCTGGCCGCAACATATGTTCACTATGATTGATGTGAGTGCTGGGTTATGGGCTTATGCGTTCTCAATGTATGTGTATCATTTTGGAAAAATGCTGATTACGCCTCGTGTCGATGGTCATCCAGGCTAGTGTCATTTACCATAAAAAAACCAGCCAAGAGGCTGGTTTTTTTTATCAAGCGAGTCGTATTTTCTCGTTTAACGTCTAGTAAGCATCATTGTGAACGGCTTGAACCGCACGACCCGATGGGTCGACACAGTTTTGGAATGACTCATCCCATTCAATCGCTTTTGCTGAAGAGCAGGCTACTGATGGACCGCCAGGGACACATTGCGCCGCAGATTCCAGAGGGAATAGCTCTTCAAAGATTTCACGGTATGCGTAACCTTCTTTTGTTGTTGGCGTGTTGTATGGGAACCTAAAGGCTGCCGTTTCCATTTGTGTGTCGGTGACCTTTTCTTCTGCTACTGCTTTAAGAGTATCAATCCAGTCGTAACCTACGCCGTCAGAGAACTGCTCTTTTTGGCGCCAAGCGATAGCTTCAGGTAGGTAATGTTCGAAACACTCTCGTAAGATGTGCTTCTCCATTTTACCGTTGCCACACATCTTATCTTCAGGGTTCAAGCGCATCGCGACGTCAATAAACTCTTTGTCCAAGAATGGTACGCGGCCTTCTACGCCCCATGCAGCAAGTGATTTGTTCGCACGTGCACAGTCAAACATATTGAGTGCTAGCAATTTACGCACAGTTTCTTCGTGGAATTCTTTAGCGTTAGGTGCTTTGTGGAAGTACAGGTAGCCCCCGAAAATTTCGTCAGCCCCTTCGCCAGACAGTACCATTTTGATGCCCATTGCTTTGATCTTTCGAGCAAGTAGGTACATTGGCGTTGATGCGCGAATTGTGGTGACGTCGTAAGTTTCGATGTGATAAATCACGTCACGAATCGCATCTAAGCCTTCTTGAATGGTATACGTCATTTCGTGGTGAACGGTACCAATTTGGTCTGCTACTTCACGAGCCGCAATAAGGTCAGGAGCGCCTTCCAAGCCAACAGCAAATGAGTGTAATTGTGGCCACCACGCTTCTGATTGACCATCATCTTCAATTCGCATCGCAGCAAAACGTTTTGCAACGGCTGAAGTGATTGATGAATCCAGACCACCAGAGAGAAGCACCCCATAAGGTACATCGGTCATAAGTTGGCGCTTAACGGCCGCTTCCAATGCTTCGGTTAGGTCTGCTTTGCTGGTTGAGTTGCCTTGCACGGCAGCATACTCATTCCAGTCACGCAGGTAATAACGCTGAGGTTCAGCATCTTGTGAGCGATAAAAGCTACCAGGAGGGAACTCACTGATCGTTTTACAAACCGGAACGAGAGCTTTCATTTCAGACGCTACATAGTAGTTACCATGTTCGTCATACCCTTGATATAGCGGGATAATACCAATGTGGTCACGTCCCACGAGGTACTGGTCTTTTTCTTCATCATAAAGAACAAACGCGAAGATGCCGTTGAGTTCTTCAAGTAGATCGGCGCCGAATTCTTGGTAAAGAGCCAGAATAACTTCGCAATCAGAGTCCGTTTGGAAGTCATATTTGTCTTCATAACGTGCACGAATTTCTTTGTGATTGTAGATTTCACCGTTCACGGCAAGGATGTGTTTTTTATCTTGGCTGTAAAGTGGTTGAGCCCCACTATTTAGACCAACAATAGCGAGACGCTCATGGGCAAGGATGGCTTTATCCGATGAATAAATGCCGGACCAATCGGGACCACGGTGGCGAAGCTTTTTAGACATTTCTAACGCCACTGGGCGTAGGGCGGCTGCATCACTCTTGATGTCTAAAATGCCAAATATTGAACACATAACACTTCCTTTTTGTTTTAATCTAAATCTCTTGAATCCAATTTGCCATCTGCTCAAAAAAAAGCAACCGCAGCGAACGAAAAAGATAACAAATAGCAGGCATTGTTGTAATTTATTTAATTATTTTATTGTTTTGGTGAATTTTATCTATATCTTGTGCGAGAGGTGAGCGTTTTTGCGTCTTTCTCTATAAACGGAAGTCCCGCTTATAGAGAAAGCTATCGGTTATTTTAATGAAGGGTTGAGCTGTTCGCAGACATGACGAGCAAAACCGCTGCCCGCCTCACTGTAAATATTAAAGGCAGCATTCACCCCTTTTGCTTCTAATTCCTCTAATTGATCCGGGTAGGCTGCGATCGCAGCAACTTGACCATTAAAGTTAGTTTGTTGCAAAAGCGATAGCGCAGTTTGGTTACCTAAATGGTGAGGCATGGCCAATAAGACCAGTTTGACGTGCGCAGTATCGAGAATTCGCTCCCAAAAATCTGGATCGGTTGCGTCACCAGCAATGACGTTGCGTCCTTGTTTTTGATGCTGTAAAGCGGCATCTTCACGAACTTCAACACCTAGACTTACCTTGCCGTATCGTTCATATAGCTCGTCATAAGCTCCGGTACCAATTCTTCCCATTCCTAGGATCAGTACCTGAGCCTCACCTGGATTGATGAATTGGTCACGTGTATTTATTTTTTCAGCCGCCTGCTCCTTTAACCATTTTGCAGAGCGCAAATAGAGCAAGTGCCCGATACGGTTAAGTGGTGCTGAAATGACAAACGACAACGACACAGCGATAGCGAGTGCCACCAATATATCACCGGATATCCAACCTAACTTAAAGGCGAGTCCCCCAACAATAAGACCGAATTCGCTGAAGTTAAAAAGTGTGAGTGTGGTTAATAAGCTAGTACGGACACGGAATTTGAAGGCGTTGATGACAACAAAATACAGCGCGCCTTTGAGTGGCAGTAAAAACAATAGCAGCACACCGAGTATAAAGCCTTCAATGGTCGGCTGATCGGAGAGTCCAATGTTAAGAAAGAAACAAACTAGGAACAGTTCTTTGAGGTTAAATAGTGACTTTGAAAGCTCCGATGCTTTAGGGTGTGCCGCGAGCAACATGCCTAGAATCAGCGCGCCTAGATCGGGCTTCATGCCAACAATTTCGAACAGTCCTGCTCCCATTACTAGCGCAAAAAAGATACCACTCAATACTAGCATTTCACCGTGACCAGCTTTATTGAGTAATTTGAACATGATAGGTCGTGCTAATGGCAGGGCAAATAAAGCGAGGGCATACCATTCTGGTATTTTACCGGTCGATGCGGTTAAGAAAATCACGGCGAACACATCTTGCATGACAAGAATACCAATCGCAAGTGTGCCATACGTGGCGTTGAGCTCGCCTTTTTCTTGTAAGGTTTTAACGGCAAACACGGTGCTGGAAAAAGACAGAGCGAAACCGAGCAGTATTAATTGTTCTATCTCAAGCGTCGCCAGGCTAGAAACGCCAAGTACTTTCAATCCGACCAATAATAATGCAAATAAGAAGGTCGACAGTAGGTTATGTATGGTGGCTCCAGCCCATATTTCTTTAGAAAGTAGGGTTTTTACATCAAGCTTTAGCCCGATGGTAAAGAGCAACAACGTGACACCAAGATCGGCCAGAGTGATAATAGTATCTGAAGTTTGAAAGCCAAAGCTATGGAGCACAAATCCAGCGAGTAAAAAGCCTACCATAGGAGGCAGTTGACATTTTAACGCAAGAAAGCCTGCTAAGAAGGCGACGGTAACGAGTATTAATTCCATAAGTACGACGAATTTTTGCCTATAAAAAAGACCACACCGAAGTGTGGTCATCCATTTATTCAAAGTATATCAAACTATTATTTGATAGGTTCGATACAAGGTCTCAATCTTCTAACAATTTTTGTAACAGAACACCATTAAGCATAGCGCGTTTGATCATGGCAAATGCGCCCATGGTCGGCTGTTTGTCTATTTCTGACGCGACGATAGGAAGACCCGTGTGGAAAGTGGTGAGAGATTGATTCTCGACATTACGCTGAATCGCAGGGAAGACGATGTCTTTCGCCATGGTAATATCGCCAGCAATAATGATTTTTTGTGGGTTGAATAGATTCACCGTCATGGCGATGGCTTTACCTAGTTGGTTGCCCACGCGGACTAAGCTTTGTTTAGAGAGCTCGTCACCATTAAGAGCATGCGTACACACGTCTTCTATTGTGATGTCTTCTTTGAGTGAGAGTGAAGATTCATAGCCTTGGTCGATCAGCTTTTTTACTCGCTGTACAATGGCTGGGTTTGCTGCAACGGTCTCTAAACAGCCAAAGTTGCCGCACTGGCATTGCTCGCCAAGTGGATCAATTTGAATATGCCCAATCTCACCGACATTTCGATTGAACCCTAGGAATACTTGTCCATTTACTATGATACCTGCGCCGGTCCCGCGATGCACACTGACCAGAATAGAGTCCTGACAATCTCGGCTAGAGCCAAAATAGTGTTCGGCTAACGCCATACCTCTTACATCATTGCCAACGAAACACTCGACGTTAAACTGAGAGCGAATTAGATCGGCCAGCTCAAGTTTATCGATGTCGGTATTTGGCATGTATTCAACAACGCCAGTAGTAGGATTGACAAGGCCTGGAAGCGTAATACCGATGGCAATTAACTGATCAATTCGACGCTCTTGGTCACTAAGGAAGGCATGTAGGTTTGCCATTAGGCCATTTGCTAATTCAGTTTGATTGGCGTAATGCAGCTCTTTTTGGACAAAAGCGAGCTCATTCCCCCCTAAGTTGTACAGCGAAAGCTGCACATAATCACGGCCAAGTCTCACTGCGACAGAATGAAACGGAGCGACTTCGGTGGTCAGTGAAATTGCGCGTCGTCCACCTGTCGAAGCTTGCTGAGCGACCTCTTTAATGAGGCCGCGCTCTAAAAGCTGGCGGGTGATTTTGGTAACGCTTGCTGGAGCCAATTGGCTCACATCGGCAACTTGAATGCGCGAGATAGGCCCTTGACGGTCAATCAAGCGGTACACCGCTGCGCTATTAAGTTGTTTTACTAAGTCTACGTTACCTATTTGTCCGCCATTCATGCTTAATTGTGCTCGTATTGTCCGTTAACAATTGTGCCTTGGACGTTGAAATCTCTATCGAAGATGGCTAAGTTCGCAACCATGCCTTTTTTGATGCGACCAAGTTTGTTATCTAGTCCCATCGCTTTAGCAGGGTAGAGCGTTGCCATTCGTAGCGTTTCATCCAAAGCAATACCAGCGTGTTCAACTGTATTTTGAACCGCTTCAATCATGGTAAGTGCGCTGCCACCGAGGGTGCCATTTTCGTCTACGCACTTACCGTCCTTGTAATATACTTTCTTACCGACAAAAATAAAGTAATCCATCTCAGCACCAGCTGGAGCTGTGGCATCGGTCACTAATACGAGCTTTTCTCCCTTCACTTTATGCGCAATACGAATATTTGCGTAATCCACGTGGAAGCCATCGGCGATGATACCGGCGTAAACATCTGGTGTATCGTAGATCGCACCCACAACACCAGGCTCACGGCCAGTCATCGGCGTCATGGCATTAAATAAGTGAGTGGCAAAGGTAATACCCGACTCAAACCCTTGACGCGCTTCAGCATAAGTCGCATTGGTGTGACCAATGGAGACAACGATGCCGGCCTTATGTAGTTTTTCGATGTGTTCTGGTGCATTTTGTTCCGGAGCTAGCGTGACTTTTGCGACCAGATCGTTATTTTCACAAATTAAGTCGATCATGGAGTCATCCGATTGACGAATAAAGTCAACGCTGTGAATGCCCTTTTTTGCCACGTTTAAGTATGGACCTTCTAAATGAAGTCCTAAGGAGTGGTTTTGGTACTGGTCTTGGTACGTACGAGCGGCTTCTAATGCTTGACGCATATCTTCATCAGAAGACGTGATCAGTGTTGGCAAGAAGCTAGTACAGCCTGATTTAAGGTTAGCGCGATGCATCGTATGGATTGTTTCAGCGGTAATTTCATCATTGAGCATGACGCCACCACAACCATTCAATTGTAAGTCGATAAATCCTGGGCTGACATTTGCACCGTTTAGGTCGATACGTTCTATCGACGCCGACAGTTCTGTAATGGGTAAAACTGCTTCAATTTGTTCACCGTTGATAACAACAGCATGATTATTGAGAACATCACTACCCGTGAAGACCTTACAATTGGTTAATGCATACATCGTTAGCGAATCCTTGTGTTTTTAATTCGGTTTACCCCATTACTAATGCTTAAACTGCTGTTGTACATGATAGTAGAAAGAACTTACTTTGTACCACTTAGCAATGAGTTTGGTTAATTACTTAGCAAGCCGTTAACTAATATAAATATTATAGTAACGTAATGAATTAATGAGATTTATTGTTATTTCTAGTGGCGAATAAGCCAATCGAGCTTGATATCCGTCGCAAAATTTCAGTGTACGAGGCTACTCCCGTGAGTGAAATCCTAACGATATCTCACCATTTTTTCGTATGATAAAATAAGTTTTATGATCTCGCTAGCAAAAAGCCTCTGTTTTGGTGAAAACTGGTGATTATGATCACAATTAGGGAGGTTTTAATTTGCGGAGCAAAATTAATTTCATAAACTGGGTAGGACTAAATTGAACGGCTAAAATAAGTCGTCCAAAATTCTAAATTCCTATAGGGGGAACACACGGTGAATATACTAGGATATGCACAGAAGCTCGGGAAGGCGTTGATGCTCCCAATTGCGACGCTTCCAATCGCAGCACTACTACTTCGTTTGGGTCAGCCTGACCTTTTAGACATCCCGTTTATGGCACAAGCAGGTGGCGCAATCTTTGGTGAGCTACCTTTACTATTCGGTTTGGGTATTGCGATCGGTCTTTCTAAAGATGGCAACGGTGCGGCAGGTCTTGCTGGTGCAGTGGCTTACTTTGTTCTAACGGCGACAGCAACGACAATTAACGCAGACGTTAACATGTCTTTCTTCGGCGGTATCTTCGCAGGTATCATCGCAGGTCACTCTTACAACGCATTCAGCACAACGCGTTTGCCTGAATGGTTGGCATTCTTCTCTGGTAAGCGTCTGGTACCAATTATGGCGGGTCTATTCGCTCTAGTTGCGGGTGCGCTTTCTGGTGTGATTTGGCCTAGTATTCAATCTGGCCTAGACGCATTAGCACACGCAGTATCAACGTCTGGTGCTGTTGGTCAATTCGTTTACGGTACACTTAACCGTGCTCTTATTCCTGTAGGTCTTCACCATGTTCTTAACTCATACTTCTGGTTCGGTATGGGTACATGTCAAGAAATTCTAGTATCTGGCGCACAAGCTGCTGGTCAAGCGCTTCCTGCTATTCAACAACTTTGTGTTGACCCTGCTCTTGCTAAGACTCTAGTTGCTGGTCAAACACATACATTTGAATTTGCTAACTCAGTAACACCTGAAATCACGGCGACAGTGAAAGAAGTGACGGAAACTGTTAAGTCTGGTGATCTTCACCGTTACTTCGGCGGCGATAAAGGCGCTGGCGTATTCATGAACGGCTTCTTCCCAGTCATGATGTTTGGTCTGCCTGGTGCTGCACTTGCAATGTACCTAGCGGCACCTGCTGAAAAACGTAGCCAAGTTGGTGGCGCACTGTTCTCAGTAGCATTCTGTTCATTCCTAACAGGTATCACAGAGCCTCTAGAGTTTATGTTCGTGTTCCTAGCGCCTGCTCTATACGCAATGCACGCCGTGTTCACTGGTCTGTCTCTAGTCGTTGCTAACATGTTCGGCACACTACACGGCTTTGGTTTCTCTGCAGGTCTTATTGACTTCGTATTGAACTGGGGTCTAGCGACTAAACCATTCGTACTACTACTTATCGGTTTAGGCTTTGGTGCGCTTTACTTCTTCACTTTCAGCTTCGCAATCCGCGCTTTCAACTTGAAGTCGCCAGGTCGTGAAGATGATGATGAAGCTACACCTGCAGTAGCTGGTGATGCACCTAAAGGTGACCTAGCTCGTCAATACCTAAAAGCGCTGGGTGGTCACGACAACCTAACGTCTATCGATGCATGTATCACTCGTTTACGTCTTACTCTAAAAGACCGTTCAGTAGCGGATGAAGTTGTACTTAAGAAACTTGGCGCGAAAGGCGTAGTTAAGCTAGGTGAAAATAACCTACAAGTTATCTTAGGTCCTCTAGCGGAAATCGTTGCTGGCGAAATGAAAGCAATCGGCGCTGGCGAAGACCTATCGGATGTTAAACTTCCTTAGGCTAAAACCTAACTAAGTTGTTTAAGTCTTAAAAAGCTTAAGTATTAAGAACATCGGTCTTAAACACATAAGTTAAAAAACCTCTCTTCGGAGAGGTTTTTTTTGTTTAGGCTGATAAGATTCGCATTGAGCTAAGCGATAAGTGAAAATAATCCCTATAAAGTGCGAGTTATTGTTGTGGTTTTCCGAAGAATTGTGGATCATTGGAGCCTATACAATCTGACAATACTAAACCATAGAGGTGTTATAGATGAGTGAAGCTGAGGCTCGTCCATCGAACTTTATCCGCCAAATCATTGATAAAGATTTAGCCGATGGCAAACATACTAGCGTGCATACTCGTTTTCCGCCGGAACCGAATGGTTACCTGCACATCGGTCACGCGAAATCTATTTGTTTGAACTTCGGTATTGCTCAGGACTATCAAGGCCAATGTAACTTACGTTTTGATGATACGAACCCTGAAAAAGAAGACGTTGAATACGTTGAATCGATCAAGAGTGATGTGAGCTGGTTAGGCTTTGATTGGTCTGGTGACATTTGTTATTCATCGAACTACTTCGATAAGCTATATGACTATGCTGTTGAGCTAATTAACAAAGGCTTGGCATATGTTGATGAGCTAAGTCCAGAGCAAATCCGTGAATACCGTGGTTCATTAACGGCACCGGGTAAAGCAAGTCCGTATCGCGATCGCAGCGCTGAAGAGAACCTTGCGCTATTTGAAAAGATGCGCGCCGGTGACTTTGCTGAAGGTAAAGCGTGTTTACGTGCCAAAATTGACATGGGTTCATCATTTATGGTGATGCGTGATCCGGTGTTATACCGTGTGCGTTTTGCCGAGCATCATCAAACAGGTAACAAGTGGTGCATCTATCCGATGTACGATTTTACACACTGTATCTCTGATGCGCTTGAGGGAATCACCCACTCATTGTGTACACTGGAATTCCAAGACAACCGTCGCTTGTACGACTGGGTTTTAGAAAACATCACAATTGATTGTCAGCCTCATCAGTATGAGTTTAGCCGTCTGAATCTTGAGTATACGGTGATGTCTAAGCGTAAACTCAGCCAGCTGGTGTCTGAAAACTTAGTGAATGGTTGGGATGACCCACGTATGCCGACGATCTCTGGTCTTCGTCGCCGTGGCTTTACTCCTGCGTCTATCCGTGAGTTTTGTAAGCGTATTGGCGTCACTAAGCAAGAGAACATGATTGAATTTGGTTCACTTGAGTCTTGTATCCGTGATGACCTGAATGAAAACGCGCCTCGTGCCATGTCTGTGTTGGAGCCAGTAAAAGTAATCATTGAGAACTTTGCTGCTGACGCATCGGAAACACTGAATATTGCGAATCATCCAAATAAACCAGAGATGGGTAGCCGTGAAGTTCCATTTACTCGTGAGTTATGGATTGAGCGTGATGACTTCCGTGAAGAAGCAAACAAAAAATATAAACGTTTAGTGCTTGGCAAAGAAGTTCGCTTACGTGGCGCTTATGTGATTAAAGCTGAACGCATTGAGAAAGATGCCGAAGGTAATATTACGACTATTTTCTGTAGCTACGACGATGAGACATTGGGTAAAAACCCAGCGGATGGTCGCAAAGTAAAAGGCGTTATTCATTGGGTATCGGCTGATAAAGGCTTACCTGCTCAGATTCGTCTTTATGATCGTTTATTCACGGTTGCTAATCCAGCGGCGGAAGATGATTTTGCTGCGGCAATTAACCCAGAGTCATTAGTCGTGTTAAACGGTTTTGTCGAGCCAAGTTTAGCAACAGCGACGGCAGAACAGGGTTATCAGTTTGAGCGTACAGGATACTTCTGTATTGATAGCAAAGACTCACAGCAAGACGCTCTCGTGTTTAATCGCACGGTAGGACTGCGTGATACTTGGGCTAAAATCGAAACAAACTAATACTGCCGTTTAAACGGGGCCTAAAGATCCTAATGTTAGGTTCTTTAGGCATAAAAAAACCAGCTCATGAGCTGGTTTTTTTTATTACGATCTTGAGTTAGTGCTAGCTTGGTTTGTGAGCTTTAGGGTTATCTTTACAAGCACCACCAATGCATTTGCCGTACAGATATAGGCTATGGTTGGTCAATTCAATATTGTATCTTGCCGCAATTTCCTTTTGGCGAGTTTCAATCATGTCATCAGAGAATTCAATCACTTCACCACAATCTAAACAAACTAGGTGGTCATGGTGATGTTGGGTGGATAATTCAAAAACGGACTTACCACCTTCAAAGTGGTGACGAGTCACGATACCTGCATCGTCGAATTGGTTAAGGACACGATAAACGGTGGCCAATCCAATTTCTTCACCCAAATCAATGAGTTTTTTGTACAAATCCTCAGCGCTAATATGCTGATATTCAGGCTTTTGTAATACTTCTAGAATCTTTAGTCTAGGCAGTGTGACTTTAAGGCCGGCATCTTTAAGTGCTTTGTTATTGTCTGACATATACTTTCCTGTGATGATCTGCAGCAATAAACAGATGTCAATAATCTGTGTTCATTATAGGGTACTAAGGCTTAACAATAAACCACGAAGTTCAAGGGGTTACTTACTAATAGCATAGAACTCGAACTCGGTCACTTTACATACACATCTGACCAGTTACAATTTGTTTACATGTGAAACTAAATTGCCGATGGATGTGGTTACTGAATATGGATAAACGATTGGCCAAGATATACAAGCCTAACAACGTTAAGTTTGCTTTGAATATATGGCCGCCTTTTTGGGGCGCAGGAATTAAAATTTTAGACATTAGTGAGGACTTTCGAACGGTAAAGGTGCGTTTGAAACTGCGGTGGTGGAATAAAAATGCTAATCGCTCTCAGTTTGGGGGGAGCATCTTTTCCATGACGGATCCGATCTACTCACTGATGTTAATGGGCATTTTACGTGAGCAGTATTACGTATGGGATAAAGAAGCGAGCATTAACTTTATCAAACCTGGGTTTTCATGCTTGGAAGCCGAGTTTGTTGTGACACAAGGTATGTTAGATGAGATTGCTGAAAAGACAGCGTGTGGTGAAAAATGCTTTCCGGAATTTATAACTCACATTAAAGATGACACTGGCGATGTGGTGGCGACGATTCAAAGAAAGTTGTATATCCGAAAAAAACCTAAATATCGCTCATCGGAGAATGCTGATGAAGAGATGACGGTGACGTAAATAAAAAGCCTCCTTTAAAGGAGGCTTTTTAAACGTTAATCTTCTAGCTCTGCAAGACACATCTCTTCATAGAGCTGTTTCGTCCACGTTGATACGCGTTCGTCAGTCAGTTCTGGCTGACGGTCTTCATCAATACAAAGACCAACAAACTGCGAATCGTCGCCTTCAACAAGCGCTTTTGAAGCTTCAAATTCATAACCATCTGTTGAAGTGTGACCAATAACGGTGCCGCCTTTTGCTTCAACGATGTCGCGTACTGTACCCATAGCATCGCAGAAGTACTCAGCGTAATCCTCTTGATCACCACAGCCAAAAATAGCCACAAGCTTCGTTGAGAAGTCGATGCCTTCAAGTTCAGGGAAGAAGTCATCCCAATCAGCTTGAGCTTCGCCGTAATACCAAGTTGGGATACCAAGAAGAAGTAAGTCGAAGTTGTCGATATCTTCTTTACTGCTCTTCGCGATGTCTTGAACGTGAATGAGCTGTTTACCCAATTGTTTTTGGATCATCTTTGCAATAGCTTCTGTATTACCAGTATCACTACCAAAGAATAGACCTACACTTGCCATAGATTCAGTACCTTTTCATTGTCTGTTTTTGACTAAAGAAGTGGGGGATAGTTAACTAATCCCTGAGCCTTCCCAGCTGAGTTGAATTATGCCTTTGGCAATGAATCCAGCACAACCTAGAAAGAGCACTAGCCATACAATACGGCGACCAAACGTTGGGACGTTGCCTTGCTTGAGAACGTCTTTTATTGCCATGCCGATTAAAAAGAAAATCGACGCAAACAATAGATCTAATCCAATAGATTCCAACTTGTCTATGTAGTCGTAAAGCATGCTATTCCTTTATGCCAATATGCTTGCGCGAAACTATACCACTGTTAAAAGGTAAAGTTAATCCACGCTGGTCAACAAGCATTCGTTTGATGTCTAAATTAAATGAATTTACGGATCGCACGTAGTACTTCCGTGGGCTTCTCAGCATGTAACCAGTGCCCTGTTTTCGCGATCACATGCGCTTTGGGGTGAGAAAACTGTTGTTGAATGAAAGGTTGGTGCTCTGCGGTCAGGTAATCGGAGTCACCCCCTTTAATAAAGAGAACAGGCACGTCCGTTTTCGCGATGGGTTGCCAATCAAGAATATTCAGATAGTTGGCTTTAAGGGATTGGACGTTAAATCGCCACGTTAAATAATCCTCAACTTTGTAGAGCGATTTACCCAAAAATTGGCGCACGCCCTCCATTTCCACATGCTGCGCTAATTGTTGCATGGCTTCGCTACGGGTGGTCGGTTTTGTTGATAGCACGGCATCAAGGCCTGCTAAAACGTTATCATGACGTCGCGTATGATATTTTACCGGAGACATGTCGAGGACAACCAATTTCGCTATTGGACAGTGCTCACAAAGCGCCATGGCGACTTTCCCACCCATAGAATGGCCGATAATAACGGGCGATGTGATGTTGAGTGACTCAAGGAGAGTACTGACATCTTTTGCCATCATAGGGTAGCTGTGATCGCCGCTATGAAAGGACTTGCCATGATTTCTCAGGTCTATGCTGATGACGTCAAAGTCTTGTTTTAAGTCGCGAGCAAGCACCCCTAAGTTGTTAAGGTCGCCAAACAGGCCATGAATTAATACGACGGGTTGGCCACTCCCTTCTCTTTTATAGTTTAATAATGATGACATTTTTCTGTTATTCGTGATGCGTTTATCGTAGAGGTTCACGGCGGAACTCGTTATAATCATCCAGAGTTTAAACATAGAGATTGTGAAAAGCGAATGAAAACAATTGAGGTTGATGAGGATCTATACCGTTACATTGCCAGTCAAACCCACCACATTGGTGAGAGTGCTTCTGATATTTTGAGGCGACTGCTCAATGTTGATGCGTCTAAAACGGAACAGAAACCGGCCGCCGCTAAAACTATCGTTGTCAGCAAAGAAGCGCCAAAAGTAGAACAGGTTGATTTTGTTAAAGAAATGCGCACTTTGCTTATCTCTGACGAATTTGCAGGGTTAAAGAAAGCGATCGATAGATTTATGTTGGTGTTATCAACCCTTCATCGCTTAAACCCAGAAGGCTTTTCTGAAGCGACACAAGTGAAAGGTCGTAAGCGAGTATATTTCGCCGATAATGAAAATACGTTACTAGAGAGTGGCACAACAACAAAACCAAAAGCCATTCCTAATACGCCGCTGTGGGTTATAACCAATACCAATACTAGTCGCAAGCGGCAAATGGTCGAGCAGGTGATGACCGTAATGGGATTGCCTGCCGATATCGTCGAGAAAGTGACGACTTCGATTTAGAGTTTCGATTTAAACCTCATAGCGACCGACAACTGGCGGACATTATGAGGTTTTTTTTTGTTTTTTTTAGGCTTAATATTATAAGGACGTCTGTTATGGCTATCCATCCTCGAGCGGGCCAGAAGGCTCAGCAAGAAGATTTGTGCAACATCCCCGCGTTAGTATCGAATTATTTTCTCGTTCAGCCAGAACCACAGAACTTAGCGCATCGTGTTCAGTTTGGTACCTCTGGTCACCGTGGCAGTGCCGATAAAGCGACATTTAACGAAAATCATATTTTAGCGATTTCACAGGCTGTTGCTGAAGTTCGTGCACAGCATGGTACAACGGGGCCGCTATTTATTGGTAAAGACACTCATGCGCTATCTGAGCCGGCTTTTGCCAATGTGGTAGAAGTCTTGGTTGCTAATGGTGTGCATGTTGTTATTCAGGAAGACGGCGGTTACACACCAACTCCGGGCGTTTCTCACGCTATTTTGACTCATAATCTTGTCAATGACGCCAAGGCTGATGGTATTGTTATTACACCATCGCACAATCCACCACAAGATGGCGGCATTAAGTACAACCCGACGCATGGCGGTCCTGCTGAAGCTGAGCTGACTCAGGCGATTGAAGACCGTGCCAATGAAATCATTGCTGCAGAGCTAAAAGATGTCAAACGTCTTCCTATTGCAACAGCATTGAAATCTGAACTCGTCGAGTCACGTGATTTAGTTCAGCCGTATATCGATGATCTAGTCAATGTCATTGATATTGAAGCGATTCAAAAAGCTAAGCTAAAAATTGGTGTCGATCCACTAGGTGGATCTGGTATCGAATACTGGCGCCAGATCGCTAAGACGTTCAACCTTGATCTTACTTTAGTTAGTGAAGCGATTGATCCTTCTTTCCAATTTATGTCACTCGACAAAGATGGTGTGGTTCGTATGGATTGTTCCTCGCCGTACGCGATGGCGGGTCTATTGGCACTGAAAGACGATTACGACCTCGCGTTTGGTAATGATCCTGATTACGATCGCCACGGTATCGTGACACCAAAAGGCTTAATGAATCCGAATCATTACCTTGCGGTTTGTATTGATTATCTTTACCGCCACCGTACGCAATGGCGCGCCGATGTTGCCGTGGGTAAAACTTTGGTTTCAAGTGCGTTGATTGATCGCGTTGTTGCCGATCTTGGTCGCACATTATGTGAAGTTCCTGTTGGCTTTAAATGGTTCGTTGATGGACTGTATAACGGTGAGTTTGGCTTTGGTGGTGAAGAAAGCGCTGGCGCTTCGTTCCTACGTAAAGATGGCACACCATGGTCAACGGATAAAGACGGCATTATTTTATGTTTGCTTGCCGCTGAAATTACTGCGGTGACGGGTAAAAATCCGCAAGAATATTATGAAGCGCTTGCTGCTAAGCACGGTGAATCACAATATAACCGTATTCAAGCGGTGGCGAACACTGAGCAAAAAAATGTCTTGAAGAAACTTTCTCCAGACATGGTATCTGCTGAGACCTTAGCGGGAGATGCGATTACGGCACGTTTAACGCATGCTCCGGGTAATGGTGCTGCTATCGGTGGTCTTAAAGTGACCACTGAAAATGGTTGGTTTGCAGCTCGTCCATCTGGGACTGAAGATATCTATAAAATTTACTGTGAAAGTTTTAAGGGTGAAGCGCACCTTAAACTTATTGAAGCAGAAGCCCAAGAGATAGTTAACCAAGTTTTTGCTAACGCAGGACTCTAATTAACGATTAGCTCAGCTATCTTGTTCTTTATAAAAACGGTCACATTTTGTGACCGTTTTTTTTATGCAGATTCGTAAGTGGCAAATTTTAGGCAAAAAAAACACCGCCATAAAGGCGGTGTATAAAATTTGACAGACAGGTCAAAATACAGGAAGTACACACTTCGAATAGGGGATAACTAATCAAAGCATGGTGGTAGAATCTACCGAACTCGAAAATCGAGATTGCAAACACAACATCGCAAGCGCAAGTCAATTGATTCTAGAGAGAACCAAGCCGTTCAGACTCGCGTTTGCGGGATGAAATATAGAATTTCTCTGGCTGTTCGGCAATGGACAAATTATAATGTTTCAGATAAAAAAAACTAATGCATTTGAGAGTGCTCTATGTCTAGACGTTTACCCCCACTAAACTCACTGAAAGTTTTTGAAGCCGCCGCACGACATTTAAGCTTTACTCGAGCAGCGGAAGAGCTCTTTGTTACCCAAGCTGCGGTGAGTCACCAGATCAAAGCGCTTGAAGAATTTTTAGGGTTAAAGTTATTCCGACGCCGGAATCGTTCACTGCTATTAACGGAAGAAGGGCAAAGCTACTTTCTTGATATCAAAGATATCTTCACCGCCTTGTCGGAAGCGACTGACAAAGTGCTTGAGCGCAGTGAGAAAGGCGCATTGACGATTAGTTTACCGCCTAGTTTCGCCATTCAATGGTTGGTCCCACGCCTTGCCGATTTTAATGAACAAGAACCAGATATTGACGTGCGCATTAAAGCGGTTGATATGGATGAGGGCTCATTAACCGATGATGTGGATGTGGCTATTTACTATGGTCGTGGTAATTGGTCGGGTCTACGCGCGGACAAATTATACCAAGAGTTTTTGGTTCCTCTGTGTGCCCCGGCATTGCTGCTCGGAACAAAACCATTGGATACCTTAGCTGATCTATCGAAACATACCTTGTTGCATGACACGTCGCGTAAAGATTGGAAACAATTTACTAAGCAAAATGAATTGGATGGCGTCAATGTTAACCATGGTCCAATCTTTAGTCATTCTACGATGGTGTTGCAAGCCGCAGCTCATGGGCAAGGTATCGCGTTAGGTAATAACGTATTGGCACAACCGGAGTTAGATGCTGGGCGTTTGATTGCACCGTTTGATGAAGTTCTCGTTAGCAAAAATGCTTTCTACGTTGTTTGTCATGAAAAACAAGCGGATATGGGGCGTATTGCAACATTCCGAGATTGGATGTTAGCGAAAGCGCAAAAAGAACAGGAAGTATTGTTTGATGGATAATCTTATTTTTGATGGACCAGAAGGTGCTCCGATATTTTTGTTTGCTCATGGCGCGGGCGCAGGAATGGATCATGAATTCATGCAAGATGTCGCGAGTCGACTCGCAGCGAAGGAGATCAGAGTCGTGCGCTTTAACTTCCCGTATATGGTTAAGCGAGCCGAAGATGGTAAGAAGCGTCCACCTGATCGTGCTCCCAAGTTATTAGCCGCGATGACGGAAGTGATTGAACATATCGCTGGTGATAATCAGATTGTCATTGGAGGTAAGTCGATGGGAGGGCGAATGGCGTCGCTATTGTCTGAGCATGGTAGCGTGAGAGCCGTTGCTTGTTTGGGATTCCCATTTCATCCACCGGGTAAACCTGAGAACTATAAAGGCGAGCAGTTAGCCACCATCGCCAAACCTTGTTTAATTTTGCAAGGTGAGCGCGATACTTTTGGTAAGCGAGAAGAGTTTGACGAGTTTGAGTTATCAAAAGACGTCGCGGTAACATTTATCCCCGACGGCGACCATAGCTTAAAGCCAAGGAAATCCTCTGGTTTTACCGAAAGTCAAAACCGCCAAATGGCGGTTGATCGGCTTGCATTATTTGTCAAAGGAATCACGGATGTCTGTTAGTTCAATGACGCAATGCCAACGTCAATCTAGCCGTGTATTTATTATGATAGCAGCGTTGTCTGGCTTAATAAGTGTGGCATTAGGTGCCTTCGCTGCTCATGGTTTAAAAGCGATACTCGCACCATATTTGCTGGATGTTTTTCAAACGGGTGTGACGTATCAATTTCTTCATACACTGGCATTGCTGCTTTGTGCGTTACTCATCGTTAATACCGGACACGCTAATTCACAAAAGGCGTTTCATCGTGCCGCGATTTGCTTTATCATCGGCATCCTTTTCTTCAGCGGTAGTCTTTATGCACTAGCGCTGACAGGAGTGAAGTGGTTTGGACCAATCACTCCTTTAGGTGGTGTGATGTTCATGCTGGGGTGGAGCTTTCTCGCCTTAGGTGGGTATCGGATGACTGACGAAACGACCAAAGATGGAGTCAATCAGTGAAACAGTTAATGCTATATTGCCGCTCTGGATTCGAAAAAGAGTGTGCTGGTGAAATTCAAGACAAAGCAAATCAGCTTGAGGTCTTTGGTTTTCCAAGAGTAAAAAATAACTCAGGATATGTGTTATTTGAATGCTACCAAGAAGGTGATGCAGCAAAACTAGTCCGCGACATTGATTTTAAATCGCTGATCTTTGCCCGCCAGATTTTTGCTATTGCAAGTGAGCTAGAATCACTACCATCTGACGATCGTATCTCGCCAATCCTCGAGTCGTTAAGTCAGGTAGATGGCTTGCCTATGTGTGGCGACCTGCGCATCGAAACACCTGACACCAATGAAGCCAAAGAGCTATTAAAGTTCTGCCGCAAATTCACGGTGCCAGTGCGTCAAGCAATGCGCGGCAAAGGATTACTCTACAACAAAGACAACGCTAAGAAGCCGGTTTTGCATATTTGCTTTACTGAACCTGGCCACTGTTACATTGGTTACTCACTACCTGTCAATAACTCTGCGTTCTTTATGGGCATCCCTAGACTCAAGTTTCCAGCGGATGCACCGAGCCGTTCAACGCTGAAATTGGAAGAAGCCTTCCATGTATTCATTCCAAAAGAAGAATGGGATACGCGTCTTGCTTCTGGCATGTGGGGGGTTGATTTAGGTGCTTGTCCTGGCGGCTGGACTTATCAGTTAGTGCGTCGCTCTATGTTTGTTCATGCGATTGATAATGGCATGATGGCAGATAGCCTAATGGATACAGGGCAAGTGAAACACCATCAAGCGGATGGCTTTAAATTTGAGCCTCCTCGTAAGAATGTGACGTGGTTGGTTTGCGATATGATTGAAAAGCCTTCACGTGTAGCACAACTTATGGGTGAATGGTTAATCAAAGGCTGGGCTAAAGAGACGATTTTCAACCTTAAGTTGCCAATGAAAGGCCGCTATGACGAAGTACTTCAGGATATTGAAAACCTGAAAATCTTTTTAATAGAAAATAAGGTGAAGTTTACGCTTCAAGCGAAGCATTTGTATCATGACCGCGAAGAAATCACGGTACATATTCAAGTGTTATCGAATATCTCACCGCATTAATACTGATAAGATTCTCGGCTCCTAGACGATATGTTTTAGACTATATGTTTATAGGAGCCAAGGGTCTTGTTTGTCGGTACCTACCCTTCTATTCCTTTTCCTCTTCGAAGCGAATATCTTGCAAGTTAAAGCCTAGCTCTATGTCGGTTTTTAATGACGAGATCTGTTTACACTTGCGTGCAATGTCGATGTGCTCGTCCAGCTTCTTACGATATTTTTTGGGTAACTCTTCACCTAAAAACGCAGCTTCAATACTGTCATATTGCGTCAGGATCTCTTTGGCAGCTTTAGGGCCCACTCCTGGAACGCCTGACACTTGTGAGGAACTTACGCCTGTTAATCCCCAATAGTCGGCAAGCTGCGCGGGTTTAACGCCAAATTCAGCCTCGATGAAGGGGGCATCAAGCCAACGATGTTGGAAATAGTCTCGGATCTGTAGTGTCGGTGATAACAGCTGACAATAGCCTTTATCTGTTGAGATGATAGTGACCTTTTCGCCATGACTTGCAACCTTAACTGCTAGGGTTGCGACCAAGTCGTCCGCTTCATCGCCCTCGGACAGTAGTGAATCAATCCCCAGCTGCCACCAAGCATCTTGAACTTTTTCTAGCCCTAAATAGAGCTGTTCAGGCATGGGTTTGCGGTTTTGCTTATATTCAGGAAGAATTTCCGCTCGCCAACCGCGATCTTGGTCATGGTGATCAAAAACCGCAATAATATGAGTCGGCTCAGATTCTTTGATGATTCGCTTTAGCGTGCGGGTTGTCGTGAGGATAGTGCGATCAATATCTTCTGGGTCTGGTTGTACGGCATGCACTCGTCGAAGAAGATTAAGTGCATCAATGATAACAAGATGAATAGACATAAAAAAAGACCACAGAATAACGTGGCCTTATTGTAATGAATCTCTCGAGTAGTTTCAGACTTTTATTCGCGATTAGCTATCTTGTAACAAGGGATATATTCGGAACCAGGAAGTTTCATCCGTTGTTGCTGAACGAAATCACCTAGCAGTTTGTCCATTTTTGTCATGAGGGCTATGTCGCCATCAATTAAGAATGGTCCGTGCTTTTCTATTTCTAGAATGCCTTCTGCCTTAACATTGCCTGCAACAATCCCCGAAAATGCTTGCCTAAGCGCTGCTGCGAGGTTTTCGGGTCGTTGATTAAGGTGTAAGTCTAATCCCGCCATATTGTCATGTGTTGGGTCAAACGGGAGTTGAAACTCAGGCTCAATATGTAACGACCAATTGTAGCTGTATGCATCGCCATTTTTCTTACGATGCTCACGGACATCAGGCATGGCATTTTTCATGACTCTGGCCGCTTGTGCAGGGTCATCAATAATAATTTGGTAGTGCTTTTGTGCTTCTTCACCCAATGTATCTCGAACAAACTCATCAATAGAGCGAAAATAGGCTTCACTTTCTTTTGGTCCAGTCAGCACAATAGGTAGCGGCTGTTCGGCATTGTCAGGGTGCATCATGATCCCCAGAATATAGAGTAGCTCTTCAGCGGTTCCTGGTCCTCCAGGGAAGATGATAATGCCGTGTGCCATGCGTACGAATGCTTCCAAACGTTTTTCTATATCTGGCATGATGACCAGCTCGTTCACGATTGGGTTCGGTGGCTCTGCGGCGATGATAGAAGGTTCGGTTAGCCCTAAGTAGCGTTTTTCTGTGTAGCGTTGCTTTGCGTGACCAATGGCCGCGCCTTTCATTGGTCCTTCCATTGCACCGGGTCCACAGCCGGTACAAATATTGAGTTCTCGGAGCCCCAATTCATTGCCGACTTCTCGGGTATATTGATATTCGGTTGGGTTGATAGAGTGTCCCCCCCAACACACAATGAGGTTAGGCTCAATGCCGGGAGTCAGTGCTCGAGCGTTACGTAAAATACCAAACACTAGGTTGGTGATATGAGTGGAATTGGTGAGATTAAGGCGTTGGCTATCAGCAAGGTGCATATTAACGTAGACAATGTCGCGTAACACCGCAAATAGGTGCTCTTGAATCCCTTTAATAATTTGCCCATCAACAAATGCGTGCTCGGGGGGGTTAGCCAACTCTAGCTTGATGCCACGCTCACGTCGCATGACATTGACGTCAAAGGAGAGATGTTTGTCCAGTAGCTCTTTTGAGTTGTCCGTGTGGCTCCCAGAATTAAGTACCGCAAGCGTACAATTTCGATAGAGCTGGTAGAGGTCACTGGAGGCGGTTTTTTTAAGGCGCTCAACTTCAAGCTGAGAAAGAAGGTCCATGCTGCCAGCAGGACTGATATGAGTGATCATAGGCATTTCCTTTGTCTAGAACCAAAAGCGATTGCCAACCAAGGCGAAGAGACAGTACATGGATAGGTGCGGTACTGAATGTAAGGGAGGGCAATGCATTAGCCATAATTAGTATTGTTATAAACCACAACTCGTTAATACTTAACGACATAGGTTAGTTATTAGACTAGCAAATATAAGGTAACTTTCTATCACTATTTATCAATGACAGTGGACTACGCCTTCCATGCAAACTGGTTTGGCCCCAGTTTTTTGGTTTGTACTAAGATTTGGTTTAGGCGCTCGAGAACTTCGTCTGGGGTGTCGTTCTGATGGAACTCAGTGCTCGCTGCAGACAAGGTAATGGTAATGAGTTGCTCTTTGAATTTAAATGGTAAGCTACTAATTTTAGACTGAATTTCTTGAATTATTTTCTGGCAATACGCGTCGTTTTGCTCTGGCATGATTAACATGAATTCTTCCCCAGCAAAACGAGCCACTGTGTCAGTATTCGCCACAGTATTCGCAATGGTTTTTGCGATAATCTTTAGTGCTTTGTCTCCAGCACTATAGCCAAAATTGTGGTTAATACTTTTAAATTTGTCGATATCAAGAATCACAAGACGCAAAGAGTGCTGATTTTTCAACCATCGACGATACTCTAGTTCGAGTTTATCTAGCAAAGCGGCACGGTTGTAAACTTTGGTTAGAGGGTCGGTAAGAAGTCGTTTAGATTGATCTTCTAGCCTGCGACGATAATCTTGCGTCACATCAAATAGGCTTTCCAATTGATTATTATTGTGTTGCATCCGATCTAGTAAGACTTGCTCTCTTACTTCCGCATGCTGTAAACGCTCCGTCAATGATGCCAATTGCGTTAACACAGGTTCCATTGCCCGTTTTACGGTTTCTAGATCCTGACTTTTACTCATTGTCGACTGACTGCTGGTCACTAGTGAACCAAGTTCTTGGTGTATTTGTTGTCTTTGTTCAAAGTAAACTTGGTTTTGGTCTAAGTTTTGACTGCCATTTTTTAGCGAGTTAGCAAGAGAAACATTAACTTGCTCTAAAAATTGTTCTGATGTTTTTCTTTCATAGTTTGTTGCATCGATAACTAAACGTAGCACGCTCAAGGTGAGCTCTAGCAGGGTATCGCCGGACAATTCCATTAACAATTTACTGCGGACTTCGAGCAGTTGCTCTCCTGATTCACCTTCAAAGTCGAGTTCCGTAATGAGGTTCTGTAGCTCCTCATTTAAGCCGATAAGTAGATGCTGGTTGTGCGGTTTTATCTCTTGCTCTTTTGAGGTCAGAGCGCTGTTTGATGAGATTATTTTTACCGCGCGCTCATAGATACTTAGGAGCTTGATGGCATTGTCGGTTTTTTTGAAGCTGTGCTTGTCACTGTAGGTAAGAACAACCCGCAAATCGCGCTTGATCTGTGCGGGTAGACCAGAAACTCGCTGCAGCGTTTCACCGCTGCGACGTAACTGTTCGTCCAAAGAGGTATTTTGTTTCTCTACCGCAGCAGATTTTTGAGCAATAAGGCGCTCTAAAATGGCAAAGCGAGGGATCAGGCTACTGATGTCGGCGTTGTGTTCTAACTCGTGACGAAGCTCGACTAGTTTTTCATCAATACGAGGATGAGAACCAATATGGGCACGGCTGAGCGTAGAGATAAACCGCTTAAGTACGGTTTGCTCTCGTCGGCTTTTAAGAGATGCATCTCTTTGAGCAAGACGTAACTGTTCCAGCTGTACTTTTAACAGATGGAGTTGCTCTAATGTATCACTTTCAGATAGGCCCATAAATTCTAGAAAAACTAATCAGTTGTATTGTTATTGATGCATTAAATGATAATAACAAAAAACATCTCAACGTCACCTAGTCTTCTGTTTAACTGCTGTTTTTTTACCCGTCAGTGAGTATTTTTTTGAAGCCGTCCTCATTCTGAGAGGAAGAATGCACTTTTATTAGCCCCTGCCTAATCGCTAGCTTGCAGGCATTTCTTATGTCACCAGTTGCAAGGCTTGCTGCTGGTGCATTATCAATGGCTTTGAGATAAACCCAATGACTTTTATTTTCCTGCATGCTGATATCCCTCGCCATATGCGTTGAAACCAGCAAAATATCGAGCAGTTCTTTGTCGTTAATCGCAGTATAGGCTCGTGGTAAGAACGGATAATTTGCCATGCCTACTCGAACGATACGGTTAATTTTTCGGTCCGGTTCAAATTCACTTACCCAGCTTTGTATTTCATCAAACAGGCTTTCCGCCGTGCGAGGCTTGATGCTGGGCTCTATGTACAACAAGTTTGCATCTGAGAAGTGATAGATACGAGCAGGGTGGTCTATTTTACTTCGTATGAATTCACCAAACGCTCGTTCTAGCTCAAGCCCCGCTTTATAGCCATTTTGAAGATACATATTGCGTAGGAAGGGGACATCAATCATGACAAACCGTAAGCGGTCACTGAGTGGTTCATTAATAAGCTCACCCACTTGCCATTGTTCAAAGTTACGTTGGGTTCGTTGTAGAGAATTAGGTAAATTGGCATTCAGTAAACGAAGGTTTGGTAACCCGGATCGAGCGTGAGTAAACAAGGTCTCATTGAGCTCCAATAATTCCACCTTCATGCGTCTATTGACAAAAAACAGTCGCGTAGTCACAAGAAGTATTACGGCAACGATACAAAAAAGCCCAAAGGCTACTTTTTGAAACTTTTCCTGATCCGTGATTGATTTTTTGAGATCTATTTTCTGGGTCTCATAGTGGAGTCCCTGCTCGACGAATTGCTTTTGCTGGCGAAAAGCATCTTCACTAATTTGATTTAATTGCTCCTGCTGATAGATGCGCAGTGAATTAGCCAGTTTGATATTTTCTAGTGCGAGCTGATAATTGCCTTTTTGCTCATAGCCTAAAGCCAACAATTGATATGCCTGTTGTTCAATCGAAGTTTGCTTTAGAGAATGGCTGAGTTGCAGTGCTTCATTAGCGTGCTTTAAGACATTTTCATTTTCTTTCTGATGATAAGCTAGGCCGGCGTAGAGCAGTGCAGCGCGTGCTTTAAGCGCGGGGTAGTCAGACAAAGACAGTAGGCTTTGCGCTCGAGTTAAATACTGTTCTGCCAATGGATAATTGTAGAGCTGTAGATACGTTGAAGCGAGACTAATACGGATATCGATGACTTTCTCTATGTTTCGGTCAAAACTACCGTGATCCACCACATTGAAGTAATGCACCAATGCCAAGTTGTATTTACCTTGTAGAAAATAAATGTCCCCCATGAGCTTTAAGACATCAACAAGTATTGGAGAGTCGGGATAGCTGTCATAAAAATCGGCGGCTTGGGACAGATGCTCCAGCGCTTTATCTAATACTTGCCTTTGCATGAATAACTGGGCAAGCAGTTGATTGATGTTCGCTAGTTGATCCGCTGAATTGAGTTCAATCGCAGCCCAGTAAGCCAGCAATAATTCTGATAGGGCTTCATTGTAGCGACGGTAACGCAAAAAGTGTGTGCCATAGGCCGTGTGGTAATCAATCGCTAGTTTGGAGCTCGAGTCACTAGGAACGTAAAGGCCTGCTCTTTGATACATGTGGTTAGCAAGTTCGTATTCATTTTCCGCCGAAGCAATTTCACCTTGAAGCTTCGCTATTCGGTAGCTAGTCCGGTTGGCGATGCTTTGACCTTTTCTAATACTTTCAAGCTCATTTTCTATACTTTTTAATGCATTCAGCGCGTTTGCACCCGCCCCATCTTTTAGCCAGGTTAAGCGTGTTTTTAAGATTCGAATATCTAATTCCAGAAACAAGAGACGATATTGCTTGGTCATTGCTTCGGCTTCATCTAAGCGCTCCAGAGCATGGTTTAAATGGCCTAGGTTAAATTGAGCTTGAGCTAAAATAGTGAGGGCGTTAACGGAACTCAGTGGTGTCCGAACACGTTGATCCGTTTCGTCGCGAGATAAATTCGAAGGGCGTTCTTCATTATGCTCAATAAGCTTACGACCGTTCAGATAATCAAGGGCAATGTCACTGGCTTTTTGAGGTTCAATTTCGACAAGCTTGTCGGCCTCTACAAGTAGTGGAGAGGTAAAGTTAGCGGCGTGAAGAGGCATGGAGTACACCCCCGCAAGAAGCGAAGCGAATAATCCTAATACAGGCCAGAATTTAGAATTCATGAGTGCATCCATTCCTAATGGTGATTTATTGTCGAGCCATACGAGCATTATGCTCAGGCGCTGATTGGCAGCTAGAGCGATAAGGGTTGATATCTAACCCGCCTCGTCTTGTATATCGCGCGTAAACAGTCAGCGAGTTTGGGCGACAGTAGGACATAATATCGGTATAAATACGTTCGACACATTGTTCGTGAAATTCATTGTGCTCACGAAACGAGACTAAATAACGCAGCAGCGCTTCACGATCAAGTTTTGGACCTCGATATTGAATCTCGACACTGCCCCAATCAGGTTGGTTAGTGATGAGGCAGTTAGATTTTAGCAAGTGGCTGTGCAGCGCTTCTTCTACGATTTCGTCACCTGCTGCGTGTTGCAATAAATTAGCATCGAATTCATAGCTACTAATTTCAATATCTTGTTCGTCAATGCAATCACCTGCCATACCGACAATCGTAGACTGTTCATAGTCTCTCACGGGAATCAGCTTGAGAGTGACCGCTTCCCCTGCGCAGTTCGACAAATCGCGTTGAATTGAGCGTTGCACTTCGTCCCAGCTGGCAAAGCGCGTTTGGTTATAACTGTTGAGATAAAGTTTAAAAGACTTGGACTCAATCAGATTTGTGCTCGTGGCAGGAATGTAAGCCTCACCAATGGCAACTTGTGGTAAGCCTTTGTTATTTAGCCATGAAATTTCATAAAGCGTCCAAACATCACAGCCTTTAAATGGCAATTCATCACCCAGCTCGAGATCATCGCGATTGAGGCTTCTTGGCACCGGCTGTAGTAAAGACGGGTCGTATTGATTGGCGTAATCGGTTTTCTGGCCGAGGGTGAGACCAGAAAGCTCTTTGGCGTTGGAATATTTGCTCATAATTGTGTGATATTTCGATTAGAATAATGCGAATTTTACGAGATCCCGGAATAGCTGTCATCTTTTGTGAGCGGAAATCCGTGTTCAGTACGATGATAAGTGGAGAGAATATGAATCAAAGTGTACAACAGGCGTTAGAAGCTTTTGCTAAGCGTTATGAAGAATCATGGCAGAAAAAGCATCAAACGCTCCCTGCGAATGAAGAGCTGTATGATCTGATTTCTCCCTGTATTGAAAATAAAGATGATCAACGAGTATTCTGGCGCGCGAGCTTACGTGACACACCGGAACGGCTAGAAAGTATTGAACGTGGTATAGAGTTATTGATTCATGATGATATCAAAGCTTACTACGGTCATCAGTATAGCGCGGATATGGATGCCACATGGCAAGGCAATACACTAACCTTATTGCAAGTGTGGAGTGATGAAGACTTTGTTCGCTTACAAGAAAATATATTGGGGCACTTAGTGACTCAAAAACGCTTGAAACTGAAGCCGACTATTTTTATCGCTGCAACCGATGCAGATATGGATGTTATTTCGATCTGTAACATTACTGGGCAAGTCATACTAGAGCGCTTGGGCACAGATCGCCGAGATGTTATTGCTGACGATTTAGCTTCCTTTTTAAATGGGTTAGAACCGAATGTTTGATTGCAACCGAAACTCATATTTAAAGGAGCTTGACGCCTAATATGTATGTTGTAGAGCTTCAATTTGAGTGTTTTGACAACACCACGATCACGGCGGTAGAAAAAGGCATTAATGGCTTGATGGACGCGCTACGCTTTAATGGCCAAGTACTAGGGCGAGAGTTTCCAATTGTCATGGGTGATGGGGAGTTTTATGTTCGGGTTGTTTGTCCTGAGCAAGACAGTTTGCACCCAAAGAATCATTCAGACTTTGTTAAAGTTTGCTTTAAACGCTTGTCGGATGCGTGTTTACTTGCGCCTAAAATGCGCTTACTTGGACAAGACTTAAATTCAGAAGAGTCGGCGGAGTTATCTTCGCCAAGCTGGCAAGTGCTATACACTACGTATGTTCATACATGCTCGCCGTTAAGAAGTGGCGACACACTATTACCTATCCCCCTGTATCGTAATCCACCAACGCTAAACGGTGACCATAAGTCTGTAATTAAGTGGCAGACGGAATGGCAAGCGTGTGATGAAGTACAAATGGGTGGTGGGTGTAAAGCTGAACACGCCACGCTTAGAGAGTTAAGCGATGTTCGCAGTGATCTGTTTAGACGCGGTTGGGATCTTCGTGGCCGTATTGAGTTTATGACTCATATCCCGACGTATTATTACCTCTATAAGGTTGGGGGGAATAGTTTAGCGGAAGAGAAGGCGCGTAAGTGCCCTAAGTGTGAAGGTGATTGGCTGCTTGATGAGCCATTGCACGACATTTTCCACTTCAAGTGTGATGATTGCCGAATTGTCTCAAATATTTCCTGGGATCACCTAAAGTAGGGCGCAGGCTAGTCAGTATTTTTGACCGATAATAAAAAAGGTTGAAGCGTTTAGCTTCAACCTTTTTTAATGTTTATGAGCTATGAATACCCAAATCATTGAGGGATTCTCTATGAACTAGAAAATCTACTCCAGCTTATTCCCAGCCTTTAACGACGCCACCTTGGAAGATATCAGATGCTGCGTTGTAAACCTCTTCTGTTTGGTAAGCTTTAACAAAGTTTTGAACATTTTCAGCATTCACATTGTCTTCACGAGCCACAATCAGGTTCACATAAGGTGATTCACTGTTTTCAACAAACACGCCGTCTTTTTCTGGTGTTAGGTTGATAGAGCTTGCGTAAGTCGTGTTGATGATAGAAAGAGCAACGTCATCAAGAGAGCGTGGTAGTTGCGCTGCGTCAAGTTCAACAATCGTGATGTTCTTAGGGTTTTCTACGATATCACGAACGGTTGCAGAAAGATCAGCCCCTTCACGTAAGGTAATTAGACCTTGTTGCTCAAGCAGTAGGAGTGAACGACCAAGGTTAGTTGGATCGTTTGGCACGGCAATACGTGCGCCTTCTGCAATCTCGTCAACGGAAGTGACTTGCTTAGAGTAGCCTGCGATTGGATAAACAAACGAGTTACCTGCAATAGTCAGCTTGTAGCCACGGTCAGCCACTTGTTGATCAAGGTATGGCTTGTGCTGAAATGCGTTAAGATCGATAGAGCCGTCATCCAGAGCAGCATTTGGCGTTACGTAGTCAGTGAACGTAACAAGTTCAACATCTAAGTTGTATTTCTCTTTCGCAACTTTAGCCGCAACTTCCGCTACTTGCGCTTCTGCGCCAGCCATTACGCCAACTTTGATGCTGTTAGTATCGACTTCTTTATCGCCACAACCTGATAGCACAAGTGCCGACGCTGCTGCTGCGATAGCAAGCAAACCTTTAACATTGAATTTCATGACTTTCTCCTTGTTATAAACTTTTACATGTTGCTTTATCTGTGATCAACACGACGAACAATGTGATCGCCAATCGATTGAATAATTTGAACTAATACAATAAGCATGACGACAGTGACGGCCATGATGACGACATCATATCGATGGAAGCCGTAACGAATAGCAACATCACCTAATCCACCGCCACCCACGGTACCTGCCATAGCAGAGTAGCTTACTAACGTCACCAGTGTGATCGTAACTGAATTCACGATGGTGGGTAACGCTTCTGGAAGCAATACCTTTGAAATGATTTGATATGGTGTGGCACCCATCGACTGGGCGGCTTCAACCAAGCCACTAGGGACTTCTAACAGCGCCCCCTCAATAAGGCGAGCGACAAAGGGAATCGCACCAATTGTTAGTGGCACGATCGCTGCGGTAGTACCAATGAATGTGCCGATAAGCAGTTTGGTAAGCGGGATGATCGCGACCATAAGGACGAGGAAAGGCACCGAACGGCCCATGTTAACGATCGCACCTAGAATATTATTGAGGCGAGTATTTTCAAGTAATCCGCCTTTTTTACTGGTGTGTAAAATAACACCAAGAGGAATACCCACTGCAAAACCAACGACGCCAGCAACCGCCACCATGTAAAGGGTTTCCCATGTTGCGCCTAGTAGCAGTTCACCATTGAGGGACAGCCAATCTGAAACAGAATTAAAGGACATAACCGAGTACCTCTACTTTTACATTGTGGTCGCGCAAGTATTCTATTGCCGCGTTATCATCAAGTTCAGTGCCAAAGAATTCAGCAACCATCATGCCGAATTTTACGCCACCGGCGTAATCGAGATCGGAGCTAAGAATACTGATGTCGATATTGTATTTGCGGGCGATCTGCGAAATAAGTGGAGCATCAACTGTTGCGCCCGTGAACTCAAGGCGAACCAATGGGTAGCTGCCGTCAACTCGGCTAGTTTGCAGTCTACGTTGGTAGTCGTCGGGAATCGACAAATCCAATGTTGAGCGAATAAATTGATGTGCAAGGTCAGTTTTGGGATGGGCAAAGATATCGCCAACTGAGCCTTTTTCCACTAATCGACCATCACCGATAATGGCCACTTGATGACAAATACTTTTCACGACATCCATTTCATGAGTAATCAATAGTATGGTGATTTTGAGCTTACGATTAATGGTTTTTAGTAGTTCTAAAATAGACTGTGTTGTTGCTGGATCTAATGCGCTGGTGGCTTCGTCGCATAACAGTACTTTAGGGTCGGATGCGAGCGCGCGGGCGATAGCAACACGTTGCTTTTGTCCGCCACTTAAATTGGCAGGGTAGGTATCACGTTTATCCCCAAGGCCAACCAATACCAGTAATTCAGATACTTTCGCTTCAATAGCCGCTTGGCTTTTACCAGCCAGCTCAAGAGGCAGAGCAACATTTCCAAAAACAGTGCGAGATGAGAGCAAGTTGAAGTGTTGGAAGATCATGCCAATATTACGGCGAGCTTGGCTGAGCTCTGATTTAGAGAGCTGAGTAAGATCAACACCATCAACAATCACCGCGCCAGACGTCGGTGCTTCAAGCATATTGACGCAGCGAATAAGGGTACTTTTCCCCGCGCCAGATGCGCCGATCACGCCAAAGATTGTACCTTCTGGAATATGAAGGTCTATATCAGCAAGTGCATTAATGGCTTTAGTGCCTTGATAAAACACTTTATTTACCTGATTAATTTCGATCATCTAATCAACCTGAACTCTATAAGTAGCATAAAAGTTTGAACTACATCCCAATTACTAGAAGATGCTATGGGTTTTGCTTATTTGTGTCAATGGATATTTTTACGTCTAGACGTCTAAACGTCATTTTCATAGTGATGAAGCGATCAAAGCGTGCAATAATTCAGTCTATTACACCTTTATAAGAAGAGAGTGACCTGTGGCCAAACCCGCCGTATTTTTGGACCGTGATGGCGTGATAAACGTTGATCATGGTTATGTCAGTGATGAGCATGATTTCGAGTACATAGATGGTGTATTTGAAGCGGCCAAAAAATTAAAACAGCTTGGTTATATGCTGGTGGTAGTCACTAACCAGTCCGGCGTTGCACGCGGTATGTTTTCTGAAGACCGCTTCATGTCATTGACACAGTGGATGGACTGGAATTTTAGCGACAATGGGGTGGAGTTGGATGGGATTTATTATTGTCCTCATCATCCCGAGCATGGTATTGGCGAATATAAGCAAGACTGTGAATGTCGTAAGCCTAAACCGGGCATGTTTATTTCAGCGCGCGATTTTCTTGATATCGATATGGCAAACTCTGTCATGGTAGGCGATAAAGCTGAGGATTTAATGGCGGCAGAAGCGGCAGGCGTGACAACCAAAATTTTGGTTAGAACAGGTAAACCGGTGACTGAACGTGGTGAAAGCCTTGCGTCAGTGGTCCTCGATAGTATTCGCGATGTTCCCGCTTATCTTGCAAAATAGATAACGGTGTTACTAAGTGTGTGACGGTACGCTTTGTGCCAGTGTTATTGTCGAGGATAGGTGTTTAGGTCGATAGGTGTTTAGAGCGATAGTATTTTACATCTTAGGTCTTACATCTTAGGTCTTACGTCTTATAGCTTTAGTTATTATGGCTTTATCTGCGGCTGTTTTAGTCGATAATGCTTAGATACCACCGAACCGGTTACTTGCCAAAGTAGGGGTGCGACAACGCAAAGGAGTGCAGAGAAATGAACGTGTATAAATGGCAATATTGGTTAGTAGGGAGCTTACTCATTGCGGTTTCGGGTTGTAGCCAACAAACTGATGACGCTCTGCAAGGTAACCATCCAAACCATCAGAGTCACATTAATCACCTGCTGGAGCCTATTTTGTATCAGTGCGATTCAGCGGAGTTTGTCGTAACGCCTTTAGATGATGAACAAGTATTGGTGCTTATTGATGGCACGGAACATCACCTACATCGTGTACCTTCAGCGTCTGGAGTGAAATATACTCTAGAGGGTCAGTTAGAAAGTGATGCAGAAGTGGCGCTGTTTACCAAAGGCAAGCAAGCAATGCTGACTATATCAAGTCAAACGTATAAAAATTGCATGGCGAAATAACGTCAAGATTGAAGGTAATATGAGCAAGAAACTCACTATTTTGGACATTGCTAAACTCTCTGGTGTTGGAAAATCGACGGTTTCTAGGGTGCTAACTAATGACCCTAAAGTGAAGCCCGATACAAGGCTAAAAGTCGAGGCTATTATTGCTGAGCATGGCTATGTGCCGTCTAAATCTGCACAGTCAATGCGCAGTGGTGGCAACCCAAAGGTGATTGGTGTCATTATCTCCCGATTAGACTCCCCTTCTGAAAACAAAGCGGTGAGTGGCATGCTCAACGTCCTGTATGCGGCCGGTTACGATGTTGTGATCATGGAAAGCCAGTTCGATCCTGAAAAAACCAATGAGCACCTAACAGTGTTACGCAAGCGTAATGTGGATGGGGTGATTGTTTTTGGGTTTACGTCTTTGGATGTGGACGAGGTAAGCCGTTGGCAATCGAAAGCCGTTGTGATCGCGATGGACACCGATAAAATTTCGTCGATCAATTATGACAACCAAGGGCTTATTCGATCAGTACTAAGTAAGTTGTCGACAGACGGTTTAACAAATTTAGCCTTTATTGGTGTCGATCCAACAGATAAAACCACGGGCTTAGCTCGTTTAACCGCTTATCAGGAGTGGTGTGAAGAGCAGGGAATTGCACTTTGCTTTCAGACGGGTGCTCTCCATCATGACAGTGCATATCATTTAGTGGATAAGATTATTAGTGATCAACTGCAGGCAGTGGTTTGCGCCAGTGACACGCTAGCGCTTGGTGCGGTAAAGCGCTTGCAAGAACTCGGTCGTGAAGACATTGTGGTAACAGGCATTGGTGGCAATGAGCTCCTCTCATTTCTTTTCCCCAAAGTTTACAGTATTGATCCTGGTTACCAGCAAGCCGGTAGTAAAGCCGCGCTCCTATTGATTAGTCAGCTAGAGCAGGGAAAGTCAATTCAGCACCTCACTCAAGAAGCCGTTTGACGTCCGTTTCTTTCTTGCATTGATCTCCTCGAGATAAAAAACGCGGTAAATTTAACCAAATATTGTGATCGTGTTCAATTAATGGGAATGTTCCCATTTTGCAGGGGGCTTTCTGGTGGCACACTGACGTTACTTTGTTTGGGAATGTTCCCAATTAGAGGAAAGAACATACTATAATTCATTAGAGGTGAGCGGAGATTCATCTCAATTATCAGAAAAGGTCTGCATACGATGAGCCATATAGCCAAACAAGATGTTGCTGCCATCATTGACGGTGTAGGGGGGCAAGAGAATATTGCCAGTGTCAGTCACTGTCTTACTCGTCTTCGTTTTGTATTAAACGATACGGACAAAGCCGATAAGCGTGCATTAGAAGCGCTTAAATTAGTGAAAGGTTGCTTCACTAATGCTGGTCAATTCCAGGTCGTCATAGGCACAGAAGTGGATGAGGTGTACAAACTCCTTATTGCTATGACGGGTAAAAGTGAGTCTTCAAAAGATGAAGCAAAAGTTGCAGCACGAAGCAACATGAACATTGTAGAGCGCGGTATCTCTCATCTTGCTGAGATTTTTGTTCCGCTTTTACCTGCGATTATCACCGGTGGTTTAATTCTCGGTTTTCGTAATGTCATTGGCGACATTCGAATGTTTGATGGTCAAACATTAACGGAAATTAGCCAATTTTGGGCAACGGTACACTCCTTCTTATGGCTAATTGGTGAAGCCATATTCTTCTTCTTACCCGTTGGTGTTTGTTGGTCTACCGTTAAAAAATTAGGTGGCACGCCGATTTTGGGGATTACCTTAGGGGTAACCTTGGTTTCACCACAACTCATGAACGCGTACCTTATTGGTAAAGAAGTGCCGGAAGTATGGGATTTTGGGCTGTTTGTTATCGAGAAAGTGGGGTATCAAGCACAAGTAATCCCAGCGATGTTAGCAGGCGTGGCGCTCGCGTTCATTGAGACACATTTAAAGCGTATCGTACCGAGTTACCTCTATTTAGTCGTAGTGCCTTTTGTCTCTATTATCTTGTCAGTGATTCTTGCTCACGCACTTATCGGTCCTTTTGGTCGAGTACTGGGGGATGGCGTAGCCTTTGCGGCTCAAGCGGCCATGACGGGAGATTTTGCGGTGCTTGGCGCGATAGTCTTTGGCTTTTTCTATGCTCCTTTGGTCATTACAGGGATTCACCATACCACCAATGCGGTTGACCTTCAGTTGATGCAAGAGTTAGGTGGCACACCAATCTGGCCATTGATTGCGTTGTCAAATATCGCTCAAGCATCGGCTGTTGTGGGCATCATCATTATTAGTAAACGAGAAGGTGAGCGAGATATCTCCGTTCCGGCAGCGATATCGGCTTATCTAGGGGTAACGGAACCCGCTATGTATGGCATCAATTTGAAATACAAATTCCCAATGCTTAGCGCCATGATTGGCAGTGCAGCTGCCGCCGCAATTTGTGGTAGCGCTGGTGTGATGGCAAACGGGATCGGTGTGGGTGGTTTACCGGGTATTTTATCCATTCAGCCTCAATATTGGACTATTTATCTCGTGGCTATGCTGGTGGCTATTGTGATTCCTATCATGCTCACGTTATTTATGTACAAGAGAGCCCAGTCTAAAGGCGAGCTTGAACTCGCGAATGCATAACATTTCAAGGCTCGTATCTGCGAGCCTATTTTTCCTTTTTAAAGTGTAAGTGAGACGGTGATGGGTTTACAGGCTCAGCAACAATGGTGGAAAACCGCCACAATCTATCAAATTTATCCGAAGAGTTTTTGTGATAGTGGTAGTCAAGGTATTGGTGATATTAAGGGGATCACTTCTAAACTCGATTATTTGCAGAATTTGGGGGTCGATGCCATCTGGCTTACGCCGATTTATGCGTCACCAATGATTGATAATGGCTATGATATTTCCGACTATTACGCGATCAACCCCGATTTCGGTAGCATGGCCGATTTTGATGAACTGCTGGCGCAAGCGCATCAACGTGGTATTCGTTTAGTTATGGATATAGTGGTTAACCATACTTCTACCGAGCATCAATGGTTTCAATCTGCCCTTGGGGACAAAAATAGCTCGTATCGGGACTACTATATTTGGAAGCCAAAACAAGATGGTTCGCTACCCAATAACTGGCAGTCTAAATTCGGTGGCCCTGCATGGAAGCTTGATGAAAAAACCAATGAGTACTTTTTGCATTTGTTTGCACAAGAACAAGCCGATCTTAACTGGGAAAATCCAGCCGTACGAGAAGAAGTAAAACAGGTTATTGAGTTCTGGGCGAAAAAAGGCGTGGATGGCTTTCGTCTCGATGTCATTAATCTTATCTCTAAGCAGCAAACCTTTTTAGATGATGATGAGGGGGATGGACGACGCTTTTATACTGATGGCCCACGAGTACACGAGTATCTGCAAGAAATTAGTGAAGCAGTATTCCAAAAATATGGCTCGGTGACGGTGGGTGAAATGTCTTCGACGACGCTTGAACATTGCCAGCAGTACAGTGCGCAAGATGGCAAAGAGTTGTCAATGGTGTTTAACTTTCATCACCTTAAGGTTGATTATCCTAATGGAGAGAAATGGAGCCTTGCCCCATTCGATTTTATCGAGTTAAAGCGTATCTTTAATCATTGGCAAACCGGGCTCAATGGTTGTGGGTGGGGGGCGTTATTTTGGTGTAACCATGACCAACCGCGAGTAGTCAGTCGTCTTGGTGATGATGCCCGTTATCGAAATGAGTCAGCAAAAATGCTTGCGGCCTCTATTCATTTGATGCAGGGGACCCCGTATGTTTATCAAGGGGAAGAAATCGGCATGACTAACCCAGGTTTTCACGAGTTGTCCGAGTATAGAGATGTGGAAACGCTCACTATGTATCGAGTAATGGAGCAAGCGGGTCAATACAGTCACGATGAAATTATGTCCATCTTGCAGCAGAAATCACGGGATAATTCGCGTACGCCAATGCAATGGGATGAGAGTGCTCAAGCTGGCTTTACCGCGGGTGAACCTTGGATTGGTGTCGCTAGCAATTACCCACAGATTAACGCCGCAGCTGCTATCGCAGATAAGCAGTCAATCTTTTATTTCTATAAGGATTTGATTGCGCTGCGCAAACAGCTCAAGGTTATTACTGATGGTGGTTATGTTGATTTGTATCCAACGCATGCACAAGTTCATGGTTATGTGAGAGAGAACCAAGACAGTCATTTACTTTGTTTGAACAATTATTATGCACAAGAGACAAGCGTCACGTTGCCGGAACAATATATTTCTCAGAGCGGCAAGGTAGTCGTGGGGAATTACCCGCACTCAGACGCGGAGATAGTGCTTGGCGGTAAAATAACCTTAAAACCATATCAAACAATGGCGATTTTATTGGCAAAATAGCGATGAAAAGTGCGCCATGGTAGCGACGTTTGTTAAACGCCATTCGGTGAAAAACGCCCCTTCAGATAGAGGGGCGTTTTTGTTGCTATCCGTAAGTAACCACATACCGAGTCGGTTTGTGATTCATCGCTAAGACGATGTTGAGTACCACAGCGCCGACAATAGAGACCAAAATAATCGGTGGCGCTACGAAGAAGCAAGAAGCCAACAAAATAGTACAGTCGATGGCAAGTTGAGTTTTGCCAACCGATATGCCAAAACGTTCTTGGATAAATAGGCAAAGGACATTAAAGCCCCCAAGGCTGGAACGATGGCGAAATAAAATCAACATGCCCAGCCCCATGAGTAATCCGCCAGCGATAGCACAGTAGATGGTATTCACATGCTCGACAGAGACAACATAATGCATGTTATCGGCAAAAATGGACACGAGCGCACCGGAAATGGCACTGCTTATAGCAAAGCGTTTACCAAAACGTCGCCAAGCTAGTAAGTAGAATGGCGTATTGGCGGCAAAATAGAGTATACCAAATGAAACCGGCAGAAATTGACTAAGCAATAATGCAAGACCAGTGGTCCCGCCAGTCAGCAATTGAGCCGATTGTAGGAAGAATATGCCCTGGGCCACTATGAAAGTGCCAGTCAAAATGGCTATCCAGTCTTCTTTGCGTGAGTGTTTTTCCATCAAGTTAAAAATCTTCCTATAGTAATTCGCGGCAATAGTATTAAAAAGATGATCTTTTCGATAGCTAGGAGATGAAATTTACGGTAAACCTATGTAATTCAATTTTTACACACTGTAAAAGGATTTATTGACACTTTAGGTTGCCGATGGGGTTATTTTCTTGCCGTACATGATGCAATCTAACGTTCACTATGAAAAAACTGCATGAAAAAGATCCATTTTTTCCTTTATGACCTAGATCAAATTATGTATCATGCGATTCATCAAATGTGGTGACGAAAACGTTTGCTTTTGGTCATTGTGTGGTTTTTTTGAAACTTTCAGTACAATCTGAGTCAGGAGATACAGATGCTAAAGCGTGATATGAACATCGCTGATTACGATGCGGAACTATTTGCAGCCATTCAAGAAGAAACTCTTCGCCAAGAAGAGCACATTGAGCTTATTGCTTCGGAAAACTACACCAGCCCTCGCGTGATGGAAGCGCAAGGTACTCAGTTAACCAATAAATACGCAGAAGGCTACCCAGGTAAGCGTTACTATGGCGGTTGTGAGTATGTCGATAAAGCCGAAACACTGGCTATTAATCGTGCTTGTGAGCTTTTTGGTTGTGAGTATGCAAACGTTCAGCCACACTCTGGCTCTCAAGCGAACAGTGCTGTTTATATGGCGCTTTTGAACCCAGGAGATACTGTTTTAGGCATGAGCCTAGCGCACGGTGGTCACTTGACGCACGGTTCTCCAGTAAACTTTTCGGGCAAACACTACAACGTTATTCCTTACGGTATTGATGAAGCTGGCCAAATCAACTATGACGAAATGGAGCAGTTGGCTGTTGAGCACAAACCGAAAATGATCATCGGTGGTTTCTCTGCTTACTCTCAAATTGTTGATTGGGCACGTATGCGTGAAATCGCAGACAAAGTTGGCGCGTACTTCTTTGTTGATATGGCTCACGTAGCGGGTCTTATCGCAGCAGGTGTTTACCCAACACCAGTACCGCATGCACATGTTGTTACGACAACGACGCATAAAACGCTTGCAGGTCCACGTGGTGGTTTGATTCTTTCAAATGCTGGCGAAGACATGTACAAAAAGCTGAACTCAGCCGTTTTCCCAGGCGGTCAAGGTGGTCCTCTGATGCATGTTATCGCGGGTAAAGCGGTTGCATTTAAAGAAGCGATGGAGCCAGAATTTAAAGCATACCAACAACGTGTTGTTGATAATGCTAAAGCGATGGTTGCACAATTCCAAGAGCGTGGTTACAAGATTGTATCTAATTCAACAGAGAACCACTTGTTCCTTGTTGACCTGATTGATAAAGACATCACAGGTAAAGAAGCGGATGCAGCTTTGGGTTCTGCTAACATTACTGTTAACAAAAACTCAGTACCGAATGATCCACGTAGCCCGTTTGTAACGTCTGGCATCCGTATTGGTACACCAGCGATTACTCGTCGTGGTTTCTCTGAAGCTGATGCGAAAGAACTCGCTAACTGGATGTCTGATGTCCTTGATAACCTTGGTGATGAAGCCGTAGTTGCTGCAACAAAAGCGAAGGTTCTAGACATTTGTAAGCGTCTGCCAGTTTACGCATAAGTAAACGAATATAGTGCTGCTTTAACAGGCACTGATAAAAAAACGAGCTTATTAGCTCGTTTTTTTGTGCGTGACGTTTAGCGAGTCGACTGAAATTACTTGTTTATATTCAGTAGCGTGCCGGATTTACACTTGAAAGAGTAGTATTTTCGGCTTTCGTTAAATTGCCCTAAGCCTTCTCCGTTACAGTAATCGATGTTGATATCACGCATAATTTCCAGTGTCTTCTCACTGTTCATTGAGAACTTCGCTCCATCTTTACATACGACTCGAACGCGACCGTCGTCACTGACGGAATAAAGATTAACTTCGGTATTACATAATTCGAATGAAGCTTCTAAGTAATTGTCTTGCTGTGAATTCTGAGCACAACCTGCGATGAGTGTTGCTGCAATGATGGGTAAACCTATTTTAAGCAGTTTCATGCGTACATCCTTGAATGGCTGATGTTTTTCTTTAAGCGTACCTAAAAATGGGGAAAATGCGAGTACGAGATTGTCATGATGGTCATTTTTCTTAAAAAAAACACGGATAGTGCAATGCACATCCGTGTTTTTTTATTTGAGGTACGTTTTACAGCGGTTACTTGATTTCTACACCTTTCGCTTGCAGATCCGCATGGTAAGAAGAACGTACAAAAGGACCACAGGCCGCATGGGTAAAACCAAGCTCTAGCGCAATCTCTTTAAGCTCATCAAATTCTGATGGTGGTACATAACGCTCAACCGGTAAGTGGTGGCGGCTTGGTGCGAGATATTGACCGAGCGTCAGCATGGTGACGCCATGGGCGCGCAAGTCTTTAAGTACTTGAACTATCTCTTCTTTTGTTTCGCCTAGCCCCATCATTACCCCAGACTTTGTTGGGACGTCTGGGTGCATGGCTTTAAACTTTTCTAACAGCTGTAGCGACCACTTATAGTTCGCACCAGGTCGCGCTTTACGGTAAAGGCGAGGGGCGGTTTCTAGGTTGTGGTTGAAAACATCAGGTGGGTTGTCTTTTAATGCTTCCAAGGCAACATCCATACGACCACGGAAATCGGGCACTAAAGTCTCGATGCGAATTTCAGGGTTTAGCGTTCGGATTTCACGAGTACAGTTAGCAAAGTGCTCTGCGCCACCGTCACGTAAATCATCACGGTCAACGGAAGTCACGACCACATATTTAAGCTTCATGTCTTTGATGGTTTGCGCCAGCTTTTGCGGCTCGTTAGATTCAGGTGCATTGGGGCGACCATGAGCAACATCACAAAATGGGCAGCGGCGAGTACAAATAGCACCAAGGATCATAAAGGTAGCAGTGCCATGGTTAAAACATTCGGCAAGGTTTGGACAAGATGCTTCTTCACAGACTGAATGAAGATTGTTTTTACGCATCGCCTTTTTAATGTCTTGAATTCTTTGGCTGTCAGAAGGCAGCTTGATCTTCATCCATTCAGGCTTGCGTAGGACCTCTCTTTGCTCCTCCGGCATGTTTTTTACCGGAATCAGTGCCATTTTGTCTGCGTCGCGATATTTGACGCCTTTTTCCATTTGTATAGGTTTGCTCATCGTCTTATGCTTCTTCGCTGAATTCTACTTGCTCGTAATCAAGTAATTGTATTAATTCGTTGACCAGTTGTTCTTCGACGCTGGCAACGCTATCAGGACCGCCAAGTTGGCTAATTTGGACCATTTCCATACCGGCATAGCCGCAAGGATTAATTCTTAAGAAAGGAGAGAGATCCATATCGACGTTTAAGGCTAATCCATGAAACGAACAGCCTTTACGGATGCGAAGCCCTAAAGAGCAGATCTTCTTTCCATCAACGTAAACACCTGGTGCATCCGGTCTTGCCGCCGCTTCAATATTATAGGTGTTTAGTGTTTTGATGACGAGATTCTCTATGTGAGTGACGAGATCTCTGACACCTAATTTTTTTCGACGAAGGTTGATAAGAAAATAAGCAACCAGTTGGCCCGGGCCATGATAGGTAACTTGTCCGCCACGGTCGCTCTTTACCACTGGGATGTCACCCGTGTTGAGCAAGTGTTCTTCTTTACCGGCTTGTCCTTGAGTGAAGACTGGATTGTGCTCTACCAACCAAATTTCGTCACGAGTGTCTTCGTTTCGATTGTCGGTGAAAGCATGCATTGCTTTCCAGACTGGTTCGTAGTCTTTGCGCCCTAGCTGCCTTACTACTAGCTGATTCGTCACTCGTACCCTCGTCGTCACTTAATAAAGTGTTCGCATTATAAACCTGTTCGTTGACTTGAACTACAGCTAAATAGCGAAAATTTAACCAGTCTAATACGTATTTTTGTTAACTTTTTGAAAAATAAAAAGAAAGCAGCCTAAGCTGCTTTCAAAAAAAATTGAATGATTCAAATTTTTACAGAACCATGCGGACGATATCGATTTCGCCAAGTTCTTTATACAGTGTTTCTACCTGTTCAATAGACGTCGCAGTGATGTTAATTGAAACGGCGTGGTAGTTGCCCTTAGCGCTAGGCTTAATGGTTGGGCTATAGTCTCCAGGTGCATGACGCTGGATCACTTCCAACACTTTTTCAGGAAGTTCAGGCTTAGCGTAACCCATCACTTTATATGTAAACGAGCAAGGGAACTCTAATAGGTCTTTGAGTTTTGCATCTGAATTGATGGTTAACATAATGGCGACTCCAAAAAAATCAAATTTGTTGTAACGGTGCGAATAGTAATGTCAAAGGCGACGAAACTCAAGGCGAGTTCGTTGCACATAAGCAAGTTGATGATGCGTGAAACAAAAAGCAACAAAGCCGCATTCAGCGGCTTTGTTTTCTATCGTCATTTTACTTTGTGGCTAGAAGAAGCTCTTAACCAGTAAAACGATATAGTCCCATAAGCGGCTAAATAAGCTGCCTTCTTGCACGTTTTCAAGAGCAAGCAATGGGTACTCAGCAACATCTTCACCATCTAGCTGATAGTATAGCTTACCAACAACATCGCCCTTAGATATGGGTGCTTCAAGTTGTTTTTCAAGCACGAAACTTGCTTTTAGGTTTTTAGCCTGTCCGCGAGGGAGCGTAACGAATGTGTCTTCTGCTACACCCAGAGCAACCGTATCCTTATCGCCCATCCATACTTTTTCTTCAACGAAGGTTTCATTCGCGGTATGAGGGTTCACCGTTTCGAAAAATCGGAAGCCATAGCTAAGTAGCTTTTTGCTTTCAGATTTACGGGCATTGGCACTTTTTGTCCCCATCACCACAGCAACAAGGCGCATTTTACCTTCTGTTGCGGAGCTGACTAAGCTGTAACCAGCTTTACTCGTATGACCAGTTTTAATACCATCAACGTTCATGCTCTTATCCCACAATAGACCATTACGGTTGTATTGTGTGATGCCGTTGTATGTGAACTTCTTCTCAGAGTAAACGCGATATTCATCGGGTACGTCTTTGATTAGCGCACGACCTAGAAGCGCCATGTCATATGGCGTTGAGTATAGGTTAGGGTTATCTAGGCCATGAACGTTAGCAAAATGCGTATCGTTCATACCAATTGAGCTAGCCCAAGCATTCATCAAATCAACGAATGCATCTTCTGAGCCCGCGATGTGTTCAGCCATTGCAACACAAGCATCGTTACCAGATTGAATAATGATGCCTTTGTTTAGCTCTTCAACGGTGACTTTTGTCCCCACTTCGATGAACATTTTAGACGAATCTGGGAAGTTTTTTGCCCAAGCGTTCTTGCTGATGGTGACTTCATCAGATGGCGCAATTTTTCCGCTTTTTAGCTCTTGACCAATAACGTAGCTGGTCATCATTTTGGTTAGGCTGGCAGGATGAAGCTGGGTATTCATCTCTTTTTCAGCTAGGACTTTACCTGAGTTATAGTCCATAAGAACGAAGCCTTTCGCGGCAATTTGCGGCGCGTTAGGCATCACGACAGGCGTAGCTACGGCATAACTAGCCGTTAATGTTGCTGCAAGAGCAATAGATGTAATGAATTTCATAGAAGACTTGTTTTTATTCATGTTGAACACAGTATTTGTGAGTTATCCGTATAGTAACAGATTGGTCGCTGCGCACTAAAGAGCTTATACACTAAGTAACAACGGTGATTTATGTCAATGATGTTTAAAGTTTTTTGACAAAAGCTGAGGTATAACCAAGCTTTTGTACTTGCTCTAACGTCTCATGAGTATCTTTATAGTCGCTAAAAGGACCAAGCATTAAGCGATAATTATTCTTTACCGGAGATAAGAACGTCTCAACCGATAAGGTATTACTTAATTCGTTAGACAATTTTGTGATTCTGTCTTTGTGTGGTGATGCCACCACTTGAATGCCATATTTCGGGTGCTTATCTAGTTGATGCTTTCCGGTTGGTTTATCAACGGTTATCACTTCAATTTGGACATTGGCTGTTCCCGTTTTTATCACATCGAGTTTTTTAGCCGCAGCATAGCTGAGGTCGATAATTCGACCCTCATGAAACGGACCGCGGTCGTTAACGCGTACAATCGTTTCTTTGCCATTATCGGTGTTTGTGACTTTCACATAGCTGGGTATTGGCAGCGTTTTGTGCGCGGCTGACATAGAGTACATGTCATACACTTCACCATTTGAAGTCAAATGTCCATGGAATTTTTTGCCATACCATGATGCTTGGCCTTTTTCAGTAAAGCCTTGAGCGTCTTTGACGATGCTATATCGCTGACCGCGCAATTTATAGTCTTTATTACCGCCCATGCTATAAGGCTCATATTTTGGCTGAGCACCTTCAATATGATCAACCGAAATAGGGGCGGTTGGAGCCACATCATTATCAATATCGTAGCGACTGTCGGATGAAGAACAGCCCGCAATGACGATGATACTCAAGCAAGTAAGCAACCATCGAGATTGAGATGAGGTAGAAAAAAGAGTCATTTATGTCGCCTTTGAAAACGCTTTTCGGTGAGTATGGATGGACATCAATATGCCAAAGCCAGCCATTAAGGTCACCATGGAAGTACCACCATAACTAATAAGCGGTAGAGGAACACCAACAACAGGTAATATACCGCTTACCATACCAATATTTACGAAAACGTAAACAAAAAAGCTTAGAACAATACTGCCCGCCATCATGCGGCCAAACGCTGTTTGCGCAGAGCTTGCTAGGTAGAGCCCGCGACCGATGATGAATAAATACAATGACAGAAGCAGTAATATGCCGATCATACCCCATTCTTCAGCGATGACTGCAAAGATAAAGTCAGTATGACGTTCTGGTAAAAATTCTAGTTGTGATTGCGTACCGTGCAGCCAGCCTTTGCCGCCTAACCCCCCAGAGCCAATAGCGATTTTGCTTTGTATGATGTGGTAACCTGCGCCAAGTGGGTCAGACTCTGGATCAAAGAGTGTTCGAACCCTTACTTTTTGGTACTCCCGCATTAGGAAGAACCAAAGAACGGGAATAAATGCCCCGACAGCTATAGCCGCGCCAGTGATGATTTTCCAGCTTATTCCCGCTAAGAAAATAACAAAAATCCCCGATGCAGCAATAAGGATTGAAGTACCAAGATCAGGCTGCTTGGCAATAAGGATAGTTGGTACCATCACCATTACTAGGGAAATGATGAGCGTTTGAAAGCTAATGGGGAGTGTGCGTTTACCTATATATCTTGCCACCATAAGTGGGACTGCAAGTTTAAGGAGTTCGGAGGGTTGAAAACGCACAAAGCCGAGGTTTAACCATCGCTGTGCCCCTTTAGAAGACTCGCCGAAAAACAATACGCCCAATAATAGGATGATGCCAGTGAAGAACATGAGTGGCGCAAGGGTTTCGTAGGTGCGAGGCGACAGTTGGGCTAAGCCAATCATAACAACCAACGACAATACCATCCGCATTGCTTGTCGATCCATCATCGCGAGGCTTTGCCCGCTTGCGCTGTACATCACGACTAACCCAAACCCCATTAGTGCGAGGATACCGAGCAATAAGGGCAGGTCGATGTGAAAGCGTTCAAGTAGGAAGCGATTTCGTCCTGTTGATGGATCGAATTTCATTATTCTTCTTCACCTTCTTTGTTTTCAAGCAGTGCAAGATCAAAGACTTGCCTCACTACTGGCGCACCATTAGAGGAACCGCCACCGGCATTTTCTAACACCACTGTTACGACGGCTTTCGGGTCTTCGAATGGCGCAAACCCGGTAAATAGAGCATGATCTTTTAGGTGCTCAGCAAGCTCATCGGCATTATATTCTTCATCTTGACCTAAGCTAAATACCTGCGCGGTGCCCGACTTGCCACCAGATTGATAGGGCATGTTGGCAAAGGAACGACGAGCCGTGCCTTTGACGCCGTGATTTACTCGTCGCATCCCTTCCAAAGCGAGATCCCAATAACGTTGTTGTACACCCGTGATGGGTTGTCGGCTATCGACTTCAGCTAAGACTTGTTGGTCAAAGTTATCACCATTTTCGATCGTGGCGCGCAGTAGGTGAGGAGATAGCACTTCACCACGGTTAACAAGCACCGATGTTGCTTTTGCAATTTGCATTGGTGTTGCAGTCCAGTAGCCTTGCCCAATCCCAACAGGGATAGTGTCGCCCTGGTACCAAGGAGTACGGTGTCTCGCCATTTTCCATTCACGAGTGGGCATATTTGCCTTACTCTCCTCGTGAATATCGATACCTGTGTAATCGCCAAAGCCAAACATCATCATCCAAGATGACAGGCGATTAATCCCCATGTCATAAGCGATTTGGTAGAAGAAGGTATCCACCGACTCTTCAATCGCTTTTACAATGGTGACTTTGCCGTGGCCCCAACGTAACCAGTCGCGGTAAGGGCGAGTTTTGGAATTTGGTATGCGCCAGTAACCGGGATCGTTTCGGGTAGTCGTGGGCGTTATCACCCCTTCTTGTAAAGCGGCGACGGCGATAAACGGCTTAATCGTAGAGGCTGGAGGGTAGATGCCCAACGTCGCCCGGTTTACCAATGGTCGGTTTTTGTCATCAAGCAATGCTCGGTAGGCTTTACTTGATATTCCATTTACAAACGCATTCGGATCATAGCTCGGGCTCGAAACCATTGCTAATACACCATTGTCGGTCGGATCGAGTACGATCGCGGAACCACGACGTCCATCAAGCAGATTGTGTACTTTTAGCTGTAGGTTGATATCTAGGTTTAAAACGATATCTTTACCCGGCATAGGGGGGACAAATTTTAGCGTGCGTAGCACTCGACCACGGCTATTAACTTCAACTTCTTGGTAGCCTGCAGTACCATGCAATAAATCTTCATAATAGCGTTCAATACCAAGCTTACCTATGTCACGAGTCGCTTGATAATTAGCCACCTTTTCTTCGCGAGCCAGACGTTGAATGTCGCGGTCATTGATACGAGACACATAACCAATGACATGTGTCAGCACGTCACCATATGGGTAGTAGCGCTTCAGGGTTGCCGCAATTTCAACGCCAGGGAATTTGTGCTGATGGACAGAAAAAATGGCCACTTGTTGTTCATTGAGCTGGGTCAACAGTGGAATAGACTTAAAGCGCCGCGTGCGCTTACGTTCTCGTTGAAAGGCTTCAATTCTGTCATCGGAAATATCAAGAAACTCGCGTAAGTCTAAGATGGTTTGATCCATATCTTTGACTTTCTCGGGTATGATTTCTAAGTTGAACACCGGACGATTTTCCGCCAGTAGTACGCCATTTCGGTCGTAAACTAGCCCACGGTTTGGTGCAATTGGTACGACTTTTATGCGGTTGTCGTTTGAGCGAGTTTTGTAATCTTGATATTGATTGATCTGAATATTGTATAGATTGGCGACCAAAAGCAACACCATCACAATAATGAAGATGAACGATACTAAAGCGCGACTTTTAAATAGCCGCGCTTCCGCCTGATGGTCTCTTATCTGGCTGCGTTTAAGTCTCATAGGAGGTGAAACTACTCTCGATGGTAAGGATGATTAGTGGTAATTGACCAAGCTCGATATAAGCTCTCTGCCATCACTATTCGTACCAATGGATGCGGCAGTGTTAATGCCGATAATGACCAGCTTTGGTCGGCAGCCGCTTTACATGCTGGCGCTAAGCCCTCAGGACCACCGATCAAAATGGAGACATCACGGGCATCAAGCTTCCAACTTTCAAGTTGCTCGGCAAGTTGAGGAGTATCCCATTTCTTGCCCGGAATATCTAAGGTGACGACTCTGTTTCCTTTCGGAACCGCCGCCAACATAGCGTCGCCTTCTTTTTGTAAGATACGTGCAATATCGGCATTTTTACCGCGTTTTCCAGCCGGTATCTCAATCAGCTCCAAAGGCATATCATGAGGGAAGCGTCGGCGATACTCTTGAAAGCCTTCTTCCACCCATTTAGGCATTTTAGTCCCGACAGCGATGAGTTGTAGTTTCAAGCGATTAGCCCCAGAGTTTTTCTAATTGATAAAGCTCTCGGTGCTGTTCTTGCATGACATGTAGCATAGTGGAGCCCATATCCAGAACGACCCATTCGCCTTCTTCTTCACCGTCGACACCAAGTGGTTCTAGACCTATTTTCTTTACTTCCGTTGCGACGTGGTCTGCAATAGAAACAACATGTCTTTTCGATGTACCGGTGCACACGATCATGAAGTCAGTGACATTTGATTTACCGATTACATCAATGGTAACGATATCAACGGCTTTCATGTCATCCGCTTTATCAGCTAGAAATAGTTTCAATTCTTCGTGTTGCAAGGGGTTTTCCTCTTTTGTGGAATAGAACAAGGCAATAACATGTAGCGGTTATTGATCTTTGGATTATAACAGGTTTTAGTGAGGTAAAGACATTGGTGTGTCAGTAACGCTCAAGTTCATGGATAACTGATGAATTAATGGCCAAGGACTAACGTCATACTGTGTTTTTGCTTGGACTTCTATCTGTGCCAACAGTTGAATAGACTGTTTGAGTCTAGCTGGTGGTAAACGGGTTAGCGCGGCGTTATAAAGGGGTTTCTTATTTTGCCATACGCGAAATTTATCAAATACTTGCGCCATGGAAAGCTGAGTAAGTGCTTGTTGCATTTTAACCAGTTGAAACAACTCTTTTTGAACCGTTCTTAGCAAAATAATGGCTTCAATGCCTTCTGACTCAAGCTGAGTTAAGATTCTTTGAGCTCGCTTCGCTTTACCTTCCAGCATGGCATCAACCCAATGAAAAACGGTAAAATGGTTATGGCGGCTGAGTGCTTCTTGAACTCGAATGAGTGTTAATTGCCCATCAGGGTATAAAAGTGTCAGTTTTTCGAGGCTTTGAGATAGCGCAAATAGGTTGCCTTCATGCCATTGACATAGCAGCTGAACGGCTTCGTGATCGGGCGTGAGATTGATCGCTCGGCATCGTTGCGTGACCCATTGGGGCAAACGTTTGATGTCCGGAGTCGTGCAGCTTACATGGCAACCATTTAGTGCTTTAAACCAAGCGGCAGATTCTTGAGCACGAGTTAACTTGTTACCCGATATCACTAACACAATGTCATCATGAAGTTGGCTAGCTATTTCTGTTAATTGTTTCGCAATCGCCGCATTAACACCAGCTTCAGGAAGCTCTAATTCAATAATTTGTTTTGATGAAAATAGGCTCATTGACTGAGTGCAATCAAACACCTCATTCCAATCAACGGAAGCATCGACAACGAATCTGTGATGTTCTTCAAAGCCTAATGCTTTAGCCCGCGCGACGATGTGAGTTCGGCTTTCTTGAATAAATAATGGTTCATTACCAAATAAGAGGTAGCAGGCAAACCAGCGTTGAGTGAGCGACTCTTTGAGACGATCGGCAAAAACTTTCACATTAATTCCTTGTACTAAGGCTTAATTTTATTGCGAATAGCACAGACTTCTCGCAATACAACGTAAATTCGCACAGTAGAACGTAAACTCTTAAATGAAAATACACTAGGAGTTAGGCGTTGCTGCTGGCTCTGCTGTCGTTTCTGCTTCTTTTTGTTCTAGTTCGAATTCTTCAATTTCTGCTTTCAAGCGAGCCATTTGGCGCATCATTTGTTGCGCGGCAAGTTCACGCATCTCATTTTCCAATAACTTACGTTCGGCTGATTTTGCGAGTGCCGATAACGGGTTATCAAGATAGCTTCGGGTCATCGTGGCAATAAAGTCTTTAGAGCCTAGGTTAGGAATGGTGACTCGGTATTCAACCTCGTAAGTGATTTCTTTTTCTGCAGCTCGGGTATTTTGATACAACGAAAGCGTACGATCTTCTGTCCTTTCGCCTGTGATATGCAGGTTGGTTACGTCCATACGAGGCGTCACCAATTCAATATTACTAAGACGAAGTTGCTCTTTGATTTTGCGTGTAATTATACTGTATTGATCAAAACTGGTGACCGAAATTTCTTTTATATCATCCGGTACCGTGTACTCACCACGAAGTTGGAATCCACAAGCGCTAAGGAGCGAGGTGAGCAGGAACACGGAAAAGAATTTTAGTAGATTGTGTTTTAACAGGCGCATAATACCGCTTACTCGTTAGACAATGGTTTATGTAAGCGCCCTAGCAGGAAGCTTAAATAAAACAATGATGGCTTTAGGATATGGAATCATCATCAGTGATGAAAGTCGCAGGCATAACACCTGCGACCTTATTACCAAGGACGCGACTTAGTTTGCTACGATGTTCAATAGCTTACCAGGAACAAAGATAACCTTGCGAATGGTGAGTCCATCTAAGAACTTTTTCGCATTTTCATCGTTGAGTCCTAGTTCACGAACTTGCTCCTCTGTTGCATCAGCAGCAACGGTGAGTTTCGCACGTAGCTTACCGTTGATCATGACAACGATAGTTTTCTCGTCTTCAACTAGCGCTTTCTCATCGAAAGTTGGCCATGTTGCTGAGTCTACGTTTGATTCACCAAGTGCAATCCACATTTCGTAAGAGATGTGTGGAGTCATTGGGTAAAGCATGCGTACTACCGCTTTTAGCGCTTCGTCAAGGATGGCACGGTCTTGTGCAGATTCTTGAGGTGCTTTCGCCAGCTTGTTCATCAGTTCCATGATTGCAGCGATTGCCGTGTTGAACGTTTGGCGGCGGCCAATATCGTCCGTTACTTTCGCGATAGTCTTGTGGATATCACGACGAAGTGCTTTCTGGTCGCCAGATAGTGCAGAAGCATCAACAGATTCTGTGGCACCTTTAGAAGAGTGTGCGTGAACCAATTTCCAAACACGTTTAAGGAAGCGGTTAGCACCTTCAACGCCAGACTCTTGCCACTCAAGCGTCATGTCTGCCGGTGATGCAAACATCATGAATAGACGTACTGTGTCAGCGCCGTACTTGTCTACCATCTCTTGTGGATCGATACCGTTGTTCTTAGACTTAGACATTTTGATCATGCCTGAGTGCTCAACTTCGCGGCCTTGATCGTCGACTGCTTTTTCGATGCGACCTTTACCGTCACGTTCAACTGTTACGTCAGTCGGTGCAATCCACTCTTTGGTGCCTTTTTCGTTTTCGTGATAGAACGCGTCAGCCAGAACCATACCTTGACATAGTAGTTGCTTGAATGGTTCGTCAGACGTCACGTAACCCGCATCACGAAGAAGCTTATGGAAGAAACGAGAGTAAAGCAGGTGCATACAAGCGTGCTCGATACCACCAACGTATTGGTCAACAGGCAGCCAGTAGTTTGCTTTCTCTGGATCTAGAATGTCGTCTGCTTGTGGAGAACAGTAACGAGCGTAGTACCAAGAAGATTCCATGAACGTATCGAACGTGTCTGTTTCACGTAGAGCTGGTTCGCCATTGAATGTGGTTTCAGCCCAAGACTTGTCAGCCTTGATTGGGCTTGTTACGCCATCCATTACTACATCTTCAGGAAGAATGACTGGCAGTTGATCTGCTGGTACTGGGTGAACTTCACCGTCTTCAGTGGTGACCATTGGGATTGGAGCACCCCAGTAACGCTGACGAGATACACCCCAGTCACGTAGACGGAAGTTTACTGTCTTCTTACCTTTGCCTTCAGCTTCAAGCTTCGCAGCGATTGCATCGAATGCTTCTTGGAACGCAAGACCATCGAATTCACCAGAGTCGAACAGGACACCTTTTTCAGTGTAAGCCGCTTCAGAAACGTCTAGTTCAGAACCATCTTCAGGTTTGATTACTGGGATGATATCGATGCCGTACTTAGTTGCGAATTCGTAGTCACGTTGATCGTGAGCTGGAACCGCCATTACCGCGCCTGTGCCGTAATCCATAAGTACGAAGTTTGCTACGTATACAGGAACAACACGACCGTTAAGAGGGTGGATAGCCGTTAGGCCAGTATCCATACCTTTCTTTTCCATCGTAGCGAGTTCAGCTTCAGCAACTTTCGTGTTACGACACTCTTCAACGAATGCAGCAAGCTCCGGGTTGGTCTTCGATGCTTTCTCTGCAAGAGGGTGACCTGCAGCGATACCAACGTAAGAAACACCCATTAGTGTATCTGGACGAGTTGTGTACACTTCTAGTGGTGCTTCTTCGCCGTTAACAGCGAAAGATAGCTCAACACCTTCAGAGCGACCGATCCAGTTGCGCTGCATGGTTTTAACCATTTCAGGCCAACCTTCAAGGTTGTCTAGATCGTCGAGTAGCTCTTGAGCGTACTCAGTGATTTTAATAAACCACTGTGGAATCTTCTTTTGCTCTACTGGGGTATCACAACGCCAGCAGCAACCGTCTTCTACTTGCTCGTTTGCAAGAACCGTTTGGTCGTTTGGACACCAGTTCACTGAAGAAGTCTTCTTGTAAACCAGGCCTTTTTCGTAAAGCTTAGTGAAGAACTCTTGTTCCCAACGGTAGTACTCTGGCGTACATGTTGCGAATTCACGGCTCCAATCGTAACCAAAGCCTAGAAGTTTAAGCTGGTTTTTCATGTACTCAATGTTTTCGTAAGTCCACGGTGCTGGAGCTGTGTTGTTTTTTACTGCTGCATTTTCTGCCGGTAGACCAAATGCATCCCAACCAATTGGTTGCATTACATTTTTACCTTGCAGGCGTTGGAAGCGTGAAACCACATCACCGATGGTATAGTTACGAACATGACCCATGTGCAGTCGACCACTTGGGTACGGGAACATAGATAGGCAGTAGAATTTTTCTTTATTTGCGTCTTCACTTACAACAAAGGTTTTATTGTTGTCCCAGTGCTCTTGAACGTTACGTTCAATCTCTTGCGGGTTGTATTGTTCTTGCATCGATGATTTCCGGTTATCTTGGAATTTGTGAGTTCTGTTAAAACAGAGACTACTAGATCATCATAGAATACCTAAAGCAGGCGCCGTCAACAATAGTCAATGTAGCTTGAGTACTGGAAGTTGTAGTGTTGATGATGGCGCGTATAAACGGGATCACCAGTTAGGTCTTATGAGATAGCAAGCTATGCTTATAAGATTATTCCGTTTGTTGCCTTGCGGCAGCTCCAGTGATTTTGTCCAGAATAGGGGGATCTATGCCTAAACGTAAAGCCAGCTATGAAGAGATGTTTGAAGATGTGGTGGAGAACCTCAAACACAGCCCTGAAGAAGTGCAGCATGTGCTCGAGAAGTCAGGTTCAGTGATTGAAGCTGCTAATGACATGACAAAAGACGAAATGGCGTTGATCTCAGCCTATATCAATTCGGACTTAAAAGAATTTGCTGAAAACTACGAAGAAAGTAAAAGTGGGCCATTTTATTTAATGGTGGCCAACTCTATTTGGCAAGGTCTGTTAGACATAACAGATAAAACAAAAGTTGAGTGGTTAGAGCTATTTCAGGATCTTGAACATCAAGGCGTGTATCACGCAGGAGAAATGGTAGGTTTCGGGGTGTTGGTCTGTGAAGAGTGTGGCCATAAAGCGGAATATAACCACCCGACAACCATTTCAAACTGCAGTAAGTGCGGTCACAAAACGTTTAATAGGCAGCCGCTTAAGCCTTAATCTCGTTAATTCATCAGTCCCTTCTTTGTGTGAGGGGACTGACTAGTGAATGGTTGGAGTCGCGGGTTATTTATGTTGCTCTTTAAACTCTTGTACCCACATTGCTGTTGCACCGCAAACTGCTATAGGCATGACAAACAAGTTTAAAATTGGGATTGAAGTAAACAAAGCAACGATCGCACCAAAGCTGTAGCTTTTGCCCTGCTTTCGTTTTAACGACAAGCGCATGTCGTTGAATGGGACTTTATGATTATCAAATGGGTAATCACAATATTGGATAGCTAACATCCAAGCGGTAAAAATAAACCAAAGAAACGGCGCAATAGTTTGCCCCAGAGCGGGTATTAATAACAGTAGGAAAAGGCCGACTGCTTTTGGCATTACATAAAGCAATTTACGCCACTCTCTTGCCATAATTCGTGGCACATCCTTTACAACGCTGAGTATGCCATCATCAGACACTTTTTGTTGCGTTAGTGATTCTTCAACTTTTTCAGCAAGTAGGCCATTAAATGGCGCGGCAATAAAATTTGCCAGCGTACTGAAAAAATATGAAAAGGTAGCCAAGATGGTTAACGTAAGCAGTGGCCATAAGACATAACTTAACCATGACAAGAATTCTGGTAACGCGCCCATCCAGCTCTCAATCCAAATGTTTAAGTTCGAAAAGAGGTAATACATAGCGGAGCCAACCAATAAAATATTAGCGAGCAAAGGCATGATCACGTAGCGACGAATGCCAGGCGTGAAAGCAAGCTGAAAACCTTGGTGGAAATAACCAAATCCGGTAGTGGCTTTGTTCAAAGTTAGGCTCCTTTTATAGTGATTTAGCAGGGCTTTAGGGCGACTATAGCAAAAAAGGTCAGAGGAAATCACAAACTTCTTATACTAAGGTGTTCTAATAATAGGTAGAGTTTTGGTAGAGTAGGTCAGTTGGAAGTGTTTAAGCACTTCAATAAGGACTATTTTTATAACATTGAGAGCAAACAATGCAGGAATTGCGATTCGTACTCATAATTGTCGGTGCCTTAGCCATAGCGGCGCTGTTGTTTCATGGCTTATGGTCAAGCAAGAAAGAAGGCCAGAAAAAATTTGGTGATCGACCTTTGGGAAATATTGATGAACAATCGGATGACGATGATCATTATGTGGCACCAGAAGATGATTTTGAGATCGTGCGTAAGGTTAAAAGCGAGCCTGATTTTGGGTTGAACCAACAAGCACCCGCATTTGATCCTCTTGATGATGTCGCAGTGTCGGATGAGCCGACTAAATATGAGAAAGATCTCGAAAAGGCTAACTCAGCCACTGTCTCTTATGAAATTGACGACGTACCATCATTTAGTGCAAAAGAAACTATCGATGATTTGGAACCACTAGAACCTCTAGAGTTAAAGGAACCCACCTTTGACTTTGATGCTCTCGATGTGGACGAGCAAAAAGTGGAACCTGTCGATCAGGTTGTGTCGTCACACACGTTTTCTGAAGTTAATGAAAATAAGCCTGTCACTAATAGTCAGGGCACGTTAGCGGCGTCAAACACACCGAAAGAACCAGAGATTAGTGAGCCAGAAGAACCAGAGATGCAAGTCTTGGTGATGAATGTACACTGTGCGGGGAGCGAGCCATTTGTAGGCAGTAAGTTATTCGATAGCATGCGCCAGAATGGTTTGATCTATGGCGATATGGATATCTTTCATCGCCATGCCGATCTCTCTGGGACAGGTAAAGTTCTCTTTAGTGTTGCGAACATGATGCAGCCAGGCACACTCCAACATGACGATCCAGAAACGTTTACAACGAAAGGTATTTCATTCTTTATGACGTTGCCGTGTTTTGGCGAAGCAGAGCAAAACTTCAAGCTCATGCTTAGAACCGCGCAACAGATAGCGGACGATGTTAGTGGCAATGTTTTGGATGACCAACGTAACTTACTCACTCCAACTCGCATTGATGCCTATAAAAAACAGATTCAGGATTTTAACCGCGTAAAAGCGGGTGCGTAACATAACCATTTATTAGTAAAAATGGGCTCCTACTAATAGGAGCCTTTTTTATCATTACGATCAGGATAAAAGCATGTCTCAGCAACGATTAAATGAACTTAAAGAGCGACTTCACCATTACGCGGTGAAGTATTACGTGGAGGATACCCCCGTCGTCCCCGATGCCGAGTATGATCGTTTAATGCAAGAATTATTGGCACTTGAAACCACCAACCCTGAATGGGTATCCGTGGATTCTCCAAGCCAGCGAGTGGGTGGCGCACCACTAGATGGTTTCAGTCAAGTTAAACATGAGATACCTATGCTTTCGCTTGATAATGCCTTCTCAGATGAAGATTTAGATGCGTTTAACAAACGGTTAAGTGAACGTGTCAACCGTACCACTGTGGGAAGTTACTGCTGCGAAGTTAAATTAGATGGTTTAGCGGTGAGCTTGATGTACGAAAATGGCGTTCTCACTCAGGCGGCAACACGTGGGGATGGGGCAACCGGTGAAAACATTACTGAAAATGTCCGCACTATCAGCGCTATTCCATTAAAACTGCAAGGCAGTGATATTCCAGAGCGTCTTGAAGTACGTGGTGAAGTGTTTATGCCTAAAGCCGGTTTTAACAAAATGAATGAGCTTGCCGCAAAAAAAGGTGACAAGGTATTTGTTAATCCACGCAATGCAGCCGCGGGTAGCTTACGTCAGCTAGATTCTAGAGTGACGGCGACAAGGCCTTTGAGTTTTTATGCTTATAGCCTTGGTGTGGTAGAAGGTGCTGAATTGCCGCCGAGCCACTACGATAGGCTGACAAAACTCAAGTCCTGGGGCTTTCCTATGGGGCCGGAAACCATGCGAGTCAGTGGTATTGAGGCGGTGAAAGATTATCATAAATCGATTTCAGATAAGCGCGATGCATTAGCGTACGAAATTGATGGGGTAGTGATTAAAGTTGATGACATCGCCTTACAAGAGCAGCTAGGGTTCGTTGCTCGTGCACCGCGTTGGGCGATTGCTTATAAATTTCCAGCTCAAGAAGAAATTACCACGTTAAACAGCGTTGAATTCCAAGTTGGGCGAACCGGTGCGATCACGCCTGTAGCAAAACTAGAGCCTATATTTGTTGGTGGCGTAACGGTGAGCAATGCCACGCTACATAATGCCGATGAAATCGCCCGTCTTGGCGTCAAAATAGGCGACAGCGTGATTGTAAGAAGAGCTGGTGACGTTATTCCACAGATCGTGGCCTTTGTTCCAGAGCGAAGACCTGAAGATGCACAGGATATTTGTTTTCCGCAAGCCTGTCCGGTATGTGCGTCGGGTATTGAGCGTATAGAGGGCGAAGCGGTGGCTCGTTGTACTGGTGGATTAGTTTGCCAAGCACAGCGAAAGGAGGCGTTAAAACACTTTGTATCGAGAAAAGCACTCGATGTTGACGGTTTGGGTGATAAGGTTATCGAACAGCTTGTTGATAAAGAGATGGTAGAGACACCTGCCGATCTCTTTAAACTATCCGCTGGCGTACTAACCGTTCTAGAGCGAATGGGGCCAAAATCTGCGCAAAATGTCGTTAATGCGCTTACAGTGTCAAAAGAAACGACACTTGCGCGTTTTCTTTATTCTTTAGGGATTCGTGAAGTTGGTGAAGCAACGGCGGCGAATCTAGCCACGCACTTTGAGACACTGGAGGCGATCATGGGGGCATCCCATGAAGCGTTACTTGAAGTACAAGATGTCGGTGAGATTGTAGCGAAGCACATTCGCTACTTCTTTGCTGCAGATTTGAATCGCCAAGTCATTGACTCACTGATAGAAGTAGGTGTTCACTGGCCTGATATAGAGCAACTCGCCGATGATGCGCCACAACCACTAGCGGGTAAAGTTGTTGTGTTAACGGGGTCACTGTCACAACTTAATCGCGGGGATGCAAAAGCAGCGTTGCAAGCATTAGGAGCAAAGGTGACGGGCAGCGTGTCTAAGAAAACTGATATATTATTTGCGGGTGATAACGCGGGCTCTAAATTAGCTAAAGCTCAAGAGCTGGGTGTGGAGATAAAAACGGAACAAGATTTAATAGATTTAATTCCGTAATACTATTTATTGTTATAAAAGGAGTCTCTTATGAGGCTCCTTTTTTTTGCGAGCGACTTCAAGTTTAAATTAGGTAATAAAATATGAAAATAATTATGTGATCATTGCGTTGTTTATTTTATGAAGATGATTAAATAAAAAACCGTTGCGAGTCATATCACGTAATTACAATGCTATGTATTTTTAAGTTGTTGATTTTAAAGGTATTAAAATATTTTTTGTTTTTTGATATAGAAAATAAGATCTTCATCAATAAGTGAAGGTAAAGTTTGCGGTGGCTCCTATTTTTTTTATGTAAAGTGAACTGATAATTGATATTTTTTGTTGCGAAGTTAGTCTTGAGGATATGGATACACACGGTGTAGACAGGAAATTAATCAGTAGTTCTGGTTATTAAAATTAAAAAGGAAATATTTCCCTTCGGCGGCCAACTTAAGGCGAAATATTAACAACAGCTATATCCATTTTTAGGAGTTTATTCCATGGAAAAAATGTTTAAACGCACTCTCATCGGTGCAGCAGTGGCGTCAGTCGTTTCATTCGGATCTTTCGCTGATGAAGGTGCAGGCGGTCAGGTTGGTATCAACTCGGACTTTGATGTAGAGGTTTATGGTGTTGCAGCAATCTCTGCTGTTAACTACAACACAGCGGACAACGAATCTGATAGTTCTGGTTTTGCTGTTGAAAATGAGTCAAGAATTGGGTTTCGTGCTTCTGGCGACATGACAGACAGCATCCGAGTGACGATGCAAATCGAATCTGGATATGTTGATAATACTGACTGGGCTCATGGTGGAACATCTGGTGGTGTCCTAGGTTTCCGTGATACATATATTGGCTTATCTGGTGATTTTGGTAATGTCCGAATTGGTCGTGTATTGACGCCACTGTATGAAATTGTCGATTGGCCGTTCTCTAACCCAGGTTTAGGCTCTGTATTTGATTGGGGTGGCATTAATGCTCACTACGATCGTCAGTCAAACCAGATTCGTTATGATTCACCTAAATTTGGTGGCTTCACATTTGCAGCTTCTGTTGGTCGTGATGACGATGACAATGGTGGTGGTAACGCAACTCGTGACGCCTTCTTTGCAAGTGCCAATGCTAAGTATGCATTTGAAAAGCTGACATTAATGGGTGCTGTGGAGTCGGGGAAACGTCCTGGTAGCACTACCGCAGAAGAGTGGAAGATTGCTCAAGAGGGAGAATCGGGTACAGATGATAAAGGGAATGCTTATGCCCCTGGTGATTCGTATTACACAGGAGCTTCAACGACAGCGGATACAGATACCCTAGCGTATTTAGTGGGTTTTGATCTTGCTCTTCCTGCTGGCTTTGGTTTAGCGGCGGCGTATAAACATGAGCAACTTGACCAAGCTAGCGTAAAACATGACCAAGGTTCGTATTCTGTTATTGGTCAATACTGGAATGGTCCTATTGGCTTTAAGCTAGGTTATGCTGCCAACTTAGATTCTGAAAAAGGTGGTGTTAGTCAAGATGATGCCGAGAACACTATTTCAGGCCAATTGATGGCAGTTGTAAACGGTTTCGTACCTTACATTCGAGTTGCTCAACGTACAACGAATGTAAAAGATAGCACTGATAATCGTTCAGATATCGTTACTCGTGTAGGTTTAGAGTACGGTTTCTAACCTATTAGTAACAATCGAGCTATTAGGTTTAAGTGTTAGTAGTTAGGTAAACGTTGGCGGTGTATGCCAACGTTTTTTTCCAAAGGAGAGGAATATGTTAAGAAAAGCTGTTGTCGTATTATCGTTGTTATTGGGAGCCTGTTCTTCTCTTGATTCTAAAAGTGATTTCTCTAAATCTGTTGAGTCAGTGGGTTCGAGAGGAAATGAAAGAACTGTTATTGGGAAAAATTACAACCCTGTTGCTGACGCTAACAATGGTGCAGATATCGTTAAGTCACAAGTCGTTCTTGCTTTGTCTAAAAATATCAGTGACCCAAGTTCAGATTTTTCTGGTTACGTGAACATGGAAGTCAGCTACTTTAAGTCTTACACCGAATTTGAAAAAGCATCATATTTAGGTAAGGAAGTTGATTTAGTGATGGCGAAACCGTCAACAAGTATTTGTACGGAGCATTGTACAGCGACTCAATACTTCAGCTTCCCAGTAGATAGCAAAACGTGGGAGCAAGTGGGTGATAATGACTTTGTGTTTAATTTAGTCACAAATAATAGCTATCAAGTAACGTTCAAGTTAGCTGCTGGCTATATCTCAGCATTAAAAAGTGAATTACTAGTAAAAAGTAATGCAGTTGCAACGATCCCTGCTGCCGTTGCAATAGCCGAAACTCAGGAAACCAAACCAGTATCAATGGTCAAGTATTGGTATGAAAAGTCGTCAATTGATGAACAAGAAAAGTTCATGTCGTGGGCTCTATCTAATAGAAAATCGATTTCTAGTTCGCTATCTTCGAGTAAACAATCAGAGAAAATGTTGCAATATTGGTACGGAGAAGCATCTGTAACTGAACGACAGTATTTGCTAACATGGATGATAGGTGAATAAAAAATTACATGAGTAGGTCTGTAGATGAAAATTAGTGAAGTGTCGACAATCACAGGCCTTTCTCAGAAATCTATTCGGTTATATGAAGACAAGAAAATCATTTCAGTGCCCGACCGTGAACTTAATGGTTATCGTACTTATTCTCAAGAACAAATTGATGAGTTGAATTTTGTTAATAATGCTAGAAAGGTCGGTTTCTCCCTTGAAGAATGTAAAGCACTGCTGAAGATTGAAAAAAATCCCAGGCGATTAAGTGTTGATGTGAAAAACATCGTCGAACATAAAACACAAGAATTAAAGGTACAACTGACATTAATTCAATCGATGATAGATAAACTTGAAGGGTGGTCAGAGGAATGCCCTGGAAATCAAGAAAGTGAATGCCCTATAATTGATGGCCTCAAAAAACTTAAAAATTGAGGCCATAGAAGGGAAGGGTTAATACCTAGATTGACCACCATCCACTTTACAATATAATTGATAAGTTAATACTTGAGTCCCATCTGGCAAAGTACACTGAACAACACTCCCTATTACATTTCCCTCCCCACTATTCGCACTAGCATAACCCGGTAAGGCTACAAGAATGAATGATAGCGCGATGAGACGACATTTTTTAAAAGACATATACGTACCTATTTTTTGTTGAAGATGTGATTTAAGTCACTTTTATTATGTGTGCTTACTGGGAAACGTCAAAAAAAATAGTGAGATTTAAAAAATTTTTAATTATAAACAAGTCAGCTTTAATTCTAAGAATAGGTTTCTAATACTATGAAATTTAGAATATTTACGAATTGGAAAAGAGGTACTTACGTTAATGTTAATTAAGAAAATAGAACATTACCACTTACTTAGTTTCTAACACAATCTTACTTTTACCCCATAAAACTTTAATAATTACAGCCATGTAAGAACGCCGGTCTCTCGAATTCTATAGATGTGAGGATCATTTTAGTTTTATGGGCGATTAAATGATAAAAGCAATAATTAATCGCAGCGAGACTGTCTCATAATTGAGACGGAATTACTGTGTTTTGATGTGGCAATGGGCTTTTTTAGGTTGAGACAATTGTTCGACCACATAGCCAGATTGCGTCAATAGCTGGATTAGACTCTCTTTGCCTACAAGATGTAAAGCGCCGACTGCCACGGTAAACGTACCGTTCGAAAGATCAGAGTCGGTCGTTAATTTCTGAGCCCAATTTTGGTTACGATGAATAATGAAATTCTCTTCAAAGGCCTGATCAGCCGCGGCGGAATCAAGCAGAGTATTCAAGTTATCGATATCACCCGCCTTCCAGGACGCGATTAAACAACGGACATTGTTCGCCCCGTCGTCCCACTCAGCTAGCGTCTGCTTTAACATTGCCACACCGTTATCATCTTGCTTGGCAAGTAAATCAACTTGAAATTGAAGTGATTCTAAGCCAATAACAGGAACACCATGAGTACTTGCGAGCTCTATCATGGTGTTATCGACCCCAAAACGAGAATGAAAACCGAGTGATTGAAATTGGTGATTCTGAAGAGTCAGGGCTACTTGCCATGGCGCGAGCCTTTTTATTGTCGACCATTCTAATGTTGTGACATCCGTGATGTGTTTAAGTTGGGTGTACTCTTTTGCATTGAGTAAAGATTCAATTTTTGTGTGCTGAGTTTGATGTGGCAAGCTAACCGATTCGGATAGATCCGCTTCAACAATAAGGCCATTGCTCTGAGACAGGTTTTGAATAAGAACATCAGGTAAAGGGTACAGGGACGAATCACCCAAATGAACCGTGCCTACTATATAGAGAGTTTGCGTGCCCTGGGATGCTCTCCAAACCAATGGTTCTGCCTGAAGAGAAGTCGCAGTGCAGAGTAGGAGAAACAACCACCATTTATTCATACCCAAATTTAACAATGTTCTTTCCTTGTGCTTAGAGGTTCATCAATGATGACCGTATTGTGTTTGATACAACGCGCGGCGGCAAGGCTTGCTTGCACACTTTAGCCTTTACTTTCCTTCCTTGCCTACTAACCATCTGGTCAAAAATAGAAGAACAACTTGATTAACAGTGATAATTAAGAACTCTTTAATGCGGAAGATAAATCTAAATTCATCGATCTTTGTCACATTTTTAAGCATAGTTAATGCGAGTAACGCGTCGAACGGCTGTGAATTTAGTTGGAACTGGCGTGATTTCTAGGATTTTTCTGTGAGTGTAGTCAAATCACAACGTTTTTGTTACTAAGAGATTATTTAGGAGTTTTGTTTAAGTTGTTGTTTTTTAAATATTTATGTTTTTTTATTCCTTGTTGTTGTGCGTATGATCACTAAAGTAAGCTATTTATTTGTTTGCGCGAATTAAATGTCGTTAAATCGTTGCCAAGCCAAATAGGCAATGAATCAAGACCGCAACATAAGCGGTCACCCAAACAACTAAATAGGTATTTATGATGAAAAAAGTTCTCGCTCTAACCGCACTAGCAGTAGCATCTACAAGCGCATTCGCAGGTTCTTCTTATGTAACTGGTAACGTTCAGTTTCATGATACGTACCTACAAGGCTCTAAAACGACGTCGACGCTAGAAGCAGGTCACACGTTTGATTCAAACACAACGCTTCTAGTTGAGTTTGATGCGATTCCACTAGGTAAAGTTGAAGATGGTGCGAGCCCACTGCCGGCGACAACGCTAGGTGTAGAGCAGATGTTCAGCGTGACAGATAACCTATGGTTAGCTGCGGGTTACCATCACCTAATTCAAGGTGGCGAGACGATTCAATACCGCCCATTGGTTAAAATTGGTTATAACTTCGATAACGGTCTTTCTCTAAGCAACCGTACTCGTGCGCACATCAACAATCAACAAGACGGTCAAACTCGTAACTCAGACACTGACGTCCGTTTAGACAACAAAATTGCATACCAGTTTGCAGATACTCCAGTAGCACTGTCATACAATAACGTCTATCTAATTGCTGGTGACAAAGACGCAAATGGTGCTGACAAAGTTAACACGATGGACCACGAGCTTCGTGCAACATGGACACGTACAGGTGTTCAACCTTACGTTGAGTTCCGTAGTCAAGCACACGGTCTTGAAGATGCAAATGGCAGCAGCCGAGTGAACAACGCGTTCGTACTTGGTGCTTCTTACGGCTTCTAAGCCCGCGTAAAAAATATTGTTCATATTTCCATAATACAAAGGTCCCGGCGGGGACCTTTTTTTGTGTCTGGTGCTTTACTATCAGGGTGGTTCATTTTTGTTGTGAAGGTTTTGGAATATTTTATTGGAACTTTCCTTTAAGTTATTTTGGATAAATAGTAGGCATTAATGTGAGCGGTGGGTTGATTATCACCATTAGGCTAAACTTCTTCTGACCTGCTGAATAGATATTTTCAATAACACGCTGATTTTATAGATATAATGGTTTTTTATATTGCTTGGCATTTGTCGTTATTTTGACATTGTTACCATTTGCCCATTCATCACCAACTGCGCATTATCCTAGCCAAATTTCAGCACCTAAGGATTTCTGCTGTGCGCACCTTATTGATTTATCTAACGCTCATCTTCTCTTTTTCATCTCTGGCTTCTTCCTCCTACATTGAGGGTAATGTCCAATTCAATAGTACCTATTTGTATGATTCCAAAGTGACCGCCAAAATGGAAGCGGGACATACCTTTGATAGCGACACAACGTTACGCTTTAAAGTTGAAGATATTCCATTAGGGGCGACACCACATAGTGATCACCACCACAACCATCATGATGTGTATTATGGGCATTCGGCAAGAGCGCCGTTAACCACGCTAGGTATCGAGCAAAAATTTGCGCTATCGCGTCAATTTTGGCTAGGAGCGGGTTATGAACACTTAATGCAGCTTGGTGAAACCATGCAGTTTCGACCGTTGTTTAAAATAGGCTATGACTTTGATGAGGGGATCTCCCTGAGTCACCGAACTCGAGTGGAAGTTTACGCAAAGCATGACAAGTGGGGTTATAAGCCTGACATGGATTATCGCTTTGATAATAAAATCGCTTACCAGTTCAAAACCCATCCTGTTAAAGTGCACTACAACAACATTTATCATATGGGCGGCGCCTACTACCCCTGGTACCCTTACACAGATAACACCATGGATCATGAGTTTCGTTTAACGCTAACCAAATATGCCTTTCAGCCTTATTTTGAATATAAAAGCCAAGGCAGCTTTCGTCATCCTTATTATCGCTCAGGCGTCGCGAATAGCGCTTTCTTGATTGGCGGGACATATAATTTTTAATGTCCATTATGAAATGCCACAGTTGCCGTGGCATTTCATCGTCTACCTATTACTCATACGAACGGTAGCTAAACACTTGACCTTTCTCATTATACGCGAGCACCTGATACGCATCTTTTTTATCACCATACTCCATGCCAGGTGACCCTAAAGGCATGCCAGGAACGGCGAGTCCCTTGGCATTTTTGGGTGGATTGGCTAAGAAAGAACGAATATCTTCTGCTGGTATATGACCTTCGAAAACGTACTCTCCAATCACTGCGGTATGGCAAGAGGCAAGCTCTGGCGTTATACCGAGCTGCTGCTTAATGGGAGTCATATTCTTATGGTCTTCAACAGTGACATCAAACCCCGCCTCTTCCATATGAGTGACCCATTCTTTGCAGCACCCGCAGTAAGGAGATTTGTAAGTGAGAACGTTGGTTGCTAACGCAGAACCAGTCACCAACGCCATGGAAAGTGTCAGTGTTTTAATTACGCGTGATGAGTTCGACATCGCTAATTCCTTATTTATCATTATGGTTCATGTTTCATTCGTCTCAGCTAACGCATGATTAGTGCTTGCTGGTAAAGTTTCTTAATCGATTAGCATTTGTGACGACAGTGATGGAGGATAGTGCCATCGCCGCACCCGCAAAAACAGGACTGAGTAAAAAACCGAATATCGGGTAGAGCACGCCCGCGGCAATAGGAATACCGAGTGTGTTATAAATGAAGGCGCTAAATAAATTTTGTTTGATGTTCTTAACCGTTGCTCGTGATAGCTCAATGGCATAGTTAATCGAATTTGGATTGCTGTTTAGAAGTGTCATTGCCGCACTTTCAATGGCGACATCGCTGCCCGTCCCCATAGCAACTCCGACATCAGCAAGTGCTAGCGCTGGCGCATCGTTAATACCGTCGCCAACCATTGCGACATGGCCGTATTGGCGTTGAAGACGTTTTATATGGTCGGCTTTTTCTTCAGGTAATACTTCCGAAATGGTTTCGTCTACCCCAATTGCTTTGGAAACCGTATTAGCAACGTGGCGGTTATCGCCTGTAAGCATGACGGTGTGAACACCATTTGCTTTTAATGCGGCGATGGCGTGTGCCGCTTCATCTTTTACGTCGTCTGCGATAGCGATGATCGCTCGGATGTGGCCATCGATTACGACAACAACAGGGGTTGCAGCAAGACGTTGGCATTGCTGTAACGTTTGATCGAGCTCTGTCGTGTTTAACCCTAGTTGTTGAATGTGATTGAGTGAGGCTATTAATACCGTGCGGCCTTGAACGACCCCAGATACGCCTTTCCCTTGTAAGTTTGTAAACTGTTCAACTTCACCTCCCGTGTCGTTCTGTCGACTATTTTCCCAGTATTGGACCACAGATTTCGCTAAAGGATGCTCAGAGCGTTTTTCGAGAGGAACGACGAGCTCGGCAAGTTCTGGCTCATCGATATCAAAGAGAAAGATTTGCTGCACGCTTGGTTGACCAATAGTGAGTGTGCCTGTTTTATCAAAAACGACGGTCGTGACATGACTCAATTTTTGTAGCGCGTCGGCATCTTTAATTAAAATGCCGGCTTGTGCTGCTTTACCAATTCCGACAGTGATTGACAGGGGAGTCGCCAGCCCTAATGCACAAGGACAAGCGATAATTAATACCGTCGTTGAAACCACAAGCATATAGCTTATTTGTGGTTCAGGGCCCACCAAGAACCATATTAAGGCAGAGACGATCGCTATCACAACGACAACGGGAACAAAGACCGCTGAGATCGAGTCAGCGAGCTTCGCAATAGCAGGCTTACTACTTTGCGCATCCCTTACCATGGTGATAATTCTAGATAACTTGGTGTTCTTGCCTACGCCTGATGCGATAATCACTAAGCTCCCATCTCGATTTAATGTTCCCGCCGCTACCCAATCTCCGGGCTGCTTGGACATGGCGATTGGCTCGCCTGTTAACATGGATTCGTCAACATAGCTTTGACCTTGGGAAACTTGCGCATCGACGGGGATCTTCTCACCGGGCTTAATACGTAGTGTCATGCCGACTTTGATATCTGAGATCGGCAGCGAGATCTCTTTACCATCAATCAGGGCAATGGCATGTTTTGGCTGCAGTGTCATCAGCGCTTGCAGTGACTGGTTCGTTCTCGCCTTTGCTTTTGCTTCAATAAAGTGACCCAGAGATATTAAACCAATGATCATTGCACTGGCTTCAAAATACACGTGTCGAGAGGGTAAGGGGAACCAGTCTGGCTTGATGACGACGAGTGTAGAGTAAAGCCAGGCAGCACCGGTACCTAGCGCAACAAGGGTATCCATTGTCGCTCGCTTATGTTTAAGCGCGTTAATGGCATTCACAAAAAAATCTCGTCCTGCGGTCGCTAATAGCCATAAGCACAGCAACCCGATGGCTCCCCAAATAGCTTGATCGAGAGGGTTTCTTATCATCATGTTGCCACCGAGTACTCCCCAAAGCATGAGAGGTGCGCCGAGGGATAAGGCGACAATGGTATTTTTCTTTTGTCGCTGTTGATGGTCGAGAAGACGTTGCTGCTGTGCCGCTTGGCTGGCTGATAGGTCATTGACGATTTCAGCCTGATACCCGGCCGCGGTTACTGCGTCGATTAAGGCCGTTTGAATACGTTGCGTGATGGCATGACTATCGGCATTTTTTTCAATGCTACTCTCAAGTGCGATGACGGCGCTTTGTTCGGCGAGATTCACACGAGCTCGCGCGATGCCTTGAACTTGCATAAGCGATCGTTCTACAGAAGACACACAACTGGCGCAGGTCATGCCTTGGATAAGCAGCTGAATGGTTGTAGTTTGTGGCGTTATTCCTTCGTCTTCAGTGTGGGATGGTTTCTTAGATAGTCGCTCTGTCGACGTTTGAGGCGTCGCTTTTGTCGGTACGGAATCGATAGACGTGAGTACTGACGTATCCTCGTTCACCGTTGTTTTTAATGTCGATTGATAACCGACTTCTTCAATCCATGTTTGTAGGGTATCACTAGAGTGAATAGCCAACACGTCCAAACTATGCGTATCAATATGTTGAATGGTTAAGCCTGGGTGGGATAGCAGGTGTTGTTGTAACTTGGCAACACACTTATTGCAATTTAACCCGCTAAGATCAAATTGATAATGGTAACCTGCGTTATAGCCAAGCCCTGTAATCGTTGGGTAGATGTCTTCTAAAGAGGCGGAAGATGAGAATTGGATTTGTGTGGTGTTGATCGTCTGAATATTAAGATCGACAAACGTTTTCTCCAACGCAGCTTTAAGCTTATTCACGCAGCGGGAACACGATAGACCTGATAAACGTAATGCATAATTCTTCATCTTAAACCTCAAAAACCTTGGTGTCAGGTTACAACATAAACCTTGACGTAAGGGTAAGGTCAAGCAATTCATTGTAGATTTAGCATAAGGTGATAAAATGGCGTCCAAAATTTGCAACGTACGATGACGAGCATCGTGCGCAGTTGACAACAAGGTACTTTCAATGACGGTTAAAACACGTTTTGCTCCAAGCCCAACAGGCTATCTTCATGTCGGTGGTGCACGTACTGCACTGTATTCTTGGTTATTCGCTAAAAGCCAGGGCGGTGAATTCGTTTTACGTATTGAAGATACGGATTTAGAGCGTAATTCTCAGGAAGCGGTTGATGCGATTCTTGAAGGCATGACATGGATGGGTTTAGAGTGGGATGAAGGTCCTTACTTCCAATCTAAGCGTTTTGACCGTTACAACGAGGTCGTTGATCGTCTGCTTGCAGAAGACAAAGCTTACAAGTGCTACGCACCAAAAGAGCTATTAGAAGAAATTCGTGCCGAGCAAGAAGCGAACAAAGAAATGCCTCGTTATGATGCTAATCACCCAAAAATTGTTGCAGCAAATGCCGCAGCGGCAGAAGGCGATGCGTGCGTGATTCGTTTCCGCAACCCGACTGAAGGTAGTGTGGTATTTGATGATCAAATCCGTGGTCGTATTGAAATCTCGAACAGCCAAATGGATGACCTGATTATTCGTCGTACTGATGGTGCACCTACATACAACTTTGTTGTGGTTGTTGATGACTGGGATATGGGTATCACACACGTGGTGCGTGGCGAAGATCATATCAATAACACTCCGCGTCAAATTAATATCTATGAAGCACTTGGTGCGCCAGTGCCGACCTTTGCTCACTGTGCAATGATCCTTGGTGATGATGGCGCTAAACTGTCTAAGCGTCACGGTGCGGTTTCAGTTATGCAATACCGTGATGAAGGTTACTTGCCTAATGCACTCAATAACTACCTAGTTCGTTTAGGTTGGTCTCATGGTGACCAAGAAATTTTCTCTACTGAAGAAATGATTAACTTGTTCTCATTAGATGCGATTTCAAAGTCGGCTTCAGCGTTTAACACTGACAAGTTATTGTGGCTTAACAATCACTATATCAAAACGTCAGAGCCAGAGTATGTGGCAAAGTACCTGCAATGGCACCTAGACGAGCAGAAGCTAAATATAGAGAACGGTCCTGCGATCACTGACGTAATTGCACTTGTGGGTGAGCGTTGTAACACGCTCGTTGAGTTGGCACAGCAAGTTCGCTATTTCTATGAAGACTTTTCTGAGTTTGAAGCTGGCGCGGCGAAGAAACATCTGCGTGGCGTAGCAAAAGCTCCGTTAGAAGCCGCGCTTGCGAAAGTGGAAGCGTTGCAAGAGTGGACGACAGAAAACATCAAAGACAAGGTCATTGCGGCAGTTTGTGAAGAGCTTGAAATTGGCATGGGTAAAATCGGTATGCCACTTCGTGTTGCAGTAACAGGTGGTGGTCAATCTCCATCGGTTGATGCGGTAATGGAGCTAGTGGGTAAAGAGCGTGTTATTGCTCGTATTACCATGGCACTTGCCTTTATTGCTGAGCGTGAAGCTAACGCATAACCGGCAGTATTGATAGTAAAAACCGCTGTAGTGACAGCGGTTTTTTATACTTGTAGAATGCGAAAAGGCGACCAATGGTCGCCTTTCGTGATTGCCGCTTAACTTACGAGATATGACTCACGTGCTATTTGGCAAGATAGTCTCGAATAGATTGTTCGATACCTGCTGCATCCAAGCCAAGTTCTGCGTGTAGCTCATCTTGCGAACCTTGCGCTACAAACTTGTCAGGTAAGCCTAGGTTCAGTACCGGCTTGAGTATCTTCTCACTCATCATAAATTCAATGACACCCGCACCCGCACCGCCTGCAATAGCGTTTTCTTCAATCGTGATCAGTACATCATGAGACTGACTTAGCTGTCGGATTAAGGCTTCATCAAGGGGTTTGACAAAGCGCATATCTGCAACCGTCGCATCAAGCGCTTCTGCGGCTACTAGAGCACTGTCTAGGAAGGTGCCAAAAGAGAGAATAGCGACACTACTGCCTTCTCGTACGATACGTCCTTTACCCATTTCTAGCGCTGTAAACGTTGGCTCAGGCGTAGTGCCATTGCCGCTTCCGCGAGGGTAACGAACAGCACTTGGACCGTTATGAGTATGACCAGTGTAGAGCATTTGGCGACATTCATTTTCATCGCTCGGTGCCATAATGACCATATTCGGAATGCATCGCATGAAACTAAGGTCAAATGCCCCTTGGTGTGTTTGACCGTCTGCACCAACTAATCCAGCTCGGTCAATCGCAAACATGACAGGAAGGTTCATAATTGCCACATCATGAATAAGTTGATCATAGCCACGTTGTAAGAACGTAGAGTAGATCGCCACGATAGGGTGGTTGCCGGCGATAGCCATACCAGTTGCCAATGTCACCGCATGCTGCTCAGCAATGGCAACATCGAAATACTGCTCTGGGTACTCTTTAGAAAAGCGCACCATACCAGAGCCTTCTCTCATCGCAGGAGTAATAGCCATGAGTTTAGGATCTTGCGCGGCCATATCACAAAGGAAGTCACCAAATATTTTAGAATAAGTGGGCTTGCTTGAGCTGCTTTTTGGCAGGCTTGAGTGCGACGGGTCGAATTTCGGAACGCCATGATAACCGATTGGGTCTTTCTCTGCGGGTTCATAACCTTTGCCTTTTTTGGTCATGATGTGCAGAAATTGTGGACCTTTCAGTTCGCGCATATTTTTGAGTGTTTTTATCAACTCATTGACATCATGGCCATCAACAGGGCCGATGTAATTGAAGCCAAACTCTTCAAACAACGTGCCCGGAACAATCATGCCTTTCAAGTGTTCTTCGGTACGACGAACCAGCTCCTTAATCGGAGGTAAGCCTGAAAGTGCCTTCTTGCCGCCTTCGCGAATTGAGGTATAAAGGCTACCGGATAGCACCTGTGCTAAATGGTTATTAAGTGCACCGACGTTCTCGGAAATAGACATTTCGTTATCGTTAAGGATAACCAACATGTCTGGGTGGACGTCACCAGCATGGTTGAGAGCTTCGAACGCCATACCAGCTGTGATCGCGCCATCGCCAATCACGCTAACGACTTTACGGTCTTGTTGCTCTTTTTGCGCACTAATCGCAATACCAAGCGCGGCACTGATTGACGTGGATGAGTGACCGACAGACAGCACGTCGTATTCACTTTCTTCACGCCATGGGAATGGATGCAGTCCATCTTTTTGACGAATCGTCGACATTTTGTCGCGACGACCCGTTAGTATTTTGTGTGGGTAAGCCTGATGGCCCACATCCCAGATCAGTTGATCAAATGGGGTGTTATAGACGTAGTGTAAGGCGACAGTAAGCTCAACCGTTCCTAGACCTGAGGCAAGATGGCCGCTGGACTGGCTAACTGAATTTAACAAATACGTCCGCAGCTCTTCGCACAGCTTAGGCAGCGATTCCTTTGGCATCAAACGCAGATCTTCTGGCGTATTTGCTAATGTCAGTGTCGGATATTTGGAAATATCAAGTGTCATAGTAATTCAGCGCTTAGTATTGTTAATTGTTGCGCTCGATGACATATCGGGCGAAATCTTCTAGTAATTGCGTATTGTAGGGGATTGCATCTAAAGCACAAAGCGCTTCTTCGAAAAGAGCCTTAGCTTTTTGTTGTGCACCTTCCAACCCAAGCAGAGCAGGGTAGGTGCTTTTGTTTAACTCTTGGTCGGAACCTTGCGGTTTACCAAGTGTTTCAGTATCTCCAATGATATCAAGGATATCGTCATGTACTTGGAATGCGAGGCCAATAGATTCAGCGTATTTCTCAAGTTGAGGGAGAACAGCGACGCCTTTATCACCTGCGGCTAATGCCCCCAACTGAACGGCACACTTTATTAGAGCGCCAGTTTTATGGCGATGAATCTGTTCCAGTTCATTGATATCAACGAAGCGGTTCTCAGCCTCTAAGTCCAATGATTGACCCACGCACATTCCCGCGGCACCAGATGCAAACGCCAATAGCTTTATCATCTCTATACGTTGTGTTTCAGAGGTAGGGGCAATCGGCCCTTCTGATAGGATAGTAAAGGACAGCGTTTGTAGCGCATCTCCAGCTAAAATCGCTGTCGCTTCATCAAACTCAATATGACAAGTCGCTTGCCCACGTCGCAATTCGTCATCGTCCATCGCGGGTAAGTCATCATGAATGAGCGAATAGGCATGAATGCACTCAATCGCCGCTGCTGGCGTATCGAGCTCTTCCAGTGTGCACCCAAGCATTTGCCCTGTGGCATAAACTAAAAAGGGTCTGGCACGCTTGCCTCCGAGTAGCAGTGCATAGCGCATTGCTTCGGTTAAACGTTGCTTTTGAAATGGGTTGGCGTCTAACCAAGCATCTAATTGCTGGTTGTTTCTTATCTGATAAGACTGCAAAGTCTCGATCATGTCGGTACTCACTTTTGACGTTACTCTGGCTGTTGGGAGAAATCTTGCAGCTCAGCGTTATCGTCTTTGCTAAGAAGAATACTGACTTTTTGTTCTGCATCGGTAAGCTTATGTTGACCTGCTCGTGCGAGAGCGATACCGCGCTCAAACTTTTTGAGTGCATCGTCTAGTGCAAGATCGCCATTTTCAAGTTGCTCGACAAGCTGATCGAGTTCATCGACCGTCGCTTCAAATGACATATTTTCTGGTTTTTTCGTAGCCATAACGTACTTGTTTTATCCGAAATGATCGAACGTTACATGAGCCTCGCCAGATGGTCAAATTAATGGTGCTAAAAATGTAGGTAAGATAGAGTACTGACTGGGTTTCAGGTAAAAAAACATTCGATTTATAGATACTTAAACCGCTAGCTGCTGAGCTTACCCCGTACGTTTTACAGTACTTATGCTCAAAACTGTGATTTTATGGTCATAAATAACTTAAAGATATTGAGGCGCGGTCGATAACCTCAGTATAAAGCGATAGACTCAAGCGCATTATTGATTCAATTAAAATCATGTGCGACGTCAAATGAAAACGGAGTATTGAGTGGATTTAGCGACGCTTGTTGGCCTCATTGGTGGGGTGGCATCAATTATTGTAGCCATGGTGCTTGGCGGAAGCATCATGATTTATTACGACACAACGTCAGTATTTATTGTGATCGGCGGCTCAACGTTTGTTGTGTTAATGAAGTTCACATTGAGCCAGTTCTTTAGCGCGGCAAAAATTGCCGGCAAAGCGTTCATGTTTAAGACGGATGAACCTGAAGACCTTATTGCCAAAATCGTTGAAATGGCGGATGCGGCGCGTAAAGGTGGTTTCCTAGCACTAGAAGAGATGGATATCCAAAATAGCTTTATGCAAAAGGGTATCGACTTATTAGTGGATGGTCATGATGCGGAAGTGGTAAGAAATGCGATGCAAAAAGACATAGCGCTTACCGACGAGCGTCATGTCAAAGGAGCCAGTGTATTCAAAGCATTTGGGGACGTGTCACCCGCGATGGGGATGATTGGTACCTTAATTGGTTTGGTGGCGATGCTTTCTAACATGGATGATCCTAAATCTATCGGACCTGCGATGGCGGTGGCGTTGTTAACGACGCTCTATGGAGCGATATTGTCCAATATGTTGTTTTTCCCAATTGCCGATAAACTGACATTGCGAAGAGAGCAAGAGAAACTCAATCGCCGTCTTATTATGGATGGCGTATTGGCTATTCAAGATGGACAAAACCCACGTGTTATCGATGGCTACTTGAAGAACTACCTTAATGAAAGCAAGCGCGCTTTTGATTTGGACGGTGAGTAATATGCCAGTCCTAGCCGTTGAGCAAGACAGGGAGGCGCTCTAATGGAAGAAGATAAAAAGTGTGACTGTCCGCCCCCTGGTCTTCCTCAGTGGATGGGTACCTTTGCCGATTTGATGTCGCTGTTAATGTGTTTCTTTGTGCTCTTACTTTCATTTTCAGAAATGGATGTATTGAAATTTAAGCAAATTGCTGGCTCGATGAAGTTTGCTTTTGGTGTGCAGAATAGACTGGAAGTGAAGGACATTCCAAAGGGAACAAGCATTATTGCGCAAGAGTTCCGACCTGGGAGACCAGAGCCTACCCCTATTGACGTCATCATGCAGCAAACTATCGACATTACGCAGCAGACATTGGAATTTCAAGAAGGCGATTCTGATAGAGCGGGTGGCAACCAGCGTGATGACGGTAAGATTACCGGTGGTCAAACTGCCGATCGTACCCAGAAAAATCAAATTGGTACGGCATCATCCGAAAGTGAAGATGCGTCGAAAGAGCTAGAGAAATTGGAAGAAGCGATAAAAATGGCGCTTCAACAAGAAATTAAACAAGGTGCGGTTGAGGTGGAAAACCTGGGTCAGCAACTGGTTATTAGAATTGAAGAAAAAGGCGCCTTTCCTGAAGGTTCGGCTTTCCTACAGCCTAAATTTAGGCCGTTGGTGCGTCAGGTTGCGGATTTAGCGAAAGACATTCCCGGTCTAATACGTGTTTCTGGTCATACTGATAACACACCATTAGATTCTGAACTGTATCGTTCAAACTGGGATTTATCTTCTCAAAGAGCTGTCTCCGTTGCGCAAGAAATGGAAAAAGTAAAAGGGTTTTCTCATCAGAGGCTTAGAGTGATAGGGGTTGCAGATACGGAACCGAGAGAGCCTAACGATACAGAAAGACAGCGCGCAAGAAATCGTCGTGTTGAAATTAGTATTATGCAAGGTGAACCTCTCTTTACTGAAGAAGTGTCAGCGAACGGCGAGTAGCCTTGCCGTATGGATACCTGCTTATGAGTTATTATGACGCCAGTGCTTATGCGCTGGCGTTTTTATATCGATGTCGCTTAAAGCGTAGTCAGAAACTGGAATCCAAGACTCAGTTGGGTATATACTTGCGCCCCTGAGAAATTCTGACGTTAACACTATGACGATTTGGCATGGAAATGTCGCCCAGAATTATACTACAGTTGTTATATTGCCCTTACTGTCGGATTAGACAGCATTCCAACGAGATGTGATTAGACTATGAGATTTATCGTAAAGCCCCATCCAGAGATTTTTGTTAAAAGTGACTCAGTGCGTAAGCGCTTTACCAAAATTCTTGAGTCCAATTTGCGTATTATTATTCAACGTCGTACTGAATCTGTCGCGGTGATTAATCGTCGAGATCACATTGAAGTGAGTGCAAACTCGGCGCAATACTACAATGAAGTGTTAGAAATATTGACGCATACATCGGGTATTCACCATGTATTGGAAGTTCAACAATCAGATTTCACGGATTTGCACGATATCTACGAGCAGGTGCTGGAATTGAATGGCGGGCTTTTAGTTGATAAAACATTCTGCGTACGTGCTAAGCGACGTGGGAAGCATGAATTTACGTCGATCGAACTTGAGCGTTATGTTGGCGGCGGTTTAAATCAGGCGATAGAGAGCGCACGAGTTAAACTGAGTAAGCCAGACGTTACCGTTAATGTCGAAGTTTCGAATGATAAACTCAACCAAGTGATTGCTCGCCATAAAGGTCTGGGTGGTTTTCCGCTTGGAACTCAAGAAGACTTGCTAAGCTTGATCTCTGGTGGCTTTGATTCTGGGGTCTCGAGTTATCTGCATATTAAGCGTGGTTCGAAAACGCATTACTGCTTCTTTAATCTTGGTGGGCCTGCTCACGAGATTGGCGTGAAGCAAGTGGCGCACTTTTTGTGGAATAAGTATGGTTCATCGGCAAAAGTGAAATTCATTTCTGTGGATTTTGAACCCGTTGTCGCTGAAATTTTAGAAAAAGTCGATGACGGCCAAATGGGCGTCGTGCTTAAGCGTATGTTTATGCGTGCTGGTGGTATGGTTGCCGAGAAGTTTGGTATTCAAGCTCTCGTCACGGGTGAAGCGCTAGGTCAAGTATCAAGCCAAACCCTGACCAACTTACGTCACATTGATAATGTGACGGATACGTTAATTCTTCGTCCTCTTATCAACTGGGACAAAGAAGATATTATTAATGTCGCCCGTGAAATTGGCACGGAAGATTTCGCTAAAACAATGCCTGAATACTGTGGTGTGATTTCTAAGAAGCCAACGGTTAAAGCGGTAAAAGCGAAACTAGAAGTGGAAGAAGAGAAATTCGATTTCTCAATTCTTGATCAAGTGGTGTCTGATGCAAGAGTAATGGACATCCGTGATATAGAGAAAGAAAGCCAACAGCAAGCACCAGAGGTCGAACAGGTTCAAGCGGTAGAAGAGCACGCGATTGTATTAGATATTCGTAGTGCCGACGAAGAAGAAGAGAGTCCACTTGAGATTGCAGGTGTAGAAGTCAAGCACTTGCCATTCTTTAAGTTAGGGACTCAGTTCGGCGATCTTGATCAAACGAAAACGTACTTACTGTACTGTGATCGTGGTGTAATGAGCCGTCTCCAAGCGTTGTACTTACAAGAGCAAGGCTTTGCTAACGTTAAGGTTTATCGTCCATAGCAATAGGCGATGCCACCGTCTTTATTTGCAGATAAATTTGCTTATAAGTCGATATGATTAAAAGGCGCATTATGCGCCTTTTTTGATCGTGAGATTTAGGCTTTAACGTGGCATTAATCGCTTGCTCGTGGCATTAAGATATAGCTGTATTAGTCATAAATATAATAGCCGTACGAGTCACTGTGTGGGCTTGTAGCTAATCATCTAATTCGCTTAGTCGATCCATTACATCGAGCTTTCCGGCCAATCGTTGGGCACGATAAACCAAAATTGCCCAGACTCCGATTGGCAGTGGACAAAATGTTCAGGCCAGCATGTTAAGGCCTGCGGCTTTGGTCCCGTAAACCCAGTTGCCCACAAATGCTTAGGAAGGGTATACATTGGCTCGGTTAATTTAGCGATGTCTTTTTGGTAGCACCAGAAACCCGCGATATTATGTTCATCTAGATCAAACCCGAGGCATTGCTTCGGCACTGGTTCGATATTGAATGGATTGACGTAGAGTCTTCCTTGCATCAGTAGATGCTTGCTATTGGGAGCTAAATCAGGAAATTGAGCTTTAAACGCATCAGTGTCACTCATCAGTAATTGATGATCTAACATTCTAGACAGCTTCATATCTAAGCGATCTTTTGCATTGGGGCCATACCATCGATTATCTTTTAGCAGATAGAATTTAATGGCGACTTCCCAGTGCTCCAGTGTGGACTGTCGTTTATTGCTAATTAAAAAGTCGATCGCGCCTAGTGTCTTTTTATCCTGTTGCAGTTGTATCTCTTCTGCAACAACGTCGTAGTCTGGGTGCTGCTCAAAATGACGACGGCAGAGCTCTTGATAAAGAAAACCCAAACGTGGATTACCATGATAGGGGGCGGTATCCAGTGGAACGAAGTCTGCCGAAGGGGGCAGCTTTGTTTCTAAACGAGGATCACCATAAGTTAAGCTCGATACTTGACTTATCCATGTTGCAAATTCGGGTAAATAGTCTTTCATCATGAGTTTTATACTTTCCTTTCGACAGCATTAGATTAAATTGCTATAACACTTGGATCAAGCCACAAAGCAGGAATTTGCATGAACCATCTACAACTTGAAGCAATATTGAATGACAAGCTGTCACCGCAACTCATTAAAGACTACTGCCCTAATGGGTTGCAGATTGAAGGCGCGGTAGAGATAAAGAAAATAGTCACCGGTGTGACCGCCTCTCAAGCGTTAATCGATCATGCTATTTTGGTGGGTGCAGATGCTATTCTTGTTCATCATGGTTATTTTTGGAAAGGTGAACCTGAAGCCATCCGTGGTATGAAGGGCAGACGAATTCGTAGCTTGATTAAACACGACATCAACCTTTATGGTTACCACTTACCATTAGATATCCATCCAGAGCTCGGTAACAACGCTCAGTTGGCTGGGTTACTTGATATTGAAGTTGAGGCTGGGTTAGAAGGGCATGCGCAGTCAGTCGCCATGTGTGGACGTTTTAAGACATCGATGTCCGGGAAGGAATTGGCGCAGCGTATTAACAAGGTGTTGAATCGAGAACCACTACATATTGCACCAGAAAATGAAGACAAACTCATAGAAACCATCGGTTGGTGCACCGGTGGTGGTCAAGATTATATTGAAATGGCCGCCGCGCAGGGGCTTGATGCTTTTATCTCGGGTGAAGTATCAGAGCGAACTACGTATACCGCACGTGAGATGGGAATACACTACTTTGCTGCAGGGCATCACGCCACTGAAAGATACGGTGTTAAAGCGTTAGGGGAGTGGCTAGCGGCTGAACATGGCTTGGATGTTGAATTTGTCGATATCGATAACCCAGTATAAATGTTCGCTTTGAGGCAATGGCACTTTAAATGTAATCGCCTATGGCCTATGGCCTATGGCCTATGACCTAAAAAATGGAATCTCCATAAATCGGTTAGGCATAAAAAAGAGCAGCCCTGGCGCTGCTCTTTTTTGTTCGCATTTTCACAAATAGTGCTCAATCAAGCGCTATTTGATACTCAGTTATTCACGTTCATGTAGAGGTCGGAAGTCACGCATTTCTTCACCAGTGTAAAGCTGACGTGGGCGACCAATTCGGTTTGCAGGATCACTGTGCATTTCGTTCCAGTGTGCAATCCAACCAACAGTACGAGACATCGCAAAGATAACGGTAAACATAGAAACAGGAATACCAATTGCCTTCAGAATAATACCTGAATAGAAGTCTACGTTCGGGTAAAGTTTCTTCGAAACGAAGTACTCATCAGACAGTGCAATACGCTCTAGTTCCATCGCCACGTCAAGCAGTGGATCTTGAATGTTGAGCTCTTTAAGCACTTCATGACATGCTTCACGCATAACCGTTGCACGTGGGTCATAGTTCTTGTAAACACGATGACCAAAGCCCATTAAGCGGAATGGGTCATCTTTATCTTTCGCTCTATTAACATACTCTGGAATGTTGTCGACTGAGCCGATTTCTTCCAACATACGTAAACATGCTTCGTTAGCACCGCCATGAGCAGGGCCCCAAAGCGAAGCAATACCCGCTGCAATACAAGCGAATGGGTTAGCACCAGATGAACCAGCAAGACGCACTGTTGAGGTCGATGCGTTTTGTTCGTGGTCCGCGTGCAAAGTGAAAATCTTATCCATAGCACGAGCAACGATAGGATTCACTTCATATTCTTCACATGGGTTCGCAAACATCATGTGTAGGAAGTTTTCCGCGTACGTTAGATCGTTACGTGGGTAGATGAATGGTTGACCGATAGAGTATTTGTAACACATCGCTGCAAGTGTCGGCATCTTCGAAATAAGTCGATATGCTGCGATTTCACGGTGGTTATCGTTATTAACATCTAAAGAGTCATGATAGAAGGCTGCGAGTGCACCAACTACACCACACATTACGGCCATCGGGTGAGCATCACGACGGAAACCGTGGAAGAAACTCGCGATTTGTTCGTGAACCATGGTGTGACGTGTGACCGTTTGTTTGAAGCTTTCATATGCTTCTCGAGTTGGGGCTTGCCCCATGAGAAGGATGTAACATACTTCTAGGTAATCTGCATTGTTAGCCAATTGATCGATTGGGAATCCACGGTGCAGAAGCACACCTTTGTCACCATCGATATAAGTGATTTGAGATTCACAGGATGCAGTGGCAAGAAAACCTGGGTCAAAAGTAAAATAACCATTTGCTCCAAGCTTACGAACATCGACTACTTGTGGTCCTATAGAACCATCCATAATCGGCAGCTCGATCGGCGCTGTACCTTCAATGTGAAGGGTCGCTTTCTTATCCGCCATAACAATCTCCTTTGTTTATTATTTAATCCGTCCAGGATGTTTATGTGCCAATTTTTTACTTTGCTTCGACTTCAAAGTCAATTTATATACGGTTTTGTGTGCACTTGTTATGATTTTTTAAGGAAAAATGGTTAAAAACCTGTGCTGTGTAGCATATTTTGTTACAGCAATTGTATTAGAATGTTGCCAGCCGTATAGTTGCGGTGAAAATTTTGGCTAAGTCCTTATAAAATCGAGGGTGCAAACCGAAGTGAGGTCGGTGACAACTCTGGTTATTTAACATTTTCATTACAATTATCTCGGATGTAATACGAAATAATTGTTAAGTTTATGTTAATTTTTGAGGCTTCCAAGCCAAAGTTTATCTATAACAATAAATGCTCAATGGAGCTGAGTGAGCAAGCCCATGAAAGAAAGAAAGCCCAGACCTGTTAATTTAGATTTACAGACAATTAAAATGCCAATCACGGCAATTGCATCCATCCTGCACCGAGTGTCGGGTGTGATTACTTTTGTGTCGATTGGAATCCTCCTATGGTTACTATCCAAGTCACTTTCCTCCCCTATCGGATTCGCTGAAGCGGCAGACATCGTCGACGGTTTCTTCGTGACGTTTATTCTTTGGGGAATATTGACGGCATTGGCTTACCACATCGTTGGTGGTATTCGTCATTTGCTTATGGATCTTGGTCATTTTGAAGAGCTCGATACTGGAGCTAAAAGTGCCAAGGTTTCCTTCATCTTGACAGGTATCCTGTCGTTGTTGGCGGGAGTATTAGTATGGTAGGTAGTGTTTCTTCAGTTGGTCGTAATGGTGTCCACGATTTCTTATTGATTCGTGCAACGGCGATCATTATGACGCTTTATACGATTTACATCGTAAGCTTTTGTGCCTTTTCTGGCGATATCTCTTATGTGTCATGGACGCAATTTTTTGGTGGGACCTTTACTAAAGTCTTCACTATGCTCGCCCTGACATCAGTACTGATTCATGCATGGATCGGTTTATGGCAAGTTCTTACAGACTATATCAAATGCACCAAGTTACGTGGTGGGCTTCAGCTAGCAATCATTGCAGTGCTTCTTGGTTATTTTTTCTCTGGTTTCTTTATTCTGTGGGGTGCGTAAGTGACTATTCCAGTTAGAGAGTTTGACGCTGTTGTAATCGGCGCTGGCGGTGCGGGTATGCGTGCTGCTCTACAAATTTCGGAGCAAGGCTTAAGCTGTGCTCTTTTATCAAAAGTCTTCCCAACTCGTTCACATACGGTGTCTGCACAAGGTGGTATTACCGTTGCGCTAGGTAATGCGCATGAGGATCACTGGGAACAGCATATGTATGACACGGTAAAAGGCTCCGATTATATCGGCGACCAAGATGCTATTGAGTACATGTGTAAAAACGGACCTGAGTCTGTCATTGAACTTGAAAAAATGGGATTGCCATTTTCTCGCTTTGATAATGGCTCTATTTACCAGCGTCCATTTGGTGGCCAATCCAAAAACTTTGGTGGCGAGCAAGCTGCGCGCACAGCAGCGGCCGCTGACCGTACTGGTCACGCACTGCTTCACACGCTTTACCAGCAAAATATTAAACACAAGACCACTATTTTCTCAGAATGGTATGCCCTTGATCTTGTGAAGAATGAAGACGGCGCCATTATGGGCTGTACAGCACTTTGCATGGAAACTGGCGAAGTGTGCTATTTCAAATCTAAGGCGACGATTTTAGCAACAGGTGGTGCAGGTCGTATTTATGCATCGACAACGAATGCGCATATCAATACCGGGGATGGTGTTGGCATGGCAATTCGTGCTGGTGTGCCAATGCAAGATATTGAGATGTGGCAGTTCCACCCAACAGGCATTGCTGGCGCGGGTGTGTTGGTAACTGAAGGTTGTCGTGGCGAAGGTGGTTATCTACTGAATAAAGACGGTGAGCGTTTCATGGAACGTTATGCACCGAATGCAAAAGATTTAGCAGGTCGTGATGTCGTTGCGCGTTCAATGATGATTGAGATTCGTGAAGGCCGTGGTTGCGATGGCCCTTGGGGACCGCATATCAAACTGAAACTTGATCATTTGGGTAAGGATACGCTTGAGTCGCGTCTGCCTGGTGTTTGTGAGTTGTCTCGTACCTTTGCTCACGTTGATCCTGTTAAGGAACCCATTCCAGTTATTCCAACGTGTCACTACATGATGGGTGGCGTGCCAACTCAAGTTTCAGGACAAGCCATTAAGCAAGATGCCAATGGGTCTGATGTGGAGATTCAAGGTTTATTTGCTTGTGGCGAAATTGCGTCGGTATCGGTACATGGTGCAAACCGTTTAGGTGGCAACTCGTTACTTGATTTGGTTGTATTTGGTCGTGCTACAGGTCTACACCTTGGTGAAACCTTGAAAAAGCAAGCGGATGCGAAACCGGCAACTGACGCGGATATTGAGCGCTCACTAGAACGTTATAACCGTTGGGAAAACAGTACTGGCGGTGAAGATCCTGCACAAATTCGCAAAGACTTGCAGCAATGTATGCAAAACAACTTCTCGGTATTCCGTGAAGGTGATGCGATGGCAAAAGGGCTTGAAGAACTAAAAGTGATTCGTGAACGTTTGAATAATGCTTACCTGTCTGATAAATCAACAGAATTCAACACGCAGCGTATTGAATGTTTAGAGCTTGAAAACCTAATGGAAACGGCATTTGCAACGGCTGTGGCGGCGAACTACCGCACAGAAAGCCGTGGAGCTCATGCTCGATTCGACTTCCCAGATCGTGATGATGAGCAATGGCTATGCCACTCTATCTACAATCCTGAGACAGAAGCGATGTCGAAGCGTGGCGTAAATATGGAACCAGTACATCGTGACGCTTTTCCACCAAAAGCACGTACGTACTAAGAGGAGGACAAAATTATGCAACTGAATTTCTCTTTGTATCGTTACAACCCCGATGTCGATCAGAAGCCTTACATGAAAGACTACACCCTTGAGGTGGATGAAGGCTCAGATATGATGTTACTTGATGCTTTGATTTTGCTTAAAGAGCAAGATCCTAGTATTTCATTTAGACGTTCTTGCCGTGAGGGTGTATGTGGCTCTGATGGTCTAAACATGAACGGTAAAAATGGTCTGGCGTGTATCACACCGTTGTCTGCTTTGCAGGGTGACAAGATAATTATTCGTCCTTTACCAGGGTTACCTGTCGTACGAGACTTGATTGTCGACATGACTCAGTTTTATGATAACTACTCGAAAGTTAAGCCGTTTCTCGTTTCTGATGGCAATTTGCCTCCTTCAAGAGAGAACTTACAATCTCCTGAAGAACGAGCACATCTTGATGGACTTTATGAGTGTATCATGTGTGCGTGTTGTACGACGTCGTGTCCTTCTTTCTGGTGGAACCCAGACAAGTTTATTGGACCTGCTGGTTTACTGGCGGCTTATCGTTGGCTGATTGATAGCCGTGATACGGCGACAGAGGAACGATTATCTGAACTGGATGATGCATTTAGCGTATTTCGTTGTCACGGTATCATGAACTGTGTCAGTGTATGCCCTAAGGGATTAAATCCAACAAAAGCGATCGGACACATTAAATCGATGTTAGTGAACCGTTCGATTTAAACAAATCCGGCGTTGTTTTAGTCTATAAATATTGTCGATTCGAGTAGAGGGCTCACTCTGTGAGAATCGACTTTCGATAGCTCGGCTTAGACCGCAGCAACTATGAAAACTACTGGTAAGGGAAAATATGCACAACGGCGTGATGAAGGCATGGCTCGAGTCTTCACACTTGGCTGGCGCCAATGCAACCTACGTAGAGGACCTCTACGAACTGTATCTAAGTGATCCCGAACAGGTAAGTGAAGAGTGGAGACGTGTTTTTGATGGGTTGCCTATGCAGCCTGACGATGTGGTTGAACAACCGCATTCACGTGTCCGTGATTACTTCCGACGACTCGCTAAAGAAACAAAGCATTCAAGTGCCCAAGTAAGTGATCCTGAAGTCGATGCTAAGCAAGTAAAAGTACTACAGCTTATCAACGCATACCGCTTTCGCGGTCATCAAGCAGCAGATCTAGACCCATTAGGGTTGTGGAAGCGTCCCCCCGTGGCAGAACTTGAACCTGCATTCCACTCCTTAACGGATGATGATTTAGACGAAACCTTTAACGTAGGTTCTTTTGCCATTGGCCAAGAGAGCATGACGTTGAGAGACCTGCATAAAGCCCTACAAAAAACCTATTGTGGTTCTGTTGGCGCTGAATACATGCACATGACGAACACAGAGCAAAAGCGTTGGATTCAGCAACGACTTGAATCTGTAGTCGGTCAGCCCTCCTTTGATGAAGACCAAAAAAACACCTTTTTAGAAGAATTGACAGCAGCTGAAGGTCTTGAGCGCTATTTAGGCGCCAAATTCCCAGGTGCTAAGCGATTTTCTTTAGAAGGGGGTGATGCCCTAGTTCCAATGACGAAAGAGCTCATTCGTCATGCGGGTGCATGCGGTTTACGCGAAGTGGTGATTGGGATGGCCCACCGAGGTCGACTTAATATGCTGGTCAACGTCTTGGGCAAAAAACCACAAGACTTGTTTGATGAATTTGCGGGTAAGAAGCACGACGATACTTGGGGTACCGGTGACGTTAAATATCACCAAGGTTTCTCTGCCGATTTCGCGACACCAGGTGGGGATGTGCATTTAGCATTAGCATTCAACCCTTCTCACCTAGAGATCGTTAACCCGGTGGTTATTGGTTCTGTGCGAGCGCGTCAAGATCGCCTTGGTGATAAAGATGGCAGCATGGTACTCCCTATTACTATTCACGGTGACTCTGCTATTGCAGGGCAAGGTGTAGTAGCCGAAACATTCAACATGTCGCAAGCTCGTGGTTTCCGAGTGGGTGGTACGGTTCGAATCGTGGTCAATAACCAAGTTGGCTTTACCACGTCAAACCCACACGACATGCGCTCTACCATGTACTGTACTGACATTGCCAAGATGGTACAGGCGCCAATCTTCCATGTTAATTCTGATGATCCAGAAGCGGTCGCGTTCGTTACTCGCATCGCACTTGATTTTAGAAACACGTTCCACAAAGACGTGATTATTGACCTCGTTTGTTACCGTCGCCATGGTCACAATGAAGCGGATGAGCCGAATGCAACTCAACCGTTGATGTATCAGAAGATCAAAAAACACCCAACACCACGTAAGCTATACGCAGATGTATTGATTGAGCGTAATGAGAGCGATATCGAAACGGCGACTCAGATGGTGAACGAATATCGTGATGCATTAGATCGCGGTGAAGTGGTTGTTAAAGAATGGCGGCCGATGGCACTCCATTCTGTTGACTGGTCTCCTTATCTTGGACATGAGTGGGATATGGAATGGGATAGCGCGGTTGGCAAACAACGCGTGGTCGAACTAGGCGAACGCCTAGGGCAGCTTCCAGAAAGTCATAAACTACAAAGCCGAGTCAATAAACTCTACAACGATCGCGCTGCCATGATGAGTGGCGAGAAGATGGTTGACTGGGGTATGGCAGAAACACTGGCTTACGCGACCATTCTTGATGATGGTAAGCGTATCCGTATTTCAGGTCAGGATGCAGGGCGAGGTACGTTCTTCCATCGACACTCTGTGCTTCATAACCAAGATGATGCGAGTACATACATACCGCTTGCGAATATCCACGATAAACAGGGTCCATTCCAAGTGTTTGACTCCGTTTTATCAGAAGAGGCGGTGTTAGCATTTGAGTATGGTTACGCAACGGCTGAACCAAGTGGTTTAACCATTTGGGAAGCTCAGTTTGGTGATTTTGCTAACGGTGCCCAAGTGGTGATCGATCAGTTTATCTCGTCTGGGGAGCAAAAGTGGGGACGTTTATGTGGTTTGACCATGTTGCTACCTCACGGCTACGAAGGACAAGGGCCTGAGCACTCATCTGCGAGACTAGAACGCTACTTGCAACTTTGCGCAGAGCAAAACATGCAAGTCATTATTCCATCAACGCCAGCACAGGTTTATCACATGATACGCCGTCAGGTTGTACGACCAATGCGTCGTCCGTTGATTGTGATGTCACCAAAATCACTACTTCGTCACCCTCTATGTACATCAAGCTTAGATGACTTAGCTTCAGGTACATTTGAACCCGCGATTGGTGAGGTAGATGACCTTAATCCAGAGAACGTAAAACGTGTGATTTTCTGCTCTGGTAAAGTGTACTTTGATCTTCTAGAGCAGCGTCGTAACAATGAGCAAGAAGACGTTGCGATTGTACGTATTGAACAGCTTTATCCATTCCCACTGGATGACGTTCGAGCGAAAATTTCGAAGTATACCAATGTACAAGACGTGGTGTGGTGTCAAGAAGAGCCACAAAACCAAGGCGCTTGGTATTCAAGCCAACACAATTTCCGAGCAGCGATTCCTGTCGGTGTTGACCTGAAATATGCAGGCCGTCCAGCTTCTGCTTCACCAGCAGTTGGTTATATGTCAGTACACTTGAAACAACAGAAAGCGTTGATCGAAGACGCGTTGACCTTGATTAAGAACTAGAAGTAAAAGGAAGAAACAGATATGACAATTGAAATTCTGGTTCCAGACTTACCTGAATCTGTCGCAGACGCAACCGTCGCGACTTGGCATAAGAAACCAGGCGAAGCAGTGGCTCGAGACGAAGTCATTGTAGACATTGAAACGGATAAAGTTGTTCTTGAAGTCCCTGCGCCAGAAGCCGGTGTACTGGAAGAAATCATTCAAGAAGAAGGGGCGACGGTTCTATCTAAAGAATTGATTGCACGTTTGAAGCCGGGTGCGGTAGCGGGCGAACCAACAACAGATACAACCGATTCAACTCAGGCTTCGCCTGACAAACGCCACAAAGCCGCGCTAACCGAAGAGTCAAATGACTCGTTAAGCCCAGCGGTTCGCCGTTTGCTTGCTGAACATAGTTTGAAGGCTGAAGATGTGAAGGGTTCTGGCGTAGGCGGCAGAATCACTCGCGAAGACATTGAAGCACACCTTGCAGCTGCTAAGAATGCGCCTAAAGCAGAAGAGGCCGCTGCGGTTGCCCCTATTTCAGCACGTAGCCAAAAACGAGTTCCAATGACTCGACTTCGTAAGCGTGTTGCAGAGCGTCTGCTTGAAGCGAAAAATAGTACTGCAATGTTAACGACATTCAATGAAGTTAACATGAAGCCAATTATGGACCTGCGTAAGCAGTATAAAGACCAGTTTGAGGAGCGTCATGGTACGCGCCTAGGCTTTATGTCTTTCTATGTTAAAGCTGTGACGGAAGCGTTGAAACGCTTCCCTGAAGTGAACGCATCCATTGATGGTGAAGAAATTGTTTATCACAATTACTTTGACATCAGCATGGCAGTGTCGACCCCACGTGGTCTAGTGACGCCAGTTCTTAAAGACTGTGATACTTTAGGTTTTGCTGATATTGAAAAAGGCATTAAAGAGTTAGCCATCAAAGGTCGCGACGGTAAGTTAACGGTCGAAGAGCTGACGGGTGGTAACTTTACCATCACTAACGGTGGTGTTTTTGGTTCATTGATGTCAACGCCAATTATCAACCCACCACAAGCGGCTATTTTGGGTATGCATAAAATCCAAGACAGACCAATGGCGGTGGATGGAAAAGTTGAAATTTTACCAATGATGTACCTAGCGCTGTCTTACGATCACCGTCTTATTGATGGTCGAGAGTCGGTTGGTTTCTTGGTAACAATTAAAGAACTATTAGAAGACCCAGCACGCCTATTGCTTGATGTATAACGTATTGTTCGATGTGTAAATTGCTCGATACGTAACAAAACAATAGATAACAACGTGTTGTTTTTTCATTGGGGTGTGTAGTCACCCCAAGTAAAAGGAGCTAGGCCGGCTCAGCGTCTAGCTCTTATTTAGCCCTTTAATGGGTGATTCGTAGAAGTACCTCCTACAGACGTACGGCCAACTTATCGGCTTTATGGAAATAATAAATCCCTTTAGGGATAAACAAATGGAATAACGAAATGAATTTGCATGAATACCAAGCCAAACAGCTGTTTGCAGAATTCGGTTTGCCTGTACCAGAAGGCTTTGCATGTGATACGGCCCAAGAAGCGTTCGAAGCGGCTGGCCGCATTAGCACAGAGAAGAAAGTCGTTAAATGTCAGGTTCACGCTGGTGGTCGCGGTAAAGCGGGTGGCGTTGAACTTCATGATACGAAAGAAGGCGTTAAAGAGTTTGCTCAGAAATGGCTAGGAAAAAACCTGGTTACTTTTCAAACTGACGCAAATGGTCAGCCAGTTACCAAAATCTTGGTTGAAGAAGCTTCAAACATCGCAAATGAACTGTATCTAGGTGCAGTGGTTGACCGTGCAACGCGTCGTATCGTGTTCATGGCATCAACAGAAGGTGGTGTAGACATTGAAAAGATTGCTGAAGAGACACCTGAACTCATCCACCAAGCAGCCATTGACCCGCTTGTCGGTCCTCAAGCATACCAAGGCCGTGAGCTAGCATTTAAGCTGGGTCTTGTTGGCGACCAGATTAAACAGTTCGTTAAGATTTTCTTAGGTCTTGGCAATATGTTTGCTCAGTATGACTTAGCTCTGCTTGAAATCAATCCTCTTGTTGTCACGGCGGAAGGTAACCTTCTTTGTCTTGATGGCAAGATTAACATCGACTCGAACGCAATGTATCGTCAGCCTAAGCTTCGTGAGATGCACGATCCATCACAAGAAGATGAGCGTGAAGCACATGCTGCACAGTGGGAACTTAACTACGTAGCGCTTGATGGCAGCATTGGTTGCATGGTAAACGGTGCCGGTTTGGCAATGGGTACGATGGATATCGTCAACCTACACGGCGGCCAACCGGCAAACTTCCTTGATGTAGGGGGCGGTGCGACAAAAGAGCGTGTAACAGAAGCGTTCAAGATCATCTTGTCTGACACTAATGTAAAAGCGGTTCTTGTTAATATCTTCGGTGGTATTGTTCGCTGTGACCTGATTGCTGATGGCATCATTGGTGCAGTGGAAGAAGTGGGCGTTAAGGTCCCTGTTGTCGTTCGTCTTGAAGGTAACAACGCACCTCTAGGTTCGCAAAAATTGGCGGAAAGTGGTCTAAATATCATAGCTGCGACTTCTCTAACTGAAGCTGCGGAAAAAGTTGTTGCTGCAGCGGAGGGCAAATAATGTCTGTACTAATTAATAAAGATACTAAAGTTATTTGTCAGGGTTTCACTGGTGGTCAAGGTACGTTCCACTCAGAACAAGCGATTGATTACGGAACACAAATGGTTGGTGGTGTATCGCCAGGTAAAGGCGGTCAAACTCACCTTGGTCTGCCGGTATTTAACACGGTTCGTGAAGCGGTAGAAACCACAGGTGCAACTGCATCTGTTATCTATGTACCTGCGCCATTTTGTAAAGATGCGATACTAGAAGCGATTGATGCGGGCATCAAGCTTATCGTCACTATTACTGAAGGCATTCCAACGCTTGATCTTTTAGACGTAAAAGTACGTTTAGATGAAGCGGGTGTTGTGATGATTGGTCCTAACTGCCCTGGTGTAATCACACCGGATGAATGTAAGATTGGTATCATGCCTGGTCACATTCATAAGAAGGGTAAAGTGGGCATCGTGTCTCGCTCAGGAACCTTAACGTATGAAGCGGTTAAGCAGACAACAGATGAAGGCTTTGGTCAGTCTACATGTGTTGGTATCGGTGGTGACCCGATTCCAGGTTCAAACTTTATCGATATCTTGAAATTGTTCCAAGACGATCCAGAGACGGAAGCGATCGTGATGATCGGTGAAATCGGCGGAACAGCGGAAGAAGAAGCGGCTGCCTTTATCAAGGCAAACGTGACAAAACCCGTTGTTTCCTACATTGCTGGCGTAACAGCGCCTCCAGGTAAGCGCATGGGTCATGCTGGTGCAATTATCTCTGGTGGTAAAGGGACAGCAGAAGACAAATTTGCCGCGCTTGAAGAAGCGGGCGTGAAAACCGTGAAAAGCTTAGCTGACATTGGTTCAGCACTTCGCGAAGTAACAGGTTGGTAATCGCCATTTTTGTCTAAATAAACATACATTTCAACGTGTTACTTGTATTGGAAGCACGTTTGAATAGGTTTTCAAGAGGGCTCCGATAGGAGCCCTTTTTTATTACAGGAGATTTAGTTTAAGCGGTGTTTTTAGCAGTTTATTGCTCGAGTCGGTCTAATCTCGCGCAGGCATTAGCTGGGCTAATAAGAAAAAAGCGGCAGCGCTGATGACGACAGAGGGACCCGCTGGCGTATCGTAGAACCAAGAAAGGCTTAAGCCACAAAGTACTGCGATCATGCCAATGATGGAGGCGGTACAGGCCATGGTTTCCGGAGTTCGAGTGAATTTTCGAGCTGTGGCAGCAGGAATGATAAGTAATGACGTCATGATAAGCGCCCCGACAAACTTCATACCGATCGCAATGACAAGTCCAACCATTATCATGATCAACAGGCGCATCAAATCCACATTAATGCCTTCAACTGCGGCCAGATCTTCACTGACGGTTGTCGAGAGTAAAGAGCGCCAAAAAATAAATAACAACGCGCCAATAACCAAAACACCCGCATAAATATACGCAAGATCAGTCGGAGAAACGGCAAGTAAGTCGCCAAACAGATAACTCATAAGATCGACGCGAATGTTGTCGAGAAAACTGACGGCTACCAGCCCGAGAGACAAGGCGCTGTGCGCTAAAATACCGAGCAACGTATCGGTGGCGACAAGTTGCTGCTTTTGCAATGTTACTAATATGACAGCCAGTGCCATACAACATATGATCAGAGCCAAATAGAGGTTGATGTCAAACAAAAAACCAAGCGCAAGCCCCATTAGAGAGGCGTGCGCCAGCGTGTCACCGAAATACGCCATCTTTCGCCAAACCACAAAAGAACCAAGTGGCCCTGCGATTAAGGCGATACCAAGTCCGGCAAAAATAGAAGGAAGTAAGAACTCAATCATGGTGAGTGTGCCCATGTGTATGATGCTCGCATTGCGATGCGTCCCCCGTCACTGTTTCACCGGATAAATCGTGATGATGATGGGTGTGTTGGTGTTGATAAAAAGCCAAGGTTTCCTTCGTTTCTATACCAAATAACGCGATATAAGAAGGATGTTGGGTGATAGTTTGTGGGTTACCTTGGCAACAAATATGATGGTGAAGACAAATGACGTTGTCGGATTTCGCCATCACGAGGTGAAGATCATGAGAGACCATAAACACCGCACAGCCAAATCGGTGACGAATATTGTCTATTAAATCATATAAGTCGATTTGCCCTTGTACATCCACCCCTTGAGCTGGCTCATCCAATACCAGTAGGTCAGGCCGTTGGAGAAGAGCTCTGGCGAGTAATACTCGTTGATTTTCCCCGCCCGACAGTTGATGCATATTACTTTTCATAAGGTGCTCAGCGCCAACTAGTTTAAGGGCGTCTAGTTGTTCTTGTGCGCTATATTTTCCAGCAAGCGCTAAGAATCGCCCGACATCAAGGGGTAGCGTTTCATTGAGTTTTAGTTTTTGCGGGACATAACCGATTCTTAGTTTTTTCGCACATTCAATACGGCCAAGGTAGCGCTTTTGAAGCCCAAGCAATACTTTGACTAAGGTAGACTTACCTGCGCCGTTGGGGCCAATTAGGGTGAGGATTTGACCTTTCTTTATCGTCAGCGTGATGTTATCGAGCACACGACGCTTACCGAACTCGACGGACACCCCATCGAGTCGAATTAATTCGGACATGAATAGAACTCATTTGCAAATGCTAAGTGTTATAATGTAACATTTAAACTTCTCTTAAGCCAGTCTACCACTTGAGGTCCACATGTTGCGTTATCTTTCCTTTGCTGCTTTAGCAATACTTGTTCCAATAAAATCCCAGGCGATTGAGGTGCTAAATAGCATCAAGCCGTTTGAAATGATCGCCCACGAGCTCATTCTAGAAGGGCAAACTACCTCTTCGTTATTGAACGCAAATGCCTCCCCTCATGACTACGCGATGCGACCTTCAGACGTTAAGCGATTGCATAGTAGTGACATCGTCGTTTGGTTTGGTCCTGACTTGGAGAGTTTTCTGGCCAAATCGCTCGACGGAAAATCGAACGTGGTTAAAGTAGTGGATATTGAGGGGTTGTCATTGCGGGAGTTTGGCGATGACGATCATGGTCATGAAGGACATCACCATGGTAGCTATGATCCCCATGTTTGGTTAGGGCCTAAACAAGCACTAAGTGTCGCTCAAGCTATCAGCGCTAAATTGATAGAGTTGGATCCAGATAATAGAATTCAATATGAGAACAAACTGGCGAAATTCGCAGCTAACCTCAGCCAGACTGAAAGCGAAATAAAACAGAATTTTGCGCCGATTCAAACGGAAGGCTACTATGTTTTTCATGATGCTTATGGGTATTTTGAATCCTATTTTTCTCTTAACAATTTAGGTCACTTTACTGTTAGCCCTGAGCGAAAGCCAGGAGCTAAGACGTTGATCAATATTAAAACAACACTGAAGGAAAAGCAGGTGAAGTGCGTATTTGCTGAGCCGCAATACACGCCTGCTGTGATTGAATCGGTCACTCGCGGTACAGGTACAAAGATCGGTCGTCTTGATCCTCTAGGAACGGATATTGTTATTGAGGATGGCAGCTACTTTGTGTTTCTTCATACACTGTCAAACAGCTTATCTGATTGTCTATCTCAGTAGTCATTACTCGTTGAGCTATGCTCTGAATAGTAGATAGATGAGGTGTGATCGTCTAAACAATTAGCGTGCTAACCCGTCGTGAGAGCTTTAATAAATGTCGTAAATCGATTAGATTAACGATAATTATTGCTGCAAATTAACTGAGCTCTTGTGATTCCAACGCCTTATCATCCTTTTCGACTAAATTCAGCCTCTCGTAGTAGAGAGGCTGGGTGCGGTTATTCGAAGCAAATATTTGCCCCATCAAGGATAAAAATGAAGTGGTGGGTGCAGTGCGTGTGTTGGCTTTTTTTAGCTACGTGTTCTAAGAGTTTTGCTCAAGAGTTTCCACCAATTTTCTATCCACTTCAATTGCAGTCACAAGGGCAATACTTACCGGCGACACAGTTATATATCGGTACGGATGGTGGACTTTGGTCTTTTGATGTCCATGATAAAGTGCGCTTTTTTGATGGTCGTCGTTTCGTCACACTCGACAATCCGCCATTTACTGCGTCGAATGCAGTGTTTGCGCAAGGTCGATTTTGGTATTACCGAGATAATCAAATACTCTCGCAAGTTCCTCAGGGTGAGGAGCAGGTTGTTTACGGTGTTCAACTGACGAATACCATTCGCCATTTGGGAGAATCTAATAGCAACCTATGGTTTGTTGATGAATCGCAGTTCTACATGTATTCAATGACTAGCCAGAAAGTGACTATGCTGCCTCTTTCGTCGTTTGAAAGCTATCACAGTGGGTTGTCTATCGATGTGTCGGATGCGATTTTCGTCGATAATGGTTGGTATTTAGCCACCTCAATTGGCGTATTTCATTGGAATAATGGCTCGTTGACGCGGCTTAAACTGTCGACAAACCTCTCTGCATCGACGCTCCACTACTCTCCGGAAAACAAACAGCTTGTTGTTGGCTTTACCACTGGTGTCGAGATTTATGATGTTGATGCATCTCCATCTACATCCACATCTGTGTCCGTCTCGAAGTACTATCCGTTGGCGCTGTCTCATGTTTTGACTTTGGAAGAATCCGAAGAGTATTACTGGGTGGGAACGGAGCATGGGTTATTTCTGGTCGATAAGACGTTAGGGGAGGCTAGAAAAGTAGAGGTAAGTTTAAATGATGAATATGGTCTGCTCGGTGAAAAAATATACTCGTTGGTGAGTGATGGAATGAGTGGAATGTGGATCGCTACGAATGGCGGGGTACGCTACTTCTCTGAGTTCAGTCGGTTATTTCGGCGTTCTTCGGTTAATTATCAAGATGATTTAAGGCGTATTGACACTAAGCTTGATATGTTTGATAACCCACTCGGTGGGTACTGGGTCGTCACAAATAATGGTTTATATTCGGTAAATAGCGAAGGGACTTCAACCTTGGTGTTTTGGGGGCGAGTATCCTCAGTGGCGCAGCGAGATAAAACACTTTGGCTGGCGACGGAGCGAGGGCTGTTATCACTTGATTTAAGGCGTTATCGCGTTACCCCTGTGCGGGAAGAATACCCATCGTTACCCATTGATATTGAGCATCTCGCGTTTGAGGCAAATGGTGACAATAGCGGCACATTATGGATGAGCAGTGGGCTACGGCTATTTGCTCTAGATATTGCCAATAATCAACTCAAGGATTACGGCACAGACTGGGTGCTACATAAGCACTTGCCGGCCAAGATAACAGCGTTAAACGCGTTGGAGCAGCAACGTTTAGCTGTTGGCACTGATCATGGTCTCTATCTCATTGATAGCGGTAAAAGCCATTATGTCAGTGAGAGTGAAGCTTTTGGCCGCGTGATTGAAATGGCAATAACGGAAGATACACTTTGGGCCGTGAGCAGTTATGGTGTTTTCACTTATCAACCAGAACGCCGAGCATTAAACCAAGTTGAATTACAGCGCGCCAACATTCGGCCGCTATGTGTCACTCAGAGTCGCCAAGCATTATGGGTTATCACCTCTATGGGTGTAAGTGCGTACTTACCTACTGGTGAGATAAAACGGCACTTATCTGAACCTTATGGTTTGATTAATAACGAATTTGTTGATGGAAGCTGTACTTATAATCAGGAGGCTGATGCTATTGCGGTTGGTTCTCGCTACGGGATGGTTGAATTTACATCAAACGAGTTACTTCAAACCGCGCTTCCTAGTCAAACTGTTCTTATTACTGAACTTACGGTGGATAACCAGCCAGTGTCCATTGGTACTGAACCAGTGAGGAACCTTCTAATTCCTTATGGTAAGTCGGTCGGTGTGCGATTTGGTGTATGGCCACTCCCATCGGGTAAAGCGATAGAATATCGCTTTGATGGCGATGAAAGCTGGTCGGGAATTCAAGGGTTAGAGCTTAACTTTGATAAGCCCACAGAGGGAAAACATCAACTCTATATTCGTATTGTGGGTGATGAGAGTGGCTTTAGTCAAAAGTCATTTGAGTTAGTGGTATTAACGCCCTGGTATAAGTCGGCAAGTTTTTACACGCTCTCTCTCTTTGGCATGCTGTCTGTCATTATTGGGTTCATGCTGTGGCGATCGCGACGTGTGAGGGCCATTAACAAAATGCTGAAGACTCAAGTCTCTCTAAAAACCGAACAACTACAGCATCAAAGTCGAGTCCTGGTTAGAAATAACCAACAACTTAGAAAAGTATTCCACGTTCGGCAGCAGGTAGTACGCGATTTAGTCCAAGATGCAGTTGATGCATCAAAACATACCTATTTAGATAACGTGAAGGAGAACACTGGGCTCAATGAACGATTACGAAATCTAGATGCGATCTTTGATGAAGAGGGGCAGCGCCCAGCTGTGTGCTCTGTTAGTCGTATTATTAACTTTACCGTAAAAGCCTGGCAGCAAGAGTTTGATTATCATGGCGTTCGAATGAATCTATTGATTCTTCCAGAAACCAGCTATGTCTTCTTGGATGACTGTAACTTGGATATTATTTTTAACTCAGTCTTATCGAATGCTTTGAAGCGTTTAGTTAGAGGACAGGCTCTTAGTATTACAGTGGATACTGATAGAACGAAGTTGAGTGTAACGTTTGAAGATTCGGGTCTACCTTTGCCTAGTGTCAATCGTTCGCCGCAAGATCGAGATAACGTAGAGGCTGAAAAAACACTCGATTTTAGCCCTAGCAGTTTACCTTTGCATATTCATAATTCTGGGGGAGAACTACGACCGATAGAGCGAGGGGCGGTCAATCGCATGGTCATTCGCTGGAATCTCTATAGTGCTAATTTAATTGATACCGTTAAAGATGACTCAGAGGCTCCATCATTGAGTTCGGGATCTGCTGATTTTAACCCACAGACGTTGAAAGCAGCGGCAGAAAACAGCCCAGATAAACCCAAGCACGGTGACTGGAAGGCAAGTGTCACCCAGTTGGTTTCAGAGCAGTTTAATAATCCTGAATTTAGTACGTCAAGTGCAGCAAAGGTATTGTTTATCTCTGAGCGCAGTCTACAGAGGCGTTTTAAGTCTCTATTTGGCGTTACTTTTTCGGATTACTTAAGTGAAATCCGTATGGAAAAAGCGTGTGAGATGCTATTACAAGGTGAGAAAGTGGCTGATGTCGCATTCTCATGTGGATTTAATGATCCCTCCTATTTTTCACAACGCTTCAAACTTTACTTTGGGATTTCACCTTCTAAATTTGCTTCGTTGGAGAGTGATGAGAGTGAAACCGTTTAAGTATGGTCTTAACAATAACCAGCTTGCTGAGTACGCATCATTTAATAGGTTGATACTATAGAGAAAAGTAGCGATAAAAAGCGCGTTGTTTTACTTTTTCTACCTCTATATTTGTCCGTTCAAATTGGATCTGATTTCCTGGGCGTAATTGACCTAGTTTTGCTAAATCTCGAAAGGCTATCACCCCAGCTTTGCAATAGCCGCCGAGGGTTTGTCGGTCTTGTAGCAAAATAATGGGCGAGCCGCCGTGAGTGATTTGAACTGACCCACATGCGATGCCTTCTGAAATAATACCAGTCTCATTAAGGGCGGCGTGCTTAACAACAGGTGTGGTTATCGGTGTTTCAGAAGATAGGCGAATCCCCATTCGATCACTTTGTGCAGAGACAGTAAACCAGCGGCTAAGTAATTCATGAATAAATTTGCTATCTAAGCGAGCAAATTGATAGCTGGGAATGAGCCGAATACGTTGTTTTTTGGGATAGCATGTCCTGACTGACCTTGGCGTAGCAAGGTGCGAGGCCGCTGACGCATTACAGGTACTGTGGTGAGGTTTCGGTTCATTGATAGTGAGGATATCGCCTTGGCGTAATGGCTCGCCATTTTTAATCCCTCCTAAACGGTTTCTAACGACCGTCGACACACTACCCAGGCTCGCATCGATCTGGATCTCCCCTTGTACCGATAAATAGGTTCGCGCGCCTGTCCTAGGCGTGTGCAGTTGTAAGGTGTCACCAGAATGCAGTGTAAAAGGCTGCCAGTTTGATACCACTTGTTTAGATTGAGTGACGGATGCGGATGACGACGTGATGCTCGCGCTGCAATCAGCGCCACTGAGCATCATGGTAATGGGTTCAAGAGCTTGGAATTGAGCGTGACCAAATAATATCTCAATGCTTGAATTTGTGGTGGGGTTTTGTAGTGATTTTTGTGCCCAACAATGAGCCTTTAAGTCCGCTACTCCACCTTGGCTAAGTCCATATTGGGCAACACCGAAACGACCTAAGTCTTGCACTAAGCTCAAGTGACCAGGATGGACGACTACCAGTCTAGGCATATTGATCCTCCCATTTCATAGAACTCATGCTCGTTGATTGGAGAAAACTGAACTTTATCACCCACTTTCAATAACGATGTCTGCGGGGAGGCTGAGTCATAGAGTTGCAATGGGCAATTACCAATGATGTTCCACCCTCCAGGCGTTGTCTGTGGATACACGGCTGTTTGTCGGTCGGCAATACCGACACTGCCCAGAGGGACTCGCTTTCTCGGTTCCGTTAATCTAGGCGTGCGTATTTTTTCAGGAACGTCAGCAAGAAAAGCAAAGCCAGGTGCGAACCCAATGGCACACACGGTGTAAAGCACGGAATGGTGATACTCAATAATCCGTTCTTTGGACAAGCTAAGTTGCTCGGACATGGTTGCAAGATCTGGTCCGGTACTTAAATCATAGAATGTCGGTAGGGATAGCGTGTTCTCTGTCGGACTCTTGCGGCAAAGGCTAGGTTCAATGGTTAAGATAAAACGTTGCAACGTTAACCCATCCAGTTTTAGCGGATGGAATTCAATAAGGAGCGAGGTATAAGATGGTGTGAAATTGAGTATTGCATTAGGAAAGGCATCGGTGACTTGTTGGGCATAATTTGCGATATAGCGAGGAAGGGTAATGTCGATGCTTTTGCCAAAATACACAATAAGACTCGATTCTGAGGCGGAATAGATCTCTAGTTCAATCTCCATGTTATCGACCTGTATTGTTGTTCATGGTTTGATTGATTATGGCTCGAATAGCGGTTGCAACTTCGATAGAAGCCTCATTGTCACCGTGAACACAAAGCGAGTCCGCGACGACGTGTCGCTCACTTCCGGATGCAGTGATGAGTGTTTGGGTTTGCAGTAAGCGGTTCGCTTGCCCCAAAATTTGTTCAGTGGAGTGAAATACTGCGTTCGCTTGGCTTCGAGGTGTAAGTTCGCCACTGTCTAAATATAAGCGGTCAGCAAACGCTTCAAATAATATTGAGACTCCCATGCTATTGGCAAGTTGCTGAGTTGCCTCTGCGTGGCGATTGGCGAGTAGCATAACCGGTAGATTGAGCACTTTTGCAGCAGCAAAGATAGCCTGCATGATAGACGCTGAGTGCATCATGTCGAGATACATTGCACCATGGGGTTTTATATAGTCAACATGGCAGCCGTAAAGCTGGCAAATCCCATTTAAAGCACCGACTTGGTATAAAATCGATGTCGTGACGGCATCGGTGGACATAGTGATGCTTCGTCGACCAAAGCCCACTTTATCTTCGTAACCAGGATGAGCGCCTATCGATACATTGTGATGTTTACACAGCTGTACCGTTTGAGCCATAGTTTCAGGGTCGGAAGCGTGGAAACCGCAGGCGATATTTGCCATATCTAATAGTGGTATGAGCTGTTCATCTTTGCCTAAAGTCCAACTGCCATAGCTTTCGCCGACGTCGCCATTGAGTCCCATCATCGTATCTAATTCCCTGAAATACTTGTATTCCATTATGATTAATTTCAGATTGATTGACAAATATACACAGTGAGAGGTTGAGTTTATAAGGGCTAAGTCACGCTTATGGGGATGTCATTGGAGGGAAGGGTTTGACACTCACATTTCACAGTAAACGCCTTATTGCTAAACGCAGCGCAAAAAAAATCGCGGCATAGCCGGGGGACCATACCGCGGGTGCCAATGACACCTTCGCTTGCTGCCGGAGTGATGTGGGTCACCACATCACCTCTGGAATTTCATGTACAGGAGCGTTTTGCTCTGTTGGAAATCACTATAGCGACTCTTGCTTAATTCACTTATAAAAAAAACGGCAACCTATCATAATTATCGCGACAAGTTTAAATCTCTTAATGTAAAGCATTGATTTGTAATCGTTTTAATATTTATTTTGTTGTTTTTATCTTGTTACCTATTCAATGTCTAACGGTGTTTTGGGCAGAATTTGACGAAATTGACGTGTTTTTTTTGACGTTACATTTGTTTACAAGTGGCGCAAAGTTGATCTAACGCAAAGCGAAACCTAAGGTTGCACCATTAAAATTAGTGGTAATGTTAATATTTCTCATTACCAATCATAATTTGGGTGAATTAAATGAAGCTGGCTGAATTACAAGTAGGAAGCAGTGGTGTGATTACTGCTTTATCTGGGCTCTCAACTGACGTCCGTAAAAAATTAATGGTAATGGGAATTTTACCGAATACAGAGATTAAAGTGATTCGTCGTGCGCCTATGGGGGACCCCCTCCAGGTTGAAGTTAGAGGTGTCTCACTAGCGATTCGTAATGCAATTGCACAGTCTATTGAAGTGGAGTCGGCGAAATGAACTACACCATCTTAACCGTTGGTAATCCTAACAGCGGAAAAACAACCCTATTTAACGGGTTAACCGGAGCTAAGCAGCAAGTTGGTAACTGGGCTGGTGTCACTGTCGAAAAGAAAACGGGTCAGTATCGTCATGCTGGCGACGACTTTCAATTGACCGACCTTCCGGGTATCTATGCACTAGACAGCGGTAATGATGGTAACAGTATTGATGAATCCATTGCTTCACGAGCGGTGTTAACACACCCTGCGGATCTCATCATTAACGTAGTTGATGCGACCAGTCTTGAGCGCAGTTTGTATATGACGCTTCAACTGCGAGAACTTGGACGTCCAATGATTGTTGTGCTGAATAAAATGGACGCCTTGAAGCGAGAAAGAGTTAAGTTGGACATAAAAGCCTTAGAAAAAACATTAGGCTGTCCTGTCGTCACCTTGTCGGCAACCGATAAAGACCAAGTACGAATCTTGAAAGAGCAGCTGCACAAAATAGTGGTGCAAGGCCTAACGCTTGATAAGCTAGTACTTAATTACGGCAATGAAATGGAACACGCCATTGCAAAGCTAACGCCTATGTTTGCCGAAGAGTCGGTAGACCCAAGAGCACTGGCCATTCGTTCACTTGAAAATGACGTGATGGTACTTAATGCATTAACGAGTGAGCAAAAATCGACGGTTGAGCTTGTGCGCGTGCAAACGGGTATTGATATTGATTTACAAGTCGCGGATGTGAAGTACACCTTTTTACATGACCAGTGTAAAAAACTTCGCCGTAGCGAAGGGAAATTGAGTCGTAGCTTCACTGAGAAAGTTGATGAAATCATTTTGAACAAGTGGGTAGGGATTCCTTTCTTCTTTGTTGTTATGTATTTGATGTTCATGTTCTCAATTAATATTGGTAGTGCGTTCATCGACTTCTTCGATATTGGTGTCGGTGCATTACTTGTGGATGGCGGTCACTACCTACTTGATGATCACTTGCCTGTCTGGTTAGTCACCTTAATTGCTGACGGTGTGGGTGGTGGTATTCAAACCGTTGCCACGTTTGTTCCGGTGATTGCGGCGCTTTATTTGTTTCTCGCTGTATTGGAAAGTTCTGGTTACATGGCTCGCGCAGCGTTTGTACTAGATAAAGTTATGCAAAAAATTGGGCTTCCAGGTAAGGCATTTGTCCCTCTTGTCCTGGGTTTTGGTTGTAACGTACCTTCTATCATGGCGACTCGAACTCTGGATCAGGAAAGAGAGCGTAAGTTAGCGGCATCAATGGCACCTTTTATGTCTTGTGGTGCAAGACTACCAGTGTATGCACTTTTTGCTGCGGCGTTTTTCCCAGAAAGCGGTCAAAATATTGTTTTTGCGTTGTATCTATTAGGTATTGTTGCCGCTGTCTTTACCGGGTTGGTCCTCAAGCACACCATCTATCCTGGCTCTAGTGATAGTCTCGTGATGGAAATGCCAGACTATGAGCTACCGACGATTCAAAACGTCATGATCAAAACGTGGCAAAAACTGAAACGTTTTGTGTTGGGCGCTGGTAAGACGATTGTGATCGTCGTGACGATTCTTAGCTTCTTTAACTCGGTTGGTATGGACGGTTCATTTGGTAATGAAGACAGTGAGAACTCCGTATTATCGAAAGCGGCGCAAGTCGTGACTCCGGTGTTTGCACCTATGGGTGTTCAGCAAGATAACTGGCCGGCAACAGTGGGTATCATTACCGGTATTTTTGCAAAAGAAGCTGTGGTGGGTACGCTAAACAGTTTATATACCTCGGGCGATGATGAAGGTGAAGAGTTTAATTTGATGGCGAGTCTACAAGAAGCGGTAGCGTCAATTCCTGATAATCTATCTGGCTTAAGTTACTCCGACCCATTAGGTGTGGATGTGGGCGATTTATCCGATGCGACGGCAGTTGCGGAAGATCAGGAAGTAGACACGTCTATTTTTGGTAATCTGAAAGGGTACTTTGTCACCGCAAATGCCGCGTTTGCTTACCTAATCTTTATCTTACTCTACACACCATGTGTTGCAGCTATGGGAGCTTACGTTCGTGAATTTGGCCAGAAGTATGCTCGATTTATTGGTGTATGGACGATGGGCCTTGCTTACGGTAGTGCGACTTTGTATTACCAAGTGACCCACTTTAGCGCACATCCAGCGACAAGCTCGGCATGGATTGTGGGTATATTGCTATTTGGTCTTTTGGTGTTCAAACTTCTGAAGTCTGAGGGTAAAAAGCTAAAAGCACTAGAGGTTCAAGTGGCATGATTTTAGCGGACTTGAAAGCGCATATAGAGAGTCACCCCGGTGTGACTCGTCAAGCGCTAGCAGCGGAATTTGCGCTAAGCGAAGATGGCGTTGCTGCCATGCTTGCGGTTTGGATACGCAAAGGAAAGCTTTCAAGGACAGAAGATTGTGATAAAGCAGGGCAGTTGGTTCGAGTGAGGTATCACGTCAATCAACCTAATAGCTTATCCATTCAAGTGACAATGTAAAAAAGGCCCCTAGGGGCCTTTTTTTGTGGTTACAGAATTTAGCTATTTAGCTATTTAGCTATTTACCTATTTACTTATGTACTTATGTACTTATGTACTTATGTACTTATGTACTTGGTTACCTACCAAGCGAACGATAAGCCATAAGCCATAAGCCATAAGCCATAAGCGATAAGCGATAAGCCATAAACCATAAGCCATAAGCCGATAAGTGAACCAGCTCTATTGGTATTGAAATTCAGCCGATTTTGCCAGTTCTATACGCAGGGTGTTGGTGAGTTCACTTTGTTTTTCATCGCTACGGTATTCACCTTTGGTGTTTCCCCACAGCGGTCCTGGCCAGGCAATGTCGTTTTTAAAGCGAGCAATGTGATGGATATGTAGCTGTGGCACCATGTTACCGAGTGCACCTAAGTTGAGCTTGTCGGGTGTGAACAGTGACTCTAATGCAAGGTTCACACATTGAGACTCGGCGAGGAATTGATGTTGTTGCGCCATGGGTAAGTGGTGAAGCTCGCGAAGGTTAGCGTGTTTTGGAACCAGGATAACCCATGGCACAGAATCGTCTTTGTGAAGTAATGCGACACAAAGAGGAAAATCGCCGAGGTAAGTGGTGTCGAGCGCTAATTGAGGGTGCAGTGAAAACGACATAGAAGATCTCCCAAAATTGAGTTCAAAAAAAGGCGAATTGCTTTCGCAAATCGCCTTTTTATTTTACGTAGACTTGAACATTACATTCTTTCTAATGTTTCGATACCAAGCAGATCTAAGCCTTGCTTGATCGTTCTTGCTGTTAGAGCAGCAAGTTTCAAACGGCTCTGTTTCGTTGCTTCATCAGACGCGCTCAAGATAGGGCAAGCTTCGTAGAAGCTAGAGAACTGACCAGCTAATTCAAATAGGTAGCTACACATGATGTGAGGCTGACCTTCTTTAGCGACCAATTGAACGGCTTCTTCAAACTGCATAAGTTTAGCAACGAGTGCTTTCTCTTTCTCATCAGTAATGATCACTTGGCCTTGCAGGTCATCCATTGAAACACCGGCTTTAGCAAATACTGACGCTACACGTGTGTATGCGTACTGCATGTAAGGCGCTGTGTTGCCTTCAAATGCCAACATGTTGTCCCAATCAAACACGTAGTCGGTAGTACGGTGCTTAGAAAGGTCAGCGTACTTAACAGCCGCCATTGCTACTGTATTAGCAATGTTCGCCTTTTCAGCTGATTCAAGGTCTGGGTTTTTAGATTCGATCAATGCACCAGCACGCTCAATGGCTTCGTCAAGCAAGTCCGCCAGACGAACTGTACCACCAGCACGAGTTTTGAACGGGCGACCGTCTTTACCTAACATCATGCCAAATGCATGGTGTTCAAGAGTGGTGCTTTCTGGAACATAGCCCGCTTTGCGAACGATAGTCCATGCTTGCTGAAGATGCTGGTGCTGACGAGAGTCGATAAAATACAGGACACGGTCCGCGTTTAATTGTTCGTAGCGGTATTTTGCACAGGCAATGTCGGTTGTGGTGTATAGGAAGCCACCGTCGCGTTTTTGGATGATGACACCCATCGCTTCACCGTCTTTGTTTTTGTATTCCTCTAGGAATACAACCTGAGCGCCATCATCTTCAACAGCAAGGCCTTGAGCTTGAAGGTCTTTTACAATTGCAGGCAGCATGTCGTTGTACATGCTCTCACCCATAACGTCATCACGAGTGAGTGATACGTTAAGGCGATCGTAGTTATGCTGGTTTTGAACCATAGTGACGTCGACAAGTTTCTTCCACATTTGAGCGCAGTATTCGTCGCCGCCTTGAAGTTTAACAACGTAGCCACGAGCACGAGCAGCAAACTCTTCGTCTTCATCGTAGAGCTTTTTAGATTCGCGGTAGAAGGCTTCAAGATCAGACAGTTCCATAGAAACTTCGCCGGATTCTTTTTGCACACGCTCAAGGTTAGCGATAAGCATGCCAAATTGTGTGCCCCAGTCGCCAATGTGGTTTGCACGGATTACTTTGTGACCTAGGAACTCAAGAGTACGTACAACAGCGTCACCAATGATGGTGGAGCGCAAATGGCCGACGTGCATTTCTTTTGCGACGTTTGGAGCTGAGTAGTCAGCAACGATAGTTTGTTGCTCTTGGGAAGCAACGCCCAATCGAGAGTCAGCAAGTGCGGCTTCTGCTTGTTTAGCGAGAAACTCTTCGCTAAGAAAAATGTTGATAAAACCAGGGCCTGCAATTTCAGTTTTGCTAGCAATGCCTTCTAGGTCTAAAACGTCTAGGACTTTTTGAGCGAATTCTCGAGGATTACTGCCCAACTTCTTAGCAACGCCCATGACGCCATTGGCTTGGTAGTCACCAAACTGTGGTTTCGCAGATTGGCGAACGGCTGCAGGACTGCCTGCGGGTGCGCCTGCGGCTTCAAGAGCCTGAGATACTTTGTCGTTGATCAGTGCTTGGATATTCACTCGCGTTTCCTTCAATTCTTGGAATTGGTTTTCATCTAGTAATTTGGCGCACATAATAGCAACTTTAACGCCCTTCACCTAGGGGGAAGTATTGGATTTTTTCTCAATCTTAGGGATTACTGGTAGTATTTAGCCTCGAAAGTACAAAAAGAGTGGTCATATCGTGCGACAAACCCTGATGCAAAAAGGCTTAATGCCGTCTCAGATGTTGAATGAAATCGATGGATTTATGGATAAAATCCTCAATTTATGCAATCAATTATCATTGGATCTTTCTCGTCATCAAGCGGATCATATTGCCTTGAGAATTAATGGTGCTGATGTGGCTAAAGCCGCCCATCAAGAATGGCTTGAATACGGTCAGGTTATCTCAGAGGCGGTGATTAATGGTCGACCGATTATTGTTATGTTGTTTGAGCAACCAATAGTGACCAAGGTTGGTGAAATAGAGTGTTTAGAGTTGCCATACCCCGCCCCAAATAAGTCTCACCCCATCGAGCACTGGGAACACGTCGAGTTTGTCGTGCCATCACAAGCGCTCACGGCAGAGGATTTCCTTGCTGATCTTTGCCTGCAGTTTCCTGATCTATCTTCTAAATTAGCTAACTTAGAAGAGAATGGCATTGAGATGAAACTCTCGAGTCCTCACGGAGAAGGTGAGCGACTTGCCAACCCAACGGTTGCGTTTAAATATGACGGTGTGTGTATTAAATTACACCCTCATAGTTTAAAAAACATAGTCGCTTCTGAGCAATAATACCTCGTAGGCTATTGATACAACGTAAGCCACTAGCGGTTTACGTTGTCGCTAAACACAGCAAAGAAGAACAAAAAACGGACAAACCAATACGTATCGTATGAAAGAAAACGACTAAACTTACCAATAACACCATGTATCAAAACCAACAGGTGAATGATGAAGTTTATTACTGCGATAGTATTGGGTTGCGTAACGTTTCCTGCGGTGGCAACGTCCTTCGATATCGATAACCCCAACTGTAATCCTGCAGCCCATAAAACGGTCTCCAATGATCACCTCACGCTTTCTTTTCAGTTCTGCAACAAAATAGAGCTCCCTAACCGTAAACGTGAAAAGTGGTCAACGCGGTATATGGAGGCTTATCAACGCGCAGGGTTACGTTGGTTAGAGGTACTCAGTGCGGTGGATGGCATCGACAAGCATCGAATTGATATTGACGTGTATGTGATTCCGTTAGCAGATGCTAATGGTATGGCTGGACCTGAAGAAGAAATCGATGTGGATTGGCGTCTAATCCCCGTTAAAGGGTCTATTTTTATCGGCAGTCATACTTACGCTACGCATTTTGACGCCGTTGAATTTGAGGCCAATTTATTGCATGAGATGGGACATGTATTTGGGGTTGGCGCGTATAGTGAAGACTACACCCGGTCTGATGGGCAGTTAGGGAATGTCTTTGAGGTTAAGGGCAGTCAAGCCGTCAAGATGTACAATCAAACGTTTGATGTCGATTATCGCGTTCTACCCATGAGCGATGATGGGGGACACTTGTATGATCCGCACTGGGGGGGCGATAAAAAACGCTACGATAAGAACGGTCGTCCGGTACCCGCTATGACGCAAGAACTCATGGCCAATGGCAACAAAATTGGACCCGTTACGATGGGGCTGTTGGACGATCTAGGCTATCAGGTCAATTACGATCAAGGTGATCGCTATTCCAAATAAAGAGATAGGTGCTTTGTGCCAGACAGTACGTTTTTACGCAAGCAGTACGTCTTTACGCAAGAAAGTAACGGTTCTAAATACACTGACTAGGTAACAGAATAAAATAACGCGGGAAGAGAATAACGTAACAAGGTAATAGAGAAAAACTTACTAAGGTAATAGAACAAAGGAGCCAGAATGACATAGCCTTGAGCGGCGAGTCTCATTGGCTCCTTAGCGGTTTAGAGAATCACGGTTTTGTTGCCATACACAAACACATGGTCATTGATGACTTTATTGAGCGCTTTGGATAGCACGTTTTTTTCAACGTCCCGGCCGGCCTGAGCCATATCTGCGGCGCTGAAGTTATGATCCACTGGGATGACGTCTTGTTTAATGATCGGGCCTTCATCAAGATCATTGGTAACAAAGTGCGCGGTCGCACCGATGATCTTTACACCGCGGTCATAGGCTTGCTGATAAGGTTTTGCACCAATGAAAGCCGGAAGGAAACTGTGGTGGATATTAATGATTTTGTGATGGTATTGTTCCACAAAAGCGGGAGTCAGTACTCGCATGTATTTGGCGAGCACTAGGTAGTCCGCATCATATTGGTCAATCACAGTGAGCATTTTTGCTTCGTGTTCTTCACGGCTTAACCCATCATGAGACACGCAGTGATAAGGGATATCGAATTTTTCTGTGAGGCCTTGAAGGGTGTCGTAATTTCCAACCACAGCGGCAATGTCGACATTCAAGCTACCATCAAAATTCTTCATTAAAATATCACCGAGGCAGTGCGCTTCTTTGGTGACTAAAATAACGACTTTCTTACGAGACGAATCGACTAATGAACGCTTAGTGCCCGCAGGCAAAGCTTGGTCTAAATCAGCCAGCAAGGTTTGATTATTAAAATAGCCTTCCAGTTCGGTACGCATAAAAAAATGCCCACTGGTATTGTCTACAAACTCATTGTTATGAATGATATTTAATTGGTGTTTGTAGCAGATGTTGGTAATTTTTGAGATGAGTCCCGGCGCATCACTACAATGCGTTAACAGGGTTTTCTTTTCCATGATTTACGGCTTCCGTGAAATAGTAAAAATTCTGTACCAATTGAAGTAGTATCGATGTCAATAACGTTGAAAAATAATCGATTGAAGTGACTCGTCATTTACGATCAAGAGGGTTGTAATTTGGTGCGTTTATTGGCGTAACATGCCATCTATCACCCAGTTTTAATCTATTCTGACTAAGGTTTCAACAAAATCGAAAGGTATCTTATAAATCATCGTTAGGGTGACCCTCTCACCTAACTCAATCCTCACTCAATCATCGTGCCATCGTAACCGCCATTAATCGCTAGCGTTATCGGGTTTAAATCCAACATATTGCGAGACATTACAAGCATGACACTTTGTTCAGGTATACTAGAGCGATTCGTATCTAATTGACTCGGTGTCATGGTATCTAAAGCAATCAATAAGGCTTTCGCGTCGGGCGGAGCGTTAGGACAAGTTATCCCAGGTTTTCAACCTCGTCAGCCGCAACTGGATATGGCGAATGCGGTAGAAAACGCAATTGAGCAAGAAGCGCAGTTGGTTGTCGAAGCGGGCACGGGTACCGGCAAAACCTTTGCCTATCTTGTTCCGGCTCTGCTGAGTGGAAAAAAAACCATCATCAGTACCGGGTCTAAAAACCTGCAAGAGCAACTGTTTCATCGTGACCTACCATTGATGGTGGATGCGCTTGGGTTTCACGGCAAAGTATCATTGCTTAAAGGGCGATCTAATTATTTGTGTCTCGACCGCTTGAGCCGCCAAATGGTGGAGAGTCATACCACAGAGACCAACACCGAATTGCTATCGCAATTAGTCAAAGTGCGTGGCTGGGCATCGGAAACCAAATCAGGTGATCTAGGTGAATGCGATGCCATTGCCGAAGACAGCCCTGTGATTCCCACTATCACGTCAACGAACGATAATTGTTTAGGCAAAGACTGCCCCAGCTATCAAGACTGTTTTGTTCTCAAAGCAAGAAAACGCGCCTTAGACTCCGACATTGTCGTGGTAAATCATCACCTTTTTCTTGCTGATCTTGCTATTAAAGAAACGGGGTTCGGAGAATTGATTCCAGAGGCGGAAGTGTTTGTCTTTGATGAAGCGCACCAAATTCCGGACATCGCTAGCCAGTACTTTGGCCAGTCTTTATCGAGCCGCCAAATTCAGGAACTTGCGAAAGACATCGAGATTGGTTACCGCACTGAAGCGCGTGATATGAAGCAGTTACAAAAAGCAGGGGATAGGCTGTCTCAAGCGGCGATGGATTTACGCATTGTACTTGGGGACACGGGGTTTCGAGGAAACTGGCGTGATGCGATTAAGTCGCCGTCTATTTTGCGAGAGGTTGAAAGGCTTCGCGATTCTGTGGTGTTGTGCATTGATGTGCTGAAATTGGCATTAGGGCGCAGCCAGTTATTGGATACCGCTTTTGAGCGCGCCAATTTAATAAAAGGACGCATTGAACGAGTGTGTGATGTGTCTATTACCGGTTACTCCTATTGGTATGACACAACGCCAAGGCAGTTTAGCTTGCACATCACCCCGCTTAGTGTGGCGGATAAATTTCATGAGCAGATTGAAGCGAAAGGTGGGGCGTGGATTTTCACTTCAGCAACGCTTGCGGTGTCTGAAGATTTTCAACATTTTACTTCACGCTTAGGCCTAACACCCACACAGCAATTTTCACTGCCTAGTCCTTTTGATTATTCAACACAGGCAAGGTTGTGTGTGCCCCGATATTTGCCTGAACCGAACAGTAAAGGGCTCGCAGAGAAGCTGGTTGAGATGTTGGCACCCGTCATAGAGAAAAACCAAGGTCGATGTTTTTTTCTGTGTACGTCGCACAGCATGATGAAGGAATTAGGCGAGCGCTTTCGTGAAACGCTTACCTTGCCCGTTTTGCTTCAAGGAGAAACCAGCAAGCAAAAAACTTTGGCTGAGTTTATGGAGTTGGGGAACGCTTTGCTTGTGGCGACAGGGGCGTTTTGGGAAGGAATAGATGTTAGAGGTGACGCGCTTAGCTGTGTTATTATCGACAAATTACCGTTTACCGCACCTGACGATCCACTGCTTAAAGCGCGGATTGAAGACTGTAAGTTGCAAGGGGGAGACCCTTTCAATCATGTGCAATTACCGGATGCGGTTATTACGTTGAAGCAAGGTGTTGGTCGATTGATTCGCGATCAAAAAGATTGTGGTGCTCTGATTATTTGCGATAACCGTTTGGTGACGCGTGACTATGGCGCTACTTTTTTAGCCAGCTTACCGCCTATTCCGCGAACTCGAGATCTCGGAAAAATAGAGACATTTTTGCTACAATCCCAGCAAAGTGCATCAAAAAAAGAACGCATTGAGAAATAGATGACTAACAAAATTCTAGCAATTGATACTGCCACTGAAAACTGCTCTGTCGCACTTTTAGTGGGGGATAAAACCTACGCTCGTAGTGAACTTGCGCCACGTGACCATACGAAAAAAGTCTTACCTATGGTCGATGAACTGCTCAATGAGGCAGGACTGACGTTACAAGATCTTGATGCATTAGCGTTTGCACGAGGTCCAGGTAGTTTTACTGGCGTACGCATCTGTATTGGTGTAGCTCAAGGACTCGGTTTTGGTGCCGATTTACCGATGATTGGTATTTCAACCTTAAAAGCCATGGCGCAAGGTGCGTATCGTAAGAATGAAACCACTAATGTCGCAACGGCGATTGATGCTCGCATGAGTGAAGTCTATTGGGGGCGTTTTGAACGCCTTGAAAACGGCGACTGGACGGAGGTTGAAGCCGAACAAGTGGTTGCACCGGACACAGTAGTGGCGAATACACCTCAAGATGGCAAGACATGGGCAACCGCTGGGACTGGTTGGGAGGCGTATACCGACTCCCTGTCAGCGCTTGCGATTGACACTCAACCATCAGGGGTACTCTATCCAGAAGCGGAAGACATTGCTTTCTTAGCGCAATATGAGCTAGCAAAAGGCAATGTCGTTGCGGCGGAAGAGGCGAGTCCTGTTTATCTGCGAGATAACGTGACTTGGAAAAAATTGCCGGGAAGAGAATAAGTAACCTCGGTACCCTTAGCTCGATATTCTAAGAATGTTTGACTCGGTCTGTAAGTAGATAAGTACATAAATAGAAAGTAGATAAATAGAAGGGGTGGGTTCATCGCCCCTTTATCACTGCAGAACTGTGCTTATATGAGATCGCATAACAACAAGTACACGACACGTAACGGTTATTCCAGTCAAGCATTTAACATAACCACGCACTAGGTGAGGCATATGGTTTCGATTCAAGGTTTACCTACCGTCCATTCTCAGCAGCGGACGAATAAAGCAAAGCGTAAGCAATCGGTATCGAATGCCACCACGTCCCAAGCCGCCTCTCAGGTAGGTCAATCTACACAGGTCACAAAAGTTGCTCAGGCAGTGGCACATTCTGTGAAAACAGTTTCTGATGCGGACGTGCAGCGTACTCATGTTCACTATGATTTGCCGGAAGGAAAGTCCAAACAAGCGCTAGAAGCGTATATGAATGTGATGAACCGTGCTAAACGTGAGGAACTTGAACAGCTGTTTGGTGTCGATATGTACGTGTGATAATGAGAACGATTAATGTGTGGAACAAGAATGAATAAATATTTGAAATGGTTGGGTGCATTGGGCTTGTCTTTCATGCTCTCCGCTTGTGGTAGCTTACCAGACTCACTGGTCACAGCGAACGAGAATGTCATTGCGCAATATCAACCTGTTGTGGATGCGAAAGAAGGCAGTGAAGTGCGCCTCGGTGGGGTCATTGATACCGTCACTAATCTTGCCACTCAGACTCGAATTGAAATTGTTAATCTTCCCATCGATAAATATGGCAAGCCAGATCTCGACCAAGAACCGAATGGTCGCTTTATCGCGTATGTGGACGGCTTTATTGACCCGGTGACGTATTCGAGAGGTCGACTTATCACCGTTGGCGGAAATAAAGCGGGTGACGAGCGGGGAAAAGTGGGCGAATTTGAAGCAGACTTCCCCGTCATCACAGCGTATGGCCAGTATTTGTGGCGAGTGGAAGAGCGCCTAATTATCGATCGTCAGGCGAGTTCTTTTCATTCTTGCTGGGGTTACTACTGTGACGACTTTTATTACGGACCAACGCAAGGTCGCGTTATTAAAGAGGTGAAATAGTATTGCGATCCTTTAAAGAGCGTTTACTGCAAGTCAACGATAGAAATATCGCTTACTTGGAGTATCGAGGAGACGCCTTACCAACAGAGAAAACGACCGTCAAGACGGTCGTTTTTGTTCATGGTTGGATGGATAATGCCGCGAGCTTTCATAAATTACTGACAATCATTGAGCAACGGCAATTAAATTGGCGTGTATTAGTCTTGGATCTACCGGGGCATGGTCTTTCTACTCATAAAAACAGCGACCACTTTTATAGCTTTCATGACTATATTGACGATTTACATCAGATTCTGGTTAATCTTCAAGCGGTCAATGCATTCTTGGTTGGACATTCGCTTGGTGCATTGATTGCAAGTTGCTATAGTGCGGCCTTTCCTGAAAATGTCGCAGGATTAGTTCAAATTGAAGCGCATTTCCCAATGGCAGAAGAGCCCGATCAAGCGGTCAGTCGGTTGAGAAAAGGCATTGAAAATCGTGAGCGTTGGAGAAACAAAAAGCGGCGAGCAGTGCCGTCCTTTGATGACGCAATCACGATGCGGATGCGAGCCACTAAATTAGAGGCTGACGCGGTTCGTCCTATTGTAGAGCGAGACCTTCAAAGCATTGATGGGCAGTGGTTTTGGCGTCACGATAGTAAGCTCAAATGTCAGTCTGTTTATCGTATGTCGCAACCACACGCTGAAGCAGTGATGTCAGCCATTTCAGTGCCTCATGTGGTGATATTAGGTCGTTCGGGTTATCGTTTTCTTCAAGACCAACTCGTGTTAGACAAACTTCACAATGCAGAGGTTGAGTGGGTCGATGGGGATCACCATTGCCATTTAGAATCACCAGCTAGAGTATTTGAACTAATTTCTGAACTAGTTAACAAAAATTAAACAAGTGTTTGAGTGTTTCGTGCGTGAAAGGGTTGCCTGTGCTGTAATAGTAAGCAATACCAACGAGTAACGGATTATCAAGTTGTGAGTGGATTTAACAAGTTGTTAAAAGCTGGGTTTATAAATGGGTCAGCTTTTAAATAGTTTAAGTTTTAAATAGCTTAGTTTTTAAATACTCACATTTTGAATATTAAACGCAAGACTTAATACGCTAGGAGTGTAATTGTGGATAAACCTTGGCTTTCTCGATACCCAAGTGACGTGCCAGAAGAGATCAATCCGGATCTGTATCCTTCTTTAGTAGAGATGTTCGAACAGTCTGTGCATAAATTTGCCGATCAGCCTGCTTTTGTCAACATGGGCTCGGTCATGACGTTTCGTAAGTTGGAAGAGCGCAGCCGTGCTTTTTCAGCGTACTTACAAAATGAGTTAAAGCTAAAGAAAGGCGACCGCGTCGCTATTATGATGCCTAACTTGCTGCAATACCCTGTAGCCTTGTTTGGTATTTTAAGAGCCGGTCTCATCGCGGTTAATGTGAATCCACTTTATACGCCTAGAGAATTGGAGCATCAGCTCAATGATGCAAACGCTAAAGCGATAGTCATCGTTTCTAATTTTGCCAATACGTTAGAGCAGGTCGTTGATAAGACGCCAATCAAACACGTTGTCTTAACCAGTCTTGGACAAATGCTGCCACGGGCGAAAGGCACGGTGGTGGATTTTGTTGTGAAGTACGTAAAAGGCATGGTGCCAAAATACAATCTTCCGGGTGCGATTTCATTTCGACAAGCGTTACATAAAGGGCGTCGCCAGCAATACGTGAAACCGTTTATGTCCGGTGACGACATCGCCTTTTTGCAATACACCGGTGGCACCACTGGTGTGGCGAAAGGTGCAATCCTAACGCATCGTAATATGATAGCGAACGTACTGCAGGCGAAAGGCATGTACGGACCGGTATTGCAAGAAGGGCGTGAGCTTGTGGTAACAGCGTTACCGCTGTATCACGTCTTTGCTTTGACGGTAAACTGCTTATTGTTTGTTGAGATGGGCGGACAAAACTTACTTATTACCAACCCTCGTGATATCCCTGGCTTTATTAAAGAGCTGCAAAAGTATCCATTTACGGCGATCACAGGCGTTAATACACTCTTTAATGCCCTTATTCATAATGAAGACTTCCATGAATTAGACTTTAGAGGGTTACGTCTGTCTGTGGGTGGTGGCATGGCGGTACAACGCGCGGTTGCCGAGCAATGGAAAAAGACCACGGGCTGCTTATTACTTGAAGGGTACGGTCTGACGGAGTGCTCGCCATTAGTGGCCGCTTACCCTTACGACTTGGAAGAGTACAACGGATCGATTGGATTGCCTGTTCCGGGGACAGAAGTGCGCATCGTTGATGAAGAAGGTCAACCGGTATCCGATGACTCAACGGGCGAGCTGCAGGTTCGTGGTCCGCAAGTGATGCAAGGTTACTGGCAGCGAGTAGAAGCGACTAAAGAGGTGATCAATCAAGACGGTTGGTTATCAACGGGTGACATCGTCAAATTTGATGAAGATGGCTTCTTGCACATTGTTGACCGTAAAAAAGACATGATTTTGGTCTCGGGCTTTAATGTGTATCCAAACGAAATTGAAGATGTGATTGCGTTACACGAAAAAGTACTCGAAGTGGCGGCTATCGGTGAGGCGAATGAAGCATCGGGTGAGTTGGTGAAAGTGTACATTGTGAAAAGCGATAACAGTTTAACCAAAGAAGAAGTCATTGAGCACTGTCGCACTCACTTAACTGGGTATAAAGTGCCAAAACGTGTCGAATTTAGAGAAGACTTACCTAAGACCAATGTAGGTAAGATTTTACGCCGAGTACTCCGTGAAGAGAACGACGCGAAACTAACACAAACATCAGAAAAAACGGTTTAGCGTTAACCTTTTGTTACTATCGATGTTAAAATGCCAGCTCTCAAAGCTGGCATTGTTTTTTTAAAGAGAGTCGTCGTGGAATATCAGATAATTACAGAATTTGCCGAGTTAGAATCGGTATGCACAAAAGCTCGTGAATCCGACGTAGTGATGTTGGATACGGAGTTTGTTCGTATCCGAACTTACTACCCAAAACTGGGATTAATTCAGCTTTATGATGGTCATCAGCTTTCTCTGATTGATCCGCTGACGATCAGCGACTTCTCGCCATTTATTGCGCTATTACAGGATGCGTCAGTCCTGAAGGTCTTGCATGCTTGTGGTGAAGATCTGGAAGTGTTTGCCAATAGCTTCGGTTGTATGCCCTTTCCAATGGTGGATACGCAAATTATGGCCGCCTTCCTCGGCTATGGGTTGTCGACAGGTTTTGCCGCGTTAGTGGATGAGTACATCGATGTCCAGCTTGATAAGAGTGAATCTCGAGCCGATTGGGTGGCTCGACCACTGACGCAAAAGCAACTCGATTACGCCGCGGCCGATGTATTCTATTTATGGCCGTTATATCAACAGTTAAGCGAAAAAATAGAAGAGAAAGGCTGGTGGGACGCCGCGCTGCAAGAGTCAGAACTGATGACGCAAAAGCGAGGTAAAACCCCTAATGCTGAGCGAGCCTATTTGGATATTAAAGGAGCATGGCAACTGAGCCCTAAGCAGTTAGCCGCGCTTAAGCCACTCGCAACATGGCGCCTAAAAGAAGCCATCCGTCGTGACTTAGCGCTTAACTTTGTGGTCAAAGAGCAAGATCTCTGGACCATTGCTCGCTTTGGATTAACTCAACCTAAAGCAATGGAAGAAGAAGGACTGGATCCTCGTTCTATCCGTCGACATGCCGACAAAATTGCTTCTATCGTAAAATCCGCTAAACAGCTATCTGCGGACGAGTACCCAGATAAAATTGAACGTTTGATGGATTACCCCGGCTATAAGCAAATCTTTAAATTGTTAAAAGATGAAGTCAAGGTTGCCTCTCAGCAAACTGGGTTGGCAACCGAGTTTTTAGCATCGAAAAAACAACTGAATCAGTTCTTGTCGTGGATTTGGAAGAAAGACCGCGATCCTGCGCAACTGCCTGACGTGATGCAGGGGTGGAGAATGGATGTTTTAGGTCGACATTTAGAAAAGAGAATGAGCTAAACGAATGCTATTGCCGCTTTAGATAGAAGAAACCGAGTGAATCATCACTCGGTTTTTTTATGCGCATCCCGCAATGTGCTAGGTATTCACTCGTTCAGAGTTTGAGGCAATTGGGGGAGTGGTACTCAGTGTATTAGTTATTGCTGTGCAATTCGCTGTTGAGTTCTACCGCAGTTTTATTCGTGAGACACTCAATTTGACCCGTTACTGAGTTACGACGGAACAGTAAGTCAGACTTTCCAGCTAGGTCACGCGCCTTAGCAATTTCAACTTCTTGCCCTGTAGAGTCCAGCATGCGAACCTTAGAGCCTGCAGTGACATACAGACCAGATTCAACCGTACAGCGATCGCCTAGTGGGAAACCAAGACCTGCGTTTGCACCAAGTAATGAGTTTTCGCCGATAGAGACGACAACCGTACCGCCGCCAGATAGTGTGCCCATAATGGAAGCACCACCACCAATATCAGAACCGTTTCCAACCACAACGCCTGCAGAAATACGACCTTCAACCATGCTCACTCCCGTTGTACCTGCATTGAAGTTGATGAAACCTTCATGCATAACGGTCGTCCCTTCACCCACGTGTGCGCCTAAGCGAACACGTGAAGTATCAGCGATACGAATACCGGTTGGCACTACGTAGTCTACCATTTTAGGGAATTTATCCACGCAGTCGACGCTCAGTGCTTGTCCAGCAAGACGAGCTTCAATTTGACGGTCTGCCAACTCAGGAAGATCGATTGGACCTTGGTTTGTCCAAGCGATGTTGTGCAGTAGACCGAAGATGCCATCAAGCACTGTGCCGTGTGGCTGTACTAGGCGGTTTGAAATCAGTTGTAGCTTCAAAAAGCCTTCCGCAACAGACTGTGGCTTTTCATCGCTTGCGAGAACCACAAGTACGAGTGGTTGTTGTGACTGTGATGCTTTCTCAGCGAAAGCGGCATTTTGAGCGTCGTCACTATTAGCAAAAGCCGTCGCTAGCTGTGCACTTTGCTCTGGGCTGATCTCGATAGCTTGGTTGCCTTGAGTGTAACCAGACACTTCTGCAATCGCGGCGATAGTCGCATCGCTTGGATTGAGTCGTGGATGTGGGAAAAATGCTTCGATGATTTTTCCATCGCGGTTTTTAGTGGCGGTACCGAAGGCGAGTGAAAATGCTGCCATGACTATCGTTCTCCATTTTGAATTGTCCGTAAACCAGTGCTAGTGGAGCAAGGGTTTAGATTCTGATGATGTTTTTAGCTTAAGTTGTTGGGTTTATCTTAAGTGTTGGTTTTATCTTAAAGAGTGGTAAGGGCAGATGAAAGAGCAAATAGGGCAAAAGTCTGTAAAAAGATATTGGTTGTCTTTATAGAGACACTTTTCGCCAAAAAGAAATCATCCTTAACCGACAACGATGCGACTTATTTATACGGTTTAGTTATACGGCTTACTTATGCGGCTTAGCTATGTGGCTAATTCGTCACTGGGTGAGTCAGTTACTAGGCGACTTAGTTACCGGACGAGTTAGTTACCGGACGGGACGACTTAGTTATCAGACGAATTAGTTACTGGAGTGGTTACTTGCTGGGGTGGTTAGTGACCGAGTTATTGAGCGAATACATTGCTGAGTGAGTTCGTCACGAAGGGTGACGTTACAAAACGAGGTAGTGGCAGAAATAGTACCTGCTCGTCAGTGAGTGATGGCCAGGGGAAGCGTGTGGATTTGGAGTGATTAAATGGAAAAAAGAATCGGCTCAAAGCACGTGACTCTAAGCCGATTGACAGGGATATTACGCCGCGTCGTCTTGAGCTTCAACTGGCTCAACCGCTTTTGGTTTCTTTGGCGTTGGCTTACGCTTAGCACCCAGCGCATAAAGCACTTCTTCTTTATTTTGCGCTAAGAACAAGGAAAGCTCTTCCTGCTTTTCTTCGTTTTCAATGAGCTTGCTTTCACCTAGCAGCGTAAACAGTTCATCAGCAGTATCTAACATTTTGTCATAAGCGTCAGCTTCAGCTTTAGAGGTAAAAGTCATCTTTTCTTCTCCGTTGCGTTCCACCACGTACTTGACGATTACAGCCATGGTTAATCCTCTAACAAGTTAAATTTTTTATCGACAATACTGGCTGTTTATACATAGGTTTAAAATGCTTGTCCAGTCAGGGCAGCAAAACTGAGAGCTGATTGCCTATTTCCTACTCGCAAGCGTTCAGTGTGGCATGCTCGCTTGGTGTCAATATAAGTTCTAGTTAGTTCTAGACATAAGATTTAGTTACGCTGCCATTGTTGGCAAAATGAAATAAAAGAGCGCAGCAGCGGGCTTTGATATTTCTCTTTGTGAAAGAGTAACCAAAAACGTCGCTTCATATCGAGTGACACCGGTATTTCACGAATGCGACCGTCACGGATAGCGGTATGAGCGGCAAGTCTAGAGATGCACGCCAGTCCTAATCCAGACGACACGCAGTTTAAAATGGCTTCCGTTGTATTGAGCTCAAATGCTTCGTGCCACACCTCGATACGGGGCGCGACGGCACGTAAGAAAAATTCTCGGGTGCCGGAGCCAGGTTCTCTGAGTATCCATTCGCTATTTTCTAGTAATGAAAGTTCGATGACCTCATCCCCAGCTAGTGGGTGGTCCACACTGGCGACAATGCACATTTCATCTTCGCTAAACGGGGTGCTTTCTAACTCTGGATGCAGTGTTTTACCTTCAATCAAACCAATATCAAGTTCATAGTCAATCAGCTTTTGGCAAATAAGCGCACTGTTTGAGATAAACAGTTGTTGCGCTTTGTGCTGGCAACTTTGTCGATACTCACTGAGTAAATATGGCGCGACTTGATTGCCGATAGTGTCACTGGCTCCGATACGTAACTGACCACGAAAACTTTGTTCATCTGAAAATAGGGACTCAATGTCTTTCGCTCGGCTCAGTAATTCGTCGGCAAGTGGCAGTAGTTTTTGCCCCTCTTGGTTGATCACCAAGCGATTGTTCACGCGATCAAAAAGGGCATGACCAATTTGTTTTTCTAACTCGCTCAGTGACATACTCACGGCAGCCTTGGAAAGAAACAGCGTGTCGGAAGCCGAGGTTAGCGTTTGGTGCTGCGTCACAGCAACAAATACTTTGAGTTGCTTTAAGGATATATGAGTATTCATGTTCTATTTTTTTGAACGCTAGTTGAAAACAATTAGATGTACCTAAACGTAAACTAGAATTATCATTAACGCAACTTAATACAGCAGACAAGGCATGGTTATGATTGCGACAGTAAAACGAGTTCATCATAAAATGAAAAGCGCACCAACCCCGATGGCTGGTTTGGCGTTAGGGATTGCTAGCCTTGGATGGTGTTGGGAAAATGCGGGTGATTTTAATCACGTTGCACAGTGGTCAAGCGCTGCCGTAGCAAGTGTACTATTGGTGATACTTGCTTATAAATTTTTGTTCCATAGTCACCTATTGGTGCAAGATCTCGCACACCCAGTGGTGGGGAGTGTTGTCCCAACGTTTGCCATGGCGACCATGGTGGTATCGAACTCTGTCGGGCAGTTTTATCCTGTGCTTGGTGACAGCATTTGGTTAGCCGCTGTGGCGCTGCATGTTGTGTTCCTAGCCAGCTTTACTTATCATCGCAGCCGTGATTTTGAGTTGCACCATATGGTGCCAAGTTGGTTTGTTCCACCCATTGGTATTGTGGTGGCGGACGTTGCGTTTTCTGGTACTGCAGCACTCGCACCTATCGCGAATGCCGTCTTGTACTTTGGGATTGCCGTCTATGCGGTGATGTTACCCTGCATGGTGTATCGCTTAATTTTTGCAGCCGAAGTGCCGGATGCGGCGAAACCAACGCTAGCGATATTAGCGGCGCCAGCAAGCCTCTCTCTAGCGGGATATTTAACGGTGGTTGCAGATCCTTCTCCCGTATTGGTGGCGATGTTATTTGGTATCGCAGTACTGATGACATTGGTGATTTACTTCGCGTTTATTAAATTGCTTCGTCTCCCATTTAGCCCCGGCTATGCTGCGTTTACTTTCCCGTTGGTGATCAGTGCAACGGCATTGTTTAAACTAGCGGCGTGGATGACAAATGTTCATGTGCCACAGAGTGCGGTGGAGCAGGTGGTCACACTTGCTAATATCGAGTTAGTCATTGCCACAGCAGTGGTGAGCTATGTGGCGATTCGTTACCTGTTTGCTTATCGCCCAATAAACTTGGTGGCGTCATCAAATAACACGGTATCTCGATAAGCTTACGGGTTTTATCGCTGGGTAGTTCTGCGTTATCGCGTGGTAATGTGATAATCTTGAGAAAGGATTATTTGCTAAAGGCGCGGTAACGTGTTCACCGTTTATCACTCAAATCAAATAGATGTACTTAAATCCCTATTAGTACAGCTCATTAAAATCGATCCACTCGATAACCCCTTCGAAAAAGAACAAATTCTTGTGCAGAGCCCAGGTATGTCGCAGTGGCTGAACATTGCCATGGCGCAAGAGTTTGGTATTGCGGCGAACACGGACTTTCCTCTTCCAGCGACGTTCATTTGGGACCGTTTTACCCAAGTGCTTGATGATGTCCCGTCACGAAGCGCCTTTAATAAAGAGGCGATGACGTGGAAAATTATGCATTTGCTGCCAAGCCATCTTCACGACGATGATTTTGCGCCTCTTGCTCAATATCTCGAAGGTGATGAAGACGCGTCTAAGCGCTATCAGCTCGCAGAGAAAATCGCCGATATTTATGATGGCTATTTGGTGTATCGACCAGAGTGGATTGCCGCTTGGGAAGCCGGGCTCACTGTTGCTGAGTTAGAAGACGAGCAGCCTTGGCAGGAAAAGCTATGGCAGTCTCTATATGATCACACAGTAGCGTTAGGTCAATCGCCTTATCATCGAGCAAACTTGTATGAGCATTTCATTGATTCGCTCGCTCAGAGTCATGGTGATGCGAAGTTAGATACCCGATTGGCGGGTTTGCCAAAGCGTTTGTTTGTGTTTGGTATTTCATCGTTACCCCCTCGTTATTTAGACGCCCTTAAAGCGCTTGGGCAGCATATTGATGTCCATATGATGTTTACTAACCCTTGTCGCTTTTACTGGGGAGATGTACGGGATCGTAAGTACCTTGCACGCTTAGCCGCAAATAAGCGCAAACACTTACAAGCAATTGATGACGTTGCCGATGTATCAGATTGTCAGCAAACCTTGCTGTTGAAAGGAAGCATTGAGGACAATCTTGATGATGAGTTACACGTGACTGATGTTGGCAACAGTTTATTGGCCTCGATGGGAAAACTGGGGCGAGATAATTTGTATTTGCTCTCGCAACTTGAATCCAATGAGATCGATGCATTTGTCGATGTCGACCGAGACTCGTTACTGCATCATATTCAAGCCGATATTTTGAGCCTTGAAGAGCATCAAGATGATGCGGTTATTCTCCATTCAGAGCACAAGCCTGAAGTGAATGCTAACGATCGTTCTCTCACTCTGCATGTCTGCCATAGTGCGATGCGGGAAGTCGAAGCACTGTACGACAATCTCCTATCAATGTTTGATAACGATCCGCAATTAAAGCCTAGAGACATTATTGTCATGGTGGCAGACATCAATGCTTATAGCCCTGCCATTCAAGCGGTGTTTGGTAATGCGGCGGGTGAGCGTTATATTCCGTTTTCGATATCGGATCGTACAGCGGATAAAGAAAGCCCATTACTTAATGCCTTTAATCAGTTGCTTGCTCTGCCTGAATTACGCTGTACGTCCAGTGAGTTACTTGAGCTTCTTGATGTCCCTGCCATATTGGCTCGCTTTGATTTGGACGAGCAAGAGTATGCAATGATCAAACTCTGGGTGGATGAAGCACAAGTACGCTGGGGAGTGAATGAACACACTGCGAGCGAATTTGAATTGCCTGAGTTTGGACAGAACTCTTGGATGTTTGGTATTTCAAGAATGCTCGCCGGTTATGCGATTAGTGAAGAATCGGGGCTACTGACCATTGATGACACAGTGATTGCACCTTATGAGCAAACGCAAGGCATGCGCGCTGAAACCGCGGGCAAGTTAGCACAGTTTATTGATACCGTTGCAAACTACCGTCAACGCCTCAACACGGCTGTGAGCATTGAGCAGTGGCGTAGTGTCATTAATCAGTTGGTTGATGCCTTCTTTAAAGTTGAGCTTGAAGGCGAAGTGGTCATTAAGTCAATACGAGATACCATTTCTGGTCTTCAGGAGCAATTACAAGACGCCTGTTTTGACGAAACACTCTCTCCCAAGATAGTGCGCCAGTACTTTACGAATAAATTATCTGGCTCACGCGTTAGCCAACGTTTTTTAGCCGGACAAGTCAACTTTTGCACCTTAATGCCAATGCGCTCTATCCCATTTAAAGTGGTGTGCTTGCTTGGTATGAATGATGGTGTATACCCGCGAAGCGTCCCGCCAGAGAGTTTTGATTTAATGACAGGACGAACACGCGCCGGTGACCGCTCAAGAAGAGATGATGACCGCTATCTCTTTCTAGAAGCGCTATTGTCTGCACAGCAATCGCTGTACATCAGTTACGTAGGACGATCGATTCAAGACAATACTGAGCGTGTGCCTTCGGTCTTGGTGTCGGAACTGATGGAGTATTGTCAGCAAAATTATCGACTGCCTAATGATGAAGCGTTGAGTGTTGATGACTCAGGTCTGCGACTTATCGAGCAGTTGACGCAAGAATACCCTATGGTGCCATTTAGTCCCTCACATTTTGATGCCAGTAGTGCAAAACAAAGTTATGCCGCTGAATGGTTACCAACGGCGCAACAAAGTGCCCAAGAACAAGCGGTTGGTGCCGTTGCGAGTCATTTTGTATTACCTCCGATACTTCGAACTAGTGATGAAGTGATTGAGCTAGACCTTGCCGAGCTACAGCGCTTCTGGCGTTTGCCGGTTCAATATTTGTTCAATCGCCGCTTACAAGTGTCGTTCGATCAGCAGCATTTTATGGTGGAAGAAGACGAACCTTTCTCACTCAACGGGCTCGAGAGTTTTGGTTTGCGTAACGAGCTGCTACATGCGCTGGTAAAAAATGGCGGTCAATTGTCTGATGCCGAGACGCAGGCTTTTCAGCAACAGCAAAAAGCGCAGGGCTTTTTGCCGGTTCGTCATTTTGGTGATTTGGAACTGGCTGGAAACATGGGACAAACGCAAGAGCTGGCGCAAGCTGTAGCGGCGCTCACCACCTCAGCGGTAGACGATGCAGAAGTGAATCAGCTCATTGATTTGGGCAAGCATCGGGTTCGCTTGCAAGGTTGGATTACCGGGCAGTTCTCGTCTGGGCTGGTTCGCTATCGTAGCGGCAGACTCAGAGCGAGTGATTATTTAAGTGCATGGATTGATCATCTGCTTTTAGCCGCTATTGGCAAAGGTAAGGTGACTCATATGCTCGCTTATGACAAAAAAGAAGGGGTCGTGCATCGCGTGTTGCCAGCATTAGATGTTGATGCTGCGATGAGCTATTTAAAAGAGTTGCTGTCGTTCTATGTGCAAGGCCTTGACCAACCACTAGCGTACTTCCCTGAGACTGCGATGGCAGGCATTGAAGCCAATTATAGCCGCGGTGCTTGGAAACCAGATGATGAAAAAATGCTCAGTAAAATGGAAGCTAAATTTGTGGGTGGCTATATGGTCACGGGTGAGGGCGGCAATGCCTATATTTCTCGAGTTTGGCCACAATGGGAAGAGGCGATGGCACAAGAGAGTAAGCGAATTGCCATACAAGTGCTGCAAGCACCCCGAACATTAAGCCAAACGGTCGAAGACTATTACTCATAGGCTAACCATTACTCATAGGCTAACTATTACTCACAAGTTCAACCTAAGCGTTCCTGAAAGGATTGGTGTTAACAAAAGGAGTGGTGACCGCCAGCATTATTAGAGTATGTAGGGTTGCTGGTCGGCCACAGGGTCAGAGGGACCGTAAATCGTTAGGTGAATAGTAATGATTATAGTGAAGTAATTCTGTGAATGGGATCTCGCGATTCTATAGCTATGCTATATAGTTTGTTGTTTTAATTAAAATTTAAGTGCTACGTCACAAAGTTGAGTTTATACGCCATGCCAGACAAGAATATTCAGACGCCAATTGCTCTCGATACCATGAGCTTTCCCCTGTACGGAGCTAGGCTTATCGAAGCCTCAGCGGGTACAGGAAAGACCTTTACGATAGCAGGTCTCTATTTGCGTTTGTTACTTGGGCATGGAGATGAAAGCTCTCGTCATCAGCATCCGTTGACGGTTGATCAAATACTGGTAGTGACCTTTACCGAAGCGGCGACAGCAGAATTACGCGACCGGATACGCGCCCGAATTCACCAAGCAAGAATTGCCTTTGCTCGTGGCAGTAGTGATGACCCTGTGATTGCGCCATTGTTGGTGGATGTTGATGATCATCGTTTTGCGGTCTCTACCTTACTGCAAGCCGAAAGACAGATGGATGAAGCGGCGGTGTATACCATTCATGGCTTTTGTCAGCGTATGCTGACGCAAAATGCTTTTGAGTCGGGTTCGCGCTTTAATAACGAATTCATTACCGATGAAAGTCGCCTAAAAGCACAAGTTGTCGCGGACTTCTGGCGCAGTCAATTTTATCCATTAGGGTTAGAGCTAGCCAATGAGGTTCGTAAGTTATGGTCGACGCCTAGTGCATTGCTTCGTGATATTTCACGCTATATGACCGGACCGAATGTGTCATTTACTCGCCATGCGAGTGCCACCGACCTTAATGCGTTGCATCTACAAAACCTAGCTGCAATCCAAGCGCTTAAATCACAATGGCTTGCGGTCTCCGAGGATATTGTGCCGTGTATTAGTGCATCAGACGTCAACAAACGTAGTTACACCAAAAAATCACTGCCAACATGGGTATCGGCAATTACAGAGTGGTCTAAATCAGAGACCAAAGATTATTATTTTCCGGATTCTCTAGAGAAGTTCTCGCAAACGGTATTGAATGAAAAAACCCCAAAGGGCGAGCCTCCGGTTCATGAGGTTTTCCAAGCCATCGAAACACTCCTTGCCTCGCCTCCTGAGCTAAAGACCCCCTTGCTTGCTCTGGCTATCAAGCGTTGTCGACAGCGCCTCATTGACGCGAAAGAGAGTAAACAATGGTTGTCATTTGATGATTTGTTGACGCACCTGTCCGCCGCATTGGAATTTGAGTCCGGTGATGGGTTGGCGGAAAAAATACGTCAGCAGTTTCCCGTGGCGATGATTGATGAATTTCAAGATACCGACCCGCTTCAGTATCATATTTTTAGCCGAGTCTATTTGCAGCATGCCCAATGTGGCTGGTTCATGATTGGCGATCCTAAACAGGCCATTTACGGTTTCCGTGGTGCAGATATTTTTACTTATATCAAAGCAAGAAACCAAGTGACCGACCATTACACATTGGGCACCAACTGGCGTTCCAGTGAAAGTATGGTTCAAGGGGTTAATAGCTTATTTAAGCAGGCGATCTCTCCGTTTGTTTATGATGATGATATTCCGTTTTTTGCTGTCCAAGCTAACCCGAAGGCGCATTTGCGTCATTGGTGTCTCAATGGTGAAAAACAACCCGCAGTCGAGTTTTGGTTACAAGAATCAGAAAAACCGTTGCCTAAAGGTGAGTATGTGACGGCGATGGCCGCATCGACTGCGCAACATATCAAAACGGTGCTCACTGGCGCGCAAACTCATGAGTCCATTTTAGTCAACGGTGAAAAGCAGACACCGATAGAAGCGGGCAATATTGCTGTGCTAGTAAGAACGGGCAGTGAAGGTCAGTTAATTAAGCAAGCCTTAGCGGAGCGTGGCATTGCCAGTGTTTACTTGTCTAACCGTGACAGTGTGTTTGCCAGTGGTGTTGCTATTGATATGTTACGGCTACTGCAAGCTGTGTGGTCTTTAGGGGATGAGCGAGCCCTAAAAGCGGCGTTAGCCAGTGAGCTCTTTGCTTTATCCGCTACCTATTTAGATGACCTGAACAATGAAGAAACCGTGTGGGAAAAAGTGACGGCAGAGTTTCAAGAGTATCGTCATTTGTGGCAAACCCGTGGTGTACTTCCTATGTTGCGAGCGGTGTTATTTAAACGTGAGATTGCCAGTCGACTGCTGACTCAAGCGGGGGGAGAACGTTTATTGACCGACTACCTTCACCTTGGAGAGTTATTGCAGAATGAAAGGCAAGATTTAGAAAGTGATAGTGCATTGCTGCGTTGGTTAGGTCAATCGATTGAAGACGCTGCGCAAGGGCTAGGTGGCAGCGATGAACACATTCAACGTTTAGAGTCAGAAAGAAATTTGGTGCAAATTATCACCATCCATAAGTCAAAAGGTTTGGAGTATGATTTAGTCTATCTGCCTTTTGTAACCAGCTATAGAGAAGCGTCAGAAGCGAAGTATTATGATGAGGCATTGCAATCCCCTGTGATTGATCTTGCTCAGTCAAAGTCGGCATTAGCCCAAGCAGATAAAGAACGCTTAGCAGAGGACCTACGTCTTATTTATGTGGCATTGACGCGCGCGGTTTATGGTTGTTTTATTGGTATTGCTCCGCTTCGAAATGGCCGTTCAACGAAAGAGCCGACAGGCGTACATCACAGCGCTATTGGCTACTTAGTTCAGCAAGCTAAAGAGCTAGGAGTGAATGACCTGGGTTCGGCACTGGCGCAATTAGCCAAGCAGCAAACGGCGATCAGAGTGATGTCTCCACCGGAAGTTGATGATGAGCTATATCGACCAAGCGAAGTGATGTTACCTGATCTTAGTGTGAAAACCTTAGTAACAGACATCGACCGCCATTGGCGAATGACCAGTTACTCCAATTTGGTGAAACAAGGCCATCACCATTCAGACCGAGAAGTATTTATTGAAGCGGCCGGCATTGATATTGATTCCTCGCAAGAGGCGGAGACGCTATCGCTGATGGAGCCAGAAAAAAGTATTTATCATTTTCCGAAAGGGGCGCGGCCGGGTACGTTTCTTCATACCGTATTTGAAGACGTGACGTTTACTGAGCCTGCAGAGTCCGAGTTGAATCGGGATGTGATTGCTCAGCTTTTGGAAAAGGAGCAATACGATCCTCAGTGGCTGCCCGTTGTTCACAATCTTGTTGATCGTGTGCTCGACACTCCGCTGGATGGTGATTCGTTGCGATTGCGAGAAAAAGGGACGTCACAGAAGTTGGTCGAAATGGAGTTCTTATTACCCATCGAGGTGCTTGATGCAATGTCACTCAACAGGGTGATTCAGCGTCACGATGAGTTGTCGGCACAGGCGAAAGACCTGGGTTTTTATACCGTAAGCGGCATGTTAAAGGGCTTCATTGACCTCGTGTTTGAACATAATGGTAAGTACTACGTGCTTGACTGGAAATCCAATTATCTTGGTGACAGTCCTGAGTATTACCAACAGGCACAGCTTAAACATGCGATGATCGATCATCGTTATGATTTGCAATACCAACTGTATGCGTTGGCGTTGCATCGCTTTCTCAAAACACGAATAAAAGACTACAACTATGAGACGCACTTTGGTGGCGTGTATTATCTATTTTTGCGTGGTATTGAACCTGGGTCGACGTCTGGAATTTTTTACAGTAAACCTGAACAGACATTGATAGAAGATCTCGATGCGCTGATATCTGGCGAGACCATTCATCATGATCGCTTTAATGAGCAACAAGGGAAGACTCAATAATGTCACAGCTGTTTCAATCCTTACCTGAAGTCGTGGCGTTTCTTGCAGAGAAAAAGGTACTACGACCACTCGATATACAGTTTGCTAAGTTTGTCTCGTCTTTAGAGTCTGAGCTTCGAGCTGAAGTGATGTGGCTTGCTGCACTGACAAGTGCCAATTTAGGACAAGGACATATTTGCGTAAATCTTGCTCCGATAACATCTGATATCAATACATCTGATATCAATACATCTGATAGGAATGCGTCACTGGAGAGTTCAACACTACCTTTGACATCCGGGTCACTGCCAAGCGCCAGTTTGCTTGGCATTTATGGCGAGGTTGCGCAGCAAATTGATGGTTTAATTAACCAGGTTGATTGGCTGCGAGTATTGAATGACGCAAAGAGTATCACGACGTCGTTGGGTACGCTTCACAACGACATGTCACCGACCCCTCTTGTTTGGCAACATGGTCGCTTGTATTTGCATCGCTATTATCGATACGAACAAACTATCGCTGATCGGATGAATGCGATGGCAAGTGCCATCAGTATAGAAAGCCCAGCACAACTGGCTAATTTGCTTGATCAGTTGTTTGCTTGTGAATATCACTACTTATTCTCCGCATTACAGCAATTGCCTGGTGAAAAAAATACCCAAGTGCTTCGCCAGCAGCTGGTGTGCGATTTTCTTGATGTGGTTACCCCGGAGCTCATCAATTGGGGGGACGTTGACCAGAAATTAATGCACGCAAAGCAATCAGGCGATCTTAATATATTGGATAACCTAATCCCGTTATCTTGCTGTCTTAACTGGCAAAAGGTGGCAGCAGCGGTCGCGTTGACTCGTCGATTTTCGGTGATTTCTGGTGGACCCGGTACAGGTAAAACGACCACGGTAACGAAATTACTAGCCGCGTTGGTTCATCAGGCAGGGCTGACCCAACAAAGCCCAATTATAAAGCTGGTGGCGCCGACAGGAAAAGCGGCGGCAAGATTAACAGAATCGATAGGTAAAGCGTTAAGCAGCTTAGCTATCGAGCCAGAAATACTCGCAAAAATTCCAACAGAGTCCAGTACGATTCACCGTTTGTTAGGGGCAATCCCCAACCGTGTTGAGTTCCGCCACCATCGTGAAAACCCACTTCATTTGGATGTATTGGTACTTGATGAAGCCTCTATGGTGGATTTACCTATGATGCACCGTTTGCTCGACGCACTACCTGCACATGCTCGGCTTATTTTGCTCGGTGATAAAGACCAATTGGCATCGGTTGAAGCGGGGGCCGTGTTGTCTGATATTTGTGAGTTTGCCAGTCAGGGCTATAGCCAAGGACAAAATGACACCATTAAGCAATTAACGCAGTTTGATTGTCGCCATAGCAGTGCTCAGCGCAATGCTCCTAGCCAGGCAGCCATACAACGAAGCGCTGTGGCAGATGGCTTATGCGTACTACAAAAAAGCTATCGTTTTGATGCTCGGTCAGGAATAGGGCAATTGGCAAAGACGATTAATGCCAGTGACACACGTGGCTTTGGGCGGGTGTGGGATAAAGGTTTTACTGATATTGTCTGGCATCATTTAACCGCAGATGCTTATCAGAACCTGCTACAAAGTATGCTAAAAGCTTATCAGCCTTATTTACAGATTGTTGCCATAAGACCCGATGGAGAAGCACTTCAGAGCGCAGATAGGTTAGCTATTTGGCAGCGATCAACGGCAAAATCAGCGTTGGAGAGCTTTTCTGGTCATCGGTTACTGTGCGCGGTTCGCGAAGGCGACTTTGGGGTTGTGGGACTTAATCAGCGAATAGAACAACGACTAAAGCAGCGCGACATCATTAGCAATGGTGAAGCACAATGGTATGCGGGGCGTCCTGTTATGGTGACGAGAAACGATCACAACTTAGGGCTTTATAACGGTGATATCGGTTTGTGTATGACGGATTACACTGGAGACGTTGCGAAGCTAAAGGTGTTTTTTGAACTTCCAGATGGGTCGATAAAATCGGTATTACCGAGTCGTGTTCCCGAGCATGAGACCGCTTATGCCATGACGATTCATAAATCACAAGGTAGTGAGTTCACGCATACGTTTATGATTCTGCCAGCCGACTTTTCGCCTCTACTAACGAAAGAGTTGATCTACACGGGTATTACACGAGCAAAGAAAACGTTGACGCTAATCGCTGAGCCTCAAGTGATACTGAAAGCTATTCGTTGCCAAACAATAAGGCATAGCGGTCTGGCAAGTCGTTTGAAATCGTAGTAGAGAATGTATTGGAGTGGGAAAGAATTACAATGGTTAAATGGTTAAATGGTTAAATGGGTAAATGGGTAAATAGGTAGATGACACTACCATCCGTGGTAGTGAGTTCTTTTATCAACCGAATAAGGTCAATTAAACACTTCCGAAAAAGTGATTTTATTGATCTTATATTGCTCCTGATAAAGCCCGATTAACGACTGAACCTTATCAGTCGCGGGAAATACACAGTGAACATGTAGACCTTCGAGTAGATGGTTTTCAGCCATATCCCAAAAGCTTTGAATAGAATTACAAATAACAGTACGCATAGATATTGCTCTCAATGGCAGTAGTGGCACACGTAGCTATCCCTGCATTCCCAATAATTGGGACTTACATCACAATAAATCCTGTAATTTGATCGAATTTTAGTCACTAACGAGAGCGATGTAAAATAATTTATGCAATTAATTAAGGGCAATCGGTTTTATATATCATTTAACGATTTATATTCGCTCTTGAGCGTATCGTTATTAGGCGTTTAAATGGCAATAACGATTTAGATCGGTAAAGCTAAAATCTTTGATTTACGTTGAAAATTATAAAAATCTTGTTTGGACATCGGCAGTGACTCCACGCCTATTTCATGGAAGCCTTGCTCACGAAACCAATGCAAACTATGTGTGGTGAGGACAAAAATTTGCTCAATGCCTTTGGACTTAGATTGCTGCCTCATGTGGTTTAGCAATAACAAGCCGCGATTACCGTCACGATAGTCGGGATGAATTGCGACGCACGCCATCTCCGCCATTTTATCTTCATTATAAGTGTACAGAGCGGCGCAGCCGATAATGAGTCCATCTTTTTCGATAATGGTGAATTGGTGGATCTCTTGCTCAAGTTGCTCTCTTGAGCGTCTAACCAACACCCCTTCTTCCTCTAAAGGTCGTATGAGATCGAAGATGCCACCAATATCATCAATTTCAGCTTGCCGAACTTGTTCTGCACTCGCTTTAACGATTTGGGTACCAATACCATCGAGCGAAAAAAGCTCCTGAATTAGGGCGCCGTCGATTTTATAGCTAATGAGATGGCAACGTGGCACACCGGCATGACACGCCGCTTTCGAGGCTCGTAAGAAGCGTAAAGTACCACTGCTGCTTTCTGGGTTGCGTGCTTCGTTTACCTCGAGATCTGTGATGATGCGGTTGACTTCCGATGGAAAGAGCTCAGCCAATGCATTGCCATTGCTATCCAGTACGCCTTGCTCAGAACAAAAGCCAATTAACTTATCAGCATTTAATTTTATCGCGACTTTGGTCGCCACTTCTTCTGAGAGCAAGTTGAATGTTTCACCCGTTACCGAACCCGCGACAGGGCCAAGTAGCACAATAGAGCCTTGATTGAGTACGCGATTAATACCATCGACATCAATACGGCGAACTTTACCACTGTGACAAAAATCGATGCCGTCATCGACACCTAACGGCTGAGCGATCACAAAATTACCACTCACAACATTGAGTTGCGTTCCAGCCATGGGCGTATTGTTTAGGCTCATGGACAGACGTGCGGTAATATCGAGCTGCAGGCGGCCTGTTGCTTGCATGACGTAGCCAAGACCGCGTTCATCGGTAACGCGTGTGCCTTTGTGATAGGGAGAGTGGCAGTCATTTCGCTCGAGTAGATCATTGATTTGTGGGCGAGCGCCGTGAACAAGAATGAGCTTGACGCCGAGACTATGCAGCAAGGCAATGTCACTGATGATATTGTTGAAGTTTTTGTCAGAAAAGGCCTCGCCACCGAGCGTAATCACCATGGTCTTGTTGCGATGGGCATTAACGTATGGAGTGGACTGCCTAAATCCTTTTACTAAGGCGGTGCTACGGATTTTCACGATGGTAACCTTCTACTGACAGCTGAAGTTTTGTTATTTATGTGGAAATAATGACTTTTTATTCATCTGTGTGCAAGTGAAATTTAAAGGATAGCCAAATCAACGCAGTGAAAAATATGGTCGTACTAAGTTGTCGTCGCAGTTATTGGAACAGAGGTGCATAATGCAAGGTAATCGGATTGCTCATGGAGGCTTAGATTTATTTCGATGAAAACGTCTCAAGTGGTGAGCTCTACGTCACCTAAAAAAAGCAGTAGGTGGTTTGAACGAGTTCTGATTCTATTGGCGATTATTGGCACGGTTGCGGTGATGAATCTTTATCAGGATTTGATTCAGCGTTACCAGAGCCATAGCAACCCAAAATCGTCGGTTTATGGGATGTGGGTGGAAAAAAATGCCGCTTCTTACGTGAAAGATTGGTTCGAACTTGGTGAAAATGGTGTGATGATAAACCACAGAATAGTGGCGACCAACTTTGATTTAAAAGGGGATTTGATAACCTTTTATTCCGGTGATGTTCGCTATCAGTATCAAGTGCTCAATAAAAACAAAACCCAATTGCAGCAATTATCACCCACGCATTACCATCCCGTGTTTGAATTGTCAGGAAAACACAAAAAAAGCCTTCGATAACCCTACGTTTTATTGCGATTTTTTAAAGAGTTTGCCATCCTGAATGCAACATAAATAAGGGATAACAATCTTGATAAAACGTATTTTACCATTGGCTTCAGTTTTACTGGTTTTTGGTTGTGCTCAACAAACGGATCGCGCACAACAGTATCATGACCAAGAGTTCCCATCATTTTTGAACAAGACAGAAGTGATTGAGTCCAATCAGCCAAGAAATTTCAATAGTTTTGAAAAGCAAGCGGCTGAAGTCACTAAGAACTCGCCATCGATGGCGAAAACGTATCAACCGCTATATGAACAGCTACAAGAGTGGGCGATAAAGAGCGGTGACCCTAAACAGCTCAGTGAGTATGGTGTTCAAGCTGCGCAACTCGGTGGTGGGGATAAAAAAGGTAACGTTTTGTTTACTGGCTATTTCTCACCGGTTATGGAACTGCGCCATCGTCCTGATGAGAAGTTTAAATACCCGGTTTATGGTCTTCCCGATTGTCAGCAAGACTGCCCAACGCGTGCTGAAATCTATGGGGGAGCTTTGAATGGTCAGGGCCTAGAGCTTGGCTATGCGGATAACTTAATTGATCCATTCATCATGGAAGTCCAAGGCAGTGGCTTTGTCCACTTTGGTGATGACGACACCTTAGAATACTTTGCTTACGCAGGAAAAAATAATCGCGCTTATGTGAGCATTGGTCGCGTTTTAATCGATCGCGATGAAGTGCCGAAAGAAAAGATGTCGCTAAAAGCCATTAAAGACTGGGTAATGACGCAAGACGAGAAAACGGTTCAAGCTTTACTTGAAGAAAATACCTCCTTCGTCTTTTTTGCTCCGCAAAAGGCGGCGCCCGTGACGGGTAGCGCTGGTATCCCACTTCAGGCAATGGCAGCCGTTGCTGGCGATCGTAGCACTTTTCCAATGGGAACCCCTATTCTAGCCGAGGTCCCATTACTTAACGCTGATGGTACGTGGAGCGGTGCACATGAACTGCGACTATTGATCGTATTAGATACGGGTGGTGCGGTGAAAGGGAATCACTTTGACCTGTACCACGGGCTAGGCGATTTTGCGGGTACCCAAGCGGGGCACTATAAGCACTTTGGTCGGGTTTGGAAGTTGGGTCTAGAGAACTCTCCTTCGCAAAATCCTTGGGCACTCTCCCCGGAAAAAAGCGTCGATAAAAAGAAATAATTGTTTGAAAAAGAGCAGCAGTTGACCTTTATAGAAAGAGTGCGTATAAATCGCACTCTTTCTTTTTTACTCATCATTAGCTAGGTAGTGTTATGCGAGAACTAAACCAACCAGCCTCCGACAATTATAATCAACGATTCGGTGGTACGCGACGTCTGTATGGGCAAAGTGAAGTTGAAATACTTCGTGCCGCGCATGTGTGTGTAGTGGGTATTGGTGGTGTTGGCTCGTGGGCAGTAGAAGCACTGGCGCGTACTGGAGTTGGTGAATTAACCCTCATCGATATGGACGACGTGTGTGTGACGAACATTAACCGTCAAATTCATGCGATGACAGGCACGGTTGGTCAGAGTAAAATTGAAGTGATGGCTGAGCGTGTAAAGCTGATAAATCCAGAGTGTAAGATCAATCTTATCGATGATTTTATCGAGCCAGAAAATATCGCGGAATACATCAGCAAAGAGTTTGATTATGTTCTCGATGCGATTGATAGCATGAAGCCTAAAGCAGCGTTGCTGGCGTATTGTCGCAGCAATAAGATTAAGGTGATTACGACGGGTGGCGCTGGCGGTCAGGTTGATCCGACCCAAATCCAAATCGCCGATCTAACTAAAACGATTCAAGATCCCTTGGCGAAGAAGCTCAAAGATACATTGCGCCGTCATCATAATTTCCCCAAAAACCCAGCTAGGAAGTTCGGTATAGACTGTGTGTTTTCGACTGAACAATTGAAATACCCGCAAGCTGATGGCTCGGTTTGTGGGGTTAAGTCAACAGCGGAAGGTCCAAAGCGAATGGACTGCGCCAGCGGATTTGGTGCGGCAACCGTGGTGACAGCAAGCTTTGGTTTTGTGGCAGTGTCTAGAATTGTCGACAGATTGATTCAGAAATATAGAGGATAAAGAGGCCGTCATGACAGATAACCAACCTTTTGGTACGGAAATTACCGCAAGCGATATTGTGAGTACGATGACTGGTCTTCATGGTTGGGAAGCGCGCTATCGCCAAGTGGTTAAGTGGGGGAAATTACTCCCTGTGTTGGATGCAGAAGCAAAGAAAGATCAGGTCTTGGTCTCGGGCTGTGAAAGTTCGGTCTGGCTACACATGACTGAAGAGGCGGGAGTTTGGCACATTGATGCAGATTCCGACGCGCGAATCGTTCGTGGTTTAATCGCCATTGTTTTGGCGGCTTACCATAATAAAACGGCTCAGCAAATTTTGGCTTTTGATATTGATGGTTACTTTGACCAGCTAAACTTAGTCAATCATCTTAGCCCTTCTCGCGGCAATGGTTTGAAAGCCATCGTAGAGACGGTTAAAGCGACAGTAATTCAGTAAATAAGCAAATAAGCAAATAAGCAAATTATTGGAAGTAAGGTGTGACACCGACTTCCAGTAAGATCTCGTATTCAATAAAAACGCCATTCAAACTTTCGTTGAATGGCGTTTTTTTATCTTGTCGATCTCTCTTGCCTATTTAACTGCAATATCATCAAAGGATATCGACGCTTTTCTCAAGTGCCTCGATGAAACGATCGACCTCTTGTAGTGTGTTGTAAATAGCAAAGGAAGCTCTCACCGTGCCTTTGACACCAAGTGCGTCCATCAGTGGGTGCGCGCAGTGGTGCCCTGAGCGAACGGCAATGTGTTGCTGATCTAGCAAGGTGGCGATGTCTTGGTGATGAACGCCTTGCATGATGAAGGTAATCACGCTGGAACCGGGTTGATAACCGATCACCGTAATATCATCCATCGCGCTAAGTGCATCGAATGCTCTTTGTTGAAGTGCGGCGACATGCTGCTCTAGTTCAGATAAATCATACTGCTCTCGCCATTGAATCGCGCAGGCTAGGGCTAATGCGCCAGCGACATTCGGGGTGCCCGCTTCAAATTTTCCCGGTAGCGCCGAGAAGGTGGTTTGCGTAAAACTAACGTGTTCGACCATCTTCCCACCGCCATGCCATGGTGGCATGGATTCAAGCAGGGCTTGTTTGCCATACAGCACACCAATTCCTGCAGGTGCATACAGCTTATGACCCGAAAAAACATAGAAATCGACATCGAGTGCTTGGACGTCAGTATGCTCATGTACAATGCCTTGTGCGCCATCAATGACGACGACAGCGCGACTCTTTTCACGCGTTGTAGCAATGATCGCCTCAATAGGTAGGCGACTGCCGGTGACATTGGTGACTTGAGCAATGGCAACAATCTTGGTGCGTTCGTTGATTAAACCTGCGGCTTGTTTAGCATCAATTTGACAGTCCGGTGTCATCGGAATTTTGACGATTGATGCCCCTGTTTGTTCGGCCACAATCTGCCAAGGTACGATGTTGGCATGATGTTCCATTTCAGAGATTAGAATCTCATCTCCGGGCTGAAGGCGACTGCGTGCATAGGTCTGAGCAATGAGGTTAAGTGCTTCCGTTGCGCCCCTCGTCCAAATGATCTCTTTGCTTGAGGAAGCATTGATAAAGCGTGCAACGGTGTCGCGAGCACCTTCAAAACGGCTTGTTGCTTGAGCGGTGAGTGAGTGGCTACCTCGATGCACGTTAGCATTTTGATTTTTGTAGTAGTCAGTTAGACAATCGATGACGACTTGCGGCTTTTGAGTGGTCGCGGCGCTATCGAGGTAGACAATATCTTGAGATAAGGCCGGAAATTGTTCACGGATAGCTTGGAGAGCGGTCATGTTCTTTTCCCCATTTCGTGATAGTGCAAGGTTGGATTCGTGACCATAGGCTCCGCCACTTGCCAGGCTTTTTCTTTACCACATAGGGCAATAATGAGTTCGATCGAAAACTCAAGTGCGGTACCGGGTCCTTGACTCGTCATCAGGTTGTGATTGACATCTAACGTGACGCGTTTAGGCCGCCAGCACGCATCAGCGATATGTGATTGAAAGCTAGGGTGGCATGTCATGAGCGCATCCGGGTATAGGTCGTGGTGAACGAGCACCAAGGCGGGTGCGGCGCAGATCGCACCGAGTAATTTGCCTTCATATTTATGCTGGCGCACCATTTCAACCAATACCACACTGTCTCTGAATACCTCAGCACCGCCAACGCCGCCCGGTAGAGCGATGACGTCAAATTCATCATCAGCCACGTCGACTAATTTGCAGTCGGCGGTTAACGTAATGCCTCGTGAGCCTTTCATTGTTAAGCTACCATCGAAAGCGGCGCTTGCCGTTGTAACTTGAAAGCCGGCTCTGATCATGGTGTCTATGATGGTGATGGCTTCCATTTCTTCAGTGCCAGGCGCAATCGGCACCAATATTCGTTTAGTCATGTTTGCTCCAACTGGCTTCAATGCATTTTATTTGTTTAAAAAGGGCATTATTTTCCGGAATATCAAGTTGATATCTTTCCGCAATGCTAACGACATAACCAGTAATGAACTCAATTTCACTGGTGCGTTGCTGGCTGATATCTTGTTGCATGGACGAGTAGTTCTTAGCCGTCTTAGTGATGACGTTGAAGACCGTTTCTTTGAGAGAAGCCTTATCTAAAGTCACGTCCACCTTTTCTGCACAAGACTGCGCTTCATCGATTATTTGTTCAATCTGATGTCGGTAGCGCGGTTCGGACAGTTGCCCATTGCTGCAATTCTCCAGTGCGGTTAGCGGGTTTATTGCGCAATTTATGATCAGTTTAGTCCACAGTGCATGTTGGATGGATGTGTGCCATTTTACTGGCGAGAGAGCATGGTGAAGTACGTCAGATAAAAACTGGCATTGTTGCCCTTTGTCATTCCAAGCTCCGATGTGGGTTTCCCCTAGACCAGTGTGGTTGACATGCAAAGCGTTGACTCTGAGTGCACCGTGTGTACTAGTACCGAGGAGTACCGGGAAGTTCGCCAGTGCGTTGGCCAGTTTGTCGACACTGCCCATACCATTGTGCAAAAACAAAATCATGGTGTCGGGGTGTAACAGCGGAAGTAACGGTGATAACGCTGCTTCAACTTGCCAGGCTTTCAGTGTCACGATTAACAGGTCGGTGCGTTTGAGTACAACGAGATTTTGATTCGCAAAAGGCAGTGGTGGCAAGTGGTCCAATTGGATGTCGACGGTACTATTGGGGCTTCTTCCCCAAATAGACACATCGTGTCCGGCTTGCTTTAATTTGTACGCATACAAAGAGCCGATGGCACCGGGGCCAAGTATAGTTATGTTCACAGCAGGCATTGAGTTACGAGTAATAGGCGAAGAATAGCAAAATTATCACTAATACTCGAAAGTAACAGGCATAAAAAATGGCGCGAATGCGCCATTTTTTCGAACTTCTTCTATTGAATAGGAATTAGAAGTTGTATTGCATACGGTAGATGATTGCATCACCGTAGTGCTGTTGGTTGCCTGAAGAGCCCCAAACACCGAGTTTATTTTGGAAGTAACGGTACTGGATCGCAGCGGTAACGTTTTCAGTTGCGTGCCAGTTGAATAGTAGTGCGCCGTTCAAGCCAGTTTTTCCGCCTTGGTTATGAGCGTACTCATCGTTGCGATCAAATTCGATTTCGTTCCAGTTTACGAACGAGAAGTTTTGGCCAAAAGCGTTAAAGCCGTAACGTGCTGTCCAACCAGCCATGTAGCCGTTGTTACCATTTACGTTCTCATACCCATCTTGAGCAGAGTACGAATCCCATGATGTGATGTCATGAACACCCACCCATGGTTTGAAAAACCAGTTATCGCCTTGAAGTGCTGTATAGCCAACACCTAGCACGCGGTTAGTTTCGCTTTGTCCTGGGTTATCGTGGTGATAGAACTGACCGTACAAAGATACGCCAGAGTCGCCTAGGTAAACGTGCGCAGAACCTTTCATTGAGTTCTTTTGCTCTGATGAGTTCTTCTCAACACTTTCACGATCGTAGAAACCGTAAATCTCACCCCAAGTAAATCCAGCACCACCTTCAAGACCTAGAACAAACTGGTTACGTTGGTCGCCAACATTGTCATTGACTGGGCTAAAACCGTGATCCCAGCTTTGGTGATCAAGATAAACACCACCGAAACCGTATAGATATTCTGCTGAAGCTGGAACTGAAGCCGCTGCTGCAACAACGCCAAGAGCTAAAAGTGATTTACGCATAATGAGAACTACTCTTTTTAAAGTTGTACTGAAAATTGGTCGCTTTCCGTGCGAACTCATCCGATGGGGACGCATGATAGCGATTTGTGTCTCAAAGTAAATGTGCAACATCGCAAACGGTTGCTAAATATTGAGACTGCCATCACACTTATTAAAGGTTAAAGGGAACTTTTATGAATCGCATACAAATCAACCAATGTTGGGCATCGTTTTATTAACAAGCTTGCTAGGTTTGCTAACAAACTTTTATGCGATGATCGAATTTCCTGATTGCTGCGTAAAAACGTTGTGCATATCGATAAGGAGCTTGAATGTCTCAAATAATGTTATTTCCTCTGGGGTCCATTGTGTTACCCGAAGGGAAAATGAAATTACGAATCTTCGAACCTCGCTACAAGCGAATGGTGACTCAGTGTTTAAAAGAGAGCGCTGGTTTTGGCATGTGTTTAATTGACGAGAGCGCAGGTAGTGCACCAAGCAATGTGACGCAGATAGGGACATTCGTTAGTATCGTTGACTTTGAAGTTTTGGAAGGCGGCCTGTTGGGGATAACCGTGTCGGGTATCAAGCGTTTTTTAATCAATAACGTGGTTAGCGAGCACGATGGTTTGAGAGTCGCTGATGTCGATTGGTTACCGTCATGGCAACCTCTAACCTTAAGTAAACATCAAGCGTTTATAGGGGAACGATTACAAGAAGTCTACAACGCGTTTCCTACCCTAGAGTCGCTGTATTTACATTGTTTCTATGACGACGCGACTTGGGTTAGTCAAAGGTGGTTAGAAGTATTGCCAGTATCCTGCCACGAATTTGAACAATTAGTGGCGCAGCCCAACTGCGAAGCAATGCTGAGCTACATAGAAAAAGCGATAACGAAGCACGGATTACTTGAACCCAAGCCCAATGGCTAAAACTTCAAAAGACTCGTTGAGTGATGACAATCGAAAAATCGTGTTAATTTTGATCCATTTTCTAAACCGTGCGTACACTGTACTAATGACGTAATGCAGCTAACTTAGGATTTTGTGTATGATTGCAGACGAATCAGAAACACTTAGCAAGCAAGAATGGAACGAATGTATGGCTAAGGTTAAGTCGCGAGATAAACACGCCTACGCCGTCCTGTTTCACTATTACTCACCAAGGTTGAAGCAGTTTGCTTTCAGGTATATCAGCAATGAGCAGGTCGCTATCGAAATCGTCCAGGAAGCGATGGCGGCGGTATGGCAGAAAGCGCACTTGTTTGACGATCAAAAAAGCGCGGTATCGACGTGGATTTATACGATAACTCGAAACCTGTGCTTTGACATGCTGCGCAAGCAAAAAGGCAAAGAAATGCATGTTAGGGCTGATGATATCTGGCCTACAGATTATTGTCCGCCTGATTTTGTCGATCATTACTCACCCGAGACAGACAGGCTGAAGGAACAGATTATTCAATTCCTTGATAATTTGCCAAAGCCACAAAGGGACGTGGTCAGGGCTGTGTACTTGCAAGATCTACCTCACCAAGAAGTGGCAGACATGTACGACATCCCCCTTGGCACAGTGAAGTCTCGTTTACGACTCGCAGTGGAAAAATTACGACTCTCCTTGGAGGAGCATTAATATGGCTTACCATCCAGATGACACCTTACTTACACTCTATGCCAGTGGAGAGATAGACACGGCAAGAGGCGTTGCTATCGCTTCTCACCTTGAGTCTTGTAGTCGTTGTCGCGACAGAGTCGGAGAGCTTGAACAGCTTGAAGCAGACTCTCTTCAACAGATGAAACTTGAAGTGACTGAATCTAATGACATTTCCGAGCAAGAAATGCAGCGTGTATTTGACAATATGTTAGACGATATTATGTCGTTGGACATGGACTTTTCTGCGCCTCGTTCCAGACAGGAAGCAAAAATCACGGTTAATGGTAAAGAAATTTTGGTGCCAGCACCTTTAAAACCTATCGTTGAAAGAATGGGGGAGTGGCGTAGCTACGGTGGGAAAGTGTTTACTTCAAATATTGATTTGGGCGAAGAATATCGGGTGAGCTTGTTGTATATCACTGAAGGCGTGCAAGTTCCCCAGCACACTCACAAAGGTCTAGAGTCGACGTTAGTGCTTCACGGTGCTTTTAGCGACGAATCGGGTTGCTACAACAAAGGCGATTATCTTGAAGAAAACGAGGAGACCAAACACGCCCCCAAAACGATGGAAGGACAGGACTGCCTGTGCCTATCTATTCTGACTCAACCGTTGGTATTCACTCAGGGTGTGGCGAGGATATTCAACCGCTTTGGCAAGGGTATGTACCCTTAGACCGTGATGTGTAGCGCCAGTAAATGGTTAACTACTCGCTTGAAAACTAGACTAGGTAAATAACAATCCCCCGATGTGTTAAGCATAGGGGGGGTTGTTTTATCTCATTCTATATATTGTTTTTTAACATTATATAGAGGTAAAAAATCACTTCGTTGCACGGTCTCTTTCTCGAGCTTTATTCAGTAAGTCATTGAAATAATGCCTTAAAGAATAGAGCATGATTAAGCTCGGTATGACCATAAGTGAGGTGATAATAAAGAACAGGCTCCAATCATTGAGCATATCGACCAGTTCGCCACTGAACGAAGCCAGTGTCGTTCGCCCAAAATTCCCTAGAGAGGCGAGAAGGGCATATTGAGTCGCAGAGAAAGCTTGCCCAGTCAAAATAGTTAAGAACGAGACAAACGCGACGGTGGAGAATGCGGTCGTAAAGTTATCAACGATGATCGTCGCTAAGAAGAGGTGCTCGTTCGGTCCTACTTGAGCGATCCAAGCAAACATAAGATTACTGGCGCTCATGGCTATTCCGCCAATCATTAGCCCTTTGACGATTCCAAATCGTACGTTGAACATGCTGCCTAATAGCGTGAAAGCAATGGTTGCTCCCCAGCCAATGAGCTTGGAGTAATAACCTATTTGTTCGTTACTAAAGCCAATTTCCTTGTAAAACGGGATGGACATTCTGCCCAAAAAGGCTTCGCCAATTTTGAATAGAAATACAAATAGTAACAAGGTTGCCGCTACTCTCACGCCATTGCTGCGGAAGAAATCAAGAAAGGGCTCGATGACGGTCACGCTGAGCCAAGCAAGGATTTTGTTGTCGACCACCTTCTGATGGCGTTGCTCAGCTTGAGCTTGCAATGCATCTCGATCGGTTTTTGGCTCACCTACCAGTAAGGTAAACATCATGAGGACGCCGACAATAATAGCCATGCCATAATACACGCCATTCCAGCCCATACTATCGGCATTGACGAAAGCCAGATAACCTGGGAGAGAGTACCCCGTCCACCAACCAATGACGGCCATCGCAGAGGCTTGAGGCAGTTTATTGGATTGAGATTTTGGGAACGTATCTATTCTAAAGGCGTCGACGGCAATGTCTTGAGTGGACGAAGCGATGGCAATACCTAACGCCAATAGCGACGTGAGCATTAGGTTTTCTGCTGGATTCACACCCGCAATCAATAACGTACAGATCAACATTAATGACTGGCACAAAAAGATCCAACTGCGTCGTTGTCCAAGTGTACGGTATAATAGAGGGAGTCGAACACGGTCAACCAGAGGCGCCCATAAAAAGTTAATGGCATAGACAGCAAAGACTGAGCCAAAGTAACCTATTGCCGTACGAGTCAATCCGGCATCCTTCAGCCACCCCGACATATTGGAACCGATGAGTACCCATGGAAAGCCACTTGAACAGCCGAGCATAAACACCCAAAGTAGACGTTTATCCCAATAGCTTCTAATTGTATCTTGCCATGTCATTTTCTGATCCACAGAGGTGCTCCTCACCTAAAAGAAAAAGAGAGAGCGAACTCTCTCTGTTGTTTGGTTTATGGTAGGCGTTCCATTTTGGTAATGACAATAGGGTCCATCGGTACATCACGCATGCCACGCACCGTACGAGTTGGCTTCTCAGACATTTTCTTCACTACATCGAATCCTTCGGTGACCTTACCAAATACCGCATAACCAGGGTTTGACACGCTGTAATTGAGAAAGTCATTATCGGCGTAGTTGATAAAAAACTGACGCGTTGCGGAGTCTGGATCTTGAGTTCGAGCCATGGCAATGGTTGCTATATCATTATCAAGCCCGTTGGCTGCTTCATTCTGAATAGCGTTATTGGCTGGTAGTCGATTAAATTTCTCGTCAAAACCACCGCCTTGAGCCATGAATCCCGGGATAACACGATGGAATTGACTATTTACGTAACTTCCATCGTCAACATAACGTAGGAAGTTAGCGACACTTACCGGCGCTTTTTCTTCATTTAGCTCAACCGTAAAAGAGCCAATATTGGTCTCAACCTGCACGGTTGGTCCCGCAAAAACAGTGGCAGAGACTAAAGCCAGTGTCGCAATTAGAGTTTTCATCATTAGAAACGTTCCTTCATGTAATCAACCAGTTCAGCGTCGTTTGAGATCTCTTTCAGTACAAGGTTAACCGTGTCATTGAGTACGGTTTCAATATCATCGTTCGATGCGCTCATCAGCCCAGAACGTGTGGCTTTGCCCGTATAGGTTTTGACGAGTTTACCCTTGCTGTTTTCAACCGTGACTTCCACAACAACGTTGGCTGCCATGTCATTTTCCATTACGGTATGTTTGACGGAGACGAGGGCTTCCTGAATTTCGACTTTGACGGTGTTTGGGCTATTAACCGTGACTTGATAGCCTTGAGAAGAGAATTGCTGCACTAGTGCGTTCTCAATGCCAATACGAACATTCTGGCGTGTGTGAATAGGCGTGATATTGGCGCGGCCATTATCCATTAAAGCGACGTATTGCGCGGTACGTACATCTTGGCTGGACAGTGACATGGTTTTGCCTTCGACAATTTTTGCAGCGCTAGTGGCGGCTTGTGGGGCAAAATTAATTTGTTCTTGTTTTGGGCTTGCACAACCAGCTAATAAGACGATAGTTGCGGCTACAACGAGCTTTTTCATTACTAATTCCTTTTTACACCCATCAATGTGATGAGTCAGCGTTTGTCAGCGTAATACTGGGTGTACGCGCTGACGAAATTCTATCTGATAACGTATAGTGTCGTTAGCGTATTTACTAACTATGACGATAACTTTACTTAGTCGCCTGTAAAATAACAAATTTAGCGTTAGTGGCGATAAGTTTTACTTGCCGCTTACCAAACAATTTCTCTAGCTTTTTATCGTAGCCTAGGTGACGGTTTCCGATAACTAATAACTCGCCACCAGTCCGAAGAACATGCTTTGCGTCACAGAACATTTGCCATGCGATATGATCCGTGATGGCTTGCTGTTGGTGAAACGGAGGATTACAGACCACGAGATCTTGAGTTTGTGCGCTGAAACCGTCTAAGCAATTGTTGGCAACGAATTGTGCTTTCTCTGTTGATAAGCGATTAAGTGACATATTGTTTTTTGCTGACTCAACCGCCATGAAGCTCTCGTCAACAGAGGTAATGCTGGCTTCTGGATTGAGTTGTTTAAGCTTGACCGATAAGACGCCATTACCACAGCCTAAATCGATAATATCCTGATATTTAGCGTCGCTTGGAAGGTGTGATAGAAAAAAACGAGCGCCAAGATCGAGACTTTCCCCGGAATAAACGTTGGGCAAGTTTGATAGCGTAATCGCCTCTTCTTCAACCTGCCATGTAGTGTATGGCTCGACATGAGGAGGGTGTGCTTGGTCACCTTTACTAAAAACTAAACGGTGCTTCTTCCATGCTAAAGAGGTGGTTGTGCTACCGAGGTGTTTTTCAAATAATTTCAGCGTTGAACTGTGGATTTCCTTGGCCTTGTTTACCGCAATGACCTGACAGGTATCACCATACAAAGCGTGAATCTGATTGAGCTGCCAAGTAAGGTAACGGTTATTACGCGGTATTTGCATGATGACCAAGCTGACGCTCTTCGGCCAGCTATCAACGGAGGAAATAACATTCACAGAAGCACAGCGATTATGAGCGAGGTTGGCATGTATACCTTGCTGGGAAATAAAAGAGTCACTAACGGTCGTTACGACATGTTGGGCTGAAAGCCAGCAGCTCAACGCGCCGAAATTGTCATTAAGCACTAAAATATGTTGGTCATTATTGAAGTTTTGTTCTTCAATATGAGTGATTAAATATTCATCGCCAGCGTCCCACGCCTGGAGCTTATCGTGACTAAGCTTTGGATAACGATACAGTTCAAGTGTGCGGTCGAGCAAAGAAAGTTCAGTTTTCATAATGATGAGATTTAGTGATTATCGCTGCATTTTGACAAAAACTCGCGCCAATAGCCAAAGAGAATGCGGTTTAGAGGAAGATTATTGATTAAGTAAAGTATATACTTTACCGACAATGTCATAATAATAACCCTGCTTAAGGAAGCCTGATGATTCAACAAACCATCGAGCAGAAACTTCATTTAGCGTTTGAACCTACCTTTCTAGATGTGCTCAATGAAAGTTATATGCATAACGTCCCTCCGGGTTCAGAGAGCCATTTTAAGGTTGTTGTCGTTAGTGATGCATTTTTGGGAGATCGATTGATCGCTCGTCATCGTAAAATAAATACAGTCCTAGCCGAAGAGCTAGCCGGTATCATTCATGCCCTTGCCATTCACACCTATACCCCACAAGAGTGGAATGACAAAAACCAGCAATCGCCAAGTAGCCCAGACTGCGCTGGTGGTGGCAAATAGTGACTCATTGCGGCAGAACAACCTGTCGTTATCAGCGGTGAATAACATCTTTTTTAGGCAGTATAAGGTCTGTTAATGAAAGCCAGCGTTTAGTTCTGAAATCTAGCCCTTAATGGGTATTTTTTTAACAGTGTTTCAACATGTTTTTGAATGATGTTGGTTTAAGTGTAATTGTTTCATTTTGTGAATATATTAAATGTTTAATTTTAATAGACTTAATAACGCTTTGTGCGATGGTTCAAAATTATCAATATTGATAAGCGTTGCAATAGCAAAACTTTCGAAATAATAAGGCTATTGCAGGGATTCATCATGGCATCCACTTTGCAAAAGATGTTAAACTATCGCACCAGACAAATCTCGCAGTGATTTCACGGTGAGATTGTTAATGTGATGTTGCTGTCTTGGTGTTTAAAACACCGGGGCGAGACACCTCAATGTCGTGTCTAAATGTTACGCAATAAAAAGAATCTTTTTCCCGATAAAAGTAGTGCAAGTGCGTATGATTACAATAAAAAAGGGTTTGGACCTTCCTATCGCAGGAACTCCATCCCAGGTGATTAATGATGGTAAGTCCATCACTAAAGTCGCCTTGCTTGGCGAAGAGTACGTGGGTATGCGTCCAACAATGCATGCTCGCGTAGGCGATGAAGTAAAGAAAGGTCAGGTTATTTTTGAAGACAAAAAGAACCCTGGCGTGATGTTTACTTCACCAGCAAGCGGTAAAGTTATCGAAGTTAACCGTGGTGAAAAGCGCGTACTTCAATCTGTTGTGATTGAAGTAAGTGGCAACGACCAAGTGACGTTCGATAGTTACACAGCAGACCAATTAGCAGGGCTTGATCGCGCGACGATCACGAACCAGCTTGTTGCTTCTGGTATGTGGACAGCTTTACGTACTCGACCGTTCAGCAAGGTTCCCGCGATTGATTCAACAACTCAGGCGATTTTCGTCACTGCAATGGATACCAACCCGTTAGCAGCTGAGCCTGAATTGATCATCAATGAACAGAAAGAGGCATTCGTTGCAGGCCTTGACCTTCTCTCTAAATTGACAGATGGCAAGGTATACGTGTGCAAAAAAGGCACCAGCCTTCCTCGTTCAACTCAGTCTAATGTAGAAGAGCACGTTTTCGACGGACTGCATCCAGCAGGTCTCGTAGGTACTCACATGCATCACCTTTTCCCTGTTAATGCGGAAACGGTAGCATGGAGCATTAATTATCAAGACGTGATTGCGTTTGGTAAGTTGTTCACTACAGGTGAAATTTACACTGACCGTGTTATCTCTCTTGCCGGTCCTGTGGTAAATAACCCTCGTTTAATTCGTACTCAGCTAGGTGCTAGCCTAGAAGATGTCACAGACAACGAATTGATGCCAGGTGAAGTTCGAGTGATCTCTGGTTCTGTACTGTCCGGTACACATGCTATAGGTGCTCATGCTTATCTTGGGCGTTATCACCAACAAGTTTCCGTTTTGCGCGAAGGCCGTGAGAAGGAATTGTTTGGTTGGGCTGTGCCGGGTAAAAACAAATTCTCTATCACTCGTTCATTCTTAAGTCATGTGTTTAAAGGTCAGTTGTTCAACATGACAACGACAACGAATGGTAGTGACCGTGCAATGGTACCTATCGGCAACTACGAAAAAGTGTTGCCTTTAGATATGGAACCAACGCTGCTTCTTCGCGATTTATGTGCTGGCGATATCGACAGTGCACAACGCCTTGGTGCTCTAGAGCTAGATGAAGAAGATTTGGCGCTATGTACCTTTGTTTGTCCAGGTAAGTACGAATATGGTCAACTCCTACGTGAGTGCCTAGACAAAATTGAGAAGGAAGGGTAATCATGCTTAAGAAATTCCTTGAGGATATCGAGCATCACTTTGAGCCAGGTGGCAAACACGAGAAGTGGTTTGCTCTGTATGAAGCAGCGGCGACGTTGTTCTATACACCAGGCTTGGTGACACAGCGTAGCTCGCACGTTCGTGATAGCGTCGACTTGAAGCGTATCATGATCATGGTTTGGTTTGCGGTATTCCCAGCAGTATTCTGGGGTATGTACAACTCAGGCAACCAAGCCATCATGGCACTTAACCATATGTATGCTGGCGCAGAACTTGCGAACATCATCGATGGTAACTGGCATTACTGGCTCACTCAATCTATTGGCGGCACGTTAGGGGCCGACGCTGGTTGGGGGAGTAAGATGCTACTCGGAGCCACATATTTCCTACCTATCTACGCAACAGTGTTTATTGTTGGTGGTTTCTGGGAAGTGTTGTTCTGTATGGTGCGCAAACATGAAGTTAACGAAGGTTTCTTCGTGACATCCATCTTGTTTGCTTTGATTGTTCCGCCAACACTTCCTCTTTGGCAAGCAGCGCTTGGTATTACCTTTGGTGTTGTTGTTGCAAAAGAAATCTTTGGTGGTACCGGTCGTAACTTCCTAAACCCAGCTTTGGCAGGTCGTGCATTCCTATTCTTTGCTTACCCAGCGCAAATCTCGGGTGACGTAGTGTGGGTAGCGGCTGATGGCTTCTCTGGTGCTACAGCACTAAGCCAATGGGCACAAGGCGGCGAAGGCGCACTACTGAACAACATCACTGGCCAAACGATCACTTGGATGGACGCGTTCATCGGTAACATTCCAGGTTCAATCGGTGAAGTGTCGACACTTGCGCTGATGATTGGTGCAGCCATGATTGTTTACATGGGCATTGCGTCATGGCGCATTATCGCTGGTGTGATGATTGGTATGATTGCTGTCGCAACCTTATTCAATGTTGTAGGGTCTGACACCAACGCTATGTTTGCAATGCCTTGGCACTGGCACCTAGTCTTGGGTGGCTTCGCATTTGGTATGTTCTTTATGGCCACGGATCCAGTATCTGCATCATTTACCGACAAAGGTAAATGGGGATACGGTATTTTGATTGGCGCAATGTGTGTCATGATTCGTGTGGTTAACCCAGCGTATCCAGAAGGTATGATGTTAGCGATTCTATTCGCCAACTTGTTTGCACCTCTGTTTGACCACGTGGTAATTGAGAAAAACATCAAACGGAGACTAGCGCGCTATGGCAAGTAATAACGATAGCATTAAAAAAACGCTGTTTGTTGTTATCGCATTGAGCTTAGTGTGCTCAATCGTTGTATCAACAGCGGCTGTTGGCCTACGTGATAAGCAACAAGCTAATGCGGTTCTAGATAAACAAAGCAAAATTGTAGATGTTGCGGGTATTCAAGCTGAGGGTTCTATCCCTGAGTTGTTTGCCCAGTACATTGAACCTCGTTTGGTTGATTTTGATACGGGTGAGTTTGTTGACGGTGATGCGGCAACTTACGACCAACGTAAAGCGTCAAAAGTACCATCAGAATCTATCCGTCTAACGGCAGAGCAAGATAAAGCGAAGATCATTCGTCGTGCCAATGTGGGTACTATCTATCTTGTTAAGCAAGACGGTAAGGTAACGAGCTTTATTCTACCTGTTCATGGTAATGGTCTATGGTCAATGATGTACGCGTTTGTCGCAGTACAAACTGACGGTAACACAGTGAACGGTATTACTTACTATGAGCAAGGCGAGACTCCAGGACTGGGTGGCGAAGTTGAAAACCCATCTTGGCGTGATCAGTTTGTTGGTAAGAAGCTATTTGATGAAAACCATAAGCCAGCGATCAAAGTGGTGAAAGGTGGTGCTCCAGCGGGTTCAGAACATGGCGTAGATGGCCTATCTGGTGCCACGTTGACAAGTAACGGCGTTCAAAACACATTTGACTTTTGGTTAGGTGATATGGGCTTTGGTCCTTTCCTAGCGAAGGTTCGTGACGGAGGTCTGAACTAATGTCTGATGCTAAAGAAATGAAAAAGAGCCTGTTTGCACCGGTGTTGGATAACAACCCGATTGCACTTCAAGTTCTAGGTGTGTGTTCTGCACTCGCCGTAACGACGAAATTGGAAACAGCATTTGTAATGACACTCGCGGTAATTTTCGTTACTGCATTGTCGAACTTGTTCGTTTCACTTATTCGTAACCATATGCCAAACAGTGTACGTATCATTGTACAAATGGCGATCATCGCCTCTTTGGTAATCGTTGTTGACCAAATTTTGAAAGCGTATCTTTACGATATATCTAAACAGCTTTCAGTATTTGTAAGTTTGATCATTACTAACTGTATTGTAATGGGTCGAGCGGAAGCGTTTGCAATGAAATCAGCACCATTACCTTCATTTATCGATGGTATTGGTAATGGTCTTGGCTATGGTTTTGTACTGATGACAGTTGCATTTTTCCGTGAACTATTAGGTTCTGGCAAACTGTTTGGTGTTGAAGTACTTCCACTGGTATCTAACGGTGGCTGGTATCAACCAAATGGTCTGATGCTTCTAGCACCATCAGCATTCTTCTTAATTGGTTTTATGATTTGGGCTATCCGTATCCTTAAACCTGAACAAGTAGAAGCGAAGGAGTAAGGTCGAAATGGAACATTATATTAGTCTACTTGTTAAATCGATCTTCATCGAAAACATGGCGTTATCATTCTTTTTGGGAATGTGTACTTTCTTAGCGGTGTCTAAGAAAGTGAAAACGTCGTTTGGTCTTGGTGTTGCGGTTGTTGTGGTTTTAACCATTGCTGTACCAGTGAACAACCTTGTTTATACCTACGTGTTGAAAGAGAATGCTCTGGTTGCTGGTGTTGACCTCAGCTTTTTGAACTTCATTACGTTTATTGGTGTAATCGCCGCTCTAGTTCAGATTCTAGAGATGATTCTCGATCGATTCTTCCCACCGTTGTATAACGCTCTGGGGATTTTCCTACCATTAATCACAGTTAACTGTGCGATTTTTGGTGGTGTATCGTTCATGGTTCAGCGTGATTATAACTTTGCCGAGTCCGTAGTTTACGGATTTGGTTCTGGTGTGGGCTGGATGCTAGCTATCGTTGCGTTAGCGGGTATTCGAGAGAAAATGAAGTATTCAGATGTCCCTCCTGGTTTACGTGGTCTTGGTATCACCTTTATCAGTGTTGGTCTGATGGCTCTTGGCTTCATGTCGTTCTCTGGTGTTCAACTGTAGGTCGGGTAAACGACACAAATTTTAAGGAATAGTCAATGCAAGTTATTATCCTTGGTGTAGTGATGTTTACCTTGATCGTATTGGCTTTGGTATTAGTAATCTTATTTGCTAAATCGAAGTTGGTACCAACAGGTGACGTAACTATCTCCGTTAATGGTGATCCAGAGAAAAGTTTCACAACTTCTCCAGGTGACAAATTACTCGGCGCGATGGCAGGTAAAGGCATCTTTGTTTCCTCTGCTTGTGGTGGCGGTGGCTCATGTGGTCAGTGTCGCGTAAAAGTAAAATCAGGCGGTGGCGATATTCTACCAACTGAGCTTGACCACATTTCTAAAGGCGAAGCCCGTGAAGGCGAGCGTTTAGCATGTCAAGTTGCCGTGAAAACGGATATGGACATCGAGCTTCCAGAAGAAATCTTTGGTGTTAAAAAGTGGGAATGTACTGTTATCTCGAACGATAACGAAGCAACCTTCATCAAAGAATTGGCGCTGGCAATCCCTGAAGGGGAAGAAGTGCCATTCCGTGCTGGTGGTTACATTCAGATTGAAGCTGAACCTCACCATATTAAGTACGCGGATTATGATATTCCTGACGAGTATCGTGAAGATTGGGACAAGTTTAACTTATTCCGTTACGAGTCTATCGTAAAAGAGCATTCGATTCGTGCTTACTCAATGGCTTCATACCCAGAAGAGAAAGGCATCATCAAGCTTAACGTACGTATCGCGACTCCGCCGCCAAATAACCCAGACGTAGCACCTGGTGTGATGTCGTCTTATATTTGGTCACTTAAAGCTGGTGATAAGTGTACAATTTCAGGTCCATTTGGTGAATTCTTCGCTAAAGAAACGGACAATGAAATGGTCTTCATCGGTGGTGGTGCAGGTATGGCGCCAATGCGTTCACATATCTTTGACCAACTTCTACGTCTTCAATCGAAGCGTAAGATGTCTTACTGGTATGGTGCACGTTCTAAGCGTGAAATGTTCTACGTCGATGATTTTGACGGCCTAGCGGCAGATAATGAAAACTTCGTATGGCACTGTGCTCTGTCTGATCCAATGCCAGAAGATAACTGGGATGGTTACACAGGCTTCATCCATAACGTATTGTATGAAAACTACCTGAAGGACCATGAAGCGCCTGAAGATTGTGAGTACTACATGTGTGGTCCACCAATGATGAACGCTGCTGTTATCGGCATGCTGAAAGATCTTGGTGTTGAAGATGAAAACATCCTACTTGATGACTTCGGTGGTTAAGTTTAGGTAATGTATAATCATGGCTGGCTCATGTGAGTCAGCCATTTTGTTTTTAGAATGTAAGAATATTCTTGGTTATTCGTTCTTATAAAAGACTGATAAGAAGAATGTTTTTAAATTCGGTAGGTGAATAAAAGTATGTATCATCTAGCTAAACGCTTGAAAATGGTTATCGTAAGCCTTGTGGCTTTACTGGTTTTGTCCGCTTGTGGTGGCGGCCGTGAACAAATTCACTTGAGTGGCCCAACGATGGGGACACTTTATAATGTGAAGTACATAGTGAAAGATAACACGCCGAAACCGGAAAATATTCAGGCAGAGATCAATGACCTGCTCGAAGAAGTGAATGATCAGATGTCGACTTACCGCCAAGATTCAGAGCTGAGCCGATTTAATCGCTATTACGGGACCGAGCCTTTTCCTGTCTCAAAACAGACAGCGATCGTGGTTAATGAAGCCATTCGACTCAACGAATTAACATTGGGTGCATTAGATGTTACGGTTGGCCCGCTGGTTAACTTATGGGGGTTCGGACCAGAGGCAAGACCGGAAATTGTGCCAACAGATGAAGAACTCGCTCAGCGCAAAGCGCAAACGGGCATTATTCATCTCTCCGCGACCGACGAGACACTGCGTAAAGATCTAAGAAGCCTGTATGTTGATCTGTCTACGATTGCAAAAGGTTGGGGTGTCGATGTGGTTGCTGAGTATCTTGAGAGTGTTGGCATTGATGACTACATGGTCGAAGTCGGTGGTGAAATGCGCTTAAAAGGCGTCAATCGAGAAAGCGTAAAATGGCGAATCGCGATTGAAAAGCCTTCAATTGACGAGCGAAATATTCAAGAAATTATTGAGCCCGGTGACATGGCTATAGCGACATCTGGTGATTATCGCAATTATTTTGAAAAAGATGGTGTACGTTATTCTCATATTATTGACCCTGCAACAGGCAAGCCAATTCATAATAAGGTTGTGTCCGTTACCGTTTTAGATAAGTCATCGATGACGGCGGATGGCCTAGCGACAGGACTTATGGTGCTAGGTGAAGAAAAAGCACTAAAAATTGCAGAAGAAAATCAGATCCCAGCGTTCATTGTGGTGAAGACCGACGATGGATTTAAAGAAATTGCGTCAGAGGCATTTAAGCCTTACCTTAATCAGTAAGAGGTGGACAAAATGAGTACGTTTTTAGTTACATTTGGTGTGTTTCTTGCGGTTATTGCCGCGATGTCTGTCGGCTACATATTTCAAAAGAAAGTGGTAAAAGGTAGCTGTGGTGGACTAGGTGCGGTAGGCATTGATAAAGTTTGTAATTGCCCAGAACCTTGCGATGCGCGTAAAAAACGCGAAGCTAAAGCGAAAATTCGCGCAGAAAAACTGGCGGCTTGGGAAAAAGATCGTATCGCGTAATAAAGATCGTATCGCGTAATAAGGTTTGAATCGAGAACTTTACAAAGCCAGAGCATCGCTCTGGCTTTTTTACGTGTTTGCTGAGAAGAAATTGCGTATACTAAGGCTGTATATATAACCAGTGTGGTGCGTTTGTGTCAGACCCGATTCGTAAGTTTATTCATGTTGATATGGACTGCTTTTTTGCCGCGGTAGAGATGAGGGATAACCCTTACTATCGAGGTAAACCACTGGCTGTCGGCGGGAATGAACGGCAAAGAGGGGTGATCAGTACGTGCAATTATGAAGCGAGGAAATTTGGTATTCGCTCAGCGATGCCCTCTGCTCAAGCTGTTAAGCTGTGCCCTCATTTACTCCTTGTTCCGGGGAGAATGGATGTCTACAAACAAGTATCGCAGCATATTCGTGCGATCTTTTCTCGTTACACGTCACTGATAGAACCGTTATCTTTAGATGAAGCCTACTTGGATGTCACAGATTGTCAGTTGCACCAAAACTCTGCCACCCTGATTGCTCAAAGTATAAGGCGTGATATTGAACAAGAATTGAATTTAACCGCATCAGCTGGCGTGGCTCCGCTTAAATTTTTAGCGAAAATAGCATCGGACCTAAACAAGCCAAATGGACAATTTGTCATTTCACCAGACGAGGTCCAGGGGGTTATTGATGGCTTAGACTTGGGTAAAATTCCGGGTGTAGGAAAAGTCAGCCTAGAGAAATTAAATCGGGCTGATCTGTATACCTGCTTAGATGTGAGAAACAGTGACTACCGCGAGTTGATAGTACGCTTTGGTCGCTTGGGTGCATCTTTATGGAAGAAAAGTCATGGTATTGATGAGCGAGAAGTTGTGGTAGAAAGGGAGCGTAAATCGATTGGTGTAGAGCGCACGTTTAGCCAAAATATCACGAGCTTTGAGCAATGTTGGCAGGTGATTGAAGAGAAGCTTTACCCAGAGCTTGAGGCAAGACTAAACCGAGCGAAACCGGCGAGGAACGTGATCAAACAAGGTGTTAAAGTGAAGTTTGCAGATTTTAAGCAAACCACCATTGAGCATGTTCACAATCAGCTCGATTTGCCTTATTTCAAGGCGCTATTACAGGAAATTTTGGAGCGACAGCAAGGACGAGAAATACGACTGTTGGGATTGAACGTTATCTTAGAACCTTTAGAAAGCGCGCGTCAATTATCCATGTTTGAGGAATAAAATGAATAAAGCTGCTGTTGTCCAACAGGTTATTGTTGAGTTGGAACAAAAAATCGCAACGCTACTGTCTGCAATGGAGCAAACGGTGGATGCTGCCACCAATGAGGAAACGATACCAGACAATAAATATGACACGCTTGCACTAGAAGCGGCATATCTTGCTCATGGGCAGGCAATGCGATTAGAAGCCATAAAGAAGGATATTGCATCATTAAGACATTTGGTGATTCGCACATTTGAACATGACTCGCCAGTTGGCTTATCCGCTATGGTTGATCTGGAAGACGAGCAAGAAGTTCTAAGTCGTTTTTTTCTGCTACCTTGCGGTGGTGGCGTTTCTATCGATACTGAAGGACTAAGAGTCGTGACACCAGAGTCACCACTAGGACGTGCGTTAGTAGGAAAGCGGCTAGATGATGAAATTGCCTTGCAAGTTGGAGAGCGTGTGACTCACCATGTTATTGTGAATATTGTTTGATCAAGCGAAGGAATTGGCAATGAAGAGTAAATTGAAGTACCTATTATTTGGGGCTGGATTGTCGTTGTTATCGGCAGCGTCTTTGGCTTATGAACAGTGTAACCTTGATATCAAAAATGAAGTGCACCTTGACGGTAACCAAGTTGAAATCGTAAGGGCAGAAGGTTCAAAGGTCCTAATTGATGATAACAATGATTTGTATATCAATGGTGAAAAAGTCGCACTCGACAGACTCCAGCAAGAGGCGCTAGCAAGCTACCGGGAAAATATGAACAAGTATGTCCCTCAAGCCAAAGCACTCGCTGAGAACGGCTTAGCGTTAACGAATGACCTTATTGATGACGTTTCTGCAAGCTTCGATAATTCTGAAGCGTTTGACAGCGTCAAGACGGCGTTGTCTGAGTTTTTCAAAGATATTGAATCTCGCTACCATAAAGATGGCAGCTTTGTATTGAAGTCTGAGGCGTTCAGTTCGTTTACTAACAACTGGCAGCAAGATTATGAAAAAGCAAAAGAAGTCTTCAATAAAGAGTTTTTTAGTAGCGCCTTCACTGCGTTACAAGAAAAAATGCAGCAAGAAGGCGGATTAAATCTGACTGCACTTTCGGAACAAATGGATGAACTCAAAACGAGACTTGCTGATACCATGGCAAACCAATCTGAGGTGATCAAGGAACAAGCGGAAGATTACTGTGATTCGCTCAACGATATGGCGACGGAAGAGCAAGAATTGCAGAATAAAATCCCTCAGTTGAAAGAGTACCAAGTCTTCACTATTTAACGGCCTGTAAAGAGCGTTTGTGTTATACATCCAAGCTGACAGCGCTCGGCTTGGACGGTCTTTTCATCGCGGCGTTATCCCCCTCATGCTCTCATTGTGCCAGTTACGTTATTTGGGATTAATTGCATGCTATAGAGTATGTACAAAATAATTCACCCTTACTTTAGTTTATTACACTGCTTAATGTTGATTTGCTAGACCAATTGAATTATCGTACCAGTCAACTAGTACACAACGACTAAGCAATAGTGAATAATACATCTTCTTCGTCGGCAGCGTCTTCGGCTGCCGCCACACCACGTGAGCATTTCGGTTCAAAGCTCGGTTTCATTCTTGCCGCCGCAGGCGCTGCTGTCGGTTTAGGCAATATCTGGGGTTTTCCAACACAAGTTGCCAGTAATGGCGGAGGCGCGTTCCTTCTCGTTTATCTTGTGATGATTATTGTGGTGGCTTTCCCAATGCTCGTTGTGGAAATGGCAATCGGGCGCCATGGTCAAGCGAACCCTGTGGATAGCATGCGATCGCTTTCTTCCAATCCGATGGCTAAAAAGTTGGGCGCTTGCGTAGGCTGGATTGGTCTTGCTGTACCTTGTGCAGTGCTGGCGTTTTACTCCATTGTTGGCGGCTGGTTAATCTGCTTTTTGATTGGCGCGGTCTTAGAAATTGCTGGCTACGCCGCGCTTGCTGATTGGTTTAAAGGGTTTAGCGTCGGACGTAACGTTTTTGGTACGATCGCATTTTACCTGCTGACTATTTTAATTGTACAAGGCGGTGTAAAGCAGGGCATTGAGAAATGGTCAACGCGACTCATGCCATCGTTGTTTGTTTTATTTGCTCTCTTGTTTGTCTACATCATGATGCAACAAGGCGCGATGGAAGGGTTAAAGCATTATCTCGTTCCTAATTTTGAAAAAGTCTGGGATAGAAAGTTGATTCTAGCTGCAATGGGGCAGGGGTTCTTCTCTTTGACGATAGGCGGTTGTTCGATGCTGATTTACGGCTCTTACCTTTCAAAAAAAGAAGACCTACCGAAAATGGCGATGAACGTCACCCTAGTAGACACATCTGTCGCGTTTATCGCCGGTTTAGTCGTGATGCCAGCAATGTTTGTTGCCATGCAAAAAGGGGTGCAAATATACGCTGAAGATGGCTCGCTTATCAGTTCAGATACTTTGGTATTTACGGTATTACCGTTAATGTTTGAATCTTTAGGGCTGTTAGGTTTGGTATTCTCTGTCGTTTTCTTTTTGCTGTTGACCATTGCAGCATTAACATCTTCCATTTCTATGCTGGAATGTCCGGTGGCGTTGGTTGATGAGCGATTAAAAACAGGTAGAAAGAAAACCAGCTGGGTGTTGGGGGCGATGATCGCTGCATTCAGTATTTTTATCGTGTTCAATTTTGGTGAATTGTTTGGATTGGTGGCGATGATAGCGACTCAGTACCTGCAGCCAATTGCTGCGCTAATGTTCTGTATTTTCGGTGGTTGGGTGTGGAGCCGTGCGAGTAAAGTGAAAGAGCTAGAACAAGGGTGCCCTGACTTTCAGCTTGGTTGGTTTGGTAAAGTATGGCCACTCTACGTGAAGATTGTGTGTCCGGTATTGGTCGCTACGGTAATATGGGCCTCATTCGGCTAGATAAACTTAAGATAAGATCAGCGCTTGAGGCGGATTGATTCAATAATGCCGACAATTATCGTCGGCATTATTGTCATCTAAGATTATTGTCATCTAAGTTAGCGACATGGCGAGCTAGAACGTCCAAGTCGTTATCTAAACTGTCCAATCTCTGCGAGATAATCAAAACCTGCTTGTGATAACTTGTCTATCAACGCTTGTTTGTCTATTTCATTAGTCGCGCATAGCTCCTCAAGATTGCCGTTAAAATCATCACGCAGCTTCATATTGATGATGCTCATCAACATGATGGTGTCCATGGTAGCAAAGTTAGCGAGATTCATTGGGTACCTTCTAATCGTCGAAATCAGAGATTAATAAGTTAGCGGCAGCAAAGGCGGCTTTTTCTCTTACTTCTAGCGGTAATGAATCATCTGCTGCAATATCGTTCAATGCTCGCACCGCGCACGATACGGCTTTTGGTATGTAAGCTTGATCGCCACTGCCTATTTGTGCGTAAAGCTCTCTCACTCTCTCACAGCAACCATATACTTGCATGTTCAACTCTCTTCTAAATGATAATATCTCTCAATATACACAGGCTATTGAGAAAAAACAAAATTCCCAATTGACCTAAAACAAAAAAGCCGACGTTTTGAAAACGTCGGCTTAAAAGCTAGTCAGCTTACGTACTCTGCTTAAGACTTATGCCTTCTCAGGGATCGCTTTAAGCAGTGCAACCATTTGTTCCCAGAACAGAGCAACTGTGTCAATTTTCACTTTCTCATCAGGAGAGTGCGGGAACTTAATCGTTGGCCCAAACGAGACCATATCCATATTTGGATACGGTTCTTTAAATAGACCACACTCAAGTCCTGCGTGGATAACCATGATGTTCGGTTTATGTCCGTAGATGCCTTCGTACATGTCACGGAATATCGCCATGATGTCTGAAGCTGGATCTGGCTTCCAACCAGGGTAAGCGCCAGAAAATGCGATATTCGCGCCTGCCAGCTCGGCAACAGAAGTCAGCATGCTTTCTACTTGAGAACGACCAGAATCAATTAATGAACGAATGAGGCACAATACTGTCACTGTATCTTGCTCTGTGGTAATCACGCCAACATTTAGAGATGTCTCAACAACGCCTTCAATGTCATCACTCATGCGAATCACACCGTTAGGGCAAGCGTTAAGAGCGGCAATAAAGCGAGCTTGTGATTGCGCTTCAAACACTTCGGTCAACTCAGTCGTTTCATTAAACGTCACTAAGCCTGTCTCAATAGCCGCAAGCTCTTGCTGCAGTAGGGTGGTGTACTGAGCAAATAATGATTCAAGCTTCGCGACATTCTCTTCTGGTACTGCTAGGGATACAAAGCCTTCTCGTGGGATGGCATTGCGAAGGCTACCGCCACGGAATTCGATCAATCGAGCATCTAACTCTTTTGCGTGACCGGCAAGGAAACGCGCAAGTAGTTTATTGGCATTGCCGCGACCGGTATGAATATCACAACCGGAGTGACCCCCTTTTAGACCTTTTAAGATCAGTTGGCGAGCCACATAACCGGTAGGCGCGGCTTCACGTGTGATGTCAAACTGAATGGAACCGTCGATACCACCTGCGCAGCCCATATAGACTTCGCCTTCTTGTTCAGAATCAGTATTCAGTAAAATCTCACCTTCAAGCCAACCTGCTTCTAGACCAAACGCGCCAGTCATACCCGCTTCTTCGTCGATGGTGAGTAAGACTTCAAGTGGACCGTGCTTAATTTCGTCTGAGGCAAGTACGGCTAAGCATGCCGCCATGCCCATACCGTTATCTGCACCAAGTGTTGTGCCTTTGGCTGTGACCCATTCACCATCGATGTATGGCTGAATGGGATCTTGAGTAAAGTCGTGGTTGGTATCTTCATTCTTTTGGGGAACCATATCGATGTGAGCTTGCAGCACGACACCTTTTTTGTGTTCCATACCTGCTGTTGCGGGCTTTTTAATGAAGACGTTACCAGTTTTATCGCGCTTAACATCAAGATTTTGCTCTTGAGCCCATTGGATGATGGTTTGTGCGAGCGCCTCTTCATGCTTTGAAGGGTGAGGAATAGAACAAATTTTATCGAAAAACTGCCAAACAGGGCTTGGTGACAACTTGCTGATCTCAGAGTGGAATTCAGACACAGATCTCTCCTTTGTAGCGACTTTGCTAGATATTTATTCCTGATAAAGCACAAATTTCATTGTGATTCTCTGGTTTTCTAGCGATTAAAGATGCGCAAAGGATACCATTAGTTGTAAACGGGGAGTAGTTGTAAACAGGGCGTAGTGGTAGATAAGTAGTATGAAGTTGATGTAAAGAAAGTGTGCAGTATTGAGGGTTAATCGCTAATCTAACTGATATTTGACTCTTTTAGATCTAAATTTTGTAATAAACTTTCAGTTTTATGTGTTTGTTTGCGTCCATGGTAACTAATTGTGATTTAAATCACGATTTACATTGTAATTTATCATCGGTATGGTATTCTTTTGGTCAGTTGATGAATTCAACTAACCCGTTCAAGGATTGAACCCGAGTTATCGCCTCCAAGGAACCGAGATTCAACATTTAATTTACGTTGTATTGTTTAAGGTGATATTTATGAAAGGTTTAGCAAGCGCGATGTTTTGGACAAGTAAAAATGTATACACACAAGACTTCGCTTACAGCGTCTACTATCGGTAGACAACATAGTTTATACCCCTATATTTAGAAATTATCGCTGGTTACCCCAATTGATGACCAAAATTTTTCTACCGCCACTCTTTGAGTGGCGTTTTTTTTGTCTGTTATCTCAGCGCCTTCCCTATCTTGTCTTCTATAATGTCAATTGCTGTATAAATAGTATGCAGTTGGTGTGAAGATAATTTCGTTTGTTCATGATGATTTAGTCACTAACTATTTCAATTTGTTACCATTATATAGTTAATTGATTGCATATTGATGAGCATTTATCTGCAATAGAGTGAAAATTCTAGGTAGAATTTGCGAATTGAACCCCTTATAATTCGCGCCAATCGTTTACGCAACCGTTTACTTTTTACTCTTTAGGGATTCGAATATGCTCGAAAGGCTATTTAAACTCAGTGAAAATGGCACAAATGTGCGCACTGAGATCATTGCTGGACTTACTACCTTCCTGACAATGGCTTACATTATCTTTGTAAACCCAGCTATCCTAGCGGATGCAGGAATGGATCGTGATGCTGTTTTTGTGGCAACGTGTTTAGCTGCTGCAATTGGCTGTTTCATTATGGGTTTTGTAGCAAACTATCCTATTGCACAAGCGCCGGGAATGGGCTTGAATGCATTTTTTACTTATGCGGTTGTTCTTGGAATGGGCCATACGTGGCAAGTGGCGCTGGCAGCAGTGTTCTGTTCGGGCGTTCTATTCATTCTATTAAGTGTCTTTAAGATTCGTGAGTGGATCATCAACTCTATTCCAATGTCTTTGCGTACCGGTATTTCAGCGGGTATTGGTTTATTCTTAGCGCTTATCGCCTTGAAGAACTCCGGTATTGTGGTTGATAACCCGGCAACGCTGGTTTCAATGGGTGCGATTACATCACTGCCTGCTGTTTTGGCTGCCTTTGGTTTCTTCCTAACTATTGCCCTTGTACATCGCGGCCTAAAAGGCGCGGTGATGATCGCTATTCTTTCAGTGACAGCGCTGGGTATTATCTTTGGTGATGTTCAATGGCACGGCATTATGTCTGCGCCACCAAGCATTGCACCAACGTTCTTACAGCTTGATTTCTCACATATGTTTGAAATTGGCATGATTTCAGTGGTCTTTGCTTTCTTATTTGTTGACCTATTTGATACGGCTGGCACCTTGGTTGGTGTTGCTCAAAAAGCAGACCTTATTGATAAAGATGGAAAAATCCCTCGTCTAAATAAAGCGTTACTGGCTGACTCAACGGCTACATCGGTTGGTGCTCTGCTTGGTACATCAAACACCACATCGTTTGTAGAAAGTACAGCAGGCGTGGCTGTTGGTGGTCGAACAGGATTAACTGCCGTAGTTGTTGGCATTTTGTTTGTACTTGCATTATTCTTCTCGCCTTTAGCGGGTATGATCCCTGCTTACGCGACGGCTGGCGCGCTGTTATATGTAGCAATTCTGATGATGTCAGGATTAGTGAGCATTGATTGGCGTGATCTTACCGAAGCCGCACCAGTTGTGGTGACTTGCTTGATGATGCCATTTACGTTCTCTATTGCAGAAGGTATCTCTTTGGGCTTTATTTCATACGCGGCAATTAAACTGTTCAGTGGCAAAGGCCGCGACGTTTCAGTCAGTGTTTGGGTAATGGCAGCGATCTTCATCATCAAGTATGTCCTTGAAGCAGCATAATTGGCTCATTCGATCTTACATAATTTAGGTTTTTACTATGTCTAACAAATTCATCATTACATGGGACAATATGCATGCATATTGCCGTCAACTTGCTGAGCTTCAAATGCCAGCTGAACAGTGGAAAGGCATCATAGGTGTAAGCCGTGGTGGTTTGGTTCCTGCTGCGATTCTAGCTCGTGAATTGGGTATTCGTTTTGTTGATACAGTATGTATTTCTAGCTACGATCACGATCATCAACGTGATATGACGGTACTGAAAGCGCCTGAACACGATGGTGAAGGTTTCTTGATCGTCGACGACTTAGTCGACAGTGGCGATACGGCTCGTAAAATTCGTGAAATGTACCCAAAAGCGAAGTTAATTACCGTTTGTGCTAAGCCTGCTGGTATTGATCTTGTTGATGAGTATATTGTTGATATTCCACAAGATACATGGATTGAGCAGCCTTGGGATATGGTTCTATCTTATGTAGAGCCTGTGAATCGCAAGCAGAAATAACGACGATATTCGTAGAGTGAGAGCCCACATAACAATGTGGGCTTTTTTATGCCTGAACGATAGTGAGTTAGATACGGTTTGTCCTCTGCCGATGTAAAAGAACTGAACCAAAACGGTTTTTTGATTACTATAGATAGGAATGAGATTAGTAAGGTCATTGTATGTCAGAAGAAGTCAGTAAAAATATCTCCGAAACCTTGTTTGAAAAGAACAAGCAGGCGAAAGAAACTTCTCGTCTCATGAGGTATATGCCGAGTAGTGAGAAAATTCTGGAAGAGAAGCGAGAGCAGATGCCAAGAGCCTGGTATCGAAACTTACTGCGACTACAGTGGGTTTGGCAAGGTGTTGATCCCATAGAGCAAGAGCGCATTCTTGCTCGTATTGCTTCGTCTGATCATTCTCGTACGGTGGATGAGTGGTTAGATACTGTGATGGGGTATCACAGCGGAAACTGGAACTATGAGTGGACTAAATTGGGTATGCAGCACCAAAAGCAGGCCAATGATCTCGTTGGTGACGCTTCAGCTGAGCAGCTTTTTACCGCATCGTTGTGTTTTAGTATTGCTGGTTACCCGCACTTAAAAAATGACAATTTGGCACTTCAAGCGCAGGTGCTTGCAAACACGGCTTATAATGAAGCGGCTAAACGGACGAGTCACATTATCAAGCAACTTGAAATTCCGTATAAGAACAAGCGTATTATTGCCAACCTTCATTTACCGAGTACTGATAAACCTCAACCTGTGGTCATTGTTAGTGCGGGACTGGATTCGTTGCAAACGGATATGTGGCGCTTGTATCGAGACTATCTCGCACCCGCAGGCATTGCTATGTTGACGGTTGATATGCCTTCTATTGGTCACAGCGCTCGTTGGCCTTTGAGCGAAGACAGCTCGTGCTTGCATCAAGCCGTGCTCAATGAATTGCCAAATATTCCTTGGGTCGATCACTTTAAAGTGGGTTTGCTTGGCTTCCGCTTTGGTGGCAATGCAATGGTACGGTTATCGTTTTTAGAGCCCTATAAAATTAAGGGCTGTGTTTCTCTCGGTGCTCCAATACACGATGTGTTAACCAAGCCAGAAAAGATCAAGCAGATGCCAAAGATGTATTTGGATATGTTGGCATCACGTCTGGGAAAAGATGTTGTCGATATAAATAGCTTATCAGGTCAGCTTATGGCTTGGTCACTTAAAGTCCAAGGCTTTTTGACGTCTCGCCGTACACGAGTCCCTATATTGGCAATGAGCCTAGAAGGCGATATGGTATCGCCAATTTCTGACAACCGCCTGGTCGCGATGTTTAGCGATTATGGTAAAGCGAAGCAGATTCCAGCCAAAGGAATCGCCAAAGGATACGAGCAATCGCTAGAAATGGCGATAAAGTGGTTAAATGATGAACTTTTCAGGTGACATTTGTTTGTATTTAGTTAAATATGAAATAACTGTGTAATCAAACCTATGGTAAAAATATAAATAAATCATGAGTTGTAGGCTTATGCAGTTTAAATAGTATTTTTACGTTGAAACGGAGTTTCATGATGTCAGAAGAGGCGAAAAAACCCACACATTACCGTTTGATTACGGCACTAAAAGCCATTGGTCCCTACTTGAGAGAACCATTGTGTAAAGAAGGAGCCTACCATTTTGATTGCTTGTCGGTATGTGTAGATGATAGTAAGTCACCCGAAGACCGTGAGTTTTGGGGCTGGTGGTTAGATTTATCCATAGACGACGCAAAATTAGAAGCCATCTACCAGATTGGCCGCTATAACCAAGTGGGTGAGTGGGTACTTGAATCTGCCCCGAAAGCAGCAACGGCGGAGATTACTCGCACTCAAGAAGTGTTTCATGAAAAACTGACGAAAGCCTTAAATGATAAATTTAAGCTCTCTGTAGAGATTCATGATGATTCGGTTGAGTTTGTGTAAGTAGGCTTAATGTTGCAAGTAAGTAGCCTTAGGGATCCCTGAGGCTATTTTAATCGTTTATCTACCCCCCTCTTTCCCTGCTAACCAGTTTTTACTTGTACAATTGATGTTTGATTGCTAAAACATCACTCCTATTAAATTTTTCATATCAAGCTCAAAGAAATGGCAACTGAAATCAATTCTGTAACGACCAATACACAAACCGTTGTGGTGAAGTTGGGAACAAGTGTTCTTACGGGTGGCTCACTGGCGCTAAATAAGGCGCATATGGTGGAGCTAGTTAGACAATGTGCTGAGTTAAAAAAACTGGGTCATTCTGTCGTGATTGTTTCGTCTGGCGCGATCGCGGCTGGCCGTGAACATCTTGATTACCCCGCACTTCCCAATTCAATGGCGAGCAAACAGTTGCTTGCTGCGGTGGGTCAAAGCCAATTGATTCAAGTTTGGGAGTCTTTATTTGCAATTTACGGCCTTAAAATAGGACAAATGCTCCTGACTCGTGCTGATCTTGATGATCGCGAACGTTTCCTCAACGCGCGAGATACTATTAATGCACTTGTTAACCACGACATTATTCCGATTGTGAATGAGAATGATGCGGTGGCGACAACAGAAATTAAAGTTGGCGATAACGATAACTTATCCGCGTTAGTAGGTATTTTATGTGGGGCTGACAAATTACTACTATTGACGGATCAGCGCGGTTTATTTACCGCCGATCCTCGTAAAGATCCTAACGCTGAGTTGATACGTGAAGTAACAACAATTGATGAAACGCTGCGTAAGATTGCCGGTGGCAGCGGGACCACGCTGGGTACTGGCGGCATGGCAACGAAATTGCAAGCGGCTGATATTGCTCGACGCGCGGGTATCGAAGTTATTATTGCCGCAGGAAGTGCGGAAAACGTAATTTTTGACGCTTTGTCTGAACAGCCACAAGGGACGCGTTTCTTGCCTTTAGCTGAAGCACTAGAAAACCGTAAGCGTTGGATTTTAGCCGGTCCAGCGGCAACGGGTGATATTGTTATTGATAAAGGCGCAGTTAATGCGGTGATTGGGAAGGGAAGCAGCCTCCTAGCGAAAGGCGTAGTGAGCGTGTCGGGTCATTTTAGTCGCGGCGATGTAGTCCGCGTGACAACGCTCGATGGGGCACTGATTGCTCGGGGTATTTGTGGTTATTCTGATAGCGATCTTGCGAAGATCTCAGGTAAGCACAGTAATGAAATCTCTGCGCTGCTTGGCTACGACTATGGTTCAGAAGTGATTCACCGTGACGACATGGTTGTCATTCAAGATTAAGAATTCAAAAGGATAAATTATGGATATGATCCAAATGGGTCGCGATGCAAAACAGGCTAGTTTTGCGCTGGCTACCGCCTCGACGGCACAGAAAAATCAGGCATTGCATATTATCGCTGATGAACTTGAGGCGAACTTGCCTGCTATCTTGGCTGCGAATGCCATCGATATTAATTTAGGAAGAGAAGCAGGACTGACCGAAGCGTTACTTGACCGCTTATTGCTAAATGAGCAGCGATTAAAAGGCATTGCTGATGACGTTCGCAACGTTATCACGCTCAATGACCCTGTTGGTAGTGAGATGGACAGCAAGGTCCTAGAGAATGGCATGAGCTTATCTCGTCGTCGCGTACCATTAGGCGTTGTGGGTGTTATCTATGAAGCTCGTCCAAACGTGACCATTGATATTGCCGCATTGTGTTTAAAAACGGGCAACGCGAGTATTTTGCGTGGCGGTAAAGAAACCTTTCACTCCAATATGGAATTAGTGAAGGTGATTCAATCAGCATTGTCGAAAGCTGGTTTGCCAGCAGCGTCAGTGCAATATATTGAAAAACCTGATCGTGAACTAGTCTCACAGCTGTTAAAGCTTGATGATTATGTTGACATGATTATCCCGCGTGGTGGTGCTGGTTTACACAAAATGTGTAAAGAGAACAGTAATATTCCAGTGATCATTGGTGGCTTTGGTATCAGCCATATCTTTGTCGATGAGTCGGCTGATCTAACACGCTCTATGGACGTTGTAGAGAACGCTAAGGTTCAGCGTCCTTCTGCGTGTAACTCACTCGATACCTTGTTAGTGCATGAAAAAGTAGCGACAGAGTTCTTAGCGGCGTTCTCACAGCGTATCCAGGGGAAAGTTGCACTCGTTGCCGAGCCTAAAGCACTTGCCATACTTGATGGTGCAGATGATTTACGTGCAGCAAAAGAGGGTGACTTTGATACTGAGTGGCTCAGCTATACTCTTGGTGTGAAGGTTGTTGCGAATGTGGATGAAGCGATTGACCATATGCGAATTCATAATGCTAGCCACTCTGATGCCATCATGACCAATAGTTTGGTAAGCGCAGAGAAATTTATTAACTCAGTGGGTTCAGCGGCCGTCTATGTGAATGCGTCGACACGTTTTACCGATGGTGCGCAATTTGGTCTAGGAGCGGAAGTCGCCGTGTCGACACAAAAGCTTCATGCTCGTGGCCCGATGGGCCTAGAGGAGTTGACTAGCTATAAGTGGGTAGGAAAAGCGGATTACCTAGCGAGACCGTAGCGAGTCATCACATTAATACGAACAAAAAGGCGCAGAATTCTGCGCCTTTTTTGATGCTTTGAATTGATCACAATTGAATTGATCACAAGTAGGCTTAACGCTTCGCCTTAGCCAAAAATCGGTCCAAATTATTGGCAAATTCGCGTCTCTCCGTTTGACCCAATGGAGCGGGTCCTCCAGTTTGAATACCACTTGAACGCATGGTGTCCATAAAATCACGAATGTTAAGCCGTGCTTTAATGGTTTCTTTTGTATAAAGCTCACCACGAGGGCTCAGTGCTAAAGCATTTTTGGTGATCACTTCATCCGCTAGTGGGATATCTGAGGTAATCACTAAATCCCCCGCTTCAACGCGTCTAACGATTTCATTGTCTGCAATGTCAAAACCTGCGGGTACCGTAATCGAATGAATATTATCGCGCTTTGGAACTGGAACGGTGTGGTTTGCAACAAACGTGCAGGTAAGTCCGGTTCTTTCAGCGGCTCGACAAAGAGTTTCTCTAATCACCTTTGGACATGCATCGGCATCTACCCAAATTTTAACCATGTGTATTTTCCAACTTTTCTAGTCTTGTTATTAACTGTTCTACCTGAGCTTCCAAGGCTGCAATTCGAGCTTCTTGAGAAAGCGAACGGTTGTCTGCGGCAACTTCAACCTTAGGAATATGTTGAGTAGCTTTCCATGACTTAATGACAGTGATGAGAGCCGGCATTGGGACTTTTGTCGATAGTCGGCCTTTGACCAAAGCGACGGTTGGTTCCTTTCCTTCTTCGTTTAAACTCGTGAGGACAGCGTGAATCTCAGCAGAAACGTCTTTGGTTAACATCGTTTTTATCCATTAAATAGGTCATCAATGAATATTACATTTGAATGGCGTGAGGGTACAGCCAACAAATTGTGATGCAGACAGCCTGCGGTGTCCTTTGCGATAAACAGAGGAACGGGCAAAGTGGAAATACTGCGTGAGAGATCTCTCACATGAGCTGTAAGATAAAGAGAAAAGTATCAGGTTTTTGTCTGTTGGTTTTGTCTTAAATTTTTGATTTTATGAGGTTGTTTTTGTTTTCCATTTTATTGGCGCAGAAAGTTTTGTTGTCAGTATATTGTCTCAAAGCTGAAATCGCGTAAATTAGAACTTGTCGGAAGGATGCTGACACGGAACAGGAAAGACACAGGAAGGTCATCTTCAGGAAGAAGATTTAGTGACTCAAGGTTAGAGTGACTAGCACGGAAGTAAGGACAAACGCTGGATGCGTAAAAATCATCAGGAAGATGATTTAAAAGGACAGGGATACACTCAGGAGAGTGCTAGGAACAACATCAGGATGATGTTCAAGGACACCGCTCAAGGAACAAGTGAAGCGAGCTGACTGGGATGGTTAGCGTCATTGGATGATATGGACACCGCTAGGACGGCGATGCAAGGATATAGCTGAAGGATTCAGCCACTATTACGGAAGATGCATGGAGCACCTATAGTAGCCGGACTGCTGCGAGTAAGACTATAGCCCCAATACGCAAGTGTTGGGGCTTTTCTTTTTTTCATATCCACGAAGTCTTTTCTCCTCTCCTTATATTGTTCAACACCAGAATGAACGTAAAGGAATGCCTCATGACAATTGCGACACTTAGGACGCTTTTGGTCCCATATACTAAGCATTTAGAATCGGATTTTTTAATGCTAAATGTTTGCGCCAAAAATCGTCAACATATGAATGGCCCATACTCACTGCAAACCGCTCGTCAACTCTTTCAAACGTTATTAGAAGAGCCAAAAATATTTGCAATGGCGGTGTTGGATATTCGCAGCCGTGATTATTTAGGTCATGTGTTTGTTGATAACGTGGAAGAGCAAGCTGAACTGGTTTTTTTGTTTGATAAGCAGTATTGGAACCAAGGAATCGCCACAGAAGTATTGCAGTGTTTTTTGCCGACTGCGAGCCATGAACTGGGTGTGCAGTCATTGACGGCCAACGTTGATGTTGACCATCACTCTTCTATTCGCTTACTAGAAAAACTGGGCTTTCAATCCTGTGGTCAAGCTGTCAATGAGCATGGACCCTATTTGACGTTCACCATGACTGCCCGTTAAATGAAGCCGTTAAGTCAAAAGTGACACCTTTGCCTTTACATGCGGTAAGGTGGAATATGGAAGTTAATAACATAAAATCCTTTCATCACCAGCTTTCCTTGATAGTAGTCGTCGCCAAGCGCGGAAAACTCAAATTCATAAATGGTATGCCAACCAAACCGACCATTGGCATCTCTAATCTTATGAGTGCCAAACGAAACACTGAGCATTTGTAAATCGAGCTCTTTGCAGCGGCGACTTACCGCCGACTTTGCTATTTCAGATTGACGCCTTTGTTGCCAAAAGAAAAAGCAAAACAGGCTAAGCGCCAAAATCATTAAAAGGTTATCAATCACAGCCTATCCTTAATGCGTACGCCCTTGCGCAGCGGCTTGTTGTAAGCCTACTAGAGCAGTCGTGAGTTCTTGTGAAGGGGTGGAATGCAACAACGGCAACAGTACCATCCTTAAACTTGGCATCATCACTAGGTCTGCAAACAACTGGTTGAACAGCGCTTGGTTACCGGTCTGTGCCAGACGAATGAGGTATTGATTTGCAATCGTTGTTGTTGTGAGAGGAAGCCAAGCTCTGCCAGCAATCGCAATGAGAATTTCTTGGTGGCTAAGTCGTGTGCTATTTAGAATATTCGCGACTAAGCGTTCAAGCTGCTGTGGTTTACCACCCGCCAATGCGCGCACGTAAGCGGACAATAAAAACAGGTCAGCGTCGTTTGATTGGCATTCATCTTGCGCCAATTCGAATATCACATCGGACAGTTTGTCAGGCAACGCAACATGTTCGAGAGCACCCAAGAGAGCATATTTAGGCTCGCTGGCGATATGACGCAAACTGGCACGAACGATACGACCATTTTCGTCATTCGCTAGCCGTGCAGCGAGGTCAGTAATTCCCTGTAAACCAACACCTTGCCAATTGTTCCAGCCTAGCTTCCCTTGGAAGTATTCTTGAGCGTGCGTGTAGTATTGGCTCGTGGGTAAGGTAAGCTGAGCGCTTAATAGGCTATGGAAAATGGCAAGTTTGTCGTCTTTTGGTCGGAAGGTAAATGGGTTATTTGCTAGCTTTTTTTGCTGCTCTTCCGTCATGTCCTGGCTTAAACGAGAGCCCATTGCTTCTATAACGAATTGGATAAACTGCCCAATATCACCTTGATTTAATAAACCGCGCTCGTCTAAGTTGAAGGTTAGGAACCAGATCCAAGGTTGTTTCTCTTCATTCCAATATGCCACCGCAAATTGCGCTTTACGTTGAATGGGAAACGGATAAGGTTGGCTGCCGTTTTCAACATTGGCAAACTGCTGGTTATCAATTTTTTGAACACGTCGTGAGAGATCGTAGATGTGGTATTGGCAACCACTGTTCACCAGCATGTCTGTCAAAGTATGAAGGGTATCCATGGCGTTGTTCCTAGTACGGTTTGGGTATAGAGCAATAGATGGTATTCTATCGCGAATTTTCAAGGTCATGGCCGCTTTTCATTAGATTAAATTAGCCTGACAACTCAGATATTGAACATGAAGCAACATATTGATGAATTAAAACAGGCGATGAAGCAACATGGCCTATGGCAGAAACAACCTCCAGCAGAAGAGAAATTTCTCAGCACGCAGCCGTTTTCGATAGATACATTAGCACCAGAAGAGTGGTTGCAATGGGTGTTTGTTTCTCGAATTGAAGCCATGCTTGCCGCCGGGCAAGCGCTACCGGCTAATTTCGAAATCGCACCGTATTTCGAGCAGTCTTGGCAAGCGATGCCAACGTATAGTGATGTTATTTGTATTCTAAAAAAAATTGATGGAGCGTCCAAGTCGTGACTACCTCAAGCAGCACCAGTCATTCTTCTGACCGTGATTTAGAACAGTCAGAAGAAAACAAGAAAGATTCAACCACCACCCTAGAACCGGTTGCGCCACTGGAGATTGTTTTTCGTGATGAGTATTTAATTGCCGTGAACAAGCCCGCAGGGATGCTTGTTCACCGTTCGTGGTTAGATAAAGGGGAAACACGGTTTGTGATGCAGACGTTGCGTGATCAAATTGGTCAGCACGTTTTCCCATTGCACCGCTTAGATAGGCCGACGTCTGGCGTGCTGCTATTTGCACTATCGAGCGATGTTGCCTCGAAAGCGATGCCCATGTTTGCTGAGCACAAAATGGAAAAGACCTACCACGCGATTGTACGAGGGTGGATAGAAGAGGGCGATCGTCTTGATTACGCGCTTAAACTTGAATTGGATAAAATTGCGGACAAGTTTGCGACCCAAGAGAAAGAAGCGCAGCCGGCGGTAACGGTTTACGAGCCGTTAGCCAAAGTTGAAGTGCCTTACTCGACCGGACGATTTCCAACGAGCCGTTATGGCTTAGTTGAAATGAAGCCAGAAACAGGGCGTAAGCATCAGCTAAGAAGGCATATGCACCATCTTAGCCATCCTATTATTGGCGACACAACGCATGGTGATGGTAAACATAATCGCTTGTTCCGTGATCATTTCTCTGCTCGCCGTTTGATGCTTCATGCGTCGTCTTTGAAGTTTACACACCCGATCTTAGAGAGTGAAATTGTGATCAACGCTCGTTTTGATGATACATGGATCGACCTGTTTAATGAATTTGCTTGGCAAGAATGTGAAGCGATTCAGGATTACGTGAAGTAATCAAGCTGAGAAGCCGAAATAGTAGATTTCTTAATGGGTTGAATTTCGATAGACTGTCCTTAAAACCTATATAAATCGTCACTTCAACCCAAGGAGGTGTTATGCATTGTCCCTTTTGCTCAGAAAATGATACAAAAGTCATCGACTCAAGATTGGTAGCGGATGGTCACCAGGTTCGTCGTAGACGACAGTGCTTGGCGTGTAGTGAACGGTTTACCACCTTTGAAACAGCTGAACTCGTGATGCCGAAAGTTATTAAGTCAAACGGCAACCGTGAACCATTTAATAAAGATAAAATGGTGGGTGGAATTCAGCGAGCATTAGAAAAACGCCCGGTAAGTGCTGATGCGATTGAGCTAGCAATTAGCCATATTGAATCTCAACTTCGAGCCACGGGTGAGCGCGAAGTACCAAGTGACATGATAGGTAACTTGGTCATGACTCAGCTTAAAGAACTCGATAAAGTGGCCTATATCCGGTTTGCATCGGTTTATCGCAGCTTTGAAGATATACGAGAGTTTGGTGAAGAAATCGCTCGACTAGAAGATTAATCGATACAAAAAGGAGCACCTTGTATGAAGCAATCCAACGCAAGTGATGCAGGATTTAGTGCTATCGATCATCAGATGATGAGTCGTGCGATAGCATTGGCGTACAAAGGTCGCTTTACAACGGCTCCAAACCCTAATGTTGGCTGTGTTTTAACACTCAATGGACAGATTGTCGGCGAAGGGTATCATCAAAAAGCAGGTGAGCCTCATGCTGAAGTGCACGCGCTAAGAATGGCAGGTCAGCAATCTTTGGGCGCTACGGCTTATGTCACGCTTGAACCATGTTCACATTATGGAAGAACGCCTCCATGCGCAGAAGGGTTGATTAAAGCCGGTGTCGCGAAAGTGATTTGTGCAATGTCTGATCCCAACCCTCAAGTTGCAGGCCGTGGCTTTACCATGTTGCGTGATGCCGGAATTGAAGTTCAAGTCGGCCTGTTAGAAGCGGATGCACGAGCATTGAATCCCGGTTTCTTGAAGAAAATGGAAACAGGATTGCCGTTCGTTCAGCTAAAAATGGCGGCGAGTCTTGATGGGCAAACCGCCCTTGCAAATGGTCAGAGTCAATGGATAACGGGACCGTCGGCAAGGCAAGATGTTCAGGCCTATCGAGCACAAGCTGGTGCAATACTCTCAACAAGCCAAACCGTGATAGAGGATAACGCGTCACTTAATGTACGTTGGCACGAGTTGCCAACTAAGGTGACAAACACGATAACGTCGGGGGAACTGCGCCAACCGGTTCGAGCCATTTTAGATAGGCAGCATCATTTAACCCCTGACTTAGCGCTTTATCAAAGTGACGGGGCGGTGCTACGAGTCGCTCAATCGGGTAGTGATGTTAATGTGTCATTGGATGAGCACGGGCAACTTTGTCTTGAAGAGACACTATCTACACTGGCATCAGAACAGCAAATTAATCATGTATGGGTTGAAGCCGGCGCAACATTAGCTGGCACGTTAATTCAAAAGCAACTGGTCGATGAGCTTATCGTATATTTAGCGCCTAAACTTATGGGTGCGGATGGTCGCGGTTTGATTGGCGCTTTAGGCCTGCAATCCATGCAAGATACTATCGATTTGGTGATTAAAGACGTAACAATGGTCGGAGAAGACATTCGTATTGTTGCCACACCTAAGTCGCGGCATCGTTAGTGTGCATATTATAGCTAGTATGCATGCTATCGCTAGTGTGTATATATAGCCAGTAAGCAATGTTATAGCTGGTAAGCACGTTATAATGGTTACTAAGCACGTTATAAATAGCGACATTAATTGTCACGGCCCCCAACCACAAAATAGAAATAGAGACAGATGTTTACAGGTATTATCGAAGCAATTGGCACACTAAAAGCCATCACTCCTCGCGGAGAAGATATTAGCATTCATGTTGATGCGGGGAAGCTCGACATGGCTGACGTGAAGTTAGGTGATAGCATTGCCACCAACGGCGTTTGTTTAACTGTGACGGCATATACGGCCACCACATATACCGCAGACTTGTCGGTTGAAACCTTAAATAAAACAGGGTTTGCGCATTACCAAGTGGGTGAAAAGGTCAACTTGGAAAAAGCCATGCTGCCAACAACGCGTTTCGGTGGACATATTGTCTCGGGTCACGTCGATGGGGTTGGCGAGATTATTGATCGTCAACACGTGGGGCGTGCCATAGAATTTTGGGTTCAGATGCCTCATGAACTCAATAAGTATGTCGCGGAAAAAGGGTCGATTACTGTTGATGGTATTAGTCTGACCGTCAATGGATTACGAAAAAATGCCTTTAAACTCACCATTGTGCCGCATACAACAGAAGAAACGACAATTGATCGTTTTCAGGTAGGGCGCAAAGTGAATTTAGAAGTGGATGTCATGGCTCGCTATATGGAGCGCTTACTGCAAAGTCACACGCAGAGCGAACCTGAGTCACGCATCTCGATGGAATTTTTGCAACAAAATGGTTTTGCTTAGTGTAGCGAAAGGCCATGTTTAGAGAGACAGCATCGCATCGCGATACAACGACTGAGTAAAGCGGTATCACGCTTAGTAAAACAGCAAACGTTGAGCAATATGGCAAACGCTGCAAGCAAACAAAATTAATAACAGGAATGTGATATGCCAATTAGTACGCCCCAAGCCATTATAGAAGATATTCGATTAGGTAAAATGGTCATCTTAATGGATGACGAAGATCGTGAAAACGAAGGTGACATTATTATGGCTGCGGAACATGTCACGCCAGAAGCGATCAACTTCATGGCAACACATGGTCGCGGTTTGATTTGTTTGACGATGACCAAAGAGCGCTGTGAGCTACTGGGCTTACCGCCAATGGTGCAAGATAATAACGCTCAATATACGACGAATTTTACCGTTTCAATTGAAGCAGCAGAGGGCGTGACCACTGGTATTTCAGCTGCGGATCGTGCACGTACGGTGCAAGCAGCCGTAGCGAAAGGGGCGAAAGCCGCTGATTTGGTTCAACCGGGGCATATCTTCCCACTTGCGGCGCAAGATGGTGGCGTATTAACACGTGCCGGGCACACTGAAGCGGGTTGTGATCTAGCAAAACTCGCGGGTTTTGAGCCGGCGTCAGTGATTGTTGAAATTCTTAATGATGACGGCAGTATGGCTCGTCGCCCTGACTTGGAAGTTTTCGCAGAAAAGCATGATCTCAAACTGGGCACCATTGCTGATCTCATTGAGTATCGTAATAACAACGAAACGACGATTGAGCGAGTTGCCGCTTGCCATCTTCCTACTGAATTTGGTGAGTTTGAATTGGTGACTTACCGCGATACGATTGATAACCAAATTCATTATGCGATGTGTAGTGGTGACCTAACGGCACAAACGCCACTGGTTCGCGTGCACTTACAAGATACTTTTACTGATATTCTTCGCTCAGATCGAAACTCTGAACGCAGCTGGACGTTGGATAAAGCCATGCAGCGTATTGGTAGTGAGGGTGGCGTTTTAGTCTTACTCGGTAATGAAGAAACGACCGAGTCGATCGTTCACAAGATCAAAGTCTTTGAACAACAAGACAGCGGGCAAGCACCAACGATGGCGAAAAAACAAGGCACTTCACGTCGTGTAGGAGTTGGTTCGCAAATTTTGGCAGATCTTGGCGTGCATGAAATGCGATTGTTGTCCTCGGTCGATAAAAAATACCACGCACTCGGTGGCTTTGGTCTAACGGTGACTGAGTACGTAACTAAATAGGCGCTAACGTTTTTATCCAGTGAAAATGGAACAAACCGCGTTTAACACATAGACTCAAACTTCTTCAGGTCTTAAATGATTTAGGTGTGAGGAAGTTTGAGCTAGATATTGATAATTGAGTTGTGCTAGAATCCGGCGATTCTCGCGAGATGAACATAGTTTATAAGGAAAGTATATGAAAGTTATCGAGGGTGGCTTCCCTGCACCAAACGCAAAAATTGCGATTGTTATTGCTCGTTTTAATAGCTTTATTAATGAAAGCCTATTGTCTGGTGCTATCGATACTTTGAAACGTCATGGTCAGGTTAGCGAAGACAACATCACTGTTGTTCGTTGTCCTGGTGCGGTTGAACTGCCATTGGTAGCTCAACGCGTTGCTAAAACAGGCAAGTTTGACGCTATCGTATCACTAGGTACAGTGATTCGTGGCGGAACGCCACATTTTGACTATGTTTGTAGTGAGTGTAATAAAGGTCTTGCTCAAGTGTCACTGGAATACAGCCTACCAGTCGCATTTGGTGTTTTGACTGTTGATACTATCGATCAAGCTATTGAGCGCGCCGGAACCAAGGCTGGTAATAAAGGTGCAGAGGCTGCACTAAGCGCGCTAGAGATGATCAACGTTCTTTCTGAAATCGATTCCTAATGGGGGCCAGTGTGAAACCAGCCGCACGTCGTAATGCACGTCAATTTGCTCTGCAAGCAATTTATTCTTGGCAAATTACTAAAGATAATGTTGCCAATGTAGAAGAACAATTCTTGTCAGGTGGCAAGTATGATGAAGAAGAACATCATGCCGCAGAGCCAGCGTTAAGCGCACCAGAGACTGACGTTGTGTATTTCCGTGATTTGCTCACGGGTGTCGCGTTGAATCACACAGAATTAGACAGCAAACTGCGTCCATTCGTATCTCGCCCAATGCAAGATCTCGATATGATGGAACTAGCGCTGCTTCGTCTAGCTATGTACGAAATGACAAGTCGTGAAGACGTTCCTTACAAAGTTGTTATTAACGAAGCTATTGAGCTAGCAAAAGTATTTGCAGCGGAAGATAGCCATAAGTTTGTTAATGGTGTGCTTGATAAAGCGGCACCAAGTGTACGTAAAAAGTAACAATTAACGTTCGTCTTATCCTAAAAAGGTCAGCATTATGCTGGCCTTTTTTATATACTCTGAACACCTAATTCTAGAGTCTATTGCCCGTATGTCCGGTGAATTTAGTTTAATTGATAAATACTTTGCGCATAAGCAGCAACAGCGCAAAGATGTAATCCTTGCCCAAGGGGATGATTGCGCTATCGTGGCCCCTGCACAGAATAGCCATATTGCGATCAGTACCGATATGTTAGTGTCCGGCACCCACTTTCTCGAAGATGCCAACCCTGCATATATCGCTCATAAAGCGTTAGCGTCCAATATTAGTGATCTAGCGGCCATGGGCGCATCTCCAGCATGGGTGTCAATGGGCATCGCACTTCCTAAGGTTGATGAAGACTGGCTCGAAGCGTTCACCCATACTTTTTTTGAACTGGCTGATTATTACGGTATTCAATTAATAGGGGGCGATACAACCAAGGGGCCTCTATCCATTACCCTAACTGTTCAGGGAACGTTGCCGGAAGGTAAAGGACTCACCCGAAATGGCGCAAAAGTTGGCGACTGGATTTACGTAACGGGGACGTTAGGTGATGCTAAAGCCGGATTAGATGTTATTTTACAGCAGCGTACTAGTGATGATGCGGCGCTTAACCAGCACCTAGTAGAGCAACATTTTTTGTCCACGCCTAGAGTGTTAAGTGGGTTGGCACTAAGAGATATAGCCTCCTCCGCTATCGATATTTCGGATGGGCTGGTTTCGGATCTCGGTCATATTCTGTCTCGCTCTGACGTTGGGGCTCGGATAGACGTAGCTCAGCTGCCTATCTCACCCGCCTTGACGGCATTTTTGCAGCAAGAGGACGAGAGACAGTACTACGCCCTTACTAGCGGTGAAGAATACGAATTGTGTTTTACTGTCCCGGAAGCAAACCGCGGGCAACTCGAGGTGGCGCTTTCGAACACACCATTTCGTTGTATCGGCAGAATAACGGGCACTCGCCAGTTAGAGCTGCATCGCAACAATACTTCTTTAGACTGGAATGTAAGTGGATTTGACCACTTTAAGGTAACCGTATGACCAACCCATTGAGCCTGATTTCTTTAAAAAACCCCTGGCACCTTCTTGCGACAGGATTTGGCAGTGGACTGTCTCCAATCATTCCCGGCACGATGGGGACGTTGGCCGCAATTCCATTGTATCTTTTGTTGGTCCAGTTACCATTTAGCCTGTATGTCGTGTTGGTTGTGGCGTCTTGCTTTATAGGCGTAAAAATTTGTCAGGTGACGTCTGATGATATGGGGGTTCATGATCATGGCTCTATTGTCTGGGATGAGTTTTCTGGTTTTTGGATCACTATGATGATCGTGCCCGCACTGAATATTCCAGTGGATGAATGGAAGTGGCTGCTCACGGGTTTTGTGCTATTTAGATTTTTCGACATGGTGAAACCATGGCCTATCGGATGGCTAGATAAAAGAGTCCATGGCGGTTTAGGCATCATGATTGACGACATTGTTGCCGGCGTAATGGCGGGTTTTTGCCTGTACTTAGTCGGTCACTTCTCGGGTTGGCTAGCGTAAAATAACTCAGCGTTAGAGTTTGTGCTCTATGACCACATAGGGCATTTTCTCCAATAATTGCCGAGTAGGGACAAAGCTTTACTATACTGGGCTGAAAAAATTGTTATTATTAGCCTCCCTTATTGAACTCGTAACAAGATGTATGCTTAGTAATCTGCGTTTATTGATCAACTCACTTCTCGTCATTTTGAACACGGCCGTCACCGCAGTCGTGGTCTCAACACTTTCTATTATCAAATTGATTTTGCCACTTCATCCAGTGCAAAAGACCATGACGAGTTTGGCAAATAAACAAATGTGGGTATGGGCAACGGTCAACCTTTGGCTGTTAAATATAAACAACAATATCGACTGGCAGATTGAAGGGGGTGAGGAGCTCACGCCTGAGCAATGGTATATGTTACTTTCAAATCACTTAAGCTGGACAGACATTGTCATTATCAGCTCGGTAATGAAAGATAAAATGCCAATGTGCAAGTTTCTTCTCAAGCAAAGCTTACTCTACGTGCCTTTTGTCGGTTTAGCGTGTTGGGGACTAGACATGCCGTTTATGAAGCGCCACTCGCAAGCTTACCTCGTTAAGCACCCAGAGCGCCGCAATGATGACTTTAATGCGATCAAAAAAGCGTGTGAGAAGTTTCAACATGTCCCTACCACGATGATCAGTTTTGTGGAAGGCACACGTTATAGCCCTGAAAAGGTTCAAACAGGTAAAACGCCTTATCGTCACCTACTTAAGCCTAAAACCGGTGGTGTTGCCTTTACCCTGAACGCGATGAATCAACTGTTAGATGGGGTTGTTGATATTACCTTAGCCTACCCAGAAAACCGTGAGAATCCATTTGAAGACCTACTTAAAGGCCGATTAACCAAAGTCGTGGTTAAGATAGAGGTCTACCCAATGGATGAAAATCTAAGTGGGGATTACTTTAAAGACAAAGCGTTTAAACGTCGTTTCCATCACTGGTTAAATGCACTTTGGAAGCGTAAAGACGAAACACTGGAATCGATTTATCAAAATAACGGTTTGAAGTAAGCGACCGCTTACCGTCGATTGTAAGTAGGAAATCGATTGTTAGTACGAAATATGAATAATAAAAAAGGTCTACCGCGAGGTAGACCTTTTTTATTGAATTAAGCGATAGATAGTCTAGGAATGACTCGACAACGCTTTTCTTCTTCATTGATGTGCAATGAGACCGCATGTGTGTGGTAGTTGTCACCGCTCTTCCAAACGGTTTCTCCGAATATCTGACACAGTTCCATATCAGAAATAGATCCTTTCATTTCTCGGTAGGCGACAGCTGAGATGATCTTTTGCTCTAATACTTTAGGGCAAGATTCTACTAGCCAACGACTCACTTGAATATTCGGCAAAGCACGCTCCTTGTGGTCATGTTTTCGTCATCGCTGACCACACTACCACTAGCATATTTATGGATCAAGTTGAACTTGATCACATTTTTTAGCCATATTCGGCGCTTATTTATAACTTGTTGTTAAATATATAATAAACCAAGCGCATAAGCTGTTAAGTGAAATGGTTAATCGATACTCAGTGCTTTTTTTAGGTTGGATACCGTTTGGCGGTGATGACGGAGATGCAAGCGTTCTTTGACATGGGGTAGTAACCACAACACGGAGATGAGCGCAGACCATTCACGGAGAGCCGATACTAAAGCCGAACCGGCGACGCTACCTAAGCCAACATAGCTTGGCAATACAGAGTAAAGCAGTACGAACGTAAAAACGGTAAATAGAGCAGACAACCAAAAAGGGTGTGAGTGAGTGATATCTTTATTGCTAGAGTCTTTTGACATTGGATAGTGTTCCCTTTTATCCATTACTACTTGCCATTCAAACAATTCTCGGTGATAACACAAGTTGATAATCACATTAATTGGATACTGTCCGCAGAATCGCGATTTACCTGGCTCCTTAATAGGTGAGGCAGTCACAAAATAACAACGTTATATCAGAGTGAACCTTCTGCTTAATGTCTCAGTTTGAGTAAATACACTAATCAATTACTGGCGACTGTCTACACTTTCTTCACGGGCCGGTAACCGCAACGTAAATGAAGGTGGAATATGAAATCTGAATCTACTCATGATTACAGTCATGACTATCGCTATCGACATATTGAGGTCACTCGACGAGATGATGTCATGATCATAGCACTGAATCGACCCGATAAGCTTAATGGGGTTGATATGACCATGTTTGATGAGTTGATTGATATCAGCCGTCGCTTAAAGCGAGATCATCAGCTTCGAGCTGTTATTCTGAGCGGTAATGGTGGCAACTTTAGTTCGGGCCTAGATTTTAGTGCCATGATGGCGAACAAAAGGTTTGCTGCTCGGTTACTTTTTAAAGTGTGGCCGGGAAGTGCCAATCGAGCTCAACAAGTCAGTGCCAACTGGCGATCACTATCGGTGCCGGTTATTGCGGTTATTGAAGGCTATTGCTGGGGGGCTGGGTTGCAAATCGCATTAGGCGCTGATTTTAGAATATGTGCACCTAATGCGAATTTATCTATTATGGAATCGAAGATGGGTTTGACATCGGATATGGCTGGTTCCCTAGGGCTTAGGGAGGTTATGTCCAAAGACCAAGCCATGCGAATTTCAATGTGTGCTACACAGCTAGATGCGGCGAAATCACTTGAGCTAGGATTGGTCACTGAGGTTCATGACGCCCCGATGCAAGCTGCTGAGGCTTTGTGTCAGGAGATAGCGCTTAAATCACCGGACGTAACCGCCGCGATTAAACATATATATACACGCTATTGGACTGAGCCCGCATGGAAATTACTTGCCTATGAAACATACAGTCAAGTTAGGATTATGCTAGGACAGAACTTTAAGCAGGCACAAAAAGGGTTGCGTAATAAAACTATCGCACGCTTTAAAAATAGACAGAAATACTGGTGATAAAGGTTCACTAATATCGTTATATATCTATAGAATATTAGCGAGACTTATTTTATAGATATATCATTATTGTCGGGTGTTTTTATTAATTATGGTTCTGGATATATATTTAAAGTAACGGTTGCAGTTGGATTGATTAATGCTTGCATTTATAATTATTTTCAATATATTCCATTTAATAATTGTTAGGATTTTAATTCTATTCCAGTAGTGCGATTTTTAGGTGGGTAACGTGAAATTGTCGGTTAAAAATAAATTGTATGGTGGGTTCTTTGCCATATTTCTCGTAATGTGTACTGGACTAAGTATCATATGGTATGAAGTGACCGTATCAGAACATGTTGCTATTGAAATCAAGAATGATGATGTGCCAGAATTCGAGCAGTACCTTATTTTAATTGATGAGGTCGGAGGTGTTTACCGTAGCTCACTGGAAGTGGTATTGGGCGCTTCTCAAGGTGTCAATTCATATCAAAGTAACTTAAATAGCGCCCATGAGGCATTTGAACAGCTAAGACAATTAGAATTGGAAAATCAAACTGACACAGCCATGTTGAATGAAGGCCGTGAGTTGCTCCGAGGGTATACAGCGGGTTTTGAATCACAAGTAATGAATAATGTCTCTCCTGAGCGAGTCGCGATCAACTTTGAACGAACAAGACAGCTTTTTGATCAATATTTAGTGCCGTTAGAGAAAACACTAGATAAAGCATCATTATCAGAAAAACAAGATACGTATGGTTCATTAGGTGGACTGGTTGAGTCATTTAAAGTTATCTATTTAACTATCTTGATTTCTATTTTTTCGGTTGTAGCCGGTTCATTAATCATTGCCTATTTAGTATCAAACTCTATTGTCCGTCGTGTATCGCTGTTAAATGATATTGCTCGCCGAATAGCAAATGGTGATTTGTCCCATGCTCGGGTTGAAGATAGCGCTGGAGATGAACTGTCAACATTAGGTCACTCTATAAATCAAATGCAGCAGTCCCTATCGGATCTAATTTGTTCAATCCACTCTGTAAGTGCAGATGTGAAAGAAGCGACATTTGAACTAAGTGCAATTAGCGAACAGATGGTTGTAGGCGCAACGTCGCAATCTGAAAAGGCGACATTAATTGCTACTGCTTCAGAAGAGCTGAGTTTGACCATCTCCGAAGTGGCGCAACAAGGTAATCAGACGTACAGTGAAGCGCAGCGCTCTGAATCTTGTGCCGTACAAGGGCGTACAGTCATTTCAGAAATGGTCGGAAGTGTCCAACAAGTCTCGATTCAAATGCAAGATATGTCTCGTCAGATGAATACCTTAGGCGACCATGGAAAACAAATTGGAAGTGTCATTAAAGTCATCCAGGACATCGCCGAGCAAACTAATTTATTGGCGCTCAATGCTGCTATTGAAGCGGCGCGAGCGGGTGAATTTGGGCGTGGTTTTGCTGTCGTCGCTGATGAAGTTCGTGCATTGGCTGAGCGCACTACTCGGGCAACTGAGGAGGTGTCTGCATTGATCCAGTCAATTCAATCGGGCACTGAGCAAGCCGTTGTACTAACGGTCGATAACTGTCAATTGGTTGAATCTGGCGTTAAGCAAAGTGAAGGTGCCATTAGTGCGCTAGAGCAGATTGTTGAAGGTGCGGGTAACGTTCAAAATATGATCAATTCAATTGCAACTGCGGCGGAAGAACAAACGGCGGTAACGAAAGAGATCGCGACTGATATTACATCGATTAGTGATATTTCGGATCAAACGTTGGTGAGTGCCAACTCAAGTGCTAAACGAGTGGATGAACTCAATAAGAAAGTTCACGAGTTAGAACAGCTTGTCGCTCGTTTTACGGTGTAACAATATTGAATGGTAAAGCGGACGGCTTAGCATGAACAACGTATTGCTTACTTGATAGATAGCGCTGATGAGTGGGTAAGACGATGAATAAATCCTGTGGAGACATGGCTTCATCGTCGAATCAGTGCTTAAATAGGTAGGTAGTCAAACACGGTTGTGTTAGGCTTCGCGCTCGACTTTCAAGGTCAGTGGTACATTCTGCTACACCTCCTGTGTTACTGACTATGCTGATTACTTTCTTGTTTGGAATTTATTTTGACTAATAACGATATTTTACGCCGTATTCGCTATACCTTTGACTTTAAAGACGCAGAAATGATTGACGTGTTTGCAGCGGCAGAGCACAAAGTGACACGTGAACAAGTGTCGAATTGGTTAAAAAAAGACAGCGATGATAACTACAAGTCAGCAAGCGACACAGACTTAGCGATTTTCTTGAATGGCTTGATCAATATTAAACGTGGTAAGCGTGAAGGTGCTCAACCAGAGCCTGAAAAACGCCTAACCAATAACATGATTTTCATGAAGCTTAGAATTGCATTGAACATGAAAGCGGAAGACATCTTAGATGCCCTACAATCGGTAGACTTTAACCTAAGTAAGCACGAGCTGAGTGCATTTTTCCGTAAGCCAGACAACAAGCACTATCGTGAATGTAAAGACCAAATCTTGCGTAACTTCTTGATGGCAATACAGCGTCAGCTGCGCCCTGAAGACAAAAGCGAATACCAAGATTAAGTTTTCACGCTAGTATGTTGATCAGCAAAAGGTGCAACGTCTTTTGCTGATCAAAAGCGCTTAGTTTTCACGCCTGCGACACCAACTATTTTTCTATTCCCCATAGGTTGCTGTAGACTTATTATCGTCTAGCCCTAAGTATCCATTCACTTTGTTCCTACGATGAACTCAATTATGTCCTTTAAAACATTCAATTTTAATCCCAAGCTCTCTGCTGCTATGGCAAGTGCATTTTCGTCTCCGACCAACATTCAGTCTTTGGCATGGCCTCCAGCTTTATTAGGTAAAGACGTGTTAGCGATTGCCCAAACAGGTAGCGGTAAAACGATGGCTTATGGTTTAGCGTTAATTGAGCAATTGAGTCGGGCAATGGTATCGTCCGGTGATGATGGTCATCAGCACAATCTAAATGCGATTGGTGCCATCATTTTAGTGCCGACACGCGAGTTGGCGATACAGGTGAATGATGCGTTGGCACCATTGGCTACGGCCTTATGTCAATCGTCATTAGTGCTATGTGGTGGTGTGGATATTAACGCGCAAAAGCAGCAGTTAGAGCAACACCCCACCATCATCATTGCTACGCCTGGACGCTTACTTGACTTGGTTAAACAGCAAGCTATCTCTCTAAGCAATATAAAACATGTCGTGTTAGATGAAGTGGATCGTTTACTTGATATGGGGTTTTGGGCGGATGTTCAGAGTATTTTGAGCGCACTACCTAGTCAGCGCCAAACGATGATGTTCTCAGCAACCTTACCCCCGTCTTTAGAAGCTCAAGTCGCACGGTTACTCAATGATCCAGAGCGTGTGCAAAGTCACGTGACAAATAGCGTCGTTACGCATGTTGAAGAATCTTTGTATTTAGTCAACAAAGGAAGTAAAGCCAATGTATTGATTCAACAGATAAAAGATAACCAGTGGCAGCAGGTTTTAGTGTTTATCGGTGCTCGCGACAATGCCGACGCTTTGTGTAAGAAACTCGTTAAGGCTGGCTTTGCTACTGCCGCCTTGCATGGCAACAAAGATCAGACGCAAAGAGAGCAGACACTTAACGCCTTTAAAGAGAAAAAGGTGCAAGTACTTATTGCCACCGATTTGCTCGCGCGAGGCGTGCATGTGGATCAGTTACCCGTGGTAATTAACTATGAGCTACCTGCTGATGCATCGGTGTATGTGCACCGAGTTGGTCGAACGGCGCGAGCGGGTCAATCGGGTTTGGCTATTTCACTTGTTTGCCATGGTGAAACGGGGTATTTGGAAGCGATTAGATCGCTTACAGAGAAGTCGCTACCTTTGCAGCAACTGGCTGGATTTCCAGTGACAGATAAACCGGCCTCTGAGGAAAGCAAGCGCCCTAAAAGAGATAAGCAAGCAAACCGACGCACAAATAAAAAAAGCAGTGCTAAGCAGTTCAAAGCCAAGCGTTAGGCAAGAAAGTCAAACCATGGCGCGCTATCTAGAGTTGATCACTCCCCACCTGTCAGGGTGTACAGAGGGGAGTGATGGAAAGGTGATTTAACGATTAGGTCCCGCTTACAAACTCTGCAACGATACAATTCTTTAATTCGTTTTATTCGCCTCTGCCACGTTGTTCGGCGTACCCTGACTAAGTATTCGTTGTGTCCACACATGCAAATCATCCTGAAAGTATCCATCCTGTCACTTTTTCCTAGTTGCTAGAAAATGTGATCTTAGTTCCATATATTTTATGGGTAATCATGCCATTGATATTCATCGATGTTAACAGTGAATCTGAGCATTATTGACCATCATTGCAGTGTTATATTGCAATGTATTTCAGGTGCTTATGCATACCTGTCTGTTAATTTTCTGGGTGATTAATTTGGTGGGGTGAACGTGAAATGATAAGTAAATCGAGGGAATGAAAACGCGAGTAATAATGAAATAGGAAGAGCAGAACATAACGGAATAGAAATCAGAGATAGTAGAACCCCCAATATATAGTAGAACCCCAACACATAGTGTTGAGGTTCTTAGATGCAACTATATAAACGGAACTATAGGTTTTGTGCTTTTGCCATTTTATTGGCTATTTTTGGTGCATACCAAAGACTTGGTGCAATGATCAGTGAAGCTGGGACGGCTGTGATTACAATAAATGATTGCAGTGCTGAAATGCCGCCACTGCCCATTGATATGAGAACAATCGCGACCGCACCCATAATCACACCCCAAAAGGCGCGAATTAAGGCATTAGGTTCTTCATCACCACTGATCACCATGGTGATGGTGTAAGTCATGGAGTCGCCAGTGGTGACAATAAATGTCGTAGTAAGCACGAGGAACAAGACCGAGATCAGAGTCGGGAATGGCAATTGTTGTGTAATCGCCAATAGTGCACCCGGCATGTTAAAGCCTTCAAAACCAGCCTTGATGATGCCAGGTGTCGCCAGCTCAAAAGCCAGCCCTGAACCACCGACAATGGTGAACCAGAAACATGTCACCAAAGGTGCTGCAATACTAATCGACAAGATCAATTGGCGAATAGTACGGCCGCGCGAGATACGAGCGATAAAGATCGCCATCATTGGTCCATAGCCAATAAACCAACCCCAAAAGAACACGGTCCACCAACCTAGCCACTCAGGGTCGCCACGATAAAGTGCCATCGGAACAAACTGGTCAATCATCTGCCCCAAGCCTTGAACATAACTATCAACAATAAAGCTTGTTGGACCGGCAATCAGAATAAAACCGATAAGTGCCGCCGCAAGAATAATATTGTAGCGGCTGATGAGCTGGATACCGCGATTCACGCCACTTAATGCCGATAGGGTATAGAACACCATGGCAAATACGACGACGGTTGCTTGCGTTGCAAAAGTATCTGGAATGCCAAAGAGCTCTTGCAGTGCGTAACTAATCTGTAAGCCAAGGAAGCCGATAGGGCCAATGGTGCCTGCCGCGACAGCAATAATGCTAAGGGCATCAACGGTATTGCCAAGCCAGCCAGTGATCACTCGCTGGCCAAATAACGGATAGAGTAATGTACGTGGCTTAAGAGGTAAGCCTTTGTCGTAATGCAGGTGCATGAGCACAACAGAAGACAAACAGCCTAGCACTGCCCAAGCAAGAAATCCCCAGTGCACGAAAGACTGTGACAGCGCGTTAATCGCATTGCTGTAAGGGTCAGCTGAACCAAATAAAGGCGGTGCAGAAACATAGTGTGCAATTGGTTCTGCTGCGGCCCAAAATACCCCACCTCCGGCCAGTAAGGTACACAGGATGATTGAGATCCATTTGAAGTTTTCGACATTTGGTGCAGAAAGTGCACCGAGTCGAACATCCCCTGTTTTGCCAAAGCACAGTGCGAGACCGATAACAAAGTTAGCGAGAAGGAGTATTTGCCAGAAGGCACCAAAATATTTCGTGGCCAGTTGAAAGCCAGAATCGACAACAGAAGAGAGGGCGACAGGGTGGGTTAGAGCAAGTAAAACAAATAACGTTAGGAAAGAGCCGCTGATCCAAAACACTGGATTATTCATTTCCAGTTTATCAGCTAACTGTTTCAGTCGTTCGGGCGGATGAATGGCGTCATACGCTGAGCGAGAAGCTGCCGAAGAGTCTACGACAGTATTAGAATTTGGCATTAAAAGTTCACTATTCATGTGCTGCTGTGATAGCCAGCAATGTTTGTTTTCTCACTATTCGACAAGCAAAGTGTGAGCTGAGTCATAAAAGCCGCACATCCTAACACATTGTTAGCATCGAAACAGGACTTTTTATTCCGCAGCCAACGTAGCGGCTGCTTAAATTTTGAACGCTGGTCGATTCAATAAGCATAAAACTTCGTATTGTAGGATTTGGCCTGCTTAACGTAAAAATTGGCAGATCAGCCGTTGGTGCTTTAGTGCGAAAGTCTCGATAAAAGAAAGCGTAAACACATTGTTAATTCATTGAATTAACGACAATAAATATTATTCCTCTTCGAAAAGTTGTTTAAGGGCGATCGCTATGGATGCGGACTGAGATGGCTCGATTGCTCTTGCCCAACCCATTCGCTTGCCATTTATTAAGCGATGAATATAATCCCGCGCCGCTTCATTTTAGGGGCTGATGATAAATAATGGCGACATTATTTTTAGTGATGATATTTAGCGCAACTTACCCGCCATGTTTGGATGGATGAAGGTAAGAAGGAAAATGTACCATGAAACAAATTAAGACCGTGATTGCCGCCGCTGTAATGGCTTCCATGCTTTCTGGCTGTATCGGCCAAATGGCAACGACTGGTTTTGTTATGCACGAAGTGAACATCAAGGGTGTTGATAACCGTTATGCTCGTGCTGGACTATATACCTTGATGTCACCTGTTTACGCAATCACGTCAATGGCGGATCTGTTCGTTGTTAACTCGATAGAGTTTTGGACTGGAACTAACCCCCTTAGTAAAAAAAGAGCATTGGCTGATATGCCGGCCAACTCTTACATTAAAGTGAACCATAAGATAGATAAGAAGCTAACAAGTGCACCGGTTAAGATCTCTATGCTGGATGGCAATACCACTCAAATGAACTTTGTTGATGATAATGGCCAATCACGAGTATTGCTGGGTGTGAGTGGCGAGGAGAGTGTTGATTTCTATCTAGATGGTGAGTACGTCACCACTGCGTCACATGATGAGTTAAAGGAATACGCAACCCTGTCGTAATATGCCAGTGGCGTTGTGAACCATAAGTACGCGTCGATCAATTTAAGCTGGTTTTTAGCATGAAAGCTTGCCTACATGAGATAAGGTCGGCTTTCATGACTATTGTTTATTATCGCTACCATTCACCATTCACCATTCACCATTCACCATTCACCATTCACTATTCACTATTCACTATTCTACGGTCTTCTACTGTCTTCTACTGTCTTCTACTGTCTTCTACGGTTGATGCGATAAGTCTGTCCGTTTTTATCAGAGCACTTAAAGATCTTGATATCAATGTGGCGCTAAATGGTAAGTGCGATTTTGTCATTCCTCTAAACTTTGCTCCATCAAACGAACACGTAAAACGCACCGTTATTTTTCCTGGTGTACCACTATTACAGGATGAACATAGACAGGATGTTTCTATTTGAGGAAACCACATTGAAAAGCACTATCACTAAATCCATTTTGTTTGTTGTTACTAGTTTTTTCGCGATGATGGCAACAGCCACTCACGCATTTGAGCTTGGCGTTGATAGCAAACGAGGGGTGACGTTTCAATTCGACAATATCATCGTCGGTGTTAACGACAACTACGTAAACGGCGGTATGGCGTTGATGCAAAAACCCATTTCGCAAGAGCACAATATTAGTTGGTTTGTAGAAGGTGGTGTTGGTTATAACTGGCACAGTGAAGCGATTGATATTCATGCGCCAGTGGGTATTCGTTGGGAACCTGTGAAAAACCTTGATGTCGATTTATTTGCCACTCCCGAAGTGAAGTTTAATAACGGTGCGGACTTAGGTGTTGGGGTGGATCTCGGTGTGTCTTGGAAGTTTTAATGACACGAGCGGATACAAAAAAGCGATGGTAATGACCATCGCTTTTTTCGTGAACATGTCGTATGTCACTCTATTGAATCATCGCTGAATAGCGACGTTTAATTTACGCGTTATTCGCTTGCTCTACCATCGACAGCGCAAGGGCTTCAGCGGCTTTAATACCATCGATACCTGCCGATAAAATTCCACCAGCATAACCCGCGCCTTCACCCGCAGGATAGAACCCTTTCAGATTTACGCTTTGATAATCTTTACCACGCTTGATACATACAGGAGAAGATGTACGTGTCTCCACGCCTGTGAGCAAGCCGTCTTCGCCGGCAAAACCTTTGATCTTTTTGTCAAATGCAGGAATGGCTTCACGAATCGCTTCAATGGCGAACTCTGGCAGTGCTTTTGAAATATCAGTCAGCTTAATGCCCGGAGTGAAAGAAGGGGCAACATCACCCAGTGCACTTGGATCGCGGCCTTTCAAGAAGTCGCCAATTTTTTGTGCTGGGGCGTCGTAGTTCTCACCGCCAAGTTGGAATGCGCCAGTTTCAAGCTCACGCTGTAATTGAATACCAGCTAGCGGATGACCTGGGAAATCTTCCTCTGGTGAAATACCCACTACAATCGCGCTGTTTGCGTTACGCTCAGCACGGGAGTATTGGCTCATACCATTTGTTACGACGCGACCTTCTTCTGATGTCGCGGCAACCACGGTTCCGCCCGGGCACATACAGAAGCTATAAACAGTACGACCATTTTTACAGTGGTGGACCAGTTTGTAGTCTGCGGCACCTAATATAGGGTTACCCGCGTTTTTGCCAAAGCGAGCTTCATCAATGACGGACTGCTTGTGCTCAATACGGAAACCCACAGAAAACGGTTTCGCTTCCATGTAAACACCACGTTCGTGCAGCATTTCAAAGGTATCACGAGCACTGTGACCAACGGCAAGAACAACGTGGCGAGACTGAATTTTTTCACCATCAGATAGCGTTAGACCCGTAATTTGACCATCTTCCATGTGGATGTCGTCAACGCGGGTACTAAAGCGAATTTCGCCGCCAAGCTCTATGATTTTAGCGCGCATTTTTTCAATCATGGTAACCAGTTTAAAGGTACCGATGTGCGGCTTGCTGACGTAACGAATTTCTTCTGGTGCGCCAGAGGCAACAAACTCTTCGATAACCTTGCGACCGTAGTGCTTCGGATCTTTCACTTGGCTATACAGTTTACCGTCCGAGAACGTACCCGCGCCGCCTTCACCAAACTGTACGTTGGATTCAGGGTTAAGTGTGCGCTTACGCCAAAAGCCAAAGGTGTCTTTGGTACGCTCGCGTACTTCTTTGCCACGCTCAACAATAATTGGGTTAAAGCCCATTTGAGCCAGTACAAGACCAGCAAACAAGCCACAAGGGCCAAAGCCAATTACAACCGGGCGCTCGGTTAAATTTGTCGGCGCTTGTGCAACAAACTTGTATTCCATGTCCGGCGTCACTTTAACGTGCGGGTCATTGGTAAATTGCTCGAGCAACTGAGCTTCGTTATCGACCACGACATCGAGCGTATAGATCAGTAGAATCTTACTTTTCTTACGAGCATCATAGCCACGCTTAAACATATTGAATGACAGGACTTGCTCAGCCGGAATGTTGAGTTTTTTCGCGATGGCGGCAAGAATTGCGTCTTCCTCGTGATCAAGAGGAAGCTTAATTTCGGTTAAACGTATCATGGTGATGTCTCGTGTTAGTAGGTGTCTTAGCGGGGTACCAAATTTGATACTACGCTCACAATGGCGCGCATTTTACGTGAAGTTGCTTTGTCTGTCATACTTAATTCAAACCACTGGGGCAGAGCAGCAATGCAAAACGTGATAAATTTATGCTTGGTATGATGTTGAATTTTACCCATGAATCCGTATCATCGCCCCTCCATAATAGGCGCGTACGGTTTTTCACTTATTGCCTATTGATTGACTGACTAACCAAGAGCTGATGACCATGGCATTTGTCGTAACAGATAATTGTATTCAATGTAAATTTACCGACTGTGTAGCGGTGTGCCCGGCCGATGCATTTTATGAAGGCCCGAACTTTATGGTGATCAGCCCAATAGACTGCATAGACTGCGGCCTTTGCGTTCCTGAATGTGATGCTCAGGCTATTTTCCAAGAAGACGAGCTGTCAGAAGATCAGCAAGTGTTTATTGCATTGAATGAAGAGCTAGCGGAAGTATGGCCAAACATAACTGAAGTGAAGCCTGCGATGGAAGAAGCCGATAAGTGGAATGGCGTACCCAACAAGCTCGGTATGCTAGAAAAATAGTCAGGCTCTGTTCGCCTCGTAGGGCACGTTAATAACGCTGTGGAACAATTACTAGATACAACATAAATATAGTGCCAGACAAAAAAACGCAGCCACTGACTCAGTGACTGCGTTTTTTGTATTCAAGTGATACTTACATCTGTATTCAAGTGACGTCTATATAATAGAGAGTTTCTAGCTATGCTGGCGGCGAAGGTTATCTAAAATAATACCTGTCGCCATCGCTACGTTGAGCGACTCGGCTCCACCAAAGGCTGGAATGGTAATTTTATCTGTCACGTGTTTTTCCGCTTCGGCCCGTACCCCATGAGATTCACTGCCCATCAGTAAGATACCTTGCGCAGAGAATTGGGTACTGTGGACGCTTTCGCCTTCAAGAAATGCGCCATAAACAGGGATGCTTGCCTGCTGCAAGTAGCTTGGCAAATCGATCAGGCTAACTTGAACGCGACCAAAGCTACCCATTGTGGCACGGATAGTTTTTGGGTTATAAGGATCAGCGCAATCAGTACTCGCGACAATGTGCTTGATGCCATACCAGTCGGCAATGCGAATAATGGTACCAAGGTTTCCGGGATCAGAGACACCATCTAAGGCAATCATCAATCCTTTTGCTTCAGGAATATCGTGGCTTGGTATTTCGACAATTGCCACAGCGGCGTTGTTACTCACTAAGCTGCTTGCTTTCGTCAACTCATCCAAAGACGCTTCAATACAATCAAAACGGCTGAGTGCTTGCGCATTCTCACTAAGAAACTCGCTGGTGGCAAAGATTTGTTTGACGGTAAGCGATGCGCCAACTAGCTCAAGAACGTTCTTTTCGCCCTCGACTAAAAACAAGCCATGCGCCTTGCGTTGTTTCTTTTGGCCTAATGCACGAAGTAGTTTTAATTGGTTTTTAGAAATCATAGTTATGTCCCAGATGAAAGCGCGGGCATTATAACCTCAAGTAACAGAGAGATGCGAGTGCTGGAGACATACCATGGCCCAATGTGCGAGTGCAATGGGATGAAGGAGTGGAGCGAATTCAATCGTGATACCTGTTAGGTCAACGTTGTCGATTGATGGGAGGGCCTAAAAATATCATTTTGAGGCTCTCATTGAACCTCAAAGATTCACTGGGTTTATGGGTGAGAACGCATCACTCGACTATTTAATACTACGCACGACTATTTAATAATACGCACAGAGTCGGCTTCAACCGCTGCTTCACTGTCATTTTTCTCAATTTCACCAAAGATTTTTACCTTATCTTTTGGTGTAACAGTTTGGCCTCCCCATTCGTCTGCTTCAATTTCAATTGGCATCTGACCTGTACTATCTTGGAAGGTGTAGATGTCATTTCCCATTGACTTAACAATATGGCCAACGAGAGTCACCTTGTTTCCATCGGTTAACCAACCCGCATTCATGACTTCTTCGACAGTACTTAATGTGTCATCTACAGATGGGCCTTGAAATCCACCTGCGGTTGTTTGCATGGCTTCTTTGTTTATTGTTTCTTCTGAAGCTAAAGCAGAAGCAGAAAAAAGTATGGACGAAAGTAGAAAGATAGATGTTTTTTTCATAGTTTCCTCGTTAACTAATAGTTTCCTCGTTAACCAATAGTGTCCCCGTTAACTAAACGTGAGCTAATCACAACTTCAAGTAACAGATACCAATCATCAAGGTAAAGTATATAGCAGTGCACTGAGATTGCTAATTGTTGGTTGCTTGGAGGTTGCCATACATTTTGGCGTTATCATCTTTCATGCTCAATGACGATATTTGCAAAATAAGCTGCTAATAAATGGACATTGAAAAATCTATCTAGAATACGCGTTTTAACCACGCTTTCTTGTAGGATTATGTGAGTCGGTACAAAAAAGCCCTCAATAAACTGAGGGCTTTGAATACTGCCAGTAGGGGGGACTGAATCAGTATTTTTCTAAAATGTTGGCAATGTGTTCTGTTGTTTGTGCAGAAATGATTGCTTCAACGTCTTCATCGTTTTGGAACAATTCTGACAGCGCCATAATCGTTTGAATATGGCTGTCTGAATCCTTGGCCGCTAAGGTGACAGAAAAATATACAGCGCCGTTATCTTCTGACTCTAGATCAACACCGTGTTTGAAGACGGTGATTTGCAATGCAGCTTCATTGACACCATCTTCTGGACGAGCATGTGGCATTGCAATCTTTGGTGCAAGCACATAATACGCGCCAATCTCTTGATGTTTTTGCTTAATTGCAGCTAAGTAGGTCGCTTCAACTTTGCCATGTTCAAGAAGTTTTGAACAAGTGATGTCTAGTGCTGCATCAACGCTTAAGTTTGTTTCTGTAGAGATAACAATGTTATCGCCAATTAACTTCATAATGCTCATGACACAATCCATCCAAGAATAAGACCAACCACACCAAAGTCAAAGTCAGCGAAGGTAGTAGCTTCTAAGCCAATATTGCCAAGTACTGGGAGTAGCAGCATTGGTAAGAACGAGATACATAGACCTTGTGCAAATGCACCTAGAATAGCACCGCGTAGACCACCTGTTGCGTTACCATAAACGCCAGATGCACCACCTACGAAGAAGTGAGGAACAACACCCGCAACAATGATAGTCCAATCAAACATGCCTTGGATGCCCATAGCTAAAAGGCCTGCTGAGAATGAAGACAAGAAGCCGATGAGTACAGCGTTTGGTGCAACTGGGAATACCATTGGACAATCTAGAGCCGGTTTTGCTCCTGGAACCAGTTTGTCGGAAATGCCTTTAAATGCTGGGACGATTTCTGCAATCAGCATTTTCACACCTTGAAGAACGATGTAAACACCACCAGCAAAAATAAGAGATTGTAGAAAAGTGAAGACGACCCAGTTTTGACCGTCAGAAACGGTTTCAACAAAGTCACCGCCAGCAAAAATGGAGGCAAACAGGAAGAAGATTGCCATGGTTACCGCTACGGCTACAGGTGTATCACGTAAGAACATTAAGCTCTTTGGTACGTTCATATCTTCAGTAGTGGTAGACGTGTCACCAAATTTGCTGCCGATATAACCAGAAACCAAGTACGACAGGGTTGAGAAGTGACCCATCGCCAGCTGATCAGTACCCATTACTTTCTCGGTGTACTTCTGAGCCAGCGCCGGCATGATAACCATTAGCGAACCGACGATCACCGCACCGACAGCCACTAATACTGTGCCAGTAATGCCCGCTGTAGAAAGAATCACAGCAACCAACATCGACATAAACATCGTGTGGTGACCTGTTAAGAATATATACTTAAGCGGTGTAAAACGAGCTAAGAGAATATTAACAACGAAAGCGAAGAACATGATCAAAGCCATTTCGTAGCCAAATGCTTCTTGTGCTAAAGCAACAATAGCTTCGTTATTTGGAATAACACCACTTACGCCAAACGCTTCTGTAAATACTACGGAAAAGTTATTTAAAGCGCCAACTAGAGCGCCAGCACCAAACCCTAAAATTAGGAAACCCATTACGGTTTTAATCGTGCCTTTTAGAATGGTTGAAACATCTGCTTTCTGAGCAACTAAGCCTATGAAAGCAATAAGTCCAACCATTATTGCTGGCTCTTTTAATAAGCCAAGCATAAATTCAAAAAAGTTAGCCATTATATATTACCTTAGATGATTGCTTTTAATTGCTCTTCAATTGATGCCTTGTCAAAGATATTGGCTAGACTAATAATGTTTGTTTTACCAGCGTCTTCAAGTTGAGAGGCAACATCGGTTGCAGCAACCCAAATATCAGCCTTAGTTGACGCCGCTGATGACAGATCTTCGTGATCAACTTCAGCTTCTAAGCCTATTTTCTTTACAACTTCTTTAACTGCCATTTCCATCATTAATGAAGTGCCAAGGCCATTTCCGCATACAACCATAATCTTTTTCATAATATATCTCTGTAGGGTTCGTTGATCTAAAAATAAGTGTTTCACGTCTTGATGGAGAGGATGTTACCTAAAATCTCTATGATTGATATCGACCTGGCTCACAAAGTCAAAATGCTCTTGTGACCAGGGTCACACTAAATGGCGAATAACCCCAAATGGTAAAAAATAAAATTTGGTGGTCACTAGGGATTTTAATGCTAATTTTTTAGGGAGGAAATAAAGTGTGATCTAAGTCTTGTGTGCAGTTGCTTATATGGAGTAATAGGTTTTACTTGCCATATTCTGTAATCATTTTTTTCAGAAGTGAGTTAACATCTTTTGTTTTCTTATTTCGTTTTGTTAGTGCACTAAGAGACGTCGGTAATTCCAGTTCTTCGTTAGTTTCAAACTCTTCTTCTATTTGTTCTTTCAATTTTTGAACAGCAGGGAGTAACATTCTCACTTCTTCACCGCTTTCATTTTCTAAAACAACGATGTTTTCAGATTCTACTTGTTTAATGGTTAATAAACCGTGTTTTAACGATTCATATTTTCTTCCTACCATAGAGGATTGAGGAGGAACAGAGCGATCGGTTATTTGACCGCTGCGAAGTTTTGCCGCTGTGGTCGCTCGAATATTTCCTGTATTTTCAAACGCAACGATAACCGTGTGAGTATTGTAATACTCAACGATTATGACGGAACCATGTTTTTTGGTTTCAAAAAACGCACCGACTTGCATATCTTTTGGAGCGTCCATTTTCTTTATTAACATTCAATGTTACCTAGTACAACGTGATTTTTTAACTCTCTATAATTATATACACGACTGCCGTGACAATGCATTATAAATTGTTGGTGAGATTTGTTTCATTTTTTAATCTTAAAAACAGTGGTTTAGTTATATAGTAAAATGATCTTAAGATCTTACGCGATATCATGGCGTAAGCGATTTGGGTAACACAGCTCGATTTTTGTGGAAACTGAAGTAGAAATGTTTCGCAGGGAGGGAATAGAAAGTAAAAAAGAGAGATTGGTTCACTGCTTGTGTGAGATGAGCGCGCGCCCCGGCATAAAATCAGTGACTTAGACACTTCAAAAGATTGAGTAGTGATCTTACTGCACTTAACCGTTAGAATTGCCAGCTTTTCATGCCCATGCAGCGTTGCGCTCTATAGGGCTAATATTCGATATAGAGCGCCATATGCACATTTCAGAATCCTGTTTCACGCCCTTTAAGACGCCAATTGCTGAGTTCTCATTGCCGGAGCGATTCACTTATCCATTTTATTATACGCCTCATCCGTTAAGTCTATTGGCTGCGCAAGAGCTACAGCAACATCTCAGTACCCAATCAGAATGGCAACATAACTTTGGCCTGGAGGGAAATACTGATGGGGCCGTTGGCAAAATGTTTGGCGTGCTGGTGGTTAAAAATAGCCAAGGTGAAATGGGTTATCTATCCGCATTTTCGGGGAAAGTCGCTGAACAGAATTTGCTGCCGGGCTTTGTGCCACCAGTATTCGATATGTTAGCTGCAGATAGTTTCTTTCACGCAGGGCAGGATGAAATTAATCAATATAGTCGTCAAATAAATGCGCTTGAAGCTGCACCAGAACTTGCTAGCGTTCGCTTAACACTACAAGAAGTCACACAAGCGGCAGATGATGCACTAAAAGCCCATCGTAGTCAGATGGTTGAAGGACGTAAAGTTAGAAAAGCCCAGCGCGCCGAGGCAGCCGAATTACCGGATGAAGCGCGCCAAGCATTAAAGCAGCAGCTCAGCCAAGCAAGCGTGATAGAAAAGCTACAGCTTCGTGATCTTAAGCTATATTGGGAGGCGCGCATCGCTGCGGCACAGAGCGAATTGAACGATCTCAATGACAAGATAAATCCACTGAAGCAGGCGCGTAAAGCACTGTCTGCTGGGCTACAACAGCAGTTGTTTGATCAATACCAGTTTTTGAATGCAAATGGTCAAGTGAAAAACTTAGGCGAACTTTTTGCTAAGACTACCCCAGGTGTACCACCAGCTGCTGCAGGGGAGTGTGCTGCGCCTAAGCTATTACAATATGCGTTTAAGTGGGGTATGACACCATTGGCTTTAGCGGAGTTTTGGTGGGGCTTACCACCGAAGTCATCCATCCGACAGCATAAAAACTACTACCCAGCTTGTCAGGGTAAGTGCCATCCCATTCTTACGCATATGCTTGAAGGTTTAGAGGTGGACGACAACCCGCTACTCAAGAATCCAGCGGAAGGTAAGAGCGTAGATATTATCTATCAAGATGAGGACATGGCAGTGGTGCATAAGCCCGCTGATTTTTTGTCGGTACCAGGAAAAACCATTGAAGATTCTGTTTATCTGCGAATGAAGCAGGCGTTTCCAGACGCCACTGGCCCATTGATCGTGCATCGTTTGGATATGTCGACATCGGGTTTGATGGTTATAGCGATCAGTAAGCGAGCAAATAAGAGCTTACAAAAACAGTTTATTCAGCGCACGGTTGAAAAGCGCTATGTGGCATTAATTGATGGCGTACTTGAAGAAAATGAAGGACGCATCGCATTGCCAATGCGTGGTGACCTAGACGATAGACCGCGCCAACTGATTTGTTTTGAACACGGTAAACCCGCTGAAACCACATGGCAGGTCATTGAGCGCAAAGATAATCGAACTAAGGTTTACCTTTCACCCAAAACCGGGCGTACTCATCAATTAAGAGTGCATTGTGCCCACGCTCTTGGATTACACATGCCAATAGTAGGGGATGACTTGTATGGCACAACAGCAAATCGCCTGCATTTGCATGCTGAATTATTGATTCTTGATCACCCTATCACCCATGAGCGCATGACGTTTCAGGTAGAGGCTGAGTTTTAGTTGTCACTAGGGTATCTCGTTAGCGACGACCTTCAATAAAATACTGGTAGTCTAAATAGGCTCGATAGACTTTTGTGGATATAGGCTTCTCATAGACTCGCGCATCATCAATTTTTGCCATAGACCAGCCTTGAAAAATAGGCAGGTCATAGCCGATCAAATCCGGCCCTTCTTGCCGTGATAGCAATTTGTAACGAAGATTCTGCACGTGATACCAAGGTGAGCTCTTTCCCCTAAAGTGATTGAGAATAGGGTACTGAATGAGGAAAATCTCGCAGCACACTAGTTGGGCCAGCATACAATCGATACTATTTTGCTGTTCTTCGGGGTAGAAGAGCAGCACCTTTTTAAGCTCGCGGTTACAATCTTGGATAATGCTAGGCAATATACCTCCTCAACCCATGTGACAGGCAACCATAGCAACAACGATTTGTTTTGTTGTGACTGATTTCAACGCAGCGGTGATTGTTGAAAGGATGAACGTCACGCTTCGAAGTACGCTTTTGGCGTGTTCTTTTTGATTTCATGAACATTGTCTTTCGATGCTACAAAGCAACCAATTTGGTGAGCATGTCACTTGAACTACCTGTATATTCTTGTGCGCTGAAAAAGTGGATGTAATCTTCTTTCTTCAGTGGTCGCCAAGTACTGTTATAGCTTCCATCTTGGTTTAGAAGTCCATTGAATCGCGCAGGTTGATTGTAAGCTTTGAATAGAACTTCATACTGAAGGAGCATTATGGTCTTTCCTAAAAGTACTCTGGTAAACGCCGCCTCGACGACTTTAGAGCGAGCTGCTTCTGAAGTTGCCGCAACTATCGTACTTAGATCCCCATTCATTTTTGTCAATCCACTACCGCCCTTTCTAAGAGAGCCTTCTAAGCCGCCAAGGTTTAGAGAGTTTGGCATGTCAGTATGATTGTAAGTCGTGAGATTGTAACGTGTATTGCCTTGTGTGTAGGCGACAAGTTTGAAGTTAGGCGATGCAAAATGGTACTGATTAGTCTCGAAGTTGACGGTTATTTCTGCTCCGTTTTTTGCGTCAATATCTGCCTTTCTGAAAGCGATTAGAAAGTTCTTATATTTCCTTGTGGTTAGTTCTAAATTCATAAGCCTACCAAAGTTTATCCATCCAATGTCGACATCCTAATGTCTTTACCTAGCTGATTGAGCTTAGTTTTCTAATGACTATTAATCTAGGAGAATGGTAGAAAATGAGTAAAGATTTCATGAGTGTTTCCTTTGGTACTTATTTGTCTTGGCAGAATAATTAGTTCATAAGCCAAGCTAACAAAGGCAAGTGTATGGAGCTCATTGAAATAGGGTGAGAGAGGCGGTAGAGCTTGAGTCGGTTCAGGCATGGTTCCAATAATCAACTGTCGCCTGTAGAGTATGAAAAGCAATATAAAAAGAGGCTAACTAGCATCTAGTGATGTGGTGGCTATTCAGTTCCTATAAGATCAACGCCGCTTAGGTAGCAAGCTATAATCTGCTACATATTTGCTATGCAGAATGCCGAAAACTACAAAGGGCTAGCAGTTACTAACTTGTTAGCCCTTTTAATATGGCGCTCCCGACAGGATTAGTTTATCTAATTTAATGGTTCTTAACCTTTCTTATTTCTTCTTAACTAACATGTACTTAGTCGGCTTCAGGGCTTAGTGTTGCTCCTGTAGATTGTTAACTTAGTTTAACGATTTTTAACGTCTTTTAACGTGAGTTTGGGGATGAAAAAGGGATGAGTAGGAGAAATGAATGCCTTATATGAACATGACTAAAACGGCGATATTATCGCTTCCTGTTACTGATAAAAGAGTCAAGTATTCTGATAAAGGTGGGGCCAAATCCGTTCCGGGACTGAAGCTGCATGTATTGCCTTCGGGTGAAAAAATTTATTATTTTCGAAAATCGATAAATGGAAAAGTTGTTGAGAAAAAGTTGGGGAACTTCATCAGCTTGTCGGTCGAAAACGCTAGGAAAATGGCCTTAGAATACAGCAACACAAGTGCATATGAAATACACACAAATTACGACAATATGACGTTTGACGAGCTGTTTGATAAACACATAAAGCTGTTTGAAAACGAAGTGTTGACGGGGTCAAAAAGGGAAGAGAGTTTAAAAGCAGCAGAAAGATACTACAGGATTCATATTAAAGGAATATTAGGTAAAAAGAAGATAGGTAGCTTTACATTTGAGGATGCAACACGATTTTCTAGTAATCAGGGGGCTGAGAAAGGATACGCAATACATAACCTATGCTTAACGACACTAAAGTCGATGTTTAATAAATCAGGAGTGCCTTTTAATCCTTTTCAAAGAGTTAAAAAAGTGGAAGAAGCACCATACCGAAAGACTCGCTTTCTATCTCAGGATGAAATTGCCAAGTTGCTTGGCGCGGCATTAACAGAACCAAAAACCTACCAGGATGTGATAATAGCATTATTACTTACCGCTCAAAGGAAGTCGTCTGTCTTTGGGATGGAATGGAAAGAACTGAATATGGATGCTTGCTTGTGGTATATCCCAGCTCATCGATACAAGGGTAATCGCGAGCACGTTGTCCCATTGTGTGAAGAATTGATGCAAATATTGCGCAGGAGGCAAGCTGAAGAATCGTCGGACACAAAGTTTGTGTTTCCTAGCCCAAGGGACAGAGGAAAGCCTCTTTCAAACAAATCTGGAGTTGGTAGCTTTTGGGATAGGATCATAAAAAGAGCAGGATTCTATGATCCTGGGAACTCAAAAATACATGTTACGATAAGAGATCTTCGCAGGACAGCAGCAACTTACCAATACTTAGCGTCTAAAGATATTCGTGCTGTCGCTCAATTATTGGGACATCGCAACTTAAATACAACAGCATGGGTTTATACTATATCAAACACAGATGCTCTAAAGCCAATGCACCAGAAATCTGTTGATTCTATGCTGAATGCTATAAAAAATAAAAGTGAATAGCTATTAGTTGTCAACCTTATTACTAAGACGATTTACCTACAATTACGTGCTGACTTCTGAAGTGCAAATGTGAGTGATGTTCGAGTCAGTTGGCAGCACGTAATCCTTGTATTACAACATGATAGTTAATTATGAATTGATGTTTTTTAAATTTGAAGAATAAAACGACATTATCTGAAATCTAAAAACAATAGTTTCAATCACCACCTCGACTGATGTCATGATATACCAGAAAATCAGACTCTCTTTGGATTGATAGTGCTGATAAAGTGTAGCTCAATGGGGATTTCTACTGATTTATGAGGCGCAATACCAACCAAGCCAAACTGAACCAATAGCAGTAACTAATGTCAGCAATCCCATATTGTTATTTACCCAGTTCATAGAGCCTCCTTTTAATTGATTGGTATAAAACAGAAGTGCGTTTCAAAATTGAGTATAAAACAGGGGTACGTTGTCGCAAGACTAGGAAAAGAAGATTACGAGGGGGATCAGTAGATAATAAAAAACAGCCCACCAAAAGTGCGGAGGGCTGGCGTTAGGCCTCACAATATACCTAACAAAATTTAAGGTGTTCACGCTTCATCAGTGGTCATCATTCAAGCCCAGATAAAATGGCAAGAGTTTCAACTGCATCCTATCGAGGTGATTTTGTTGTAAACGTAGAACATGTAATTGGTTGGGAAGAAGTAAACCAGAAATGACGTTAAACAACTCGATGCACAAAAGAATTTCTTCGATATTCATATCGCTACTGATGAGCAGGTCGACGAGCGATTCTCTTTCAATAGAACACAGTTCAATGACGCTATTAATGGGTCTATCCATCAACTTTATTTGGGCTGCAATTAGCTCAATGTGCTTGTTGTAACGGTGATGTGTGCCATCATCCCATAGGTTTATTTTGCGTAGTATCGCCAGTGCATGCAGTAGCTCAAGCTCTAGTTCTAATTCTGCAATCACCTTTGTGTTATCTAATTTCATCTATATGCCTCCACCTCACACTCATAGGCTAAATGAGACCTAACGTTTGAACTGTTGGGTTTTATTTCTGTCGACTATCTTTGGTTTGGGAACTTTTACATGAGTTGTTAGGTTATATGCAGAAAAAAAACGAGCTAGGATCTGATATTTTTCGAGTCTAGTTTTTTGAGATTCATGC